>NZ_CP017641.1:4021875-5362500 GCF_001983935.1 Fuerstiella marisgermanici | reverse complement strand
TACTTTTAACTCCCCTAGAAGGGGTACTTTTCATCTTTCGCTCGCGCTACTTTTCACTATCGGTCGTCAAAGAGTATTTAGCCTTGGGAGATGGTCCTCCCATGTTCAGACCGGATTTCACGTGGCCGGCCCTACTCATATAGCTGATCATCTTCGCTTTCAAATACGGGACTCTCACCCTCTATGGTTCCGCATTCCATCGGATTTTTCTGGCTTTCGCGATCAGCGGGCTGTTCCCATTTCGCTCGCCGCTACTTAGGGAATCGCTGTTGCTTTCTTTTCCTCCGGGTACTTAGATGTTTCAGTTCTCCGGGTTCGCCCTGCATGCCTATGTATTCAACATGCAGTAATTCAGGGATCCTGGGATCAACGCTCGTTTGACAACTCCCCCAGGCATTTCGCAGCCTTCCACGCCCTTCATCGCCTTTTGACGCCTAGACATCCCCCATACGCCCTTACATGCTTGACCACAAAGATTCACGGCCAGTTGGCCGTTCCTCTGATTCAAACATGGTAACGATATTTACGCTGCAACGACTAATGCTGTCCGATACCCCCGAAGGGTTCGCACTGACCTAACTCAAAGAACTCACAGAGTTTGGCCACATTGCCATCGCGAGAAAACGCAATTTAGATGCCACTTAGACTTTTTCAAATTGTCAAAGATCTTGTCTCGCGTTCCGAGTCGCCTCGTTTTCGCGAGCGGGGAACTGTATCGTCGACTGGTTCGCCGGTCAACAGTGTTGCTCTTCTTTTTTTGAAGATTTCCCAGTGGAGACGATCGGGCTCGAACCGACAACCTCCGCCTTGCAAGGGCGGCGCTCTCCCAATTGAGCTACGTCCCCGCTTTGGTTGTTTTGATACCTGTTGTTGTGCAGGTATCAAAACGTGCCGTTTGAAATTTGAATGTTCAAATTTCAAATCGCATTGGGTGTGGGAGGACTCGAACCTCCGACCTCGGCTTTATCAGAGCCGCACTCTAACCAGCTGAGCTACACACCCGACTTTTTGCGAGCCGGGCATTTTGCCAACGGATTCCTCGTATGTCCAGCCCTGCACGCATAATCTCACGGAATTCGCCTGAGCGTATTGGCTGGACGGCGAATAGGTGACACTCACACAGTGATTGAGGTTCATGTTTCCTCGTCGTTCCTGTTGAGTCTCAAGGGTATCGGGCGTTTCTATGGGCAAGTTGAGCGGCGACTTCCAGATTTGTGCACTTTTCGACGCTTCCGCATTTTTGCAAACCGTTTGTGGCCCGAGCATCAGACTGGCACCGTATAGCGGAAGGCAATTATGATTTGTTGGTCGAGGCGTTTGTTCCCTCCTTCCGGTCCATGCCGCTGCTGAACTGAAGTTACTATGAGAGATCCGCGGATCAATTTTCGAACGCGTGAGCTGGCCGCATTGCTGGCTTTCTTGGTGCCAGGTGCTGGCCATTTTTATCAAGGGCGTCGGCTAAAGGCGGGTGTGTATTTCACCTGCATTCTGTCGCTGTTCTTCGCTGGAATGGTGCTTGGCGATTGGCAGCCTGTTTACAGTCAGGTTGTGTATTCGACTCAGAATCACGCATCGCTGCAGATGCAGACTGCGGAGAGTCAAATTAATTCACACTATTCGTACGGCTACGCAGCGCAGGTGCTTGTTGGTTTGCCAGCGTTGCCAGCTTTGCTCCAGCAGTCTCGGTTTTCGTCGAACAACGGTGTTGAGCAGGGAGTCGAATCCGAGTTCCGGAGTGATTTTTCCGGAACCATGCGGCACGGCGGTCACTTCATACCTGTGACGGGCACACTCGAATTGGGGCCTTCCGATGGTGGCCGAGGCGT
The DNA here is from genome assembly GCF_001983935.1 of Fuerstiella marisgermanici. Taxonomy (GTDB): domain Bacteria; phylum Planctomycetota; class Planctomycetia; order Planctomycetales; family Planctomycetaceae; genus Fuerstiella; species Fuerstiella marisgermanici. The sequence goes on along the minus strand of NZ_CP017641.1, from coordinate 5,360,674 downwards.
TTCAGGTGAGTTTCAAGGGGAGACTCTTGACGGGCGGACGGTCGGCGGCCCCATCGATGGAGATGTCGTCCTCGGCAGACGAGTGTTTGGTTCGCCGCGGCGTGAGGCGCATGTAACCGGTTTCTTCAACGGTGACGGTGATGCACAGGAAGGCGGCCCGACAGAATTGCTGGGAAGCGTGGCTCGGCCATTCCACAACTGGTACCAGGCTCCGCGCGACAATGCTGAGTTGGACCGGTTGCATGGAAAGCTTAGCCAGCACTTTGATATCGCCTGCGTATTTACGTGGATTGCCGGTTTGCTGAATCTGATGGCCATTTGGGACGCGTACGACGGGCCAGCGTATGGTTACGGCGATGAAGAGCCCGACGAAGACGAAGATGATGACAGTGACACTGCGAAAACCAAGTCCGATAAAGACAGCTAGCGCTGCCTGTGGTGGCCGCGTTTGAAAGCTGGTCCAACCCTGTTGCTCACGTCAGGTACATCCGCCCGCCTATATTGAATGGTGCTTGTTCATGCCTTCGCTCTTTTATTCAGTTCCGCTAACGGCAGTCATAAGCCTCGTGTACTGCACGACTCGCTACGAAATGCCCGCACGGATTTTCCAGAGTGCCACCATGATGTTTGTGAAGACAATCACGGGGCTGGCGATTTTGTACGCCATCCTGTGGTATCTGTCATCCTGAGAACACTGGCGGAATTCGGCAGTTACACTTCTGGCTTTACGACTTGCGCGTCCGCCAGCGACTGCGTGAATAGTGCTCCGGTTTCGGCAAGGTGTGTATTCGCCAAATCCACGATATGGCGATGGTGGGTGAACATGATCACCTGCGTCTGGCGAGAAAGTTCGGTCAGGACTTCTAAAGCTGCCACAGAGCGAGCGTCGTCGAACTGAATGAGAATGTCGTCCACGATAAAGGGCACTGGATCCGATTGGGCGAAGTGAGCTTCCAGGCTCGCGATCCGTAACGCAAGGTACAGCTGATCGCACGTTCCTTCGCTCATGCCTTCGACGGGGACGAGTCGCCGTGATTCCGGGCGCACGCCAACCAAAATGGGATTGTGGTTGTCGTCGTAGTCCGCCTGCAGTGCGTCGAATGCGCCCAGCGTTAATTGTGCAAACAATTGGCTGGCGCGTTCGAGCACCGGGCCTTGATTTCGCTCGCGATAACGTTCGATGGATCTTTTCAGGATGCCTGCGCCCAGCTTCACTCGCACAAACTGTTCTGCGTCGCTGCGCAGCTTAGCGAGGATGCTTTCAGCTTCATCGGCTGCATGGGAAGCCGCCGCGCTGCCGTCCATTTCGTCCAGCTTTCTGCGGAGGCTACCGATCGACTCCGACAGCCTGTCGCCGTCCGGTTTCAGTTCCCGTAGCTGAGCGTTTAGTTGCGCGATCTGCGGTTCCAGTTGATCGGCATCTTCGGCTTCCGCCTGAGCGATGAACGTTTCGAGGTCTGTTCCGCGAGCTAGCCGCCGGACTTCGGATTCTCGGTTCGCCAGCAATTCTTCCAGCCGTTGCCGCTCGTCAGACTGCTGTTCGATAATGGGTAAGTCTTCGATCTTGTCGGCGCCGGCTTCTCGACACAGTTCGTCCAGTAACGCCGACTGATTCAGGATATTCTGCTCGACGTCGGTCAGCTGTCGTGTCAGGTTTTCTATCTGTTCTTGCCGCCCCGTTAGCGTCGCTTGTTGGGTGCGAGCGCCGGTGAGGCGGTCGTTGAGGTCAGCAACCGCTTGGGCAATCGGCATGTCCCCGATTTCTACAGCTACCAGCTCAGTCACATGTCGCACTGATTGGTCGTATTCGGCGGCCTCGGCCTGTTTCGCTTCAGCCTGTTCGGCAATTTTTCGTTCGTTGCGAATGTCGTCGAACAACTCGTCGACCGCGTCCAGCAGCGCGCCGGCTTCGGCCGGGGTGAGGTCACCTTCGCGGCCCAGAACGGCGACAGCGTCCGCCCATCGCGTCAGCCATGTTTGCTGTTCTGCCTTGGCGGTTTCCAGCTGGCGTTCAGCCGTTGCTGTCTCGGCTTCAAGCGTTTTCAATCGCTGCAGCAGTGTTGTGTGTTGTTGAGCGGCTTTGCCGTGCTGGTCGATCTGTTGCTGGCATAAGTCGATCAGGTTGCTCAGCGGTTTGTCGGACAAAACGCCCGCCTCTGGTGACAGAAATGGGCACAGGATTGACCGGCAATTTTCCAGTTCCGCGTTTAGCGCAGTCACAGCTGCTTGCTGCTGCCGCAGGTCTTCCAGTGATTCCACTAGCGCGGCCTGCTGTTCCAGCCACGCTTTCATGTCGGGGGGCGGCAGCGGCTGAATGCTGGACGCTTGCCAAAGCTGTGTCCAGCTATTCGCGACGTCGGAGTGTGACTTGCGAAGTTCGTCAAGGTCTTGCCCGCTGGCGGCGAGATCGCGTTCAGTGAGATGCATATCGGCAAGAAGTTGGGCCTTTTGGGCAACGAGATCGGCCTCTCGACGCAACCGGTCGACGATGTCATCTGCCTGGCTGGCGGCCTTTTCAAAGGCTGTCGTCAATTCGGCGGTGCCATCAAATTTAGCAATGAATTCAGAAACGGCCGAATCGTCACCGTCTCCATCAAGGTGCTGCCGCAAGAGTTTCCAACCGGCGTCACGAAGCTGTCGAGCTTCTGTCAATTCTGCTTCTGTGGGGACATCCTGTTGGAGCCGGATGTCCTCAAGCTTGCCCGTGATGCGATTGAGTTCACGCTGAAGCCGGCGGCGTTCTTTTTGAGCGTCCCTTTCCCGGTCCGCCAGTTCCTCAATTTGCCGCTCGCACCGATTGATCGACTCGGTTGACGGCAGCGGCAGAACCTCCAATTGTTCGGGTGAGCCCGCCCAGAGCGGGAGTTTTTTCAGGTCGCGTTCGATCTGCGATTGGGTGTTGTCGGCCAGTTGTTGTGCGTCACTGAGTTGCTGGTCCAGGTCGCCCTGGCGGTTAATGCGTTGAATGGCTCGCTGTAGTGGTGCCACGTCCTTAGGTTCCTGCAGCGACGCAAGTTCGGCAGTGACGTCATTCAGTTTTTGAGATCGATCTGCCAGAAGGTTTGTTGCCTCGCTGACCGCCTGGAAGATTCCCGAACGTTGTTCGCCAAGTTCCCGAATCCGTTGACGTTCGGCCGGCCCGATCCGAAGTTCCTCGGCGCATTTCAGGTCGGCCGGTTTTCCGAGCTCCTGCAGTCGGCGAAGAGCCTGCTGTTCGTATTGCTGGCGGCGAATTAGCAGATCGGGGCATTCCTTTTGCAATCCGCGATATCGGCCAAGTTCGGCATACAGCTCTTCAATGGCGGAACTGTGCTGCAACAGCGTTGAAGGCGCATTAACTTCCAACAGTGACTGTTCTAACGCCTGGATTTCCTGCTGGAGTCTCGTTTGCGTGGACTGAGCGTTACGAAGATCGGCGGCCGCTTCACGTCGCTCATCGCCGAATTCACGCCGCAGTCTTGGAACGGTGGTCAGGTTCTGAAGCTTTTTTCGCAGCGGTTTCAATTCTGCAATGACGGGCAACGCATCGGCAAACCGTTGCAGGCGGTTTAGTTGGGCCTGGAGGCGGGCCATATCTGCATCAACGACAGCCTTTTTTTCGTGAAATTGCTTCAGTTCCTGATCGTGCCGCTGCCAGTCGCTGCCCGCCAGTTGCGCTTCTTTCACGCGTTTGCGAGCCGCTCGCAAATCGGCCAGGCCCTTGTTGATTGCCGGGATTCTGCCGGTTGCCTTAAAAAGACGTTCGCCGTCTTCTTCCAGGGTTTTCAGGACTTTCTGTAGGTCGGCCGTGCCGGAGCCGGCGGCAAACAGCGAAGCGCCCAGATCGCCTTTCCCCGTTGCAATGTCGCGCCCGCCGGCCACGAGCTGCTGGTAATCGATTCCAAACTGCGTGCGAAAGCGGCGAGCATCCATGTGGTGCAGCATTTCGTTGAGCTGCTCGGGGTCGGCGACAGTCTTGTCGTCTGCTGCCCGCAGTGAATTTTGCCCACCCTTCCGCCGAATCACTTCCAGCATTCGGCCATCGCGGTCTTCAAACAAGCCGCCGATTCGCAAATCGTTGTGGCTATGCACGAAATCGTCGCGGCACTTTGTGGGAGGAGCGATCCCGAATAGCAATTGTTGCAGCGCTCGCAGCGATGAACTCTTTCCCGCTTCGTTGGGGCCGTACACAAGATGCAGCCCGAAATCTCCGTCGTCGAAGGTCAAAGACTGCCCCGAAAACGGCCCGAAGCTCAGCAGGTCCAGACGGCGAATTCGCAATGTTTGCTTCCGTGGGATTGAGAAAACGCGATGGCGGACACAATTCGCGGTTGGGCGGCTGGCACAAATTTCCCACAACCTGGGTTGGCGCCACAATTTCAACCACGCTTTGGCGAATTGGTAGTATCGCTGTGTGGCAGTGACGGTCAAGCAAACACTCAACGGGGCACGGCCGGTATGCTTGGCTGCGGGGAAAATCGACGTACTTCGATGGAACCTGGCTAACGGTCTCTGTCAATTCACGGCTTTTCGCCGTAGAGTAGAAACCCCGCCGGTTGATCGTTTCTGAACCATTGTGCTGCTGCAGGATGGCTTTTTATCCCATGGCTTGGTCCGCGAATTGCGGGCCGGGAGCTGGTTTTGGTTTCGCAATCCCTTCCGAATCAGTACCTCGCTGACCCCGATGTACAGCTAATGCTGCGCGTGGTTGCGGGAGAAGATGAGGCGTTTGCAGAACTGGTGAAGCGGTATCAGGACCGTCTGCTGGGCTTTTTCTTTCACCTTGTTCGTGACCGAACGCTGGCCGAAGACATGGCTCAGGAAGTGTTTTTGCGAGTCTACAAATCGCGAGAACGGTACACCGCGACGGCTCGCTTTTCGACTTGGCTGTTTCGAATCGCTCACAACTACGCCAGCAACCAGAAGCGAGGTTTGGCACGGCGACGAGAGGTCCCGCTTTCAGGATCGAACGGCTCTGAGCACGAAGTTCGGGCGGAAGAAGAGATTTTGGCAGAAAAATCGGCACTTATGCCGACCAGACAGATTGATTCCCGTGAAGCCCAGGATGTTGTCCGTGAAGCTTTGGATTCTTTGAACGAGCGCCAGAAGATGGCCGTGCTGCTGCACAAGTTTGAGGGCATGAGTTATCAGGAAATCGGCGACATCATGGATCTGAACGTCGTGGCGGTGAAATCCCTGCTCGCACGAGCGCGAGGACGACTGAAAGAGGCCCTGGAAAAGTACGTTTGACGATGGTCGAAAATCCTCACATCGAAGACGAAGAGATTCTGGACGAACGGCAAACGCAGCTCGTCAGCTATCTCGATGGCGAACTCGACGACACGCAGATGAATGCGGTCGAGCAGAGTCTCATTAACGATCCGGACATGCGCAGCCACGCCGACATCCTGTCGCGGACATGGTCGATGCTGGATGCTCTTGACGACGTTTCTGCCAGCAAGCAATTTACCCAGGCGACATTGGCCAGTATTTCTGCTGAGAGCGTGTCTGCCGAATCAGCTCGCCCTGACGCCAACTTTCGGAAATTTAAGCAGGCCATGGCTCGGTATCGCATTGTGCCCTGCTTTGTTGCCGGGCTAATTGGCGGTGCTGCGGGGCTTTTTCTCAGTCATGCCGCGTGGGACAGGCGCGAGCAACGTGGCGACGCAGCAATTAATCGAGCCGTGCTGGAAAATTTTGAACTGCTGCAGAATACGGACCTGTATTCGATCATTCCGGACGTGGACAGTCTGAGGGAGCTCAAGCTTCCCGAAGACCCAAGTGCGACGAAGGCCGCCGTGCAGAAAGGTGGTGTCGAATGAGCCAGGCAATGAAAGATCGGTGCATCCCGCTGGTTGCGCTACTGCTGGGTGTGGCGGTCGTTTACGCATTCGGAGCGTGGCAGCATCGAGTTCAGGCAGCTGCAGAGGCGGAGGTTCGCGACAAGTTTGAGGCACTGGACGCTGTTGAGCAGGAACGCCTGCTGAACCGTGCTGACGGGATGAATAGCAACCGGGAGACGTCTCCCGAACAATTCGACCGTCTGCAGGATATCCACGCTTCGCTGCAGGCTGACCCCAAATTACAGGACAAGCTAAAACGGCTGCACGCTTGGTGGCTAACGCTGGATGTTGACGACAAAAACAAGTTAAAGCCGTCAGGAAACGAATTCGTCGAAGACTGGGTCGACCGAGTGGAAGAGGTGTATTTCGAGACTCGTAACAAGCCAGGGCAATTTGTGATTAAGTTCCGAAGCCGCTCACCGTTTGCTGGCCGGCACGAGTTGTTTCGGACAGACGAACGCGTCTTTCAGCAGTTTCTGGATGAGGTATTGCCAGAAGATCAACGACCACAGGAGCTGAAAACGCAACTGGCCGGGTTGTCGGGCGCAGATCAGGGTAGCGAACGGGCACTCGCCATCATGATTTGGCTGCAGAAGAAATTGGCTTTAGGGTTTGGGCGTTCAGATGAAAACCCAGTAGATAACTCGCTGGTTTCCCGGATTGAATCGGCAGTCTCAGACACTTTGATTCTGTCGTCAGATCGAGAGCGTTTCGACCAGTTCAGGACAGAATTCACATCAGGTGAATCGCCGGATCGGTCTGGGGGCTGGCAGCGTATGTGGCCCCGGATCTTGGCGATGACGGTCCTTCACCAGGCGATGGATTACTATTATTCCTTGTTTCGAATCAAGCATCTAAGCGGACAGCGGGATGTTCTGATCGCAATGTTTGACGAGCTTGATCGCAGCGAGCAGGTCGAGTTGATGAGCCGCGATGCTCGCGAGGCTGAAAAGAACTTGGAACGCCGACTTATCGAACAAACGTCCGCAAAAGATCCGGCGGTTGCAGCCATCGCCGAGGATCTACAGAACATCCGGGACAACTACCGACAGATGTTCTCGGGCAGGTCGCGGAATCGCGGTCGGCCGGGTAGCGGCCCGCCGCGAGGTGGGCGGCCGGGCGAAGAGCGGCGTGACGGCCGCAGCGAACCTCGACGAGATGGCTCGCCACGGAATGAATCCGGCGGCCGTGAGCGAGGCAGCGACAACCGGGATCGCAATCCAGGCCAAAGAGGCGGCGACGACAGATAAGGCCGCCAAGCCGGTTGGGCACCGGTCGTTAGATCGCCGGCCTCGGTCCAGGCCTCGGCAAAAGCACGCTTGGTGCCACAAAGGTAATGGCCCTTGTGGCACTCTTGCAGCGATTGCAACACGGGCCGCTTACAGCGAATTTCGCTGACTTGTAGCCGCGGAGCAAGCGTTTCTCGCTACGAAGGCTGTTTCCCACGAGCCCAAACCGGCCACAACTGAAGGGAAAATCCGCTAGCCCGCCCCAAACCCGTTCACGAAGATGTCCAGGTAGAGGACGAATACAAACAGCGTGATGATGAAGATCAGGCCGACTCCGTGAGCCAGATTGATCACCTTGGGACTCGGCTTCTTCCGAGCGACCGCTTCCCAGATTAGAAACACCATGTGGCCGCCGTCCAGGATCGGGATCGGTAGAAAGTTCAACACGGCCAGATTGATACTCAGGAAGCCCAGGAATACGAGCAGTCGCGACATACCGTGGTCAGCCACCTTGTACCCAAGGTTTACGATTCCCACGGGTCCGCTAAGTGCTTTGGGCGACAGGTTGCCTTGAAACAGTGATCGCAGCGTCAGGTAAATGCTGATGGTCGATCCCTTGGTGTCCCGAAATCCCAGTGCTGCCGCATCACCCAATGATTGGGCGACTCGCAGATTGGTCAAAGATCCCCAGCCATCGATGCCTCGTTGAGTGATGTACCAGTCGTCGACCGGATCGAGCGTCTTAAACAAATGTGCGAAGCTGCCTTCACCGTCAGGCGATTTCGCCACATGAACGCGTACCTGTCGGGTAGGAAGTTGTTGGATTTGAGCATGAACGTAGGCCCAGTTGACTGGCAATTTTGCCATTTCTTCGGCCTTACGATCGTCCAGCTGAATCTTGTACTCAGTGGCTTCGACTCTATCTGCCACCGGATTTTTGGGGTCTGGTTGTTCAAGCACGACCATCGAGATCTTTTGATTAGCCTTGAACTTGCCGCTTTTCTCAGCGGCGCTGCCGGTCTCGATTTTGGCGATCCACGGCTGAATGTGAAAGCCGGCTCCGATGGCAGGAATTGCCAGCGGGTCGGTCAGCGAAGCCATCGGTGACGCCCAACCAGGCTCATCATTCGGTGTGACTTCAAGATTCAATGTTTCCGAGCTATCCCCTTCTCGCTGGCGAGCCACGGTGATTGTCACGACTTCCCCGGCATGCTCCGCGAAGTAGTTGGGCAGCATGAGCGGATCCAGCTCTTTGCTGACTTCCAGCCCGTTCACCGCCTTGATCTGGTCATCAAGTTTTAGCCCCGCTTTTTCGGCCAGCGAGCCCTTGGCGATGGCTGTCACTTTTCCGATCGCCATCACCAGGCCCATCGATTTCCGTCGTTGCGGTGGGACTGTGATTTCTACTTTTTCGCCGCTCTTCGTTTCTGACGACTTGGCGTCGCCCTCGGCATTCGCCGCTCCGGGAGGGGCTCGCTCAACCGTGTAAGTAATGTCCTCGGCTGCGTATTTCGCAGTCAGGTAACTGATTTCATGTAGGTACTCAACAGGCTCACCATTCACTGCGACTACTCGGTCGCCTGGCAGAAATGGCTCGCTCGCCTTCTGCGAGGGGAAGCCGGGCAGAGTGAAACCGTCTGACGATTCAGTCTCCGGCGACAGTGTGCTGGTTCCGGCTGGTCCAAGTCCGATCAGGCGAACGACGTCTCCCATTTTCGGCTGAATCACTTCATTCAGCTCAGACCCATCCGCGTGAGTTCCCTCGATGCGGATCGAGCCACTCGACAGCACAACAGCCTGGTTGATTTCCGAAAACGTGCGAATTTCCGCACCGTCGATGCTTTCGATCATGTCGCCTGGGCGAATACCGACGTTCCACGCGGGACCACCTGTGACCACGTATCCCACCATCGGGACCGTTTGCACCACGCCAAACCAGTACGCCGTTGCAAAAAACAGAAAGCCAGTGATCACGTTCATGATCACTCCGGCAGAAATAATGGCCATCCGCTGCCAGACCTTCTTCGCCGAATACGATCGCTCGTTTTCTGCGATCTCGTCGCTGGTCATCTGGTTGGGGTCCATGTCGTCCTGCCCGAGCATTTTGACGTAGCCGCCAAATGGCAATGCAGAAAGAGCGTACTCCGTTTCACCCTTCTGGCGACTCCAGATGATTGGGCCGATGCCAATGCTGAAGCGTTCCACGTGCACGTCGCACCACTTGGCCACCGCAAAGTGGCCGAGTTCGTGGAAGAAGATCACCGCACCAAGGCCAAGAATGACCGAGAGCGCGTTGCCGACCATGCCGAGCGTGTCGGAGATCGCGGAAAATGTGACGAATGAATCCAGAATCAGGATTTCCACCGAAGTGCTTCCTCCCGAGCCCAGTGATCTGCCTCTCGCAATTGCGACAGGGTTGGCTGAGCGTCGAATGTATGGTGGTTAAGAATGTCGTGAGATATTTGTGTGATCTGGTCGAACCGAATGTCGGAATTCAGAAAGCGTTCGACCGCAATTTCGTTGGCGGCGTTCAAAATCGCGCCCGCCGTTCCGCCCTGTTTGGCGACTTCGAACCCCAGTTTCAAAGCGGGGAATGCGTCGAAGTCCGGCGGAAACAATTCCATTGTAGCAGCCGCCATCCAGTCGGTGTCCGAGCTGGGGCACGGAATACGATCCGGAAACGTCAAAGCATACTGTATTGGTAGTCGCATGTCGGGCGGAGACATCTGCGAAATTACCGAACCATCTTGATATTCCACAAAAGAATGAATGAACGACTGCGGGTGAACGACCACTGATATCTGGTCTGCGGAGACCCCAAATAACCAGCGAGCCTCCACAATTTCCAGGGCTTTGTTCATCATCGTGGCGGAATCGATCGTGATTTTCGGTCCCATTTCCCACGTCGGATGCTGCAGTGCCATCTTGGGCGTGACGTCTTTCATGCGTTTGCGAGTCCATCCGCGAAACGGCCCGCCGCTGGCCGTCAGAATAATTCGCCGCAGGTCAGACGCCTGGCCAGCCTGCAATGCCTGAAAAATCGCGCTGTGTTCGCTGTCCACCGGAATAATTGTCGCCCCGGTTTCGGCGGCTCGTTGAGTAATCACCGAGCCGGCCACGACCAGACTCTCTTTATTCGCCAAAGCGACCCGTTTTCCGGCATCGACCGCTGCCCACGTGGGTTCCAGGCCTGCCGCTCCGACAATCGCAGAAACGACGACGTCGACATCGTCGCCACGAATTCGATCAAAAAGTTCGTCTGCGCAGGAAACCAGCTTTGTCGTGGAATCCGGCAATTCCGACGCGAAACTGATCGCTGCGTCCGAATTCGCCACCAGCGCCCATTCTGGCCGAAATTCGTCGATCTGCTTTTTCAACAGGTCCACGCTCGTGTGCGTCGTTGCTCCCAATAGGCGCATGCGATCGGGATGACTGCGGATGACGTCGAGACAACTTGTCCCGATCGAACCGGTCGACCCAAGTACAACAATGGATTGAGGCGTAGTCACAAACGATTTCCGCCTCGTTATCCAAGGCGGCAATGATGAAAGCAGTTTCTGCGGCGTCTCGGTGCGATTGCATCATAAATTGACGCAACCTGATAACCCAGACGGCGCGGGCATGTTAGGTGTCTGCGGCATTCTCGACAAGACGGGTCAGTCCGTGTGAGAACCTCGCATCGGCTTTGCTGGCCTCTACGAATCGCCGTAGCGTGCGTAGATTTCCGAAATCACCTTCGCTTCCATGTCGCCGCGGTGCAGTATCAGTCGATATTTCAGGACTGTCGGCTGGTCCGTCGAAACGGCCTTCGGATCTTTTCCCGGGTAAACGGCATTCTGCATACTCTTTGCCCGCCGCAGGATCCATGGTTGAGGGTGCCCTGGATTCGACGGATGCGACAGGATCGTAAAGCCGGATTTGCTGTCAGAAATATCCAGCCAAGGGCCAGCGTCGACGGCGGTCGTAGTTGGCTCCAGCACACCGGCTTCGCCCGAGAATACCTGTTCCGGATTCAATTGGATCCGCGGCGAAAAGCCGCCGTAGCCTTTGTCGTCTTCAGAACCGCCGATTTTCACGTCCGGCACCAGTGCTTGCAGCTGGATCTCAAAGTCGATCAACCGATATGCATCTGTGGCGGGATGCACTGTAATCGAAGTCCGCTCGCGCACGATCGGTGTCTTCGCCCCATCTGCGTCGCGGAAGTCGGGCGATTTCCAGTCCATCACTGCGGACAGCTTCACGCTGCCGTCTGTCCGACGTTCGATCCCTCGCGAACGAACGTCCCATTCAAATGCCTGGCAAACCCACGGATCACCAATTCTTTGATCGCCGACCCAAACCTGATGCCACGTCCAGAAAACGCCTCGCTGGTGCAGATGGTCATCCGGAAAGTCTTCTGTGATGACGTCTCCATCCAGGTTGTGCAGCGGATGAACGTAGTTGGCTCACTCAAACTTTCCGTCACGAGACTTCGGTGCTGATTGGTAAAACAGCACCGGTTGCTCGCCTTCGCGCACTTCGATGCCCTGATCGTTGAAGTGGGCATGCAGCTTAGACGTCCCTGAATGCTCGTCTGCCGCAGTGTGGTCCGAGAAATACGCGCTTCCCACAGCGATGCTCACCAGAATCAATCGAAATATGCAGCGGCGTGACGTCATGGCTTTTCCTTGTTGGGGGTGGGAGCGAGCATGATATGTTCGTCCGCCCGAAATAAAAAACGCACGTCGCTAAGGCGGCGAGCGGCAGGAACGAATCTGGAGTGATGGCCTCAGAAAACATGAAGTGCCGCGATGCGTAGGCGATTGACGGGGCACGAGTTCGGTCTATCGATCTACGGGTTATTCCTGATGAGTTGATTGCACAACCGGCACAATTGAACGCGATCCCGAACCGTTGCGGTTGGGTTACACAATCGATTCGGCCTGACCAAGTCGGCTCGCCGTTCCCACCAGGCCGTGGCCACTGCACTTTCAAGCCGGCCGCTCAATGCTCCGACATTTACGGTATGAGCTCCGTTTCCATTTCATCCGCTACGCGTACGCTGCCGGTCAGTCGTGACGCTGCCTTCAAGGGTGTTTTGATCCTCGCGACGTTCGTGTTCGATGTCGTGCTGATCGCGTCGCTTGGGCTTTGGTTTCCGCTGGACGATCTGATTCGGCCGCTGCTAACGGCCACGGTGCTTTCCGGCGTCGGGCTGTGGTATCTGCGACGTCAGGAGCACGGATTCGTGATGTGTCTGTTGTCGCTGACTCAGTTGGTTCTGTTCACGTCGGCCTACACGGTGCTGATGTACGCGGTCGCGGCGGTCAACATGCCGCTTGTCGATCCTTATCTTGCCGGCTTCGACCAGATGCTGGGCATCCGCGTCGATCGTATTGCCGAATGGACCGCCCGGATCCCGATGCTAAGCGTTCCGCTGGGAATCGCTTACGACACCGTGATGTTGCAAACAGCGGCTGCCGTGGTTGTCCTCGGATTCGCCAATCGCCGCCGTGAACTGGAAGGCTTCGTTCTGCAGTTCATGCTGACTACGCTGACGTGTGCTGTCCTGTTCGTGCTACTTCCGGCCGACGGCCCGTTCATCACTTACGATTACGCGCCGAACGAAGCTCAGCAGCGTTTTCTGCATGACTTTCACGAAATGAGATCTCAGCAACGCACACTCGTCACATGGCGCGACGCGGAAGGGCTGATCACATGCCCTTCGTTTCACACGACGTGGGCCATTCTGCTGGCATGGGCATTTCGAGGCGTGCGTTACGCTCGCTGGCCGATGTTGCTGCTGAATGTGTTAGTCGTCGCTTCCACGATGACGACTGGCTGGCACTACTTTTCGGATGTCGTTTCTGGAGCACTGTTGGCGGTCGTGGGGATCGTCGTCGTGAACCGCCTGCAACCGTGGCTTTACGACGAAGACAACCGGCCTCGCCCGATGAGTGTCTGATTCGCTGCAAACGTGACTGGCTGTTGCGATCTCAACCAACCGATCTGCGGCAGTTGAATTATTGCTTGAAGAGCAGTGGAAAGAACTTGCCGCCCAGTGGCTGTCCGGGCGGTACAACGTCGGTGCCATTCAACAGCGGCTGGTCAGAATCACTGCACACGCCGTCCTTCACCACGTTCAACACCATGGCTCGACGAGGCCGATCGGTTCGGTTTTCAAACGAACCATGCACCGTCAGTGGGTGGTGAAATACACATTCCCCTGCCTTTAATTCCACCGCCACAGGGTTATTGAACAGCTCCCACTGTTCGTCATTCAGCGCGTCCTTGATTGCCGTCATGTCGCCCGCGAGTCCGGTGACCGGCAGCAGATTCCACTTATGGCTGCCGGGCACATAATGGATGCAGCCGTTGTCCACCGATGCGTCGTCCAGGCCGACCCAGCAAGTGAGGTGAGCCATCGGCTTCGTGCGAGTCCAGTACGAATAATCCTGATGCCACGCGACAACACCGCCGTGTTTTGCGGGCTTGCAGAAAAGCTGGTCGTGCCAAAAGCGCACATCTCCGCCAAGCAATTGGCTGGCGGGAACAGTGAAAGCCGGATTCCACAGGGCATCGTGAAAACCTGGCCGCAGCCGCCATGCCCCCAAAGCATGAAACAGCACCAAGTTGGGGTCGGCCGATTCGTTCGAATTGTATTCGTACCACAGTTCGCGGCCGGCGTGTTCCGGGTCGGTCAATTCTGCCAGCTCGTCCCGCAGTTGCTGAGTTTGTCTGTCATCCAGCAAGCGTGGCCCAACGACGAAGCCATCACGTTCGAAACGTTGAATGGCTTCGTCCGACAAACGCGGCGCATTTACGGCATCACTGGAAAATAAATCTGAAACCGGTTCTGAAAACTCAGCAAGATCCTGCATGCGACTAATTCCTAAACCCCGAACATAGTCCGTTTGGGCACGTCAAACGCGACTACCGATCGAACAGCACTTCCGTGCCTCGCACAGTTTCGTCGAAGTTGCCATCGTTGAAAACCGTCTGCCCTGCGACCAAAGTTCGCACGGGCCAGCCCTTCAATGACGTCCCGTGCCAGGCACTCCAGCCGCTTTTTGTGACCTGGTCTTCGTCGCGAACAATTGCTTCGCGGTTCAGGTCGACCAGCACAAGGTCGGCGTCAAAGCCAACCTGAATGCGGCCCTTGTTCTTGATGTCCCACACCTTTGCCGGTGCTTCGCACATCCACGAAACAATTTGCTGAAGGCTGCAGCGTCCGGAATTCATTTCGTTAAGCATCAGCGCCAGAGAATTTTCGACGGCGGGCATACCGGACGGCGACTTTGGATACGGCTGATCCTTTTCTTCTCGCGTATGAGGCGCGTGGTCTGTGGCGATGACCTGAATGGTCCCGTCCAGCAAACCGGCCCAGATGCGTTCATTGTCGTCTGCGTTCTTGACCGACGGGTTCATCTGCACCAGCGAACCCAGTCGATCGTAGTCGTCGACGTTGAACAGCAGATGATGAGGGCATGCTTCCGCCGAAATCAGATCGCTGCATGTGCGCAGAAAGTCGACTTCGTCGCCGGTCGAAACATGCAGCACATGGAATCGGTGGTTGTGTCGATCCGCCAGGTCGACGGCTCGCTTTGTGGCAATCAACGCAGCTTCGTGGTTGCGGATGCGACTGTGGTCGGCATAGCTGCTGCCACCATTCAGTTTCGCCGCATTGGCTTTCACGGTCGCTTCGTCTTCGCAATGAGCACAAATTGGAAGAGTGGATTCGCCGAAAATGCGTTCCAGCGCCGCCTGCTGATCGACCAGAAGGTTGCCAGTACTGGAACCAATGAAGATCTTAATCCCCGGGGTCCGCGTTGCGTTTTTTAACTCATCAACGTTGTCGGGAGTCGCTCCGATATAGAAGCCGAAGTTCACCAGGCATTTGCTCGCGGCCAGATCCAGCTTGGCATGCAAAGCGTCCGCGCTGGTGGTGGTCGGATTGGTGTTCGGCATCTCCAAAAAGGAAGTCACTCCGCCCTTCGCGCAGGCCTTGCTGCCCGTGTAGAGGTCCTCTTTGTGCGTTAAACCCGGATCACGAAAATGCACCTGATCGTCAATCACGCCAGGCATAAGGTGCAGACCCGCCGCATCAATGACTTCATCGGCGGGCGCGTCGACGTCAGCATCAATGGACGCGATCTTACCGTCTTCCACCATGACGTTGGCGGCGCGAGTCTGATCGGCAAAAACGACGTCTGCGCCGCGGATGAGGGTCTTCATAGTAGTGGGAATCGCTTAATTGTATTTCGAGTTACACCTTGTCGCAAAGCGACGACAAAGTAGGTGCCGCCTGCCGGGCGGCACTTCGCCGCAGGAGACTTAGAATTGTGTCAGCACGATAATATGTGCGACCGTCAAACTACGTCGCAGCCAGCCCATTGGCAGTTTTCGCACATTGCGGCCGGTTCGCCGGATGCGACGATGTTCTATTGCGAGCTGCTATGACGGTTGAACTAGCTGCGTGTCGCATGGCCCATGCTGCGGAGGTTCGGCATGCATGTGCCTCATTCTGCTTTCTCTTCAGCATCCTGTTTCGGCTTCGTCTTTTCGATCACGCCAAACATGTGTCCGCCGACTTTTCCGTGTTGCCATGTGCCGGCGTAGCGGTTGTCGTGAAAGATCACTCGAGCCCCAAATTCGTCGCCCAGCCCGGGGATCGAAGCCTTCGTTAAGGCGACCATGGGAGTGTCTTCGGCCCAAATTACTGGCACTGTGACAGGCAGCCTGGAGTCCACCTTGCCGTACTTGATTCGCACCATAAACGTCCACAGGTTGCCCGTTACCTTCGTGACACTTTCGATTTCGTAGCGTTCGGCTTTCGGGGGGCCGTCCATCTTGCCGTCGACGGTGAAGGAGCCAACCAGAGTTGTGTTGGACAGCATTTCACTGAACGCTTTTTCGCGTTTGGCGACAGCGTCTGCCGCTTCGTCTGCCGTGACGGAGACGCTGCTCAGCAGAGTCAGAGCAATGCCAAAGATTAGGGTCCGTTTCATGGGGAGGCTCCTGTGAAAAAATGGAATTCACTCAGACTGAAACAGTGGGCCATGAGAACAGCGGGTCACCGCTACAGCGTTTCACGCTGACTTGTGGCCGCGGAAATCGTCTTTTGTTTTACGCGGGCCGGTTCCCACGAGCCAGAACCGTCCACAACAAAACGTAAATTGCTCTCAAGAGTCGCTGGCACGCGACGTTTTTCATCGCCGTCTATCAGCAGCCTTTTTAGCTGACGTCGTCCGTCGTCCACTGCCCATCGACTCGTCGCCAGGTTGCTGACGATGGATTCTTGTCCTGCAGGATTTCCGGAAGACGGTTTGGCCGTACGTTGTCATAGCACATCAGCATGCCAAATCGAGCGGCTGATGTTGGCAGGCCGACCGCCGTGAATCCGGGATGACCGGTCGCCGGGAATGGCCCGCCGTGGTTCATGGCGGCCGATACAGCTACGCCGGTCGGCATTTTGTCGTTGAGCAGTCGGCCGACTTTTGTTCGCAATGCCGGTTCCACAATTCGGTACGCGTCGTCGTCGGCACCGGCCGTGTCGGAATAAACGCAGCCGGTTAAGTTGCCTTCCAGAGATTCTGCAATCGCCTTCATTTGATCGACGTCGTCCGCCAGCACGACCAACGAACCGTTGCCAAAGGCTTCTGTTTGGAACACTTCCGGATTTTTTAGATACAGCGAACCCGGCACCGTCAGCAGCGTGTTTTGATAGCAGAACCCGTTTCCGCCGCCCGGCTCACCGCCCGTTTCCACGACTGCTCCGGCCTTCTTCAGAGTCTCGATGCCATGCGCGAAACTTTTCTGCACGCCCTCGCCCAGCATTGTCCCGACCGCCGCATTCTGAAACCGTTCCGCCACCGACTTCACAAAGGCTTCTCCTTCGGAGCCAGCCGGAACAATTACCATGCCCGGATTCGTACAGAACTGGCCGGTGCCCATCAGGCAGCTGCCGCTGAAGTCATCCGCAATCGCGTCGGCTCGTTCAGCCAGAGCACCCTGCAGAATGAAGACCGGGTTGATGCTGGACAGTTCTGCGTAGAACGGCTTGCCTGCTGCATCGGCGGCGGCTTTTAGTTTAAGCCCGGTATGGCGAGCTCCCGTGTAACCGCTGGCGGCGATTCGTTGATCGGACACGAGTTTGTAGCCATCTTCATGGCTGGTTCTGTAGATCAACTGCACCAGTGCTTTGGGCATGTTGGTCTTCTGAATGGCGGCGACAACAGCTTCGCCGAAGATGCGAGTCGTATCGGGATGACTGGAGTGACCTTTGGCGATCACGGGGTTTCCGGCCGCAATCGCTGCTGCAAAATCGCCGCCCGCGATTCCGTTAAACGCAAACGGAAAGTTGTTTGGGCCGAACACCACCACTGGCCCGATGGGGCCGAGCACAGAACGAATGCCGGTCGCTGTGTCGATGATCGGACTCCGCCACGAACCGGTCTCCGCTGCTTCAGCCGCCTGGCGAAGCTGGTTCGTCGTGCGAGGCAACTCGCCATCTTTCAAACGCGGTGAAACCGGCAGCGCTGTTTCTGCATGAGCGGCCGCGACCAAATCATCGGCACGAGCTTCGATTTCATCGGCGTAGGCGTTCAGGAATTCAGCGAACCGACTTCCCGGCCAGCCTCGAACTTCCTTCGCAACGTCTGACGCGGCCTGGATTGCCTTGTCAATTTCCGACCACGGGCTCAGCGGAAACACGCCGGGAAGGGTTTCCTGAGTCGTAGGATTAATGGCCTGGAATGTTTCAGCGGTTTCTGAAGCGACCCATGCGCCGTTGATGAGGACGGGGTGTGTCATTTTATGATTCCTGAAATGCGATTACATAAATGCCCTGCTCTTTCACGCTCGACTTAAATGCGGCCAGCAGGAGCAAATTCGGACGTTCGCCCGACTGTGTCGGTGGACGGGGCCGCCTAAAAAATCCCGAGCTGATCTTTGGCGTCGTCTGTCATGCGTTCGGGCGACCACGGTGGAGACATGACGATTGTGATCGCCGCTTCATCGACATCGTGCAGGCGTTCCAACGCCATTTTGGATTGCTGCACAAGTTGAGGGCCCGCCGGACAGGCTGGGCTGGTCAGCGTCATATCCACCTTCAAGCGACCAGCGTTTTCTTCATCCTGTTCCACAGAATAAATCAGGCCGAGGTCGACGATGTTGATCATTAACTCCGGGTCGATGACCTGTCGCAACGCTTCAAGGTATTCGGATTCCGTTGAAGCAGACTTGCTTTCATCGGCGGGCGTTTCATCCGCAGATTCGGATTCGGCCGATGTTGCGGTCGCCGCGGTTTCACTCTTTGCTTGACTTGCGTTGTCGGTTTCGACGGCGGCGGCCTTTGCTTCGGAAGCCCACACGCCTCCGTCTTTCACTTCGACGTGAAACGTGCGAATTCCTTTTGTGGCCGGCATGCACAAAGCGGCTCCGGTTTTCAGGTCGAACTTCGCGCCGTGTCGCGGACACGTGATCGCTCCATCGGCGATCGGGCCGTCGGTGAGCGGCTGGCCATCGTGCGAGCAGACGTCTTCGATCACGAAATAGTCGTCGCCAAGGCGGACAACAAGTGCGGGAATGTCGTCCACAAAAACAGACTCACGTTCCCCCGGCTGTAGTTCGTCGGTGCCAATGAGGCGTTCCATGGTTTTTCCTGTCGGATTCTGAATAGGCGGCTGTTCACCGCAGTTTAGACCGTTCGCACTACGAGTGTAGTGATTCTGCAGGGATTCTAAACCAATTGCGGTGTCTTGCTGCCTCGCCCTCAATAACGGGAGCCGCAGTGTGGTGCCGGAAACCGCCAGGGCCTCAGCATGCTGCAGCGCGGCTCCGAAATCTTGAAGCTGTTTGCGAACCGCCGGCCGCTGCGGTTTCTACACCTCGATAGGTCGCCACGATAAGTTGGCTGACTGGCTGACTGGCTGACTGGCTGACTGGCTGACTGGGTGACTGGGTGACTGGGTGACGGCTTACGGCTTACGGCGTCCACGTGGGATCAACCATTTCCGAATTCATCGCTTCCCACCGGCGCACCAACTCTTCGCGCTTTGCAGTGTTTTGGTCTGCAAGGTTTTGGGATTCGCTTACGTCGTTGGACAGGTCGTACAACTCCCACGCCAGCGATCCGCCGCGCCGCGGGTTTCGCAGCAACTTCCATTGCTGGTGCCGCAGAGCCGCCTTGTTTCCAGTTCGCCAGAACAGAGTCTCGTGGGGGGCTGACTTCCGTTTGCCGTTCAAAAACGGTACCAGATTCACGCCATCAAGATTCTTTATCGTCGCCAGATCGATGCCGGCCGCGGCAACTGCGGTCGCGAAAAGGTCGAGCGAAACGACAGGGTGATCATAGACCGTATTCGGCGGAATTTGCCCCGGCCAGCGTACGCAAAACGGTATCCGCAGCCCACCTTCGAACATCGAACCCTTTTCACCACGTAGCGGCAGATTACTGCTGGTCAGTTCCCGAGTCGGTCCACCGTTGTCGCTGAGGAAGAAGACCAGCGTGTCGTTGGTCAGGTTCTCGTCGCGAATCCTGGTCAGGACGGCTCCGATGCTGTCGTCCATGTTGGCCAGCATGGACGCGAAGATGCGGCGATGGACGTCGTCGACATGTGCGAAGCTGTCCATATATCGATCAGCTCCCTGCAGCGGACTGTGAACAGCGTTGTAGGCGAGGTACAGCAGAAACGGGCGGTCGGCATTCCGGTCGATGAAGTCGACCGCTTCGCGCGTGAAGGCATCTGTTAAGTAGGCGGATTCATGCACTGGCTGGCCACCTCGATAAATCGGATTGTCGGCGTCGTAGGCAGGTTCGTCGTGGCCCATGTGAGTTGTGTAAACCAGCTTGCCGTCCGGGCTGCGGTATCGCCCTTGAGCATGTCCGGGCAGCGATCGCCGACGCAGCATCGTTGTGACGCCGTCGAAAGGTGGCGGGACGAAGTAATGGCCTTCGTGCAGGAAGCCGAAGAATTCGTCAAAGCCACGCCGCAGAGGATGGTATTTTGCTGTTCCGCCCAAATGCCATTTGCCGATCAACGCGGTCGTGTAGCCGACATCGTGCAGAACATTGGCGAACGTCTTCTGCTTCAGCGGAAGGCCCGCATCGGGATCTTCATTCTTCGCGCCGATCGGATTGAATTCGTAGCCGAAGCGAGTTTGATAGCGGCCAGTAAGCAGGCCGGCTCGCGACGCGCTGCAAAACGCGGCTGTGACGTAGCCGTTAGTAAACCGCACCCCGTCGTTGGCAATGGAATCGATATGCGGTGTGGGAATCTGCGGATTGCCCTGACAACCAGTTTCCCCGTAGCCAAGGTCATCGGCCAGTAGAATGACAATATTCGGCTGGCGACTTTTCTTCACGGTCGCATCGTCGCTGGCGGACGCGATCGTGCTGAGGTCTACAAACACCAGCAGTGAAATTGACAACAAGTAGGCGGCGGACGGCATGCAAACGGCTTTCATTGCAGGGCTCGGGGCCGGTCAATTATTGCAGCGGCGTTTCCATGACGTGATAGCCGGAGTCTGCAAAGTTCAATTTTTGATAGGTCGCGATGGCCGCGTTGTTGTCCCGTTCTACATAAAGTCGCATGCATACGACATCCGGTTGCTGCTTTAACTGGTCGATTGCATGCTGCAGCAGTCCCTTGAACACGCCTTTGCCCCGTGCTTCCGCGACGACGTAGACGCTTTGCAGCCACGCAATCCAGCCGTCACGCCAGTCGCTCCATTCTCGCGTGAGCATGATCTGGCCGATCACTTGCCCATCAGCATCTGCCACGAAGTACCGGACTTCTTCACCGACGTCCAGGCCACGAGTCACGCCGGCTTGCACCGTTGCACTGTCCAGCTGCCTGCCTTCGGTTTCCATGGCCAGGCGACAGTTGAAGTCGGCAAGCGTCGGGATGTCTGAGTGAGTGGCAGAGCGAAACGTGATGTTCAATTCTGGATTCCCGTTGGTCGCCTACACCTGCCCGGCGCGGATCGAATGCGGCTGGTTGCTGCTGCGGTGGTTTGGCGGTGCTGGTTTGCGTTTTACAAACACTACCAGAACCGGCTTCCCGCTGCTCTTTGACAGCCGACTTTTTGCGACGTGTGCAACATTTTGGGCGGTTGCCTGACCAACGGCATTCTCGGGAGAATTGCGGTGAGCTAACGTTTCTGGATCGGCGCTGTTTGCAGCGTCCGCCATGACGATCTCTTCTACTGACGCTTTAGAAGGGAGGGACTTCACCACGAGTGCATCGTCGTCAGGCAGAATCGCATACATCTCGCCAAAGTATTCGTCAGACTTCGTCGGAACTCGCATCGATTCGGCGAACTTATTCAGCAGTTCGGACCGACTCAAATCGCCGATCTGGTCGGGGTTCATTTCGATTTGGAAGTCGTCCGGATCCGCTTCCAGAACGCCGCGAAGTTCGGACGACACATCGCCCGTCGCCATCAGAACCCCCGGGTGACTCTCGTCCACGACCGCCGAATCCGCCAGCGAATGCAGCCGCAGGCCTCGATCACCGACCGTTTTTCGTACGGATTCCGGAATGCCACCCTGGCGATTTGCCGCGACAGTGACGACCAGCACTTCCCAATTTCCCGGCAGGCTGGCCACGTCTTCTTCCAGCCTCATTAAAGAAGACTGAGCAACCGTGGCGGGCTGAATCAGCCCGGACTGAACGAGCCCCGAACGGTCCGGCGCGACGATCCACGACACGCACACCAACAGCACGGCCGCCAGTGATGAGACCAATGCGGCCCATCGAGCCCCCTGCGAAGCTCGATCGCTGTGGCTGAACTGCGAAGTTTGCGCCGACGCTGCTTCCAGTGGCTGGCGGGATTCGCCGCGGATCTGCTGGAGCACCGAAAGATGTAGGTTCGTCTCTTTCCGCATCGGGAGCGCTCGCAGGCTATCCCCAACCTGCCGCCATTTTGCGAGCAAACTGGTAGAGTGATCAGCATCCATTTCTACGGCAGACGCTGGGTCGCTGTCGCTGGAATCGAATTCCGCAGACAGCAATTCTTCGGGATCAATGGGAGATGAAGCAGACATGGGGCGGGCGATCACAAGGGCAGGTGGGACTAAAGGAGCGTGGTGTCACGTAGCTTTGACGCACCGACCGGCGTGAAGGTTCCCGAGAATGTAAATTCGGCGCAAGTGACATTCTGACAACAGATTGCGGCGAATTTGTGGCGGCCTGAGAAGGGTGGAAACGCCAGAAGCCCGGCTCTTGGGGAGCCGGGCTTCATTTGCTTGTCGAGACACAGCAATCAGTCACTGTGAATTCACTGCGAATGCTTGTACTGATCAGGTCGCAGGATACAGCAGGTCTGCGTTGGTCGGGTCTGCCAACTCGGCCATCACGGCTTCCATTGCAGAATCGTTGGCATCGTCGGAATTCGCATCACTCTTGGCGGCGTCGCCAGATGACTCAGGCCCCGCTTCAGGCACAGGCGCCTCAGCGCTGTCGACGTACTCGGCGACGGCGTTCTTGCCCGCTTCATCCGGCTGGAATTTCAGTTCGACCGCAACGGTTGAAGTGTCGTCGCCATTTGCCACGTTCGACCGAAGTGACGTGAGCCGGTTTTCGACAGTGAACGACAGCGAATTACTCCACGCACTCGCTGTTCCCTGCGAATTGAATGCTCGCACCCAGAAGCGATAAGTTCCGTTCGGCAGGCTGCGGTTAATGGTGGCACGCGACTGATCGGGATCGACCTGGAAGGTAAAATCGCGGAACGTGATCGATTCCTGTTTCAGCAGGTCACGAACCAGGATTTCATACTGCACGTTGCCCGACGTGTGTTGCCACTGGAACGTGACATTGTTTTGCAGCACGGTTCCGGTTGGGCCGAGTGCAATCGGTGTTGTGGCGTTTGGTACGTCGATGCGGAACGTAGACCATTCAGTCCATTCACTTTTTTCGCCAGCGGAATTCACGGCACGCACTCGAGTGCGGTACGTGGTTTCTGCCAACTGAATCGGCACGGTGTAGCTTTCCGTCGTGATGCCGGTTTCGTCAATCACCAGGGCGCCGGTTCCCGCGTGTTCCAGTTGCAGGTCGTAGTTGCCTGTCGGAATGGCCATGTCCCATGTGATCGTGGGGGTTGGGTCGACAACTGTTCCGACAGCGTTGGTCGCTGGCCCGGTGATGGTCGGAATGCCAGGGGCCGGAACGTCCAGCTTAAACGTGTATGAGTCACTCCATTCGCCAACTTCGCCTGCCAGGTTATACCCGCGAACCCAGGCTTTGAAGGTACCTTCCGGAAGTCGAAGCTCCGGCGTGAACGTCGTGTCTTCAATTCCCTTTTCGTGCACAATGCGAACTGTGCCGCTGTCCAAGTGATTCACCCAAAGTTCATAGGTGGCGGAACCCACTGTGGCGGTCCATTCGAATTCCGGCAGGTCGGTCAGGATGTCAGTTGTCCCGGTACCTGCTTCAGCCACGGGGCCTGTTAGCGTCGGACGTTCTGGTGCCGGCTGGTCGACCGTCAAAACGATTCGTGGGCTCCACGCACTCTTGATTCCGACGGCACTGACTGCTTGAACCCAGGCTGCATATCGACCTTGCGGTAGCGGCGTCGTGGGTGTGTACGACGTTCCGGCGATACCGGTTTCGTGAATAGCTCGTGCTTCACCCGTAGTCAGGTTGTTGACCCACAAGGTGAACCGCGTGCCACTGCCAAAAGCGTCACCACTCACACTGTTCCATGTGAACGTTGGCGTCTGATCTTCAGTACGGCCAATTTCGACCAGTTGCGGAAGCTGAGGTGTGGGGACGTCGACCGTGAATTCAATAAGCGGGCTCCAGTCAGACTTTTCGCCCGCGTCATTCACGCCTCGAACCCACGCACGATGTTTCGCATTGTTCAGCGGCTTGAAATGGGTGTATTCGTTGGCCGCCAGGTCTGTAACATAGATCACTCGCGTCGGCGCGATGACAGAGCTGTCGCCACCAGGAAGTTCGTCCACCCATAATTCGTAAGATGTCGCTCCGGCACCAATCCAGCGGAAGGTTGGTGATGCGTTGGTGGTGACAGTCAGAATCGGCGCTGTCATTGTTGGCGTAGACGGCGTTTGGAAGGCATCTACGGTGAAGCCAACCGGAGTGCTCCATTCGCCAGGATCGCCAAACGGGTTAAACGCGCGGACCCAAACAGAGTTGAAGCCTTCGGGCAGCGACGTGGTTGGCGTGTAGGCTCGCAAGCCGTTGCCAATGTCGACGCCGGGCACTCGTACTCGAGTTACGTTACCACCGGCAGACAGGAATAGTTCGTATTCGATCGCGGCCGCCGAATGTCGCCACTGAATTTGTGGCAGGTTATTCGTGATGATTGAGCCCTGTGTGGGCGATGTGATCACGGGGGCCGCCGGGACAGCTGGTTCGCCGATGCTGAATAGCAGCGGATCACTAGGCAGGCCGACAACGCCATCCGCATTAACGCCGCGGACGACCGCTCGGTAAATGCTGTTCACAAACGGTGAAGCGAACGTGTGTCGAGGCAGGATCAGGCCGGAACGTTGCTGGACGACGGCTCCTGTGAATTCGTTGGTAATGGTGATGTTGTAGGTGACCGCGTTGTCGACAGACGTCCATTCGAATGCCGGCGAAGAAGTTGCAGGCCGGACTCCTGGCGAAGTAATGACAGGCTTAAGCGGCAGGTTGAAATCGTCATCCCGCGACGTAACAGACACGGTCTGGGCACCGACGTTGGCATACAACGCATCGCTGTTTGCCGCGTCGACTGAAATGATAACGTTGGTTTGTTTGTCGCCGTCCTGTGCGAGGTCTACGACGCCAGACACCGTTACTCGTTGCGGCCTGTCCCAATTGGACGGAGTAAACGTCAACGATGCGGTGGACGTTGTGACTTCACTGGTGTCCTGGCTCGCGACGTTCAACACTACGTTGGAACTTGGCATGGACGGCAGGACGACATCAAAGAAGTCAGTCTTACCGGAGTCCGTTACAATGGTGCTGCCGGCAGATTCTGAAATGCGAATTGCCTGGTCAGTTCCATAGAAATTAAGGGCAAACGAATCGAATGTGCCGGTGCCTCCCGATGCCTTATCGGTGACTGAAATTGTCCAGACGCCCTGAGAAGATTCGCCCCAGTTGCGTGCTGTCGTGAAGACCCAGTTGCTGTAGGCTGTCTGGCTGTCCTGATTGCGGGTTTGGGCCAGCACAGACTGTGTCCCGCTAGGCGACGTGAGGACTACTTCGAGGTCGCCGATGTAGGAATGCGACGCGCTGAATACGACTTCGACATACTCAAGGGACGAAATCGCGTCTGCTGCGGCAACGCTGACAGTATTGGTGACAGCGGCCCCGCCGACATCCGGAATGGCCTGGTTAACGTTGATGGTGCCTGTCTTGTAATTTCTTTCAGTCGGCAGCGAGAGATGCGTTTCTGCTGCAGCTACAGAAGCAGCCGCGTCGACGCCGCCAAATCCGTATTCGTGGTTGACCCACAGTCCGGCACCGTTCTGCACCCAATCTGCATTGGCCGCATCAACTCGTTCTGCATTGCGGACCAGGATGTCCGTCACATCGCGGTACGTCAAGAGCGGGTTCGCTTCGAGCATCAATGCGATGATGCCGGAAACCAGTGGTGTCGCCGAAGACGTTCCGCCAAACGTATTGGTGTAGTTTGATGTGTCGTACCCGTTACTGCCGGTGAGGTCCGTTGTTGTAATGCCAAGGTCGCCACCGTTTGATGAAGCGGTCACGATAAGAGACGCTCCGACATCGCTGTAAGAGCTTCTGACTCCTGAGTTTGTCAACGCACCGACAGCAATGGTAAACCTGGAATTGGCGTACGGATCATAGTTGACGTTGTCATTCGTCGTGTCCCCACCATTTCCGCCAGCCCAAGTGTGGATGTTCCCCAAGCCGCCGCGCCCTGTCGTGGCGGCCTGTTCCAATGCCGCCAAGGCTTGCGGCCCAATGCTGGAAATGCGACCGTTGTCCACTGGTCCCCAGCTGTTGTTATAAATATCGATGGCGTTCATCTCGTGGGTCAGGGCCTGAGCTTCCTGCTGGTCCGTCACACCTCCTGCTATTAGTCGCAATCCAACCAATTCTGCATCCCAGGCTGCACCGCTGCCACCGATTCCGTTGTTGCCTTTACCAGACGCGACGCCCGCTACTGCTGTTCCGTGGAAGTCGGAAGTTACGGTTGGAGACGGATCGTTGTCGTTGCCGTTCCAGTCGAAGTCAATCGTTGTGTTCACGTTGTCGACGAGGTCTTCGTGGGTCGTTTCCAGGCCGTCGTCAATAATACCAATCGTCACGCCAGCCCCTGTGTAGTTGTCCCACACAGATGCGATATTTGAATCCGCTCCGACAACGCCCTGCCCCTGTCCTGTGTTGCTGAGGTGCCATTGGTCGACATATAGCGGGTCATTCGGTACGGCTCGCAGGGAATGCTGGCGAGGCACGTTGGGATGCAGGTAGTTAAAGCCGTCAATATCGGAAAACGTATCGGCCGCATCCTGAAGAGTCAGCCCCTGCGACAGCGTGATTGTGTAGCCGTTCTCGATGAGGTTGGACGCCTCAACGGAGATCGCATTCGTCGCAACCTTCAGAGTTTCCACGTCCTGGGGCGTGTCGAAATTCAGAAAATAGGACTCAATCGACGTGTCGTCCGAGATTTCATCCATGACCACCGGAGCGAACAAGGCATCCCGCAGGTCGGCGGTGAGTAACAGCCGTGCTTCGACTGCCTCTGCAAACCCAAGCCCCTTCATTTTTTGAGGCCCCGAACGGCGCTCGTCCCGTCGCGAAGACAGGCATTGCTGAAGAAACCTAAGCATTTCGTTGACAGATTTCATGAGTCGAAGCCTCATTGAACTTTGCGTTTTATCAGAACTCAGACGCGGCATAACATCAACGCGCGCATTTTCCGGCCACTCACGGCACGGGACCGTCTCTCAACTCTATCGGACGAGGAACCAGGCGGAAAACCAACAGAAAAATGCGGAAGCGGCCGAATTCGAAACAAATCCAAACGCTCGTTTGATACTTCCGGTCAGGTAAACCCAACAATGCAGGTCGTCTGGGGGCTTCCTGTTGAACAGGGCTTCTGTCTTTGGTCGGCAACCGCTAAATTTCCACAACGACCGGCCATCGGAGCCAGTCCGCCAAAATGACAGCGTTTCCTCACATTTACTTCGCTGTTCCAGTGAAATCAGGGCAATTTGAGATATGTCGGAAGCCAATTCCAGCGAAACGGTCCACAAAGATTTCGTCCGTCAGATTGTCGAAGACGACCTGAAAACCGGAAAATGGGACGGCGTGGTCCATACGCGATTTCCGCCCGAACCCAACGGCTACCTGCACATCGGACACGCCAAGTCGATCTGCCTGAATTTCGGAATCGCGGCCGAATATGGCGGCAAGTGCAATTTGCGGTTCGACGACACCAACCCCGAAAAGGAAGAAGTCGAATACGTCGAATCCATCAAGGAAGACATCCGCTGGCTTGGCTTCGACTGGGAAGACCGGCTGTTTTTCGCGTCGGATTACTTCGAGCAGCTTTACCAGTGGGCTGAACAACTCATCACTGACGGCAAGGCCTACGTGTGTAGTCTGCCGCTGGAAGAAATTCGCACCGGTCGTGGGACGCCCACCGAACCGGGGACGCCCAGTCCCTATCGCGACCGGTCCGTCGAAGAAAACCTGACTCTGTTTCGCGGCATGAGGAACGGGGAATTCGACGAAGGAGTTCACGTGCTGCGAGCCAAAATCGACATGGCTCACAAGGTCCTGTTACTTCGCGATCCGATCATGTATCGCATTCGCAAGGTTGAACACCATCGCACGGGCGACGCGTGGTGCATTTACCCGACCTACGACTTCACTCACGGGCAATCGGATTCGCTGGAAGGTATCACTCACAGCATCTGTACGCTGGAATTCGAAAACCGCCGCCCGCTGTACGACTGGTACTGTGAAACGCTGGGCATCCACCATCCACAGCAGATTGAATTCAATCGCCTGAATTTGACCTACACTTTAATGAGCAAGCGGCGACTGTTGCAGCTTGTGAATGAAGGTCACGTTTCTGGCTGGAACGATCCTCGCATGCCCACACTGTCCGGCCTGCGTCGACGCGGATACACACCGGATTCGATTCGCAAGCTGTGCGAATCCGTTGGTGTGACGAAGCACAACGCGATGACCGACATGGTGGTGCTGGAGAATCAGATCCGCGAAGAACTGAACGCGACAGCCGATCGCCGCATGGCTGTGCTGGATCCATTAAAGGTTGTGATCACAAACTATCCGGAAAGCCAGTCTGAGGAGCTTGACGCGGTCAATAACCCGGAAGACGAAGCGGCCGGTTCACGCAAGGTGCCGTTCGGTCGTGAGTTGTACATTGAGCGTGACGACTTCATGGAAGACCCGCCTCGCAAATTCTTCCGACTCGGTCCCGGCCGCGAAGTGCGACTCCGCTGGGCTTACTTCATCAAGTGCAACGATGTTGTGCAAGATGACGACGGCAATATCACGGAAATCCACTGTACGTACGATGTCGAAACTAAAGGCGGCAACGCACCGGACGGTCGCAAGGTGAAAGCCACCATGCACTGGGTGAGTGCTCAGCATGCGATTTCGGCGGAAGTGCGTCTGTACGACCACCTGTTTGTGACCGAAGATCCGGACGACGTGGAAGACGAATCTCAGACGTGGCAGAGCAATCTGAATCCGGATTCGCTAACCGTGGTCGAAGCCAAACTGGAGCCGTCGCTGGCGGAATCAAAGCTGGGCGATCGTTGCCAGTTTGAACGCAAGGGGTACTTCATCGTTGATCAGGACAGCACTTCAGATCGTCTGGTTTTCAACCGCATTGTGACGTTGAAAGATGCGTGGGCCAAAGCCAAGAAGAAGTAGCTGCTCGGCTACGTGAGCGTCGCTTCTGCAAGGCCGAACGACATGGTCATGCCTGCTCCGCCGGGACCGACACACACGTGAACGCCAGGTTGCGGAGTAGCTCGAAACACTGGCAGGTCCGGGTGCTTTGCGTACACGCCGTGCCAGCGTTCGGAGATCGTCCAGTCGGGCAGCCGAATGATCTTGCGTAACTCCTGCAGGATCAGGTTGTCGATTTCCGCTTTGTCGAACGGTTCGATGTCGTCGCCATATTCGTGCGAATCGCCGAGGATAAATTCGGCGCTGGCGGATTGAGTCGCCATGACATGAATTCCGTAGCGATCCAAAGTTGGATTTTCGTTCGCGACTCGCTGTTTCAGTGATGCCAGCGATGGGCAGTGATTGAACGAACTGTAGTGTCGCAGTGTTAGACCGCTGGCGATATGAGCCGCCTGATTTGCAGAAGAATTTTGCGCGACGGTGCGCAGCATCTGCAGCTTACAAAGCTTCAGTCTGGAAGCGGCCAGCACTTCCGGAAACAGCGTCTTCAAATCACTGCCGGAACAAATCACTGTTTGCTCCGCGTGCCACTGGGCTCCGTCGGCCGACGTGAGTGTGCCGCCGTCGACGTGCACGATCGGTGTTTCGAAATGCAGCTTCACGCCATGAGCGGATTGCAGCCACGACGCGATTTTAGACGCGGCCACGCGCGGATCGACTCGCAATTCAGTGGGGCTCCACATTCCGCCGAGTAGCCCGTCCGAGTTGGCGATGGGGACTTTTTGCAGAGTTTCGTCAGCCGACAGCATCTGGCAGTCGTGAGTCTTACCAGCGACGAATTCTTCCAGTACTGCCCGTTCATCGGCGCGATGAGCCAGGTGCACCGATCCGCAATCGTCCGCGTGTACGACGCCTGCTTTGTGCAGTTCCAGCCAAAGTTCGCGAGAACGCAACGCGGTGTCGTACAGTTCTCCGGCTAGCTGACCAATGGGCCAGATCATGCCGAAGTTACGAACAGTCGCTCCCTGAGCTTTCGGCGAGCGGTCGAATAAGATGACGCTTCGTCCCTGCCGAACAGACGCCCATGCGTGAGCGAGGCCTACGATTCCGGCGCCGACGATGGCGACATTGAATTTGTGATTCGGCATTGTCGAGTTCACTTTGTTAAGCCGTCATCGCAGCAAAGCTGAAAGTACACCTCGGCCGCTTTTTCAAGTTGGTCGATTTCGAGGAACTCGTCTTTGGTATGAGCCTGGTCGATCGAACCGGGGCCGAAAACGATCGACGGGACTTCGGCCGAACATGTTCTTGATGCGTGAGTGCCATAGGGCACGCCAATCGCTGAATGTGGCCCGTCCACTTCCTGAACGCATTTCAATACGGCCGACGCCAGTTCTGAATTATCGGCGTCCGTCAGGGGAGGACTTTCCAGCCACGGTGGATCGAAGATCACGTCGAAGTCGAGGCGTTCCTGCACGTAGCGACGCAGGTGAGCCACGACTTCGCTTCGCTTTTCGCCGGGGATGACGCGGCGATCGACTTCGATCACGCATTCGTCCGGCACGATGTTTACGCTGGTGCCTCCTGTGATCCGACCGACGCTTAACGTTGCTCCACCGCACAAAGCGTGCGGCTTGACTTTGCGAGTCACCAGGTCGGCGTACTCTTCCAGCACGGCCAGTACGGATGCCATGCGATAGATGGCGTTCACGCCCTGAGTCGGGTCTGAACTGTGACAGGCTCGACCTGCGGTCCGGATCTTAAATCGAGTCACGCCGCGATGAGCGACCACGACGTCCAGGCCCGTCGGTTCGGCAATGACGGCGACGTCCGGCTTCGACGACAACAGTCCCGAGCGGCCGGGCTGTTGCCAATAAGTCACCAGGTCATTGATGCCCAATGTCGTGGCTTCTTCGTCGCATGTGCAGGTCATGATCACGCTTGCGGCGTTAGCTGGGCGTTCACGCACAAGACGACGGAAGGCAATCAGCATGGCGGCCATGCCACCTTTCACGTCGCAGGCACCTCGCCCGGTAATTCGACCGCCTTCGATCTTTGGTTCGAATGCGGGAATCGTCATGCCTTCGACCGGCACTGTATCCTGATGAGCGTCCAGCAAAATGGTGCGGTCGCTACCCGGCGAATCAAATTTCGCTATGACGTTGTCGCGGCCGGGGGCGACTTCGATCCGTTCGTACGCCACACCCAGCGATTGGAAAAACTCCACCAGCCAGTCGCTCACGCGACCTTCAAAATAGATGTCGCCCTGGACGTCCTGCCCCATCGGGTTAACACTGGGGATGGCGATCAATTCCGCCAGGATATCGACGACGGTTTTTGAGACAACCGGAGCGGCGGTCATGATAAGAAGTTCCTGTCAGGGATTAGGTTTTGACGGATTGGGGTCGCGGAATTCTTCCAGAACTTCTTCCAGAAAATAGTTGATCTCTTCCGCAGCCTCAGCATGCAGCACGTTGTACGCATGAGCCGCACTGCGGGCGTGATAGAGCTGTTCGCAAAGGTTTTCGTCGTGAGTGATCAGGTGAGCAAACGCGGACAGGATTTCCAGATGCCGTTCTCGTTCGTTTTCCGGCGTGGCCAGTAGCAGCACCGCGTGCACCGGACGTCCGTCGGGCGTTCTGAAGTCCAGTCCTTTACGGCTGATGCCCAGCACGCCTTCCATTTTGGCATCGGCATCCAGTATCGCGTGGGGAATCATCAGGCCGTGACCCACGCAGGTGGATTCTGATGCTTCACGCTTCATCACCTGCCGCACGAACTCTTCCTTTTCGATCGGCATATCGGACGTGGCGTAAAGCTGGTCCACAAGTGACGAAACAACGGCCTGTTTGGTGTTGCCGTCGACAGTCACGGTAATGCGGTGCTCGTCCAGGAAGTCCAGCAGACGCGGCCGAGCCTTCCCGCTTTCGCCGACGCTGTTCAACGCGAATCTCGCACCACTTGGGCCCAGTAACTGGTTGATGGCCAATGCGGCCAGTCCTACGGTTGTAATGACGTCGGCATGGTCGCTGAGTGTCGGGTCATTTTGTACTAATAAAATCAAACCGACGGCGACGCCTCCGTGAGGCAACAGTGCGAGTCCCAAAAAGTTGCGCACAGCATTCGTTGCATTCGCAAAGTACATCGCGATGAAGGCGCCTGAGTACTTGCCGATGAAGCGAAAGGCAAAAAACAGCAACACCAGGCTAAGGTTGGGCCACACCTGGCTGAAGTCCAGTTTCATGCCGGCAAACGTATAGAAGGCAGCAAACAGCACACCGCCAATCGATTGCAGATACGCTTCCGTCGACCGCACAGTGCCGTGGCGCAGATTCGAAACTGCGATTCCGGCAAAGGTACACGCCAAAATTCCGGAAACGTCCATGCCGCGGGCCGCCCCCCACGATCCCAGAATCACGGCCACCATGATCGGTCCCACAAACGCCGGGCCCACTACGGTTCGAATCAGGATCAACGCAAGCCCAGCGCAGGTAAAGCCGACTGCCAGAGCAAGCCCGAATTCCGTGCCGACATTGACCAGCCCCGCCTGCAAAGACATCGTGCCACCGCCCGGGACGCGGATAAAGGCATACACAAATTCAAACATGCCGACAGCCACCATGTCGATTAGGGCGACGGCGGCGACGAGTGTCCGCGTAAGGATACCTCGGGCACGCGCTTCCTGAACGACCAGCACTGTCGTACCAGGAGCGCCGCAGATCGCGATCGCACTCAGCAGTAAAGCAGGTTTGGTGTCCATCCCGCCCAGAATGAAGAGCGAGAAAAAGACTACCGCAGGAGTAATCAGGGCTTCGCACAGCAGCAGCAGGCCCAGTCGTTTGCCCGTGTTTTGCAAACTGGCAAAGTGCAGTGCGGCGCCGACGGTGAAGGCGATATAGCCCAACACAAAATTCATGTACGGGCCAAATGTCGACACCGCGTCGGGATCAAGGCCTAGTTTAAGGCCATGAGATGTCGTGAGATACCCGTCCAGCATACGTAGCAGGATGCCGGTCCCGATCCACCCGGTTACTTTTGGCAGCTTGATCCGCCCCACCAGTTCGCCGCCGATAATTCCGGAGACAAGAACCATCGCCATGCGGATGAGTGGGTCGTCAAAATTCATAGGCCGTGCTTTCTTAATCAGTCAGCACGGGATGGTAGCGAACTGCGCCGCCGTGTGAAAACGCGGACGTATGGAAAGTGTGCAGTCAGTCGCCGCGTGTTGGCTAACTTTGCGCCGCTTAATCCAGCCATGGCCACCGCAGATCGGCCTGAAATTGAGCGTGGCGGACTCGATGCGCTCTGAAAAGTCAGTCCGGGTTCGCGATCTGGCGTAGGTAGAGGGCCAGGTCGCGCTGCAGTTGCATGAGATTTTGCCAGTGAGCCCACGGCACTTCCATCACGGGGTTGTTTCCGTCCGGATCCTGCGGGTCGGCACCGTTGACTGATACATCTCGCATCCGTTCGTGAATATAGCCCAACACGTCACTAACCCGAGCCCGCTGCCCCGGTTCCAGCTCATCCGGCAGCGCCGGAGCACCGCCGGGAAATAGCGGCAACTGCAGATTTTCGGCGTTAAGATCGTCGGCCAGCTCGAATTCCACGCCGGAATCAGATCCGCTGCCGGAGCCATTTTCGGCCAGGTAACTCAGCGGTGTCAGCGACGCGACTTCGACGCCTAGTTGTTGAGCGTGTTCGGCAATTTCAGCGTCACTGCCAAACAGCAACGTGCAGCGGCCAATCTGCACGTGGTCGCCCGGTTGGAGGACTCGCAACTGCACCGGATGCCCGTTGACTCGGCTTCCGTTTGTGCTGTTGAGGTCGGTCAAAATGACCTGGCCGCGATCTTCCTGCAACTTCGCGTGAATCCGGCTGACTCGTTCGTCATTGAGCTGGATGACGTTGTCTTCTTCGCGTCCGATGGTGACCGGCGTCTCAAGATCACGAAACGTACGACCGCGTTCCAGACCTTCAAGGATTGAGATTGTCACCTGTGCCATCTGAATCTTTCAAAACCGCCCCTGACGCTTCGCACGCGAATGGCTGCGTCGTCCTATTGAAGTCGGCTTGTCCGCGTTTTCCACGGATCAGTTCGCTGCTTCACGAATTTTTCGAAGAAGTCGGTGACAAGCTGTTCCATTTGTGGTTTCAAAGGCCGGCCATCCGCCAGTTTTCCGTCCAGCAGCGCGTCACCGGAATACTGTTCAGCGGCCGGAACTTCCAGCTTATACCGAGGTGATTCTGGTTTGTCTTCGGCCCCTCGGATTTCAACAAGGCGAAACAGCTTTTCAGCGGCCGACTTTTCTGCTTTGTCGGCGGAGTTGTAGTAGACGTGAATGGCGACTCCTTTAGTTTCGTCAGCCACCACTTTCATGGGGGCCATCGAACTAATTCTTCCTGCCGACACTGCTGGACTCAACATCAGGATCGCGCGAACGTCCTGTCCTCGAGGTGTCTTGGCGGCGGCAACAGGAGCGTCATTCCACGGCTTCTTCAGCCAGTCGTTTGCGGCGAACGCGGCTGCGACAATGGCACTGGAACCAGATGCTCCGATGCCCAGCTTTCTGATATTCAGCTTTTCCTTTTGATGTTCTTCAACAAGGAAGGCCTTGATCGCTTCGAGATCCTGTGTCACCATCAATGCGTAGTCCTGCGGCGAAACTCTCGCCAAACGCGGATTCGGCTTGCCATCTGTGGGAGGCATGCTGTCGCCGTGTTTTCTGAGATCAGCAGTCACGACCGCAAAGTCTCGCTTCTGCAGCACCTTAGCGACGCTGTCCCAGGCTTTGCGAGTCATGCTTTTTTCACCGTCTGCTCCGGGCAGAAGAATCACGACGGGCGCTTCTTTGCCCTTCGAAGATTCGTAATAGGTGATGTGAATCGGCCAGCCGTCTCCCGTCGTCAGAACACGATCCTGGCCCGCACTGCGCCCCGCCTGGCCGAAGGCGTCGGGAAGTAGAATCACGGCGAAAAGTGCAAGAACGCCCAGGTTTATGGCTGCCTGAATGGTTTTCATTTCCGTAGTTCCGTTCAGCGGAGGAGGACTTAATGACTTTAAAGCCAGTCTACGGGCAGGTCTACGGCGGGTCAAACCAATATCGATGCTGTCAGGCGGCCTCAGAGCTCTCATTTCGCGTTGCCGCCAGCTGCAGCAGAGAAATCGTAACGATTGTACCGGTTAGGTAACTTTGGCTCGCTTAGCATCGATTCTCGCAGCAAACGTTGCTTTCAAATTCCGCCTGGTGGACTTTTGCATCCTAAGTTTCCGTATCCCTTCTCACTGATCAAAGACATACAGCCTTCCCACAGCATCGTCCGCGATGTTGCGGAACGGTTGAGAACCCACAACGGCTTCGCTGCCCCCCGCAGCAAGGCATGATGTGGGTTCAGGGCAATTGCCTTAACGAGTCACGCTCGCAACGGTGTTCGGACAAACAACGCAGCGCTGCCGAAACTCATCACTTGTCTTTGATTGTGCGCTCCCAGCGACCACTTTTCCAAGCGGACCGTCCGTCAACCATTCTGGTGGCGGATTTAATGGGAACACTAGGGGACAATTATGGCGACTGCCACATCTGGTTCATTGCTGGTTGTTGATGACGACCGACACATCCAAAACGCGATGGCCGACTATCTGCGAAGTCTGGGACATCGGACCGAAACTGCTTCCACCTGCACCGACGCCATCGAACGCATGGAAGAATTTCCGTTCGAAGTCGTCGTCTGTGACGTCAACCTGCCTGACAAAGACGGCTTTGAACTGTTGCAGTGGTCTCGCGAAAACGCGCCCGAAACATCAGTCATCCTTCTGACCGGTTTCGGCACCATCGAAAGCGCTGTCGAAGCGATTCGCATGGGCGCTTTCGACTACCTGACCAAGCCCGTGATCGACGAAGAACTGAATCTGTCGATCGAACGAGCCATCAGTCAACGACAGTTGATGCAGGAGAACGCTCAGCTGAAAGCTCAGCTCAGCGACAAGCACGGGATCTCAAACATCGTCGGCAAAGACTACAAGATGCTGCGAATGTTTGAGCTGATGGAAAGCGTGGCCGATACGCGAACCACTGTTCTGATTCTCGGCGAAAGCGGCACCGGCAAAACCGTCACCGCGCGAGCCATCCACCACCTCAGCAATCGAGCCGACAAACCATTCGTAGAAGTCGCCTGCGGTGCTCTTCCGGAAACGCTGCTGGAAAGCGAACTGTTCGGTCACGTGTCCGGAGCCTTCACTGGTGCGACTCATGACAAAGTCGGCAAGTTTCTGCAGGCAGACGGCGGCACTCTGTTCCTCGACGAAGTCGCGACCGCGTCGCCTCAGTTGCAGGTAAAACTCTTACGAGTCCTCCAGGATCGCGAGTTCGAACCTGTCGGCGGCAACGAAACTCACAAGGTCGATGTTCGTCTGGTTCTGGCGACCAACGTTGATCTGGAAGAGGCCGTTCGGCGTGGTGATTTCCGCGAAGACCTGTTCTATCGCATCAACGTCATCACGCTGACTCAGCCATCACTGCGAGAACGAATCGGTGACATTCCTCTGCTGGTCGATCACTACCTGAAGCAGTTTAACCATCAAACCGGTCGCGAAATTCTCGGCGTCGACGACATGGCAATGCACGCCATGCAACAGTACGCGTGGCCGGGCAACGTACGTGAACTGGTCAACGTGATCGAACGAGCCGTTGTGCTGTGCAAGGGTGAACGCATCGCTGCAGCCGACCTTCCGGAAAAACTGTTCAAGGAAGACGAACACCGAGCGTCCGTGGAAGCTCAGCTTGGCGGAGCTTCACTGAAGAAGGCACTGTCCAGTCCGGAACGACAGTTGATCATCCAGGCTCTGGAATCCAACGGCTGGAACCGCCAGAACACGGCTCGAGCATTGGGCATCAACCGCACAACGCTGTACAAGAAAATGAAGAAGTACAACATCGACTTCGAGACCGTCTATAAACACGCTTAGGGCG
Organism: Fuerstiella marisgermanici; assembly: GCF_001983935.1. Taxonomy (GTDB): domain Bacteria; phylum Planctomycetota; class Planctomycetia; order Planctomycetales; family Planctomycetaceae; genus Fuerstiella; species Fuerstiella marisgermanici. The sequence goes on along the minus strand of NZ_CP017641.1, from coordinate 5,323,805 downwards.
GGACGGCCCGACGGCCGATTGGCGTGGCGGGCGGGGGAGCAGGACGAAGGCTGAATCGCCGGCGTTGCTCCCGATGGTCGCTGGAGGTGGACGTTGGAGGTGGACGTTGATCATTGTGTGTCGATCTGCGTCGGCGAGCCGAGGACGTTAGTCCTCTGGTTGTTCGCGATAAACGCGACAACTGGTCGCACGTTTCTGGCTCGCACGATTACTGATATTCCGAAAGTTGTTGACCGGCACTTCGCGTGCCGCTCGAGCAACTCCTCAGCAGCCGACCGCAATAGCGGTAGGCTGTTTTTGATTTGCAGCGAAGCAAGCTTATTGCCGATGTCGGCAAGACTTGCGGGCCTTCGCCAGGTGCCCCTGCCCTATCGAAACAGAAACGAAGGCGGAACTGTGAAGTGCTGCGTCGTCATTCGGCTACGCCACGGATTGATCGGGCACCTGACGTCCATTGTCCCGATTGCGGAAGTCTGTCTCCTCATCCCGATCCCGCCGCAGTTCTGCACGAAGATCGTCGGGCGTCGTTGTGTTGGCCGCTAATGTTGAGTCGGGCAGTGAGGCGTCCCCTGCCTGCATCAGGCGGTCGAATTCGTCGTCGTCGAAGGTGGGGGAAGCCGTGGCCATGACGCCGAAGCCTCCGCCCAGCAGCATGAGGCCAATGAGCATGCACAGGCCGACGACCGGCAACGTCAGGTGGCCATTGACGCCCGCGCCGCGGAGTGCACCGGCAGCGACAACCAGCATCAGGCCGATGCCGGCAGTGCTAAGCAGCATGCCCCACGCGAATCGAGCTTTCTGCATGGGCCGCCCGCGCTGCGGTTGAGGTACGACCGGCGCGATCGCAGAATCGAATGAGTTCGTTTCGTTGCCTTCAGTTAAGACGCCTTCTGTCCCCACATCTTCCGTCCGAGCCGCTTCCGGGCTGGCCAATTCGGGGCTGGTTTCTTCCGGCGTCGCTCCGTTGATGTCTGTCAGGATCGTTTTGGGTTCGTTGCTGTCCATTTTTTCCTCCTTCCTGCCTGTGAAACGTCGGCAGATTCGAGGTGGCTCAAAAAATCTTGCTAAGAAATCTGGTGAGGTGGCGAACTCCAAAGTTGGCCGTGTGCAAAAAGCGTTGCGCCGGCAGCACTTAGGAACATCTTCGCATTTCAGCAAAAACTTTTGGAATCCGGCCAATCATGCCGTCGCTCCCGCGAATTACCGGGCATGAGCAACCAAATGTTGCTTCCCGTGTGTATCCCAACAAAAGACAAGTTGAACGTGAGGAGAATAGTGATGTTAAAGAAAGCGATTGGCGGATCATTGGCAGCAATGCTGCTGGCGGGCATGGTTTTGGGCACAGACGCTCTTAGCTACGTCACAACCGCCTGTGGAAATGTGCGTGAAGCCGTGAAGTCGGAAATCACGCCCGAATTCGAGCTGGATCGAATTCGCAATGAAATCGACAAGCTGATGCCGGAAATTCGGCAGCACATGACGGTCGTCGCCGAACAAAGCGTAGACGTGAAGGACCTGCAACGCGAGATTGCTAAAAAGGACACCAAGCTGGCCAGCCAGCGAGATGCCATTTTGGCTCTGCGAGCGGACCTGAGCAGCAGCAAGGACAGCTTCACCTACCGGCATGTTTCTTACAGCCGCGGAGAAGTGGAAGCCGATCTGGCCAACCGGTTTGAATCGTTCCGAAACGGTGAAGAAGCCCTGGCTCGCGATCGCCAGATTCTGGCAGCTCAAAAGCAAACGCTGCGAGCCAACCAGAAAAAGCTGGACAGCATGCTGGGCCGCAAACAGGAACTAGCAGTACATGTTTCACAGCTTGAAGCTCGACTCAAAACGATTCAGGCTTCAGAAGCGGTTAACGCCATCGAAGTCGACGACACCAAGCTGTCTCGCGTCGAAGGCATGATCAAAGACTTGAATCACGCTCTGGATGTGCGGGAATCGATTCTGGAAACCGAAGGTAATGTTCTGGGCCGCATTCCTGTGGAAGAAGACTCTGTCGATCTGCATGCCGACGTCGTCAGCGAAGTCGACCAGCACTTCGGCCTCACGGCTGACGAAAACGTTGCAGAAGCCGCTCAGTCAGACTCACTGTAGGCGCCTTCGCAGCGGAACCGGGACGCACACGAGCTCCGGGCTTCCCACCGGGGAGTCCGGAGCCTTTTCTGTGTAATTCGGCAGGAAAATGTGATCCTAAACAGGCGAACGCACGTTTGAAATGTGTCTTCTTCGATGTTCAACCGGGACCTGCCAATCAATCGAACAGCTGATACAATGAACTTTGGCGCGACACAACAAGATAGTCAGCACAAGCGGCACCGTTGGTTCCGCGAAACGACCGTGCCGCCGAAACAAGTACCATCCCCAAAGAATACGGCAAAGAACATTACTGTGGCGGCCAGCCAGTGCAGCAAATACATGCTTTGGATCGACGGCGTCGGCGCGTGGCAATTATGTGCCGGCCAGTCGTTTATCGTTGGCGCTCCGTCGTTCGAAAAACAATCCGCCGACATTGCTCTGCTGGCCAACGTTTCGCGACACCATGCGACGTTGCGGCATGCCGGCGAAGACTGGAAACTGGAGGCTCATCAGCCCACCAGTGTGTCTGGTCGAACCGTGTCGGACAGCACAAACCTTCGCAGCGGCGATCAAATTTGTCTGGCCGAACGAGTTCGCCTGGGGTTCCGTATTCCCAGTGTGCTGAGTTCTTCGGCGGTGATCGATTTTGAAAGCGACCATCGACCTTCGCACAGTGTCGACGGTATCATATTGCTGGCAGATCACTGCCTGCTGGGGCCTCGGCGAGACCACCACGTCTATTGCAGCCAGTGGCCGGACATGGTCGTGCTGTTCTTTCAGAACGGCGAACTCCGCTGCCGGTCAAAGGCGGTGCTGGCGGTGGACGGCACGACGGTCAGCGATTCGGCGGCGTTGAAACATGGTTCTGTAGTAACGGGCGAAGAATTGCGATTCCGCGTTGAAGAAATGGCGTAACAAACTCAGTCGGGTCAGAACTATGAAATTCACCTTTGCACCAGAAGCACGTCCCCTTGATGGCTATACCATCAAGCGTGCCATCCACCGCGGTGGGTTTGGTGAGGTGTACTATGCGCTGAGCGACGCAGGTAAAGAAGTGGCTTTGAAGCTGCTGAATAATAACCTTGAGGTGGAAATTCGAGGTGTGTCGCAGTGCCTGAACCTGAAGCACCAGAACCTCGTCACCATTTTCGACATCCGCGAAGATTCCGACAAAGACCACTGGGTCGTCATGGAATACGTCAGCGGTCGTGGCCTGTATGAAACTCTGCAGGACCATCCCAACGGTATGCCGGTGCAGGAGGTACTAAAGTGGCTAAGCGGCATGACCGCGGGCCTTAGCTTTCTGCATGACCGAGGCATCGTGCACCGTGACCTGAAACCAGCGAATGTGTTTCAGGATCAGGGAATCGTCAAGATCGGCGATGTCGGTCTGTCGAAATACATTTCCGAAAGTCGCCGCAGTGCTCAAACTCAGAGCGTCGGCACCGTCTACTATATGGCTCCGGAAGTCGCTCGAGGTCGCTACGGTCGCGAAGTCGACGTGTACGCTCTGGGTATCATGCTGTACGAGATGCTGACCGGCACCGTACCGTTCGACGGGCAGACGACCGCCGAAATTTTAATGAAACATTTGACCGCGGAACCAGACCTGTCGGTGCTGCCAGTGGGCGTTCAGGAAGTCATCGCGGACGCTTTGGAAAAAGACCCGGACAAGCGAATCAACAGCGTGGAAGCTCTTGAGCACGCGTTCCGCACCGCTGTGGCAGGTGCTGACGTGAGTGCCCCCGTTCAAAAGACTCAATCCTTTGTCGGAACGGCGTCGCCACCGCCGCAGCCCGAAGCGGTTCATGCGCGAGCTGATCGCGACGCGGATACGGTTATCGACATCGACACGTCGTCCTCGACTGAACCCGCGATGGGTGTGGCCGCTATCGCCGCCTTCTGGAACGCGATACCGTCGCCGCTGCAGTGGGTTCTGGGCGGAGCAACCGCGCTGCTGATTATCGAATCCGGCATGTTGCGACCTGTCGCCGTTGGCGGCATGATCGGCGGCGTGGCTTACCTGGGCTATCAAATCGTTCAAGTGTTCGTCAGCGCGGCGTCACCGAGACGCGCCTGCCGAACCGGGCGCGGTGTGGGTCGGCATCGCCCCGAACCGCCCCCACGCCGACCTGCGCCCGCGATGGCTGCTTCAGCACCGCGTCAGCAAGAGAACGCGAACCCACAGCGCGGAAGGCCAGTCGTTTCCAGTCCGCCGGTGCCGCGAATCTACACACCAGCGACCCTGCGAAAGATCACAAAGCGGCACCGAGCGACAGACATCACAACGTCCATCTCGGTTTCATTGGCGGCAGCCGCGTTGGTGACGCTGGCCGTTTTCCTGACGACGAATCTGCTGAAAGACATTTCGCAGGCGGTTTATTTCGCCGCCATCACAATGGTTGCGGCCTGGAGTTTGATTCTACCTTCAAAGATTTGGGAAGGTCGCGCGGGCGACAGTGTGATGCGTCGATTCACTTTGGCCAGCGCAGGTCTGGCAGTCGGTTTCATTGCGGCAGTTCTTCCGCAATATCTTCTGATCGACCAGGACGCTCTGTTTCACGGAGCAACAGCTGGCCACCCCGTTTATGTGGGGCGGCTGACTATATCAGATGGCAGTGGGACTCCGACCATGGCGTGCTTTATGCTGTTCTTTGCGGCACTTTTCGGCGTTCGTCGGTGGTGGTGGCAGGTGGACAGTTTTCGCAAGTCACGCTTTCGAGTTTCCAGTGCGTTGATGACGCTTCTGGTAGGCGTTGTGATCACTGGAATGCTGCAGGAATTCTCCTTCCCGGACGCTTTGGGAGCCACATGGGCTCTGGCGATTTCGGCGGTTGTGCAATTGTCCTCCGGTTGGACGCCGGCTGAAAATCGAGTGCTGGAACCGACGATTACTCCGGCACCGGCCAAGCCAGCCAGAGCACAGGAATCCGTACCTCAACTGGCGGGTCGTGAAGCCGCGTCACTGAAGAACGCCTAATCACCCGGCGATCGCGCTGGAGAACAAATATGACTATCCTTTTCGCGTTCATCCTGATTCCGCTGCTGCTGCTTGTGGGCATTGCCAGCGTTGTTTGGGTCGCCTCACTGTTCTTTGGCCGTCGAGCCAGTGTGCAGCGTGGCAGACTGCTGCATGCGATTGGAGTCACAGCAGTCGTCTGTGTTGCTTTGTGTTTCGTCGCGTTGCTGGCTTTTCGGCGACACGGAAATATTACGAAGGCACGGATGGTCTCTGCGAACACACCTTCTGAAGTCAGATTTCACACTTCGATACAGACTTCTGAAAGTACTGTTTCTACCGTCCAGTCAGCTCGCACGGTTGCGATTCCAAAACCGCCGCGCGCGCCTCAGCCGAATGATCATCCCGGAGAATTAGCGGTTCGGCCGCCTCTTCCCACCGACGGAAACGTGATGTGGTTGCCGCTATCTGACGACGTGATTGCGGGGCTGCTTTCGACCGAAGGCGCTGCAGCGGTCGCGAAGCTTAACGAGAGCGTGCCTCAGGAACTGCGCCAGGCGTACGCGATGATCCCGCTTTCCTCGCCAGGCACACGGCCCGTGCTGCGCCAGGCTCTCGCGTCTTCTGTTGTTCGCGAAGCACTGACGCCACAGAATATTCACGCCGCCGTTTCGGCCACGCTCACATTTTTGAAAAACAACGCCAGTGAACAGTCAGAGCAACCGATGGCTCAACTGGCTAAAGCACCAGGTGACGGTTCGGCAGACGCAGCCACGGCCACAGCAATCGCGAGCGATGCCTCACAGGACGCGACAGCACCATGGATAACAAATCCTGGCATCGGAAGGCTGGTTGTCGAATCGTCGTTCCAGGAAGCGTCCGTTCCCGCAATTGAATCACTTCGGCCTGCCATCGTTGACGCTCTGAAACAACGGGTTGACGAACTCGCGCAGGGACGCTGGCACGGCGCGAGTCAGTGGGATCGGCTGGTGTCGATCGATGTTTCCGATGCTGCGATCGCCGACTTTATCGTTAATACGGCAACGAAAATTCAAGAGTTGAAGACTGTCGATGGCGACAAGATCATGCGTAAGACGTATGCTCTTGTCGAATTTCCGGAAGCCGTAGAACAACAGGTTTTGGGCGACGTTCACGCCGCATTAAAACAAAATCGAGCCATCGTGCTCTGCATGACGCTGGGTGTTTTGTGGCTGTGTTCGACGCTGTTGAGCGTTACGTTTCGGGCCAGCCAGGCGGGCACGTTTTGGAAGAAACTTGCCACTGTCCCGGCTCTTTCGATACTTGTTGTGCCCTGCATCCTGGCGGCTGTGTTCATGGGGAAGGCCATGTACGACGGCAAGACGCTGGATTCCGCATGGGCCACCGGCCGAATCACGTGCTCCATCGATGACGTGGCCAAGTGACGAGTTGAACCGTTCGCTGCCAGCTTGCTATCGTCGGAATTCCCCGATGATTCGGCGACCGTCGTCCGGCATCAACTACGGCATCTATTCTTCGACGACTTCCGCGGCCGCGTCAGCCTCAGATTCGGCTGGCATATCGCTGCTCGGAGTCAGCCGGTACACGCAGTAAGAAAATTCCGCCATGGATGCCATTGCGCTCAATACCAGCAGCTTGCCAATGTTGCCAAACTGAGCGTTGCCCAGCACGCTGGCCGCGATCCAGCCAACGCTACCCAGCACCAGCAGCCCCATAAAAACAAGGCGAGGTTTTGTAGCAAGCTGCGATCGACGGTGGCTGGCGGTCGAAATGGCGGCGTCGGCTGAACGTTTCGAAAGTTCCCGAAACAGTGCCGTGTTGTTACGCAGTAGCTCACGAGGCACTCTGCGCGACTCTTCGTTGATGCCATCAATCAGCGGCGCCGGTTCGTCTCCGCTCGTGGCGTGAGCACGGTTGTCAGGCGACGCAGCTGCCGCAGCGGCTGGTGAAGAGGCACCTTCAGATACGCTTGAACCAGCGGCTGAGTCCGCATCGTCGTCGCCATTCACGCGTCGGAACAACGCGGCCAGATGTTCGCGAACGGCTCGGTCACAATCTTCGATTGAATCTCCCGACTCCACCTCATACTCGGAAGCCGGTGTCTCGTGGGGAACAGCTTCGAAAGCCGTTGAGTGCTCGCTCACATCTTCGAAGGTGGTCTCCGTAGCTGCAGACGACTGGTAATCCGGCGAAGGATCTTCACTACCGACATCGAATTCTGTGGGCACCTTTTGCATGGCTTCGGGGCGCACAAGCTGCTTCAAAGTGTCGGACAGTTCAGCGTAGGGAAACTCACTGTCCGCCGCAGGCGTTGCATCAGTGGGGCGATCCATATCGGCGGCCTCCACTGTGTTGCTGGCTGCGTCGAACGAGTCTTCCACATAAGTTGATGACGGTTCGGCGGCTGGCTCATTCTCTGCATAGATTCGCGATGCTTCCAACAGCTCTAATAAAGTGGAGTCGTTGAGTTCCGCTGTTGCGTCGTTGTCCGCCGCCACCTTTCGGTCTGCCACCACTGTCTGCGACATCGACGCGGGGAAATCGCTGGATTCTGTTGAAGGCATCGTCGCCAACCAGTCCGACGTGGGATCCGGAGCAATCGTTGGTGCGTTGTCGCGGTAGGCGCTGCCTGATGTTTGTTCTGTTTTTGAAACTGGTGACGCAATACTCTTCTCATTCCGCGTCCCCCTGTCCGCTACCGTGTTCTTGCCGGGTGCGCTCGCGACGAATGCTCCCGCATCGGGCTCGCCGGTGTTCGAGGAAGCATCGTCTCGGTCAGGGCCGGATAGCGTTGAATCTTCTAGTGCGAACTCACTTTCGCAGACAACAACCTCGTTCGGATCGCAAGCTTGCAGAACGCCTGCAACAGTCGTCGATTCTGACAGCTCGTCGGCTTCCTGAACGTCTGCAGACGCTGAATCGTTCGCCTTGTCGATGGAGGTCGATGGGTAACAATCATTCGTCAGCTTAGGCTGATGACGCTGTCCTCGCACGACCAGGACGGCAAAGACCCAAACCAATCCGGTGACAATCGACAGCGAAGACAACACATCCTGGGCTGTGCTTAGCAGGCTGATTTGTGGAGTGGTTTCGGCATGTTGTTCGGCTGCGTGACTTGGGTCTGTGTCTCCGTCTGCAAGTTGTGCCGGCAACGGTATTGGCGTGGGCAGATCAATCTGTACGTCAAACGTCACAGTCAGGCAGTTGCAGGCGTCGTCCCAAACATTTACGGTGAGCGAACAGTTTGATCCATCAAACGCCTGCAGCAGCGACGCATCAGCCACCGACATGACGCCCGTTCGGCTGTCGATAGAAAATCCGCCGTTGGTTGGATCGTCCAGCAGGTCGAAGGCGAGTGTGTTTTGACCGTCGTCATCATGAACGACAATCGCTCCCACGGGAGAAGTGCCGGCTGAGGTGACCGTTGCATGCAGGTCCATCGGAGCTAAGACTGGCGGCTCATTGACATCTTTCACGGCCACTTCGACGGCTGCCGAGACGACATGTCCAGAAGAATCGCGGACCTGAACAGTCAGTGAATGGTTCTGGACCTGTTCGAAGTCGAACTGCGTCGCATCCGCGACCACAATGCGCCCTGTTGTCTCATCAATCGTTACAGCGGGCTCAGCAAAGCCACCAAGCTTCACTGAATAATGCAATGAATCGTCGCTGTCTGGGTCGGCCGCCAACACCTGCCCTATCACATCGCCATTCGTCGCGGACTCCGGAATTTCGAAGCGTGCGTTTTGTACAATTGGCGGCTCATTAACGTCGCGCAGCATCACCACTACGTGAAGTTCGCGACGACGGTTGCGTAGTCGTTCAAGCTGTCGCGGGGCCAGACCGGCATCCAGCAAAGATGCTTCGAAATCGTCTTCAAACGCAATGGCTTTGCTGCTCTGTTCGCGAGCAGACACGACTACGATGTATTCGGCCCGCTGTTCAAAATCCAGCTCGCCGTCACTGGCAACCAGCAGACGTCCGGTATGAGGATCAATGCAGAAAATTGCGTCTTCGTTGCCCGATTCTATCTGAAAATCAGTGTAGCCTTGCGCGCTGCGCCATTCGTGGAGTACGACTGCGCCCAGTGGGACGTCTTCATCAATCGTAACCGTTTCAATTTCGATGCCAGTCAGAAGTGCCGTTGCCGGACCGGTCGAATCATCGTCGGCTGCGCGCGCAGCTAGCGGCGTGCAAAACAGAACAGCACACAAAGCGAACGCGACACCGGTCGGTCGACAGGCATGCGAGGCGCCAGAGGCAGAGCATTGAAGAAGTGATTTTGTAGGCATGGACATTGTCTCGTGTCAGCCGATCACCAATGCAGGTAACGGCATGAGCAAGGAAGCTGGGCACATGGCCTCATGTGCAGACCGCAGACTACCCTGGAGTGGAGCCGCCTGACTGACTTTGGAAACATAAGTCGAAAGGCCTCGTCAGATGGCGTTCACTTTTGTCGACAAACGTTTTTGCCGTTTCAATTACCCTCTTAGGTAGCAGAAACCTGATGTAGTGACCGCAGCACAACCGCGGATTCTTCGGCTTGTAACCGATGCGCCGGCTGCACATGCGGAATAGTCCATTGGTCGCCCCTAAGAGTCCACTCTGAACCCGTCAATCGGCATCATCCGCCTATCAAAACGGATTGCACCATTCGGTATTCGACGGACGACCGACGCTCGAAAGGCAGTTCCCGACAGAATGCCGCGAACGTGTTGCGGTTTTCGCCGAAAGACGTCCGATTCTCAAACCGTTGGGCCAAATCTTTTCTACCTGCTGAATGATGTCAGCAGATGAACATGCAACATTGATCAGCATCGAACGGAGTCGGCTCGATGAACGCGCCATTCATTTCAGAAGCAGCACGCACTTACACTCAGCGACTAGCCACGGCCACTCTTTTGAGTGTCGTCTGCTGTTACTCTGCGGGATGCCAAACCGGTTCCCACGGGACCGTGACCGGGCAGCACAACAGCTGGTCTGCCTCACGCAGCCGCTCGCAAAACGTCGGACACGGTTCGCCATCAGTCGCTGATGGCTCGACATCGCTGACACCGCAATCTACCGACGCGGACCAGTTTCCGGAGCCCGTCGCCAGCAGCGAATTCGACCTTTCCACCGTCCCTGCCCCGCCAGCAGATTCGCAACCTTCTGCGAGTCGCCCGGTTGAAACGCGGTCGGACAAGGTCGCCATGGCGGAAACTAAAGGCGATACGTCACGCCTGAACCCGGTGATGCCTCCCACGCTGGAAGAAGCGACTGAGATCCTCACGTCACTCGGTGCAAAAATTGATCGCGATTTTGATGGCAACGTTCGGACCCTGGACCTGGCGTTCACGCCATTCAACCATTCACACGCGGAACTACTGCCTTTGTTTTCCGGGGTTTCTGAATTGGACCTGACCGGCACAGACATCAACGATTTTGTGCTGAAGCAAATCGCCGAACTCACGTCGCTGCAGTCACTGAAACTGAAAGGCACCGCGATCACGGACGACGGCGTTCAACACATCGCGGCCCTGGACAAACTGAAAATATTGGACCTCGGCCGGACTCAGATTTCTGATGCCGCATTGACGTCACTACGCGGATTGACAGAGCTGAACTACCTGCTGTTGCATCACACAAAAGTGACGGATGCCGGCGTCATTCAGTTGAAGCCGCTGACAAAACTTCGCGGGCTGAACCTGATTGATTCTCAGGTCACAACGAAAGGGCTGTCGCGACTGGAAGAAGACCTGCCGCATTGTCTGGTGGTTTCACAAACCGGAGACGACGTCAGCTACATCCACCTGCCAGCGGAATTTCGCGTCGCGGCTTCACCGGCAAACCACGCTGCCGCTCGCAAGACTGATGCGGACTTGAAGCTGCGTCGTTTGCAACAGTTGGCTCAACAGGACCCCGACTTCGCCGAACAGCTCGCTGAAGTATTTTCTGATAAGGGGCAGTGGGACCGAGCCGTTGCGATTCTTCGAGTCGCCGCCAATGCCAGCCCGCACGATCACGACCTGCAGTACCGATTTGCTGAATCTCTGGCGTACGCTGGCCACACGAAGGAAGCCTACGAATTGTTGAGTCGCCTGGTGGGTGAAGCTTCGGCCAGTTACACGGTCGGTACCGTTGTCTACGACAATGCGTTGCGAGAATCGGAATCATATCTCGAACGCTCCGTGAAGCTGGCACCTCACAATGCCACGGCACGCAAGCGGCTGGAAGAACTGAAGGAAGCCAAATTGTGGGGCACACGAGAAGCTCGTCCGGCAACGCAGGTGTCCACCGTGTCTGCACCTCGCATCATTCCTCGGCCACGCCCATCGTTCTGACGGCCGGATTTGCCTTGCAACGTTTGGCCGTCAGCCGGCGGCGTTTGAACAGCTAACCGAGGTGTTCAGAATCAGGAAGACGGGAAGATTTTATTTTCACGCCACCAGTGCGATTGGCGTCACTTGTGACGAACCTCCTCGGCCGATAATCTGTCGCCCAAGTGACGCAGCCCGCATTGCACGGCTCAGCCAACGCAACGCTGGTGCCCCTCCCGGTCGCACCAGCACGACCGGCCAACCGCGATGCCGCGACACTCAATAGCCAGAAGAACGCTGGGGGTATAGCTCAATCGGTTAGAGCAGCGAACTCATAATTCGTTGGTTGGGGGTTCAAGTCCCTCTACCCCCATTTTCTAAAATGCCGTCTTCTGGCACCGCACATGACCAATCGGCCGCCTGCGGGCTTTCTGGCAGCGTCAGCAGGGCGTGAGTTGTTGCTCGTGGGCTTTTCGAATTGGGCCAAAGAAAAAGCGGGTGTCAGTGACACCCGCAAGCATTCGTCTTTGGATCTTGTCCACGGCTTCTATAGGCCGTCAAATCGAACGCAAACCCCTTGAGTAAAGGGGCTTGCGTGAGTAGCGGTGGAGGGATTCGAACCCCCGACACGCGGATTATGATTCCGCTGCTCTAACCGACTGAGCTACACCGCCAAGGTGGTTGCTCCGAGACGATACGGTCTCGGAATACCGGACGCCGGTGGGCGTCGCGTGCGGTGTTTTATCGGGAATTGGCGAAGGTGTCAACAAGACGGTCCCAGCGGTTTTTCTGGGAAAACATTCATCGAACGGCCACTCGTCGATCGGTGTCCAGCTGAGCTCGAAAACGGTAGCTTCGCAGAAGCCGAGATAACTGGGCGGCGGAGCGGAAGCCTTCTTCTCGATCGAGAATCTGCTGGTCGGGTGAGATCACCAAAATTGTGGGCAGCGACTGAACTCCCATCCGCTTTATCAGCTCACGATTGGTGTCTGCGTTCAGTTCGACGGCGACAAACGTAGCGTTGATTTCGCCAATGATGCCCGCGTTGGTAAAGGTTTCGGCCTTCATGCGTTTGCAGTATCCGCACCAGTCAGCCGTCACTTTCACCAGCATCGGTCGGCCCGTTTGCTGTGAGATTCGGGTGGCTGACTGCATGTCGGTTTCCCACTTTAGAGTTGGCCGATAACTGACGGGGGCGTAGGAATTGGAACGCAGTGGTGGGGCCTGAAGGTTGGGCTGCCGTAGATTCTGCTGGCGAGGTGCGAACCGATTGTTCGAGCCAGCATTCGTTCGCACGTTGTAAGACTGGTAGCTCGGCCGGCTATTCGTGTTGCAGGTGCAATTCGCGATTCCGCAACTGCAATTCGCAGACTGTCCGTTGGTCGAACAGTTGCCGCCCACGCATGCCGCTGTGGGAATTTGTGGCTGCTGAGTTGTTCGAGGAGCGGTACTCGGCCAGACGGCGCCAAACGGATTGGGGAGCGGCTTGCGTGATGCGGGGGCGTTGTGATTTGTCGTTTGGCCAACGGAGTTCGGTGGCGGCATGCGGCAAACGCCGTTTTCACACTGTTGAGCGTTTGCTGCGGTACCAACCAGAAGTACAGAAGCGATAGACAGGATATTGGGAAGCTTGGTCATTTCTCTCTCCAGAAAGGATGTTGTGAACTGGAGAAAGACAGTCGCATGCGGCGTGCCGAAAACTGACCGGCGCGATAAACCTCAACAAAACAAAGCGTTTAAGGGAATATTTGGAAAGTGGGTTAAAGTGGACAGACTATCCGGCCGAGAAGCCGCGGTTGAATGTCGCGAAGAATCAGCGGCATCCGTGACCGAGACGGAACAGGTGCCGTCGGTATGATTACACCGAAACAGGTTTCAATAAGTTTCGGGACCACGCGGGCTTTGTAATTTGGCCAGGAGGGCGCAGACGGAACGACAATTAAAAGTTCGTTCCGCACTTGCGCCTGATCTGTTGTCACTGGCGTCTGCCTGAATCGCCGCAGATAGCTATCGACCCGGCTTTACACAAACTTCGTCTGGCCAGGAATCGCGACTTCCGGAACAGGAACGTCACCCCATTCGTAGGCTTTAGGTGTGAGGTCTTCCTGCGAATCCATGCATTCCTGCCAGGTGAGCTTCTTCCCCGTGTAGGCTGCCATGCGGCCGGAAATCGCCATCATGGTGCTCTTACACATGTAGTCACCATTATTGATGGGGTGAGCCCCTCGGATGCTGGCAAACAGTTCGTCGTGTTCAATCTGGTACATGTCGCCGTTCGGCCCGTCGTACTTCCAGATCTCATTGCCTTCCAGGTCGAAGATGCGATGCTTCATCACGTCGGCTCGGCCCTTGGTCCCTGTGATGTAATCGCTTACGTCGGTTTCGCAGCCCTTCCAGTGTCGACACCGGGCGAACGCCTTCACGCCGACGCTGCTTTCCGTTTTGGTCTTGCCGCTTTTTGTGACGACTTCGGCTTCGTTTTCCCATTCGTAGATCACGTTGAAGTGGTCGTAAATGTTGCCGTACTTGGGATCGGTCCGCACCTGTCGACCGCCGCTGGCGCTGATTGTTGAAGGCGGCTTATCGCCCATTGCCCACATCATTTTGTCCAGGCTGTGAATGTGTTGTTCGACGTTGAAGTCGCCCGACAGCCACGTGTAGTAGTACCAGTTGCGAAGTTGGTATTCCATTTCGCTGTCGCATTCTTCGCGCGTTCTGCGAGGGTCCCAGACTCCCGTTGACATGTAGCTGCACTGCATCGCCACGATATCGCCGATGGTGCCTTTTTTGATCTGTTCGAAGACGGCTTGTTTGGCCGGGTGGTATCGCCAGCACAGGCCGCTGACAAGTGACGTTTTGTTTTCGCGAGCCTTCTCAACCGATTCCAGCACGGACCTGACGCCGGGTGCGTCGACAGCGACCGGCTTTTCACAGAAGACATGTTTGCCGGCTTCGACAGCGGCTTTCAAATGGCGTGGGCGAAAGTGGGGTGTTGAAGCCAACAGCACGACGTCAGACATATCGACGACGCTTTTGTAGGCGTCAAAGCCGGTAAAGCAGTTGTCTTCGGCGACGTTGACTCGCGGTGCTTCGCCTTCTTTGTTGAACTTTCGCTGGAGTGTTTTCCGCGAGTTCATCAGGCGGTCTTCGAAGGCGTCTGCCATTGCCACCAGTTCGACGCCCGAATCAGCCGTCAACGCCTGAGACGCCGCACCAGTACCTCGCCCGCCGCAGCCCACCAGACCGACCTTCAGCAAGTCGCTGCCGCCAGCATACGCACCGGCGGACAATGCGGGAGCGACCGCAAGTGCCGTGGCGGCGGCTGAGGATGTGGTCAAAAACTGGCGTCGGCTGGAACCGGGCTTCGAGGGGTGCGTCATGGTGGACTCCGCGATGAAAGGGCTGATTAAAGGTGGGGCTGCGCGCAGGCAGTGTGATCACGATATTCGTAGATGGCGCCCCGAGTTACAACCGAATTCGGCGACTTTTTGGCCGCCATCCGAAGGGGGGAACGCAGGACCAACACCATTCGCAAATAAATGCTTGTGAGACGTTGTTCTGTCTGCAATTTAAGAAAACGCGTCTGGTTTCGCGAAAGAACGGGCGAACGGACGCTGCCTCAATTGTTCCAGATCGAAGACGCCGCGTTGTTCAGATGGCGAATCCGCACTATCCATCGGGGTTGCTCGCATACGCGACATCAAGCGAAGCCGCACGCGACCAGCGGGAGCACTACCTGCAATTCAGAGCGTTCGCTCTAACCGGCAGGCGGGCCGCCCCGTCTATTCGGGTGGCGGGCTGCTCTGCTTGTTTGATCCGGAGTAGTCGAAGAAGAGGCTGCGTTTGTCGAAGCCGATTTCGATGGTGCGGCGGTCGTTGTTTAGCTTGATACTGTGATAAGACAGACTGCGGCCCAGATCTTCGTCTTCGTACAGGACTTTGCCTGTGCGAGTGTCCAGAATCTTCGCCTGGATCGTCGCGCCGCGTGGGCTGCCGTCTGCGGCTCGTTGAAAGGGCTGCTTCATCAGGATCAACAAGGGTGTGACTGGCGGCGTTGGCGACTGACTGGGGTTAAGAATTCGCAGATATTCGTGCTGAGTTTCGGCCGACCAAACCAGTTCGCCTGAATCCTGGCTGATCGCATAGACGTGGCCGTTGACGATCACCATTGTCGATGAGCTGACAGGGTTTTGTTCGCCGTGGTCCTGATCGAAAACGTCCGTCAGCACCAACCAGTTGCCCTCCGCTGGTCGAAGGTAAAGGTAGCGGCTGTTTTTCGCGACAGGCACTTTCTGATCGGCACACTGAACGCCGCTGACCGTATCAATAATCTGAAGTTGCTCTCCGTCGGACAGCACGGCCAGTTTGCCGTCGACGATGTTTGATACCACAGAATCCTGCGGCAGGTTGAGCGACCATTCGGTTTTGCCGTCGCTAAGGTTTACGAATTCAATCGCCGACGTTTCTTTCGTTCGCTTCAGAAGCAGGCAGCCGCCGTTGCGGACTTCCAATCGCCAAAATTGTTCTTCGCCCGGTTCCAGTTCGAAGTCGCGAATCGATGCATTCGAATTTTCACTCGCATCCGTCCACCATGTCGGCAGCGGCGTGTTTCGCAAAATGGTTCCGTCAATCAGACTTCGAACTTCCACGCTGCCGGATGATTCTGAAACCAGCAGCAGTTCGTCGTCGTTGACGGTCATCGTGCCGTCGTCTGGCAGGCCAGTCACCTGCCACACCGGTTCGCCGGAAAAAGTGTTAAACAAAAGTAACTGGCGCCCGCTGTAAATGGGAACGCCAAACCTGGAAATCGGTCCCACCGGAAACAGGCCACTGGGCCGCATGTCGTACTGAGTTGTTCGTTGCCAACCGGGAATGGCTCGCTGTGTTCGTGAGGCCGATGAAAGGGCTGCCGCGATATTGATTTCCCACAACTGCTTCGGAGGCGAATCCGGCGTCGCTTCGGCACAGTCGAGCACGAACAGCATATGGTTAAGCTTCACCGCAAGCAGCGTGCCGCAGGCGGTGACGTAGGTCGCGGAGACGTTGTTGAAGTCAAAACCAAAACTGCGAGCTCGGTTGGAAACCAAATGGCCGGGAGCAAACGTCCACCGTTCGTGACCATTGGCATCGTACGCGACGACATCGCTGGAACCGAGGTTATGTACGAACGCCCAACGGCCGAACGCACCCACATCGCCGAACAAAGGAATGGCGGTCTGCGGCGCTCCTATCCGGGAATCGACCGGGCCGCCCGCACTGCGAGCCGCCGATTCTGTGACGGTGGGCGTGCCCTGCCATGAGGATTCGCGCGCGGTGCTTTCTGTTTTGGCCTGCCACTCCGCAAGTTGTTCTGGCTCAGGTTGCCCAGCAGCAAATCTTAGACTTCCTTCTACGGAGGTGGTGGAAGGGATGTCGTCGATGGGCCGCGAGCCCGTGATCTCTGCGGTCCGTTGTACCAGGTCGCTGACCAGCTCTTGTCGCCCCGCGTCCCACCAGCGATTCAGTAGTTCAGCCGCAACTGTATTTGTTTTTCTCGTGGAATCGTTCTGCAGCGCGGCGTAGATGACCGCGTCGGCCAGTGCCGCTTCGGAGTCTGTCGACAACGCCGCATCTGGTGAGGTGACGTAGGCAAACGCGGGGTCGATCAGTCCACCCAACAGACACATGTCGATCCACCAGGCTCGAGCTTCGACGTCGGTCTGTGCGCGAATCCGGGACAACAGTTCGGGCTTTACCAGTTCCTGAATTTTCGCTGCGGGCTCCGGGTCGCGTGCGGAAACGGCCGATCGAATGGACGCAGCCGTCGTGCGATAACTGCGGCTCATCAGCGACGCCGACTGAACAAACCCGTCGCGCGTGGCCCATGCCTGATCGAGCATGTTGACGATGTGTTGAGCCACGTTGGCGGGCGGTTCGGTTGGGTCCTGTAGTTGAAATTTCGATGTCAGCTGCTGCAGCTTTTCGAGCTGCCGATAGGACGTGTCCACCTGCTCCCATTGTTCCGGCAGGACAGCCATATCGCGAAACGTCATGCCCAGCATCGACAGTGTTAACGTTTCAATCGCTTCGTCGCGAGGCACGTCTTCGGCAATCAACTGTTGAACGGTTGCTACGCTGGCTGAGTTACTTTTGAAGTCCAGCCGCAGCGATTCCAGCAGCGAATCGACCAGGATTTCGCGCGCCTGCTGTCGGACGTCTGCGGCGACATCGTCGTCAGTTGTTAGAACGTCTTGTAGCGTTTGGTGAGCCTGCTTAATGTCACCATTCAGCAATTGGCGACTGGCCAGTTGCAGGGGAGAAGTCTGATCAGCTTCCACAAAACATCGAACGCCGGTTAGCGACTGCGAGTACAAGCTGCCGTCAACGCACAGAAGGTTTCCGATCTGGTCGTCCGGGACGGGCCGCACGATTAGAGTTCGGCCGGTTGCCAGCTCGAGGCTAACGATCGTTCCCGCCGATGTCGGCACATGCAGGACGCGACCGTCCGTTGCTGCCGACCCCGACACATGTCCCGCTTCAATTTGGACTCGCCAAACTGCCTCGCCATCTTCAAGCCGTAGACTTTCGACGGTGTCCGTGCCGGTTAGCACAACAGAAGATTCGTCAACATATACGATGCGTCGCATGTTGCCGCGTGGGCGAGTCCAGATTTGCTGGCCGGTTTGCAGGTCAAGGCAGATCAGCCGGTCGGAATCGCGTGGCGTGACCACAATTTTGTCGGCCACGATTCGCGGCAATGCGTCCTGCCATCGCGATGACAGATCATTGTCGTCAGAGATGTCTCGACTATGCGCATTGCCGACCACTGCAATCTGCGGATTCAATTCCGGGACAGCAACGTTGGTCGGGTAACGATGCACCCATCGCACCGAATGGTCTTCGGCCGACACGGCCACGATTTTTTCATCACATGTGTTGCAGATCAGCAGGCCGCGACCGTATGACGGGATCACACCGGAATGCATTCGCACCGGATGGTCTCGCAGCGAATGTCGCGGCACGGACAGCAACTGCGAATGCACGGGCCGCAGGCTGAAGGGGCGAGTTGTCTGATCCAGTTGGCCGGGTTGCAGTTGCAGCAGAAAGATGCCCTGATCGTTTTCAGCCATCATGTAGATGCGATCGCCCATCACCAGCGGAGCACCCAGAACGTAAAACCCCTTCAGTGGATTGGGGGCCTCATCCTTCGACGACAACCCAACGCTGCCGCCTAACAGCCCAATCGCCATGCCTGTCTTTAGGTCGTACGCTCGCAGGTAGTTAGTGGTCGGCTGCGAACCGGGAAGATGGTTTTCCCAGTCGAGACGCATGGTTTCCGACGTGACTTCTTCAACAGCGTAAACGGTCGATCCGTCGCACGTCAGCTGTCCCGCGCAGTTTGCTCGCACCAGATGATTCAGCAACGGCGGCGCTAAGATCGCCCGCACTGCCTCGCCGTTCGAGATGCCGCCGAGTTGCGACTGGTCAATCGATTCCAGCGCGGCTTCGAGTTGGGAGTCTGTGTACGCGGATTCCCAGACAAGCTTCCCTGATTTTCGGTTGACGGCTCGGATACTGGCGACGCCACGGAAAATCAAAAAGTCGTCCGTCACCACCGGATGAGCGGCCGGAGCAATGGCGTTGTTCTGATCCAGTTCGATCGCAGCGTTGCGTTCCACATTCTTTGCGGCCGGTTGCAACAGCGGGTTCAGAGCCGGGTTCCACGACGATTCGAACGACGACACGGACCACGCCGACGATAGTACGGCGGGACTCGCACTTTGTTTACGTGTGCGACGATAATTTCCCAGCCGTTGCCGCCATTGGCCTCGTTCAGACGCGACGGCAATTGGCCATCCCTGATCGGCAAGGTCCGCCAGCCACTTACCGGGAGCGACGTCGGCTGCGGGAACAGCGATCTGGCGTTCATCCAAGGTAAGCTGCTGTCCTGCATGAGAACGGATGACGTCGCCGACGTAGTCTTCTGCTTCTTCCGGTAGCCCTGCATTCCACCACAGCAACGCCAGGCGAAGTCGGCTTTCCGCAGATTGGTCGTCGCGCAGCCTAAGCAGCCGTCCAAACTGCAGCGCCGCTGGCAGAAATTCGCCGCGTGAGATACGAAGTTGCACAAGACTTTCCAGCGCCTGTCGGCCCGCGTCTGCGAACTGATACCTTAGAACGACCTTCCGAAGCACGTCTGCATTGCCGCTGAGAATCGCGTCCTGCAATGCGGCGTCAGCTTTCGACGCGATCTGAGTCCGGTACGCGTTTCGAAACGCGGGGGATGAACTTTCGAACAGCGTCTGAAGTTGAGCACGGCTGCCGGCATCGACTCTGTGTTCGCCAGGATCCAGCAGTTCCTGCGACTGAGTCTGCAGGTGCAGCAATGGATCTTCGTGCCCGACAGCCAGCATCCAGGCCGCATCAAACAGGTCGGCCGCGCGGAGTGGTTCGGCGTCCCGCACGTCACGAATATCCAAAATCAGGCGTTCGATTTGCCGCTGTTCCGGATTCTGGTCGGCCTCAGCGTTCGCGTCTTCATCCTGTCCAGGAACGGCCTGAGCACCTCGCGGCACGATGAGTGGCTGAGCCAACGCAACCGGATTCGCGACAGCCAGCCATCCGGCCGTCGCAGCGCAGACGATCAACCACACATGGCCGGGAGCGGCTGGTCGCTGAGTTTTAATTTTACGAACGGTTTGTTGCATGGTTGTTCACAGATGACGGTGTACCGGCGTTTTCCAGCATTCTACGGCCCATATCGACCCCGCGGAAACCGATCCCATGTCGACGAAGGTGGAATTCACCCAAACTTCCGTCTGGCGTAAGTTGAGTCTGCGGTTAAGGAGCCTAGACTACAGCTTGAACAGACTTCGTTTCTCGAAAGCAGTGAAATGTCAGACGACCAGCAGAATCCCGACCAAATGTACGACGCCGCAAACGCTTTGAAGGATGCGGGTGATCTTGAAGGAGCCGTCGAAGCGTTGTTCAAGGTGCTTGAAGTGGATCCCGATCACCTGCACGCAAACATGGCGTTGGGCGTTCACCTGCAGAAGCTGGGCCGTCTGGACGAATCGATTAAGCACGCCGTCCGAGTGACCGAGATTCAGCCGGACGATCCGTTTTCGTTTACTCAGCTGTCCGTCATCTATCAGCGATGCGGCCGCATTCCGGAAGCCGAAGACGCGATGGCTCAGGCTCACGTGCTGCAGGGGCGTCCCGCGAGCACCGGTCAGCCAGACAGCAGCCAGCACGCAGGCGGCGGAAACGGCTAAAGGAAGTCAAAAATGGGGCAGCGGTCATCGTCGCCCCGTTTTGCCATTCTGCCGTTGACCCAGCGATGCAACCACGCCTTTACCGTGCAAAGAGCGTTCTTGCGTCCGTCTTCTTGCGGCGCGGTGAGCTCATCCACGAGCCGCGGCTAATACTGGCTTCCGGCTCGCATCGAAGCCGCATGACGCCCCCAATCCGACGGACGTCGCCGATTTCTTAGCCCGAACGCCTTGCTGCTCACTTGGTTGAGGAGCCGAGCCCGCGCGAAACCGCCGCGTCAGAATCGCGCATTTTGTCTGCAGGCGGCCCCAGTTTTCCGGATTCGCGTGAAGTCGCGGCCATCTCAACTTCCACGGACAGGCGGATATTTGCGTCGGCAACCCTGTACAAATCCACATTGTTTTGGTCTCAGCAGCCGGCAGATCCGGCTAAACCGGTAATGGCTGCCCAGTTTGCCAGACCGTCAATGCAGAAGGGGGCAAGTTGAATAACTGCACGTAATGGTCGCGTTGGATTGCTGCGGTCTGGGTCGTTTGCCGAACTTGATTACAGCAAGACGTGGTTCCGTGCTCTCATGGAGGTTGAAGCGATGTCCCACTCGGACCGCCCTATTATCAGGACAATGTTCGCAGCGTTTACTTTGGTGTTCGTTGCAACGATCTTTATTTCCCCGTCCGCCCACTGTCAGGACGAAGGGGCGCCCAAATGGGGCAAGTGGATCCGTGAGTTCCGTCGCGACAAGCTGCTGAAAAAGCCTTTCCACAATTCGCCGGAAGATGAAGTGAAGGGCCTCGCGTCCAAGCTGCGTGCTCGCGAACTGGACATCCCCAATCGCATTAAGGCGGTCAAGTATCTGTCGCGGTTCCATTGTTCGACCTTCCCCGAAGCACGCGCCATGCTGGTGAAAGTGATGTTGGAAGATAAATGGGAGCCGGTCAGACTGGAAGCAATTCAGGCCCTGCAGGCCATGTTCGAAGAATGTGCCTGCAAGAATGCCGAAGAAGAGGACGAGCCGTCTCGACGCGAGAAGCGTGACGCACTGAAGTACGGTTCCCCGGATTTGGATAGCGCCCGGCAGTGCCTGTGCTGCTGCGACGAGGATACATTGACGGCTCTTGCAAAAGTTGCCTACGAGTTGGACGATAAAGGCTGCCCCTTCGAACCGTCGCGACGAGTTCGCGAAGCGGCTGTCGAAGCAATCGCAGTTTGCGGCATCCCATGCTGCTATAAGCCTTACACGGCCGGTCCGGAAATGGGACCACCAGCGTGGGAAACCGATGAACCTGTGCAGCAGCAGCAAAGCGGTGGCGAAGAAATTCCGGACGAAACGCGGGAACTGAACCCAGTGCCGAGTAACGATGGTTTGCTTCTGCCTGAGCCGATGACCTCCGTCACACCGACAGCAATTCCGCGGCTTTCGAAGGTTTGCCTCGTATCGCTGAAGCAGGGCCAGAAACTGGCACCGAAAACAGAATTCGCTGCACAGTATCGTGGCCGAGTCTATCACTTCGCCAGCCAGGCGGCTCTGGACAAGTTCAATGCATCGCCCGAACAATATGCTGTCGCGTTTGGCGGATGCGACCCGGTTCACTTTGTGAACACAAAGCAGGTCGTGACCGGACGCTACCTCGTAATGCACAACGACAAGTTCTACATGTTCACATCTGAACAGAACTTCGAACTGTTCAAAGCTAACTCTGGTCGTTTCACTGGCCAGTCTACAGATCGCTCACAGCTTGCACTGGCGTCGCCTGGTCGGTAGCGACTGGGATTTGCGAGCACCACCTTCGCTTCGCCGCGAAGGCCTCGGTTGAAACCTGCGATTGTCCAAGGGACACTTCGAAGCTTCGAAGTGTCCCTTTTTTGATTTATGCAGGCAAACAAAATGAGAACCGCGACTGTTTTAGTAACCGCGCTGCTGGCGACAGTAAGCACACACGCCACTGGCCACGCAGCAGAACCATTTACGATCGAACTCCAGAAAGCCTCCTCCGGTTTTGATGGCAAATTCTGCTGGGTTCATGCTCGAGCGGGACTCGTTCCGGCGAAGCACAACGCGGGCGGCGACAATCCTATCGCCGTTATGACGACGCAGAAGCTGATGCTCACAGGTTCCGACGTTTTCTATGCGCTGAATCAGCTGACGTCGATCGATGATGGTGTCACGTGGACGAAGCCACAACGACTGGAACCCTTCGCCCGGCAGACGTTTCAAGGTGTCGCGAGCGACGTGACCGGAGCCGAGATTGCTCCGGAACTGCTGCAGGCGGGCGACCAAACAACCGTGTGCGACTTCGTGCCGAAATGGCACGCCCCGTCAGAACGCCTGCTGGGAATCGGTCACAGCGTGTGGTACCGCAATAACAAAGTGATGCATCGCCGTCCACGAGGCATTGCGTATTCTGTCTACAACCCTACCGCCAAAAATCCGGGCTGGGACACATGGAAGTGCATGGATTTGCCCGACGAGCCGCGTTTTAAGAACGCTGGATCGGGCAGTCAGCAGCGGTGGGACCTTCCCAACGGCGACGTTCTGTTACCCGTGTATTTGAAGGAAGCTGAAGCAAAGCAGTACGCGACGATCGTAATTCGCTGTCAGTTCGACGGGACAACGCTGAAGTATCTGGAACACGGCAACAGTTTGTCGATCCCCGTCAAACGAGGTCTGTATGAACCCTCGGTGACAAAGTTCGGCGACGAATTCTTTCTGACGTTGCGCAATGATGATCACGGCTATGTGGCTCGCAGCAAGGACGGCCTGCACTTTGAAACGCCGATCAAGTGGACGTTTGACGACGGACAGGACCTTGGCAACTATAACACTCAACAGCACTGGATCAGCAATCGCCACGGGCTGTATTTAGTATACACTCGAAAAGGTGCCGACAATGACCACGTGTTCCGCCATCGAGCTCCTTTGTTCATTGCCAAAGTTGATCCCGTTAAATTGCAGGTGATTCGCGAAACAGAACGAGTGCTCGCGCCGGAACGAGGGGCTCGATTGGGAAATTTCGGCATCACCGACGTTTCACCTGACGAAGCCTGGGTCACGGTGACCGAATGGATGCAGCCAGCGACTGCCGCGTCTCACGGTAGCGATAACACGATCTGGGTGGCACGCGTGAAGTGGCCCGCGAAGAACAAGTAAGCCGTTTGCGTTCGCCAGAACTGCTACCGCCCCGTGTTGACCAGAATGGCGACTGCGTCTTCCGGGGCGGCGAAGCGTGAGCGTTCCAGATGCACCGTAATTCGGCTGGAACGCTGATCGCCGTAGACCCAGATTTCCTGCACCGAAAGACCGGAAACAACTTTCACGGGACGCTTCGGCAATCCCATGACAGCGACGATTTGGCTGCGAGTCATGCCTGCCACGACGCGGTGCTCTCGCAACGCCAACGCAATGTCGTCACGCGGCAGTTTCTTCAAATCCTGAGTGGTCATCCAGCGGTCGTCGAGTCGTGTCCAGCCACGTTTTTCCAGCAGCTGCAGAATAGATGCGGCTTCCTTGGGGGCTGCCTTGTTCGCCAGTTGCCACGCCTTCTTCAGCAAGTCGATGCCAGCGTCGCTGTGCTCCAGATTCTTCCAGCGTTCGAAAGCGAACAGGTATTGGTTGGCCAACTGTAACATTCCGTCCAGTTCGCCGTTGTTGAGACGCTTTTCCTGAGCTGCCAACCACGTCTTCAATGTGGCAGTGAATTCACCAGAACGACCAGACTGCCGCAACAGGGTTTCGACGTCGTCCAGTTGTTGCCGCGACATCTCGGGAACTCGCTGCAGACGGTATTCCACATACAGCGATTGTGCGCGAGCGATCTGGGCCTTTTCTTCCGGCACATCGGCCGTCAACTTTGCGGCGATTTCCAGGCCATTGCTTCCGTCCGGTTTCAGGTTTTTCAAAATGTCTTCACTACGGACTCGCTGATAGAACCGCCGATGCATTCGCTGCCGATTCAAGGAATCAGCCTTTTCATATTCGCCGACCATGTCTTTCAAAAAACGTTCTTCGGCGGCTTTGTCTGGAAACTGGTTGTGGCGGTCCCATCCGTCCAGCTGTGACTGCAGGTCCTTCATCAACTTGGTTCGGTTTGCTGACGCCGACTTCGAACGCACCACCAGCGATTCAAACTTAATGGCGTCCGTGACAGATTCCGCAATTCCCGCCGTCGCGCCAGCTTCGGCGAGCTGCAGTAGCGCGGCAGGATCGTCTTTCCGCTGCTGACGCTGCTGGTCGAAGGCCGTCCGGCGAAGGCTTTTGATTTGTTCGGCCAGTTCTTCATCTTCATAGAAGTCTGCGATGGGCTGGTAGTCGTCGGCCAGTTTGTACAGCGCTGCCGGATCTTTGCTGTCGGCTTTTCGGACCTGTGCCGCCAGGCGTTCGCCGTCTGTCAGGTCAATACTGATGCGATTCACATCCAGATAGAATTTACGACCGGATTCGCGCAACGTTCCGGTAAGCGTTAGTCGCTGGCCCACGCGAACGTCGTTCGCCAGCACGGTACCTCGCGCCGGTGTCTGCATGATCGGTAGCTTTTCAAGGCGAAACTGACCTCCCGCGCGACCTTCAAAGCGTCCGGAAATGCGTAGTGCGGTTCGTTGCCGAGCCCACGTCGGCCATTCGGCCTGCCGTTCGATTGCCTGGCGTGCAGTCAGGTCCTCAGCAGCTGAAGCGGTTGAAATTGCCAGCAATAGCCAAACGCTCACGAATGCCGTGCGTGCGACGAGTCCATGCTTTCTGTTCGCGCGATGCCTCATCGCCGGCTCATTTGCAACAGTGTTTGTCGGTTTCGCGACGTCAGTCTTCATCGTTCCATCCCTTCGTGCCGTCTTCTGTCTTCGCGGCGAAATCCAGCGGCACCACGGAATCGCTCGCTCGATGTTCCCATGTCTCTGACGATTCCACGAATTCCTTCTGCCGACTTAGAACGGCAGACAGATCTGTATCGTCGGACGTGTTCAGTCCGACGGACTCGCAATGAGTTTCACTGGTGAGCAACACAAATGACGGCGGGTCCACGAGTAGTCGCCACGCTTCGTGCGATTGTGCGGCAGGTGCCTGAACCGCTTGAAAACGCACGGCAAAGACGGCTCGTTCGTCGTCGGCGTGCGAAATTAGGTCGGCCAGTTGCGGCAGCGGAACGTATGCGTCAACAGGATGCCGACCAGGCGCCGCCGGAAGCTCCATCAGGTACACGCCTGTCTGATTGCTGGCTGCCGTTAACCATGAATCGAACACAAACCAACCCGACGTGACAGCGGTCAGCAGCTGTTGTTCCGCGTCGGCGACCAGTCGGTCCTGATCGTCATACGCGCCTGCGAAGTCTGTCAGCAGGTCGGTCATCGCCAAATTGTTAATGGCTTTCGTTTCCTGCAGAAGGTTCAGCCGCGATCGCCACTCGGCATCGTTTTTTCCAAGCAGGTAACCTGCATCGACAGATTCCTGCAGTACGGCTTCCAATTGAATCACGTCCGAAGCAGCCAAAAAGTCGTCGATGTCTTCCGCCGATCGCAACCATGTTTGTCGAGCGGCCTCGACTTGTTGCTGATACGCCATCCAATATCCTGTCAGCCCGACGACGGCCACCATGCCCAGCATCAGCAAACGAAACGGAGTGCACGTTCGCCGCAAGGCTGCCTTCACATCGAATTGCGGCATCTGCAACGTCCGCCGACGCGGTTGATCAACATCGGGACTCGTTTGAGCGTCCGTCGCAGCTCGCGTGTCAGCATCGGAGGCTACTCCGCCGCGACGCGTTTTTCGCTTTCTCTGTTTGATGTCCTCAGGTTCGTCGACCGTCTTGCGATCGGGCAGCAGCTCAGAAACGACGGTTTTCAGCCGTTCAGAAAACGGGCCGCCCAGAATTTCACTGCTAACGCTCGGCGTGGCGGGATACACATTGACGGGCAGAACAAACACCCCATGGCTGCATTTCGGGCATTCGGCTTCAATCCATGTTGCTCGCCGCAACCCGGTCACGCGTGCGCCGCATTTGCATTCCACATCAAACGGCGTCTCCACGTCAGTGGCGGAACCGCCGCCGAGCTGCGTTCTGAGTCGTTTGAGTTTTTGAAAGGAAGGCGGCATGTCTGGCGTTGTGAAGGTGTAAGGCGGCCGATCGCGATTCTCTGTGGAAAGGGCCGCTCCAGCGAAAAGTCAGGCTTTTCACCGAAGCAATGGTTCGAATAGTTTGCGGCTACGGCCTCGATACAATGCGTACGACTCGCGTGGCGGTGAATTATGTCTGCCGAAACGTCGGAATGCAGCCGAAGGATCAAAATGAACAACCAAAACGAGATCGACGAAAAACTTGCCGCCGCCATCGAACCCAAGCTGCCGCAAGATCGGTCGATCGGGATCGGATGCATCGGCGCTGGTTTTATTATGGCGGACTGCCACCTTGTCGCCTACTGCCAACATGGCCTGAATCCCGTGGCCATCACGTCGGCCACCGTTTCAAACGCGGCCAAAGTTGCGGAACGGCATGCGATTCATCATGTCTGTGATTCTGTGGCAGAAGTCGCCTGTGCGCCGGACGTCGAAGTTCTGGACATCGCAGTGCCGCCCGACCTTCAGCACGACGTCATTCGATCCGCGTTGCAGACGGACCACAATCTGAAAGGCATTCTTGCTCAAAAACCGCTCGGTGGAAATTACGCAGAAGCTCTGCAGATTGTGGAGATGTGCGAACAGGCGGGCGTGGTTCTGGCCGTTAATCAGAACATGCGGTTCGATCAGTCTGTGATGGCTGGTCGCTATTTGATTGAAACCGGCACGCTGGGCGAACCAGTTCTGGCCACGATTGACATGCGCGCGATTCCTCACTGGATGCCGTGGCAACAGCGGCAGGGCTGGGTCACGCTGCGCATTATGAGCATCCATCATCTGGATACGTTTCGGTACTGGCTGGGCAACCCCGACCGCATCTACGCGAGCGTGCGTCCGGACCCTCGCACCAGTCAGCAGTTTGAACATTCTGACGGTATCGCGCTGTACATTCTGGAATACGACAGCGGCGCGCGAGCGTCAGCGTGGGACGACGTGTGGGCAGGCCCAGCTTGCGAAGGTGGGGCCGCCGATCTTGGCATTAACTGGCGCATCGAAGGCACGACCGGGATGGCTCGCGGAACAATCGGCTGGCCCGATTACCCCACACGCAGTCCCAGTACCGTCGACTACACAACAACAAGCGACAATGGCGAGTGGCATCAGCCTCGCTGGGATTCGGTGTGGTTTCCTGATGCGTTTATCGGCCCCATGGCAGATCTGCTGACGGCGCTGGAATCCGATTCGCCACCTCAATGCAACGGGCGCGACAACCTGCTGACGATGGCTCTGGTCGATGCCGCGTATTTATCCGCCGCCGAACAGCGAGCCGTCTCGCCGAATGAGATTGTGGCGGTAACAAAAAGCTAAATCCCCCGCTGTCTGCACGATCTCAACTCTGGCGACCATCGGGAGCAACGCCGGCGATTCAGTCTACACCCCGCTCATCGATCCGCCACGCCAACCGCCCGCCGGTGCGTATTGGCTGAGTTCTGAGAGGTGCGTGATGGATTGGAACGTGCGCGCGTCGAGGTCATGTGTTGCGTGAAGTCGGTAAGCGAAGACCTGCATGCCCGCGGCCAATCCGGCTCGAACACCAAAGTGGCTGTCCTCCACTACCGCGCAATGTTCCGGAGCAACGTTCATGGAGGCGGCGGCCTTCAAAAATAAATCCGGAGCCGGTTTCCACTTCTCGATTTCATACGCACTGAAAATCGTTGTAGGTTGGAAGTGATGATCCAGGCGAGTTGCCTTCAGGCAGACGTTCACCTTGCTGACCGGCGCGTTGGAAGCCACGCAGAAGGGGACCTGCAGGGAGCTCAGCAGTTCGTCTGCGCCGTCGCTGGGCTTCAGGTGAAGTTTCAGACGATCGATCTGACGGTTTCGAAAGTTGTCCAGAAAGTCGTCCGGTAACGATCGGCCCAGCCGCCCTTCGATGTCACGCAGCACGACCGCCAACTCATTTCCCGCGTACTGTTCCATCGCTTCCTGATGGCTGATTTGTACGCCGTGTTCCGCGACAAATTCGACCAACACCGAAAGACTCAACGTTTCACTGTCCACCAAAGTTCCGTCGCAATCAAATATAACGGCTCGAATTTCCGGCTCTCGATTCACTTGGTCGGTCCTGTCAGCGATTGAAAACTTGTGCGAAGGCGAAGGAATCGTCACCATAGCGAAATGATGAATGATTCAGAAGTGACGATTACGCTCTCCGTTTGGTACCGACGCTGCTGTCGATTCCTTGGTCTGGCTGCGTTTGCAACGATCTTCGCCTGCACGTTTGGCACTGCGCACGGTGAGGACGACGCAAGCGAATTCGATCGTGTTCGTCAGTTGCTGGAATCGCGATGTTTGGCCTGCCACAACGACACGGATCGCAAAGGTGACTTCAGCCTGCAATCGAAATCCGCGCTGATCGAAAGTGGTTTCGTGACCGCAGGTGACGCGGCTGATAGTCACCTGCTGACGACTTTGACCGCAGACTCCGGCGGCGTCCCGTCGATGCCGAAGGATGGCGAACCACTGACGGACGACGAGGTACGTTTGCTGCACAAGTGGATCGGATCCGGTATGCCGTGGCCCGATGGAATCACGCTTCAACAGCACACGGTGGACGACTTCAACTGGTGGTCGTTTCAACCAATCCGCCGCCCCGCGGTTCCTGCTGGGGATAAGCTTAACAATGGTTGGCAGCAGTCGCCTATTGATGCCTTCATCGCCAGGCAGCACGTGGAGAATGGGTTGATGCGATCCGGGCCGGCGGATCGCCGCACTCTGATTCGACGCATCACTTATGACCTCACCGGTCTACCGCCGACGCCTGATGAAATTAGTGCGTTTGTCGCCGACGACAGTCCGGATGCGTATGAGCAACTGGTGGAACGACTGTTGGCGTCGCCGCGATATGGCGAACGCTGGGCGCGGCATTGGCTGGACGTCGTGAAGTATGCCGACACCTGTGGCTACGACAAAGACAAACTGCGGCCGAACGCGTGGCCGTATCGCGATTACGTGATTCGGTCGTTCAACAACGACAAGCCTTACGCACGATTCGTGCAGGAACAAATCGCCGGTGACGCATTGTTTCCGGAAGAAGTGGACGCAATTCCGGCGCTGGGTTTTATCTCCGCCGGGCCATGGGATTTTATCGGCCATGTCGAAGTGCCGGAAGAAAAAATCGACGGCAAGGTTGCTCGGAATCTCGACCGTGACGATATGGTCAGCAACGCGATGAACACGTTCTGCAGCATTACCATCCAGTGTGCTCGCTGCCACAACCACAAGTTCGACCCGTTCACTCAGGAACACTATTACAGTCTGCAGTCGGTGTTCGCGGCCGTGGATCGAGCCGACCGGCTTTACGACACGGACCCTGCCGTTGCACGCCAGCGACACGCCTTACAGCAGCAGGAACGCGAGATCACGGCCGATTTGAAAGCCATCGATGATCGCGTGAAGACAGACGGCGGCAAAGAACTGGCGGCGATCGATCAACGGATTGCCGATCTGAAGTCTCAGGCGGCGGCTCTCTCAAAGCCTGCGGAGTTCGGTTACCACAGCCAAATTTCGTCTACGGCGGCTGCTGAAAAATGGGTGGAAGTGGACCTGGGCAACGAAGTTGAAATTACGACGGTCGTTCTGCACCCGTGTCACGACAACTACGCCGGGATCGGAGCGGGCTTTGGGTTCCCCGCGCGATTCAGGGTCGAAGCATTCAGCGATCGTCCGGTCGATACCGAATCGAAAACAGTGCAGCAGCGATTGGTCGAATCGTGGGATTTCACGAACGCTGATTACGCCAACCCCGGACTCGCGCCGGTCGCGATGGTGCCAGGTAAATTTAAGGCTCGCCGAATACGTATCACGGCAACGCATTTGGCCACTCGCAAAAACGACTACCACTTTGCGTTGGCTGAGCTGCGAGTTCTCGACGCCAGCGGAAGTAATGTCGCCGCCGGCGCGAAGGTGACGGCGCTGGATTCGGTCGAAGCTCCGCCACGCTGGCGGAAGTCGAATCTGACTGATGGCATCTGGCCGCAGAATTCCAACCCGCAAGCTGCGGAACAACTGGCCGATGCCCACCGCCGTCGCACCGCCATCACCGCACGTACGCTCACGCCGGCTCTGATCGCCAGACAGAAGCAGTTGCAAATAGAACGCAGTCGAGTGGCCCGCGAGCTATCAGAACTGCCTCAACAACTCACTGTCTATGCAGCCGCAACGCATTTTAAACCACAAGGCAACTTCAAGCCGACTGCGGGAACGCCGCGAACCGTCAGCGTGTTGCATCGCGGTAATGTTCAGCAGCCTGGCCAAAGTGTTAGCCCGGGTGTCGTGCCGTTATCCGAAGATGCAGATTGGCAGTTGCGTCTGCCGTCGGAGCACTCCGAATCTGATCGGCGAGCCGCCCTGGCTCAATGGATAACTGATCACGACAACCCACTCACGTGGCGTTCCATCGCCAACCGCATCTGGCAGTATCACTTCAGCAAAGGGCTGGTTGATTCGCCGAATGACCTCGGTCGCATGGGCCAGTTGCCAACTCATCCGGAACTGCTGGACTGGCTGGCCGACGAATTTCGTCGCACGCAATCCTTCAAACATATGCATCGTCTGATCGTGCATAGTACGACCTACCAACAAGCATCTCAGCACAATTCTGCTAACGCCGCTGTGGATAGTGACAACCAATACCTGTGGCGAATGAACCGACGTCGCTTAACCGCCGAAGAACTTCGTGATTCCATTCTGGCTGTCAGCGGGCGACTTAACCTTGAGATGGGCGGCCCGGGGTTCTATTTGTTCGAGCTTGAAAAAGCGGATCATTCGCCGCACTACGAGTATCACAAGTTCGATCCTGACGATCCCGCTTCTCACCGGCGTTCTGTGTATCGGTTCATCGTGCGGTCGCAGCCAGACCCGTTTATGACAACATTGGACTGCGCCGATTCATCTCAAAGCACGCCACGTCGCAACGAAACGCTGACATCGCTGCAGGCCCTATCGTTGCTGAATAATAGCTTTAATCTTGCGATGGCGAACCACTTTGCGGCTCGAGTGGCGGATTCGAAGTCACCGGCCAGTGACGCGTTCACATTGGCAACGGGGCGTGAGCCAACCGATTCCGAACGGACCGCCCTGCAACATTATTCTCAGCAGCATGGCCTTAGAAATTTGTGCCGCGTGCTGTTTAATCTCAGTGAGTTCGTCTTCGTGGATTAAGCAATCCAGCGGCGGTGGAACAGGCCCCATTCAACCACGGCGAACAACGCCGCTGCCAGGGTGAGGTACATCCATGCAGGCCGACCGGCAGGTCCGGCCGCAGATGCTTCTGTTGTCGTTGAAACCACAGTTGCCAGTTGTAGATCGCTTTCCTGAGCGTCTGCCACATTGCAGGCAAGCAGCAATTCTTGGCTGTGAGCACTGTCTTCCGCAGCGGAGTCCGCTGGTTGAAGATTTTCTGCCTGCAACTTCCACACGCCTGCCTGGTCCAGCGTTAATACAAGTTCGTTGGAAGCGGCTGCACGAATAACACGCTGCGAGCCGTCTGGAGCAATCAGCGACAAATTTGTGGTTGTGTTTCCGTCACTTCTGAGCAGCGCTGGCGGCAGTGAGATCGTGGTCGACTGGCCGGCCGTGATCGCTTCCATCATGTCACCGGAATGGCCCGATAGAAACGACAATGCATTGCTAAGCAGAATAGGAAAGGCCGTTCGCAGCGGCAAATCGCTTTTTTCCAGATCGATCGTCAGCACCAATACGTCGCCTCCTTCGCGAGGGAACCGGACGTATAGCGGAGCACCGGACACGGTTTCGATCAACGCCTGATGCTCACCACGCGGCACAATTTCCGACACCTGAGGCAGCAACACGTTGTCCAGACGCACATGTCGCAGCAATTCGCTGGCATCGTCCTGCTGCCCAATCAGTGGCTCGTCAATCGTCGAATTTCGTTCCCACAAATCGGTGGATGAATTTGGTTGGATTACGATGACGTGTCCGGCCGGTATCACGTCCGGGACGTTTCTATGTAGAATCAGGATTCGGTCGGAAGGAAGTGACTGCGGCGGGTTGGTGGCAACTGTCAGTTCAACCACTGAGTTCGCTTCCAGCACACGTTGTAAAAACCAGTTGCCGTCGGTCACAAGGGTTACCGGAATACTTTTCCTCGCCAGAAGAACGGCCGAAGCTTCGTCATCAGCCGCCAATGCGTTCAGCGTTGTCGGCTGTGCAGAAACAGAGCCGTCCGCTGACGATTCGGCAAGATCCAACTTCGTCGTCAACACGCCTCCTTCAGCGGAAGTTTGCTCCAGCACACGATGCCAGACTTCCTTCGGTTCCAGCGACAACGGAAGGACATCCAGCAGACGTCCGTTTAATTGAATTTCAACGCTGCATTCTGCAGCGTTGTCGTTCATGTTTCTGATTTCGATAAGCGTCTGATAGCTAAGCGGATCACTAACATTTCGTCGCACCTGAAATTGAGTGATCCCGACATTACCAGGCGTGGACCCCACCTGCGACCATTTAACACCTGGATCGGCCGCCAGTTTGGTCGCCTGCGGGAAGCAACCGTCTGACACCACAATCACTTCGCCATTCGGATGTTTCGCCAGCAGCCTTTGTGCAACGCGAATCGCTGCCGGCACATCGGCTGCTCCATCCGTGGTGCGAATTGATTCTGTCAAACGTGTCAGAGTCGGTGGATGGCTGGTCAAGCCGCTGACGACAGTGGGCGAAGTGTGTGCGGCGACGATCGCCATTTCGTCGGCCGCTCGCAGAGAAGCGACCAGGTCCGTCATCACGACTTTGGCTGCGTCCATCCGAGTACGACCGTCGGATTCCGTGGCCTGCATGCTGGCCGACGTGTCGATCACCACCACAACTCGCCGCGGCTGCCGAGCCTGGCTCGTGAAAACAGGATCTGCGACGGCGACCAGCAACAGCGAAAGCCAAAGCAACTGTAGCAGTAGCGATACGAGGTGCCTGAGCTGCCGCCACAGAGTTCGCGTTTTCTTTTCTTCGAATACCTGCTGCCAAAACATCACCGTCGACACCGGCACGCGGCGCGGGCGTGTCTTCAACAGATAGAAGACCACAATCGGCAGCGCCAGCAGCGTTCCCAGCAGTGCGGTGGGGTTGAGGAAAGTCATGAAGGTAAAGGCAGGAGGATAAAGGCGGGAGGCTGAGGCTCGAACGGTAAGTGCGAATTACTGGTCGCATTCACCGTTGCGAAAAGGCGGCGATGCCTCCGGCGGCGGCGAGCCCCAGCAGGACGGCGAACATGATTTTCCAGATGCTGTACGGTCGCTCGCCCTGCACTTCGCCCGTTGCCGCGTTGATGAAGACCTGGTAAGTCTTGTCGTGGTACTTATATGCCAGCAGCCAAACCGGCAGCAGCAAGTGCTTAAACGTGATGGCTTCGTAACGGCTGTCGATGGAACTCACTCGCTGAGTGTCGCCGCCGATGCGCTGGCGAACTTCCAGATTGATCGCAGCGTCGACTCGCCCCTTGGCTTCTTCGAAACACGGGTCGAGTTCAATGTCATAAGTGCGCGCCATGTGGCCAGCCAGCATCTGCTGATTGAAGGGAACGACTTTCAACAATGGCCACGGCTCCAACTCCAGCATGAACTTTCGATTCAGCCCCGTGTTCGCTAATACCAGGACGTCGTCAAAGAAGCGTTGGAACCGTCCGCTGGCGGGATACCAGCGAGTTCTCCGTTCTCGCCGTTTGTTCTTGCCGCTGCCAACCGTGACGTAGTAGTGCTCACCTCGCTGGCCGGAATACGCAGTAAACGTCATCGAATCGAACGTGTAGTAAGACAGATAAACGCCGTTGAATTTTCCTTCGGCCCCCTGCTTTCGAAACTGATTTGGGGCGAACCAGCGGGAATCGACCCATTGAGCCAGGTTTTGTTTTGCGTGAGCCCGCTCAATTTGAAACGGCAGCACGCCGTCCACCGGAATCCGGTGCTCCTGGCATTTGTGAGCGTTTTCAAGCTGAATCGGCGAACCGCAATACGGGCAATGTGTACTGGTAAGCGTTCCGACGAATTCTACGTTTCCGCCGCACGAATCGCAGCGCAGTTCGTTGCGTGTTGTACTGTCGCCTGAACCATCCGTGTCGCCTTCATCCAGCTTTTTCTTCGCGGCCGCTTCACGCCATTCGCGAAGCTTTTCGAGCATCGCGTGGAAGTCCTGCTCGATGACCGCGTCTTCCTCGTCCAGTTCAATTTGCTTGACGTGGCCACAGTACGGACAGGCCAGCACCTGATCGCCGATTCGGAATTCCAAATCGGCGCCGCATCCATCGCACGGGAAGATTCGCCCCTGACCGGCATCAAACGTTTGACCGATGCCGTTGGTCGCGGCGTCTTTCAGTCGAAGATCCAGCGGACCATCGGCATCCACCTCCGCACCGCGCGGCAACGGCGGCGGGTTGCCCGTGTCTGAATTTTCCGGAACGGTGTCTGCCATCAGCCAGGCGGCCCTGTCATCTCCGAGGTGGAATTCGCCAGGATTCCAATAAAGCAATCAGCAAAGGGGACTCTGGCCAGTCCCGCAAACAACTTTAGGATTCTCCTACAGCCCCGGCGGTGGTGGTGGAGGCGGTGGCACTGCGCCGAACGAGCTGCTTAGCTGTGGCACCTGACCTGCCGCCGCCCAGCCCTGCATGCCGTTTGTCCAGACCATCGTATCCGGCTTCACTTCACCAGACGCAATGCCGCTCGCCAGTTGCTGCATCGAAAACGGCCCCTGAGTCTGGCCATTGACGGCCACGTGCCATGCGGCCGCCATGGGCGGCGGAGGAGGAGCCATGCCGGGCGCGGCGCCGGGTGCTGCACCACCCATCAACCCGGGCTGCATCATTCGGCCAGCCATCGCGAAACCGAGTCCCAGCCCCATGCCTTCGGCCGCTCCGCCGCCTGATGGATTTTCGGCGGCTGCGGTCATTGCCTGTCCCATTTGGTATTGTTGGAACTTATTCATGTCACCAATCACGCCCATGCTCGTCCGTGTGTCTAACGCTTTTTCGACGGCTTCCGGCAGTGAAATATTGACGATGAACAGCTGAGGAATTTCGAGACCATATTCGTCGTCGATCCGTTCCTGCACGGCCTGACGAAGAGTCTCACCGAACTCCTGATACTTGCTCGCGAGGTCAAGTGCTGCGACGTTTGAAGATCCCAGCACGTCGGCGAACGTGCTGATGATGATTGACCGAAGCAACTCGGTAACTTCATCCGCGTCAACAACTTTGTCAGTGCCGACCAGCTCTTCCAACAGAGCTTTCGGTTCGACGGCTTTTACCGCGTACGTCCCGAATGCTCGCAGGCGGATTGGACCAAATTCCGGATCCCGCAACATGATGGGATTCGGCGTGCCCCACTTTAGGTCTGTAATTTGCTTCGTGCTGACAAAGTAGACCTCAGCGCGAAACGGACTATTGAATCCATACTTCCACCCCGCGATGGTGCTCAACAACGGCAGGTTGTCCGTCTTCAGTTCGTAATGCCCGGGTTCGAAGACATCGGCAATCTGTCCACGATGGACAAAGACAGCGGTCTGCCCCGGCCGTACGATCAGCTGAGCTCCATTTTTGATTTCGTTTTGGTAGCGAGGGAATCGCCACACGAGCGTATGCCTGGAATCGTCGACCCACTCGACGATGTCAATCAGTTCGTTACGCAGCTTTTCAAACAACCCCATCGACAAACTCCCGTTTTCCAGTCGCGGATCACACCTGAAGGTTTACCAGTTTCACGGCCCGGCATAGTGTAGAAAAGCGCAGACAGTGGGCAAAGGCACTTCATATGCCTTGGCCATTCTCCGACCGGCCGTCGATGGCCGCGTGATGGTCTTGGCCGTAGGAAAGTTGGCGACGAGAACCCTAAGCAGAAGCCTTGGGAAGAAGGTCGGAGATGGAAGCACAGAAAATCGGCCGTCGGTTGAGCCCCAACATCAGCAGCAGGAAACCGTTTGAGCTACCCGGACAGCATCCCAGGCGGTGGTGAGTTCGTCCTGCCGAAATTGCAGCGGCGAACCGGATTCGGCAGAGTTTTCTGAAGCAGATTTTTTTGACAGGCATTGCCCGAATCCTGACCGCAGGGCGTACGGGTGGGGCACGAATCTGTGTCTGGAACTGAATTTCGCCACAGCAGAAGCCGAGATTGTCTAAGTGCCTTCGAACAATCCCTAAGTAAGTCGGCCCGCAGCTTGCCGCCGTGCCGGAAGGGCTATTGTGCCTGGAATGCGTGGGTGCATGGTCATCGCATCAGTTTGAAGTATTTCTGTACGGCTTTCTGACACTGGTGAAATGTCTGAATGTGGTGTTCGTCTTATTCCCCAGGATTGCGATTCGGCACCATCTGAGCAATGCCAATCAGAATGTGGCAGGAGAGCACGCATGACGACTCGGAACGCATGGATGCCTCGAATCGCTCAGACACTGTCGTTGTTGTTGCTTTGTTTCGCCGCCGACGTTGCGTGCGGACAGGCTGTTCAGCAGGCGAGTTCTGCTGCGGCGACAAGTGACGCCGTCGCACCGCCGGAACTCGGATCTTTGCCGACCATTGCGATTCCCGACAAGAACGAAAAGCCATTTTCCATTCCGCTGAAAACGAGTCTGGGATTCACCGGCGGCGACACGCTGTCGATGACATCGGTCAAAGCGGGAACCAACGTCCCGATTTGGTATTCGGGTACGCTCGGCAACGGTGGGCCGGATATGTTGCTGACCGCCGGAGCAAACTTCGGGGCCGACTTTCTGGACAGTAGTACACTGCTGGACGTGCAGGACACGCTGTTCACGGCTGGCGGCAGCCTGACTCTGATGAAGCGGATGAATGATCGCTGGCGGCTGGTGACCAGTGTGAATGTGTCGTACAAGGGCGATGGCGACGCGACCGCCAACGTCGTCAACGTGTCTGGGATGGGCATGGCAATGTGGCACAAGAGCGAACAGGTGCAGTGGACGTTCGGAGTGGCCGCCACCGGACAGCAAAACATTCCCGTGATTCCGATGGTCGGCGTTACGTGGAAACCCAACGACGACTGGGAAATGTCGCTGGGCATTCCGCAAACCCGAATCGCTCGTCGAGTCGACTGGTTTGGACCGCAAAGCGACACGTGGCTGTACACCGGCGTTCTGGGGCTGGGCGGAGGCACCTATGCCGTGCGGCGAGACAGCGGCCTGGACGATCAACTGACCATCAAGGGTTTTCCACTCGCGATGGGACTAGAAAAACGAGGCGACGGAACAACGTGGTTCTGCGAACTGGGCGTCGTCGTTGCTCGAGAAATCGAATACGAAGTCACCGGTGAAACCGAAGATATCGGCGAAGGTCTGTACGCTCGTGTTGGGCTGAAGTTCTAAGAAGTTTGGGAAAGCCGTGCATCGCCCACGAGTTGTCTTTTACACCTTGAGGCTGAGCCAACCGGTTTCGGTTATTCACGGAGCCAACGTTTCGCTGTTGTCCGTCTCAGCACAAGTCTTTTTCAGCAGGGCATGCAGTTCCTGCACTATCTGCGGATGGCTTCGCGACACATCGGTGGTTTCTTCAGCGTCATTGGTCAAATCGTGGAGAACGAAGGACACTGGAAAGGCGTCATCCAATAGCTGATCGACGGTTTTCGGGCCATTGACCGTGAGCTTGAACGATCCCTTGCGGATGGCAAACGTGCCATTGCTCTGATTGTGCACGATCGCTTCGTGAAACGACTCGGGTCGCGCTTCTGCTGTTAGTGCCTTGAAGAAACTCTTGCCGTCTTCGGCCGTGTTCTCGTCCAGCTCGATATTTAGCATCTCTGCAAGGGTTGGGATTACGTCATTGAACACGATCGTCGTTGCGCAAGCCTCGTTCGCTGCGATCTTCTCAGGCCATCGAACGAAGAATGGGACACGATGTCCACCCTCTTTCAAGCCCGCCTTCCAGCCCTGGAAGGGGCCGTTCGAATCGTGCCCGTAGATAGCGGTGTCGCCACGAACCCATTTGGCGTGATAGCCTCGGGTTCGATTCACCGGTCCGTTGTCGCTGGTGAAGATCACCAGCGTATTCTTTTCGATGCCGAGTTCCGCGATCCTGCTCAGAAGCCTGCCCACGTGGTGATCCAGTTCAACCACGAAATCTCCATACGCCCCAGCCTGACTGCGACCGACGAATTCCTTATTGGGGACGATTGGATTGTGCGGCGTCGTCATCGCGTAGTAGAGGAAAAACGGTTGATGCGGACGGGTGCGTGTTGCCGTTTCAATAAACTCGCACGCTTTGGCCGACAGAGTTGGGACGAGGCGATCCATGGTGTGGCCAGCGGCAATGATGTTGTCATCTCGACCGTACCATTCACCATACAGTTCCGTTGCTTCCTGCGAAGACAGAGTCGGGATGATCGTCGCCCGATTGTTTTCGATAAACGTCGATGGATTCATCTCCGCCGACCCGGCGGTCGCGAAGGAATAGTCAAACCCGTAATCCCGGGGCCCTTTCACCACGGGGGACGCGAAGTCGATGTTGTCAAAATCCTGATAGTTGGGATGTTCGCGAATCACGTCCCGCGCGCTTTCATCTCGCAGCTTCCAATCGATCCCCTGGTGCCATTTCCCGACCAAACCAGTGAGATATCCGGCTTCTCGAAGTAGATCCGCGATCGTCTTCCGGCCGGGTTCAATCAGCGTGCCTGCAAAGTTGGCCAGATTGCCACCCGATCCCAACCGGGTGCGCCACATATACCGGCCGGTCAACAGGCCATAGCGCGAGGGAACGCAATACGATCCTGCAGCATGCGCATCGGTAAAGATTACACCTTCTCTGGCCAGCCGATCCAGATTAGGCGTGAG
Organism: Fuerstiella marisgermanici; assembly: GCF_001983935.1. GTDB lineage: Bacteria > Planctomycetota > Planctomycetia > Planctomycetales > Planctomycetaceae > Fuerstiella > Fuerstiella marisgermanici. The sequence continues at coordinate 5,284,332 of NZ_CP017641.1, read as the reverse complement.
GATCTTGCTGTCGTGGTTAAGAACGCCGACATCACCATAGCCCATGTCGTCCGCCAGTATGACCACAATGTTGGGACGGCTTTGGGGATTAGTGGAAGCGTTTGCAGCCACCGTGGAAACCAGCAAAAGATTCAGAGCGGCCATTGCAAGCATTGCACTGACGGCTTGCCGAAGTTTGCTTCGCTGTAATAAAGGCACGAGCACCTTCCTCGCGACAGCTGGGTTAAGTGAGTTTGTCGAATCGCAATTGGTGACTCGCACGTTGACTGGTTCCTAAGCCGCAATGTGGTTCACGAAAGGAGCAGCGGGCCGGGCTGGCAACCGCATGCTGGTCATCCGGCTTACGCGAACAGAAAAGTCTCGTTGACTTTCATTCTATTTTCCGGCGGCAACCACGCACAACTCAGCAGCGTTTGGGTCAAAGGCACGTGACGAAAAGTGACAGGCCAATCGTGGCGGCTCAATCGCACGATTTTGCTGACGTTGTCGCACTGCGGGACCTATGCCGAAGCCAATCATTATCGCCACCGCAGCCACGACGAAGTGTGCGGTGAGTGCCTGCTTTGCGTCGCAGGCAAGCTTCGCCTCCGCCCTCGCTTTCCTTGCTGCTCGTGGAATCTTCACCCTTCCTTAACTGAACCTTCACGCATCTAACGAGACTTCCCGCCAAGTCACTCGCACGGCAATCCGTCGCGGGCGATGGGATCCTGAGTGTGAAGATGGAGTCTTAATGATTCATGGATGCTTCATTCAAAACTCATAGGTCAGTGCGACCCTTCCCGCCATTTGGTTCCGGTCGTTATTGAAATCCAACGGGGCCGCTTAACGGATTTTCAGAACGTCGCCAATGAGTCTGATCAGCTCGACGGCTTTCGGAACGGTTAGTTTCTGTTGCTCACTGCGGGGGTGGGCCGAAATCGAGATAAGCCGCATTCCCGTATTGGCGTGCTTAGCAAAACGATGTGGCGCTGCCGCACTTTGGCATGGAGTCAAAATCGACTCCCGATACTTTCCTCTGATAGGCATTTGGTAAGGTTAAGAACACATGAAGAAGACCCCTCTTAAGCAAGCCGCTCGTCGCGGTTTTACGTTGATCGAACTGCTGGTCGTTATCAGCATTATCGCCATTCTGATGGCGTTGATTCTGCCTGCGATTCAGTCGGCACGAGAAGCTGCTCGCAGCACACAATGCAAGAATAACCTGCGTCAAATGGGAATCGCCCTTTACGCATTCGCAGAGAATGATCGCTACGATCGCATCTGCTCCGGAGCGTACGACTTTGTTCGCGATGGCGACCCAACTCAGTTTGGCTGGGTTGCAGACATCGTCAGTATTAATGGCGGTCGACCGGGCAACATGCTGTGCCCTTCCAACGTTATCAAAGGCCTGGAAAAGCTAAACGACATGCTGGGGACCGTTAATACGTCGAACACGTCGAAGGCTCCGGCTGACCGCGATGGGGTTGGCGGATTCATCAAAAAGTGCGTTGATTCCGGGACGATGACAGTTGCTGGTGGTGTCTACACAATCACTCCTGGTGCTGCTCACGACAATATCGTCAAACAAACGATCGAGGCTGGCTTCAATACGAACTATGCGTCAAGCTGGCACATGGTTCGTAGCGGCGTCCTGCTGGCTGCGCCTAACGACCCGGATGGTTTGGTCGAAGGCACCGTCAAGGGCAGGAAGTGCAAAGACTTTCAGGCTTCCAAAGGCCCACTCAAGCTGTCTGTGATGGAAACGTCTGACGTTCCGTCCAGCAACGTGGCTTTGCTGGCTGATGCTGCTCCTGGTGATGCGAAAGAAGCGATTCTGTCGCTGGGTGATCCAAGCGGCGTTCCTTTGAATGCTGACCTGTTCAACGGTGCCCGACTGGGCGAATCCTTTAACGATGGTCCGGCTTACTGGGACGACGCAAACAATCGTATCCGCCTGATGGACAAGGGCGATCTCGATGGCGAAGTCCTCGCCAACTACATTCCCAGCGGCTACCCGACCGAAGGCGAAGTTGTGGTGGAAGGTAACTATTCAGCTGGTGGCTCATCGGGAACGGGTGCCGCTGGCGAACTGGTGCTGCAGGACACGCGTGACTTCTACGCCGTACACCGAAATCAGCCTAACGTCCTGATGGCAGATGGCAGCGTAAAAGTGCTGCGAGACAGCAATGGTGACAATTACTTCAATCCTGGTTTTGCGGCGACCACCGGTACTGCAGACACCGACGGATACACCAGTGCTTTGTGCGAAGTGAATGCCTTCGATGTTTACTTCGGTATGAACCTGTCTGACGGAGGAGTTAGCAAAGGAAACTTTGAGTAACTGTTGCCATGCTGCGTGGCTGCCGATTCGAGGTGGTCGCGACATGCGGTCTTGAAATGTACCGATGACGACCGACTTAATGCCTGGCAGATAAGTCGGTCGGTTTTCTTTTTGCGGGTTCGGGGCATTTCGCTCGAATAGCTTCCGCTTAAAGGGCTGAACTTCCGTGAAACTCACTTTCCATATTGCTGCGTTTACGTTGGTGTCGTTTTGCCTGGCCGGTTGCGGGGGCGAAGACTTCAGCACACCGCCTCCGGGGCTGGCAAATGTTCGAGCGAAGTCGGCTCCGAAAGCAGAATCGGACACGGACGAAGCGGCTATCCCACATGCGGATTCGTTAGCCGAAGCGGTGTCGAATGACTCTCAGTCAGGTCAACAACCGGAATCAATCACGACCGAGCTTCCTGGCGTTCGGAAGGCTGATGGTACCGGACCTTCCGCAGACACTGTCAAACTTACCACGAATGATCAACCTGCAATTGCTGCGGAATCCGCAGAGCAGCCCGCATCGGTGCTCAAGGGCGTAGCTGTCGGAACGCAGGACGACGCGGTTGTCACTGTGGGCGGGAAATCGACAGCGCAAGTCGAGGCTAGCAAAGATCGAAAAGAGAGTGCTGCCGCAGCCGGGATGTCGTTGCTGGACAAACTCAAAACCGACGACGTGGCGAAAGAGAAGGTTGCTCGTCGTGGCACTTCTCCTGCCGCACGTCAGGTAATGACTCAAACCGGACGCAATGCGATTGCTGCCGAAGCGTGGTACCGGCTTCGCAACCAACTTGCGAAGCGTTTTTACGTCGCAGCCACGCAGGACGGCCGCAGGATTGCCGCTTCGTTTGGGGCGAGCCGTTTGGCTGTGCTGGATACTCAGGTGATGCCACCGTTGCCAATTCCGACAGCCGTACCAATGGCTGCTCGCATGCAGCAACAACGGCTACTCAAGCCGGACGTCACGACACGTTACCTCAGCAATCTTCCGGGAACCATTTCCTGTCTGGAATTCATTCCGTCGGGGAATGTCGTATTGGCGGGCACGGAAGACGGCCGAGTGATCGCTCGCAGCAATGCAGACCTCACGGACTGGGATCTTTACGCCCAGGATTTATTTGCATGGCAGGATGAGCACGCTAACCCCACACGTGTTTCTGACGCGTCCGTTGTTGTTCTGAAAACGATCAATGACCAACGCCTGCTGACCGTGGATGGCGGCGGGGTATGTAAAATCTGGGAGATGGCTCAGGTGGTGCATCCGCCCGTCAGCCCTTTGGACATCACCGAAGCCCAGGCAAAATCCCCGGAAACCAAAACTACTACCGCTAAGCCGCTGCACACCGTGGAGTTGCCAAGAGCTCGCGTGTTAAGCCTGAAGATTTGCGGCCACCGGGCCTTCGGAGTGGCCGTGACAAAAGACGAAGTGGTTACCGTTTTCGATACCGCTTCCGGACAGGTACTGCAATCGATTACAGCAGCGCAACTTGATGACACTCAGCCTGTCTGCGGAATTGTCAACGAGCAGTTAAAGCAGATCCTTGTGGGGCTTGCCGACGGTCGAATCTTTAAGCTGGCCTTGCCAGGCGGCGATGCCGTCAAGGGAGTCGATGAAGATGGGAACGACACGAACTTCCAGATTGTGTTTGCTCCGGAAGCCCACGATAGAGACGGAGCCGTCACCTCGCTGGAGCTTAATGATGACCGAACCCTGCTGTATTTCGGTCGCTCTAACGGCACGCTTGCGACTTTCGATCTGAAGCGAAGTCAGATCCAGCAAACAGAAAAACTCCACAACAGCCCGGTTGCGGACATCTTCACGACACCTGCCGGCCTGTTTTCTATTGCCGACAATCGTCTGGCAAAGCTGTCACATATTCCTGTGGTCGCTGGCCACAACGCCGCCAATCAGACCTTACAACTGCCCGTCGATTCTGTTTTAAATTCCAAGGAACTAGTCGAACGCGATGAACTCATGCCGGGCCAGCGCGCTAATCCTCGTCCGATCGTTCGAGCGAACCCAAACCTTGCCGATGTTGATGAATCGTTATCCGGATTGCGGCCTGCGGACCCCGTATTGGCGCTGTACGAGCATCAATTGCGAGTCGCTAAGGATTCGGCAACTCAAGATGCCATTCGTCAGAAGATTTTTGGTTTGAAGCCGGAACGAGAAGTTGCGGTCGACAAGAGCTACGACGAGGTAACTCCAGTCAAAACGGGAGAACTGCAATCTGAATTCGATTTTCAGAGTCGGCCGTTGCAGCGTGTTGTTATGTCTGTGAGCAACGACGGTGCAATTCTGGCGACGGCTCAGGCACGCAGGTCTTTGCCTTTACGAGCTGGAGGGCCAACACGCCCTGTGGCCGTGTGGGACGTGGCTACGGAGACGAAACTCCGCACCTGGCAGGTTCCCGGTGAATTGACGAATTTGGTGCTTGAAGTGAACTCTGGCTCTTTATTTTCGGAGCCGTTCTACGGAAGGATGAGGCTGTCGGATGGTCGTTTGGTCACAGACCAATCCCCCTCGCAACTGTTAACGAGGCCGGTGTTATTTCAAATGTCGCCTCAATCGACGCACCTGGCAATCGGTATGGCCGGCGCGCCGGGCACGGCTGGCAATGTGGTACAAATGGTCGGTGTGACATCGGACTTCAAGCATGAGGGGATTGATGCGTTCGAGGGCGTGACTTCGGCGATGGCGTGGTCACCTGACGGTGGATCATTGTTCGTTGCCGTTCGCGAACGAACGCAATGCCGTCTGCTGGAACTGGAATCTCCCACGTTACAGGTGCGATCAGAAATCGATGCTGAACGGATGGAAGGTGCCTGGAATGTGGATGCATTTGATCCTCATCGCAGTATCGCCGGCGCGACACACTTGCTGCCTTCGCCCGATGGTAAGCTTCTGGTGACGTATGGTCACCACACGTCCAGACAAAGCCCATATCAAATTCGGTTCTGGCAAAAATCAAAAGACGGTTGGCCTCAGGAAGACGTGAAGGTGGTCGACTCACAACAGCCCATGCTGGAAACAGAAATGACCGCCACTCCGATGGTTTTCGTGGACCAGCAGTCTTCACAACTGGCAGTCATCGGTAGCAAGGGCTTCGCGGTTCTTGACGCTCGCACAGGCAGCCTTCAAGGCAGTCAACCGCTTCCGAACGTCGACGATCGCCGCCCGGCGGCCGTGTTTTCTCCAGACGGCAAGTGGGCGTTGGCCGGTGATCGCGAGGGAAATGTTTGGGTCTGGGAACTGAGTTCGTTGAACCGCCCACCGCGGCATTTTGCAGCTCAGGCAGGCCCCATTACAGGGCTGGCGATGTCGCCGAACGCCCGTTTTCTGGTCACCATCGGCGAAGAAAATCGAATTCGCACTTGGGACGTTTCCGCGTTTCTAAATGATGCGGAAAGATCCACACGGAAATCGCGCTAGGTCGCAATGGGAGGCGAAGCTACTGCACTGGAGGAATGTCTTTCAGTGCAACGAAGGTAACACAGGTAAGTGATAGTTCACCGAAAGACTTTAAAAGATGCCTCAGACAGAACGACGCGGAAGCCAATTCGGCGTTCGCAATCGAGGACTCTATTCGCGAAACGGTCACGAAGATGTTCGGGGGGACTCGACTGCAACAGGAGCCCCGGGCTACGAATCTGCGAAGGCCGTCCACCCGCCCTCAAGCGACAGTGTGGTCGAGGCCGGTGCGGATGACCTTGCGCTATTCATGATCGAGGACGATTCGTCTGCGAACACAGACAAGCCGAGTCAGCGACGTTCGGTTCTTCCGTTACCTGAGACGGCAGGAGTTCTGATCGCCGACGACAAGCCTGCTGAAATCTCTGGCAACGTATCAGCAGCGGAACCCGCAGACGATGTCGTGCTGGTGGCCCCGCCGAAAGTCGCCTCGGATTCGAGTTCAATGGAAGTCAATGTGCAGCAGAGGCGTGAGTTGGCGCTCCGGCGGTTCCAGCAGTTGGCCGAAGACGCCAGGGCCGAGCTGCGTTCCAGGCAGGAGCCGGTTGCTCAGAAAATTCCTCGATCATTAACCAAAGCCATTAAAAGGCTGGAAGAAACCGCAGCGGAGAAGATCGACGACAAGGTGGCTCAGTTGCACGCCGTTGCGAAAACCGGTTCAGCTGCCGCGATTGATTCATTGCGGGACTTTGCCAACCGGCGCCATCCCAGGATCCGGCAGGCATGCGCCACCGGGTTCGGCCTGATTGATCATGCGTCGTCCAGCATCGCTTTGTTGGATATGCTGAGCGACACTTCGCCCGAAGTCGCCGATGCAGCCGCGCGCAGTTTGCTGCAGTTGGGCCATCCGGAAACGATCGCTCCATTGGTTGCGATGGGAACCGCCAACGTCCGCAGCCGAACCGTGATGCTGACAGAATTGCAGGAGCTGGATCAGGAGCAATGTGCACGTCTTACTGAACCGCTAATGGCGATTCTGAAGACAGTCAAAGACGCGGACACTGGAGCGTTAGCGCTCCATCTATTGTCCACGCTTCGGGGCAGTGATTTGTTAAAAATGTATGCCAGCCTGACAAGACACAAAGCCGCTGAAATTCGAGTCGCCGCGATTGAAGCGTTGGTGAACACGGAAGAAAAGCAGACGGTGCGGTTGCTTAATAAAAGCATGATTGATCCGTCCGCCAGGGTTCGAGCGGCTGCTGCTGCGGGCCTGGCCAAAATTAGCAGTCCCCGAAGTGTCTCGCTTCTGGCCGAAGCGCTGCAGGACAAGCACGCGACCGTACGGCGTAGCGCCGCAAGAACGCTGATGACTGTTGACGGCCCGGAAGTGGCGGCCGCGGCTTCCAGAACTTTAAACGTCGAGACCGATCCCGACACCATCGGATACCTGTTGGAAGTTCTGTCCAAAGGTGGGACCGATGACGCTTTGGTAACACTACGGAAGTATCTCAAGTCTGGCAATGTGGCTCTGCAGCAGCGAGCGATCACAACATTGCGGCGATTGAAAAATCGAAAGGGAGCGAAAATGTTGCTGCCCTTCCTTGAGGACGACAACCACGAAACCCGCCGTCTGGCCACCGAAGCTTTGGGGCAACTTGCAGAACCGGCCGTCCTGCCGACGCTGCGTAAAGTGCTGAGCAAGGATTCTGACGAGAGTGTACGGGCTGCTGCAGCACGATCTTTGGGCGAACTGCAGGACGCAAAAGCGCTTAGCGCTCTTGAGGAAGCGTTGCATGACGAACGCGCTGTGAAGTGTCAGGCTGTGATTGCATTGGGGAAGTTGAAGCAGAAGAAGGCGGTACCCGCATTGCTGGCTCAGCTAAAGGACCGTGCGCCGGAGGTGCGCTATCACGCCTGCAACGCGCTGGGAGAAATTGGTGAATTGGCCAACCCGGAGCCACTGCAAAACCTGCTTGACGACAAAGAAGGCATGGTGCGCCGCGGAGCCGAGGCAGCGCTGACCAAGCTGGGCCATAAATTTCGAAAAGCGAGGTTGACCAACCAGTTGAAAAAGTTGACCTCGACCCTGATGCCCAGCGCTGTTGCTGGTGCATTGCCCGGAGGAACAATGGTACTGGCAGCGGTGGTGGCTCTTGTGGTACCTGCGGCCGGATACTTTGCGTTTAGGACGATGGACTTCGCGTCAGAACCGGACTTCCCGATTTCGGATGTGCGAGCCATCGCGATCAGCAACGACGGAACGCAGGCCAGCATTGCACGCAAGTACAATGTGATCGAAGTCTGGGACCTGAACTCGGGGGCATGCACGGTTCGTCTTCAAGCCGATGCCGGCGGCGACGGAATTGTGTATCAGCAAAATGGCAATGCGCTTGTGCTGTCTGGCTCGAAATCGTTTCAGTTGGATTCAAAGACCATCGCAGACAAACGAAATGATGCGCTGTCGCCGTCGACGCTGGAAAATGTCAGCAGTCACCGGATGGCTCGTACGCCTGACGGCAGCAAAGCTGTGCTGTGTGCGACGACTGGTGATGCGGTCCTGGTTGATTTGGAATCGGGTCGGCAAGGTTTGAGATTCACCATTGCCGATTTTGGCGAGAATGATTCCCTTGCCGTCAGTCCGGATGCGTCGCTGGCCTTTGTGGGAACGCCGCGAGGATTTCTGAAAGTCGTGTCGCTTAGCGATGGAAAGGCGATTGGTCGACTGGATATAGGAAAAATCATCGAACTACCCGGCGTCGCGGTCACGGCGCTGGCGATTGATTCGACGGGAGTCAACCTTGCCGTAGGCACGTCGTCAGGCAAGGTCATCGTCATCGACACAAACGAATTAGAGGTGTTGGGCCAGCCATTTAGTGGCGAAGGCCGCATCGTGGGGCTTAAGTTTGAAGCGACGACCACGCGACTAAATGTCATCACCAGCAAGATGGTTTTGGCGTCCTGCAGTGAAGACTTCAAGACATCGAAGAATCTGACGGCTCGACCTGCAGATCGTCCCGAACGGTATTCGTTCTCCGTCGACGGGAAAATCGTCGGCATGTGCTATGCCGAGAGCAACGGCTTCTGCGTCGTTGACATGTCTGCTGATCGGGTACTCGCCAAGTACCCACTGAAGTAGAGGACGCGTTTCTGGAACGAAATTCCGGGTTACGGCAGTGCGTCGCATGAGCAAACGCGGTCGGCAAACATGGTAAGACGCCGCACGCCCCCGATCTGTCATTTGGAAACTGCTACGCCTGCAATGCCAGTCGAACACCAGCTGTCCGGAAGTTACGGTTCTGTATCTGGTGATACCCACGCTGTCGAAGTCTGCTTCAGTGGTCTGCGATTGACGGCGCGAAACGCCCTTCGACGAGTCCTCTGATGTGGCATTCTGACACGCTGCATCAAGGGGCCGAGCACTGCGTTGGGCAGGTTTGAACAGGGCGGGCCAAGAACCGGACTGGGGCTGGCGTTGGTGTGCCGGATCGTCGATCATCATGCCTGCATAATTTCCGAAAACCCGGATCCTGCATGAACGAGTCGGATCTGAGCAAAGTCGACAGCTTGATGTGCAAAACAGCCACGCCCTCGATCCCCATTTTTTCCGCGCATGACGTGACGAAGGTCTACGAAATGGGCGAAGTGAAAGTTCATGCGCTGCGCGGGGCGACTCTGGAATTGTTTCGTGGCGAACTGGTGGTGCTGCTGGGACCGTCGGGAAGCGGTAAGTCGACCTTGTTGAACATTCTCGGCGGTCTGGACACGCCGACGTCCGGGCACGTGATGTTTCAGGACGAAGATCTGACGGCGGGCAGCGATACTCAGCTGACGCGATTTCGTCGAGAGCACGTGGGCTTTGTGTTTCAGTTTTATAACCTGATTCCCAGTCTGACGGCCCGCGAAAATGTCGCCCTCGTGACGGAAATCGCCGACGATCCGCTGACACCGGAAGAAGCTTTGCGGATGGTGGAACTTGGCGAACGGCTGGATCATTTTCCGTCGCAAATGTCCGGTGGAGAACAACAGCGAGTCGCGATTGCTCGAGCGATCGCCAAACGTCCCGAAGTTCTGCTCTGCGATGAACCGACCGGAGCCCTCGATGCAAAAACCGGAGTCATCGTGCTGGAAGTGCTGGAACGCATCAACCGTGAAATGGGAACCACGACGGCCGTGATTACGCACAACGCGATGATTGCGGAAATGGCGGACCGCGTGATCAGTGTTTCGGACGGCAGGATTTCGGAAGTCCGAGTGAACGAAACAAAGAGGTCGGCGACGGAGATTGTGTGGTGACTGCTTGAAGGCCATCAATCGCAAACTTGTTCGCAACGTACTGGACATGAAGGGCCAGGCGATAGCGATTGCGCTGGTGATTGCGTCCGGCGTCGCGATGTCTGTGATGTCTCTTAGCACGCTGAAAACACTGGATGGAACTCGAGCCGCCTACTACGAACGCTACCGGTTTGCTCAGGTCTTTGCCGGATTCAAACGTGGGCCGCGTACGCTCGAATCGCGAGTGCAGCATATTCCTGGTGTCGCCCGAGCTGATTTAAGGATCGTTCAAAACGTCAACCTGATCGTGCCGGGGTTGCCTGAACCAGCGGTGGGTAAACTGATCTCCATACCGGATCACGGCACGCCGAAACTTAATCAGTTGTATCTGCGGCGCGGTCGACTTCCGGAACCGGGGCGGCTGGAGGTTCTGGTTGGAGAATCGTTCGCCAATGAACACAGTTTTCAGCCGGGGGACTCTGTCGAAGCGATTCTGAACGGACGGTTGCGCGAGCTGACGATGGTTGGAATTGTGTTGTCGCCCGAATATATCGTCGAGATGGATCCCGGCGATATGCTGCCCGACTTCAAACGCTTCGGCCTGTTCTGGGTGCCGGAAACTGAAATGGAAGCGGCCTTCGACATGGAAGGAGCAGCCAATGATCTGTCGCTGACTTTAATGCGCGGCGCCAGCGAAGACGACGTGATTCGACGGCTGGACAATCTTCTCGATGACTGGGGCGGCGTCGGTAGTTACGGTCGCGATGAACACATGTCGCATCGCTTCATCACCGACGAACTGGCGGGATTGGAAGCAATGGGGCTGGTGACTCCGATCATTTTTATGGCGGTGGCAGCGTTCCTGCTGAACATGGTGATGACGCGCGTTATCGCAATGCAGCGAGAACAGATCGCTGCGCTGAAGGCGTTCGGATACTACAACCTGGAAGTTGGCTGGCACTACTGCAAAATGGTGACTCTGATTGTAGTTGCAGGCGTGGTCGCCGGAACGCTGTTTGGCGTCTGGATGGGGCACGGGATGGCGGCGTTATATGCCGCGTTCTTCAAATTTCCGATCTTCTATTTCCAGTTTGATCTGCAGACCGCCGTGATCACGGCGGTGCTTAGCGTCGCAGCGGCGCTGGTGGGAACGTTGAATTCGCTACGAGCCGCCAGCCAGCTTCCGCCGGCAGAAGCCATGCGTCCTGCTCCACCAGGCAAGTTCAGCAAGACGATCATTGAACGAATGGGCCTGCAGCGTTTGTTGTCTCCCGCCTGGCGGATGATCATTCGCCAACTGCATCGACAGCCGTTGAAAGCCGTGTTCTCCGTGTTGGGTATTTCGGCTGCTGTCGGCATCCTGGTGCTGGGCAACTTTATGAACGACGCGATGGACTTTCTGATCGACTTTCAATTTCGCCAGGTGCAGCGTCAGGACCTGCAGGTCAGTTTGTTTGAACCGACTGGTATTGATGTCGTTAACGATTTTCAACACATCACCGGCGTCCGTCAGGTGGAAGCGTTCCGAGGACTCGCCGTGCGATTACGGAACGGTGCTCGTTCGCATCGCACGGCCATTCAAGGCATGGGAAAGACGCGCCAGTTGTACCGCGTGGTCAATCAAAACGGAGTCGATCAGGACCTGTCGCGGGACGGGCTGGTGGTGTCTGATGCGCTGGCCCGCAAGCTGAACTCGCGCGTCGGTGACAGTGTGGTGGTGGAAGTTCTGGAAGGCGAACGTCCGGTCACGTCGGCTCGCATCGTGGGCACCATCGACGATTTGTCGGGCTTGAATGCCTTCGCATCGCGAGATTTCGTGAATCGCATCACTCGCGAAGGACCACGTATCACAGGAGCGTGGATGACGGTCGACGCCGAACATCTGGATGACGTGTATGCATCTCTGAAGGAAACCCCGTACGTTGTTGGCGTCAATTCCAAGGAAGCGACGATCGACAGTTTTACCAGCACGGTGGCTGACAGTCAGCTGCAGATGCAGAGTTTCGTGATCGGTTTTGCGATCGTGATTGCCGCTGGAGTCGTCTACAACACGGCTCGGATTACGCTGTCCGAACGCGACAGGGAACTCGCCACCATGCGCGTGTTGGGGTTCACTCACGCCGAAGTTTCGGTCGTTCTATTGGGCGAATTGGCGCTGCTGACATTGGCGGCGATCCCGGTCGGTTTGGCGTTCGGTTATGCGATGGTTTGGCTGACGACGACCTCATTGGCGACCGACTTGTTTCGCATTCCGCTGGTGATTTCGACCGGGACGTTCGCTCAGGCGGCCATCATTGTGTTGCTGGCCGCTTTCGCTTCAGGCTGGATGGTCAGGCGGCGGTTGTATCACCTGGATTTGTTTGCGGTGTTGAAGGGGAAAGAATAGAGCATGATCTGGCTACGACGAATGTTTGTCTTTCTGATCGCCGCTGGCGTCGTTGCTGCGTTGGTCTTTGCCATGCAGCCCAAGCCAGTGCTGGTCGATGTCGCCACAATCGCACGCGGGCCGCTGGTGGTGACGATTAGTGACGATGGCCGCACCCGCATTCGCGAACGCTATGTTGTGTCGGCTCCGCTTAGCGGTCGGCTGGTGCGAATTGGACTCGATCCCGGCGACGAAGTTGTTGCCAGACAGACGCATCTAACCACAATCGAACCGACAGACCCCACGTTACTGGATCCGCGCGCCATCGCGCTCGCTCAGGCACGGGTGAAGGCGGCTGAAGCGCGAGTCAGCCAGGCCCGACCGCGACTCGCATCGGCGCTGGAAACGCTAAATCTGGAAGAAGCGGAAATGGGGCGGCTGCAGCAGCTCGCGAAAAAAAACGCCGTTTCCGAACAGGAACTTAATCGCCAGACGGTTGCATTCCGCAAGGCTCAAAACGATTACAGCGCGGCTCGCTTTGAAGTGGAGATAGCCGAATTCGAACTCGCACAGGCCAAAGCAGCTTTGCTGAGAACGGACAGTAGTGACGACAACTCCGAAATTGCGGAGTGGAGCTTTCCGATCACGTCGCCAATTTCCGGTCGAGTGCTCCGCGTCTTCCAGGAGAGCGCCACGATTGTGAAACCGGGCGACCGTATCATGGAACTCGGCGACCCCGCCGATCTGGAAGTGGAGGTCGACGTGCTATCCACCGATGCCGTGAAAATTCCGCCCGGTGCTCGAGTCATGCTGAACGAATGGGGCGGCGACAAATCTCTGGAAGCTCGGGTGCGTCTGGTTGAGCCTTCCGCGTTTACGAAAGTGAGTGCTCTGGGAATTGAAGAGCAGCGAGTCAACGTGATCATCGATTTTGTCGATCCGCCGGAAACTCGTACCGTGCTGGGAGACGGCTTTCGAGTGGAGGCGGACATCGTGCGGTGGGAAGCCGATGATGTGCTGACTGTGCCGACCGGTGCGTTGTTTCGCGAAGGAGGCCAGTGGTCTGTCTTTGTTATCAGCTCAGACAACATTACCGAACTGCAACCCCTGGAACTCGGCCACCGCAATGATGACGCTGCGGAAGTGCTGAACGGATTGACCGAAGGCGACAGCGTTGTGCTGTATCCCGGCGACCGAGTGAGTATCGGAACACTGGTGGGGCGACGGGACTAAGAACGCTGATTTAGAACCCCTAACAAAACCTGTGTGGCCGCGTTGTGACGACAGTGGTCGGGATGCAAGGAAAAGTGACGAGGCGACAGATGTCGTCGAGGAGCGCTGACGCTGCAGATCGGCTACTGTCGTCGCAACCCTCCGGGCCGCTTGTGGTTCCGCCTCAGGCGGCGTCGTTCGCCGTCGACGACATTTGTCGCCTCCTTCTCACTTCTTGCCTGAAACGAAACCACAAACGTCGCGGCTCACTCAGGTTTTGTTAGGGGTTCTTAGCCAGCGGCGCGAACGGCTGCACCTGCCGGCAGCCCTTCTAGTGTTGACGTCGCTTAGATCGACAGCAGCAACGACGGCGTAGCCAGCCCCAAAATCAGTTCGTGAAAATCTGTTCCCTTCATCCCACGAAAACTAACGAATTAATGCCTCACCCACAAAGAACCTGATATTTCATGCAATTGTTTTTCGATGTCAGGATGCCACTCTGTCGTGCGAACCAAAATAGCTGACGGCTCACGGCGTTTCCAGCCAGATTGGGGACGACCAGGCCTGATCACCGTTCTGCTGAAGCACGTGAATGTAGACGTACGGCGATTCTCTAACATCGCCTTCCGGCCGAAATGTCGCGCTGAATTCGATCGCGTCTTTTCGGTTGGGTGTCAGTGTCTTCACAACCCGTCCATCCTGAACGACAGCGACACGATCAATCGGCGCGGCGGCCTCGATGTCGAATGAAAACTCCGGCATCTCCAGCGCCGTGACAATTTCGCCCATCCAGTGGTCCCCCGTGCGAAACACCAGCCGGATCTTCGCCGTGGCAGCGTACGTACGCCTTGCCTGCAGAGATCGAAATATTGTTTCGTGGTTCCGCTTTGGTGACCAGACGCAGGCGAACGCTGTTCGAGTCGCCATGTGATCGCTGCTGGCAATAAAGCCCATGTGATATCCCTGATCCAGGCCAATGTGGGCTTCTCCATGCATAGCGTTGTCGCGGCAGGCCTGATAGATCTCCAGCAACGGACGTTTCTCATCATCATGAAAGGCGAACGCCTTTAGCGGCCTGATGGGGTTGTGCGGAATCGTGAACGTATCGTCGTCGATCTCATTCCAGAACGTTTTCAGTGAAGGATTGTACGGACGCAGCATATCACTGCGGAGTGAAATCACGTTGTGGTCCGTCTCACCGTGACTGCGTTCGTAAGCGAACATTGGAAAGAACGTGTCTTCCAGCCTGTGCCGAGTAACCTCTTTGATACTGCGCCACCACAACTGGCTGCCGACGTCACCATTGCTGATGTCGCGCGCGTGGTCCGTGACGCCGAGGAAATCAAGTTCCGCCGCTTCGATGGCGTAGCGGTAGGCGTCATCCAATGTGCCGTCAAAATAAACGCGGCACAGCGACAGATCCGTGTGACGGTGCAGATCTCCAAAATAGACTTCATAGTCCCTGCCGTCGATGGACTGCGGTGCGAATTTCTTATCTCGCCGGCCGTTACCCATTGAGACTGGATGATCGGTCGCCGCCAGGTCCGAAACGTGTTCGAACGGTGCCAGTGCGTCTTTGGATTCGTCGTCCAGAAACGCGACTGCCACTCCCTGTGGCCCGGACGCCCGGCCACGGTGAGTTCGGCCTGTGGTCCAGACAGCTGCCAGCCCGTGTTCGGTTGGCGTGAGTGAAAGGTGCTGCATTCCGTCTCGCTGGTTTGGTTCCAGACCAATCAGACCGGACCACTTGCCATCCTGAAAGCAGCGTCCATACAAACGCCAGCCCGCTTCAATGTGATGAACGGGTTGGCGAGTAACGCCGAGTTGCGGATAGAAGTAATGGCGGTAGAACACCCACAACTGACCGCTTCCATCAAGAGCGAAGCGACCGCGTTCGTAGTACAGGCCGAGTTCATTGCGCTCGGCAATCACGTCCTCGCGACTGCGCGCCTCACGAACGGACGGCAACGGCAGGCCCAGCGCAACGACCTGGTTGTCGTCACGAATCTCGGCAACGTGAATGTAGCGAAATCGATGCAGCGGCCCCTGCGTATTTGTTTCGCTTTCGAAGTCTCGATACTCCTTGCCCCAGTTCCAGCCGCCTTCTTCCCACAGAACAAACAGTCTTCCGGCAGCATCAAAGGTCAGATCCGCTCGGCCTTCGAAAGCTCGGGAATGGGCCGCAAAAAATGGTTCTCCCCATTGGTCGCCGTCGAAACGAACGAGCCGGACCGAAAAGCTCTCACCGTCATAAGCGTCCCATGCGACACACAGTCGTCCGTCCGGCCCGGCCGCGATCACCGGTCGCCAGTCTCCCCGTTGGTTTGTCGCAGAGAGGTTTGTCATGCCCTGCCCCCGTTTCCTTTCCGTGGCGAGCGTCGAGGCGGTATGAGTCGAGCGAGCATCGGTCGAGGGAGACAGGGAAGTTCTGTTGGCCAGTTCCGGTGACTGATTCGTTCGAGCGAATCGGACGTCCCATTGTCCGCCCTGGTCTTCCTGCCAGACGACAGCGATTCCACCATCCGTCAATGCCGCCACGTCGTGATTGATCGCCGATACGCCACGTCCGCTGATTCTTGTCGCGTCTGCGAAGCCGCCACCGGCCAGCTCCTTGCAAACGAATACGCTCCAGACGTCCTGCTGCAGCGATTCAAACGTGAGCCACTGGATTCCCTTTCCATCGACTGAAATTATCGGATTGCGATACTGTCCTGCTGCACGTGTCAACACACGTCTGTTTGTCAAGGTGCCCTCGGAGGTCAGTGTCCCCGTAACAATGCGATCGCCGGCACCGGGTTCGAATTCCAGCATTGCGATGCGGACAGAGTTACCGACTGTCGTCACCGAAGGTTCGTAGTAACCCGAGCTATCCAGCAGTTGACCATTGATCAGGCGATCCACCTTGTTAAACGCGAACGCATTCTTTTTGCCCTTGAAATCGTAACCCTCGTCCCCCCGGATGCTGCCAAGCCACAGCAATTGCGCCAGGACCACGCACAACACACTCTGTGTTCCTGTAACGTTAATCATTTGCAAAGATTCTTTCCTGACACACTCTTCCAGTTTGATGACAGCATGAGCCTCCCCATTGAACTGTTGACAGAAGCATTTTGCAAACGAACTTCTGCGAGTCTGTTGGTCGTCGAAGCGACGTATAAATTTCTGAACCGCTGGTTTGAACACGTGCCGCCGAAGGGTCAGCGGATGATTCGCCGCAGCGGCCTGTATGCCAATTGCAATGCGGGTCAGCGAAAGCGTGTGTGCGAACAGTTGTCTGCCGAAGACGGCCGTGCCGCGTCGAAACAGGCTGCCTCAGGGATCAAAAGCCTTGACCCTCAGCGTTGTCCACGGTGTAATACCGACGTGGTGACGCAACTGGTTTATCGTCCGTTGCCTCGTGTTTTCACAAGGCATCAGCCACGCGTCGTCCACGCTCGAGCACCGTAAACTGCGGTCAACCCCCATAGAAGCGGCAAAGCCGTCCTGTTCAACCACGCCGTTGCACCGGTATTGCGGGCCACGACCAATTTCCATCCACGCTCACACATGGCTATCCGGTGAACTCTAACTTTATGCCGCTCAATCATGCCTATTGCTAATCGTAAGGAAAATCCAGAATGAACAGGCTTGTTGCCCTGATTGGTATCACGGTTGTCGTAGGCGGGGTTGCTGTATTATCGAACGCCGAAGAAGACCCGCGGGAATCAGAGATTGCCAAGTTCGAATCCGTGCAGCAAAACGACGACTATCGGGTTTCGCTGCTTGGCGTCACGAAAGGGATTGCCTTTCTTGATTCTCAAGAACTGATTTCCGGCGGTGGCCATCCTCCCGGCGACAACGCAGTTCCATGGATGCGTGTGGCAACCGTGATCGAGAAGCTCACCGATAAAGACGAGCCTTTGGGCTTCAAAGCCGAAACCGCTGACGGTACGGAGCTACCGGGCACAATCAGCATTGAAACGAATGGTCACATCATCACAACCCGGGCCCGCGGAGTTGCTGAAATGGATCTTGATTATCAATGTCTTCGCGCTGCCGTGTTCCCAACGGAACCGTCGAAAGGCTCTTCGCCGAAGTCTAAGGTTTACCTCTTTACCTTGTCGGGTAAGTTTCGAGAGTCTGATACTGTCACCTTCCGTTTTTCATTTGGCCATGAAGGCGAGCGCCGCGAACTGGTATTCAAGGGCGTCCCGCTGCCGTAGTCGATCATACGCGGGGTGGCGCGGCCGGTCGGCTGGGTGCCGCAGGCACAAGATGTCTCATCATCCGGCGTCCAATCTGAATGGGACTCCATGTTCGATGGAAAGCTCACAAACAGGCATCCTGTCGCTACGCTATCCGACCGAACAAGTCGGTCGGGCCACCCAGCGGCTAAGAACGGTTTAACGCAGAGTGCGCAGAGCCGCAGAGTACCGCAGAGAGAAATGCTGCCCCTGGCCAACTCTGCGCCCCTCTGCGACTCCGCGACCTCTGCGTTTCAATTCGAGCGTGACCGCACCACTGCGAATGCGTCGGCGGGTGCCACTGGCTTTGCCAGTGTGTGAACGGTTTCGAGTTTAACCCGCAGCCGAAGGCGCAGGCGGCGCACTGACGGTTGTTTGTTGGATTCCGGTCACGACAACGATACTGCAACCTCTGACGTTCTCAAGAAGCCTTGCCACACACGGGACCGCGTGAGCAGCGCCTGCGCCTTCGGCTGCGGGTTAAACGATCGGGCAAGGGCTGATCGTGCGTGGGAAGCGAGCTGTGTTACTGGTGCTCTGCGTTCGCACGGCCCCCTCCCGGACGTTGCTTCGCTTGTCCGACCTCCCCCTCAGCTTCGCTGGGGAGAGGTGTAAACTTCGGCGATTGAGTAGGCCAGATCAGGCGAAGCGACGATCCGACGCTCGTGTCGTTTGGGCCATTCGTCTTCGATAGCAAGCTGAAGCGATTAGGCAGCGTGGCGGGAACGTCGACGGAACGCGGCTAAGAACGGTTTAACGCAGAGTGCGCAGAGCCGCAGAGTACCGCAGAGAGAAATGCTGCCCCTGGCCAACTCTGCGCCCCTCTGCGACTCCGCGACCTCTGCGTTTCAATTCGAGCGTGACCGCACCACTGCGAATGCGTCGGCGGGTGCCACTGGCTTTGCCAGTGTGTGAACGGTTTCGAGTTTAACCCGCAGCCGAAGGCGCAGGCGACGCTCTGACGGTTGTTTGGTGGATTCCGGTCACGACAACGATACTGCTAACTCTGACGTTCTCAAGAAGCCTTGCCACGCACGGGACCGCGTGAGCAGCGCCTGCGCCTTCGGCTGCGGGTTAAACGATCGGGCAAGGGCTGATCGTGCGTGGGAAGCGATCTGTGTTCTGGTGCTCTGTGTTCGCAGGGTGGCCCGACCGCCGTTCATGGCGGTTGGGTGCTGCAGGCACAAGATGGATCATTGTGGGGGTCGACTACAGATCGGTTGCGAACTGGTCATCATGTTCCAATCCCGGCGGCCAGCGAATCGGCAAGCCGACAGATCGACGTTCCAGATACCAGCGGAGCAGAGCGAAAGGGGGAGCAGAGCGAAAGGGGACGTTGTACTTATTTGGAAAAGCACAATGCCCCCTTATCGCGTTCTTCGCCTTAAACGGCGGGGATTGTGGCGGAGGTGGGGGCGCTGAAAGGCCCTTTTTCGCCTTTGGTGTTCAACCAGCGGAACATGTAGTGAGCCGTCTTGCCCGCGTCGTCGGGGTTGAAAGTGACGACTTCGGGGAAGCGAGTCCACAGGCCAATCAGTCTGTAGTCGGCAGGATCCAGCGTTGAAACGTCGCCGACCAGCAGCATCGCTTCGCAGCCGATGACGCCCGGCGGCTTGCGGCGTTTGGTGGGCGTGTTGGCATCGGTGACCAGAATCGTGTGTTCCAGGCGGTTGGTGGAAACCACTTGGCCAAGCGGCGAAGTGGTGGGCACGGCGACGGGCGTGCGAGTTGTCTTGTGGACCGGCAGCCCAGCGTCTTTGCGAAGTGTGTTAGAAATTCGGCTGTCGGCCATGATGCGTTTGGCCGTGTTTCGGACCGCGTGTTCTAAAGCTGCGCGAGCTTCATGCTTGGCTTCGGTGGCGGCACGAGCGACATCGGCCGCGGTGATGGCGGCGGCGTAATCGCGGTCCCAATCGGCTTGCAGCTTTTTGAGTTCTTTCACTTCGGCGTCGGTTAGAAAGTACTGTTCGGCGTTGTCGATCAGTGTTTGGCTGTAATGGTTGCTCCACCCGTTAAAGTCGCCTTCTCGTCGAGGAACGAGTTTGTGTGAAGCCATCTTGCCAGCCTTTCGAATCGAAGAAGATAATTGCCCCGAGCGAATCCGTAGCAGGTCGCTCAACTATCGCATCGTCACCACCGTGACGTCAACTGGCAGATTTTGGCATCGCCAACGTTCAAGGTGCGGTTCTTGCCCATGTGTCGGGTTATGGTTCGAACAATCATAACGGGACTGCAGGCTTGCCCTGTCTGGCACTCGCGATGTTCCACCTGGCCGCGGCCGTGGACTGAGTGGCAATCACGACGTTCCAATCAGCAGTCGCAACGGCTCGCCTGGCACAAACGACGTTCAGTCCGCCCCCTGCGATTGTCTGAAGTAACAGCCGCCGCGTTCGCATGCGCAGTCGCGACGTTCCATCAGCCGGTCACGACTGTCACCCGTACAGTCACTGTATTCTTCCTCGCCTTCGTGACTGTCAAAGTCAACGTGACGTATTGGCGGTCGGGTTGGAATGTCCATTCTGGCGAGACGGGCGTCATGGTTGCTCGCAACCAAAATTCGTAGGTTACGCATCTACCGCTTGGAAACTACCTTGCCTTAATCGAACAGATTCCACGTCCCCCACGCGCAGCGCAAGGGGGCCGGTACGCACCGGCGGAGGGTTGGCGTGGGAGCTGGTTCACGGCGCGAAGGCGGAATCGCCGACGTTGCTCTCGTTGGTCGCGGGAGGAAAACTCGCAATCATCAGCCCGCTATCAACAACGCACCCCGTCCGATCTTCCTGCGCTCGATCGGCGCCTGTCGCAATGAAATTGCGGGAAGGGGGCACGCATCAGTCAGCGCTGCATTAACCTGAACCACCATTCCTGGTATCAGTTACTCCTTGCGAGTTCTAATCCGCTTAAGCTTGCGTTTGGGGATCACGGGCAGGTCAGGGTTGAATACCTTTTGGTGACGGGAACACAGCCAGAGCCAATCGCCCGTCGCCTTGTTCAGCGTCCAATTGAGGCCGCCATAAATTTCTGTCGGATCTAAGTCCTGCAGCAAATGGTAGAATTGGCGGTGTTGTTCGCTCTCAACGATCTCCCGAAAGTCGTTTGACCCGTTTCCCCGCACCAACCTCAGGCTGTCCACTGTTACGTTCTTGCACATATCTGCCAACGACTTCATGACGTCAATCTGTTTAAGCAGCCGCTTTAGATCCTCATCGGACCCTGCAGCCAGGTTAGAGACATTTTTAGCGATTGGTGCAACCACGCCAATCGTCTTGCCAATCAGTGACACATACCCAGCGACACCTGCTACCCATTTTAACGGGACATCAAACAGATACTCGCCTTTGGACGGATCGGACTTTGCACCTGCGGCCCCAACGGGAGAGCAGGCGTGCTCTTCACCCGGCATTTCGCACCAAAGTGTCAGCCGATACCGATCCGACGTACCGCTCTTGAACAATTTTATCGGGTTAACCTTCTCCCGGCGTTCAAGCTCCGCAGGCAACAGTGTGAACAGTCGCGGGCAGGGAACTTGCTTGTTCTCGAATGCCTTCAACACCAACCGTGTTGATTCGGCAACAACGGACCTCAATTCATGCAGCGTTTCCTTAGCGATGGCATGCCGATCAATCTTTGCCGCTGAGAAACCCGCTGTAATCTGTTCCTGCATTTCGTCCAGTTTTTGAGACGCCACCGCGACGCGAACTCCAGGGTCCGGGCTGGGGAAGCCGTTGATAAGCTGTGAGATATTCTGATCACAGTCACACTTTTCGCAGGGATACGCGAATTCTCCTCGGGCCATTCGTTCCTGCAGCCGAGTCAACGGCAGCGTTCCCGGACATCGGTTGCCGCCTTCTAGAACCGTCTGGCAGGGCACACGAACTGTCCAACGGCCTTTCAATCCATCCCAACTCTTGAGGAGTTCCTCCACGGAGGCTCGCACAATTGACCGCAAAGTCGGCGGGTACTGAGCCTGAACCGTGATGACGACATCGCGATCCTGCATTTCCAGCAGTGCATCTCCGTAGTCGGACGAATGCAGGAAGATGCCTTTTTGCCAGTGAATTCGACGTTCGTTATAACGATGATGGCGAACGATTAACCACGGCATCAGCCCTGGCGGATCGTCGTCCAACCGGATGACCAGTTGAACGCGTTTGCAGCTCGCGCGTTCATCGTCGTCGTGGTCCCACGGCAAACTACGGGCCGAATCCGGGTGATCGTCCGGCCCTTCGCCAACAGCAGGCCGGTCCACGGGCACAAGCTGCCCGACCAGGCTGTACTGGCCCGTGTCGTCATTGATGCGATAAGTGACATCAAACTTTTCCATCAGCCGCAGAAAGTACGGATAAAGCCTCTCATCTTCGTAGCGGTCCCGTTCAACGCGGGCAGGATCATTCCAGATGTGCGGCAAATCTTCGTGATGCAGAATGCCGCTTCGTTCGTTCGTGCCGGGGTGTTCCAGGACGAGTCCGATAGCCTTAGAAAGATACTCCGCGTTCAAGACAACCAGATCTTTCAATCCGGCGTCATCGGCGAAGTAAATGATATGCCCCAGCCGGTCCAATAAAACGGCCAGCGGTTTGTCTGCGTTCAGCGGAACTTCGTGATGGCGACACCGCTCCTGAAATTGCGACCAGTTGATGAAAGGTGTGTCTTTGTTAGCGGACGAGTACAGATCATCCCGAACCTTGCTCCACGATGGCGGAAACGGATCGCCCATGTGCGAAAGATCGGCGGCTTCCCGGCTGATGGCGGCTCGTAGATCATCGATGCCGGCCCCACAGATACTGTCAACTTCGAAGAATCCGGCAATCACGTCCGGGAACTTTTTCTGCAGCCCCAGTTCGTCAATTCGCGGCACGCGTCCCGCTTCGGAATGTGAGGCCACAACCAGTACACGGACATCGTTCCCTACACGTCGTTGAATCAGTTCGATCCAGTACGCCACGTTGGCATACTCCACTCCCAGCAGTGGGTTCCACACAACGATATACAGAGATCGATCGCTGAAGAAAAACTGATGCGTGACGCGATAGACATCCTGCCCGCCGAAATCCCAGAAGTTCACAGTAATGTCCTGCTCTGGCGGAATATCGTCCTGCCCCGCACCTGGATGGGGCACGGACAATCTTGTGACCTGAATACCGTGTGTTGTCTGCTTGTGCGAAGCCTTGCCTTTGTCCAGCGCTTCAACAAGGCACGATTTGCCCACACGCCCTTCGCCGACCATCATCAGCTTGGTCTCGAACAGTCGATTGGCTGTGCCGTCGGGGCTCAGACTGCCCAAAAAGGCGAAGAACGGTTTAAGTCCCTGTTCGTACGCCTCCGTCCACGAATCAGGTAGCTGATTGCCTTTGAGGCCGAGAAGTTCGAGTTTTTGGAGGTTGCCGAAGTCAGGGGGGAGCGCGCTTAGCCGATTGCCGTCGAGGTAGAGAGTTTGGAGTTGTTGGAGGTTGCCGAAGTCAGTGGGCAGCGCGCTTAGCTGATTGCCTTTGAGGCCGAGAAGTTCGAGTTTTTGGAGGTTGCCGAAGTCAGTGGGCAGCGCGCTTAGCTGATTGCCGTTGAGGTTGAGATTTTGGAGTTCTTGGAGGTTGCCGAAGTCAGGGGGGAGCGAGCTTAGCTGATTGCCGTCGAGGTCGAGATGTTTGAGTTTTTGGAGGTTGCCGAAGCCAGCGGGCAGCGAGCTTAGCTGATTGCCGTCGAGGTCGAGATCTTCGAGTTTTTGGAGCTTGCCGAAGTCAGGGGGGAGCGAGCTTAGCTGATTGCCGTTGAGGAACAGAGTTTGGAGTTTTTGGAGGTCGCCGAAGCCAGGGGGGAGCGAGCTTAGCTGATTGCCGTTGAGGAGGAGAGCTTGGAGTTGTTGGAGGTTGCCGAAGTCAGGGGGCAGCGAGCTTAGGTCATTGCCGCCGAGGTCGAGATCTTCGAGTTGTTGGAGCTTGCCGAAGCCAGCGGGCAGCGAGCTTAGCTGATTGCCGTCGAGGTCGAGATGTTTGAGTTTTTGGAGGTTGCCGAAGTCAGGGGGCAGCGCGCTTAGCTGAATGCCAATGAGGTCGAGGCGTTCGAGTTGTTGGAGGTCCCCGAAGTCAGCGGGCAGCGAGTGCAACGACTGCCCGTGCAAGGCAAGCGCAACGAGTTCCCGCGGGAGCTGGCTGATGAATTTGCCAGGCATGTCCCCCACAAGCACGCGATTAGCCGACAGATGGCTCGCCAACAGTTCGGCCGCGTCTGAGTTGTTTGTCACCACAAAGGCCGACCAGAATTCTGCATTCGCACGTTCCAGCACGGATTCCCACTGGTGATCCTCAACGGGTTCAACGACGAACTCTAATTCGGAACTCATGAAGATCCCGTTCTAAAACACGGTGGGCGAGCGGACTGCCTGCAGTCTACCGGGCAATCCCACCACCTGTCGACAAAACGAACCGAACCACACACGCATTCAGAGCGATTTCCGCGCGGCGAGGGACGTCAGTTTATAAATTTAGGACTATATCCGACGCGGTGAAGTAGGGTGCGGGACTGCCCACCAGTTGCATGTCGATGTGTTGATGGGCAGTGCCCATCCTTCGCTTTGCCATTTGCCAGCCTGGCGGGAGGAATAAAATTCCAAGTGCTTACTCGACGCTGGCCAGCGTTGGACTGAGCGAAGCGAAGGAGACCCCGGGTACGTTGCCGTCTGAGTTCGCCACACTTCTGGTCGTTCGTTCCGTGGATTCTCGCTCCAACCACGGCCACCCCTGCCCGTCGGAATCGTTGTCGCAGCGGTCGCCGCAGAGCAATCGTCTGACGCGGGAAAAGCCGTTTGCGTATGGGGCCCTCCCCCGAACTTGCCTCGCTCGTTCGACCCCTCCCGCAATAAATTGCGAGAGGGGTTGCTGAACGTAGTTTTCCGCATGATGCCCCGCAGACTCTTATGCCGGGGGCTCGCCGTGACTCGTTCGTGCAGTGACGGCTACGGTTTGCCCAGCGACGCAATCTCAGACGTCGTCAGAACTCGATCAAACACGGCGACTTCATCCAGACGCCCTTCCCAGTTGGAATCGTTGTCACAGCGGCCACCGAAGAAGCAACTGGCGGGCAAAGAGGCATTGTTGTCGACGGTTGTTTCAAATTCTGGTTCCGATGCGCCGTTCAGGTAGGCTCGCACCTTGCCACCGTCTTTGACAAACACGACGTGACTCCATGTCCAGCGTGGGATTTCTGTTTTGCCGACAGCAACGTTGTCGGGGGATGCTCCGGACTGATAGATCAAACGTCCTGGTGACGTTGCCGTGCCGCCGACGCCGAGGTGTTCCGTTGCTGCCGCGAGACCGTTGTTGTGGCCGCGTGAGTACAGCCAACCGGCGACGTCCCGCGCGTCATTGGGCATGCCGTTCCAGATCCACATTGAGACCGAATATTTGTCCTTGAGCAGCGGTAGGCGGGCACTCATGCGATCGCCGGCGAAATGCACGCAGCGGTTCTTTTCGCCGTCAACGCAAAACGCTTTTGAGTTCGGACCTTCCAGGAAGTAAGCGACGGCGGGTTCGTACGTTGCATCGGAGTGATGGCCCGAAGAATCGACGCTCCAAGGACCTGCAAATTCATCCATTCGCCACCATGCCAACGGCTTCGCCGCCGCGATTGCCTCCGCTGCAGGCCCGCGTGACTGTTGCCATTTGTGTCGTGGCTTCTGCGCCGACTTTTCCAGCAGCGTCAGAGCCGCTTCGGCGATTTTGGGTTCCGCCTGCACTTCCAGACCGGCCGATCGAGCGGCCCAGGTGTTGTAGCCGCCGAGTAAGTGCTGCTCAGGCGGCGGAATGTAGCCGTCGCCACCGTTAGCCAGTTCGATGACCATGGTCTTCGGCAAAGGACTCTGCAGCTTCACCTTCAAACCCGTGAGGGCATAGGTTTCGTTCGGCGTTGTTGCGATGCCGATGTCGCCGATTCGCAACCCCTGAACAACAATCTCTGTCGACTGAAGTTCGTGTAGAATGACTTGCTCACGCGCATAAACTTCTGCTGTGGTTTTCGGCAGACGATCACCTGTTTCCGCCACAATTTTCTGAGCCCACTGCAACCGCTGAAGATCGGGAACTCGATAATCCAAAGTCATGCGAGCTTCATGCATCGCGAGGTCTGCATTGTCCTGGTATTCCGCATTCCTGTAGGCGTCCAATGCGACCTTTAGCAGGCCTTCAGTGAATTCATCGATGTTGCTCCACGGATCCCATTCGTCTTTCGGTTTCGTATAGTCGCGTCGCCAGATGTCGCCGCTGCAGCCGTGAGACATGATTCCCACAAACGGCGGGTGATCTTCTTGTTTGTGTCCCAGCTTTTCCTGCATCGCGTCGCTGAACAGGCCGAAGTAATCGGCTGCCAGAGGTTTCTGTCCGGAATAGTAGTGCATCGAAAAGTTGGCAAGCACTGCAATCGGACGACCGTCTTTCGCTCGAAATGAAATCAACGACAGGTCCGGGTCTTCCGGTCCGGATTCGCCGGTGACCGCGTCCCAGTCGGCGCCCGAATGCATGTTGGCTCGCACAGTCATGTTGCCGAACGGATCTTCTGCCAATCGATCTGGCCGACGAATCCAGCGGCGAAGAGCCGTGAAGTCGGCCGCATTTTTCACTGACCAACCAACCTTCGCGGGTTCCAGATTCTGTTCGGCTTTGACCAGCGCTTCGGCGATGCCAGCTCGCAGCACAGGCAGGTAATCGGTGTCTGCATCTGTTCCAAGCGCCCCCATTGATGACGGCGCGGTGTGGGTATGAGTTGCCGAAATCAGAATGTGGTCCGGCTTGATCTTTGTTTGTTGAGCCGCCAGTTTTTTGGCTTCGTCCAGCAACGGCCGCGGCATCATGCAGCTATCGACGACGACGATGCCGATGCGTTCTTCGCCGTCTGCCAATACGATGGCTCGGGCATTGATTTTGGTCACGACTTCCGTCGCTGAACGGCTGGTCATGCCTCCGTTGACGAGCACCGGAAATTTCGAAGGCGTGACGTCGACTATTGCGGCGCCCGCCTGCAATTCAGCCTTAGCGTGATTTAGTGGCGCGAGGCCCAGCAAACAAACAAGTGTGGCGCGGCACACGAAGACAGCAAATTTCATAGGAGGGTCCTTTTATGGCGGCAGGGATAATTGCCGTTGCTGATGGGCGGGAAGCCTGAAACTGCGAATCGGCAGGAGGGATTCTTACTGCGTGAGCGGCGGCACGGCATCGGCCTATCGGCGGAAGTCCAGACGGCTTTCATGATGTTTGTCGTCGCGAAAACCTAACGAACCGCACGCCTGCAGTCTGGTCAGCGACTCTACGATAGCCGGGTCCCGCCGTCAATGAAGCGACGTTGCGGTGCGCGTGGCACGATGTGAATGTAGCACGCGGTGTCGGTTTCGGAACGCGGCTCTAACGTTGCTTGAGCCATTGGCTGAGAGCGGTGATGTTACGACTGAAGACTTCGCTCGAAAGATATTCTTCGTCCATGCGAAACTTCGGCTGTCCGACCAGGCGTTGGCCGTCAAAGCGACTCATCCAACGCCCCGACTTATCGAGCGTGCGAACGATCCGCTGCACGTCGGCGTCTGACACTTTAGACTCAGGCTCGCGCACAGCGCCAGCTTTTTTCAGCCGCTGATATTCAGCCTGCAATTCATCAGTTTGATTCTCGACCTTCCAACCGTAGTGTTTGGGCAGGCGAGAATCGTCGTACGTCAGTGAATACACCTTCCCGCTTCGTTGCATGTACAACGGGCGATTGGTCTGCAGTTCGTAGTATCGTGACAGCCGGCCGTCTGGCAGTGCTGATGACTTTAGATACTGCAAAGCGGCACCCACTGGCTTTAGGTATTTGTCATGACCAGTCGCGATGTAAATCCGCATCAGCGTAGCGATGGCATCCTGCGATTCGCGGCCCGCGACGGCGGGTGGCTCGAACTTGCGAGCCCAAATGGGGTGCATGGTATAGCTGTATTGTTGAGCCCACGCAGGTTGTGGGGCAGGCATCTGCGCGAGAATCAGGAAATCGCCAAGCTTCCGAAGTGCTTTGTCGTAGCGGTCGGCTCCATAAACATCGTGAGCCATCAACAAGGTCGACGCGATGGTTCCAGCGGCTCCATCGTTAAGCGTGTACATATCCCAGTATTCTTTGACGCGTCCTTCCGTGCGCCATTCGTAGTCCGGATACTTAGCCGCCACGATCGGCTGTTTGACGTCAACCGGTGTCTCGTCCCAGCCCTGCGGGAACGCTCCATTGGAAAACTGAGCGGCCAGTAGTGCGTCCAAAGCCACCTGCGCCGCTTCGTGAATCTTACGATGGCTGAATTCGTGAGCTTTATCGACCTGCATCAGCAACTGCATGGCGGCTTGCGACGTGCCGTCGTCCAGCGTAGAAAAATTGCGTCCGCGCCCTTTGCCGTTTCGGTATAGACTTGTCTGACCATTGGTGTCGAAGTCGATCGAATTCGTCCACGCGCCGGATTTCAACTGGCCATAGACCAACGCTTCTGCGGCAGCGGTCGCGGCAGTTAAATGAGCCGCGTCGCCGGTGGCTTGCCATGCTTCCAGAAAGGCGAGTCCCACTGTCGGCGTGCCCGGTGGCTGCACCCAGATCTGACTGCCCGAAGCGACGCCTTCCCCAAAACGTTTTTGCAGATCGGGAGAGTAGAAATAAACGTAGCCGCCGTTTACGGCGACGTCGTTAGCGAAGTAATTTGTTACCACTCGAATCGCGGTAACAGCGTCCTCCCGCAGATCAGCGGCGTGTCCTTGGTCAGCAAAAAAGGGCAAGACAAAAAGGGACGGGGCGATGAGAAGAATCAGTGCTCGGTTTCGCATCGAGTGGGCTCCTGTTACAGCGTCTTACGCTGACTTGTGGCCGCGGAACAATCGCTTCGTACTATCAATGCTGTTTGCCACGAGCCCGAACGGTCCACGACAAAAGGTAAACTGCTCTAGAAAAATCTCTCCGCCGTTACAGCGTCTTACGCTGACTTGTGGCCGCGGACCAAGCGTTTCGTACTATGAATGCTGTTTGCCACGAGCCCGAACCGTCCACGGCAAACGGTAAACTGCTCTATCGAGCCGTCCAGCCTCCATCAACCGTGACCATGCTGCCGTTCATGAAGCTGGCGGCAGGACTGCTGAGTAAAATTGCGGCGCCCTGGATTTCGTTGAGTTCGCCCCAGCGTTCCTGAGCCACTGCGCCGATGATGAATTTTTTGGCTTCTTCGGAATCTGCGATCGGCACATTCATGGGCGTGAGAAACGGACCCGGGCAGATGGCGTTGCAGGCGATTCCAAACGTGGCCAGTTCCAGGCCCAGCGCACGAGTCAACTGCACGACGGCTCCTTTACTGGATGTGTAAGGTGTCCGGTTGGCCAGTCCCACAAGTCCCAGCGTGCTGGCAAGGTTGACGATGCGGCCGTAGCCCGCCGCCTTCATGATAGGAGTGACGGCTTTGCAGGCGAGCCATGTTCCGTCGACGTTGGTTTTTTGCACCTGCTGAAACTGTTCGTAACTCAGTTCCTCAATACTGCCGCGAATATTGATTCCGGCCGAATTGATCAGTATGTCAATGCGTCCGAATTCTTCGTGTACAGCCGCCGCCATGTTGTTGACGTCTGAGGCCGACGTCACGTCTGCCTGTAGTCCAACGGCTTTCACATCGAAGGCCTCGGCGATTTCCTGAGCCGTTGCGTCGGCTTCTGATTGATGGCGGCTAACCAGTACAACAGAAGCGTTCGCCGACGCCAGCCCGGCGGCCATTGCCGCTCCCAACCCCTTCGAACCGCCCGTGATAATCGCCACCTGACCGGTGAGATCGAATTGTTTGACTCCGGGAAGCGCCCCTAACGATGGTGCGTTGGCCATAGATTTCCTTCTGCAAATACCGCTGTTTCCTGTGTCTGTGATGAGTTACAATACCTGGCCGCCGCGCACGCGAAAAGCGACCACCTGTGGAAATCGTCATGAAGCCATGGGAACAGCACTACCAGGACTTCTCGCTACAGAAACGGAACGAATGAAATACAGGATCCGACGTGCCAACCGAATGCTGGCGAATGCAGAACCATGTCGGATCGTCGTTGCGGGGCGCAGATGGCCGATTTGTTTGGTCGCAATGATGCTGCTCGCCAGCCTGCCAGCCATGGCATTCGCACAGCCACGACATTCTTCGCACCGTCGCCTGGAACTGCCTCAAAACGGCACGTCCGACATTCAGCGGCAAATGCAACTGCTGCAGCAACTTCAGTCGCTTGTTGGTAAACAGGATGACGCCGCCAGTGACGCCACACCGCCGAAGTTTTCTCCTGAACAACTCAAACGGCTGAATGATTTAATGCAGCAATTCGGCGGCAAGATTCCCGAGGGATTAATGCCGGATCCGAAAGATGTTCCGCCTGAGTTGATGTCGGAAATGATGTCGAACCCTCAGGCCCGGCAGCAGATTCAAAAGATGCTGGAACAGTACGCTCGCGACCGCCGCCTTCCTCAGGGGAACCCGTCAGGCAGCAACGGTGTCCTGCCGCCTTCGACTGCGCCGCAGCCACAGATTCGCCAGCCACGTACGGACCAGCCACGTACAGATACAGACCAGCCGCGTTCGGATCAGCAGGAGAACCAGCCGCAACAGAATGGGACAGCACCGAGCGGACAGCCGCGAAGCCGCAGTCGGTCACAAGTTCCTAATGGCGAAGGCAACGCTCCGCAGGCCATGCCGCCGTTCGACCAATTCCAGCCAGATGATATGCCCGCGAGCACCAACAGAATGCGGCCCAATGGCCAAAGCAATCGGTCGCAGCAACCTGAGATGCCGTCATTGGAGGAACTTCGCGACAGAATCCAGAACAAGTTTCGCGAATTCGAACGCTGGAATCCCGAGGCGAAGGATTCCGGCACTTCCCCGACGTTGCAACCGCACGACACGCACACCGACGCAGGTGAAATCGACATCGAATCGGTGTCTGATTTTTTGAAGAAGTTCAAAGACGTTGCTGCCGACGATTTGCCTCCGCCCGCCACGCTGCAACCGGACACACAGCCTGAAGCCGACACGCAAACGGATTCTGGAAACCGGCCGGGTGCGCCGCCTCGGGAGTCCGATCAGGCTCAGTCTGCAGACCTGCAGAAAAGTCTGCAGGACGCGAAGCGCGACCTGGCTCGCAACGGGCTGCAGCAGACATTGAAGAACATCGTCCGGGAAGCTCAAGCGAAGGCAAAAGAAGCATCCAAACGACAAGCGGCCGGTGGCGGGGCGAGTGACGCGGCAGGCGACGCTGGGCTGCGTGATTCACTTCTGCGAAGTCTGAGCGGCATGTCTGAGAAGATCGTTGAGATTGCCAAAGACGCAAAATTCAAACAGCCTTCCCCATCATCACGCGGCCAGGACCGGACGACTCGAACCGGCCGTCAGAACCAGAGCAACGATAGCGGAAGCGGCACGTCTACGATCGGACAGTTGAAGAAGTCTGCTGGCAACTTTATCTCCGGGCTTGCCGCGACACCGCCAACTGCGGCCGCTCAGCCGCCTGCTGGCGGCGGAAGCAACGCCGGAGGTTCCGTCGCGGGTGGTTCTACTTGGTTAATCCTGGTTGTCCTTGCGGTTTTTGCCGTGGTGTTCGGGATATCGATGGGCGTTTTGCGATCGAAGCTTCCTCAGCATCAGTCAGGTCGACAGGTTTCTGTCTCCGAGATTCGGTCGAAGGCGGATGTCATCGCGGCGTTTCATCAAATGGCATTTCAGCCGCCACGCACAACAGAACCGTGGTGGACTCATCAGAAGGTTGTTGACGATTTGACCACGCAGCCGCCAGTGGCTTCCACGCCCGCGAGGGAACTGGGGGAACTGTATGAACAGGCGAGGTACCTTCCTGACGAAGCCGATTTCACTCCACAACAAATCCAGACCGCTCGTGAGGCGCTAGCACGGTATCAGCAATGACAGGTCGGCTGTTACAAAATTGTCGACTTCTGTCGGCGGGACTCGCTCTGGCATGCGTCTTGATCGCGTCGCGCCCGGTTGCTGCTCAGACGACAGCAACACCTTCCGACGACGCCTGGGATTTTCGGTATGAGCTGTTTCAGATGCTGTTGGAGCAAAATGGAGTTCGGCCGGTAGCCAACATGAGCGCCGTGACGAGGCATCCGCCTGAATCGATCATTGTGATGTTGGGGCATATCAATTTCAGGACGTCGCGATTTCTCGAATCGTTTTGCGAACAGGGCGGCGCGGTGCTGCTTGCTACGGACGAAAGGTATTCCGCCGGGCGGATCTGTGAATTTCGAGAAGGTCCGGTCACGTCCTTGCAGTCTGCGGAGCGCTACCAGAATTATGCCGATTGCCTGACCATCACAGACATCGATCATGATCATCCGGTGATGACTGGCGTGAATTCGCTGGTGGTCAATCGGACAGGCTGGCTGGCTCCGCCGCGCTGGTACATTCCCGACATGCAGGTTGCTGCAAGACTTCCGCAGCGCACGTTGCCGCGTGACAGTTCAGACCAACCGTTGCTGGCAACCGTTGGCTTGCCCAACATCAACACGGGGCAGCTGATTGTTGCGTCAGATCCCAGCCTGTTCACCAACGGTATGTTGTGGCACGGCGACAATGCAATTTTGGCGATCAACGTCAGTCGCATTTTGTGCAGCGGAAACAAAAACAAGATGCTGTTCATCGCTGACGGCGTGCCGCTGGGAAGCTTTCGCAACAGCCCGATGGTCGATTCGAACAATCCACCACCATTACCCGAAAACCTGCCGGAACCGGCTTTGGAGACTTACGTTAAGGTGGTCAACACGGTGTTGAAGGAAGTGGAAGACCAAAATCTTCCGAATCAGTTCATGGCCGACCGACGCCACAAAATTCGTTCGCCCTATTTACGCCGTCATATTTTGCTGTCGTTGGCGATCGCGGTGCTGATGTTTGTTATATGGAAGATGGCGGCCACTCATTCTGCCACCCATCCGGCCATGCCCATTCGCGACATGAAGTCCGCTCACGATTTAGCCACTGGCCATAAAGTGAAGTCGGCTGAATTCGGACTGTCCGCCAGCATTCTGGCTCGCGAACTTTGCCGGCATTTGACGGAATCGAGCGATCCCACCGACTGGCGTCGGCAGCTGATCGGCAACGCCGCAAGCGGCGAAGGTGAGGTGGAATTCCACGGCGCGTCGAATGTGAAAGCCCAACGCAAAAAGCTGGTCGATGTTATCGAACTGGCCACGAATACACGCACAGTGCATATGTCTCGCAAGCGATTCGAGGCACTCGGCCAGACCATCGACCAACTGCGACAGTTGCACGCGGAAGGACGACTGATCGTGGCGGCGTCGGCTGAGGTCGCAACGCAGGCCGCAGGGCGAATGGCGTAATTCCACTCGCGGGACGCACAGCCGACCTGCCGTCCTGTTTCGGAATCACTGCCTACGTCAGGTTAGGCTGATCCGTATCCGTCTGCTCGCTGGCTTCCAGCTCTGCAGCGATTTGAGCTTTCTTCGACATCCGGTAAAAACTAATTCCGAATCCGGTGAAGATGGTCGCTGGCATGCCGATCATGAACAGAATGCTGTACATGTAGGCGCGAGGCCGACTATCTTCTGTCTCGTTGGCGAACTTGCAGTTGGGACACGCCATCACTTCGGTCCCGGTCATGCACGCACCGACAAGCACCGTCAGCAATGTGAACCGTCGAAGGCTTCGCAGGAACTGTGTTCGATGAGGGAGATTGCGTAGCATGGAAAGACCCAACTTTCAGGACATAGAAATTCGCTGAACATCGCAATGATAGGCGGTTTATCGGCTTTCGGACAGCATTTCGTGCTGCCTGAACGGCAATTCCCGGATGCGAAAACCACGAATATTGCTGCTTCGCCGTGCCTTTAACAGACGCTTTCTCCAACGAATATCACCCCTATGCACAACCTGCCGTTTATTAAAATGCACGGCTGCGGCAACGATTACGTGTTTGTCGACGGCTTCGAAACGGACCTTCCCCGCCATCCTGCGAAGCTGGCGATTAAGGTGGCCAACCGCAATTTTGGAGTTGGCTCAGACGGCTTAATCCTGCTGGTGCCCGTGGCGGACGACACCGCCGACGTCGAAATGCGGATGTTCAACGCAGACGGCTCGGAAGGCGACATGTGCGGCAATGGTGTTCGCTGCGTCGCGTTGTGGATGGCACGGCAACGGCGAATTTCTGAATTGTGCCGCGTGCGCACGAAGTCTCGCCTGGTGACGGCCACCGTCTCGCCGCTGTCTGCGGATTCGAACTCCGGCACCGTCAGCGTCGACATGGGAGCACCGGTCATCGAATCGGCCGACGGCACCACAGAGTGTCTCACAGACATCAGTCTGCCCGGCCAGTCGGAGTCGCCACCACAAATCGAATTCACGCGAGTGTCGATGGGGAACCCTCACGCCGTGATTTTCAATCAGGAACTCAGCGACCGAAACGTCAAGCTGTTGGGGGCGGCGATCGAACGACACTCGACGTTTCCCAACGGCACAAATGTTGAGTGGGTGAATATTGTGTCACCGACGGAGTTGCAGGTTCGTGTTTGGGAACGCGGTAGTGGTGAGACGCTTGCGTGCGGCTCAGGTGCGTGCGCGGTCGGCGTGGCGGCAGTTCTGCGCGGAGTTTGTCGCCGCGGTGAACCGATCGGAATCTCACTGCCCGGCGGGCGACTTGAAATTTGCTGGAAGCCGGAAGGCCACGTCCTCTTGACCGGCCCCGCAACCGTCAGTTTCGTCGGCACATGGCACGGCGGCGTCGCTTAACAGCCAGGTCGCCATGCTGCCGGCAGCGATGCGCTATGCCGCGTTATTCGGTTCGCCGTTTGGTATCGCCGCCAGGAAAACAACGCCAGGAGACCACCGCCGGCGATTCAGCTGTGAAGCAGTCACCCGCGAGCTACGCCAATCGTCTGCCGGGACGTCCTGGCTCGCCAGCCGCCGAGTTTTACGGCCAGGGTGTCGGCGGTGTCGTGCTGTTCGGCGATGAATCGGCCCCAGCCAAACGGAGTCGTGCCCGGCACAACCAACTCTTCCTCCGCCGTAAGGCAGCAGCAGGTGCCTTCTTCATACGCGGTCAGGTAGTACTGAGGCCCGGCGAAGCGGCGGCTGATGATTCCGTACGGTAGCGCCATTGGCGGGCGGACAATGCCAAAGTGGTGGTACAGAAAATCGACGCTGGTGCGCAGGTTGCCTCGAAACGCAGCAGCTCGGTTGCGGAAGTCTTCGTGCGTATGTGTTTGAGTACCAAATTCGATCACCCCACTGCGCAGAAGCGTGTGGCATTCTGTCAGCGCAAGAGGCCGCCACGTATCGGAATTGACCTTCCAGCTGCCCTTTAATGGCCAGTCGTCAAACGGAAACGGTTCGCCTGAATTCAGGTAGCCCGTCGCCAGAAAAACAGTGGCCGGAATTCCAAGCTGGTCAAGAATTGGCAGCGCGTGAAGGTAGTTGTTGGCGTAGCCGCAGTCGAACGTGACCACAAACACGTTGTCGTCGATGGGCCTTCCTGCCGCGACCATGTCGACCAGTTGAGTCAGTGGCCAGGGGCGGTAACCTCGCCGCAGCAGACCCTGCATTTGCGACCGAAAGCGGTCCGGCGTGACGTTCCAGGAAGGTTGGCATCCGCGCCGGATGGGAACGATTCGATGGTAGGTGAGGATGCCGGGACGGGCGGCCATCGGCGGAGTGAGAAACCAACTGAGCGGCACGCGCGAACGTATGGCGGCTGCTTCCTTCCATTGATGAATGCGGCGAGTCCACGGACTTTGCTCCTGCAGATCCAACGGCACGCCGAAGCTGGAAGGTTTGTCATTCGGAATCATCATGTGGCGAACTCCCATGGAAGCCGCCGCGCCCACTTTGTGCTTTTCATCTTCGCCCAACAATACCATCTGCCGCAGCGGTCATTGACGCGACTGGGCAGCGGACAAACACGGAAGTCTCACAGTGGTGGCGGTGGCACCTTGGTAAGTGTGCCAGTGGAATTAACCCGCGTTGGTGATTTTGCCCATCTGCCTTAGAGATAGGATCAGACGAATGCGGGATATGCGGACAATGCGCTGTGGGTAACCGCCTTTCGCCCGTCGATGATCATCTGTGGCGGCTGCGAATCTCTGGAATCATTGCGTGATCGAAGAATTCCGCCTCACCGAAGTTGCCGGAAAACGCGACCCAACTTGCTCATTGAGCCCTCCAGCCCCCGATGATTTTGCCTCGGTATTTCCGATTGTGGCCGTGAACCGCCTTGGGCTGTACTGGCGTATGCCTCTGGTACCGCATCAGGTGCTTTCGATGAAAAACGAGGCAACCGGCAAGTGTTTGCCGCGTTGACTGCGCGAGGCTGGCTTCAGTTCGCTGCGAGTCAAATTTGCAAGCAAATCCGCCACCGCCGCTAGGATTGGCATGGACCATGCTATATACGGTTAAATACGGAGCTACAGAGGGTTTTCTCTCTTAGTCTGCTGAAGGAATCAGCAGGAGTGCTTGAGTTGTAGGCAGGTTCGCCGGTTTTCTGCGGCGGACAGCTACACGGAGGCCGCTGAGTCGTTTCTATCAACGTTTTCTTTTGGTGCCGATGTCAGGTGCCACTCAGATGTCTTCCATCAGGATTATTGCCGCCACCGCAGACGGCAAAGGCACGTGCGCGACTTACGCGTAGGTTCTGCGGACGCAAACGCGACAGTTGAGGAGCTAATAAAACATGGCGAAGTCGAAATTGGAGTACATCTGGCTTGATGGCTATAAGCCGACACAAGGCCTGCGTTGCAAGACGAAGATCGTTAACGATTTCAGTGGCAAGCTGGAAGACTGCCCAATGTGGTCGTTTGACGGTAGTTCTACGCAACAGGCTGAAGGTGGTTCATCTGACTGCCTGCTGAAACCCGTTTGCTGCGTACCGGACCCTGATCGTCTGGGCGATAGCTGGCTGGTGATGACGGAAGTGTTGAATGCCGACGGCTCAGCTCACGAATCAAACGGGCGAGCTACCATTGATGACGATGACGACGATTTCTGGTTCGGCTTCGAACAGGAATATTTTCTGTGGGATCCAGAACACAATCTTCCGCTTGGCTTCCCACCCGGCGGCTACCCTGCTCCACAAGGGCCGTACTACTGTTCGGTTGGAGCGACTCACGCTTACGGACGCCAGATTGTCGAAAAGCACCTGCACATGTGCCTCGAAGCGGGGCTCAACATGGAAGGCATCAACGGAGAAGTTGCGGCCGGCCAATGGGAATTCCAGGGCTTCGCCAAAGGTGCTGCTAAAGCTGGCGACGAAATGTGGCTCGGACGCTTCCTGCTGGAACGTACAGCAGAAGACTTCGGTGTTTCAATCAATTGGCACCCTAAACCACTCGGACCGACCGACTGGAACGGTTCCGGTATGCACGCCAACTTCTCGAACTCAGTTCTGCGAACCTGTGGTGACAAGGCCGTGTACGAAAAAATCTGCGAAGCGTTTGCTCCACGGATTAAAGAGCACATCGGCGTGTACGGCCATGACAACGACAAGCGTCTGACTGGTCTGCACGAAACTCAGTCGATCGACAAATTCAGCTACGGTATTTCTGACCGAGGGGCTTCGATTCGAATTCCTGTAGCGACTGTGGAATCCGGCTGGAAGGGCTGGCTCGAAGACCGTCGTCCGGCTTCCAACGCGGATCCTTATCGAGTTGCCGCGGAAATTATTCGGACTGTTAAAGGCGCCAGCTAACCCACAAACGCGGGCCGGTACTACGCATGCTGGACCTGCGCTGCTTCCCGAATTCAGGCGATTCTGGAGGCCGTCAGCTTCTGACGTAAGGAAGCAACTTTTTTGTGTGTGAATGGGTATTCCGGGAGTCACTGCTGGCGGTTGAGCTTGCTTGATCGTCAACTCCTCCCCGGCCGTCCGGCATTTGTCGGGCGGCCACTTTTATGCGCTGACGAATTACACCGCCGAGCCCAAAGCAAGGCCGCACCTCCCGAGGGAGATCGTGGGAAATGGCGACGCAGCGCGATGACATGCTCGGCCCCCACCCGGACGTTGCTTCGCTCCGTCCGACCTCCCCCGACGCTGCGCTGGGAGAGGTGTATGCGTACGCTCAACGTGAAAATCCAAAAACCGCACCATTTTGACGAAGCCGCCAACAACGAAGCTCGTCACTCGGAAAGTGACACCACTCCCGCAAGCCCCGCCGGCGCTTCAGCTTCCATCCCGCTCACCCGTCCGCCACGCCAATCGCCCGCCGGTGCCTACCGGCAAACGACACCTTCCGCGACCACCGGGAGCACCGCCGGCGCTTCAGTCCCATCTCGCTCACCCGCCCGCCACGCCAATCGCCCGCCGGTGCAGACCGGCCTAGGTGATACGTTGTAGTTTGGTGACGCGACCTGTGCCGACCCATTCGGCCACGAAGATGTCTCCGTTGGCGGCGAAGCAGGCGTCGTGAGGGTGGACGAATTCACCGGCTCGCCATTTGTCTGGCTGGCCACGCAGGTTCTTCACCTCGCCAAGTCGGTCTATCGCGGTGCCCAACTGAGCGACCACTTTGTTGTTCTCGTCCAGCAGCGTTACGCGAGCCTTCAGTTCCGGCACGAGCATCAGGTTCTTCCACGTGTCGACGTTTGCCGGCAGGCCGTAGCCGGTTAGTGTTTCCTGATACTTGCCATCCATGTCGAAGATCTGCAGCGTGTTGTGAGCTCGATCGGTCACAACAATGGTCGGCTTGCGCCCGGGCCGTTTGTCAATCCATAAACCGTGGGCGGTCTTGAATGTGCCTTCGCCATCGCCCGCGCCGCCGAAGCTGTTGACCCAATTCGCGTCTTTGTCGTAGCGGTGAATGTGAAACGAGCCGTAGCCGTCTGCGAGCAGGAAGCCACCGTCGTCCAGAAAGGCGAAGTTGGTCGGGAGAAAACCCTGGCGAGTCCAGGTGGCCGTTTTGTTGGTGTCTTCCCCTTTGGCGTAGACGCCGGATTCCATGGGGGCTCGTTTATGCCAAACGGTTTCACCGGTCAGCGTCATCTTCTCGAAGCATTTGACATGCTGGTAAGCGGCCACGTAGAGAAACTCTTCATTGCCTTCCTGCCGCACTTCGATGCCATGGCCGCCTCCCTGGAACTGCTGCCCAAACGCGCGGATGAAATTGCGATCGGCGTCAAAAACAAAGATCGAAGGATGGTCGGTCTGATCTTTGCGACCTTCGTGAATCACGTACAGGTTGCCCGCTTTGTCGACCGCGACATTATGAGTCGTCTGCCAGGAATACTTGTCGGGCAGCTTTGGCCAGTCGTGCTGCACGCGATATTTGTAGTCGCCTTCGCCAACAATCACTTCCTGACTGGTGCGGCTGGCAGTAAATCCCATTGGGGCTGCCGTCAAAAACGCGGCTCCGGCGGCGCTTGTGGTCAAAAAGTCGCGACGTGATCGTTTCTTTGAGTCAGCAGCCATGTTGGGACTTTCCAAAAGGATGGGCCGTAGAATGTACGCCTAATGCAAATGCGCGTA
The DNA here is from genome assembly GCF_001983935.1 of Fuerstiella marisgermanici. Classification (GTDB taxonomy): domain Bacteria; phylum Planctomycetota; class Planctomycetia; order Planctomycetales; family Planctomycetaceae; genus Fuerstiella; species Fuerstiella marisgermanici. The sequence goes on along the minus strand of NZ_CP017641.1, from coordinate 5,245,061 downwards.
TTCCAGAAATGTGAGTGACCAGGATAATATGATACCCAGCCCCAATGCCACCGTAAGCTGAACTTTGTTATGAGCGTGAAATTCCATCTCCGGCAGTAAGTCGCTGAGTGAGATGCAGATAAAGACGCCGGCTGAAAATGCGAGGGCCGTTCCCAGTAGTTCCTGCTGATAGCCGGCGAACTGGCGAACGCCCAACAGGAACAGGGCTGCTCCCAGAGGGCACATCATGGAGAACCCGGCGTTCACCAGCATCATCGATCGTCGCGTCCAGCCGCTGGCGGCCATCAGAGATGTAATCGAAACGGCGTCTAACGGCTTGTGCAGCAGGACCGCCAGAAACGTGGCCAGGCCCAACCATTGCGAACCGCTGATTTGCTGAGCCTGAGCGTGAACGCTGGCGGCAAGGGCGAGTCCATCGATCAGCGTATGAAGGCTTAGCCCCAATGCGATTCCAAACCAGCTTAGTCCATGCGTGTGTCCATGCGAATGACATTCGGCCGCGCTATGGCCTTCGCCCGTCGTGACCAGGTCGACTGAGACTGCATCATGATCGTGGTCATGGTCGTGACCGCAATCGGTAGAACCGTCCTTGTGCAGCATTCTGACGGGTTCATGGTTGTGAAAATGAAACAGTCTCAGCAGGACGAACATCATCACGATCCCGACCATCATCCAGTTGGCGGCGATGTTGGCCTGATGTAATTCATGAACAGCATGCGGCATCAGATGGAGCACGCCGATGCCCAGCATCAATCCGCCCACAAAGCTGATAATGGTTTGCATGCGGGTATGGGTTAGCTCCATCACGAATGGCAGAGCGCCTCCCAGCAACGACGCCACCACGATCAATGCGCAATAGATGGCCAGAATGGTGATCGACCAGGACGACGGAGCCGCGTCGGTGTTCGGGGCTGGAGGAGCGGGCAGTCGAACCGTTTCGTTCGGTGAAATCGCAGCAGTCTCGTCGCCACTGGTATCCTGGGCGCGCGCCGTTTGGTTCCCGCCGCAGAACAAGGCGAACAAAGAAAGCGACACCAACAACAGAACCAGAAACCGCATACCAGGTCGACACCGACAGGGGGAGTGAATCGGACGAGGCCACATCAATCTGCGGCCAAGGCAGACTAGATCGAGTTTCGTTCACTTTCGAGCAGCGACGCGTTCTTATTTGCAACTTCGTTGTGCAAAGGGCTTTCAGCGACGTGACGAGAGAATCGAGACTCCGGTCGGTTCTCGGATTTGGCTACCGATGGGAGCGACGCATTTTTTCCTAAGCGTGAGCTCAAACCTGCTGGCGGTCGGATTTGGCGCCTCAAAAGAAGATCGGGCGAGTCATCCTGCGGGATGATGACTCGCCCGATAGAAACGCCGACAATCACAGGAAAGCAACTTAGGCCAAGGAGGAGAAAGCCGTTGCTGCTTCACTAACTGCGGGTCATGGGATTGACTCGTTAAAAACCTGTGACGGAATCAGAACAATTCCTTTTGTCGTGGGAAACCGGCCCACTGCGGGGTAGAACCGGTGACCGCTTCGCGTTCCTGAGGGAGATGCTTTCGTTGATTTCGCTGTAAATTGGACTCCTTCACCGGCCCTGTTCCGGTGGCTTCGAAGCCTGTACGGCGAGGCAAGCCTGAAGGCGAAAAGTAGGGGGCCGATGGCGGCTGGGCTTGTCGATTCGTCGGAACACGCCTTCGATCGACGGGAGGCCGTTGTGGCAGTACCGTCTTGTCGACCGCAGTCGGCGCGGGAGCCTGGAATGTGGACGATCGATATGGCTGTTCGCTGCGTGACGCAGAATTCGATGATTCGTTGACCGTCCGCTGCTGAGGAGTCGCCGCCAGATCCTGCTGTGGCAGTTCTCGGAAAAGACCGGTTGCACTTGAGGCGGCGTCGGAATGCATGGCGACCGTGCGCTGCTGTGTCTGGTTTTGTGGGGCGTTGAATTCACCAGTTGGTGTCGCCGCTCGATCTATGTCAGTCTGCGTTTCGCTATCCGGACTTTGCGAACGCACTGTGGCATTCGAGGCGTATTCGTCAAGAATCGCTGGGCGAGCGGCATCCTGACCGCGAACGACGGCTGCTGAGGCCAGCATATCGCCTGTCGGTGTGTTCAGCTTCGGCATGCCGGCCAGCACCCAACCTTTCCAGTTGGTTTCCAAAGATTCGACGCCGCCGTGGTGGTAGTTTTTCTTGATGGCCTTCGTCCAGCCAAGCCGGTTGCCATCTTCCAGGAACTGCAGATACTTTTTGCGACCGCCCTGCTGCACAAGAAAATCGGCAAGAGCGTAGCCTTCGGAATACATGATCAGCATGGGGCGATAGCCCTTGGGGTATTCCTTCATGGTGAGCAGCTTGTCCAGGTTGATGAATTCGCGATCGCTGTTGATCACCTGATTCAGCAAACTGAGCTGCTTGACTTGTTCCGAGCGATGCTCAAACAACGTAGCCGCACCTTCATCGGCCCAGCGAGGCAACGGGCGGCGGAAGTGGCATGCGAAGATTGTGTGATTTACTTCGTGGGGCAATACGGAGTCGAGAATCCGTTCCAGCGATCCCTGAACGTACATGTCCCAGTTCAGGACTTCGTTGCCAACAAACTGAAAACGAGTTTCGCCGCCAGCCCCCATCGACCCCGGCCGAACTCGCAGCTTGCAGGGGCGAGACCAATTGGGCAGCGGCTGGTCGAGCCAGAAGACGGCAAGGTCGCGTCGGTACACTTCAGCGGCTTCGCCAACCTTCTGAGCAATCTCAGCGGTGGGTGCCGTTACGGTGAAGTTTGGCGTTTGGAAGCCCGCTCCTGTCGAAATAAACAACGACAGCGTAACGAGGCTAAATCGCAGAATCGAAGCGTCCATGCTCGGCCCGTGCGTGTATGTGATTCAGTGTTTTTCCCGGCACCTGCGATTCAGTGAAGTCTCGCATACGCCGCCTTCGGCAAATCCATTCGTCGAAGTCAGTCCTACCAGCAGCAAATGCCGAACCAGTCCATGGGCGAAGCAGGCAGTTTTTCGCCTCCGTGACGCAATGTATTGTGAATAAACAGGTTGTGGCGTTTTCGGTGAGACGGCCGAAACACGGTGAACCGAATGCGTCTGGCAAATTTTGCAGATGTTACAAACCGGCCGCCGTATTTGTCGTTTCTACAGTGACGAACACCTGTACAGGCACCGGCAGTTTTGAGTTTAGCCATTCTACGGCTGGCACTGTTCGTCGCACGCTGGCTGGCCGTCGTTGCGGCGATGGACGATTTAAGAGTGTAGAACGCGTCGTTCGCCCAGGTTACCCGCTTCTTCAAGTCTGCAACCGCCTGCCGCTATGATTTTAGTTCCTATATTCCTGATGCTGTTCGCCGCCTGGATGCTGTGGGGCTGGTCCGTCGGAGAATCGAAGAACATCAAATGGCTGCGCCAGTGGTGTGCTCCAACCTTTGTGGTGACCTCAGTCATCCTCGCCGCTGGAGCAGGCGCGTTTTTGTCGCGAGCGATCACGCGGCAACAGGTTCGTGGCGAAGTGGTGAAGCTGCTTGAAAACGTGGAATTGCGAGTCCGCACCGGCGGTGCTGACAAGGTGATTTCTGAGATCCAGGCAACAGACCACAGCGACGACCCCGATCGCGACGCGTTCGATATTCTTGACCATTTAACGGTCATGAATAAGAATCTCGCGCCCACGTCCACAGAGATCGCTCGTGAACCAGCTGGTCCGCAGATGCATTAAATCCTAGCGCAGCCCGTCAGTGACGATTTTCCTGGTCGCTCGCAGAACGCCTTCGGCCACGTTGTGCAGGAAACCGCGATCCAGCGTTTCGGGAGTATCCGACGGAAGGTGGTAGTGCGGATTCCGCATGAAACTGGTGTCGGTAATCATCAACGCAGCGAACCCTTCGTCCCAAAAGGGGCTATGGTCGCTTAGCCGCGTGGGCGGAAACGTCAGGCCGTTGTCGGGGACCTGCAGCGATTCGCACGGCAGATTGGGAACGCTGTTGAACGCTCGGCTGAAGTGCCTGATCAGCGGATCCGAAACCTGATTGCCAACGATGCCGATAAAGTTACCCGTATCCGGAAACCGATCCGCAAGTTCCGGCGGGAATGTCTGACTGCCCGGCTTTTCGCTGCAATAACCCAGCATTTCCAGAGACACCATGCCGCACACGCTTTCTCCGGCAGCTCGGCACGACGCAGCGTGATAGGCTCCGCCCAGCATGCCATTTTCTTCCAGATCAAACACAGCCAGCTCAAGCTGCACGGGCGTTGAGACCGCAGCGTCTGCCGTGAGTTCCGGACCCAGAAGGCGGGCGACTTCCAGCAGCACAGCGACGGCCGACGCGTTGTCGTCCGCGCCTGGCGTTTCCGGGCGGGAATCAAGGTGAGCTCCCAGGATAAACTTCGCTCCGCCTTCCGCCTGGTTGGCGCTGGTGGTGACGAGGTTTATGCCTTTCCGTGAGGTTCCCGCGCTGTCGGCCGCTTCGAAGTTGCGGCGTTCGACCTGCCAACCGGCCGAGTTCAGGATTTGTTCGCAGTACTGCCGACATTCCTCCAGTCGATCAGATTCCGCAGGGCGAGGTTTGTTGGCGAGCCATTCCAAATCGGCCCAAATCCGCTGAATATCCGTTTCGATTTCCATACCTGACACTTTTTATGATGAGGCTGAGCCTCGACCCGAATCGAGCTACTGCACGGAAACGCTCCCGTTAGTCGCTCCGATGCCGGACTCAATATGACTGGAACTGCTGTCCAGGAGATCTCATTCCAATTAAAAACAGAAGAGATTCCTGAACTTGCTTCCGAACATGAACCGAGTATATTGTGTCGACCTCGGGGCGGCCTGTCGAAGGTGCGTCGCGACGGAGAGATGGCAGAGTGGCCGAATGCGCATCATTGCTAATGATGTGTCCGGGTCAAACTGGACCGCGGGTTCGAATCCCGCTCTCTCCGCTTCAAAAATTTACGTCCTCGTAGAGACTGGCATTGCCGGAATTTGCGAGGACGTTTTTTTGTTCAAACGCATGTTGGTGGCAGCACGATCTGTCCGCTTTTGAGCGTCTACGATGGTGGACGTTGCTTTTCGATGGTTTCTCGCAGTCGCTGCAGCACATCGTCCACGTTTCGGGCCGCCTGCAGGCAAACGTATTCGAGCGACTTGCCGCCGCAGCTGATGTCCAGGTTGAGTTCGGCGAATACAGCGGCCGTTTCCGGGTGTTCGACAATCCAGTCCGGAATGCTGTCGTGAAGATCGCAGTTCATGGATTTCCCCTTAAGAATGGTCCGGGCGGTGATCGGCCAGCCACTCTGTGACACTGGCACGAATCGCGCCGCCGACCTGCTCTTCATCGCCCCTGACAATCGCTCCAGCGGCTGACAAAGCGTCGGTGTGAATGTGGTACCGTGAACGCACCAGGACCGTCGCCGACGGGTTCATCGCGCGGACAAGTTCGACAATGGACAGTGTCGATCGGAAATGCGGAAGCGTAACGATGACCAGCTGAGCGTCACCGATCGACGCATGCTGCAGCACGTCTGACGATGTGGCATCTCCAAGGTGGCCGTCGAACCCGAATTCCTTTGCTTTGCTGACGCCTTCGTGGTTGAGTTCTATGACTGTCACCCTGAGTTTGGAGTTCATCAGTGGAGTCGTGGCCAGTTGTGCCGTCGGTCCGAATCCGATCACGACCACATCTGACGAATGGGGCTGGCCGCCGGATTCGTCGTCGCCGTTTGCCGCTTCTCCCAACAGCCGCGCCAGTCGGTCACCCCATTGCGGTGCTTTGGGAACGATGTAGGCACTCATGAAGAATGAGACAATAGTGACCGACACCACCAGCGCGTACACGTCATCCGGCACGACTCCTGACACTCGGCCAATTGCGCCCAGCACAAACGCGAATTCGCCCACCTGTCCAAGGGCGAGACCAGTTGCGGCGGCGACTCGCAACGATTGACCGAACACCAGAAAGACGGCGGCGACAATCAGGCCTTTCCCGACCGTCAATGCGAATGCGGCTCCGGCGACCCAGTGGGCGTGTGAAATGATCCACAGCGGATCTGCCACCATTCCGGCCGAACTGAAAAACAGGGTCAGCAGCACGACCTGCAGCGGAGACACGTCGGCTCGAATTTGCGTCGCAAACGGCGAACTGCCAAGCAGCATGCCTGCCACGAACGCGCCCAGTGCGGGCGAGATTCCCGCCGAATGAGAAGCCCAGGCCGCTCCCAAGCCGGTCGCGACTGCGAAGATCATGGTCAATTCACGGTTGCGGTGCAGCGTTAGAGTGCCCAATGACATGACGGCAATCTTTGTCAGCAAAAGCAGGCCGGTCACTAGTCCGGCGGCCATCAACAGCAGTCGGCCAATGTTCCATGCAACTTCGGTCGCACTGCCTTCGCCGCCGAGAATCGTCATCAGTAGTGCCAGCGGTACGACGGCCATATCCTGCGTCAGCAACACGCCCAGGCTGTTGCGACCGTGCGGCATTTCCATCTCACCGCGTTCCATCAGAATTCGCAGCACAACGGCGGTGCTGCTAAGCGAGACCATCGCACCGAAGGCAATGGCTTCGCGAATGCTCAGGCCCAGCAGCATGGCACCGGAAAATGCCAGCACGATGGTCAGTGAAATCTGAGCCGCGCCGCCGAGCAGTGGTTTTGCGCCGAGTTTCTTTAGTCGGGGGATGGAGAATTCCAGTCCGAGGCTGAACAGCAATAAGGCCACGCCGAGTTCCGCAATTGCCTCGATTTCGCCCCCAGCCTGCACGGCGTTGATGCTGCCCGGTCCGCCCAGCATCATTCCCGCCAGCAAATAACCCACGATTGGGCTCTGGCCGAGCCGGGAAAACACGCCGCCGATGATCAGCGACGCTGACAGCAAGACGACGATGTCACGAAGAATAATCCAAAGGTCCAAAAGGTCCGCTCCGCTTTCATGAATGATGGTTTGCGCGGCAACGATACCACAATCTGAGGCCATTCGGACGTCAATACTCAGCCGCAGCGACTGCTCTCACCTATGGGGCCTGAAGCGGTTTCGATCACAATGAGGCTGAAAATGGCGGACTTCGGCTTCTGCGGGACAACAATTACCGCAATTGGACGAGTGCACGAGCTAAACTACACAGCGGGCCGAGGTGACCGCCGGGCTCGCAAGTTTGGCGCGGCTGAATTTTCACTTACGATGCTGATGCACTCGCAGCGTGGCCATTCTGACGACCTCGACCCGCGACAACACGTTTGATACCGAGTATAATCCTCGCTCACTCCCTCCTGTATCCTGCTTCTCTGGCTGCACAAATCCCTCATGGCTTCATCTGATATCCAGCCCGGCCTGCTTCGCAAAATGACCGTGCGTCGCGTACTGGAATGTCTTCAACAACTCGGACCGCTTTCACGAGCTGACCTGACTCGGGAAACCGGCATCAGCGCGCCTACGGTCTCGAAGGCAGTGGCTGACTTGCTGGATTCCGGCCTGCTGGAAGAAGGGGCTGCCCCGGACAACGTTCTCGGGCGTCCTGGCAAGCGACTGCAACTGGCTCAGGATCGAGCCCAGGTGCTGGGCGTTGTGCTCGACGCCGGAACCTGTGACGTTGTGGCAGCGTCGCTGGACGGAGCCATCCATCAGGAAATGACCACCACGTTTGCAACGCCCAGCCGGTATGACAATCTGCGGCAACTGATGTCGGACGCCGTCTGCGATATGATCGCGTCGTCCACGGCCACCACGCTGGGAATTGGCATCAGCATGCCTGGTCTGACGGATGAGAACGCTCAACGCAATCTGTTTTCACCGAACCTGCACGCGATCAACCAGCAGAATCCTGCGGCCGATCTGTTTGCCGCGACGGGAGTGACCGCCATCGCGATGCAGGATGCTCGAGCGCTGTGCATGGCCGAACGCCTGTACGGGAATGCGCGTGGGCTTCACGATTTCGCGATGCTGGATGTTTCAACTGGTCTGGGGCTCGGCGTCTTTAGCGGTGGTGAGTTGCTGTCCGGGCACAACGGATTCGCTGGTGAACTGGGTCATATCACAGTGGATCCGACCGGAAAACTTTGTGGCTGCGGCAATCATGGCTGCCTGGAAACGCTCGCAACAGACACGGCTCTTGCTGCCATGATTTCCGATCGCCTGGGCGAACGGCTTTCAGCGGAAGTTGTGATCGAACGACTCCACAACGGCGAATTGCAGGCTCCGCAGGAAGTGAACCGCGTGTGCGAATATCTCGCGATCGCGATGGCCTCAGTCATCAACCTGTTCAATCCGTCCAACCTGTTGATTCATGGTGGTTTTCCATCGATCAGCGAATCTATTCTGCCTCAGGTTATTCGGATGACTCAACGCCGAGCCCTCGCGCCATCATTTGAACGGTGCGAAATCAAGACGGCTGCCACCACCAAGCAGCTGGCCGCCATCGCCGCAATTGTGCATCACCTGACGTGTGCAGCCGGACCTCGAGTTTCCGACTGACGCATCGATGCAACCACGCTCATGAAGCTGCTCATACCGAACTTCAATTTCGAAGATCAGCTTCTGCAACGCGCAACGAAACCGACTCCGCAGACTCATCGAGCATTAGCTGAACTGGCTCCGCTAATGGCGTTGCTGGCTGACAATGGCGACGTGGTTCAATGCCCGCAGGCCGTTGATCGAACTCAGTTTCCGCCGTCGCTAAACCACGCGAAATTCTCCGTCGAACAACCCACCTGCGGTGCGGACCCTTGCCGCGTTTTGCCTTGGGGGTGGACCCGGGAAACGGTTGAATCGGCGATCGCCTGCGGAATGCCATCGCAGCAAATTCCGTCGCTGGATGCTGTAAGACTCATCAACAGTCGTGAATTCAACGCTCGTTTTGACGAGGTCGCTGACGGCAACCGGCAACATCTGCCGTTTGGCACCGCATCGTTCGGCACGGAATGTTTCACGCTCGACGAATGGCAATCGGCCGTCAAAAAGCTGGCCGCGTTCGGCTACGACCGCTGGGCAGCGAAGCCGCAATTTAGTCACGCTGGCCGAAACCGACTGCTCGCCCAGGGGACAAGCTTAAATCCGGCGCAACTCGGCTGGCTGAACAAGCAACTGCGGGATCCGCGTGGCGTTTATCTGGAACCATGGGTGCAGCCGCTTGAGCAGGCTGGTCTGCAGTTTGAGGTCATTCGGGACGAGGCAGGCGGTGTAAACATTGGCTGCGTCGGCGTGACTCAGCTTCTGACCGATCATGTGGGACGTTATTTCGGCAGCCTGATTCAAGCCGGCGGAATTCAGGAGCTGAAGTGGCAAACGGCAGTCGACTACGGCCACAGGGTTTGTCGTGAGGCTGCGGCTGCCGGTTATTTCGGCCCGATCGGGATCGATGCGTTTCAATTCCGCGACTCAGGTGGTGCGATTGCCACTCGATTGTGCAACGACATCAACGGACGCTATACGATGGGGCGACTGGCGTTGCAGTTGCGGAAAAAGCTGCCGCCCGGCCAGACGGGATTGTGGTGTCAGGTCGCGACCGGCCGGTTTTCCGGATTTCCGGAGACGCTGCCGGAATGGCTTCAACAATGGGGGTTCCCTGACGTAGAAGCAGAAGTGACCAGTCCGCAAGTGATTGGAAATGCGTCGGTCGCCACGAGCACCGTACTTTTTGCAGGAACAAATAAAGGTGCGTTATTGAAACTGGCAGAAACGCTTCAGGCGCCCCGAAAGACTAAATGATCTCCTGCAGACTCTGCCGAATACTGAAACATCAAACCGCAATACGACATCGCTGCCCACCGGGAATACTTCATGACGGATTCAATTCAATCCCACAGTTTACGGCCGTGGTCAGTCGAATGGTTTGAAGCACGCAAGCAGATGATCGGTGAATCGGTGTGTCGACAACTGGGGTTCTACGCGATCCCGGACGACATGCGTCTTTCAGTTGTCATCCCTGTTTACAACGAAGAAAAGACGCTCCGAGAACTGGTGGACCGTGTGCGCGAAGTGCCAATTCGCAAAGAGCTGATTTTGGTTAACGACTGCAGTCGCGATGGTTCGCGTGAGATCATGCAGCAATTGGTCGAAGAAGGGGGCGACGACGACTTCAACCGAATTCGTGCCTTTCACCACGAAGTTAACCAGGGCAAAGGCGCTGCTTTGCGCACCGGGTTTGGCCATGTCGAGGGTGACATCGTGATCATTCAGGATGCGGACATGGAATACGATCCCAGCGAATATCCGCGTTTGCTGCGCCCGATTGTCGAAGACAAAGCAGATGTGGTCTACGGCAGCCGTTTTCTGGGCGACCAGGCTCACCGAGTTCTCTACTACTGGCACTACCTGGGCAACAAATTTCTCACAGTGCTTTCGAACTGCTTTACCAACCTGAATCTGACGGACATGGAAACCTGCTACAAGGTCTTCCGCCGCAGCGTGGTCGACGAATTGACACCCCGGCTGGTTCAGAATCGCTTCGGTTTCGAACCGGAAATTACGGCTCGAATCGCTCGCCGCCGCTACCGAGTTTACGAAATGTCGGTCAGCTATTCCGGACGCACGTATGCAGAAGGCAAGCACATCGGCTGGAAAGACGGCTTCACCGCGCTGTGGTGCATCGTCCGGTTTGGCGTGGCGGATTGACGGATCGAACTCGCGGAAGTCGCTTTTCTGAGCATTCCGTAACAAAAGCGAACCCCTCTGGCATCGCCGCACTCATGAGGCGTGTGTAGAATGTGCCCTCGATGACTCACTTTTCCGGAAAGTCCCATGCGCAGCGAATCTGAAGTTCTATTCGACGATACCCCGTTCAAAATCCCGGTTGCGGAACGAGTCACTCGGTTGCCGCCGTACATGTTTGGCGCCATCAACAAACGAAAGTACCAGTTGCGCGTCGACGGCGTGGATGTGATCGACCTGGGCATGGGAAATCCGACCGACCCGCCGGACCCGCTGATCGTCCAGAAGATCGAAGAAGCACTCGCAGATTCCCGCAACCATCGGTATTCCGTTAGCAACGGAATCGGCAACCTTCGCAAAGAAGTGTCGTCACGCTACTGGAAGCGATACGGCGTGCGGCTGGACCACAATGACGAGGTGCTGGCATGCATTGGTTCGAAGGAAGGCTTCAGCCACATGTGCCTTGCTCTAATGGGCCCCGGCGACACCGCGATCGTCCCGTCGCCCTACTTTCCCGTGCATGTGTACGCTGTCATGCTGGCGTCTGGAAACGTGATTACGTTAGATACTCGCGAGCCTGAAAAGTTTCTGCAGAACATCGCGTACACGTGCGAGAACCTCGTGCCGAAGCCCAAAGTGGTCGTGGTCAACTTTCCGCACAATCCCACGGCCACGGTGATTGAATCAGATTTCTACGTCGACCTGGTGAAACTCGCCAAGAAGCATGGCTTCCTCGTGATCAGCGATTTCGCGTACGCCGACATCTGTTACGACGGCTACGAAGCTCCCAGCTTTCTGGCAACACCGGGTGCCATCGACGTGGGCGTGGAAATGACGTCTATGAGCAAGAGCTACAGCATGGCCGGTTGGCGTATTGGTTTCTGCTGCGGCAACAGTGAAATGGTGCGAGCCCTCGCCACGATCAAGGGGTACTACGACTACGGCATTTTTCAGCCGATTCAGATCGCCGCGATTGTCGCCATGCGACATTGCGATGCGGCTGTAGAAAGCATTACGACGGAGTACCAAAGTCGTCGCGATGTTTTGTGCGAAGGGCTGACGCGGCTGGGCTGGAATATCACTCCACCCAAAGCTGGCATGTTTGTCTGGGCCGATATGCCTGAAGCCTGGAAGCACATGGGCTCCATCGAATTTGCCATGAAGCTGTTAAACGAAGGCGGAGTGGCCGTCAGCCCTGGTCGCGGTTTCGGCGACGACGGCGAAGGCTGCCTGCGTCTGGCCATCGTCGAAAACAGTCAACGCCTGCGACAGGCCGTACGGCAAATTGATAAGTGCCTGACCAAAGTCGAAGCCCCAGCTTAACGCCAGCGAGCTTCCGTCCAGCAGACGCACCGCCCACCGTTTTTCAAGCAGAGCGAGGGGCCGTGCTATGCAAGGCCGCGCCTCCGATTCGGTGGTCGCTTAGCTTAGCATCACGGCTCGACCGGCTCCCAGGCCCATCGCGAATTTCAGCACGACAACCACAAGCAGGAGGAGGATGGGGTACGTCCAGCCTGCGGTGAAGTCGTACAGGCTGCCAAACAGCGTGGGGCCTGTGGCCGCGACCAAATAGCCGATCGACTGAGACATTCCGGAAAGTTCAGTGGCACTGTCGGCGTCGTGAGATCGCAGCACGATGAACAGCAGGGCCAGTCCGAAGGATCCGCCCAGCACGAAGCCGATCACCAGCACCCACAGAATTAGCCAGGCAGATTCGACAAACAACAGTCCGGCCAACCCAGCCGTTTCCAGGATCAGGAGAAATGTCACGACTCCGCGTTGATCTTTTTTTCGGCCGGCAACAACAGGAATGATCAGCGATCCCACAATGCCCATCGCCTGCGACAGTGAGAGCATCCAGCCGGAATAGGTCGAGTTGTAGCCTCGGTCTACCAAAATTGCGGGCAGCCAGGCCAATACGACGTAGAACGTGAACGACTGCAACCCCATGAACAGGGCCACTTGCCAGGCGAGTGTAGAAGTGCCCAGATCCTTCATCGTTTCTTTGTAGCTGCGCTTGTTTTCCGACTTCGGAAGGCGTTGCAATTGAGGCCACCAAACGAAAAATGCCAGCACGGCTGGAATCGCCCAGACGCCCAATGAACCTCGCCAGCCGAGGCCGAATTGTGCCGCCAATGGCACACTGATCCCCGCTGCCATTGAAGCGCCCAACCCCATGCCGCTGGAATAGAGGCTGGTGACAAATCCGGAGTTCTCCGAAAAATTTCGCTTCACCAGGCTCGGTAGCAGGACGTTTCCAAACGCAATCGCGATGCCCACGAACACCGTTCCCAGATACAGGGCCGCAATCGCTGACACGGACCTTAATCCAGCTCCTGCCGCCAGCAATGCCATTGCGCCAAGTAACGTGCCGCCAATTCCAAAGCGTCGCGTGAACAAAGGAGTCAGCGTGGAGATCACGCCGAACGCCAGCAGCGGAATGGTGGTCAGCAGGCCCAGCATCGAATTGGATAGCCCTGTCGCCTGCCGTATGTCGCCGATTAGCGGTCCCACGCTGGCCAGAGCTGGGCGCAGGTTAACGGCCACCAACAGAATCCCCGCGATCAGAAGAAACTTCTCTGATCGTGCCTGGCTTTCCGTGAGAGTGCTAGTCGCAGTAGTCGAAGTTTCCATCACCCAATCGCTTTTTGTTTTTTCAGGATGGACGCATCGTTTTGCGCAATCCTTTCAAATGAAGTGGCAGTTTAGCTATCTACCGAACCGGGCGTGATCGTGCTCTTCGACGTTCCAGCGATGTGGAATCGCGGCGATGTTGGTCTCAAAACCGGCATTCAGTGTGCAGCCATCAGAGATGGCAGGCCGACGGCTCACAGCACCCTGTTAGACTTTCTGCGGACGATGGGCCTTTGCCGATCCAGTCTGGTTTCGGCTGCCACTGGCGGGAGCGTTTTCCGACGATGGCTCGCATGGTGTTCGCCATCGCCCCGGTTAGAATGTTTAGCATGACAAACGAACAGGAACAGGACTTCGGTAATCTGATTTCTGCCGGACACATTGACCACGATGTGTTTCGAGCGATCGCGGACTGCACCTACGACTGGGAAAGCTGGCACGCGCCGGATGGAAAACTGGTGTGGGTCAACGCAGCGGTCGAACGAATGACGGGCTGCTCGCCGGCTGAGTGCCTGAAAATGCCGGACTACCCGCTGCCGCTGGTGGCGGTTGAAGATCGCGAAAAAGTGGCGGCCGTCATGGCCGATGCCAAAGAGGGGGGCAGTGGCAACGATGTCGAATTTCGCGGGCAGCATCGCGATGGTAGTGAACGTTGGATGGCGGTTTCCTGGCAACCCATGTCGGATCTTTCACACCGGCATCTGGGGTTTCGCGCCAGTGTGCGAGATGTGACGGAACGCCACCAGCTGCGCGAAGAACTTCGCATGCACAATCAGCACCTGGAGCAGCTTGTTCAGGAACGCACGGCCAAGATCGCTCAACTGGAAGAGCACCGCCTTCGAATGGAAAAGTTAGCCGCGCTGGGGCAGATGGCGGCCGGAGTCGCTCATGAGGTCAACAACCCGCTGGCCGGTATTCGAAATGCGTTCGCGTTGTTCAAGAGCAGCCTGCCTGAAGACGATGAGAACTACGAATTGCTGGAACTGATCGACAGTGAAATCGATCGCATCAGCGCCATCACGCATCAGATGTACCAGCTTTATCGCCCCAGCCAGCAGCAGGCCACGACGTTCGATTTGGAACGCACGATCGCAGGCGTTGTCGCGTTGTTGCAGCCGCAGGCAACAAAATCCAAAGTGCAAATCGACGTGATCACCGGGCAGTGCCAGCCTGCGGAACAGCTGGAAGCCACTCAAGTGGAACTACGCGAAGGCGAAGTTAAACAGATCCTGTTTAATATCGTTCGCAACGCCATTCAGGCATCGCCGCGGTCGGGCGTTGTCAAAATCGAGTTTACTTTGTCGAACCTCCAGGCCACGATCTCCGTCACAGACCAGGGCGCAGGAGTCACGGCTGATGTGGCCAAGCGGTTGTTCGAGCCTTTCTTCACGACAAAAAGCGACACGACTCGCCAGGGCATGGGGCTGGGCCTGTCTGTATCGCGTAGTTTGGCCGAAGCAATGAACGGCGCGATTGATGTCGATCACAAGTTTACAAACGGGGCCTGTTTTAAAGTCACACTGCCGCGCCGGTTAAAGCAGGTATGATTTCGCTATGAAACGAATTTTGATCGCGGACGATGAACCGCTGTATCTGCGGACGACCGGGCAACTGCTTCGAAAGGCAGGCTACGAATGCGAATGCGTTCCTGACGCCGATTCGGCTTTGGATCTGCTGCAGCAGAAGCCCTTCGATTTGATTTTGTCCGACCTCAACATGCCGGGCAATCTGAAGCTGGAACTTCTACAAAAAGGACGTTCGCAGTGGCCACACATTCCTCTGATTGTCATCACGGGCGTGCCCTCGTTGCCGACGGCAATTGAAGCCGTTCGCCTGGGCATCGCAGACTACCTGTTGAAGCCAGTAAAGTTTGAGGACCTGCTGACGAGTGTTCGCCGAGTCCTGGCGCAGCCAGACGACACACACGCAGACGAGGCGGCGTCACAATCCGATCGGGAATCGTTGTGCGCGGAGTTCCCGGAAATCATCGGCCGCAGCGAACCGATGCTGGAAGTGCTGGAAATCGTTGACCGGGTCGCTCGAACAGATACGAACGTGTTGCTAACCGGCGAAAGCGGCACAGGCAAAGAGGTTGTTGCGAAAGCCATTCACCAACACAGTCGTCGGCGAGACCACAAGTTTCAGATTATCGACTGCACAGCGATACCGGAGTCCTTGTTCGAATCGATGGTCTTCGGTCATGCAAAAGGCTCGTTCACCGGAGCGGTCAAGGATCAGGACGGCTTGCTGCTGCAGTGTGATCGCGGCACGGCGTTCTTTGACGAACTGGGAGAACTGCCCATGGCGTCTCAGGCCAAACTGTTGCGAGCTGTGCAGGAACAGACCTTCACGCCGGTCGGGAAGAGTCAGCCGATCCAGGTCGATACGCGGTACATTTGTGCAACGAACCGGGACCTGGCCGTCGAAGTCAACGCGGGGCGTTTTCGCCGCGACCTGTTCTATCGTTTGGGTGTCATCCATGTAGAACTGCCGCCGCTGCGCGAACGCGGTGACGATATTCTGCTGCTGGCTCGACACTTTCTTGAGATGTTGCAGCCCGGCGACTTTCGCGTGGTCGGGTTTTCTGGCGACGTGCTTGAACTGTTTCGACAGTATGGTTGGCCGGGTAACATTCGCGAACTGCGAAACGTAGTAGAACGCGCCGTGGCGCTGGCTCGGTCACAAACGATTGAATTGGGCGATTTGCCGAAGGGTATCCGTGAACTGCCGGCGTCGTATTCGAAGACTGACGTGGCATTGACCGAAATTTCACGCGAAGAAGCGTTGGACGCCGCCGATCATAGCTATCTCACGGCGTTGCTAAACAAGCACGGTGGCAACATTTCCCAAGCCGCTCAGAAGGCCGGTTTATCTCGTCAGGGAATGCACAAGCTGTTGAATAAGCACGGAATTGCAGCATCTGAGTTCCGTAACTGATCTAGCAATATCGCCTTCTCTCAGACGCGGCCGAACCGTGGCTGGCCTTGCCAAACCATGGGCAACGAACGCTCGGTGACGTGTTGGCAGTGTCAGCTACGGTAGACAGGTGTCGCCTGCCGTTTGCGCTAAACCGCTGCGTTCCATCTTTGACGCTGTGGCGATTCCATTCCCCCGCGAGTCTTCTGGCCTTGTTGTGACGGCCCCTGCATAGGCGATCGCCTGGCTTTCAGACGCGTTTACCTCAGCGTTTGAGCGGGCGTTGTCTTACCGTTGCGGCTTTGGCCCACCACTTGCATTACGCATTCAACAGAAGCAAAGGATGAAACACAACAGGGACGACATGCGTTTTTGAGAGGAAGAACATCATGCCAGCCAGCCCTGCCCTGCCACGTCGGAGTCAGAAGTATAGCGACGGCCATCAGCCTCGTCGCGGACGCGTTTCGAATGAACGCAAACGTCTCCAGAAGCATCGCGCGCACGATATCGGATTCCTATCCGGTTCGATGATTGAAGTCAGCGGTGACGAAGAAATGGCATTCGTCGCCAGGTCTGTCGTCGCGACCGCGCTCTTGGGAATGGTTCCGCTCATCACATTTCTGGCGCTGTATTACCTCAGTCGTTAATCATTCGCCGCTAACAAGTTTTCGAATGAGGAGTCACCATGGCTCGACGAAAAATTGTCATCACCAGAGACGATCTGCAACATCTGCAGTATGTGCTCAACACCGACGTTACGTCTGGGATTAGTGAAAAGCCGTATCTGCGAGCGCTGCGTGGTGAACTCGACAAGGCCAGCGTAGTTGCTTCGGACAAGGTGCCGCCAAGTGTCGTCACGATGAATTCGACCGTCCGGCTCCGGCACATGAAAGATCGCGAAGAAGACGTCTATACGCTGGTTTACCCGAACGATGCTGATATTTCGGCACGTCGACTGTCTGTTTTAGCGCCAATCGGGACCGCAATTTTAGGGAATCGCGTCGGGGATTCGGTAAAATGGGAAGTTCCCAGCGGAACCATCCGCGTTCGTATTGAAGAACTTTTGTACCAACCAGAATGCGATGGTATGCTGGTATGACGAGATAGGTCCGGTGGGCGACCAGTCTTCCGGACAGTTTCCTTTTCTTCGTTTCAGATTGGAAAGCATGATGGAAATTTCAGTGACCACTCCCCGCCGAACTCGGAGTACGTTTCGAGAATCCGTCGCAGATCGATTAGCACAGGCATTAGCCCGGTTTGAAAATCGAATTTCCGAAGTGAGCGTGACTCTCTCCGATACCAATGGTCCTCGTGGCGGCGTTGACAAGGAATGTCGAGTCAACGTTGTGATGCCCGGCTTTGATGTCCTGACAACGTCGGCTCGTCACGAAAACGTTTGGGGGGCCGTCGCAAAAGCAACCGAACGCGCTCGAAGAATTGTGCTGACAAAACTCAAACGACCGCTGGCAATGCGAGCGGAACGGCGCGACGCCGTGATACCGGAAATGGAGTTGTCGGAAGCTGAAAGCACCGCCTGAACGAGAAGTTCGGGATTGAATAAGTTGATGGCTGTTCCTGCGGGAAGCCATCAGTCGGAAGCCGACGCCAGTGAGACCCGGTAAACGGACTCGCTGGCGTCGTTTCATTTAAGCACCGCAGTTACGGGCGATCGCGCTGTTGCTGTTCCTGCAGAAGGCGGGTGAGTTCTGCGACTCGCTTCGGCTGCGTGGCCGCCAGATTTGTGGTTTCGTTGGGATCGTTCTCCAGATCGAACAACTCGCGCGACGGACCGTCGTTGTCGGCAATGAGTTTCCATGATCCATGACGCAGCGCCGAACGTTCACGTATCTTCCAATACAGAGTGCGCGGCTCCGGTGTGGACTTCCCGAGTAGCATCGGCCACAGATCCTTGCCGGACGTCTTCCACTTTTCGTCGGCCGGTTTGCCGGTCAACTGGCAGAAGGTCGGAAACCAGTCGGTGATACACACCGGGGCGTCGCTTGTCTTGCCAGCTGGTATCTCGCCGGGCCAGTTCACGCAGCAGGGTACACGGATGCCACCTTCGTACAGTTCGGTTTTCCAGCCACGCAACGGCAGGTTGTTACCCAGCGTTGTGTGAGCTTCATAGCGGCCTTCGTATTGATTGGCGGGAGCACTCCAGGCTCGTTGGCCGCCGTTGTCAGATGTGAACACGATTAACGTGTTGGAACGTTGTCCGGATTCATCAATCGCGGCGACAATCCGTCCGATGGCTGCGTCCATATGAGTGATGCTGGCGGCATTCAGCTTACGCCAGGGATCATCGATCTTGCCGTCGTACGAGGCCGTCCACTCATCGGGTTCGGATAACGGGTAGTGCGGCACGCTGAACGCCACGTATAGAAAGTAGGGCTTGTCGTGTGGCGAGCGAATGACGCGTATGGCTTCGTTCGCAATCAGGTCGGTGGCGTGTCCTTCTTCGTCGATCAACTTGTCATTGCGGTGCCACGTGCGATTGCCAAATTTGTACAGATGCGTGTACGGATCGATCTGTCCGCGAAAGTATCCGTACGACGTGTCGAATCCGAAAAGCAGCGGACGATATTTGGGTGGACTGCCGATGTGCCACTTTCCAGCGATGTGAGTTGTATAGCCGCGGTCACGCAGGGCTAAAGGAAGCGTGACGGTATCGGGCGGAAGCCGTCCGTCGTCCGCCAACGGAGTCAACACGCCGAATCGACTGGGCTCACGTCCCGTCAGCAGGGCGACGCGTGTGGGCGAACACGTCGGCCACACATAGTGTTGTGATAGCCGAACGCCTCCGGCCGCAAGTTGATCGATGTTGGGCGTGACCGTGTCAGATTCGTGAAAACCAACGTCAGCCCAACCTAAGTCGTCTGCCAACAGGAAGACAACGTTCGGCGGCGGCGGTGAATCCTGAGCAGGGCACATCGTGCCGACCAGAGCTGTCAGAATGAGAACACACGTGACACGCATGAATTTGTTTCCTGTGGTTGGATTTGCGTTGAAGTACGATCCAGCGAAAAAACAAAGAGCGCATGAATGTACTCAATCGCGCCGAAGATATCTCGATAGCCTTTGACCATTCTTGCAGGCACGATGTCAGTTCGCACTGCACGCGGGTGACTGATACTTCATCACACTGATTCTGCAGTCCACAGAGGTCAGCTTCCGGATCGAAGACCGGTCTGTATTCCACACTCAGCGTAGACGCGGCGTGTCGCTGCCCCGAACGTCATTCCCGAGGATCCTTCACACCTGTTCAGCTGAAACTTGCGAGCGGTATGTCGATGACCAATCAGCCAAACTCCGCGTTCAGAATTCTAGATGCCTTGTTTGATGCCGTTTAAGTACTGTTCCAGCATTGTGTAACCGTCCTTGCCAAATTTGTTTCGGTCCTCCGAATTGTTTGCGTCAAGGCCGTGCGTTTTTTCCCATTCATCGGGCATTCCGTCATGGTCAGTGTCAGTCGGGGCGGGGGCAGGGCCAGCGCATACTAAGTTGTTTTGCCGGTAAGGATTTGCATCAAATAGTCAATGTTCCATCCGGCCATTCTTCTTTTCATGACGTTGCTTTGTTTGCCAGGATGTTTCTTGATGAGGCTGAGTGTGATTCGTCTGAGCCATGACAAATTGTTCGCGAAGATTCGGTTTCGGACTCGACTCTCATCCTCGCGGTAGGTCATGTCGAGACTCCAGTGCAGCGTGTTTTCTATGGCCCAGTGACCACGAACCGTTGTTGCGAACAGCTCGCCTTTGCGACGCAGACTGCTGATGTAGTAGCGAACGTCAGAATGATGAATGCCGTCCTGCTCGTACATTCGGATCGCCGTTCCGATGGTCTTGAGTCCGGCCCATTTGTGGCCCACGTCAAAATCGACAGGCACGGTCGCCTGATAGTAGATTCTCTGTTCCTGCCGACCGTGTCCCTTCTCTGTTTCTTCATAGCGACTGACGGGACAGCGAGCGAAGTCATCCTCCAGGTGATCGAGAAAAAACTTCTGCACGACCTCATAGAGTTTCGGTTGGTTGCCTTTCAGGGCTAACACATAGTCTGCATTGCCAGACACGATCTGCTGCGCAATGTTTTTTTGACAACCCGCTGCGTCAATCGTAATGATCGCCTCATCGATATTGATTTCGTTCAGTAATTTCGGGATCGCGGTGATCTCGTTCGACTTCTCTTCCGTCGCCACCTGTCCCAGAGAAATCCCCTGATCAGAAGCCCACGCACTCACGATGAACAACGCACCCAGCCCATTCTTTTTGTCATGTGATCGACGGAGTGCTTTGCCATCAATCGCAATCTGTTTTCTGTAGCCTTCTTTCTGTTCGTCGGAAAGTCCTTCCAGCGATTCAATCCATTGCACGAAGCACGCTTGAAAGTCGTTCGGCTTCAGGAGAGAAAGGACGCGCCGGTACGTATCTTTTTTCGGAATGCCATGCGGAAGTGCCAGGTGTTTCTGCAGGCCATCGGCATTCAGTCGCGCCCATTCCGCAATCGCACTGGGGCCGTCGGCGTTGGCCAGCACTCCGCAAATGGCGATCACAATCACATCACCAAGCAGATGCAGACGATTGATGTTGGAACGCGGGTCTTTCAATTGATCAAAGTAATGAACAATGTTTCCTGTCAGCTCCTGGGTGACCGCCAGTTCAACTGTCGACATCTCTTGTCCTCTCCTCGTGAAGTCCGATGTTACGACACGAAAAGACTAACCAATACTCACTTGTCGCGCCAGCCTAAATTGCCCAAAGTGCGCGCTGGCCCTGGGGCGGGGGTGCTGTTCAGTTCCGGCCAGCCACCAACATCTTGCTGCGAATCGATGATGCCGGTGATCTTTGACTGGTCGGCAACTCGCTTCCTTGTTTTATAGACTCCTTCATGGGTGGCTGTGCCGCTGCGAACTTCTTCGACGATGCGTGTATCGACGGCATCTCGTTTGGGTAAAGTTGCTCCGGCATTGGCGAGGACCGACTGATATGCTTCTTCCGCTGTTTGGTGGTTGATCGGCATAGCATCCCAGGGTTTATCCAGCTTGATGAAGCTGTCGCCGCGCACGCCACTCCAATTGTCGGCTGTGACGGAAGGACTCCCCTCAATGACATTCCCGGCAACATACCAGCTACCTTTGTCATCCGCTCCGCGGGCCGACGGTTCTGCAAGGATGGCGACTTTGCCCGGATCAGTTGCGGGGCCCGGTTTGTAGTAATTGGCAACCATGTTGATGGTGGAGAAATTGAACTTGTCGCTTCCTTTTTGTTGAGCTTCCCCGCCATAACAACTTACATAACCCCAGTTGTAGAGCACGTTGTTTCGATAGTCCGTGTGGCCGCAACCGGAGGCGAAACGTGGGTTGCGGCCCGAGTGATGGGCGATGAGGTTGTGGTGGTAGGTGCTGTTGTTAGAGCCCCAGATGCCTCCGAAGCCATGTTGGCTTTTCGTGTGATTCGAATTGAACATGCTTTCGGTAATCATGCACCACTGCACGGTGACGTTTTCGCAGTGGTAAATGGACATCACCTCGTCGACGTTCCAACTGGCCGCCACATGATCCAGGATCAGGTTCTTCACGTATCTGGATGAGATAGCGTCAGCATCTTTGCCGGATTCATCGCCGAACCGGACTCGAATGTACCGAATGATCACTTCATCGGCACCAATTGTGAGCGGATACCCTCTCAGGCAAATGCCATCTCCGGGGGCCGTTTGACCGGCGATGGTGATGTTTGGCTTCTTAATGCTGAGGTCGCTGTTCAGATTGATCGTACCCGAAACTCGAAACACGACCGTTCGCGGGCCTTCCGCATCAACTGCGGCCCGCAAGCTGCCTTCGCCGGAATCATTCAGGTTCGTGACTTCGAACACCTTCCCACCGCGACCGCCAACTGTGTGTTTGCCGTATCCTTCCGCAGTGGGAAACGCCAACGGGGTTTGGGCGAAACAAATAGCGGGACATAACAACACAGCGATCAGGCACACCGTTTTGCAATAGGCACTGTTCATCGTTCTTTTCCGTTGATGTTTGTGAAATGGAAATTCGACCGCGTTTATGACGAGGCGACGAATTTAATGACGAAGTCCACGGTCGACTTGGCTGAGTGCAGTCATGTCCGGCGCGTGAAATTCTCCTCGCAGCCACCTATTGACGAATCGCCCTGCTCACCAATCCGCCGATTAGGATAACGCAGCCGTCTTCATCAAGTGTACTGAACACGAAGCAGTAAACGCCTTTTGTCTGTCCGCTGGTGCTGCAGTGAACCTCGCGAGCTTTGGCCACTGAAAATTTAACGTCCCTGCCGGAATGCATGTCTCACCGGGTTCGCCATGAAACGGTCGGGAATGTCATCACACACGCGACCTGTCGATTTCCGGCATGGTGGCTGAAGGTGGATTAGCATGCCAGCACCAACGGGCTTAAACTTACCTTGGGCAGTTTTCGCGGGTTATGTTCTTTCCAGTTGATTGAAGTACGCATGAAATGTCGCAGCACGAAAGTTGGTGCTCAAATTGCCGTTCGGTGGCCGGTGCTTTGCGGTGTCCTGTTGTTTTTGCCAACGCTGTTGGCCGACGATTCCGATCGTGTCGTTTCCTTCAACCGCGATGTTAGACCGATTCTTTCGGACAAGTGCATGTTCTGTCATGGTCCCGACGAGGCGACTCGGGAGGCTGGTTTAAGGCTGGATGACGAACAGCAAACTCACGGCAGAATTGTCGTTCCCGGAAAACCCGGTCGAAGCGAACTGATTGCTCGAATTACGTCGGCGGACGAAAACGAAATCATGCCGCCGGCTGATAGCGGTCGTTCGCTGTCGAAAAAGCAGATCGGAATTCTGCGTCAGTGGATCAAGCAGGGGGGGACTTACGAAAAGCACTGGTCGTTTATCGCGCCGGTGCGAAGTGAGCTTGCACAGGTCAAAATTTCCCACGGCACGGTGAATGCAATCGACGCGTTCGTCTTTTCTCGTTTGGAAAGCGAAGGACTGCAGCCATCAAAGCGGGCGAACAAGCACACGCTTCTTCGCCGCGTGTCGCTCGACCTGACTGGACTGCCGCCAACGGTTGAGGAGTTAGACGCATTTCTCGCCGATGAATCGGAGCTCGCTTACGAGCGAGTTGTCGACCGTTTGTTGAGTTCGCCTCGCTACGGTGAGCACATGGCTCGGTACTGGTTGGATGCGGCCAGGTACGCCGACACCAACGGCTTTTTTGTTGATTCCGAACGGTCAATGTGGCCGTGGCGAGATTGGGTGATCAACGCCTTCAACAGCAACATGCCCTTCGATCAGTTTACGATCGACCAGCTGGCGGGCGACCTAGTTCCGAACTCGACGTTGGCCCAGAAGATTGCCAGCGGCTTTAACCGTAATCACATGACGACTCGTGAGACCGGCGCGATTGACGAAGAGTACCGCGTGGAATACGTCGTCGATCGTGTGCACACCACCGCGACAACCTGGCTGGGGCTGACGGCGGCGTGCGCGCGTTGTCATGACCACAAGTTTGATCCGATTTCGCAGAAGGAATTCTTCCAGCTGTTTGCGTTTTTCAATCACGTTCCGGAAAACGGCGTGAGTCGGCAGAGTGGAAACGCGAACCCCGTGCTGCAGCTTTCTTCGCCTGAGCTGCAGCAGCAACTGGACGCGATGAAGCAGAAGGTTTCCGAGATCGATGCCAGGGTTGCGGCGATTGAACCAAAGCTGTCGGCCACTCAATCGAAGTGGGAGCAAGTTTCGCGGACTCATCCACTGACCCTGCCAACTCAAGGCTTGCGAGCTCACTTTTCACTCAACGGTAACACGGCCAATGATGGATCCGCCGCGTCGAAGGCCAGGGCAGTTGGAAACGTCGAGTTCGAGGAGGGGTTTCTTGGTCAGGCTGCAAAGTTTGACGGCGATGCCGTGCTGGAATTTGGCGAGCCATTAGATCTGGACTGCGACTCAGCGTTTTCGTTTGGAGGCTGGATCAAGCCGATGACGTCGGGGCCTGCCTGTGTTCTCTCCAAAAACGACGACGTCAACTCATTGCGCGGGTTCGACGTGATGGTCCTGAAGAGCAAGCTGGCAGTCCACTTGATTCATGAGTGGAACAGCAATGCAATTCGAGTCACAACGAAAAATAAGCTTGATAGTTCGAAATGGCAGCAGATTTTCGTCACTTATGATGGCTCTTCATCCGCGGCCGGCGTCAAGGTTTATGTCGACGGTGTCTTGCAGGAATTGCAGGTCGTCTACGACAGATTGTCTGGTTCGATTCAGACCGATCAGCCTTTGCGCATCGGCCGGCGCAGCACCAGCGCTGCGTTTGTCGGACTCATTGACGATGTGAGACTTTATGAGGGGGAGCTGACGGCACAGCAGGTTCGAAACTTGTTCACGTCGCAGTTAATTGGCGGTATCGTCAGCATTGCACCGGAAGAGCGGTCGGCGTATGAGCAAAAGAAGTTGCGAAAGCACTTTCTGGCGACACCCGAAGCTGCCGAGTTCCAGGAGGTCTACAAGCAGCAGTCGCATTTGCATGATCAGTACGACGAGTTAAAGGCATCCGCGCCCAGCATGATGGTGATGCAGGATGCTGAACAGCCGCGCGAAACCTTCGTGCTGGTTCGAGGCCAATATGATCAGCCGGGTGAAAAGGTTGATGCGGGTGTGCCTTCGTCGCTGCCACCGCTTCCTGACGCTGCACCTCGCAACCGGTTGGGTTTGGCACAGTGGCTGGTCGATTCGAAGAATCCGCTGACCGCTCGCGTGATTGTGAATCGCTATTGGCAGCAACTGTTCGGCACGGGGCTTGTCAAAACGACGGGTGATTTCGGTGCTCAGGGCGAATGGCCCAGTCATCCGGAATTGCTCGACTGGCTGGCCGTCGAATTTCGCGAAAGCGGCTGGGACACCAAGCACATTTTGAAGCTGATCGTGATGTCCGCGACTTATCAACAGGATTCACGCATCACGAAAAAGGGTATGGAGCGGGATCCGGAAAACCGATTGCTGGCTCGCGGCCCGAGGTTTCGTCTGGACGCCGAAGCCGTGCGGGACAATGCGCTGGCCATCAGTGGACTGCTCCGCAATCGAGCGGGCGGACCGAGCGTTAAGCCGTACCAACCAGCCGGTTTATGGGAAGCTGTTTCTTACGGTGGCGACCTGTCGTATCAACCGGACAATGGCGAAGGCTTGTACCGGCGAAGTCTGTACACCTATTGGAAGCGGCAGAGTCCACCACCGGCCTTATTGGCGTTCGACGCCCCGACTCGGGAAACGTGTACCGTGAATCGACCGCGGACCAACACGCCGCTGCAGGCTTTGGTGCTGATGAACGACGTGACCTATGTCGAAGCAGCTCGCGCGATGGCTCAGCGAATCATGGAGTTACCATCCGGAAACACGGCCGACCGAATCGAATTCGCATTCCGGCTGGCAACGGCGCGAACGCCTGTTGCTAAGGAAACGCAGGTTCTGCAGCGGATTTATGAACAGCAGCTTAAGCGATTTGAAAACAACCCTCAGGCGGCGTTGGATTTACTGTCGGCCGGTGAATCACAGCGAGACCCATCATTGGACACGGCTCATCACGCAGCGTGGACGACCGTCGCCAGCATGATTCTGAACCTGAACGAAACGATCACGAAGAACTGATGAACACATTCAACACCCTGACACGAAGGCAACTGTTTTCACGCGGTGCTTGCGGCATCGGTGCTGCTGCGCTGGGATCGCTTGCGAACGCTGATGCCACTGCGGCGGCCGGTCACACGAACGATCGTTCCGGCATTCTGCCGCCAGCGCATTTCCGAGCCAAAGCGAAACGCGTGATCTACCTGTTCATGCATGGCGGCCCTTCGCAGATGGAGATGTTCGATTACAAACCGGCTCTGCGGAAAATGCACGGTGTCGAAATTCCCGATTCCGTGCGTGGTCAGCAACGATTGACGGGGATGACGTCGAAGCAGGATTCGTTGCCGATCGCGTCGCCTCAGCAGTTTACGTTTCGGCAGCATGGAGAAAGCGGCGCGTGGGTTAGCGATTTAATGCCCCATCTGGCTCAGCGAGCGGACGACATCTGTTTCATCAAATCGATGCACACGGAAGCGATCAATCACGACCCGGCAGTCACGTACCTGCAAACCGGGCACCAGCAACCTGGCCGCCCCAGTCTTGGTGCGTGGTCCAGTTACGGGCTGGGCAGTGAGAATGCGAACCTGCCTGCGTTTGTTGTGCTGATTTCGGACGGGTCAGCTTCTCGCCCCACTGATCCCCTTTACGCTCGGCTGTGGGGGACCGGGTTCTTGCCGTCGAACCATCAGGGAGTCAACTTTCGCAAGAGCGGCGACCCGGTATTATATTTGTCCGATGCCAAAGGCATTGATTCCAGTTCGCGCCGTTTGATGTTGGACGGGTTAGCCAGCCTCAACCGCCAGCGTTTCGAAAGCGAAGGCGATCCGGAGATCCTGACTCGCATTGAGCAATACGAGATGGCGTATCGCATGCAAACGTCGGTTCCGGAACTGACCGATCTGTCGAATGAATCCGCTGACACACTCAGGATGTACGGCAGTGATGTGACAACCCCGGGAACTTACGCGGCCAATTGTTTGCTGGCTCGACGACTGGCGGAACGCGACGTGCGATTCATACAGCTTTATCATCGCGGCTGGGATCAGCACTACAACTTGCCGAGTGATATTCGCCTGCAATGTGGCGACATCGACCAGCCCACGGGCGCTTTGCTGACGGATCTTAAACAGCGAGGACTATTGAAGGACACGTTGATTGTGTGGGGCGGCGAATTCGGACGCACGGCCTACAGCCAGGGGAAATTATCGTCCACCGATTATGGCCGTGACCACCACGGACGTTGCTTTACGATGTGGATGGCGGGCGGAGGAATCAAGCCCGGTGTCAGCTACGGCGAGACGGACGACCTTTGCTACAACGTCGCCAGCAACCCGGTGCATGTCCACGACCTGAACGCCACAATCCTGCGCTGCATGGGCATCGACCACAAGAAACTGACGTTCCGATTTCAGGGGCGAGACTATCGCCTGACCGACGTGGAAGGAAACGTGGTCAAGGAGATTCTGGTTTAAAACCGATCGACCGGCGAACGTCGTGGTTCCAGCAGATCCCGAAACGGGCCGCGCGATTCAGCGGCTTTTGCATCATCCAGCCGTTCCACAATCGCCCTGCTCCACCCGTTTGCAGTTGGCAACTCGCGGCGCCTTCAAATTGCGGCCATCGGCAGTCACTTCGGCGGCAGTAATTGTGTCTGTTGCTGCGGCGAGGCTGGGCGACCTTACTTTGCCGGTCTTCCCTGCTGCAGGCACAGTTGCACGAGATCGTCGAGGTTCGCTTCGCCGACGCACATGACAGTGTCGGCTCCGCCCCAGTAGATTTTGACCGTGCCGTCGGGTTCGGGCACTGCCCCGCAGGTGAACACGACGTTGTGCACATAGCCAGTGACTTCCCACGGAGCCTCGGGCTGCAGAATCCACGAATCGCCAACGCCGATGATCTTGGCTGGATCATGCAGGTCATGAAGGGCAACTCCCAGACGGTAGACCGATCCGTCCATGGTTTCGAAAACGCCGTGGTAAATGGACAGCCATCCCTCGGCTGTTTTGATCGGCGGTGCTCCGGGGCCGATTTTCATTTCGTCCCAGTGGTACTGTTCCGGCTTCATCACCAGTTGCGATTCTCCCCAGAAGACAAGGTCCGGTGAATAGGTGATCCAGATCGACCATGGCGATATCTCTGAATGAGGGCGGTCCAGGCGAGCGTAGAGGCCGCTGAATTTTTCCGGAAAGATCACCGTGTTGCGGTAGTCGGCCTGAGTGATCAATGAAACTCTTTCCAGCGACACAAAGTCTGTCGTGCGGGCCAGTGCGATGCGGACTCCGTTGCGAGAATACGCGCTGTACGTGATCAGATAGCCGTCGTCGATTTTCGTCATGCGAGGATCTTCAACGCCGAATTCTTCGTACTCCGCAAAGGGGCTGTCTTTTGCCGGTGTCAGGAACGGTTCGCGGTCGGCCGTGAATTTGAAACCATCCTTGCTGCGAGCCAGGCCGATGATCGATCGACCGGTTCGAAGATGCGAGCGGAACAACATGATGTATTCATCGTTGTGTTTCACAACAGCAGCGTTGTGGACTGTTTCCACGGGGTATGGAATGTCTACCTTTGTAAGAATCGGGTTGCCAGAGTACCGCTTGATGAGTTCGTGAGTCATGAATTCTGGTCCGCTTGCTGCTGGAATATTTTTCGATAGACCCGTTCATATCCTTCGACCATCGTGTCGACGGAAAACCGCTGTTCGACGTTGCGACGACACTCTGTGCGATCGATTTTCGAAAGCCGGTGTAAGCACGCGACTGCTTCGTCAACATTGTTCACAAGAAACCCGGTGCGGCCATCTTTGATCACTTCGCGACATGATCCGAGATCCATCGCCACCACTGGTACACCGGCCGCGTTGGCTTCAGCCAGAACCAATCCAAAGCGTTCCGGAATCGTGTTCAGGTGCAGCAGTGCCTTCGCGCGGGCGAAGAGTTCGTTCTTCCCCGCGTTGTCCACGGCCCCGAGGTATTGAATCTGATCGCGACCGATGTGCGGTTCGACCTGTTCGCGAAAGTAAGTCTTGTCCTGAATAATTCCTGCGATGAGCAACGGAAGACCACTTTTCTGAGCGACCTCGATTGCGAGGTGAACGCCTTTGTCGGGATGGATTCGTCCGAGAAAAACGAGAGCGTCGCCTGCGGTCGGTTGCAGCGGGTACAAGGACAGATCGATTCCGTTGTAGACCGTGCCCAGATAATTCAGGCCGGGCGATCGGTCGGATTCGCTGATCGAGACGAAGTTGCTGTCACGGTACTTCTGGTACACCGGAATGATCTGCGATGAGGAGAAACCATGGATTGTGGTCACCATGGGAGTCGTCACGAGCCGCGAATACGTCAGCGCCATGAAATCATAGTGACTATGAATCAGGTCGAATTCAGCCGCCCGCTCGAAGGCTTCCGAGATGTGCAGGTACTCAGCCACTTTAGGATCAATTGAGGCGTCCTCTTCGTAGCCTTTGTCGACGACTGAATGCAGGCGAGCTGTGGTTTGCGAATCGCCGGTAGCAAAAAGAGTCACATCCCATCCGCGAGCGACGAGTCCTTCCGTGATATTGCTGGCGACGGTTTCCCATGCGCCATACTGTCGAGGCGGCGTGCGCCAGGCGACGGGAGAAAGCATGGCGATGCGGTTCTTCGCGGCGGTCGCTGTCATTCGGACTCCGGTTCCATAGCGGCCAAAACATCAGCAACCGGCACGGTGGCGAATCCGGTCGCGTGGTCGGCCATCGCATAGGGAATGATCAGTTCGCTGCCGTGAAGATATGCGCCGCAGGTGTAGACGACGTTCGGCACATATCCTTCGCGTTCGACTGCGTTGGGACTCAACAGCGGTTCACGCAGCCGACCGATGACCATGCCGGGATCTTCCAGATCCAAAAGGAAGGCGCCGATGCAGTATTTCCGCATCGCGCCGACGCCATGACTAAGCACCAGCCAGCCAGCGTCGGTTTCAATCGGTGAACCGCAGTTGCCAAGTTGCACCAGTTCCCAGGGGAACTTTGGTTTCAGCAGGACCTGACGTTGGTTCCAAAAATGAATGTTGTCCGAAAACATGATCGAGATGCATTCGTTGTCCTGTCGCGAAAGCATCGCGTAACGCCCATTGATCTTTCGCGGGAACATGGCCATGCCCTTGTTCTTCGCGGCAGGGCCATTCAGCGTGATGAACCGAAACTTCAGGAAGTCATCGGTTTGCACCAGTTCCGGCATGATCACGTTGCCATCGTAAGCCGTGAACGTCGCGTAATAGATGTAGCTGCCGTCATCGTTGCGGAACCTTACGAAACGGGCGTCTTCGATGCCGTTGATCTGTGTGGGCGTGGCAGGGAATAGAATCCGTTCGGACAGCTTTTGTTGCGGCTGAAATTGAACCTCATAGTTGGACCTTGCCAGCATCCAGATTCCGTGAGCCGTGCCCTGATCTTGCTGCAGGACTCCGTCCGAATTGCGTTCCAGTTCCATTTCTTCATCAATACTTCTTCGCAGCTCACTGGTTGAAAAGGGATCGACGAGTCTTTGCAGGACACGATCGGTGAAGTCACCGTCCAGGCCGAGTTCAATCAACTTGCGTGAAAACAGCCCTTTTTCGTAGGCGGAATTCGGAATCTGCCGAGGTTCCGTCAGTAAATGACCAGGCTTCAATACTTCGATGCGATTGTCTGCGTGGACGATCCCCGTACGAAAAGTGATGGAAGAAATGTGGCCTTCACCAGTGGCTCGCAGGCTAAGGACGAAACGAAGCGCTCCAGGTGGAAGATTGCTTTGATCGACGTGGGGCACAATCGACGGATTGAACAGCGCAGCCGATTCCAGAGAGTACTCGGCAAGGAAGTACGCTCCGATCAACGACCTGCACGCATCGGACACGCCTTCCTCGGGAACGTGCTGCGCGCGAACCTGTTCGAATCGTTCCAGGAACATTCGCTGGATTTCCGGATGGCGTTCAGAGAATTCAGCGGACACTTCGTCCAGAAGCGGGCCAACCTGATCTTCCGGTAACGCCAGGATGCGACTGATCACTCGTCCGCAACGTTGGGCGTCGCCCGGGCTGAACGGCCGCAACAGAACTCGCGTCTGGTCAGGCTGCAGAATAGTGTCAGTGCGTTGCAGGCGAATCGCAGTTGTGGGCATTAAGGTCTGTTCGGATTTGACAATGTGGTGGGTAACGGGTTTCAACGTAAAGTGAGGAAAGCGGGAATTGAGGAAGGCCTGGATCCTGCATTCCTCAATTCCCTGTTCTTGTCTTCCCTGTCGCGGCGTCCAGAAACCACTTCCCTGAAACTGATTCTCGACGGGGTCAGGCCGCTGATGATTTACTCAACCTGATTGGCTACAGCGTGTTACGCTGACTTGTGGCCGCGGAACAAGCGTTTCGTACTATGAATGCTGTTTGCCACAAGCCCGAACCGTCCACGCCAAAAGGTAAACTGGTTTAAGTTCCAATCACCCCTGAGTTGTTCTTCTTTTCGTTTTTGGCTTTTCGTTTTTCCTTCGGCGTTAGCAGAGCTTTCTTCTGCTGCTCACGTTTGCCTTTGTCTTTGCTGCCTTTGTCACCCATTACGAATTCTCCTCAGTTACAGAACAGGACTTGTGATTCGTTGCCGCCAAACTTTGATCAGCGGATGCTGGTTGCGTCGTGAAGTTTGAGCGTATTCTTCATGGCGGTCGCTACTGAATGCGTGTCTGTGGTGACATGGTGTGCTTCGCCTGCGAGCACTTCCGTCCACAGATAGGCCAGAGTCGATTCTGCTCCGCAGTTCCAGTTAATGCCTGTGGGTTGCAGCCCGTCGTGGCATCCGCCGGATTCAATGTTTGCCATTTGGGAATGCTGAGTGTTTTGGCCGTGAAACCATCCGCGAGCTTTCTGGAAGGCGTTCACATATTCCTGATCATGTTGCAGGTCGAGACCTGCTAATGCTGCTGCGGCCATGGTGGAAGCTTCGACCGGCTGCTGGTCATATATCGCTTTTTGAGCGTTCCGGGCGTACCACCCGTGGTTTCCAATCGGGCAGAACACGTCGCCTGAAGTCGTGGCTTTGTCCAGAAAGCGAAACGACGATTCGGCGATAGAAAGTAGCACCTCGTCGTCCCACATTTCCGCCGCGTCGAACATGGCGTGCGGAAGGACGGCGTTTGCATAAGTCATCTGCGGTTCAAACCAGTCCCAGCTTTGTTGGCGGGAAGACTTCCAGGCGTGCACCAGATGATCGACAGCGCGGCGGGCGATCGATTCCAACTCGCCGATGTCAGGAACGCTGGCTCGCTGCAGAATGGCCCATGCCTGAATCACGTAGGCGTGTGCGCGAAGGCTGGTGAGTTCCGTGAGTACATGTGCGGCGTTGTTCATCAGTTCTTTGGAAAGATCCCGAAAGCCCTGAGGTAAGTTGCCGGCGCGAACCTCAGCTAACGCCAGGACGGCCTGTCCCTGGCTGTCACCGCAACCGTTGGTATCGAGCCAGTCGCGCTGGTAGCTCATGAAGTTATGGAACCCGCCGGTCGGGCGTTGCGCGTGTTCCATGAAGCTAAGATAACAGGCGACTCGTTCGATCATGCGATCATCTGTATCGCCCGAACACAGCCGAGCGCACAGGCGGAGGGCTCGTGCATTGTCGTCGGTTGTGTATCCGCTGGATCGTCGAGGAATGTCGTAGATGGCGTGCTGAATCAGTCCGGCTGAGTCCGTCATTCGATCGATGTGATTGAGTGGCAGACAGCTTGAAGCGTGCATCAAATTCCTTTTTGTGAAAATGGCAGGCGATGAGTGTCGCCCAGGTCTGACGTATCCTTGCTTCGACGTGTTGATGTGTTGTTGTGATTTCGATCGATCACGCTTGTAAACAGGTCCAGGTACTTTCGCCCGACGTTTGGCCAGAACATTGGCCTGGAGTATTCGAAGGCGCGGCGACGAGTTTCCGACAGCAATTCGTGGTCGGCCAGGTATCGCACCGTCGCGTCTGCCATCGCATCACTGTCACCGAATGGAACAAGCAAGCCTCGATCGTCAGCGAGGACCTCTTTGGCGTAGAGGTAGGGCGTGCTGACGACGGCACCGACGGCGGCCATCGCATAAGCCATCGTGCCGCTGGCGATCTGATCTTTACCCGGATAAGGCGTGACAAAGACGTCGCACGATTGCAGGTGGGTCAGCAGTTCCGGCAGGCTTAGATACTGATTGACAAATCGAACATTGCCGCCAACGCCAAGTGAATCGGCGAGCTCAATCAGTCCTTCGCGATAGCTTTCACCGTGTTTGCGTTTGACCTGAGGATGAGTTGCTCCCACGATCAGGTACAGCGCGTCCGGGCACGTCTTGACAATCTCCGGCATCGCGCGAATCATGAATTCCAGGCCTTTGCCCGGATTGATCAGCCCGAATGTGCAGATCACCTGCCGGCCCGTTAGCCCAAGTTCCTCACGGTGACTTCGATCCCTGGCGAACGGCACAACGGGCACGCCGTGCGGAATGATTTCCACTCGCGAATCGGCGACTCCGTAAACTTCCCGAAGCAACTTTGCGGCGATGTCCGTCATCACGACGATACCGTCGCTGCTTGCCGCGACGTCACGAATCAGTTGTTTCGGCTTAGGTTTTGGCTCCGTTAGCAAAGTATGGAAGGTGGTGACCACCGGTTTTCGGCAGCGTTCCATAAATTCGATGATACTGTCGCCCCAGTCGCCGGCGTAGAGACCGAATTCATGCTGCAGGCTTACCACATCACACGGTCCATTATTCGCCACTTCTGCGGCAGTGACGTATGCGTCCTCGCGATTATTATCGATGACGTGGACGATCCGTGAATTCTGGCCGGAATGCTGATGCAGCTTCTGAATGGCGGCGATTGTCGACACGGGCTGCCCGGCTGCCAGGTCAACGGCGTCTGCCGAATCCTTCGTGAATGTCGCCAGTCCGCATTCTTCGGGCGGATAGGTTGAGATAAACAGCGGTCTGGCGGTGTGGCTCATTCGTTATGCCCGACCTTCTGATTTTGTTGTTCCCACGTGGCCGATCGCCGGTGACGCTAGTGGGAACTGGTGATCGTTGATTGTGCGGAACTCAGCTTGAGCAAACCGATCCATGGACTGGATTCGCCGCGGACGATGGGCGGCTCGAAGCTGGCCTCTAACGAAGGCCGCCGCGATCGCCGCCGGAATTTCGGCTTCGGCATGAACAATGGCTGCTTCGTTTTCGCGAGTCAGCGCGACCATTTCCTGTTCACGAGCCACCGCCATCGCGCGACGTTCTTCGGCGTGAGCCACAGCGATTCGCACGTCAGCGTTTGCCTGGTCAGTCTGAAGTTTGGCGCCGATATTCTCGCCCACATCGATATCCGCGATATCAATCGAAACGATTTCAAAGGCCGTTTGGGAATCCAATCCTTTTGCCAGCACCTGGCGAGTGATCACCATCGGATCGGCCAGAGCGTCGCGGTAACTTTCACACGTTCCGATGGCGGAAACAATGCCCTGCCCAACGCGAGCGATCACTGTGGTCTCCGTGGCACCGCCAATCAGCTGTGTCAGATTCGTTCGAACGGTGACTCGCACACGGACTTTCAGTTGAATGCCATCGCGAGATACTCCATCTAACGTATCGCCCTGCCCGAGTTCCGGATCCGGACACAGGATGACCATCGGATTGACGCTCAACTGCACAGCTTCCAGAATATCTCGACCGGCGAGATCCACAGCCGCCGCAGTGTTCCAATCCAGTTCGATTCGTGCTCGGTGAGCAACCACCAGAGCTCGCGTTACTCGTATCACGTCGCCGCCAGCGAGGTACTGTGATTCCAGCAATCCTGTGGAGAAGTCCGCCAGGCCCGCCTGCACGGCCATGATTTTGCAGCGCACAATCGTCTGCGGATCGATCTTGCGTAAAGACATTGAGACCAACGAAAGCAGGCCAATGTGTGTTCCGGTCGACCAGGCCTGTAGCCACAATGAAAAGTAGCGACTGACGACATAGAACAGCCCGCCCGCGATGGCGGTTACCACTGCCCACATCAGAAATTCGGTCATAAAGCTTCACCTTGTTCAGGCGAAACGCCTGGTCGCATTGCGAACACATGGCCGCACTGGCACGACTTGCAGCGCACGTGCTGGGTCGCGCGACACACCGGACAGGCGCGCTTCCACGGGCTGGTATCTCCCGGCGGTTGAAACTTTTCCTGCTGCCCCTGAGCAACTCGCAGTTTCATCTTCTTCATGCGTTCATCGTCCAGGCGGCGGACGGCGCATTGCGGATGAATTCCAGCGGGTGAATAGCTTGTTTCGCCGCAGACCGGGCACAGAGGGCGAGGTTGGCGATCGAAGAGTGGGACCGGTTTTCTACTGGACATGTATGGCACGCAACCTGACTCGGGGTCGTGCCCGCAGCGTGCTATTGAAGTAAAACTGAATGTCCATGAGTTTCCCGTGAGCCGGTCAACATGATCTGGTCTGTTGGTGCAGATTCACCAATTCCGAAGACCTGTGGTGCATGTGTGATTAAATGCACGTGCCATGATTGTACACGGCGAAACTAATTTAGATATCTCGAAGTCTTGAAATGGTACGTTCCGACTTCGTGGAGAAGTCGGAAGCCCACGCAGCACTTCGGCGTTTGATTGCGGTTGGAACGCACTTACCTAAGTGGCGGAACGTGCTGCTATAGTGAATCGAGCAGTGCAGATCGCGCCCCTGGTGTCGGACGCCCGGGCCCGGAATCGTTGCGGGATTCGGCCGCATTCACGCGGATCGAACGTCCGCCGATACTCTGCCCGTTCATCCTGGCAATGGCTTCTTCGGCATCGTCCATTCCTGGCATCTGTACAAAGGCGAAACCTTTCGGAGATCCGGAGCCTCGATCAGTGATCATGCGGACAGAAGAGACGCGACCATGGCGTGCAAACGCATATTCGAGTTCAGCTTCCGTCGTGTTAAACGACAGGTTGCCGACAAAAATTGATGTCATAAAAATCGTTCAGCCCGTTGGGCGATGAGTGGCGGTGCCACAGAAAATAACAGACGGCTTACGACAAAAATCACGCCGAACTTGTTGCGGCGGCGAACTTCGTAAACCGTAGAATCGAATCCGAATCAAGCAAGCGTGCTGATCGGCCGGAACCCATGGTGCAACACCAAAGAAACGGTTTGAGGTCGTTTCGTGTTGCGAAGGTTTGCTTTGTGCCATGCCGGCAGTGGCATGGCGTAAACAGATTTGCTTCGAAGACCTTTGAAGTATTCGAACTGAGCGACTGTACTTCAGGATAAGACGAGCGGGAAAGCCCCGCTTTTGCGTCATGAGGCAACGGATCGCGATGTCCGTTGCGATGTAGTATAGACGTTATCGTCACCCAAGGTGCAATAAATCCGTGGTTTCCTTAGCGATCCTTCCGTTATGTGCCATAACTCGTGTGGGTGATGAGCGTTGAAGAAATTCAAGCACCTTCACTCCTGGGCTCGGAAACCTGCTTCAAGGTTGTTTGGTGGAACGATGAGGCGTGGTTGCTGTGTTGCGGGAGGCGCCAGCTTTCAACCCCGGCAGGATGCTCGCCGCGGTGCCCTGATTGAGCGCGAAAATTGTGAAGCCGCCTGTCTTGTGTTGCCGTGTGATTTCGATCTGCCCCACCACGCGATCGGCCGTTAACGTCGATCGTCCGGCAGCCGCGCCGATGCCGGCGTAGACAGGAACACCAAACGCCAGCTTCTGCTGGTTGGTAATCCACGCAGCGAATTCGTCATCGTTATCGCTGTAGTTCATGGGGCATAGAAAATCGACGTAGCCGCGCTTCGCCCACAGTGACCAGTCCTGACCGACGGCTTCACGGCACTGAGGATATGCCGAAAATACGGCCGCGGAAATTTTGATGTCCGGCCGCAGCTTCCGAGCTTCTCGACTTACTGTTTCTACCAGACGAGTAATCTGATCCGCTCGCCAGTCGCGGTATTCATCGTGCAGTCGGCCATCGTAACAGTCGGCGGGCCAGTCGATGATTTCATGCCCCGTGTCGGATTCAAATTTTCGGCGACTGAAATCGCTGTAGTCGAGGCTTGCGTTGGGGTATCGAATGTAATCGAAGTGAATACCGTCCACGTCATAGTTTCGGACGACTTCCAGCATGCTGTCGACTTCCAGCTTGAAGTTGACCGGATGAGCCGGGTTCAACCATTCAGTGACGTTGCCGTGCACGTCCACCTGAGTGCGCCCGGTTTGCTTCATACGTTCGATGAATTCCGGCGGCGCGTAGTGGCCGGGGTTGTGATTCACTTTCCAGACATGCACTTCCAGTCCGTGCTTCTTCGCCGCTGCCAGGCACTGCGAAATCTGATCGCCATACTTTTTGTAAGCCGCGCTGCGAGGCAACACTTCACTCTGATAGTGAGCCACTCCAGCCCACAGCATGTTAGGAATGATCATGTTAATACCGGCGTCGGCCAGTTCGCGGCATGTGCGATCCCAATCGCCCGGATACGGCCCGACTCCACTGTGTTCCCAAAACGCGCGTGCTTCGCTGGAAGGGCTAGGCTGTGCCTTGAAGTATACGTCAAGGCGCTGTTTCTCCGCTTTCACGGCGTGTTGGTAGCTGGCGTAGTAGCTTTTGTTAGACAGCATTTTTCGCGCAGCGGCGAAGTCGCGATCCGATTCGTCGAGACTCAGGCGGCCTTCGGCATCCATAAGCGGCGATACGGCGTTTCGCAACTCCTCAGCCGAACGGCAGTGGCCGATTTGCTGAGCTCGCTGCAACTGCGCGGTCGCGATCGTCTTCCAGATTTCGCCGTCAAGTTCTCCCAGCACTGCTGCGAGCATCTTCTTTTTTTCCTGCCAGTCGTCACTCAGAATCACGTGACTGAAGTAGGCTCCTTTATCACTGACTAGCAATGCAGCTTTTTGCGTCGACCGGCCAGCTTTGTCGTACCATGTCCCAATCGCGTGAGCGTTGTGGCCAGTGGGTTCGTAGAGGGCGACGTTCCACGATGCCTGCCGGACGACGTTTGGCAGCCCGTCAATTTTGTTGGGCGCAAAATGGATCGACGCCAGTTGAGAATCCCCTTTGGCGGGGCGATAGAACTCGGCTTCCGCGAAGCCCAACGCGTTGCGAAGTCGATAGGGGACGTCGTAGCACAGAAAAAGTTTGCCGCCTTGATCGAGGTACTCAACCAAACGTTCGCATGCTTTTCGATCGGGGCGGTTGAAGGGCAGGATCGCAAGGCGACGACTGCCCAACGCGCCTTCAGCGATCTCGGATTCCCTCAAACTATCCGTTTCGATGCCAAGTTCCGACAGCATCTTTCGAATGCGTTTGGCCGCATCCCAAGTGGCGGCGGATCCTGCATCCTGCTGATCCGGCAGCACAATGGCGACGTCATTCTGATGCTGTTTTAAGTTGCGGAGTCTAAATGAGGTTTCTGCGGTCGATGCTTCATCTGGTTTCGAACGTGAGTTTTGTTTCCACACGGCGATGCGAATTCCGTCGATTGCGTGCCATCCGCTCGGTGACTCTTCGGCACGAAAGTCTGCCTTTTCGAATCGCAGGGTCTTCCAGCCGGGTCTTGTAAGACTCGCGCCGCACGAGAACCAGCCTTTTCCAGATCGGAAATAGAAGGTCAATGCGCGAACCGATTCGATGTCTGCCACGTTGATGTCGAGCGTGAACCACGAAGGTGTGGTCAGGTCGAGTTTGATGTCTCGGTCAATGACTGTGCGCTGCAATCCGTTTGGCGGTGCAAACGGCGCTCGCACCTGCAGAACCGGACGACCTTCTTCGTCGATTCGACGGACGTCCGGAGTGCCTTCACGAGCGGACCATGCGGCCTGAGCGTCCTGGTCATTCGCGTAGGCAAACGAATCAATCGTGTGCTCGGCGTTTGCCCAGCGACAGGAGACAGCAGTCAACAGAAGTGTGAGCGAGAACAGCTTGAAGTTCATTGGTGGTTCGTAGGGTTGAAGAAGGTTGCTCGCCCATGGCGTTGAATTCGATCTTAGCGGAACTGCTCAAGATCGAAAACAGGCCGTTCCGCAATGAGGCTCGCCGTTTAGGATGATTCAAGTTGCTGACGCTGTCGCTACCTGGCTGGTTCAATAGAATTAAATGCGTTACGCGCAGCCCTGGTTACTTCTGCCTGATTCTCCCGCCATTCGTACCTTCCGCCATTGGCAATTATGCCACCTCCATTGAAAGCTACGTGCAATGACAGTGAAGACTGCAGTCAACAGATCAATAAACTGCCTAAAGCTGGTCACGGCAGCGTTTGCTGTTCTGGCAGCAACGAACGGCATCGCCGGTGAACCGATCCGCTTGCGAGTGCTGAGCTACAACATTCACCATGCCGAAGGTGTGGATGGGAAGCTGGACGTTGATCGAATAGCTCAGGTCATCCTGTCGGCCAATGCTGACATCGTGGCTTTGCAGGAAGTGGATCAGAAAGTGACACGCTCAAAAGACGTCGATCAACCAGCGGAACTCGCGCGGCTCACGAAAATGAATGTCGCCTTCGGTGCCAATATTCCCCTTCAGGGTGGCCATTACGGAAACGCGGTGCTGACACGGTTTCCGATCATCGAGCACAAGAATCATCTTCTGCCCAACCTGGGTAATGGCGAGCAGCGCGGGGTGCTTGTTGCCGAATTAGAAATCAGCAAGACCAAACAACCGCTTGTCCTCTTCGCGACTCACCTGGACCACCGGCGCGACGAACGAGAACGCGTTGCATCGGCCGAAGCGATCAACAAGCTGGCGGCTGCACACGATCACAAGGCAATGTTGCTGGCAGGCGACCTCAATGCTGTTCCTGACAGCAAAACTCTGTCTGACCTTGGTCGCGAGTGGCAGCGGACCAACGAACAGCCCATTCCCACAATCCCCGTGGCGACGCCAACCCGGCAAATTGACTATGTGCTGTGTCGGCCCGCTCAGCGATGGAAAGTCGTTGAAACCGAGGTTTTGGGGGAAGCTGTTGCTTCTGATCACCGTCCCATTATTGCTGTGCTGGAACTCACGGAAAGCAGCAACTGACCTTCGGCGGAAGGGTTCGGTTCCCGCAGACGCTGCCTACAGATGTCCAACGCCGCTCTTTGCCTCCCACAGAATTGGGGCGGCAAAGGGCTGGCTACTTGTCACAAATGGTGAAACGTCGTCGACTGATCGGGAAACAGAGTTCGCAGGTAGCCGAGACCCCGTGAACGCAATACGATGCGATTTCAGAGGGTGCCACAAATACGCTACGAAATCATCTTCGCCCGGTCTCAACCGACGGACGACTGAAAGGGATACAACAGTGAACCGACCTCATGGACATGCCAACCTTCCTGACCCCACCGTGCATATGACCACGGGATGGCACTGTCTGCATTTGTATTACAAAGTCGACCAGGCAGCTCTGGCCGCGCTGTCAGATGCTGCTCGAGGCGAAGGCCGCGACTTCGTGATCAAAACTCTGCAGTCTGATGCCAGCCACGCTCCAGTGCGGATGCAGGTTTCGATTGTGTCTGGTCATCGAGCTGATTTGTGCGTCATGATGATGGATCCGGATCCATTGAAAATTGACGCGGTCGCGCAGGAGATCCGCAATTCCGCCATTGGCAGTGCCCTGGTGCCGACGTATTCCTTTGTTTCGATCACCGAGATCTCCGAATATGTGCCCTCTATTGAACAGTATTCCGAGCGACTTCAGCGTGAAGGCACGTCTCCTGGCGACCCGGCGTTTGATGCGAAAGTGAACGCCTACCGGCAGCGGTTGCCAGCAATGAATAATCAGCGGCTGTATCCCGAGATTCCACCGTTTCCGGTGATTGCGTTCTACCCGATGAACAAAGCGCGGCATCCGCTGGCGAATTGGTACACAGAGCCGTTTAGTTCTCGCAGCAACCTGATGGCGGAACATGCAACTTCGGGTATTAAGTTTGCCGGTCGCGTGTCTCAGTTGATTACGGCGTCGACAGGGTTCGACGACTGGGAATGGGGCGTGACGCTATGGGCTCGATCGCCTGAGCACATTAAGGAAATTGTGTACACCATGCGTTTTGACAAAGCGTCGGCGAAGTACGCGGAGTTCGGCCCATTCTACGTCAGCTACGCTGCGTCGCCGGAAGATGCGATGGCTCACTTGCGAATATGATTCGCGGATTTGGGCAGCGCACAAAAAAAGCCGGGCCAAAAGCCCGGCTTAATCAGGTCGCCTAACGCGGGGGGTCTGGGGGTGGTGACTGCAAGGCAATCACTCTTTCAGGTGCGTTGGGCGAAGCTATTAGCCAATTAAGCATGGTGCGTGCCGAAATCGAACAGTTCAATCTTTCGCAGTCGCAAGTTATTGTGCTGCAATGACTTGCGGGGGGGCGATTCGTCCGGGGCGAAGCTGTTGCATCTGCGGAACATGTTTCCCAAATGAATCACGCGTTTGCTCCCGCGTCACATTTGGGTTCCTAAGTGGTTGTGGCACTGGCAGTTGTGGCCAAGCGTGCCGAAGCGATTCGAATGATGCGATTTTGCATCGCTCGAAATTTAATTAAGGATTGCCGAATGACGGCCGAACGGCTTTGTTTCCGCAGATTTCGGCCAATCCACAGAAAAGTCAAAGCCCAGAGACGGCAATTCCGATTTGAATTGGGACGAATCGGTTGACGGGAGCGACATTTCTTCGATAATTCCCGTCGCTCGCTCGGCTTTCGGGCGAGACAGAGACAATCAGACACGCGTTTCCTTTTGTGGGACGCTACTCATGCGGATGTAGCTCAGTGGTAGAGCACCACGTTGCCAACGTGGCTGTCGAGGGTTCGACTCCCTTCATCCGCTCTTTTTTTTTGGCCTGACGTCGCCTGAATTGTGGTGGGAATTTCTGCCGCAAACTCTGATGGCAGGGAAGGCAGTCTGCAGAGACCTCTAAGAAGCCCTGCGAAAACTCGCTGCCCCTTTTTTGACATTCGGATCAGGCTGAAGAAAACACGAATCGAGAAAAGGGCGAATTAATGAGTACTGGTGGCGAAGACGAAGGTACGTCGGAAGGCGAAGCAGTCGCCGTGGAAACTGCTCCTGAAGCCGTTTCTGGTGAACCAACAAAGCTGGACCTGACTGTTGAGATTGAAACAGTGGGCCCGTGCCGCAAGCACGTAGCGGTTACTGTGCCTGAGTCCGACCTCGAAATGCTGAGGAACGATTCGCTCGACGAATTCGCCGATCAGGCGGAAGTTCCAGGTTTCCGGATCGGTCGTGTTCCACGCTCACTTCTGCAAAAGCGGTTCAAAAGTGAGCTGTCTGACCAGGTAAAGCAGAAAGTTCTGCTGCAAAGCCTTGAGCAGATGTCGGAAGAAAACGACATCGATCCTATCAATCAGCCCGACATCGATATCGAAAGTCTGGACATTCCGGACAGTGGCGATTTCCGCTACGAATTCGATGTGGAAGTGCGTCCGGAATTCGAAGTCCCTGATTACAAGGGATTTACGATCGATCGGCCTTCCAGCGAAGTGTCTGATGAAGAATTCCAGGCATGCAAAGAGGAATTTCTGGAATCCTATTCACAGCCGAAAAAAGTCGACCGAGCGGCTGCGCCGGGCGATTCGGTGTTCTGTGATATCCTCTTCACACACAACGGCAAAGAAATTCGTGAAAGCAAGGGCGTGCCGCTACGGCTTCGCCCAACGCTTCGTTTCCAGGATGCCGTGCTGGAAGATTTCGACAAGCTGATGACTGGTTGCTCAGCCGGTGATGATAAATCTGCCGAAGTGACGATCTCGGTACAGTCACCAATCGTCGAAATGCGCAACGAGACCGCTAATATCACCTTCACGGTGAAAGAAGTGCGAGAGCACGTGCGTCCGTCTCTGGACCGGGAGTTCTTGGACCAGTTCGATTGCGACGACGAAAAAGATCTGGACGAATTCATTCGCACCAAGCTTTTGCGACAGATTGAATTTCATCAGCGTCAAACCGCGCGTGAACAGGTGCTGGAGAAGATCACTGATTCCGCTGACTGGGATCTTCCGGAATCGCTTGTGAAGCAGCAGACCGAAAATGCTCTGCGTCGCGAAATTCTGGAAATGAATCAGGCCGGTTTCACTCGTGAGCAGGTTGCGGCTCGTGAAAACGAAATTCGCCAGAACGCCATAGAAACCACTCGCACGGCTCTCAAAGAACACTTCGTTCTGGACCGCATTGCGACCAGTGAAGAAATTGAGTGCGAACCTGAAGACATCGATCGCGAATTGATGCTGATGGCAATGCAAAGTGGTGAACCACAGCGCCGCATCCGTGCTCGCATGGTGAAGTCCGGCATGATGGACAACATGGAAGCTCAGCTTCGTGAGCGAAAAGCGGTTGACTTTATTCTGGAGCACGCATCATTCAATGAAGTGGAGCGTGAACCTCTGGCTCAGAATACGGTGACCGCCGCTTCATTCGCCATTTGCGGCAACATGACGTCCAGCCTTATCGACGATGCGGCTGACGCTTGAATCTGAATTGTTGATCACACGGAAGAACAGGAAAGCTAAATGACGGATCCGCGTTCCGAGTACACGCCGATGGCGGCTCGCGACTATACAGCACAGCGGCAAATGACCGTTGGCGACCTGCTGCTCGACAACCGTATTATTTTTCTGGACGGCCCTATTCACGATGGCAGTGCAAACCTGGTCGTGATGAAGATGCTGTTTCTGCAGTCAGAAAATCGCCATCAGGACATTCACCTCTACATCAATTCGCCTGGTGGATCCGTTACGGCGACGCTGGCGATTTACGACATCATGCAGTTCATTGAATGCGATGTCGCAACGTATTGCGTAGGGTTGGCGGCCAGTGGCGGAGCTATTCTGACAGCGGGCGGCACGGCCGGTAAACGCTTTGCGCTGAAGCATTCCAAGATGATGATCCACCAGCCACACGGGCAGGTGGGTGGTCAGGTATCGGATATTGAAATTCAGGCCAAGGACATTATCGAAACTCGTGAACTGCTAAACGAGCTGCTGGCGGCGCATACCGGTCAGTCGGTGGAGAAGATCGCCAAAGACACTCAGCGTGACCACTATCTGACAGCCGTTCAGTCGAAGGAATACGGTCTGGTCGACGAAGTGCTGGACAAGGCTGCCAACGCTAAAAAGAAGTAGTCAAAGCGTCTTCGAGTTATTGATTCATTCTTCCCTGTCAGACGGATTTCATAATGACAGTTCTGGTTCCTTACGTTGTCGAAAAAAACGGGCGCGATGAGCGCGCGATGGATATTTACAGTCGCCTGCTGAAAGACCGAATTGTCATT
Source organism: Fuerstiella marisgermanici (assembly GCF_001983935.1). GTDB lineage: Bacteria > Planctomycetota > Planctomycetia > Planctomycetales > Planctomycetaceae > Fuerstiella > Fuerstiella marisgermanici. The sequence goes on along the minus strand of NZ_CP017641.1, from coordinate 5,201,034 downwards.
CTCGGCAGCGGTGTCAACGATGACGTCTCCAACAGCATTGTCGCTCAGCTGCTGTTTCTGCAGTTTGACGATCCCAAGGCTGACATCCACTTCTACATTAATTCGCCTGGTGGTTCGATCACGGCGGGCATGGCGATTTACGACACGATGCAGTACATCAGTTGCGACGTCGCAACCTATTGCATTGGTCAGGCTGCCAGCATGGGAGCCATTTTGCTGACCGCTGGTGCGGCGGGCAAACGACACGCTTTGCCCAATGCTCGGATCATGATTCACCAGCCACTGGCAGGCTACGAAGGCACAGCCACGGAGCTGGAAATTCACTACAAGGAAGTGCTGCGAATCAAAGCCAGCATGAACGACATCCTGCTGAAGCACACCGGCCAGACGCTGGAAAAAATTGAGCAGGATACCGATCGCGACAACTTCATGACCGCTGAGGAAGCGAAAGAGTACAAGCTGATCGACACTGTACTCGAGAAGCTGGAATAGACGGCTAAAGCAGTTCATTTGGCCGCGTGCGAACATGCGGTTTGCTGTCGAAGATGGTTCGCCGCGGCCACAATTCAGCGTAAGACGCTGTTGCAGCGGTTCAAAATCGCGAACGACTGAAGCTCCAAGCTCTGCATATAGCCGGTGGAATAGCCAGCGCATTGCGACACACCAAGAGAGGCTTTCCCTGGACGGTGCGAAGTCCGCCCAGGGAGCCGATTGCATTTCTCCAGCTGTTAGTAATTGACTGGCTGCGAACTTCGCAGGTAGGCGAAGAGGTCTCGGATTTGCTGGTCTGTCAGCGTCTTCAGCGTCCCGTCCGGCATGATCGATATCTTGCTGGTTAGCATCTCATCGATTTCGTCGTGTCGGATGACCACGTTCTGACCGTCAACGCCTCGCAGCACGACGACCTGGCTATCTTTGTCTGCCAGAAATCCGTTCAGGATTCGTCCGTCCGCGGTGACCACGATGTGGTTTTCGAAGCCTTCTCGAATTTCTAGGCCGGGATTCACAACGTTGGTGAGAATCCTTTCCTGGTTGTCTCGCTTGAAGGCCGTCAGGTCGGGGCCAATCTGTCCGCCTTCGCCAAACAGGCGATGACATTTGCCGCAGTTGTTCATGTATAACGGCTTGCCCTGTTTTGGATTGCCGCTGCCCTGAGCCAGCACTGACTGCAGCCGACTCATTTCGGCCTGCATCTGTTCGGTGGTTGCTCCAGCCACTGTTCCCCAGTGCTTTTGCACGAGTGATCGAACTTCGTCATTTTCGTGCAGCAGGATTTTTCGCAACGCTGTTTCCGATACGTCGTCTCGCGCGACGTCACCCCGTTCGACGGCATTCAACAAGGCGATCGCCCAGACAGGACGGCTGGCCAACAGGGTTTCCGCGACAAGGTGAGCGTCGTCTGGTAGTTTTGTTAGTGCGGCGACTACGGCTTCGCCGATCCGAGCGTCATCGAACGACTGCAGCGCGGTAAGTGCCGATGAAACGAGAGCCGGGTTCTGTTCCTGTTGAACTACCTGCAACAGCACGGGAATGAATTCCGGGCGACGAATTTCACCGAAGATCTCGAGGTACTGTTTTCGGTCGTTGACGTCTGCCTTCGCGTCGCCAACGGCAGCAACCGCTTGCTTGATGGCCTCTGCATTGCCCTGGCGAACTCGCAGCGCAACCGAACCGCCGCCTGTTGCGGCGATGGCCTGCACCAGATCGTCTGGGATTTCTGCCAGAGATCGTCCCTTGAACGCTTCTTCGAAGCCCTTCAAAAGCAATGAGTTTGTTTCTTTATCGGGCGATGTGGCCAGCAGTTTCGCGGCGGCCAGTAGTTCCTGGCGCGAACCGGCCAGGGCGTAGCGTTTCATCAACCGTTCGGTCAGGTGTTGCTTTACAAGCGGTCGATTCCAGACTTCCTTGTCTGACAGCACGAGATCCAGGATCAAGTCGCGTCCATCCCCTTGAGCCTTCGCTTCCAATGCCCACCAGATCAGCAGCGGCTGGTGAATGTCGGCGGCGTCTTCGTCATATTTCAGCAGGTTGCGGATAATTGGAAGGGCGTCCTTCGCCGGAAGGCGTTTCGCTGATGAAGCCAGCTGTTTTCGGACGGCGATGTAACCTTCATTGGCCGCCAGATCCGCCAGTGCTTTCGCAATTTGCGGCTCGACTTCGTAGTCATCACACAGCAGTCGCACTGTCCAGGCTCGCACGAACTGATCGTTGTGTGCCAGCATCTGCCGCGCCACGTCTTCGGTGAGTCCGCCGCACTGGTACAGGGCCCAAAGCGATTCGAGCGCCGTTTGGCCGTCGGACTGTTTTACTTGTGCAAGCAGTGCGGGAATCATTGATGCATCCTTGCGATCGCCGATAAGGCGGTTGGCGGCCTGACGATGTGTTCGCTGTGGATGCTTGAGGGCTGCAACAAGGTCGCCTTCAACTGTGACTTTTGGCTTCGGCGAGGACTTGCCTTTGATGCGATAAATGCGGCCGTTGGTGCGGTCGATGCGGCCGGCATAATGGCTGCTGTGGTCGATGCGTTGTTCGTACATGTCGGCGACATAGATGCAGCCGTCGGGCCCGGCCTTGATGTCGACCGGTCGAAACCATGGGTCGTCTGTCTTTAAAACGCGAGACACGTCTTCTGTTTCGAAGGACGACTGATACGGCCGAAATTCGCTCATGACGACCTGGCCCTGCAGTGGTTCCACGCCGAACAGTCGGCCGTGATATTGTTCCGGCAGCACGCCTTCTTCGTAGATGATGAAGTTATGTGTGAACCGGGCTACGCTGTGGGACTTGATGTTTTCGAAGTAGCCAAAAGCATACGGGTTGGATAGCGGCCCGTGCTTACCAAAACCTTTGCGGTAGTAGCCTCCCTGGACGTAGTGAAACCCACGCGTGTCGCCGCCGTTGTGTCCTGAGTAAACTCGGCCCTTGTTGTCGATTTCGCAGCCAAACGTGTTGCCGCCGCCTTCTGCATAGATTTCGTATCGCTTCTGTTCGGGGTGGTACCGCCAGATCAGCTGGCCCATTGTGCGGACGGGTTTGTCGTTAGATCCATAGCGTTTAACGTTGCCGGTGACAGTGCTGCCCTGCCCTCCATACAGCCAGCCATCCGGTCCGAACCGCAGACTATTGACGACGGAATGCGAATCTTCCAGGCCGAATCCTTCCAACAGCACCTCCGGGTCTCCGTCCGGTATGTCGTCTCCGTTTTTGTCGGGATAGAACAGAAGATATGGCGGGTTGGTGACGAAGAAGCCGCCGCGTCCGATGGCAACTGACGATGCGATGTTCAGTCCGTCGGCGAACACTTTGTGCTTGTCATAGACGCCATCTCCGTCTGTATCTTCGTGGATCGAAATTCGGTCCCGCCCTTTGGCTCCCTGGGGTGGCGGTTCCGGCACTTTGTCGTACACGCTGCGAAGGTAGACGTCGCGGCTAAGCATTTTTACGCCAGCGACATCGGGGTACTGACGATATTCCATCAGCCACATGCGACCGCGTTCATCCCATGTCATAAACAATGGTTGAGCGATTTCGGGGTCGCTTAGGACGAGCTGCACTTCCAGATCGTCGGGCGTTTCGAATGCCTGTTCGGCCTGCTTCGGTGTCAGCGGGTCACTGTCGCCTTCTCGCTTGGTAACGTAGCGTACGACATCGTCGACCTTGTCCACCTTCGAATATCCGCCCAGCTTTCTGAGATCGGCTTCCGCGAGGTCGGCGGTTGTGTCGATTTTCAAGTCCGTCGGCGAGGCTGTCGCGAACGCTTCGTCGTCGCCCGGTCGGTATTGCCATTCGCCGTTGAGTCGAATGCCCTGGTTGTCGGTTTCGTTCAACAGCACTGGAGGCGCGACGCTGAAGCGGGGCCGTGGATCGCTTTGGTATACACGAATAGCCACCGTGTTGAATTCACCCATTTTCAACAATTCGGCGTTGATTTTGTACTGGCCTTCTTCCCCCAGCCCGCTGCGAAATTGCGGCGGAAAGGTCCCCGTCGCACCAACTCGCGTGCCGTTGACATATGCGGCTCGCGCGTCGTCAACCGCCTCTACGTGTAGACTGATTCGGTCGCCCTTCCAACTGGCGGGCACTTTTACGAGGGCTCGATACCACGAAAATCCGTCAATCGGCTTCAATTCGCCGCTCGGCACTTTCCGCCAGGCATCGGGAACCGTCAGCGTGTGCCATTCATCGGCGAAAGAGCGGGTGTGAGGTATGACGAGCAGTACGGCCAGAAGCAGCGCGGGGCGCGAGGTGCGAAGCATGGGGCGGTTTTCTGAAGGCAGGTTTGAGCGGTGGGTGGCAACGCGGAGGTTGGTCATCACACGCGATTATTCCGCACGTGCATGGAAATTGCACGCCTGCTTACAAATTTTACGGTTCCGCAGATCTCTCGTCATAGCTCTGAGGGTGTAAGCGTCTTGCCGTAACCTGCAATGAGCCCCACCCGCAACCGGCGCAAACTCAGTCGGTCGTCGATAGCCCCGCGACCTGCAAAGCCAGTTGATAAATCTCAGCTGTGTCGAGCACCAGGTCGTTGTCTTCAAACAGACTGGCGATTGCCTGCTTGTGAACCTTCATCTTGGTGCCGCCGACACCCAGGGCTCCATAGCAGATCGTGTTTGAAGCTTCTTTCGCTTTGTCAGAAACTCCAATGTCTGCAATCCCTGTTGGCGGCACGGCGTTCAGGTCGATTGCGACGGCAAGTTCATTCAAAGACTGCAACGTGCCTTCGGGAAGGAAGCACACACCGGCTGCTCCGGCCGCCACAACGAGCTTCGTACCCTTGCAGAGCGAGACGAATTCATCTGAGGATGAGGCGCCGGCAGGCGTCAGTTTTACGCCCTCTACTTTCGCAGCGATGGCTTCGCACGCGCTGGCAGCTCGATCTTTGGACCGCGATACCAGCGTTACATCGCTGCCTTCCGCCGCCAGCAGCTGAGCGACTCGCTGACCAACCGGGCCTGTCCCGCCTAGAACGACGGCGGACGTCGTTGCCAGATCGAGATGCTTTTTTGCCGCCACCACAGCGGCGGCGGCCGTGGTGTTGCAGCCGTTGGAATCCATCATCACGGACACTCGCATTGGTCCGAAAAATGTCGACGTGACCCTGGCCGTGAGTTTCTCGCCCGCTTCAACGTTACTTCCGCCGACGAAAATGGCCGTGTTGTTCAGGTCGTTCGGGCCGCGAGTAAACATGGCTCCGTGGACAAGGCCGGTGACGTTCTCGGGTAATACGTCACCGTAGCTAAACAAGTGGTCGACACCAGCATCGACCGCAACGACGCGGTCAAAAGTACTGGGGTGAGAATCCGTATCGAACTGAATCAGAATTTTCTGCATGGATCTGTCTGCGGGGCGGTAAAACGAAGAAATGTGAAGCAGCGTTTCTCTTGACTGACAATAGCGAACTAAGCGGACCCGTGCGACATGAGCCGCGCTTTATCGCCGTCAGGCTTATTGCTGATGCGTATTGGCAGCGGCTTTTTCATCTGACTTTGGAGAAGCTACGGCAGCGCCACCTGCGTTTGGCTTTGAAGATACACGATCAGGTCGCGGACCTCTTCGTCCGTGAGCGTCTTTAGCAGTCCTTCAGGCATCATCGATACCGGGGCTACGTCGCGCGATTCGATTTCGGACTTGTTGATGACGATCGGATCCGTTTGGTTGGCGACTCGCAATCGCAACTGTCGTTCGTCTTCCGACGCGGGTACACCGGAGAAAACTCGGCCATCGTTGGTGACGATGATCTGCATGCGATACGCATCCTGAATAATTGCACTGGGTGTGAGAATGTTGCCTAGCAGGTATTCCAGATTTGATCGATTCGCGCCGGTGATGTCCGGGCCGATATTTCCGCCGTGTCCATGCAGCTTGTGGCACGCTGCACACGTGCGGTTGAAGAGGGCTCGACCAGTGGAAGCGTTCCCTTTGGCCAGCGATGCCGGCGTTAGCAGGGAATGATACTTCGCGAACATCGCTTCTTTGTCACTGGACAGTTCGTCCAGAGAGCCCCATACGTCAACAAAGCTATTCCCGACAACTCGGCGCAGTAGCCGAGCGACATAGGCGGGCACGTCCTGGCGAGGCACTCGACCGTCTTTGATCGCAGTCGTAAGTTTACGGCCGGACGCACTTCGCGCCGCCAGAGTGTGAACCGCTTCCAGCTTGTTTTCGGCGGCGAAGTTGGCATATTCCTTCAGCAGGACGTCGGACAAACTGTCGTCGTCGAAGGCGGCCATCGATCGGATCGCGTGCGTGCGAAGAGCCGGGTCGGCCAGAAGTTCGATCAGCACGGGCTTCACTTCAGCTCGCTTGCGTCCGACCAAACCGTCTAAAGCCGTGCGTCGGTCAGCAGCGTCCGCAGTGGGGTCTCGCAGTGTTCCCAGCAGCACTTTCGCGGCGGACGAATCGCCGAACTGCTGTGACAGTTGCAGAGCGACCTTGGCCGTTTCTCCACCTGTGGCCCGCAGCTTTTCGTAAACAGCGGGCCAGTTGGCGGGCGACTTCAAGTCGTAGCGACCTTCGAGGCCATCACGCACACCAAGGAGCATGGTGAGCTGGTTCGACTTCGCATCGGCAACGGCAGCCAGCAGTTTTTCGAACTGGCCTTCATGTGCGAGTCGACGAGCAACATGGCGCACGAGAAGCGGAATCTTAGAGTTTGCTGCGAGTCGCAACGCGCGGTCAACATCGCGAGTGACGTGCGGTTCGATGCCAAACCAGATCATCTTTGGAATGTTGTGATCGTCCGCGTCTTCCGCATGTTGTGTCAGAGCTTCGACCAATGGCCAGCCGGTGGTCGGTTCAATTCGCTGAATAGCGGCAGCCAGATACAGTCTGACCACAGCCGATTTTTCCGACGTCGCCATTTGCAATAGTGCTTCTTTGATATCTCCCGTGGCCATGCCGTCTTCGCATAAGAACTGAACGGCCCATGCTCGAACGATTGCGTCTTCGTGCTGCAAACACGCGATCATTTGCTCACGCGGCATATTGCTGGTGACGTGCAGTGTCCACAAAGCTCGCAGCCGTCGATCGGTTTCGCCTTCCGCAAAGATCTGTCGCAACTTCGCCACAGCGTCTGGCTGAATTGTTCGCTGAGTCGCTCGATGCTGCAGGACCCCGCGAGCACGATTGGAATGCCATACGCTTTCTACCGTTTGCAGGTCGGCCAGTTCGACGTCGCTGAGTGTGGCCAAATCTGCATGTCGATTTGGGAAGTCCTGCGCCGCAGATTCTGTCGGTGCGAAGCGGAAGATGCGACCGGTCTCTTTGTTTAAAACTTCCTTCCCGCAGATGTCCGCGTCGTGCCAGTCCAGCACAAACAGGTTTCCATCCGGGCCGACTTCCACGCTAAAGCCGATCCATTGAGCGTTGTTGGCTAGTGCAAATTCGTCGCCGTGTTTTCCGACGAAGCCGCTGCCTTTGGGTTCCAGAATATCGGTCAGCACCGCATGTTCGTGAATGTTGGCCATGAAGATGCGGCCCTTGTATTTGTCAGGAAATGCGTCCGACTGATACACGCGAGCACCACCATGCGCCGACCGATGCCGGTGATCCGCGATCGTGCGGATGTCGCTGTAGACGTGCGGATTGAAGTGGCTGCCGCCCTGCCTGTGATAGATTCCGCCGGGGACGACGTGCCACAAATGAGGGATCACGCAGGCGGTGATGAGTAGTTGTCCGTTCGCGTCGAAGTCCATGCCCCACGGATTGCTGAACCCGTGAGCCACCACCTCGAAGCGATCTTTTGCCGGGTGGTAACGCCATACGCCACCGTTGATGTCAACGGGATCTCCGTCGAAGGCGATGTCTTTCGGGAAGGGATCGTTGTGCTTATACAGCTTTCCTTTGCCAGCCGGTTTGCCAACCTTCGATGGCGTGGCATAACCCTGACAGCCATACAGCCAGCCGTCCGGTCCCCAGCGGAAACTGTTTAGGGTTTCGTGACGATCGCGAATCCCCCAGCCGGTCAGGCGCACTTCGATGTCGTCCATGTCGGCTCTGTCGTCGCCGTTGGCATCGGGGACGAACAGCAGGTTGGGCGGTGCTCCCAGCCAAAGTCCGCCCATGCCGACGGCGATGCCGGCTGGAAACGGAATGCCTTCCAGAAACACTTTGCGGCTGTCTGCTACGCCATCGTTGTCGGTGTCTTCCAGAATCAGAATGCGGCTGTTGCCGTCGTTGGCGAAGCCGGTCTGTCGAGTTTCGTAGTCACGATTTTCGGCGATCCACATTCGGCCTCGATCGTCCCAGCAGAATGCCATCGGCTGCGTCATCATCGGTTCGGACGCCCACACGTTGGCTGTGAAACCGTCCTTCAGCGTCATGCTTTCGACTGCCTTTTCCGGTGTTAAAAATTCAGCTCGCCGGCCTTCCTGCTGAGCGATCTGCCATTGCGCCCACGCCATTAGCTGGCCGGAGAACCGCGACCAGCGTTCGGTCAGCGCTACGTCGTCGAGTTCGCCGGTGAAGGCGATCACTTGATGCCGAATGACTTCCTTCTGGCCTTTTGCAATTTTCCAGTCGCCCATGCGAGCTCGTACCGGCCCGATGCCGAGCTGCCCGTCAACTCGCCACGGTTGAGGGAACCCTTTGTTCTTTGGATGGTCGAAGATCGCAATATGAGCCAGATCATCGCGACCTTCCAGTTGGATGCCGATGTCCGCCCAGACGGCTCGTTGACCTTCTGCCCGCATGCCTTCCTGGCGAGCACTATTCACAACCTTGCCATTGACGCCCGGCTTCCACGGCATCCGCAAAAACAACCCGCCGTAATCAAATTTGCCGACGGTCACATCAACTTGCGCTTCGCCCGTCCATGTCAGGTCGAGCGCGTAACTGTCTCCGTAGTCGCGGAGCGTCCAGTCCTGAGTTTCTCGCAAAACCGCGTTGCCGTTTTCGTCCAGCAGATCGTAAACCGTCTGCCATTGAACGCCATCGGCTGCTTCGGCCGTGACCACGGTGGCGGAGACTCGCTTCCAGTAGCGGCCTTCCGGGTGATGGAAGTAGTCGCGACCGTTTAGTCGTGTGAAGCCCCAGTACAGGCCGGTTTGATGTTTGTGATGTCCCGGGCTGAATTCGGTAAGCTGCCCTTTGCCGTCCGGAGCGACCATGGGATGCAGGTACGGCCGAAAGTCGGGCTTCGCCACCTGCGTGACCAGCGGCTGGGTTTCGCCAGAACGAGTGACGTGGATTTCGTTGCCTTGTGCGCTGAGAGTCGCAGTCAACCGAGATTCAGCGGCAGCCGTTGTGGTCGCAAAGACGAACAACGCGATGGTAAATCCGCCGGCAAGCGAATTCTTAACGTGGGATTTCATAGATCGAGGCCTTGTCGTAATTCCAGGTTCGGTCCCAAACTCCTGTTTGAGAGTTGTCCTGTTTCGCATCGTTTAACCCGCAGCCGGAGGCGCAGGCGTGGCGGGGACGGCTGTGTCACAGCGGAAGCTGAGTCGTCGTGGACGCCGCCAGAGCACTGCCTGCGCCTCCGGCTGCGGGTTAAACGATGATGTTCCGGGGACTTGCGGCCCCGGCTGAGGTTGTGTCGTCACGCCGGGACTGAAAACGCGCAACTTCAAAGACTCCTGGTTGAGACTGAAAAGTGGCAATCAAAAAAGACCAAAACGTTTTCGACACGTATCGCGGCGGCTGGTGTCCACCACTTCCCCAACGCCGTGTTTTTCGAAACGTCCGATCAGTGCTTCCAGGCCCTTGTTAAGTTTGTAGTTCGTTTCTGCTTCGTACATCGGCACGATAGCATAGAAATGAATCACGCTGCCGTCATCCAGTTCGAGTTCATGAAATTCTTCGCTGGTTTCGATCGGCGGCATCAACAGCGCGCAGCTGAACGCGGCGTTTTCGGCGTAAGGTTCGGCAGGGTCGCCGTTGGGAATCGTGTGGCCGATTCCAAGCCATGTATCGAATTCGTGGGGCAGCCGCGCCAGTCCCTTTAGCAGTCGAACGGGCCAATAGTTGTTCTCATCTTCAAAGGCTTCCTGAGACAACGGCCAGTCGGGCGGCAAAGAGATCATCAATTCTGCGTATTCATAGTGTACCAGTTCGTCTGGAACGATCATCGCACGGTCACTCATACCACTGGTGATCAGCGTGTGCCAATTTCGTTCTTTGGTTGGGGCAACCCAATGCACGTCGACGTGAACCATGTCCGAAATCAGTTCGTGAAAGACCATTTCCACGGGACCGACATGAGCTTCAATGTGGTTTGAGATTGCCTCAATGTTCTTTTCGTTTCCGATTGCCGGCTCGAAGTCCCGCTCGCGCGCCTCGTGTCGATAGATCGCCGTGCCGTCGGTTGCTTCTTCCGGCTCGTCCAATGGCGGTACTTCGATCACAGTTCCACACTGTTTGCATTTGACACGTTTGTTGGCTCGTTCGTCTGAGACCTTGTAGCGTTTGTCACAGGCGTGGCACTTAAAAACAATGGTCACGGGACGAAGCCTTTCTGGTCCAGGTGAAGAACGGCGTGAAAGTCCGGGCGGCGGTGATTGCAGGTGCGGAAAATCATAAAGCAACGGCATGGCGAACTACAGCGAATCTCGCTGACTTGTGGCCGCGGCACCAGTGTTTCGGACGACGAAGGCTGTTTCCCGCGAGCCCGAACTGTCCACAACAAAAGGGAAACTGCTCTAAAGCGGTTTACCATTCGGGCTCAGCATCTTCCACGCCGGATTTGACCAGCTTCTTTGCTACGGACGCGACCTTTTTGGCCAGTGTTTGGAGTTCCGCATTCAGCTGCGATAAACGTACCTGCTTCAACATCGCCAATGCCGCGGCCGGTCGTTTATGGTGAGTGAGCAACAACTGAGCGATCCGGACTCGAGCCCACGCAGCGTCTTCCGGGAATCGTTCGTTGTATTCCTCAAGGTAGATTTCCGCATCGTCCGGCATGTCCGCGCGCAGCAGGCCGAGGCTTAGTTTTTTTAACCGTTTTTCGGTGAGCTGCGATTTGTGGTCCTGCATGCGCAGGTCGAACATTTTTTCGGAAGCGGTAATGAAATCGCCCGCGTCGATCAGGTCGTTGATTGCAGCGAGCCGTTTCGAAACCTTCGTTCGGCGGCTGGTGTCCGGCACGCTGTCTTTGACGGCAACATCTGAAGTGCCGAACATCAGAACGGGGTCCGCGTGACTGCCGACGGTTGTGGAAGCATCCGCGAAGCGACCGTAGTTGCCAGAGAGGACTCGAAATAAGTCCCAGTTCTCGCAGTCGACCCAATCCTTTTTTAGGTACAGCACGCCAACACCGAAACCGATGGCGGCGCCCATCAGGTGCAAGGCGGCCGTGCCTGCCCCAAAATCACTCATGACGAAGCTGACAACCTCCCATCCAAAGTACCACAGCGCGTAGCCCATGATGGTGACGTCGAATGAGAAGACGCGAAAGAAGAATAGAAAGACGACATGAAACTCATTCTTCGGTGCCCACACCGTACAAATGGCGAGCAGACCGAAAATTGCGGACGACGCACCGCAGGACGAGCCGCGATATTCTTTGATGAAAGCGTTGACCCAGGCTTCGGCTTCGGCCTCGGTGTATTCCGGGTCTTCGGCCAGAATTTCGTCGATCAATTCTTCCTTGCTGTCGACGTTGAGAATGCTTGACAGGACATGGCTATCGGTGCGGTACAGCATGATCGTTTGTTCGAGCCCCGACTGTCCGATGCCAATAATCAGGTACACGATCAAAAACCTGCGCCAGCCGAGTTTGCCTTCGACAATCAGGCCGAACGCCCACAGAAAAATCATGTTCCCAATCAGGTGCATGAAGCCAATGTGAGCAAAGATGCTTAGCAACCATTCCAGCGGGTTGAAGGTGCCGTAGTGCAGCATCCATGCATCGTTTGAGTGTCCGGCACCGGCCACGATGAAGCACAAAAAGTTAACGACAATCAAGCCCGCTGTGGAAATCGGGTAGTGGTACAGCGGCGCATCGGTGCTGATGGGAATGAGCATGAATCAGAATTCATTTAACCCGGCTGAAAATAAACCTCTTCAAACGGCTGCACCACGACAAAGCCCTCGCCCTGAAACAGCATCTGAATTGATTCGCCACTGCCGCGTCCGAAAAATGTTTTCAGTGAGATGTCTGTTTTGAATTCCGGCGATAGTCCGCCCGACCACGCGATGGTCGCGTTCGGGTCGGTGATCACTGGTTGGTTGGGGCGAACTCGTAGAGTCATTGGCTGGAAGTGGGACGTGATCGCAATCATGCCAGTCCCCTGCAGTTTGACGTTAAACAGACCACCGGCCAGCATGCCGGTAATCTTACGCATCATTTTGATGTCCCATTCAATGTCGGGTTCCATCGCCAGCAGGTCGTTGCCGTTGACGAAGATGGATTCATCCTGCAGATTCAGAATGCTGATTCGCTTTCCGGAATCAGCAAGGTACAGTCGGCCTCGACCTTCGACTCGCGTTAGCTTAGTGCCTTCGCCAGTGATCGCTTTCTTCAGGAACTTGCCGACGCCTTTGTCCAGAATTCCTTCCCTCGTGAATTTCATATTGCCAACGTACGCGATCATGGCTCCCATTTTGGTCCAGACCATGCCGTCCAGATTGACTTCCATCATGTACGCGCTTTCCAGTTCGAACAGACCCTGGTCGCGATCTTTCTGAACCGTGCGATCCACGAATTCGTTCAACGAATAGCGAGCGGCGCCGGGATCATCGCCGAAGGTGTTGTATGGCGTCTTGACGGCGTAGTCGGCGGCCGATTCTTCCTGGTCGTAGGTTTCTTCTTCGTAGTCGTCCACGAAGTCTTCTTCGTCGACGGCGGCCGGGGCAGCGGGGATCGAGATCGGCTGCTGGCAACCCGGACAGTTCGCCGTCCGTCCGGCATACTTGTCCGGCACTCGAAGCTTTTTGCCACACTTACAGCGAATGTCGATCGGCATGAACTTATTCCTTTTAGGAGCGACGGTTGTCCGGTTCAGCAGTCAACACTCTATTCGGCTGCGCCTCGAATTGCCACTTTGTGAGCCTGAACAGCGTAGCCCTGCCTGGCATCCTCAAAGTCGCTGCGATATTCTTTCTCGCCTCATACCTTCCAACTGAAAGTCCCGCCGTGAAGTCTATACCAACCCTGCTTCTGATTCTCTTTTCACTCTGCCCGACTGGGACCGCTACCGCTCAAACGTACCACAACCTGCTCGCTGGCGACCGGCTGGATCAGTGGTCCAAGGTCAACGGTGATCCAGTTGGCGACGGCTGGAAGATAGAAGACGGCGGCGTGCTGCATCTGTCCGGCAAGGGAGGCAACATTGTCACCCGGGAAAAATACGGCGATTTCGAATTGTGGTTTGAGTTCCGAATTTCAGAGAAGGGAAACAGCGGTATCAAGTATCGCGTCAAGCCGTACGGCAAGCGATGGCTGGGGTTGGAGTATCAAATTTTGGACGATGCCGCCTATCCGAAGCTCACGCGATCACATTTGACGGCGTCGCTGTACGACCTTGTGACGCCAATTCCTCAGACGACTCGCCTGAAGCCGGACGGCGAATTCAACGTGGGAAAAATTCGTGTCAAAAATCAACGAGTGCAGCATTGGGTGAATGGTCAGTTGATGATTGATCAGTGCCTGACTGGGCCTGACTGGCGTGAGCATGTTGCGAAGAGTAAGTTCAATAACCAACCGGAATTCGGGGAAAACGTTTTGGGGCAGATCATGCTCACCGACCACAACAGCGATGTGTGGTTGCGCAACGTCTTTGTTCGGCGTCTGGATTACCGCAACTGACGCAGTGGCAATGAAAGCTGTGATCGCTGAGTTGCAGACGCAACTTTCCGGCACAGATATGCAAATCAAAGCAAAGCCGTGATCAACTACCGCAGTCTCAAGAAGCTGCTGGGTGAAACCAGCCTCGAACGGAAGTGTCGTCGTCTGTTTGGGGTGGCGTTGATGACCATGCTGACAACAAGCTTCTGGATCTACGCGAGCCTCACTCGCCAACTGGTCGAACAGGCTCACATTGTTCGAGCCGAAGCTTTGGTGCCCGAAATGCTGTGGCGCCAGCACATGAAAAGCTACGTCTCGATCAAACAGTCGGTGCCGACCACGACTGATGTCGCGAATACCACCGCGCCAGCGGAGTCGCCTGCAGCCATCGACGATTCAGGGAAATCGGGCGACGACCGGTCTGATGCGTCGGCTGAAGAAGCCTCCGGTGACGGAGATCCGCCTCCGCAGCCAGGCAAGCGTCCCAACGCGCCGACGCCGGAAATCGGAGTCACGATGTCCGGCTGGCCGCAGTTGATGAATAAGATCGAAGCCATCGACGAATTCAAGCTGGCGGGAAGCTGGAATCTCACCAGCTTGAGCGAAACTCCGGATAGCGAAGAGGCTCATGAGGCCATGCAGGAATTTCGCAATGGGGGCGCCAAGCGGCACTACTTTTTCGACAATCCGGACACCGGCCGGCAGTTGCGATTTTTTGCGGCTGTTCGAGCGAGCGCAAATTGCGTGTATTGCCATTCGCAATTCGCTGACGATGTTGCGTCGGCTGACGCGACTCGGCAGGCAGGTGGCGAAGCACTCAACCCGTTGATGGCGATGGCGTCCGTCACGATTCCCGTCGGCAATATGGAAAGCGAACTCAGCCGTAACCGCGCGATTCTGCTCGCGTTTGCCATCGTGACGACGTTTCTGGCGATGCTGGTGGCTTACGTAATCGTCCGTTACATCATCGTAAAGCCGGTGCAGCACCTAAAAGAAGTGAGCGACGAGATCGCTCGCGGAAACCTGAATCTGCGCGCTGAGATCAATACTGGGGACGAGTTTGAAGAGTTGAGCCAGGCGTTCAATCGCATGCTGCGTCACATGACGACGGTCAACGAAGAACAGCGCGTGTTGAACAATAATCTGGACGGAAAAGTCGACCAGCTGGCTCAGGCGAATATGGAACTGTTTCGCAGCAACGCGATGAAGGACGAATTTCTGGCGACAATGAGTCACGAATTGCGGACGCCGCTAAACAGTATTCTTGGCTTCAGCGACGTGCTTGCGAACGCCGTCAATCTGGACGATCGGCAAAAACGCTACGTCGACAACATTCGCACGTCTGGCCGCAATCTGATGGTGCAGATCAATGACCTGCTGGATCTTGCGAAGATCGAAAGCGGGCAGATGAAGCTGCAGCCCGGGCCGGTCAATCTGAAAGAACTGATCGACAGTCAATGCAGCCAGATAATGCCGTTGGCTGACCAGAAAAATATTGAGCTGCGGATTCGCCATCTGACTCAGCCCGTCCCTGAACTTCATCAGGACGGCAGCAAACTGCGGCAGATTTTGACCAATCTGCTGTCCAACGCGATCAAATTCACTCCGGAAGGCGGTCGTGTGCGAGTCACCTCGGAGCGGACGGAAGACGAAATGATCGAGATCTGCGTTGAAGATACGGGTATCGGAATTCCGATGCACGAACAGAGCGAGATCTTCGAAAAGTTCCGTCAAGGCGCGACTGGCTCCGGCCAGCGAGATCACGTGAAGCGAGAATTTGGTGGGACGGGCCTGGGACTGTCAATTGTACGAGAGCTTTCGCGGCTGCTGGGTGGCGACGTGAATCTGGAGAGTGAGTTCGGCAAGGGCAGTATGTTTGCGGTGCGAATTCCGCAGGAGGCACCGGAGGCCCGGCAGACGACTCAAACATCACTGGATTCGCCATCCGAAAGCGGCCGCAGCAGCATTACGTCAGTAGATTTGTTGAATCCCAAGCCCAAAGGGGACGAATCGGAGGATTCTGAAGAGTAAAATCACGGGGGATTCCCACCGGCGAAAAGTCGTCCGTCCTGCACGGATAAGGCGAAACGCAGTTTGACGGATCACCCGGCGGTCGGTATTCTCCCGGCCTGTAAAACAAGTCGACACCTTATGTTAGGTGTTGCCGAGCCTTGTCATCGCTCGCTATCGATGACGTGTTGCGTGTTGAAGTCTGGGTTTCGTCCGCTTCAGCATTCACACAATTGTTCTGTTCAAACGCAAATTTGCAGCGTTTGAGACGCTTTGCAGCCACTTTTCACAGCTGCGAAAGCACAACACAGGAGATCGGCTATGGCTGAGATTGTCGTGAAAGAGATTCTGGACGCAGGTGTCCACTACGGTCACCGCGCGAGTCGCTGGAATCCGAAAATGAGACCGTACATTTACGGTCGACGTAATCAAATTCACATTATCGACATCAAGGAAACCATCCGCGGCCTCATCCGCGCGAAAAAGTACCTGATGCGCGTGGCGGCCCATGGTAGCCTGATTCTGTTTGTCGGCACCAAGCGACAGGCAGCGGCGTCACTGGAAGAATTGGCCACCGAATGCGGTATGCCATTCTGTACCGAACGCTGGCTGGGTGGAACGCTGACCAACTTCCGCACCGTTCGAGCTCGCCTGAAGCGACTGGAAGAGCTGGAAGCCATGCGTGAATCCGGCGAGATTGACACCTACAGCAAGAAAATGCAATCCACGCTTCTGCGTGAATATCGCAAGATCTATCGCAACCTGAACGGTATTCGCGACATGAATCGCCTGCCGGAATGCCTGGTCGTGATCGATCCGAATAAAGAAAAGAACGCCGTCCATGAAGCTCATCTGCTGGGCATCAAGGTTGTCGCTCTGATCGACACCGATTCCGATCCTGATACGGTTGACCTGCCGATTCCAGGTAACGATGACAGTCTCCGGTCGATTCGTCTGATTGCTCAACACCTGTGCGACGCGATCAAGCAGGGGAAATCTCTTCGTCCCAACGAACCGAAGAAGGCCGACCCCAGCGACGAACCGAAACCAGTTCCGTCAATTGCATAGCAGCTTGTTCGGATATTCTGTTTTCGTGTAAGCAGCAAGAGGGCTAGCCGCTGGTTTTGCAAAAGTGCAACTCGCGGCTAACGCCCTGCAGCTTAATCGCAGTGATATCCGGACTTGTTAGCAAAACGACTCCCGGCGTGTTTATTGATGGATGTGCCACTCCGGCTACAGGGCTTTGCGGAAGCCATTGAGGCCGACGTGCACCCCTTCTGCAGCACGCACGGTTTGTTCAATGAACACATCGCTTCCCGTTTTTTCGCCAATGACTAACGGGAGCAACAGCTTACATTCTGAGCGTTAGCTCAAACCCGCCAGCGGTCGATGCCGCCTGGTCAAGTTCTCCCGTCCGTTGCCAGCGACCAACGGGGGCGTCAATTACAATCTGAGAGTCCGCTCAAACCCACTGGCGGTTGGCACCGCCCCGCCTTTGAAGGAAATTTAACATGGCAGACATTACTGCGGCCGCCGTGAAGGCACTTCGAGAACGAACAGACCTGCCGATGATGGAGTGCAAAAAGGCACTTGTTGAAGCAGATGGCGACGCCGAAAAGGCCGTCGGAATCCTGAAGGAACAGTTCAAAAAGATTCAGGACAAGCGAGCCGACAATGCGACCGAAGAAGGCCGCATTTTCATCGCAATCAAAGACGACGGCTCTGAAGCGGCCATGGTCGAAATTCAATGCGAATCCGCTCCAGTCGCAACCGGCGAATCACTGGAAGTGCTCGGCACGGCTATGGTTAACCAATTGTTGAACGGCCCAGGCGCCGATTCACCAGAAGCTCTGATGTCGCAAACGCCTGAAGGCGGTTCCGCAACGCTGCAGTCGCTTTACGAAGATTTCGTCAACAAGATCCGCGAAAAGACAGTTGTGAATCGTGTCACACGCGTCAGTGGTCCAGTTGGTGGCTACGTCCACCACGATTACAAGACGGCCGTTCTGTTTCAGGCGACCGGCGACGCAAAGGATTCTGAAGTCCTTCGTGACGTTGCTATGCACATCGCGGCTTTGGGCCCCGACCACTGTACAGCAGACGGATTGGATGCGGCTGATGTGAAGGCTGAACGAGATCGTCTGACGGCCGAAGCCAAAGCGAGTGGCAAGCCGGACAACATCATTGACAAAATCGTCGACGGCCAGATGAACAAGTTCTACATGGAAAAGGGCGTGCTCATCTATCAGCCATTCGCGAAAGACGACAAGAAGACCGTTGAGAAAGCTCTGTCTGAAGCTGGGTTGGAAGCGACTGGCTTCATCCGTTGGCAAGTCGGTCTTTAAGGCCGTGCCGGTACGCACCGGCGGACGGTTGGCGTGATGAAGTCGGCGACGCATTGAAGACTGAAGCGCCGGCGGTGCTCCCGTCGGTTGCTGTAAGGTGTGGTTCGTTCGCCAGGCGAAGTCACTGCATTTGCCTGAATTTCTGTGACGGGCAACTTGTGCTGCGACTACTGAGGAGGCGGTGCCCCGCAAGGATTCTGATGCTGCGGCCAATGAACGCAGCAACAGGTTTCTGAATCGTTTTAAACAATTTACAAGCCCCGCACCATCATTGGTGCGGGGCTTGTTTCGTTATAGCTGGCTCCGTCAATTGGCTTTCTCCAGCGAAACCACCACAATTGTTCGCAGACTGCCAGATGCCTGGAGGGGCATATCGCTCTACACATCCGGCCAGTCTGATCGATCTCGGTACCCCGTTCAGGAACAACCTCCCATGGTCCATCCTCGTCCCGCATGGTGTTCTGTCAGGAGCGGTCAAGGACTGCTCGCTTCCCGCGGTGTTGCAGCTGTGGTGCTGGCGTTTGTGCTGTGCTGTTCGACGTCCACGGCGGTGGCTCAATTGAGTGGCCGGTTGGCAGAAAAGCCGTTGGGTGTCGGCTATGTCCGCGACATCACTCAGGTCACCATGTTTGAATACATGCAAACGCTGGCGAAGCGGCTGGAAATCGGGAAGGCCATGTTTCAGTCCATGCCAATGGAGCAGTTTGAAGGGTTCAGGTCCAAAGTCGAAGTGCCGATCAATGGAGCGGCTTGGTATATGGTCCAGGGACTGCTGCCATCGTATGAAGTGGTCTACTTTCAGCAGGTTATCGATGTCGCCGATGCCAAACGCATGATTGACGCTCGCAAAAAGATGTTCGGACCAAACGGTAGCGTCGAAACCGGTGGAGACGGCCGTTACAAGCTGGTCCGAAAGAACAGCTGGACAATGGATGTTCCGGAAGGCCAAACCGCCGAAGAATATGTGGAACAGGTCAACAAGCAAAATGCCAGCAGTAGGCGGTCGTTTCAGCAGTCGGCGAAGGTCGTTGAGAACGATGGAAAGGAGCAGATCGAGCAGAGCTGGTCGACTATTGAATTTCACCGCTTTCACGACAACCTGCTTTTCACTACCAGCTTTGAAGAGCTGTGGGACATGGACCTACCCACGCGTGAATCTCTGACTAGCAGCATTTCCAGCCGCAACGACATGGGCGTCGAAGCATTCTTCGATCGCATCCCTATGGCGATTAAGCAACTGGGCTGGAACATGCTGAACTCCACCGCAGGAACTCAAATGCAGCGCCGCGATGGCGAATTGCAGACGACCGCCGATCTGCGGAAATCGTCGTTTGAACTTGGTCTGGCCGTGGTGAAGGCGGTGATCTTCGACGTCGAACAAACCAACGGGTGGATGCGACTCGCCACCGACGAAGAGCAGGCTCTGCGAGGAGAAATCAACTTTGATGCACGCCGTAACAGCGGGCTGACGAAGCAACTGGCCGAGATATCCTCCGGCAACGCCCGCTTCGCCGCCATCGTTAACGACGACGCGGCGGCCACCGTTCATGTCTGCGTTAAGTTTTCAGAAGATTCCGCGGGCGTACCCAATGCAGCCGCGGCGTGGATGCTGCAGGCGATCGCGGACGCCACCAACAACGACTCAACTGTCTTCGACGCCGCAACCCGAGTGGCAGAATCGCTCAGTTCCTTCAGCGAGCACCGGACTGTCGAAGCCTTTTTGAAAGTGGGCTATTCAGATGAAACTGACGGAGTGTTCTACGGTGGTTTGCAGGTGGATAACAATCCGAATCTTCTGAACGGAATCTACACGCTGATCATAAACTCCGGCGAGCCCACAAAAGACTTGGAGGCGTTTCAGCTGGTTGAAATCGATGGGCGGTCGGTGATTCAGATGACGCTCCCTGAATCTGACCTCACCGCTCTACAACGCCACACGGGGTTAAGCATCACTCATGCTTATCTGATGCACGAGAACTCCTGCCTGTGGCTGGCAGTGGGCAGCGAAAACGCGATCAAGATGCTGCAGAAATCGGCGGCTCGCTGCATGGAAGCCGGCCTTGTGGCTCGTACGCCGCTGCTGACGGCGAAGGTCGATGTTGAAAAATGGTTGTCCTGGCCTGAAGACGAACCGACGGGCATCGCCGGTTTTCTGGCATGGGCCGACGCGAATCTTGGCTGGTTCCCGCCTTCACCAATGACGGTCAACTTCGGCCAGGGCGGCGCCAGCGAAAAACCAGCGCCGCTGCTTCAGCCGTGCCTGGATCTCGGAGGCGAAACCAACGCCGCGTTTACCGTGATCGCCGACAAAGCGGGCGTGCGAGCATCGTTGCATCTGGGCGAAGCGGTTGCGAACTACTACGTGGCCCGCATGATTGACGCTCAGGACCGAATGATGCGCCGCTTTCGGGCTCCCGAGGATGTGAGCAATGAGGAAGCGACTGAAAAAGAAACCGTTGGAGCACCGGTGGAAGTCGTCGAGTAGTCGGGCCGGTGCATATCGAGTCACACACCAGCTCGAGCTTGCTGGCGAGCTTCAATGAATTCGGCGCGGAGGTTGCGGAAGAACTGGTTGAGATCGCGATCAATTCTTGGCACAACGCCTGACTTCAGCGCCTTGTCGTCGACGGTTGTGATGCTGCCTTTTCGCTCCCAGACTCGCACCGTTTGGTCGCCATGTTTGGCCAGCAGTTCAGCGGACATCCAGAGCTTCTGTGAGCCGCCCTGCTGACGGACGTCCAGATGAATGTTCATCACAGGTTCGGCGTTCCCCGCTCGATACGTCAGCTTGCAACCTTCCAGGGCCGCTCGCACACCAGTTTCCACGGCGCGGCCAATGTCGCCTCGTGCATCCTGAGTGAACTGACTCCGGTGAACGGCCGCGTCCGTCATCGCCGCCATGATTTGGCGAGCTCGGTCGCTGCCAGTTGCGTCGACGATCGGCTCGCCGGACGGGCTGGTCGTCTGAGTATTCGTGACCGGCGTTACTGGTGTTTGCGTTGCGTTTTCGGGCTGGGTTGCATTGTCGCTGACCACCGTGGTCGCGTTGCCATCTGCAGCGCCGTTTGCAGTGTCGCCAGTCGAATCGCCGTTTGACGGTTGGTTGTCGGCCACATTGTCTTCCGGGTATTCGATGTCCGGCGTCATCACGAATTTCGCCGTGACCATCGCGAGGATGCCAAACACCAACACGCTGACGCCGATTAAAGCGACCTTCGTCGTTGATACGCCACCCTCAGTGCCGGGACGCCGGGTAACCGATTCGCCTGGTCGCGGGTGCCGACCGGACTGCTCACTGCCTCGTGGACGCGAGTGCCGCCCGGATTTTTCGCTGGCACCGGGCCTCGCGTGGCGGCCCGATCGTTCGCTGCTACGCCGGCGCGGCACTTTGTTTTCCGCGTCACATTCGGGACAGGGAACGGGTTGTCCGGTCTTCGCTGCTGAGGCCTCGAATTCGGCGTCGCATTCAGTGCAAGTCACTGTCACAGACATGACATCAGTACTTCGTGGATGGGAGAGGGAGAACCAGTGGTCGCTGGCAAACGAATAAAGGTTCTGGGGAAGAAGGATGCTGGAGTACTCGCACCCCGAGCCGCCCCTAGGATACCTGCTTTCATCCCAAGGTAAAGGTTTCGATCTGCAAGATTCAAGGTGAGCCAGCAGATACGGTACTCGACCTGCACGTTCGGAAAACTTTTGCTGGACTGCCGACATTAACGCGATATATAGGCAGTGAGATTCGCCACGGCGGTGAACGTCTGTGCGCAATGCGGTGGTTCTGGCAGTCTGTCGGAGTAGCGGAATCCGAGCGGGATTTGTACCACAACCATGCTTTGCAGACGGCATTTAAGCTGTGATTCGTTCGGCAATCAGATCGGGACGATAGGCTTCCTCACCAATTGAAATCGCTTTTCGAATGTTGTCGGCGTGGGCGGCCGGTCTGGGACAAAACAGACGGACCAACGGTTGCCCAGGCTGTACTTCGTCCCCAATCCGTACCAGCATTTCCAGGCCGACGGCATGATCGATCGTGTCCGACACCTTTTGCCTTCCGCCGCCCATCGCGATGACGGCCATGCCCAGTTGCTCCGTATCGATCGCCGACACGAAGCCAGCTTGCTGCGCCGATACTTCTGCCGCATCAGCTACTTTTAGCGCGGCGGACGGCTGTCCACCTTGAGCCGCCACCATCTGTTCGAATTTTTCGAACGCGGCACCGCTGTCCAGAGCCGAAGTCGCCAATTCCCGAGCGGCTTGCATTGTGGATTTTGCCTGAGTTGTCAGCAGCAGCTCAGCAGCGAGCTCGATTGTGAGCTCCCGCACGTCCGGAGGTCCTTCACCTTTCAGTACGTCGATCGATTCGAGCACCTCAACGGCATTGCCGCACATGCGTCCCAGAGGTTGGTTCATGTCCGTCAGCAATGCGGTCGTCTTCACGCCCATGCGTTCACCAGTGGCCACCAGCGATTCGGCCAACATGGTCGCTCGTTCCCGTGTCTTCATAAAGGCCCCCGATCCGAACTTCACGTCCAGCACCAAGGCGTCCAGCGACTCCGCCAGTTTCTTACTCATAATACTGGCGGTGATCAACGGAATGGACTGCACCGTTGCGGTAACGTCCCGAAGCGCGTAAAGGCGACGATCTGCTGGAGCCAGTTCGGCGGACGCTCCGGTGATCACGCAGCCGACTTGCTGAGTGAGTGTGGTAATTTCCGACAGTGACAAATCCGTGCGAAAGCCGGGGATGGATTCCAGTTTGTCGAGTGTTCCGCCGGTGGGTCCAAGTCCGCGTCCGGACAGCATGGGTACCTGGAATCCACAGCAGGCCAGCAACGGAGCCAGCGGAAGGGAGACCTTGTCGCCGACGCCCCCCGTCGAATGCTTGTCGACGCGAAGCACGCCATCGTCCGGCCAATTTAGTTGCGTTCCCGAATTGAGCATCTGCGCCGTCAGCGATGCGGTTTCGCGTTCGTCCATGCCGTTGAGAAAGATGGCCATTGCCAGAGCCGACATTTGATAGTCAGGGATCGATTCGTCGGCGTAGCCTTGCACAAAAAAGGCAATCTCGTCGTCGGTCAACGAACGGCCGTCGCGTTTGGCGGCGATGATCTGAGCGGCAATCACAGGTAAGTGCCTAAACAGGAGCAATGGAAGCGGCGAAGGTCGTAAGTTTGGCAGCCTTGATTGTAGCCGTTGCAGTCACCGAGCACAGGTTTTGATATCCGGTCTGCGCCATTTCAGGAATCGAGCCGCAGGCAAGATGCTGACTGGCCAAAATAGTGACGTCGCGCTAACATCTGTGGCGAATGCTGACACTTCTTTGAAAGTAACGAGAACAATCATGGACCCTGAACTGATTCTTGCCGTCATCTCTCGCTGGGCACACATCGGAACCGCAATTGTATTAGTCGGCGGGACGGCGTTTTTTCGTCTGGTCGTCGTGCCGTCGCTGGAAGGCGATTCGACAGACCTGATCGGACGAATCCGCGAACGGTGGAAGAAGTTTGTTCACGGCGGGATCGCCCTGTTTCTGATCAGCGGCCTGTACAACTACATGCTGATGATTCCCAAGCACAAAGGCGACAAGCTCTATCACCCACTTGTCGGCACAAAGATTCTGCTGGCTCTGGCTGTCTTTTTCCTGGCATCGGCCCTCGTTGGTAACAAACCGGGCACTCAGAAATTTCGTGATCAGTCGAAGAAGTGGACAGCCATCATGCTATTGCTGGCCGCCGTCATCGTGGGGATTTCCGGGTTCGTCAAAGTGCGTCCCTACAGCGCGGCTGCTCAGGAAAGCTCAGAAGTCGCCGACACAGCAGTAGTTGAGTAGTCGCGATGCCTGTTCAGGACAACCTGCCGCCGGGCGTTTCTGAAGCGCTACGGGAATACCGGACGATCACAACGATTCCGGTGCAGTGGGGAGATATGGATGCGTTCGGCCACGTGAATAACGTTGTGTATATTCGCTGGCTGGAATCCGCGCGAGTTGACTTGCTGGATTCGGTGACGTCCGAGGTGACGATGGCGACCGGCGGCATCGGTCCTATTCTCGCATCAGTCCACTGCGACTATAAGCGGCAGCTCCACTTTCCGGACACCGTGCACATTGGTTCGCGTACGGAACGAATCGGTCGCACCAGCGTCGATGTTGAACATGCGGTGTTCAGTCAAAACCAACAGGCGGTGGTCGCATTTGGCAAATCAGTCCTGGTCGTGTTCGATTACGCGGCCAATCGCCCGGTACGAATTCCAGAATCATTAAGAGCTGGATTCGAAGACAAATAACGTCAGGCCAACACGTCTTTGACTACGTGTCCGTGGACGTCGGTCAGCCGCATGTCGCGACCGCTAAACCGGTATGTTTGGCGTTCGTGGTCCACTCCGCAAAGGTGCAACATGGTCGCGTGCAGGTCGTGAATTTCGACCTTGTTCTCGACCGCTTTGTAACCGAACTCGTCCGTCGCACCGTACACAGTGCCGCCTTTGACTCCGCCGCCGGCCAGCCACAGTGAAAAACCATACTGATTGTGGTCGCGTCCGTCTTTGCCCTGAGCGAACGGCGTGCGACCGAACTCACCGGTGAACACGACCAGCGTCGAATCCAGCAGGCCGCGCTCTTTGAGATCAGCCAGTAATGCGGCAATGGGCTGGTCGACACTCTTTGCATTCTTTGTATGGCCGTCCTTCAGATTGCTGTGCTGGTCCCACCGATCGCCGTTGCCGCCAGGGCACGTCAACTGAATAAACCGCACTCCCCGTTCGACCAGACGGCGAGCAATCAGGCACTGTCGGCCAAATGTCTGAGTGTTCTTGAACTCGTCGTGCATGCCGTACGCGGATTGAGTTTCCTGAGTTTCGTTCTGCAAATTTGTGAGTTCCGGTACGGCCATTTGCATGCGCGCGGCGAGCTCATAATTTGCGATGGCCGATTCAATTTGGTCGTTGTGCTGGTAGCGTTCCAGTGTTTTCTGGTCGAGCGTGCGAATCAGGTCCAGCTTACGTCGCTGCAGTGCATCGCTGGCTTCGCGGCGTTTGATGTCTGCGACTGGCGGGTTCGAATTCGCAAAGACAGATCCCTGATAACTGGCAGGCAGAAAACCGCTTCCGAAGTTGTCGAGGCCGCCCGGCGGAATCAGGCCACCATTCAGAATCACGTAATGCGGCAGGTCCTGGCATTCGGTACCGAGGCCGTAACCGAACCATGCCCCCATGCTCGGCCGTCCCTGCTGGCCGTGTCCGGTATGCAGAAAGTAGTTAGCGTTGGTGTGTTCTGGAAAGTTCGACACCATCGAACGAATGACGGCGAGGTCATCCACATGTTTGGCCACGTGTGGAAACAGATCGCTGACGGGGATTCCGCTTTCGCCATATTGCTGAAACTTCCACGGGCTGGCCAATGTGTTGCCAATATTGTTGAACTGAGTCGGTTCGGTCTTAACTGGAAACGGCTTCCCGTCCTGCTCATCCAACCGCGGTTTGGGGTCGAAGGAATCCACCTGCGACACGCCGCCGTCCATGTACAGGAAAATCACGCTGCGGGCCTTCGCGTCGAAGTGAGTTTCCTTTGGCGCGAAGGGATTTGTCGAACGGTCGGGCGCCGCCTGGGCATCGTTTAGCAATCCGGCCAATGCGACCGCACCGAAACCGGTGGCACATTTGGTCAACATGTCGCGGCGAGTTCCGTTTAGCGACAGGTATCGGCGGCAATGATGATCGGTGTTTCGTGGCATGATGGCGTTCGGTCAGAATGAACGGTGAGTGTCATTTGATTCTACCATAGGCCGTCAGCGCGCATGAAAAAAGGCCGATCGGAATTCCTTGAATCCGATGGCCTTTTTCAGGTTGGAGGCATTCAGGTCTCTCAGGCCTGAAAAGCGTACCTCCCGTCTCTCTCTCTTCGACTCGGGCTCGTTTCTCAGGCGAGCCACTGTCTCTCAATCGCTTGGCTGCCTCAGGGGCAGCGGCTGCTTTCTCAGGGCAGCCAGTGGGTTCAGGATCTCACTCCGAACCAGTCTCTCTCTGCCCAATAGACATTGCAACGATGATGCCAAACGTCGGGTAACTGCAACGGCTGGCCACTTCGGGAAGTGGTGGAGTGAGTCTAAGTTGTTTTATACAAACAGCTTATGTGTATTGCTTGTTTTTCGTCGTAGAATCGCGGACCGAGGCGACCGCTCGGCTGAGTGACCTCGATTGCAAATTCTACACTGCAAAAACGTTGTAGTTGTTACAACGACAATCAGTTCTTTCGCACTGCGCCGCCTCTTTCGGGGTGGATGCTCGGTGCCTGGGACTTTGCACAAACGGGAATCCTGAACCCGTGGCCGGAGGTTGTGAGTGTGCATGTTGCATTGACGCAAGTGCTGCATAGCATGGAGTTACAACCGACCCAGCATTCCGATTTTCTAACGGCTCTCCGGCTTTTTCGCGTTGCGAAAACGTTTGAACGGAGAATGGCGTGAATTCGCGGCCTCATGCCGTGCGACATTCCATGAAACTGCTCGCCCTCATTCAGGCTCTGCTCCTGCTGACCACCAGTCTTGTCCCGGAAGGGCGAGTGCTGTTGAGCGGTGGCTCCTGCGCGGGGGAATGCGGTTGTTCGGCAGATTCCCGTCGTTCCGGAACGTGTTGCTGTTCCACGGCCCCGCCATCAGAATCGTCGCGCGATTCGAGCGATGCGGACAGTTGCTGTCAGTCGGGAAAATCGGAACGGGTCAATTCGGCACCGGCATCGTGCTGCAGTCGGAAGGGGGCACCGAAGAGTTGCTGTTCTGAAGATAGCAGTCCACGAAAGCAGCGTGAGCCGACACCAGACTGGGGCATGATTTCCACGTGCGGTTGCGGAGAATACAGCGCGACACTGGTCCTGCATGCACCTCGCACCGTTGTCCGCGGTGTCCGAGTCCAGGGCACTTATGCCCGTCCTGAGAGTTCCTTGACCATCGACGAATGCTGCAACGCGGAACGCTCCGCACCGGCTACTCCTCCGCCGAAGAGTTCTTCCTGTTGAACTCTCACCCTGCCGAAGACGCCCAGCTGTGCGACAGCTTGAGGTGCGTCTTCGGTTTCTGATCTCTATCTCCCAACAGGAACTTTTCTCATGTCAAAATCTGCGCGCAAACTGCGCCCTGGATTTACGTTAATCGAACTTCTGGTTGTGATTGCGATTATTGCGATCCTGATTGCTTTGCTGCTGCCTGCCGTGCAACAGGCGCGCGAAGCCGCGCGGCGAACTCAGTGCAAAAACAACCTCAAGCAAATCGGGTTGGCTCTGCACAACTACCACGACATCTACAACACATTTCCGCCGGGCTATACGGCTCGGAATGTCACTGCGTCAGATCCGGTCACGGCCGAAACCGGTCAAGGTTATGCGTGGTCGTTTGCCATTCTGCCGCAACTGGAACTCGGCAATCTTTCGGCGGCCATCGACACCAATAACAACGCCGTTGAACTGAACAACCTTGCCATCGCAGCCACGTCTACGCTGAGTGCTTTTCTGTGCCCCTCCGATTCCGCACCGCTACAGTTTGATGTGGTGGATGGGACCGGGGCAACCATCAGCCTGCCCAGTTCAAACTATCCGGGCATTCTGGGTTACGGCAGCGTGACGATGAATGCCGGAAGCGGCACGGGTGTTTTCTTTCGTAACAGCAGTATTCGATTGCGTGACATCACTGACGGCACGTCGAACACGATCTGCGTGGGCGAACGCAAGCACGAACACAAATTCAAGACAGGCATGCCAGCGGTAGCGGCCAACAGCACGTGGTACGCGGCCATACCGGGAGTCACCCGACCCGGCGGCATGAGCGGCATGATGGCAAGCATGACTGAAGGTTCAGGCTCAATGATTTTAGGGCATGTGGGGCAAACGATGGGAATGATGCAGATGCATTCAAATCCCAACCAGACAAACCACATCGTCCACTTCAGCAGTCAACATGTTGGTGGAGTTCAGTTTGTCCTGTGTGATGGTTCGGTGCACTTTCTAAGCGAGAACGTGGACTACGATACGTTCCGGCATCTGGGTGAACGAGCCGACGGTGAGGTGCTGGGCGAGTTCTAACGTCCGGTTTCCTGACGTCCGAAATTCTTCTACGATGGCCTTTCGGGGCCATCGTTTTTTTTTGCATGGTTGGTGGCCCCGCAGGACTCTGATATTCCCAAACAAGAAAGCTCACGATGTCCGACTTTCTAGATCACATCGCTGAACAACTGACCGACATTCAATCCCAGGGATTGTTCAAGTCGGAACGCACGATCGACTCGCCGCAGAGTGCTGATATCCGGCTGGCAGATGATTCCACGGTGCTGAATCTCTGCGCCAATAACTATCTGGGCCTGGCCGATCATCCGGAGATTCTCAAGGCCGCTCATGAAGCCCTCGACCGGTGGGGTTATGGTATGGCGTCCGTCAGGTTCATCTGCGGAACTCAAACGGTCCACCAGCACCTGGAATCGGCGCTCAGTCAGTTTTTGGGCATGGACGACACGATTCTTTATAGCTCATGCTTCGACGCCAATGGCGGGCTTTTCGAAACGTTGCTGGGGCCGGAAGATGCCGTGATTTCAGACCAGTTGAATCATGCGAGCATCATCGACGGCGTGCGGTTGTGCAAAGCGAAGCGGTTTCGCTATCGCAACAACGATATGGCCGACCTGGAAGAACAACTAAAGCAGGCGTCATCGTTGCGGCACCGGCTGATTGCTGCGGACGGCGTGTTTTCGATGGACGGTTACCTTGCCAACCTGCCGGCGATCTGTGATCTGGCGGACAAGTACGATGCCAGCGTGATGGTCGACGATTCTCATGCTGTGGGCTTCACGGGGGAAAATGGCCGAGGCACGCACGAGCACTTTGGCGTCATGGACCGCATCGACATCATCACCGGCACGCTGGGAAAAGCGCTCGGTGGGGCCAGTGGAGGCTACACGGCTGCGCGGCAGCCAATTGTGGACCTGTTGAGACAGCGTTCGCGACCGTATTTGTTTTCTAACACGCTGGCTCCACCGATTGCCGCCGCAACGCTGCGAACGCTTGAGTTGTTGAACGAATCCGGCAACCTGCGCAGCCAACTCCGCGAAAACACGGCCTGGTTTCGAGCGGCTATGACAGACGCCGGGTTTCGAATTCTACCCGGCGAACACCCCATCATTCCGGTGATGATCGGCGATGCGGCGTTGGCCACGAAAATGTCTGACGAACTGCTTAAGCGAGGCGTGTACGTGGTCGGCTTTTCGTTTCCGGTGGTCCCCAAAGGTGAAGCCCGAATTCGCACGCAAATGTCGGCGGCTCACAGTCGCGCAGATCTGGAAAAGGCCGTGTCCGCGTTCGTCGATGTTGGACGACAGCTGGAAATCAGCTAACGCGGCGCTCGTTTACTGTGCCTTTGTACAGATCGTGATGCCTAAAGGCGGGCTTTCGTCAGCGTGAAACACCACGTTTCGGTACCTTCGCTACAGGTGGACGTAGCCGTGTTGTTGAGTTGGAAGTCTGCAGAATGCGGCTGGCATTCGGGTGGCACCGGCCCCAGACTGCCGTACCTTCCTGTTCCCACAGGGGTGCGTGGAAACGTTGGCCCGTCTACAAAACAGTAGCGGGCACTCGTTGTTGTTCAGTTTCATGGCTGTTATAACGCCGGGGTATTCGCGTCTTTCCGCGTAATTAGGTGACGCCCATACGAATTTGGACGCAAGGCGAAAGAAATGAAAAAGGTTAGGAGAAAAAAAGTGAGCGACGAAGAGAAGTCAGGTGACAAGCCCGCAGAAACATCTGCACCGGCCGCCGATCCGGCAGCAGCTCAGGCCCAGCAAACGCAGGAAGTCGTAGTTAACGACAGTTCGGCCAATGCCGGATACGCAAACTTCTGCCGAGTCTCAAGTACTCCAGAAGAATTGATTCTGGACCTGGGACTTAATCCCACACCGTATGCCACTGGTAAAGTGGACGTGAACGTGAATCAGCGAATCATTCTGAATCACTTCACCGCCAAGCGCCTTTGGAGCGCATTGTCAATGGCTCTGCAAAGGCACGAGCAGGCTTTCGGCGTTCTGGAAACAGACGTTCGAAAGCGAGTCAAAGCGCCTGCAGTCGACAGCGGCCCAACTGGCTAATCGACAAAACTTGCACAAGGGATCGAAGGAAACTTCGGTCCCTTTTTTCATGCGCCGCTCTCAGCCTTTAGCGATTGCTTCAACAACCGCACGGCTTGCCGCACCACTGCCTGACATCGCGAATTCCCGCGACGTTTCACCCGTGTGACGGATTCGGATTGCCAGGTGATCTGAAGGCAGGACTTCGCGAACGATGTCGGCCCATTCAATGAGACAAACAATGCCGTCATCGTGAAGATATTCTTCCGCGCCGATTGCCAAAAATTCGTCGACGTCGCCCAGTCGGTAGGCATCGAAATGAAACACGGGGAGGCGGCCGTCGGCGTAAGTTTGCATCAGCACAAAAGTTGGACTGTTCACCAGATCGGCGTCAGCATCCAGCCCTCGGCAAATCGAACGCACAAGGTTGGTCTTGCCTGCTCCAAGCTGTCCGTCGAGTGCGATCGTAAGCCCGGTTGCGATCGCGCGGCCAATGCGTTCACCCAGTTGCTGAGTGTCTGATTCGCTGTGGCTTTGGAAAATGAATTGATCGGTCATAACGTGGAAGGCGTTCGGGGGGGACTCAGGCGGTTTCAAACCCGTCCCGTTGATTACGTTTCAAGTGTGTGTTCGCGTCGGCGTCATGAGGGAACGTTTCTGTTTTGGGATCCCATTTCAGAGTGCGGCCTACCTTCATCGCGATGTTTCCCAGATGGCAGGTACTCACACTGCGATGCTGGCTTTCCACATCAGACACAGGCGTGTTTCGCGACTGGACACAGTCGAAGAAGTTGCCCATGTGATTGATGATTGCTTCCAGCTTGCCCGCTCGTTCCGGCCGCTGCAGATTGTCGAAATCGTAGACCGTCCAGTCGTCGCGCGTCAGCGGCGTGGACTTCAGGTCTTCGACCGGTTTTCCCTGCAGTGATCCACGATTCACGAAAATCCGACCTTCGTCGCCAGTGAACATGATGCCGTTGCGACCGGTATCACTGACCGTCATGACCACGCCGTTTTCGTACTTATATGTCGCACTAAAATCGATCGCGACGTTGTACCCGTCCGGCACGTTGGGATAGACCGCCGTACCTGAAATTTCCACCGGATAGCTGTTGATGGCCCACTGAGCGATGTCGAGGTGGTGAGCTCCCCAGTCTGTCATTTGGCCGCCTGAATATTCGTACCACCAGCGAAACGTGTAATGACCGCGTTCTGCAAGATACGGCGTGTCGGGCGTTTGTCCCTGCCATAAGTTCCAGTTGAAGTTTAGCGGCACCCGCCGCTTTTCGAACGGACCACCCGTGACATTTTTGCCGAGTACGATATCGACCTTCTGAAGCTTTCCGATGCGGCCCTGGCGCACCATTTCGACAGCCTGTCGAAAGCGATGGTCGCTGCGTTGCCACGATCCGACCTGCACGACGCGTCCGGTTTCCTGCACGACATCACGCAGGACTTTGCCTTCGTCGATCGTCAAGGTAAGCGGCTTTTCACAGTAAACGTCTTTCCCTGCGCGACAGGCGTCGATCACCATTTTGGTGTGCCAGTGATCGGGGGCTCCAATCGTGACGATGTCGACGTCTTTGCGAGCCAGCAGGTCCTGATAATTTTCGAAGTCTCGCGGCGTGCTTCCAAACGCGGACTTAACCGGATCGCGGACGTTCTTGTCCACATCGCAGACGGCCACGATGTCACCATACATCGCGGCTTTATTCGCAATGACACTGCCCTGATACCTTAGCCCGATCGCTCCAACGCCTGCGCGTTCCACCTTCGCACGCGGCTTGTCCTGAGCGGTCGCGGCTGCACTGAGTGGAAATCCGGCCAGCATCCCGGTGGCAGCGGTTGTCGTCGCGAGAAAATTTCGGCGAGTGCTTGAAGAAGGCATGGCTTGATCCGGTGGGTGAGAACAGGCGAGCGGCTGGAAGATCGAGGGAGAGGCGCAGAACGAAGTTCGATCGCGACCGGTTAGGGAATATCGTACTCACTCGCGGCCGGTTGTCATGTGAGCCGCTCAGAAGCGATGTCAGGCTGGCCCAATCGGCAGACGTGAACGGACGGCAGGACACTTGGCTTTTTCGCGGTCACAGCAGTTCCGGGCTGTCTCTGCGGGAGGTAGAAATTGAACAGCATGGAAGCGTTCTGAGCACAACAAACGCAGCCTCAAGAGGTATACGTGTCACTCGCTGCCGAACACGAGTTCCAGTTCCTGACGTTCTCGCAACTTACGAGAATGGATCTGAATGGTGTCCTTCACCAATCGGCTGGCGCCCGGAACCTTGATTGCCAGCTGAACTTTGTTGCCGCGGACATTGATGCGTTCGCTGCTGCTCATCTGCTGCAACTTCTTATCTTCGTCAGTAAAAAACGAATTGTGCGGTGCCGTGCTGTCGTAAGGGATCTTCTGGCGATACTTGTCCGAACCGATCACGTAGCCGCTCAGATCATTGACGCGATAAGCGCGAGTGTCCGACGGCAGCTTCACTTCGATGATAATCAGATACGGTTGCGCCGCGTCCGGGGCTTCCGGTTCTGTCCAAACGGTGAAGCTACCTTTGGTGACGGCAAGTCCGGATTCCGGCAGCTTAAACAGGAAGTCACCGGCCGACCCCTCATCCTCGGCCGCGTCCTTTGTATTCAGCGACGATGCCACAACAGCATTGGCCGTCGTTTCGATCTGCCCGTTTTCAACGGCTTGCAAACTGTTCGACAACTGCTGGATGTTGGTCTGCCCATCGACGTCACTCAAACCGATTTCTGCGACAACTTCAAATTGAGGCTGTTCGTCCGCACGATCGAAGTCGTCAAGGCTGGCCCGAATCGGCGTGGTCACGGTGTCTTCGGTGAGCAACTGCCCCACAAACGTGAAACCGACGGCCGCGATGCCGTAGGCCAGCAAATGCAGTAGGGTCGATAGGTAGTAACCCACGGCGGTTGAGCCTGTTGCCACCTGTAGCACGTTCATGACAATTTCAGGGGCTTCCGTAGAATCGCTATCGCCAGTCGTTTGCGTGGTCTGCGATGATTCGGGCGTCACCAATCCAGGCACAGCACCGGCAAGCGGCGGGATTGATATGCCGGAGTTCTGTACGGTGGAGGCCATAGATTTACTTTGCGAAGCCACTGCGACGGATCACTCGTTCTTCTTGTGGTAACGGGGTAATTATTACGTCGACTGCTTAAACTGCCGAGTTTCAATGAGATCGGCCCGTTTTCCGGCTGCTCAGGACTGACGCCAATCGCCTCCCGCGTGACTGGCAAGTGCCGCCGACTGCTGGCCTCAGAATCCGACAAAAGGCCAGCAATTGCCCCATTTACCCAGAGGGATCATTCTGAGAAGATGCTCAGACCGTAACTAATTGGACGCATCGTGTCGGAAAGCCAAACAGAACGTCAATGTTCTGATGACGCGTCGCCATTTTACGGATACTATCCGCAATTCGTCAGTGTTTTTTTGAGTTTAGCTAGTACCGAGGCAGCAGGTATTCGTGACAGAATCACGGAAGAAACCGATTCTTCAACGCCGCGACCGCTGGGGGCATGGCATTCCTCTGTGGATTGTCGTGGGCGTCGCGTTCCTGATTCCCGTCATGGCATGGGCTCTGCGCGACCTCAAGATGCACAACGACGTCGCTGGCTGGCTGCCGCGCAATGACCCTCAAGCCAGAATTCTAACATGGTACGAATCCATGTTTCCGTCTGAGGACCGCGTGCTGGTCTCATGGGATTCGGCATCTATCACCGACCCTCGATTGCGGAAGCTGGAAGATAAACTGGAAGGGACTCGCTCAGAAAGTGGCAAGTCTGAGGGCGGATCTCCTTATGTCAGTGATGTCACGCTTCCCACCGAATTGCTGACACGCATGTTGTCGCGGGACGTCCCCTTCGATCGGGCGATGTCTGAAATCGACGGCGTTTTGATCGGTAAGGGCCCGCTAAAAATTCGCATTTCCGAAGCCGGCCGCAAGCGTGGTGAGTTCCTTGTTCAGGAAATACTGGATCTGGCCAAGCAGGAATTCGGTCTGGACGTGAAAGTCGTGGAAGGCGATATGCCGCTTCCCGAACTGGAAGCTGTGCCGTTGGAGGAATCGAAGGCCTTCAATACAGACGTGGAACTGACGAAGTACATTCAAGCGCAGCCATTGTATTCCCTTCAGTTGTCGTGGCTGGGCATGCATTCAGATCCGGCGACGATGTCTGCTTTCCAGGAAGCGTTGCTGAGTTTGGAGGATCCCGGAGCCAGCGGTCAAGGCATCGGGGCGCAGTGTATCGAAGAGTGTTTCGTGACGCCGGGATCACTGGCCGCTGTGTCGGTGTCTTTGTCTGAAGCCGGAATTGCGGACAAAGAGGCTTCTGTTGCGGCGATTCGTGAAGCCGTTGAACAGGTTGGAGTTCCGGCCGACACAATACATCTGGGCGGTCAGCCGATTGTCACTGTGGCGTTAAACAATGCCGTTCAGGACGCTGGATGGAACCCCAAATACGAGGTGTGGAATTTCGCACGCCGGTCGCCGATTCTGCTGTCTGCCATTGTCAGCGTGCTGTTTTCGTTTGTGATGCTCAGAAGCATTCGCCTTGCGACTCTGGTGCAGGCGGTGTCGTTTCTCACGGTCATCGTGGCGATGGCTTTGATCCCGCTGTCCGGCGGGACTCTGAACATGGTGCTCATCGTGATGCCGACGCTGCTTGTCGTGCTGACGACGTCGGCTGCCATTCACCTTTCCAACTACTGGAAGCATTCCGGCATTTCAGACCCCAGCCAGTCCGTTTTCTCTGCTGCGAAAACAGCGTGGCTGCCGTGTGGTCTGGCGGCCTGCACTACATCCGTTGGTTTAGCGTCGCTGACCGTCAGCAACCTTGTGCCGGTGCGAGACTTCGGCATCTATGCTGCGATTGGCTGTCTGATTTCGTTTGTCGTCGTGTTGTATGTGTTGCCGTCGCTGATGCTGTACTGGCCGCGCTCACCGCCGAAAGCAGAAAGCCTGGAAACCGGTCACTGGAATCGTTTTGGCCGCTGGCTCGCTCGCAACCGCACGATGGTCGCGGTGGCCTGCGTGCTTTTGACGGCCGCTGCAGGCTGGGGACTGCGAAACTTTGAAACAGAAACAAAAGTGATCCGTTACTTCCCGGAAGATTCGCGGCTTGTCCGTGACTACGTCTTTCTGGAAGACAAGCTCTCTGGCGTCATTTCGATCGACACGATTGTGAAGTTCGACACCGAAGCGCAAAAGCAGTTGCCGTTTATCGACCGCGCCCGCAAAGTGCATGCACTGCAGCAGGAAATCCGGCAGCATCCGGAAATCAGCGGCGTGCTTTCACTGTCCTCGTTTCTGGACCTGCGTAAGCCCGATCCTAAGACGATGTCGCGTTTCGAACGACAAATGCTGGGTCGAACTCAGCAGCGAGTCGGTCAGCGGATTCACGAGCGGCTGAAGGATAACTCAGTCGACGATGAAATTTCGTCAATGCTGGCTTTGCCGGACTACGCAACGGACTGGAAAGAGTCTGGCGATCAACTGCTCAATCGTGAAGGCGACGAAGTCTGGCGAATCACGGCTCAAACATCCGCTCTGTCGGACACTGACCTTGAAGTGCTGCTGGGTGACATGAATGCCATCGCGGAATCGCAGCTTTCGATGGTGGGAAGTCCGAATACCGGGCACATCGTGACCGGCCTGATTCCGGTATTCCTGCGGACTCAGCAAGCAGTGCTGGAAAGCTTGATCCGTAGTTTCGGCATGGCATTTATCGTTATCGCCATCGTGATGATGGTGCTGCTCCGCAGTCCGTTTGCCGGTCTGCTGACGATGCTTCCGAACCTGATGCCCGTAATACTGATCTTCGGCCTGCTGTCGTGGATGGAATTGAAAGTCGACATTGGCACAATGATCACCGCTTCAGTCGCGTTGGGTATTGCCGTCGACGGAACTCTGCACTTGATCACGTGGTTTAAGTCCCTGGTTCAGCAGGGAGTGCCCGTGGAGTTTGCGGTCGGCAAAGCTCTGGAACACTGTGGCCCGGCTATGTGGCAAACCAGCGCCGCAATAGGTTTCGGCATGCTGGCTTTGTTGCCAGCGGAATTGCTACTAGTCAGCCGCTTCGGTTGGATCATGGCAGCGTTGATCTTTGCGGCATTGGTAGCTGACGTTGTTTTTCTTCCCGCATTGTTGGGAGGAACTTTGGGACGTCTGATTCAGAAGGCCGTGTGTACTGACATTGTCCCCGAATCGACCGACGAGCCGCAAACGGTCAAACTGCCGGGCGCCGGGCATGGGGCGTCACGAAAAGCGGAGGCAAAGTCTGACGTTTCGTCGAAGGAATCCGCTTGAGCTTCAGCGTAGAATAGTTCCGCAGCTCGACGCGTGGGCGGTGTTGCTGCAGCGGTGTGCTCGATCCAACTTTTGGGTTTCGTTGGCAGGTTGTCTGACGGACGATAGCGAATTCACGTTGGGTTCAACTTTCGACTGCGCTGGCCGACGCATCCACTTGAATGTTTTGGCTGACAGGCCACTCGTCGATTACATACCGCGGTTCGACGAAAAGCTGACACCGGAGACACCTGCATGTTCTTCATCACTGACAACTCGGTCCCGATACTGCTGTTGCTGACCGCAGTGGCCGTTGTAGCTTTGGTTGCTGGCATGCCCAAACGAAAAACCGTCGCTGGCGTGTGCGTGCTGGCAGCGGTGGGCCTGTTGTTGCTGGAGCATACTCTGGTATCGCCTGGCGAAGAAGTGGAAATGCAGCTGGAACAAATGCTGACCAACTTTCGATCTCGCGACCTGGATGCCATTGCCGGGCAGATTTCGAAGCAGAGTCCCGATTTGATTGAAAACGCCAAACGCGGCCTGGATCTGGTGGATGTGAGCGAGCAGTTCCGAATCAAATCGGTCGAAGTGGAACTCAACGACGACATCACAAAAGCGACGGCATTCCTCCGCGCTAACGGGCCATTGACGATTAGAGCTCAGGGCGGTGGCAGTCGAAATATGCCCACGTATTGGCGCACCGTTTGGGTGCGTGAAAGCGATTCCTGGAAACTGTACCAGGCTGCTCGACTGAATCCGGTGAACGGCGACGAAATTGAGATGTATGGCCCGGGGAATTAACCCAGCTTCGCTTTTGCCGTGGACGTTTGCGGCCTGGGGGAAACAGCCATCATCGTCCGAAAAGCTTATTCCGCGGCCGCAAGTCAGCGAGATTCGCTGTCGCTGCGATTGGTTCCCGAACTGCGTCCATGGTGAGGCAGTCTTCAGCGACGACCAGCGAGCGTGTTTGCAGGCAATCGCTGAAATGCTCGAAGCTGCCAGCCGCAGTCACTCACCCAGATGAAACAGTCGCTTCATCGCGTCCAGCAAGCTGTGAGGCGTGCCGGCCTTGGCTTCGACCTTCAGCGTTTCCAGCGGTGGGTGCAGCACTTTGTTAACAATTCGATGGACTGTCTTTTCAATCGCTGATCGCTGTTCGTCGTCGAGATCCGGCAGACGTCGGAACAGGATGTCGATTTCTGTCTGGCTGATGTCTGTCAGCTGTTCACGCAGTCGCTGAATGACGGGACCCGTCGCTCGATGATAAACACCGTGCATGAAGTGTTCGGTGGCTTCTAGAATGATTTTGCGAGCCTGCTTGATTTCCGAAACCCGCATCGCTCGATTCTGTTCACATTTTTCTTCCAGCGCGTCAATGTCGTATAGGAAAATGTTGTCGTCGATATCGGCGATTGACGGTGCGAAGTCTCGCGGGGCACCAAGATCCAGGATGAAGACCGGCTTGCGATCAGCATTCTTGCGGATGCGAGCGAATCGGTCGTGGTCGATCAGCGTGTCTGTTGCTCCCGTTGTACTAACGATAATGTCCGCTGCAGCCAGCCACTTATCCAATTGATCAAAGCTGTCCGTCGCGCCGCCAAATGCGTTGGCGAGCGCTTCCGCTCGTTCTCGGTTGCGGTTGATAACCACGATGCGTCCTGCATTTTCGTCTTTCAGGTATCGCAGAGTCTCTTCAGCCATTTCGCCGGCACCGATGACCAGCACCGTCTTATTATCGAATCGGTTAAAGATCTCACGCCCAAAATCGCCAACCGCAACGCTGGCAATCGACACGCGGCCTTCTGATAAACGCGTGTTTGTGCGGACCCTGGCCGATACTTCCAAAGCTCGCTGAAACAGAATGTTCGTTAGCGGCCCGCAGGAATCGTTTTCGCGAGCAATCCGGTAGGCGTCTTTGACCTGAGTCACAATCTGTGGTTCGCCCAGAACCATGCTGTCCAGACTGCAGACGACATCAAACAAGTGTTCCACTGCCTTCTGGCCATGGTGCGACAGCACGGAACCGGTAAATTCGTCTGACGGCACGTTGTGGAACTGGGATACGAAATCGGAAATGTGCTGAGCCGAAAGCGCGCCGCTTTCCTGGTCGGTGGCCGCATAGACTTCGACGCGATTACACGTCGACAGCAGTACGAGTTCGGAATCGGGATGCTGTTTGCGCCAGTCGGCGTAGGCTTGCGTGAGCTGATCTTCAGATGCGAACGCCAGCTTCTCACGCACCTCCAGCCCGGCGTGATGATGGTTGCAGCTTAAGACGAAGACGTTCATGACGGCATGCCTTCGCTATAACAGGTGAAGTGGCTTTCGCACATTAGGATGCCGGCATCGCGCGCCGTGCGTTCTTTCGAAAGCGACGCTGCATCTTTATTCGAGTTCGCTGGGCGGTTCTCATGCACGCCGCCGGATAGCAGCATCAGACCAAAGACGGTTAGCAGCAGAAACCCGCCGGCCAGTAACGTCATGCGAGCGACCTGGCGACCGGTTTGTTCCTTTTGGGTTAACAGCCACGCCAATGTTATGGTCATGATACCCCACACGATGGTCGTGCCGGCGATGATTGGATCGGTCCAGTCGAACTCCCCTTTCGCAGTCGTGGCGGCCAGAATGAATCCCGTTGCCAGGCCCACCGTCAGCATTGCGACGGTACCAATCACCAGCCAGCGATTCACGGATGTCAACTTTTCCAGATTTGGCAGCTGCAGTCGATGTAACCAGGAACTCTTCCCTCGCAGCTTTTGGTGCTGCAACAGGTACATCACCGCACACAAGGTGGCCGCCGCCACGCAGCCGATTCCAACAACCAGCGTCGACGCGTGCAGCATTCCCCAGCGCCGACTGGCTAGTCGGCCTGCTTCTTCTGTGGTCCCGCTGTCAACGAACGTAGACATCACGATAAGGCCTACGATGACAGGCAACAGAAACAACCCCAGCGTGATTCGTCGTTGAGTTGTCAGGATCAGCAGATAGAAAACGACTCCCAGCCAAGCCAGTACCAGTAGCCAGTCGTGGCTGCTGCCAACCAGTGGCGGGAGGCCGGATTTTGAACTTCGTGCGACCAAATAAGCCGCATGAGCCATTAATCCGGCAGTGGTTGATGCAATTAGCAGGCCCCGTGTCAGCGCGGACCGGTTGCGCAGTAACTGAAAAAGCTCAACGCCGAACGCAGCGATGTAGCTCAACAGAAAACAATACAAATGAACTCGTGAGAGAATTTCCACAAACCGGCTTTCAGAGGGCGTCATTTGCCCCGTGAACTCATTCCACCAACCGTGGCAGGCATTCCACCACCGACTATTCTAAACGTCAAAAGTGCTTAGAAAAGCGCCGAAGTGGTTTGAAGCCGACTTCCCCGAACATCACAACGTGGCCGCGGCGGTATACTCCGCACATTCAACCCGCGGTTCGGCGTTTTCGTCGACATTCAGGAGCCCCCTTTGAATTACCAGGCAACTAACCGAAAATCATGGAATCAACTGGCGGATTCCGGAAGCCAGTTCGCTCGCGTTGCCACGGACGAAGAGTGCTCGCGACCACTTCGGGTTTTGGATGGGCGAGGCTGGCTGCCCGAAAGTGTGGTTGGCATGGACGTGCTGTGTCTGGCGTCCGGCGGTGGCTGGCAGTCGATTCTGTACGCGGTGGCGGGGGCAAACGTGACGGTCGTGGATATCAGCGACTCAATGCTGGAACTCGATCGTCGCGAAGCACATCGTCGCGGTCTGAAGGTCGAAACACTGCGCGCTTCAATGGACGATCTGCGCGAACTCACCAGCCGAAGTTTCGACATCGTGCATCAACCGGTCAGCTCCTGCTACATCCCCGACCTGGTCCCACTGTATGCGGAGATCGCTCGCGTCCTTCGCGATGACGGTGTTTATATCAGCCAGCATAAACAACCGACCAGCCTGCAGATTAGTCATCGCAACGAACGCCATCAGTTTGTTATCGGGGTCGAGTACTACCATCGAGGCCCCCTGCCCCGACAGATCGACAAATCTTATCGTGAACCCGGAGCGACTGAGTACCTGCATCGACTGGAAGATCTGATCGGCGGACTGTGTCGCAGCAACATGATTCTGGAAGACGTCCGCGAACCTGTACGAGCGGACTACAACGCCAACGTCAATCATTTCGGCTACCGCGGCCGCTTTATTCCACCCTACATCCGCCTGAAAGCTCGACGAGAAAAACGGCCTCCCAACGAAGCCACAACGACCACCACCAAAATCTGGACTCCCTAACGGGGCCGGTATGCACCGGCGGGCGGTTGGCGTAGTGGGTTGGTGACGGTTTGGGGGCGGAATCGCCGGCGGTGCTCCCGGTGGTCGCTTGAGGATGTGTCTACTGCGGCGTGAGAATGATGCGTGCTTGGCTTACGATTCTGTGAGTTCCAGGTAGGGGTCGAGGCCCATGTTTTCGTATTGTTCCAGACGCAGGCGTTCCTGCTTCAGGAGACTTTTTCGCTGCTTGCGGTGAGTTTTTTCCAGGAACCGCTGCACCTTTTTGAAGTAGCGGTGCCATGTGCGACTTAGTTCGCCCGACTTGTTGGCGATTGCCATTTTTCGACGACGTTGCACTTCTTTGGGTTCGCGGCAGCTAAGCAGTTCGTCTTCCAGCGACAGATAGAACTGGTAGGACCCCGGGTCGCCCTGTCGAGCGGCTCGGCCCACTAGCTGGCGATCGATGCGCTTCGAGCTGTGCATTTCGGTGGCGATGACATGCAGTCCGCCCGACTTCTTAACGACATCGTCCAGGATAATGTCTGTTCCTCGACCAGCCATGTTTGTGGCGATGGTTACTTTGCCCGGACCGCCCGCCTGTTTGACAATTTCCGCCTCCTGTTCGTGGTAGCGAGCGTTCAAGATCTTAGCGTTGATGTTGTGCCCTTTCAGGATCTCAGCCAAGGCTTCGGACGCTTCGACGGACGGCGTGCCGACCAGAATGCTCTGGCCTCGCTGCATGAGCTCTTCGATGTCTGCGGCAATGGCGGCTCGCTTAGCCTCTTGAGTCTTGAAGACTCGTGCTGGCTTGCCTCGACGAATACACTTCTTGTTCGTCGGGATCTTTGTGACCTTCAGCTTATACGTCTTTTTCAGTTCGCGACGGGCGGGTAGAGCTGTTCCCGTCATGCCGCACAGGTTGGTATAGTTGCGAAAGAAGCTCTGCACCGTAATTCGAGCCGCCTCGCCGGTGGCGGCGGTAATGGGAACCAGTTCTTTGGCTTCGATCGCCTGATGAAGTCCGTCCTGCCACTTTCGGCCATCCATCACTCGGCCCGTTCCTTCGTCGACGATCATCACTTTCTCATCGACGATGACGTAGTCGCGGTCCTTCATGAAAGCGTGCTGAGCCGTCAGCGCTTTTTCGACCTGCGTGTAAATGCGTTCGGTGTCCATGCTGTTCATCAGCGACGGCTTAGCCATCAGAACAACTTTGCGGCAGCCGGCGTCGGTCAGCCATGCAGAACGGCGTTCGGGTTCGTAAACATAGTCTTCACGCGGGGTGAGCTGATAGGTGGCTCGGTTACTCCAGCGAAACAGATTGACGGTGCCGGGGTCGTTTGGCTGAGTCAACCCGATGATCAGCGGCGTTCGTGCTTCATCGATAAGAATACTGTCCGCTTCGTCGATCAGG
This sequence comes from Fuerstiella marisgermanici, assembly GCF_001983935.1. Taxonomy (GTDB): domain Bacteria; phylum Planctomycetota; class Planctomycetia; order Planctomycetales; family Planctomycetaceae; genus Fuerstiella; species Fuerstiella marisgermanici. The sequence goes on along the minus strand of NZ_CP017641.1, from coordinate 5,158,897 downwards.
GCGAAGTAGTGCCCACGCTGCACGGGTTCTTCGCCGCCGCCTAAAGTGCGGACAAATTTTCGCAGCGAAGGCGTTCCGTCGTCTGGTGAGGCTCCCATGCGCAGGCGGTCGCGGAGGAAGTCGAAGCCCATTTCCTTGGACGTCGCGTAGGTGATATCGCAGGCATAGTTCTGCCGGCGTTCGTCAGGTTCCATCGGTTCCAGAATTGTGCCGACCGTTAAGCCCAGCTTGCGATGCACTGGCCCCATGATTTTGCAGTCACGTTCGGCCAGGTAATCGTTGACGGTGATCACGTGGCAACCGTGGCCGGTCAGAGCTCGCAGGAACGACGGCATGGTGGCCGTCAGCGTCTTGCCCTCCCCCGTCTGCATTTCGGCAATATGGCCTTCGAACAAAGCGATCGCGCCAATAATTTGAACTTCGAAGTGCTCCATGTTGAGCACGCGCCGAGCCGACTGGCGGACCAGCGCGTAGGCTTCGATCAGCAGCTTATCCAGGGGCGTACCGGCTTTGGCTTCCCACATGAGTTTGCGGCCGGCTGTGGTGAGCTCATCATCGGCCAGCGAATTCATTTCCTGGCTGCGTTTGATGACTTTTTTCGCCATCGCTCGCCAGCGCGAACGCCGAGCGGCTGGCGCGACGCCAGCCGTTTTGGAAAAGTGGTAGACTTCAGATGCACCGATCATGGGAGGCTTCGTATTGCGGGGACGTGGTTAAGAAGATTGTCCACGTTGAAAATCATAATACCACACTCATGAGACGAAAATGCGAATCGAAGGCAACACCTCCGCTGCGGCGAGTCGGCCATGCTTCAGGGCCAGCGCATACTAAGTTGTTTTGCCGGTAAGGATTTGCATCAAATAGTCAATGTTCCATCCGGCCATTCTTCTTTTCATGACGTTGCTTTGTTTGCCAGGATGTTTCTTGATGAGGCTGAGTGTGAGTCGTCTGAGCCATGACAAATTGTTCGCGAAGATTCGGTTTCGGACTCGACTCTCATCCTCGCGGTAGGTCATGTCGAGACTCCAGTGCAGCGTGTTTTCTATGGCCCAGTGACCACGAACCGTTGTTGCGAACAGCTCGCCTTTGCGACGCAGACTGCTGATGTAGTAGCGAACGTCAGAATGATGAATGCCGTCCTGCTCGTACATTCGGATCGCCGTTCCGATGGTCTTGAGTCCGGCCCATTTGTGGCCCACGTCAAAATCGACAGGCACGGTCGCCTGATAGTAGATTCTCTGTTCCTGCCGACCGTGTCCCTTCTCTGTTTCTTCATAGCGACTGACGGGACAGCGAGCGAAGTCATCCTCCAGGTGATCGAGAAAAAACTTCTGCACGACCTCATAGAGTTTCGGTTGGTTGCCTTTCAGGGCTAACACATAGTCTGCATTGCCAGACACGATCTGCTGCGCAATGTTTTTTTGACAACCCGCTGCGTCAATCGTAATGATCGCCTCATCGATATTGATTTCGTTCAGTAATTTCGGGATCGCGGTGATCTCGTTCGACTTCTCTTCCGTCGCCACCTGTCCCAGAGAAATCCCCTGATCAGAAGCCCACGCACTCACGATGAACAACGCACCCAGCCCATTCTTTTTGTCATGTGATCGACGGAGTGCTTTGCCATCAATCGCAATCTGTTTTCTGTAGCCTTCTTTCTGTTCGTCGGAAAGTCCTTCCAGCGATTCAATCCATTGCACGAAGCACGCTTGAAAGTCGTTCGGCTTCAGGAGAGAAAGGACGCGCCGGTACGTATCTTTTTTCGGAATGCCATGCGGAAGTGCCAGGTGTTTCTGCAGGCCATCGGCATTCAGTCGCGCCCATTCCGCAATCGCACTGGGGCCGTCGGCGTTGGCCAGCACTCCGCAAATGGCGATCACAATCACATCACCAAGCAGATGCAGACGATTGATGTTGGAACGCGGGTCTTTCAATTGATCAAAGTAATGAACAATGTTTCCTGTCAGCTCCTGGGTGACCGCCAGTTCAACTGTCGACATCTCTTGTCCTCTCCTCGTGAAGTCCGATGTTACGACACGAAAAGACTAACCAATACTCACTTGTCGCGCCAGCCTAAATTGCCCAAAGTGCGCGCTGGCCCTGGCCATGCTTTGCGGTCACTCCGAAAGTTCCGCCATGTTGCCGATTCGCTTCAGCTTGCCGTCGAAGATAAACGGCCCAAATGGCACGATCGCTGCCAATATTCCGGTGATTGCCAGGCCCTTCGAAATGGGGACTCGCGAAACCGCCGCCATCAGCATGAATACCAGGCCCACGAACAGAACTCCATGGATGCTACCCACAATGCGGACGGCCAGCGGCATTTCGGCTAGATATTTCAGAGGCATCGCGATGCCGAACAAGACCAGCGTCGAAATGCCTTCGATAATGCTGAAGGTGCGAAGTTTGTTCAGGAATGGCTGATTGATGGCGGGCACGATGAAAGAACCTCAAATTTGCGAAATGGCAATGTTTCGGAGAATGTCTGCGCCGGGACCGGCTGTCTCCGATGGTGGATTGTATCGGCTGGAATTGGCCTGACCAATTAGGCTGCCACCGGAGCTTTGCATCCTGCGCCGCAAGTCTCAGACGGCGCGGGCCGCTGCGCGTTGCAGGACGTTCCGCTGGGATTTGCGGACGGTTGGAGGTCGAAAGAACGGCTGACTCGAGACAGGATGGGTTTGCGAAGTCAGTGAATTCCGATCCGTTTCTCCATCTCAAACCGATCAAGGGACTGCTCGCCAATTTGAACGACTTCCTTCTTCTTAATTGCAAAGCCCATTGCGGCGAAGGCTGGTTGAGCCATCAAGCTGGCGTGAACCCAGAGACGCGTTTCCCCGTTCTGCTGCGACAGCTTTTCAATGGATTCATAAAGGCGACGAAAAACTCCGGTTCCCTGTGCGGATGGCCGGATGTAAGCGAAGTCGATGTAGCCAGCTTCGGCGAGACTCATGAATCCGACCACTTCGCTGGAATTCGCGGCAACGAAAATTGACTGAGAGCTTAAACGCTCGACCCAATCGACTCCCCTTCGAGGCTGAGGAACCCACGCTTGCCGCTGTTCTTCCGTGTAAGCGCTGGGGCCGTGCCGGACCGCGTCAAACATGACGTCGGCCAAAGCGTCGTAGTCGGCAACAGTGGCCGACCGTATTTCAATCTGATTTTTCTCGTGCATTGTAAGTGGCGATCATTCGGCAATTCATAACTTTGATCGCTCGCTGCCAGCGAATCGAATTCGGGCGGGCACTGCCGACCAGCGATCAACCGCCATGGTCTGGCGAGCGAGGTGTCTACCGATTTTTTGGACGTCGACGTGTGGTCGGCGCAACACGACGTCCACCGTACTCAATTTACAATACCTCAATCCAGTCCCGGAGCGATAAGGCATGGACGGTGGCGTCGACGGATGGTCCGTCGCCCGGCGTTATGGTCACAAGCGGAGTTGTCGGAATGCGGTCAATGTCCGTCAGGCACCTTGCCGCCCGGTCGCCCCGATCGTTTAACCCGCAGCCGAAGGCGCAGGCGGTGCTCACGCGGTCTCGTGCGTGGCAAGGTTGCTCGTGAACAGTGAGAGGTTGCAGCTTCGTTGTTGTGGCCGGATTCTGCCAAACGGCCGTCAGAGCGCCGCCTGCGCCTTCGGCTGCGGGTTAAACGCGAAACCGTACACACACTGGCAAAGCCAGTGGCACCCAGGCAACGCATTCGCAGTGATGCGGTCACGCTCGATTTGAAACGCTGAGGTTGCGGAGACGCAGAGGGTCGCAGAATTTGCCGCCGGCAGTATTTCTCTCTGCGGTCCTCTGCGTCTCCGCATACTCCGCTTTAAACTGTTTTTAGCCGCGTTCCGTAGACGTTCCCGCCATGTGCCGATTCGTTTCAGCTTGCTATCGAAGACGAATGTCCCAAACGACACGATCGCCGGAGCGGCACTTCGCCTGATCCGCCTTACTCAATCGCCTAAGTTTGCACCTCTCCCCAGCGAAGCTGAGGGGGAGGTCGGACAAGCGAAGCAACGTCCGGGAGGGGGGGGGCATGCGAACGCAAAGCACCAGATTAGGCCGAGGTCCTCACGCGGGCCCGGCCCTCCCCCGATCTTGCTTCGCTCGATCGACCCCTCCCGCAATGAATTGCGGGAAGGGTGCAAGTTGCGGTGGGGCAGGCTCTTGTCTGTCGATTTTGATTCCGACCGTCAGACACCTGAGCGCCCGGTCGCCCCGATCGTTTAACCCGCAGCCGAAGGCGCAGGCGCTGCTCACGCGGTCCAGTGCGTGGCGAGGTTTCTTGGGAACAGTTAGAGGCTGCGGTTTCGTTGTTGTGGCCGGAATGATCCAAACGGCCGTCAGAGCGCCGCCTGCGCCTTCGGCTGCGGGTTAAACGTAGATGCAGGACATCAAGGGACGATCGGGTTTCGGGATTGTCGCGACTCGGGTGTGTCGGATCGTTTTCACGGTTCCCTCGGCTTTGTATCCTTCGCCGCATGTCCATACCGAACCGACCGTTACGCGCCGCCGAACACTTTGCCAATCTTCGCCGTTGGCTGGATATGGAAGGCGAGGCCGAGCGCGAGCGGCTGGAAGAGCGGCGCAAGGTGCAATCATCGGCTCAGGCGGAACGAGGTGGCGAAACGCTGCTGGATATGATCGTCAGCACGCACACGTCGGGGCTCGGCGGACGCTATCTGATCACGCTGAAAAAACGCCGATCAGCCGAACGCCTGCCTTGGCACCGCTTCAAAGTTGGCAGCCCGATTATTTTGTCCGCTGATGGTGGCAAATCAGGATCGTCGGTTCAGGGAGTTGTCAGCGGCCGAAAATCGGATTCGCTGGAAATCGCCGTCGACGACTGGCCGGAAGGTGAACGGTTCCGCCTGGACTTGTCGCCCGATGAGGTGACTCGCAAACGGCAACTGGCGGCCATGCAGGTTGCAGAAACAGCGACGGGTCGACTGGGGCAGCTTCGCGACTTATTTCTGTATGATCGCGAACCGTCTTATCGATCCGGGCTCGAATCGACGAAGTCCGAAAGCCTGAATGAATCCCAGCAGGCCGCTGTTGAGTTCGCTCTGTCTTCGGAAGACCTCGCCATCATTCACGGCCCGCCGGGCACGGGCAAGACGACCACCGTGGTGGAACTGATCCGCCAGGCGGTTTCGAACGGCGAACGAGTTCTCGCGTGTGCCCCCAGCAATACGGCGGTCGACAACCTGTTGGAACGGCTGGTCAACGCGGGCGAACCGGCCGTGCGTTTGGGGCATCCGGCGCGAGTTCTGGAAGTGGTGAGATCGCATACGCTGGACGCTCTGGTTGCGCAGCACGACGCGTATGCTGTGATTCAGGAAATGTATCGAGAGGCCGAGCAACTCGATCGCAAAGCCAGTCGCTACACGCGCGGCCGACCGGCTCCGGGGCAGAAGTATCAGCAGCGTCAGGAAGCTCGCGAACTGCGTAAGCACGCTCGAATGATGGAACGCCAGGCGATTAACGAAGTCATTGCAACGGCGCGAGTTGTCTGTGCGACGGTGAGTTTCGACTTCAGCACATTGGACGATCACGAGTTCGATCTTCTGGTCATCGACGAAGCATGCCAAAGCGTCGAACCCGGCTGCTGGGTGCCATTAAAATATGCGTCAAAGGTCGTGCTGGCGGGCGATCACTGTCAGTTGCCGCCAACGATTCTGTCGAAGGAGGCGGCTCGCGAAGGCTACGCCGTCAGCCTGATGCAGCGACTTGTGGAACACTACGGCGACGCGACGACTCGGCAATTAACAGTGCAGTACCGCATGCACGAACAGATCATGCAGTTTTCGTCCGACACGTTTTATGATGGCTCACTGACGGCTCATGAATCGGTGCGGCAACACGTGTTGAGCGACCTGCCGCAGGTGTCGGGCTGCGACGATTCGCCGGTGTTGTTCATCGATACGGCCGGAGCCGGCTGGGACGAAGAACAGGAACCGGAAGGCCTAAGTCGGCTCAATCCGAACGAAGGTCGCTTGGTGCTGGATCAGGTCAACGCCTTGTGTGAAGCGGGGCTGAGTCCCGCCGACATTGCCGTGATTGCTCCGTATGCGGCTCAGGTTCGCTGGCTGCGTCAAAATGCCGAATTTGATCAACTCGAAATCGACACCGTCGACGGATTTCAGGGCCGTGAAAAAGAAGCGGTCGTGATGTGTACCGTGCGTTCCAACGGCAAAGGTGAAGTCGGTTTTCTGTCGGATGCACGTCGCATGAATGTGGCTCTCACGCGAGCTCGCCGCAAGCTAATTGTGATCGGTGACAGCGGTACGCTTGGTTCGGACGAATTCTTCACGACACTGATCGGCTGGTTCGAAACAGTCGGCGCGTATCGGTCCGTTTGGGAGATGACGTCGGAGGTTGAATCGTGATGTTGGGACCGCTGATGTGCGAGATTGCCAATCACGGTGGATTTTATGGACTGGTCAGCAGCAAATCGTTTAACCCGTAGTCGGAGGCGCAGGCGGTATTGCACGGTGTCATACCGCTCGCCTGCGCCTCCGGGTTAAACGACTTTTCTTCAAACTCATTCAACAGGAAATTACATCGTGGCAACTGGTCCTGATTATTCGGCTCGTCGTTCTCGCCTGACTCGTTCGTTTAAATCGGCTGGTGTCGACGCATTGCTGGTCACTGGTTTGGCGAACGTTCGTTATCTCACGGGCTTCACCGGTGATTCGACGTGGTTGTATCTCAGCAAGTCAGCCACCGTGCTGATCAGTGATACCCGGTACGAGACGCAGATCGCAAACGAATGTGACATCGTAGATGTTGACATCCGTGACGCGCGGAAGCCGATGAAGGTTGCCGTGAGCGAAATTGTGAAGAAAGCCAAGCCAAAGCGGCTCGGCTTCGAACCGGCTCATGTCACTTTCGGTCAACACGCTGACTTGTCGGAAGAGATTACCGCCGCTGAACTGGTTCCCACCGGCGGGCTGACCGAACGTTTGCGCGAAGTGAAGGACAAGTGGGAACTGCAGCAGATTCGAGATGCCGTCCACATGGCCGAACGAGGCATTGCCGTGGTCCGCAGCGGTCTGACACTGGATCAAACCGAACAGGAAATTCGCTACATTCTTGAAGCGGCCATGCGCAGCTTCGGAGCGACCGGGCCCGGCTTTGAACCGATCGTCGGTGTTGGCCCTACGGCCGCGTTGCCTCATGCACATGCGGGCGATTTAAGCGTGAGCGAATCCCCGATTCTGTTAATCGATTGGGGGGCCGAAACGAAATCCGGCTACCGCAGCGACCTGACTCGCGTGTTCGTCACCGGCAAGCCATCGAAGCAGATGGAAAAAGTGTACAACACAGTTCAGGAAGCTCAGCAAGCCGCAATTGCCGCGATTAAACCGGGGGTCAAGTGTGTCGATGTGGACACGATTGCTCGGAATATCATTGCTGACGCGGGCTTCGGAAAACGCTTTGGGCACGGCTTGGGCCATGGTTTTGGCCTGGAAATCCACGAATCCGTTCGAATGAGTCCCCTTACCGATCAGGTTTTCGAACCCGGCATGGTGGTGACGGTTGAGCCCGGGATTTATCTGCCCGGTAAGTTTGGCGTGCGTATCGAAGACGATATTCTGGTAACTCGTGACGGTCACGAAGTTTTGTCTTCCGTTCCTCGCGAATTCGACGATGCGATTGTCGAATTCCTTGCATAAACGGGGCATTCTTTAGAAAGTGTGCGACTTTCACATCGCACCAAACATCTTGATATTTCGCGAACCGCAACGGCTTCGCCGGAGCAATTTATATGGCCAAACCTACCGAACCGGATGAAGGCAGTTTCGATCTGGACCAGTTTCGTAAGATGCTGCAGCTAATGCAGAAGTTCGGCGTCACAGAAGCCAGCCTGCGGAAAGGCGGCGAATCGTGGAAAGTACGCCGCGGACCGCGTCAGGTGGCCGCCCCGGAAGTGGCGTTCGCTCCACAGGCAGCGGCGGCTGCTGCACCAGCCGTGCCGCAGGAGACGGCTCCGGCACCAGCGGCGGCTCCCAAAGGCATCACGATCGATGCGCCGACGGTTGGTACGTTTTATTCTTCTCCTACGCCGGAAGAACCCGTCTTCGTCAGCGTTGGCTCAACAGTTCAGCCGGACACGACCGTCTGCATTATTGAAGCCATGAAGGTCTTCAACCAGATTCCCGCTGAGAAGGCCGGCAAGATCGTGGAAATCCTTGTGGAAAACGGCGACGCGGTCGAATTTGGTCAGCCGCTGTTTCGCATTGAACCTGCGTAGTTTGACTTTCCAGCAATTGTGAGCCGCGCGGTTTTGCGGCAGCGCTTGCCACGCAGACCGCTGCACTGACAAGGCCAGCGGCTGGCGCCGGCGGCTCACAGACACAGGCGTTCGATATCTTCGAACCGTACGACTAAGGCGAACACGGAATCCTTCCCCAATGTTTCAACGCATTCTGATTGCCAATCGAGGCGAGATCGCTCTGCGAATTATTCGCGCCTGCCGCGAAATGGGCATCGAATCGGTGGCCGTGTTCAGCGAAGCCGACCGCGGTGCTCACTACCTTGAACTGGCCAACGAAGCCTATTGCATCGGTCCGGCGGCTGCCTCCGACAGCTATCTGCTGATTAATCGGCTGATTAGCGTGGCAGAAATCGGCAACGTGCAGGCTGTCCATCCTGGCTACGGGTTTCTGGCGGAGAATGCCCATTTCGCCAAAGTCTGCCGCGACTGTAATATCGAATTCATCGGCCCGCCTCACGAAGCCATGTCACAACTTGGCGACAAAGTGAGTGCTCGAGCGATCGCGATGGCGGCCAAGGTTCCCTGTGTGCCCGGCAGCGACGGGTTGCTGACCGACGTCAACGAAGCGGTCAAGGTCGCTAACGAGATTGGCTATCCCGTGCTGATCAAAGCCACGGCGGGCGGCGGCGGTAAAGGCATGCGAGTCGCCGGGAATGAAGTTTCCCTGCGTGCCGGTCTGCAGGCAGCGTCTGCAGAAGCTGAAAAAGCATTCGGCAATGCAGGCGTGTACCTGGAGAAATTCGTCGAACGTCCAAGACACGTCGAAGTGCAGGTGCTGGCCGACCATCACGGCAACGTTGTGCACCTGTGGGAACGCGACTGTTCGATGCAGCGGAAGCACCAAAAGCTGATCGAAGAAAGCCCTGCCCCGAATCTGCCCGACGAAGTGCGACAGGATATCTGCAATTCCGCCGTGCGACTGGTTAAGGAATCCGGCTACCAAAACGCGGGTACCGTCGAGTTCATTGTCGACAAGGATTACAACTTCTACTTCATCGAAGTGAACGCCAGAATTCAAGTGGAACATCCGGTCACAGAAATGGTGACCGGCATTGACCTGATCAAGCAACAGATTCTGGTCGCGTCCGGTGCAAAACTGCCGTTCGAACAGAAGGACATTCCGTGCAACGGTTCGGCGATTGAATTGCGAGTCAACGCGGAAGACCCGGACAACGATTTTCGAGGCAGCCCCGGAAAAATCACCAAGCTGCGTCAGCCGGGCGGGCTGGGCGTGAGATTCGATTCGCACGTTCACGAAGGCTACACAATCAGCCCGTATTATGACTCCATGATCGGCAAGCTGATTGTGCATAGACAAACTCGAGACGATGCGATTGCCACCATGAAACGCTGCCTGCGGGAATTTTCCGTAGAAGGTGTCAAAACAACTCTGCCACTCGCCGCCAAAATGTTCAATAACTCTGATTTTGTCGCCGGCACCGTGGATACAACGTTTGTGGAACGCACCTGGTAAATTTCAAAACTGCATTTTGGAATCCGCGGTACCCTTTACCTTTCCCTGAAGACTGAACACCGAAACCCTATTTTCATGTCACACGAAATCAAAAAAGTCGCCCTGCTGTTTTCAGGTGGACCAGCTCCTGCCGCCAACGCGGTCATTTCAACCTGTGCCATTTCCTGCATCAACAACGGCATCGACGTGGTTGGCATCAAGCACGGCTATTCAAGCCTGATTGACTACACCGCCGACAAGCCACTGGTGGAAGGCAAAGACTACATCAGCCTGCACGAAGTCATGCTGCGTCGCACACGCAGCAAGCAGGGAATCCTGATCGGTACCGCTCGAACCAACCCTGGCAAGTTCGTCAACGCTCCGGAAGACCTCAAAGATCCGGAGAAAATCGCGCCGCTGAAACGCACGTACGAAGCGCTTTGCTCGTTGGGCGTCGACGCGCTGGTTTCCATTGGCGGCGACGACACTCTGAAAACCGCCAACAAGTTCAAGCTGTTCCAGGAAAGTCTTCCGGAAGGCAGCAAGAAGATCCCAGTCGTTCACGTGCCGAAGACAATCGACAACGACTACATGGGCATCGACTTCACCTTCGGCTACTTCACCGCCGTCGAAACTCTGGGCACCGAAATTCGCAATCTGCACGCAGATGCGGAAGCGGGCCGAGCTTACTTCATGGTCGAAAGCATGGGCCGCAGTGCGGGTTGGCTGGCCTACGGAGCAGCAATTTCCGGCGAAGCCAGCATGGTGATCAGTGTCGAAGACGTCACCGACGAATACCTTTCGCCGGAATCCACAGCCGACCGCAAAGTCATGGATATCGACAAGCTGGTCGCGAAAATGGTCCGCATGATGCGTTATCGCCAGGACAAGCAAGGCAAAGAATATGGCGTGATCGTTGTCGCCGAAGGCCTCGCCGAATTCCTGTCTGACGATGTCCTCAAGGATGTGCCTCGCGACGACCACGGCCATATTTCCGTGGCTCACGTCGACCTTGGCAAGATGTTTGCCAAGCGAGTTGCCGACGAATTCGAACGTCAAACCGGCAGCAAGAAAAAGGTCACCGGCCTGCAACTCGGCTACGAATCTCGCTGTGCTCGGCCTCAAGCCTTCGACGTGATGCTCGGCAGCCAACTGGGCGTCGGTGCCTATCGTGCTCTTTGCGAAGAGAATCACAACGGCGTGATGGTTTCCGTTTCCGGCCAGTTAGACCTTCACTACGTGCCCTTCGAAAAGCTGGTCGACCCGGCCACACTGGTCACGGTCGTCCGCTTCATCGAGAAAGACAGCGACTTCCACAAACTCGCTCGCTTCCTCGAAACCAGCATCAACGATTGAGCCGGGCTGCCCCGGCGGGCGGTTGGCGTGGCGGGCTGGTGAGCGGGATGATGGCGGAAGCGCCGGCGGTGCTCCCGTTGGTCGCTGGAGGCAGGGCGGTCACTAAGTGACGGGGGAGCCGGCGTAAACGTAGCGGGAACGCTATTCGTGCGCGACGCCAGAGCCGAATCAGCGCCGCGTTGAACGATCACTTGCTACACCTTCGCGCCGAAGTCTGCTGAGTCAGATAATTCCCCGAATGCGCACAACGATTCATCGAGTGTGGCCGGGGTTGGACTGAGCTGGCGAAGGAAACCCCGGTGAATTGGCGGCGCGTGGTTTTGAGTCAACATCGCCTGCAACGGCGGACTTCATTCGCCGAACGCAGCAATCTTCGTTACTTTGCGTCGTCTGCAACGATATTCAGGACGCGAAGACCTTCATGCCCGTCGAGTGGCCACAACTGGAATTGATTCGCCCGCAATGGCTGTGGCTTTTACCATTGCTGGCTGCGCTGTATCTCGTCTATCGCCGAAGCCTTGTTGATCTTCCAAAGCGGCAACTACTCGCATCGCTGCTTGTACGCGGGTTGCTCTTTTGCTTGTTGGCCCTGGCGCTGGCCGGGCTGAACTTGATGATCAAAACCGACAGCGTGTTCACGGTTTTCGTAGTGGATCAAAGTCTAAGCGTTGATGAGCGTGGACAGGCCGCAGCCGCTCAGTTTGTGCAGAGGGCGACTGAGAGTGGTGGCGCGGAACAGTTTGCCATTCTGCCATTTGCTGCCGAACCTGGTGACTTTGCGGAGTCGACGGATGCACTCGCAGCACCTCAGCCGGAAAAGCAATGGCGGAAGGCGACGTCGCTGGAGGATGCGATTGCTGTGGCGTCGGCCGGGATTCCGCCGGAATTTGTGCCTCACATTGTCCTTCTATGCGACGGCAACGAAACGGACGGCGACGTGCTTTCGTTGCTTGATGGCACCGGCGCGCGGATTTCTACCGTGCCGCTGCCTGTGCGCGACGATCCGGAGTTGCAGGTGACAGCGGTCAACGTGCCAGGTCAGGTGGCGGAAGGCGAACCGTTTAGTGTCGAAGTTGTTGTGGACGCGAATCATGACGACGTTGCCGTGATTGAAGTCTTCGCGGGCGACTTTCGAGTCATCTCCGAAACGAAACAGATTGCAACCGGCGAGAACCGATTTCAATTTACTCAACAGGTCACTCAACCCACTGAATTCTCTGCCAGAATTCGCCCACCTGCTGACACAAGCGATTCTGATCGGCCGTTTCGCGACAGCTTTCTGGACAACAACATTGCGGCCGGGCTGGTGTTCACGACAGGCCAGCCAAAGGTGCTGATGATCGAAGGTGATCCGGAACTGGCCAAGCCAATGCAATGGGCGATGAAGGAAGAAGGTATCCAGCTTGATGTCCGCCCGGCCGTCGGCATGCCCGATTCGCTGACGGAACTGCAGGAATTCGAAGTGCTGATTCTGTCGAACGTGCCTGCCACGGACCTGACCGCGGGGCAGATGGACATCATTCGTTCCTACGTCAGCGAACTTGGCGGCGGATTTATCATGCTGGGCGGCGACGAATCGTTTGGCCTGGGCGGTTATTACAAAACGGTTGTGGAAGAAGTGCTTCCCGTGCGCGGCGACTTTGAAAAAGAGAAAGAGAAACCCGGGCTGGGCATGGTGCTGATTATCGATAAATCGGGTTCCATGGGCGGTCAGAAAATCGAACTCGCCAAAGAGGCGGCTCGCAGCGCGGTAGACCTGCTCAGCGACAAAGATCAGATTGGCGTGATCGCCTTCGATGGGGCGCCGTTTTGGGTCAGCAAGATGCTGCCGGGCTCTCAAAAAGGTGTGGTCCTCGATCGTATCGCGGGCATCGAAGCGGGCGGCGGGACGGCACTGTACCCGGCGATGGAGGAAGCGTTCCAAGCGCTGCAGTCCACGACCGCTCGGTTGAAGCACGTGATTATCTTGACGGATGGCTATTCCACGCCGGGCGACTTCGATGGCATCACTCAGGAAATGACTGCCGCGCGGATCACCGTGTCGACCGTGGGGATTGGCGATGCCGACCAGGCCATGCTACGGAAGATCGCCGATGCGGGTGGCGGGCGCTATTACTTTTCCAGCGATGCCAGCGCGATTCCTCAGATCTTCGCTAAAGAAACCATCACGGCCAGCAAGTCGGCCATCAAGGAAGAACCGTTCCTGCCGATCATGGTGCGAGCGACCTCCGTGTTGGACGGTATCAGCATGGACGATGCTCCGTTTTTGCTGGGCCACGTGGTGACTCGACCCAAGGCGACCAGCGAAGTGATTCTCACCACAGAATCAGGCGACCCATTGCTGGCGTGGTGGCGCTATGGGTTGGGAGTTTCAGCGGCGTGGACGTCGGATGCAAAAAGTCGCTGGGCCGCAGAATGGTTGTCCTGGCCGGGCTTCAATAAGTTCTGGGCTCAGGTGATCCGCCACGCGATGCGCAAGAGTGACGATCAGGGGTTTGAGCTTAACGTTCAGCGCAACGGACGCCGCCACTGGGTGACGATCGATGCGATCAATGTGGACGGCCGGTTTTTGAATGACGCGAAAACTGAGCTGACGCTGGTTGGGCCTGATCTGAAGTCGACGTCAGTCGAAGTGATGCAAACCGCTCCGGGCAGATATGAAGCAGAGATCGAAACGCCCACGCCAGGCGCGTGGCACCTTCAGGTCACTCAGTCGGCCAACGGCCAGCAACTGGGGCAACGGTCGCGCGGAATTGTCGTCGGCTATGGTGATGAATACCGTTTGCGTCCGACAAACAACACAAAGTTGCAGTCGATTGCGACGGCGACTGGCGGCAAGTTTCAGCCCCAACCGGAAGACGTCTTCGTCGCAAGTCCGGGCGAATCAGCGTCTCGTGCGGTGCCGCTGTGGCCCTGGCTACTGACGGCGGCTCTGATTCTGTTGGTGTGCGATGTCGCATTGCGACGGGTGACGATGCCTCATGTGTTTGGCAGCGAACTTCACCGGTCAGCGCCCGCCATCCGCTCATAAAGCTCAATGTGCGACGTCACCATTTGCTCGACGCTGTACTTGCTTTGAATTACTTGCTGCGCCTTTTCTCCCAACGACTTCGCCAGGTTATTGTCGGTCAATATTCTTTGAGCCGCCTTGCAGATGGCAACGCTTTCGCCGCACGGCACCAGCAGGCCTGTTTCTTCGTTTGTGATGAGGTCTGCATTGGCTGGAATATCGCTCGCGATAACAGGCACGCCGGCCGCCATCGCTTCCGCCAGGCTGTTGGACATACCTTCGAATGAACTGGGCAGGCAGAACGCGTTGAACTGCGGAATTAACTGAGCCGCGTCGCTGCGATGGCCTGTAAAAAAGACGCGACTGCGGCAGCCAACCGATTCTGCAAATTCGGCAAGCTGATCTCGTTGCGGCCCATCGCCGACCAGCACCAATGCGGAACCTTCGACGGCCTGATGCAACAGGTGAAATGCCCAAACCAAGTCGTTCAGGCACTTTTGCGGAGCCAGCCGACCCGCGAATCCGAGGACAGGAGTATCTGGCGGCAAGCCGAGTTCCGTTCGCAGGTCCGGTGCGTTGGCTGTTTCAGTTGCGGTGGTGGACGGCGGCAGAACGCCGTTCGATATGACGGAGATTTTTTGTTCGTCGACTCCAACCACGGATCGGTAAAATTCGGCCACGCTTTCGGAATTCGCGGTCATCACATCCATGCGGTTGCTCAGCCAGCGATCGATTCGCAACTGCCAGCCGCTCTTCCATGAATCGACGCACCGTTCCGCAACGACAATCTTCGAACCGGACGGGCAGACGCCCGGGAAGCGAACATACGAATTCGCTGAAAATAAAAACGACTGCACAACGTCCGGCTGGTTTTGGTGCAGCAGTCTCCTCAACCGAACGAACGTGAGCGGGTCGAACCGAAATCGCTTTTCCAGAATGTGGACTGGCACATCCGCCGCCTGAAGTTCGTCTTCGAAGTAGCCACCTCGGTTCAGAGCGATTACATCAACGGCGAAACCCTTCTGGCGAAGGCGCGTGGCCAGCAGAGTCAGTTGCCGTTCGGCTCCGGACTGATCCAGCGTCGGGATAACGTAAGTAATACGAATGGAACTCGCCTTCAGGAAGAAAATGGCCGTTCAAAACATCGGGCTGCGAACATAGACGCTTGATCAACTAAACGAGTTGATCAGGGCTACATATCGCATGAAAAAGCTAATCACAATGAAGCCGATAAAGCACGCCACCAACCCCCAGATCACTCGGGCCAGAATCACGGTCAACCGTGTCATGGCTCGGTGAGCGTCCTCGTCAAACCGGTGACTCATCCGGTCCAGCGCTTCGGGGACGGTGCCAGTGTGTTCGGCTGTTTCAACAACATGAATGTACTCAGTAGGAAACAGCCGCGATGCCTTCAACGAATCGGCCAGCGTGTCCCCTTCGCTTAACATTTGCCATATCCCCGGCGTGGCGATCATGAAGGCTCCGTTGCTGGTGGCATTCATGCTGGCTTCCAAAGAGGGTTTGATCGACATGCCGGCTTGTTGAGTCAGGGCGAAGCACCATGAAAATCGAGCGATGGCGAATGACGTCATGCAGTGGCCGATGGCCGGGATCGCCATCAGAAACGGGTCGAGTGCCTTTTGTCCCGCGAGGTTTCTGGTCATCACTTTATAGCCAATCCATGTTGCCGTGATGGGGCCTAATGTCAGCATGAACCAAGCGATGGATCCGGACGTGCCGACCAGGCCCAGCCCCAGAATGTCCTCGGCCTCACCGCCCGCGTTCGCCTGCCCGAGAATGCCCAGCAGGTAAATGAGCCCGCCAATGATAAAAATGGCGGCGAATAGTTGAATCACCGGCCACGCGATCTGCGAACGAAATTCCACCATCCGTTTGACGTTGGCTTCGTAATAATCAGCGAGTGACGAAAAAATTTCCGGCAGCGATCCTGTCTGTTCCCCGACGTTTAGCAAATTCAAAAACAGAGTGGGAAGCCGGTCCTCGTGTCGCGAGAAAGCCGTCGTGAGGTCGTCGCCTTGTTTGACGCATTTGCTGACATCGTTAAGGATGACTGCCAGCCGAGGATCCGCAGTGTGCGACGATGATGTCTTCAGGGCTTTTCGGACGTCGACCCCCGCTTCCAGCATTCTGCCCATGGATCGGCAGAACGGGACAAGGATTTTCGCAGGCAGTCTGGGGTTTCGGAGCATGGACCGGTTTCGCCGCTGATTGTCGTCTGCTGAAAATTCCTGTAATGAGATCGCTGGAATTGGCGTCAACTACAGGTGGGAAGTGTGATTCTCACTGTCGGATCAGGTAAACGTGTCGGAATGCCTGTCTTTCGGCAATTTTTGCCACAGAACCGGACTTTTTCGATGGGCTCAGCCTTCGTGTGCCAGGAAAAAACGGCTGCATCTTGACAGTTGAGCTTCCGATGCGTGTAATGCAAGGTCGGTGCAGAGGAATTTCGTCTGAGGACGAGGTCTTTGCCCGAAAATCAGGGAACCGGTCGTGAGCGATCGAATTGCTGGGGAGCAATTTGAGCGTGTGAAACACGGCAGGTTCAAGTGTGTGAAAAAGAATTGTCGACGACTGTGAAGGGGTTACAGCGTTGATGTGAGCTGAAAGGATTTTCGGCTGCATTCTCACGATGGGTCCGACAGGAAGATGTGAGTGAGCCTTCTTTCTGTCGCGTAAAACAAGGCGTCACCATGGCTGGGTGCGATGGGATTCGCGCGGTTGTGACCGGTGTTGGAGTTGTTTCTCCAATTGGCATCGGCAAAGACCGCTTCTGGGACAGCTTGATGCAAAATCGTTCAGGGATTGACTACTTACAGTCAATCGCCAGCGACGATCTTCCGTCACCATTCGCCGCCGAAGTGCGCGATTTTGATCCCGCGACAATGCTGCGCGACCGAAAGTTCGTGAAGGTGATGTCTCGCGACATGCAACTCGGCGCTGCGTCCGCCAACCTTGCCATGAAAGACGCCGCCATCAAGCGTGGCGATATCGACCCCTACAGGCTTGGCGTCGTGTACGGTGCCGGACGCATGACGACTCATCCGGCTGAATTGCTCGCAGGCGTTCAGGCCAGCACCGATGAATCCAACCACTTTTCAATGACACGCTGGGGCGAAGGCGGAATGGGGCGAGTCGCTCCTTTGTGGCTGCTGCGTCAATTGCCCAATATGCCGGCCTGCCATATTTCCATCGATCACAACGCCGCTGGCCCGAATAACACGATCACATGTCGCGACGCATCCGCCCTGTTGGCGCTGGGCGAAGCAGTTCGAGTGATCGAAGCCGGACGAGCAGATGCGATGATTGTGGGAGCCTGCAGTTCCAATATTCATCCCGTCGACATTGCCAAGTTTCACAAGTTCGAAGGCTTGTCCAAGCGTAATGACGATCCTTCCCGCGTTTGTCGCCCATTTGACTTTGAGCGCGACGGAGCAGTCGTCGGCGAAGGTGCCGCAACGTTTGTTGTCGAAAGTTACGAACATGCTCGACGCCGCGGGGCAGACATCTACGCTGAAGTGCTGGGTATCGGCGCTGGCTGCGATGGAAAAGGCTACGCGAACGAATCAGCCGGCCTGGGCCTGGTGCGAGCCATTGAAAGCACAGTTCGCCGGGCTCAAATCCGTCCAGACGAGTTGGGGCACATCAACGCTCAGGGCAAGAGTACTCAGGCTGACGACATCGTCGAATCCCGAGCCTACAACCGATCTTTGGGTGATTGTGTGTTGAAAGTACCGGTCACCGCGATGAAGAGTTTCATCGGACACTTCGACGCCGGCGCCGGTGCCGTGGAACTGGCGGGCACGCTGCTGTCGCTGAAGAATGGCGAAGTTCCCGCGACGCTGAATTACGAGATTCCCGACCCGCGGTGCCGTCTGAATGTCGTTCAGGAAGGCCCACAGAAGCTGAAGTCGCGTACCGCGTTGTCGGTCAATCGCACGGCCATGGGCCAGAGTGCTGCGGCCGTGCTGCGAGCCGTCTGAGAACGCTTAATAAGACGTCTGCGACCACCGCGTGTCGCACGCGGTGGTTCGCTTTGTTAGCCGCTACAACGTTCTACGCTTCATCAAGCAGGTCGACAGCGGCGAACTTCTTGCCTTCCAGCATGGCGAGACTCGCTCCACCGCCGGTGCTGACGTGAGACACCTGGTCTTCAAAACCCAGTTGACGAATCGCTGCGGCACTGTCGCCGCCACCGATAATGCTGGTGCCGGAGCTCTTCGCTAACGCTTCGGCTACGGTACGAGTTCCCTCATCAAATGGCGGCATTTCGAACACGCCCATTGGCCCGTTCCAGACGATCGTCTTCGCTTCTTCCACGATGTCGGAATAGATCGCGGCTGTTTGAGGTCCGATGTCCAGGCCTTCGAAGCCATCAGGGATTTCGCCGGAGTTGACGACCACTTTGTTGCAATCGCTGCTGAATCCGTCGCCACAATGAGTGTCCACAGGCAGCACCAGTTTCGTCCCGCCGTCTTCGATCAGCTCTTTGGCAAGTTCGACTTTGTCTTTTTCGACAAGGCTATCACCGACAGCACCGCCCTTTGCCAGCGAGAACGTGTATGCCATGGCTCCGCCGATCAGAACTTTGTCGCAGATACCCAGCAGGTTTTTGATCACCTGAATTTTATCGGACACTTTTGCTCCGCCCAGAATAGCCACGAACGGCTGCTCCGGATTTTCGATGGCGTCGGTCAGGTATTGAATTTCTTTTTCGACAAGAAATCCGACCACGCGCGGCTTGCCAGCCATGGCTTCCGGAGTAGCGACCATAGATGCGTCGGTGCGGTGACAGGTGCCGAATGCGTCGTTGCAGTAGATGTCTCCGAATGCCGCCAGTTTCGCTGCGAATTCGCTGCAGCCGGACTTTTCACCTTCTTCGAACCGCAAGTTTTCCAGAACCAACACGCCTCCGTCGTTCAGAGCCGCGACTTTGGCTTCGGCGTCTGAACCGACGGTGTCCGTCGCAAATGCAACGTCTTTGCCGAGCAATTCAGCCAGTTTTTCGGCGGCGGGTTGCAGGCTGAATTCAGAATTGTCCTGCCCCGGTTTTGGTCGTCCCAGGTGACTCATCAAAACCAATTGTCCGCCGCGTTCAACTACAGATTTGATCGACGGCAGGGCCATGCGGATACGGCCGTCGTCTGTGACCGTGCTGCCGTCCAGTGGCACGTTAAAGTCGACTCGCATTAGTACTTTTTTGCCAGCAACGTCTACGTCTGCAATTGTCTTCTTGGCCATGTTGGCAATTTCCTGCGTCGAATGAACTGTTGAACGGTAAACTGTAGTTCCGCGAATTCTGGCGAATTCACACAGCGATTCAAACGACTGGCAGATGCCACCTCTATTTCCTGGCGGTGAGCAGTCTGGCACGGCAATTACTGTCCAAACGTCGGAAATGTCTCAACAATTTCCTTGTCCTCACGAATGAATGCCCGGTGGAATTGTGCCAACATCATCCGCGTTTTATCTTCCGGGTTGAATTTCGCAAAATTCACTGAGCGAGTCTCTTCGGCGAACGAAAGTACCTTAATGTCAGATTTTGAAGAACGCCTGCAGAAGGCTATCAGCCGCGGCCAAAAAGCGCGAGACGCGGAAGGCGAGGCGGCCGGACAACAAAAGGAGACCGTTGAAGACCTGCGGAACCTGCATTCCAGCCTGCGCATTTCCGTTAGCGAGCACATCGAAGGCTGCCTGAAGAAGCTGTGTGACCACTTCCCGGGCTTTGAGTATTCAACCGTGATGAACGAAGACGGCTGGGGGGCTCGTATTACTCGCGACGACATTAACCTCGTGGCTGGCAACAATCGCAATCTGTATAGCCGCCTGGAAATGTTGGTCCGCCCTTTTTCAGACACTCATATTCTTGAGGTCACAACAAAAGGCACGATCCGCAATAAGGAAGCCCTTAATCGCAGCAACTTCCGCTTTCTAAAAGAAGCGGAAGTTGGCGACCTGGTCGAAATTGTCGACGCGTTGGTGCTGGAGTTTGCGGAGAAGTATTCGGCCAACGGATGAGGCGGGACGGAACGTCCATCGGGGAGCCAACGCTCCTCCTGTCGGTCAATCGCAGAAGTTGATCGGCTCTACGTCGATCAACCCACGCCCCCAGCGACCAGCGGGAGCACCGCTGGCGCTTCAGCTTTCAAAACGTATCCCGACCACCACGCCAACCGTCCGCCGGGACGCCCCGGCTTAGTAGTTGATTTCGACAAGACCGTCGCGGGAGACGATATTGATGTCGTGGCCACCGTAGTCCAACCGGATTTTTGTGCCGCATCGAGACACTTTTGCTCCACGAAGCGGGCACGGCGGAACAAGAACTTCAACGTAAGCAACTTCTTCTACGCAGCTGCCGTGCTGGCCGATGTGAGGACTCCGCACGGCGACGACGACCGGAATCGCTCCCGGTGCAATTCGACGAACGCCTTTGATTCGGACGCAGGTTTCGATCGGCACGGGGCAAGTCACGATACTGCCGATTGGATGTGGCAGATGAGCAAAGCTACCGAATGTTGGTCCGGCGGGCACCGCAATCACGGGTGGTGGTGGAACCACATTGCTGCCAAGGCTGACGCTGAACGAAACGCCAGGGCGTCGAATGCTGATCGGGCGTGACGATCGGTACCGGCTTGGGCTACGGCGATCGAAATCGTGGCGAATGCCGTGGCGTCCGTGGTCGTCGCGCCGGTGGTCATCGTGTCGGTGAATATCGCGCCCGGGCGATCGGCGGCTGCTGACCGGAATCACCTTGGTGCGATGATCGTGGTCATGGCGACCGCGGTCCGCACTCCTGACGTTCGCATGGCGGTGATGAGTCTGCGAAGGGCCAGAGATCGATCGCAGAAAGTCCACGATGTCGTTGGCGGAAGAGGTGGCGGGCATTGCAAAGCTGAAAGCAAAAACGGCCATAGCGGAAAACAGTGTGCGGGGCATTGTTCCGTCCTTTTCGTCTTGAGCGGATTGAGGCAAGTTTGAAGACGCCGTCATGAGCGTCGATGCTTACATACTTCACGTTTTGTGCCGATCTGTCTCGTGTGATTGTAAAGTGTTACTGTGAAGGGCTTTATGGTGTTCCGGTGCGGTGGGAATGCCGTCCGGAAGTGTGTTCGGAGTGAAACTGAGTGTTGTCAATTTGATTTGATGTGCCGGCGTGGCTGGCTGACGCGCGGTGAACTTGTGGTTATGATGGACCGACCGCCTCAGGATGACGCTTGGATTTTTCGCAGAATGAACTCATGACGATACGCGCCATTTTCTTTTGCAGCGTGCTGACCTCAATCGCCGGTGCGCAGGACATTCGCATTCTTCCCGCCGAATTGCATCTGGACGGCAGAGAAGCTCAGCACCGTTTGCTGATTGAAGAGTTTGACGGCGCGACAGCGACCGGTCCGTTAAAAAATGGCGCTAAGCTGCGATCGGACGATGAATCGATCGTGCGCGTTGAAGGTCAAACTGTCGTGCCTGTCGGCGACGGTCAGACGACCGTGCGAGCGTTTGGTGGCGACAAAGAAGTCGCGACTGCCCCCGTCACTGTGACCGGCATGAGCAAACGGTTTCACTGGACGTTTCGAAATCACGTGCAGGCCATCCTGGCGAAACAGGGCTGCAATAGCGGAGCGTGCCATGGTGCCCTGGCGGGTAAGGGAGGCTTTCGGCTTTCGTTGCACGGCTACGACCCTGATCGCGATCACTTTTGTATTACAACGCAGCAACTGGGGCGTCGAACCGATCTGGTAGAACCGGCGCAGAGTCTGCTACTGACCAAGCCGACCGCCGCTGTGCCTCATAAAGGCGGCAAGCGATTGGAAGAAGGCTCGCGACACTATCAAGTTATCTCAGAATGGATCGCTGACGGCGCGCAGGCACCTTCAGAGGCCGATGCACGATTGCTGAGTCTGGAGATCCTTCCCAAACAAGTCACGCTTAAGAAGGGACAGGTCCAGCCGCTGATTGTGCGAGCTCAGTATTCTGACGGTCGAGTCGAAGACGTGACTCAATGGGCAAAATTCACGTCCGCCAACGAAGCTGTTGCGACGGTTGATGAAGCGGGTGTCGCAACCGTCATCGGTCCGGGCGAAGGAGCGGTAACGGCGTGGTTTGGCAGCCGAATCGTGATCGGTCGCATCACTTCGCCCTTTGAGCAGCAGGTTTCTCCGGACACGTATCTGCTGGCTGGCCGACGCAACTTCATCGACGATCTTGTATTGAAGCAGCTTCGCAGATTAAACCTGAAGCCATCAGCGCACTCCACGGATGAAGTGTTTATCCGCCGCGCGTTTCTGGACTCAATTGGAACGCTGCCCACGTCAACCGAGGTTCGCGAATTCATCAACGATGGTTCGCCTGCCAAGCGAGATGCTCTGATTGAAAGCCTGTTAGCGCGGTCGGAGTTCGTCGACTACTGGTCGTATCATTGGTCTGACCTGCTAATGATCAACGGCACACTGTTGCGGCCCGATGCGGTGAAGTCGTACTACGCCTGGATTCACGATCATGTGGCGGCCAATACGCCCTGGGATCAGTTTGTGCGTGAAGTCGTCACTGCCAAAGGATCCAGTATCGAAAACGGAGCGACCAACTTCTACGCGTTGCACCAAGCGCCGGAAGACATGGCGGAAAACGTGAGTCAGGCGTTTCTGGGTTTGTCGATCGGCTGCGCGAAGTGTCACAACCACCCGCTCGAAAAGTGGACCAACGACCAATACTACAGCTTCGCGAATCTGTTCTCACGTGTGCGAGCCAAAGGCTGGGGCGGCGATCCTCGCAACGGCGACGGCAAGCGCACGTTGGTAACGGTTTCCACAGGCGAACTGATCCAGCCACGCACCGGCAAGCCTCAACCACCAACACCGCTGGACGCGGAACCGCTGGCCTTCGACAGTGAACGAGACCGCCGCGAGTATCTGGCGGAATGGTTGGTGTCGCCACAAAATGAACTGTTTGCTCGTTCGATCACCAATCGCGTCTGGCGTAACTTTATGGGGGCCGGCTTGGTGGAGCAGGTGGACGACATGCGCGCATCGAATCCTGCCAGCAATGAGGAATTGTTAGATGCAGCGGCCAGCTATCTGGTGGATCAGGGTTACGACCTGAAGGCACTGATGCGGCAGATTCTGCAATCAGAAACCTATCAACGCAGCAGTGAACCGCTTAAATCGAACGACGGCGATAAGCGGTATTACTCTCGCTACTATCCGAAACGACTGATGGCCGAAGTGTTGCTCGATGCAATATCACAGGTGACCGGCGTCGATAGTGAATTCAACAAGATCGCCTTCCCGGGGGCTGATATTCGTGACACCGATTTCTATCCGAAGGGGACTCGAGCCATTCAGCTGTACGATTCGGCCGTGCAGTCATACTTCCTGCAAACGTTTGGCCGTAATCAGCGACGCATCACATGCGAGTGTGAACGCAGCGACGAACCGAGCATGGTGCAGGTGCTGCACATTTCCAACGGCAACACCATCAACGGCAAGCTGTCGGCCAAAGACAATCGGTTACAGAAGTTACTTGAGCAATTCACGGATGACCAGTCGGCCATGCTGGATGAATTGTTCCTGTCGTCGCTGTCTCGCTACCCGAAGGAACACGAAAAGACCGCGATGCTGAAGCTGCTGTCCGAAGCCAATCCGGAACAGAAGCGCGAACTGCTGGAAGACATCACATGGGGCATCCTCAGCAGCCGCGAGTTTCTGTTCAACCACTGACGAGGGCACGGCCCTCGACCCGCTGGCGCGGCAAACGCACTGACGTGGCACGCCTATTGGGTCGATTTTGTCGAGATGGTCGCACGGTGCCCATGAACTACTACGTCAGCCCTTAATAGACGCCCACGGTCGTTGTTTTCGCGAACACATGGTACGGTCGCACGCCGCTGACTCCGTCCCACGGGTACTTTCCGTGAGGCTGTTCGCGTTCGCCTTCGTCTCGTTCCAGAAATCCGGGGACGAAGAATTCTTTCGTCAGCGTGTACAGCTTTACCCGGCCTGTGGCGTTGTAGTCGACGACCTTCTTGTGATCGTCAAAGTCGACGACTTCCACAACAGCTCGCGGCTGAGGTGCGTAGTAGGTCACTTTGTACTCGTCGGCTGGTTCAAACGGTTTTCCACATGCCAGCCCCATCAGAGTGTTGCCGTAGGTCGGCGTCATGTAGACGTTCGGCCCGAGCAATTCTTCGCAGGCAAAACGGTTCCACTGTTGAGTGAATTCTGTGCCGCCGCAGAAGATTCCGCTGATGCCCGCTTCTTCGATGCTGCTGTCGTTGTCCAGCAGTCGCATCGCCAGAGCTTCAAGCAGCTTGGGAGTTGTGAACATACACTTGATGTCATTGTTGGCTCCCAGAATCGCCATCGCCTGATCGATGACGTGGTTGCTGTATTCCTTGGCTTCTTCGACTTTGCCCTTCTTCAGCAACTTGACGACCCAGCGAGGATCGAGGTCCACGCAAAAGCAGATGCCACCACGATGTTGAGCCAGGTGTTCCACGGCGAGACGCAGTCGGCGAGGGCCGGATGGCCCCAGCATCAGCCAGTTACCGCCTTTGGGGAACTTATCGTCCGGCAGCGTATCGCTGAACATTTCGTAGTCGATCCAATGATCCTCCACGACGACTCGCGATTTGGGAATGCCGGTGGTGCCACCGGTTTCAAAGACGTAGATCGGTTTGTCCTGGTACTGCTTCGGTACCCAGCGACGCATCGGGCCGCCGCGCAGCCAGTCGTCTTCAAACAGGGGGAATTTCTTGAGGTCATCAAAGCAATCGACTTCAGTCAGCGGATCGAAGTCGAATTCCTTCTTCTTGTTCAGCCAAAATTCGGAGCCGGTATCGTCGCCAAAATGCCACTGCACGATTTCGCGCGTGTGTTGGTCGAGCTGTTCTTTGCGTTGTTGCACCGCTTCGGCAATGCTGCTCACAGTTTTATTCCTCATGCAAATGTAACGAAAGTATCGGTTTAGTATCGCATGGTAGAATCCGGCCACGGCAATTCAATCCGCCCGGGCGGTTGAGCATGGGACATTTCCTGAACCGCAGAACGCGGATGCTGCGGATTCGTCGTATTTGGTCTTCTGATGCGGAATTCCGCCCTGGCAGGCTCGACAAATCGGTCAATTCGCGAAAATGACCGTCTTTCAGGGACGAAGGATGTTTGAAAGAAAGCGGACGATGAAACGAATTGGAATACTGACTGCCGGTGGTGATACGCCCGCTCTAAACGCCACCATTTATGGGGCTGTTGAGCGAGCGAACTCTCAGGGAATTACCGTCGTCGGCATTATGCGGGGCTACGCCGGTCTGATGGATGAAAAGGTGGCTCACGTTTGCCTGAATCCGCTTTATACCAGCATTCCTGAACTCAACCCGTGCCTCGGCGGCACATTGATCGGTTCGTCGCGTACCTACGTGGATCCAAAGACGGACC
Organism: Fuerstiella marisgermanici; assembly: GCF_001983935.1. Classification (GTDB taxonomy): domain Bacteria; phylum Planctomycetota; class Planctomycetia; order Planctomycetales; family Planctomycetaceae; genus Fuerstiella; species Fuerstiella marisgermanici. Next base: position 5,133,357 of record NZ_CP017641.1, on the reverse strand, counting down.
AGATTGCGACCGTCAAGCAGAGCCTGCAGCGACTGCAACTGGACGGTCTGATCTGCATTGGCGGCGACGGCACGATTAACGGAATGCAGCCGCTTGCCGATTTTGTCCCGTGCGTGCTGGCCCCCAAAACGATCGACAACGATCTCGGCCTGAACTATTTGCACGAACCCAACGACTGGGTGCGAACAGAAGCCACGACCAAGTGCGGCTACATCGAACAGCTGAATTGTTCTCGCCCGCATCTGGATCTGGAAGACATCATCAACTACGCCACGCCGGGCTACGCGACTGCCGTGTTTGTGGTGGCTCAATGCGTTCAGCGGTTGCGCAGCACGGCGGAAAGTCACCGTCGGATCGGCATTGTGGAGGTGATGGGGCGGCAGTCTGGCTACATCGCGCTGGGAGCCGCCTACGGTCAGCCCGATTTGATTCTGATTCCGGAAGTCGCCGTCGACATCGACCAACTGGAACAACGCGTGCGGCAGATCTACGAACTGCAACGCAACGTGGTGATTGTCGTGGGTGAGGGTGTGAAGACACTGGACGGGAAAGAGCTGGGAGCGTCCACGCCCAGTTACGACCCGGCCGGCAACATACGTTATAGCGGCGCCGCAGATGCTTTGCATGAAATCCTGGCGGAGCGGATTGAGGGAGAATTCTTCACGAAGATCCGCACTCATGAAACAGCATCGTCGTCAATATTCACCAGAAAAGTGGGACACACTCAGCGCGGAGGTCGGCCGATTCAGTTTGACCGTTTCTACGCAGCTCAACTGGGCGGCAAGGCGGTCGAAATGCTTGTTGCCGGCGCCAACAACGCCGTCGCCACGTTGCAGTACAGTCCACGTGCAGGATTTGTGGTGTCGTCGCTGTCGGCGAACAAGCTGCGTGATCAGTGGGGTGAAATTCACGCCCGCTGTGTTCATTCCAGCATGTACGACGAAAATCGCATGCAGCCGTCGGAATTCGGCGAAGAGTACCTGAAGACAATCTTCACCAACGCGATTGGTGCCGACGACATGGAATTCATGCGTGCCGAACTGTTCAGTCCTGGCAACCTTTCAACTCGGTACCAGAGCATGAATACGGATATGCGGAAACGGATTCGGTACGTGTGACGGTTCTTCACAAAAGAAAGCAGTCCTTGCACCAGCCAAGTGATCAGTGATGGTGGCATCTTCGTGCATGTGCCTTTGTCTCAATACCGTGCTGCTTGCGCATACCCACGGCGGCAAATGCGGGTTCAGCTTCAACTGGACTCGACCCCGTCACGCCCGTAGAACTTCGTTTGAAATGCTTGACCTCCAGCCGTTTTTTGTAAGCCGATAAGCAAGTTAAGAATGTTCAGATATGATGTAGCCGTCCTTGGTGGCGGAGTAATAGGACTCGCAACCGCATGGCAGATTTCCAGGCAGCATCCGCAGAAAAAAATCGTGCTGCTGGAGAAGGAGGACAAGCTGGCCGCTCACCAGACTGGCCGCAATTCCGGCGTGATCCATTCGGGCATCTACTACAAACCGGGTTCGTTGCGAGCCACCAACTGTCGCGACGGAAAGGTGGCATTGGAAGAGTTTTGCAACGAACACGGCATCGCATGGAAGCAAACCGGCAAGGTGATTGTTGCCACTCATGAAAGCCAGCTTCCGGCTCTCGAACGCATCTACGGTCGCGGCCAGGAAAACGGCGTTCGCTGTGAGATGATTGGCGTCGATCGGCTGAAGGAACTGGAACCTCACGTGGCTGGCATCAAAGCCATTCACGTTCCGGGATCGGGCATCGTCGATTATCCTGGCGTCTGTATGAAACTGGCCGAAGTCCTGCAGCAACAAGGCGCAGAAATTCGACTCGGCTGCCGTGTGACCGGCATTCGACAATCCACAGATTCCGTCACCGTGACGACATCAGCAGGGGCCATCGAAGCGGCTCAGGTTGTCAATTGCACGGGGTTGTTTAGTGATCGCGTCGCGCAAATGTCTGGTCAGCAAATGAAGGAGCGGATTGTTCCGTTTCGTGGCGAATACTTCGTGCTGAAGCCGGAGGCCGAGCATCTTTGTCGATCGCTGATCTATCCGGTGCCCGATCCTCAGTTCCCGTTCCTGGGCGTCCACTTCACTCGCATGATTCACGGTGGAGTTGAATGTGGTCCGAATGCTGTGCTGGCCCTGGCGCGAGAAGGCTATTCGTGGGGGAAGATCAGCCCACGCGACTTGTGGGAATCGCTTACCTATTCTGGCTTCCTTCGATTGGCGTTTCGCCATTGGAAGATGGGCGTTGGCGAAATGTGGCGATCGGCGTCGAAGGGCGCTTTTGTGAAAGCGCTGCAGGTGCTGGTGCCGGAAATTCGAGCCGATCATTTGGTCGCCGCTCCCGCTGGCGTGCGAGCTCAGGCGTTGACGCCGCAGGGACAGCTGGTCGACGACTTCCTGATCCTGCGGAAAGACAGAGTGCTAAACGTGTGCAACGCTCCATCACCGGCTGCAACCGCGTCATTGAACATCGGTCGGCTGATTACGGAGCAATTGTATCCGTGAGGCACTGCCTACCAGTGTTCGACCGGCCCGTTGGGAACCTTGATCAGAGCCGTTGCGATCTCTGATTCTCGCTCGCCGTGCCTCGCACGAATTTCTTTAAGCAATGAATCGAATTCGGCTGCCGATTCGAAGCGGCGCAGGCGGTCTTCCAGGTCTTCCGGAATGCCCAGGCGACCTCCATACCACGCCGCGAATTTGCGGAACAGAAAGCAACTGTAGTCACCGTGTTGTTCTCGCATCAGGTGGAAGTGATCCGACAAAAAGGCAACCTGTTCATCTGCCGTCGGTTTGTGCGGCGTAATCCCCTGTTCGATGTCGCGCAGCTTGCGAAAGATCCACGGGTCGAGCATCGCTCCACGGCCAATCGCCACAGCGGCACAGCCAGTTTCGTCCAGCATTGAAAATGCTTCGTCTGAATTGCGGACATCACCGTTGGCAATGATCGGCATCGACTTCACAGCCTGAACGGTCTCACGAATGCCTTCGCGGTTGACTGTTCCCTGAAAGCCTTGCTGTCGAGTCCGCCCATGCACCGTCACGGCGGCGACTCCGATTTGCTCAAAGGCGGCGGCCAGTTCGGGAGCGGTCAGGTTTTCGTTATCCCACCCAAGTCGCATCTTCACCGTAACGGGCAGGTCGACGGCGTCGATCACGCGGCCCACCATTTCCGTCGCGCCGGTGGTGTCGCACATCAGACGGGCTCCACCACCGGAACCGTTGACCTTGGCCATCGGGCAGCCCATGTTGATGTCTATGCCTTCGTAACCATGGTCTTCAAGCCACTTCGCTGCCTGGACCAGTTGTTCCGTCACGCCGCTAAAGATCTGCACCGAAAGCGGGCGATCTTCCGGACTGGTTTCGACCAGCTCCATGGATTTTCGAGTTTGTGAGACCAACATCTGAGCCTGCACCAGGTCGGTCGTCGCCAGCCCGAGTCCGCCGAGTCGCCGCAGCATGACGCGAAAAGCATGATGCGTGTAGCCCGCCAGCGGCGCGAGAAAAAAACGGCTGGTGAGCTCCCGGTTACCGATGGTAATTGGCTGTTGAGATGTGGTGGATTGCAGGGGCATATTATTGGAATTATTTGCGCACCGTCGTCGATGGCTGGGCCGACGGTCGTCTTCGCCATCAGACATCCAACGCGCCGAATAGCTCATCCACCTGACCGTTACTGTCGGCGAAGGAATCGAGATTCACGCCAGCTTTGTTCAGCAACGTGAGGTGCAGGTTGGCCAGCGGTGTCGGTTTGTCGTAACGAATGTGTCGACCGCCGCGCATGTTTCCGGCGGCACCGCCCGCCACAAGGATGGGCAGGTTTGTGTGATCGTGAACGTTCGGATTGCCCATGCCGCTGCCGTACAAATACAGCGAATGATCCAGCAGTGTGCCGTCGGCTTCAGGCGTTGCCTGCATCTTTTCCAGAAAGTCGGCGAACAGCGACACATGGAACTGATTGATCTTTGCGACCTTGGCAATTTTGTCCGGGTCGTTGCCGTGATGAGTCAGTGGGTGATGAGGGTCGGAGACGCCGACTTCGGGGTAAGTGCGGTTACTGGTTTCTCGTGCGAGCTGGAAGGTGATCACTCGCGTGATGTCGCCCTGAAATGCCAGCAACTGCAGGTCGAACATCAGCTTCGCGTGATCAGCGTAGGCGGCGGGCACGCCTTTGGGGCGGTCGAGGTCTGGGAGAGGGTTATCGGATGTGGTGGACTCAGCTTGCTGGATGCGGCGTTCGACTTCGCGGATGGAGTCCAGATATTGAGTTAGCTTGTTTTGGTCGGATGGCCCAAGCGTGTTCTTCAACCGAGTGATCTCTTCCGTCACCGAATCCAACAAGCTGGCTCGTTTGGCAAGATTGGCTTTCCGCTGAGCCACGCTGCCGCCTTCGCCGAACAGCGTTTCGAAGACGATACGAGGGTGAGCTTCCGCAGGCAGCGGCGTCGTCGGTGATGACCACGACAGGTTGTTCTGGTACACACAGGCGTAGCCATTGTCGCACTGACCGACGGTGGCCAGTAAATCCATCGCCAGCTCAAGCGACGGCAGTTGAGTTTTTTGGCCGATGGTGCTCGCTGCAATTTGGTCGACGGTGGTGCCCAGAAAGTAGTCGGTGCTTTCGGTTCGTTTCGCCGTAACGGCACTCAGGAAGGCCGAATTCGAAGTTGCGTGCGTGCCCGGGTAGGCATTCTTCAATTCGAGATTCGTGATTGCCGTGACGCTGTCTTTCACTTTCGCCAGCGGGCTAAGCGTCGGTGAAAGTTCCTCCAGCGTGTTGGCGTTCGGCGGCGTCCATCGAGTGACGTCGCAACCCATCGGCATGTACACGTAGCCAATGCGACGCAGTTTCGACGGCGCGGCCACGGTTTGAGCGGCGGCCGTCATGGATGGGATCATGGCGTCCAACAACGGCAATGAAACCGACGCGCCGAGTCCTCGCAGAAACGTGCGCCGAGGCAGAGATTTCTTTGTGATCATCATTCAGCCATCCTCATGCGAAACGGTTTGCTGGCGACGACGCCCTGGATCAACGACGAAAACCTGTAGTCATCTGCTTTCGCCGCTCGCACGATTTCGCGAATCGCGGGCTCGTCGTAATTTTCAACGCCGCGGCCCAGAGCGTACGTCAGCAGCTTTCGGATGAGTGTACCAACAAACAGTTCCGGACGGTCCAGTATTCCCTGTTCCAGGCCGGCGACACCGGAAAATCGGCTTCCGTCCGGCAGTCCGCCCGATGCATCCACCGGTTTTCCCGCCTCACTATCGCGCCATCGGCCAATTGCATCGAAGTTCTCAAGCGAAAAACCGACCGGGTCCATAATGTTGTGGCAGCTCGCACAAGCAGGATTCGCTCGATGAGCGGCGAGACGTTCTCGGACGGACAGATTGCTATCAACCGTGTTGTCTTCCAGAGCCGGCACATCGTTGGGCGGCGGAGGCGGAGGGCTGCCCAGCAGGTTCTGCAAAATCCAGTGGCCGCGAATCACGGGCGACGTTCGAGTTGCATAAGACGTGACTGTCAAAATGCTGCCATGTCGCAACAAGCCGCCGCGTCCGCTGTCGCGCGGAAGGTCGACTCGCCGAAATCGGCTTCCGTAAATGTGAGGGATGCCATAATGCTTTGCGAGGCGTTCGTTTAGAAAAGTGTAATCTGCGCTGATCAAGTCCAGCACGCTGCGGTCTTCGCGGAGCACCGTTTGAAAGAACAGCTCAGTTTCTTTGCGGAAGGCTTCGCGGAGGTTATGGTCGAAATCGGGGAAGAGGCGAAGGTCCGGCGTGAGTGTTTCAAGATTCCGCAGGTAGAGCCACTGACTCGCAAAACTTGTCACCAGTGAGTTCGATCGTTCGTCCGCCAGCATTCGCGTTACCTGCGACGCCAACATTTGTGATTCGCCAAGTGTTCCGTTTTCAGCGGCGGCCAGAAGTTCTTCGTCCGGCAGGCTGCTCCACAGGAAGAACGACAAGCGAGAAGCCAGTTCGAAGTTGTCTACGAAATAGGGTTCGCCGGATTTTGCATCGGAAGGATCGCGTTCGATGCGAAACAGAAATTTCGGATTCACCAAGATGAAACTCAACGCTTCTTCAATGCCCGCCTCAAAACCATGATCAGCGGCCGCGTCGTGAAAGAACTGCATCGGCGTCTTCAGGTCATCGGCCGTTGTCGGACGCCGGTAGGCTCGCCGCATTAACGCGGAAAGAATCTTCTCAGCACAAGCTGCTTCATCCTCGCGGGACTTCGGCATACAGCAAAAAATCTGCTGCCGACTTGGCGTGTTGGTGGCAGACCCGGATTGTGAAGGTCGCGCGATCGTTACTTCATAGATTGCAGGTGACTGTCGCGGGTGACGGTGGAAATTGAAGTGAGCTTCAAACGGCTGACGCTTGGTTTCGATCAGTGACGACGGGTTCTTAAGGAATGTAACGCCCAGATTGTGCGGCCCCGCTTTTGCGTGGAAAGTCACATTCAGGTGATTGTCGGCCGTCTGATGATCGCTCGCCTTCTTCGGGCGTTTGACCGTCAACAATGCGATGCGTTTTCGGTCCAGCAGGATGTCCAGTTCATGATCACGGGCCAGGCCTTCAACATGTTCGTTGCGGTCTCGCATCAGCCGAACGCTGACTTCATATTCGCCGTCGACGGGAAAGTTGTAGCGAATGAGCGTGCCGCCGCGTGTGCCGATCGGCAACCCTTCGACTCGTTCTTCCTGAGTGATATCTGGTCGCAACCGGAACGTGTCGCCACCGCCGGACGTGCCGGATGCACCAACGGCTAGCTGGCTGATTTTTCGCGCGGCTGAGAGATAGCGGTTCAGCAGCGTTGGCGAAAGGTCGCCGACCGTGATGTTGTCGAATCCGTGGCTCACTTCGTCTTTGGGAAGTAGCGCGGCAGCGTCGATGTCAAGATGCAGCAGGTCACGGATGGCGTTGGCGTATTCGGTGTGAGTCATCCGCCGAAATGTGTCCGTGCGGCCTGGATTGGGATTCGCCGCCGCAGCGTTGTCGAGCTGCCGTTCCAGGAGTGTGATCACCTTGTTGTAAGTTGCTTCGTCCGGACGCGGTTCCCCGATTGGCGGCATCTGACGAGTTCGCAGCCGGCGGGCGACGGTTTCCCACGTTGCGGCGTCATCTGAAATCGCAGAGTCGATTTTGTCAACGAGCGACAAGCCGCCAGCCGCAGTGTCCGTGTCGTGACAGCTAATGCAATGATTGCTGAAGAACGCTGACAGTGCATGGGGCGGTTCGACCGCGACAGCGTGTGCTGCCGTGCAGAGCGTCAGCAGCAGGGAGTTGATCGAACGACGAAGCATAGAATTGGCTCTATTCCGTTGACGTAAGTCATTATGCGCCCTGTCGCTGCGTGTTGCAAATTAGGGCCGCAGCACCCGCATCGCCTTGGCGCGAGTCTACATTGACTGACGGCTTCTGCGGGCCACACCTCGCGGCAAACGGTGGTCCAGTGCGAAGTTGCGCCCGTTCGTTGCGAAATCACCTTCTGTTGCGGATTGTCGGATTTGGATTTGCGGAACTTCCCGCTATAAACACGACTGGAACTCTGTATCGCTTGATCGCTGCTTCTAAAATGCGGCATCGAAATCTGCCGTTACCCGGAAAACTGCAAATGTCTCTGCCATCGTTCAGCGTGCGGAATGCCGTGCTGGTCAACATGCTGATGCTGGTGATTCTGGCGGCGGGCACGATCTTTGCCATCACGCTGCAACGCGAAATGTTCCCGGAATCGCGGCCCGACAAACTGATGGTGTCCGCCGTCTATCCGGGCGTGCAGCCGGAAGACATTGAAAAAGCGGTCACGATTAAAATCGAAGAAGCGGTCCGCGGGCTGGAAGGCATCGAAAAGGTCCAGTCGCAGGTCGCGGAAGGCATCAGTTTCACCACGTTGACGCTCGCGCAGTCGGTCGATGATGTCGACGTCATGTTGCAGGAGATCCGCAACGAAGTCGATTCCATTCAGGACATGCCGGACGATGTGGAAAAGATCGCTCTGCGAAAAGTTGAGCCTCAGTTACCGGTGATTTCGATTGCCGTTTTCGGCGATCAGGACGAAGCCACGCTGAAAGAAGCCTCGCGGTCGCTGCGAGACGAATTGCTGAAGCTGCCGGGCATCAGTCGAGTCGAACTGAACGGTATCCGTGACGACGAAATTTATGTCGACGTTCGTCCGGACCGCATGCTGAAGTACGACATCACGTTCGAAGAAATCGCAGTCGCTATTCGATCTGAAAATGTCGACATCAGCGGCGGTCAATTGAAGGGCAGTCGCAGCAGCGTTTCCGTCCGCACGCTGGGCGAAGAACAGCAGGCGATTAACCTGGAAGATATCGTCGTTCGAGCTCAACCGAATGGTCAACAGATTCTGCTCAGCGATGTTGCGGACTTGTCCGACGGGTTTGTGGATTCCGATCTGGAATCGCTGTTCAATGGCAAACCGTCCGTCAACTGTGTGGTTTTCAATGGCGACGATGAAGACGCGGTTCAGATTTCTGCCGTTGTCAAAGCGTATGTCGCGGGCCGCAGCGGGCAGCCGTACATCGGGCCAAGTGCCGGCATGTCGAAACTGTATGCTCAAATCGGTCGGCCGGATGTCTACGCCGTTTATGAAAAAGCGAAAGCTAACCCCTTTCCCAAATCGATCGGATACAAACTGCACACGGACATCGCTCGGTTTGTCGAAGGTCGTCTGGAATTGATGACTCGCAACGGCGGTTGGGGCCTGGTGCTGGTACTGATTTCGCTGAACCTGTTTCTGAACTGGCGAGTTGCTTTGTGGGCGGCCGTTGGGTTGGTGATTTCGTTTATGGGCACGTTTGCGGTGATGTGGACCTTGGGGGCGACGGTGAACCTGCTGTCGATGTTTGGGCTGATTGTCGTGTTGGGGATCATCGTCGACGATGCCATCGTGATTGGTGAAAACATTTACCGGCACGTCGAAGAAGGCACGCCGCCGATGCAGGCCGCGATCAAGGGCGCGGAAGAAGTGATGTGGCCGGTGATCGTCGCTGTTAGCACCACGATCGGCGCCTTCGCGCCGCTGTTCTTTATTCAGGGACAGATCGGTGACTTCATGGCTCAACTGCCCCTGGTCGTCATCGCTGCGCTTTCGATTTCGCTGGTGGAAGCGTTGGTGATTCTGCCGGCTCACCTAAGGCACCTGCCACCGATCAAAAAGCCCGAACCGACGGGAACGAATACTTTGGTGGGCGGCGTTTCCGGGTTGAAAGATCGCTTTATGAAGCGGTTTCTGCTCAGGCCTTACGAACACCTGCTGCGAGTCGCTCTGAAGTGGCGCTACGTGACAGTGGCAATCGTTTTCGGCGGCTGCGTTGTGGCGGCTGGAATGCTGGCGGGCGGAATCGTGAAGTGGCAGTTCATTCAGGACATGGACAGCGAAAGCCTGATCTGTGCCATTGAAATGCCAATCGGCACGTCGACTGAACGCCTGAAGGAAGAGCTGAATGAGTTGACCGAGTTCATTGTGGACAAAGACAAGTTTCCGGAAATCGTCAACGTGCAAACCATTGCCGGGCGGCAGTACGACGTGACCGGGGCGGGCTCAGTGGGGTTTGACGACCAGAGTCATCTGGGGCAGTTGATTGTGGAAATCTGTCCGGCCGACGAACGTGACCGGTCGAGCAAAGAACTGGTGAACCTGTTGCGTGATTTTTCGGAAACTCAATTGTCCGGCGTGAATTCGGTACGCTGGGACGCGATGAATGGTGGTCCCGGCGGCAACGACATTGAGATCAGTTTGTCGGGTATTTCGAATCAGGACCTGCCGAAAGTCGTCGAAGAATTGAAGCAAATCGCCGGCACGTTGCAGGGCGTCTACGATCTCGACGACAACCTGGATATCGGCAAGAAGGAACTGACTCTGCGACTGCGAGACACAGCCGCTGCCACCGGCGTGACCGTCGGCAGTCTTGGTCTGCACGTGCGGGGCGCATTGTTCGGTCAGGAAGCTCGCCGGATTACTCGCAACCGTGAAGACGTGCGGATCATGGTGCGGTACCCCGAATCGTTTCGTGACAGTACATGGAATGTCGAATCCATGTGGATTCCCAGCGGCGTGGCGAACATGCCGACGGACGGAACGGCAGGCCGAGTGACTCGCAAATGGATACCCATTCAGGAAATCGCCGAAGTCGATATGGGCATCGGTTACTCGACGATCACTCGTTACCAACAAACTCGATCGGCCACGATGACGGGCGCTGTGGACGACGCGATCGTGCCCAGTACCACCAGCGTGATCGACAACATCCGTGAACAAGTGAACGAAAAGATCCTGCCCCGGTATCCCAACCTCGACGTTCAGTACCTCGGTCAGGCTGAAGAAATGCGCAAGAGTTTCGGGTCGCTGAAAATTGCATTTCCGATTGCGCTGCTGATTATCTTCGGCATGCTCGCGGGTCTGTTTAAATCTTACACACAGCCGCTGGTTGTGATGTCCGCCATCCCCTTCGGTTTTCTGGGCGCCGTCATTGGGCATTGGGTGACGGGCGAAACGTTTACCATTCTGAGCGCCATCGGCCTGGTTGCTTTGGCGGGCATTCTGGTGAACGATTCTCTGGTGCTGGTCGATTTCATCAACCGCCGAGTCGCTGCGGGCCTGAGTCCTTACGATGCCAGTATCGACGGCGCGAAAAAGCGTTTGCGAGCGATCCTGTTGACCACTTTGACGACGGCGTCCGGGCTGATTCCGCTAATGTTCGAAACCAGCTTTCAGGCCAAATTTCTGATTCCGATGGCGGTCACTCTTACCTTCGGCCTGCTGTTCGCCACCGGGCTGACGCTCGTGCTGGTGCCGTGCTTGAATCTGATTCGCGAAGACATCCTGTCAGGTCTGCCATGGCTCGCAAAAACGCCGGAGCCACCGACTCAGACTGACCCCGCAGTAGTCGCCTAACAGTCACTAAATTGAGCCCGCAGCATCTCAGCACTTTCGCTGCCCAGTTATGCCCGTTCACCACGCCAATCGCGCCGGTGTATACCGGCCCTGTAGTGGCCATCGCCGGCGCTTCAGCTGCCTAATGCCACCGTCTCACCACGCCAATTGCCCGCCGGTGCATACCGGACCCGTAGTGGCCACCGCCGGCGCTTCAGCTGTCTAATGTCACCGTCTCGCCACGCCAATCGCCCGCCGGTGCACACCGGCCCTGTAGTGGCCACCGCCGGCGCTTCAGCTGCCTAATGTCACCGTCTCACCACGCCAATTGCCCGCCGGTGCATACCGGACCCGTAGTGGCCACCGCCGGCGCTTCAGCTGCCTAATGTCACCGTCTCGCCACGCCAATCGCCCGCCGGTGCATACCGGCCCTGTACTGGCCAGTGCCGGCGCTTCAGCTGCCTAATGCCACCGTCTAACCACGCCAATCGCCCGCCGGTGCATACCGGCATGAGCTGAACCTTAAACTGAGGAATCGTGTCGGACCTGTGGCCATCGCCCTCGCTGGCGAAATGTGGCCGTGATATGATGCAGCGATTCGCGACAAACCCTCCGGAGTTCTGAGATTCATGAGCACCCTTACACACCTTGACAGCAAGTCGACCATTGAGTTGTTCGACGATTACGTGATTCCCAATTATACGCGGTACCCGGTGTCACTGGTGCGAGGCGAAGGATCACGCGTGTGGGATGCGGACGGGCGTGAATATCTGGACCTGTTTCCGGGCTGGGGCTGCAACATACTCGGCTATTCGCCTCCCGCTGTTGTGCAGGCCATTCAGGAGCAGGCTGCGAAACTCATCCACGTCCCGAATACGTGGTACACCGAACAACAGGGCCGGTTCGCCGAATTTTTGTGTACGCGCAGCTTTGGCAAAGCGTTCTTCTGCAACAGCGGAGCAGAAGCCAACGAAGCTGCTATCAAGCTGGCTCGACTGCACGGATCGTCTGAGGGACGGTTCCGGATGATCACGTTCGAAAAAGGATTCCACGGCCGCACCTTCGGAGCCTTAACCGCGACTGCTCAGCCGAAGTATCATGACGGATTAGGCCCGCTGATGGCCGGGTTTCGATACGCGGCGATGAACGATCTGGAAGGCGTCGCAGAACTGATTGATGACGAAACGTGCGGCATCATGATCGAACCGATTCAGGGCGAGGGCGGAGTGCGAATTCCGGAGGACGGATTTCTGCAGGGCCTGCGAAATCTGTGCGACGAACACGGCTTGCTGCTGATCTTCGACGAAGTCCAAACCGGCATGGGGCGAACGGGCGAATGGTTTGCCTGGCAGGCGGCAGAAGTGAAGCCGGACGTGCTTACCATGGCCAAAGGGCTGGCTGGCGGAGTTGCCTGTGGAGCGATGATTGTGCGAGACGAATTTGCTGGTGATCTGCGACCGGGCATGCACGCGAGTACGTTTGGCGGAAACTCCCTGGCGATGGCCGCCGGACTCGCGACCGGTGAAACCATCGAACGCGAAGGGTTGCTGGACGCCGTCACCGACAATGCGGCCTACATTCACGAACGACTGCAAGCCGTGCAGCAGGAACTTCCAATTATCAAAGAACTGCGAATCTGCGGTATGATGATTGGCATCGACCTGACCATCCCGAGTGGCCCGGCAGTGGGTAAAGCTATGGAAAAAGGCGTGCTGCTGAATGCCACATCCGACACCGTCGTGCGACTTTTGCCCGCACTGAACATCTCGCGTGAGGAACTGGACCAGGGGCTGGATGTGGTCGTGTCTGTGCTTCAGGACATGGCGGAAGATTCATGACGTGAGGAACGGTCGAAGGCACTCGGTGTTCGTTGCGTAACCAGAGTGATTTCCGACGCCGAATCGAGCGTTTTTGGCTCTTACAGCCGGGCTTGTTTCCAAAGCGTGATTCGGCGAAAATCGCCTGAGTCTAACTCCCGTTCCCGCTTCAGGCCCACGCACGGATGCGAATGCCTTCGGATCATCTGATGCAACTGCTCACTGAGCTGCAGTTGTGCAGTCAGCAGCAGATTGCGGCGTGTGAGCCTGGAGTTCGCCGATTGTGCCACGATTTGCCCGATTTCGATTCCGTCTGGCTGGACGCACTGGTGCAGCGTCGAGTGCTCACGCCCTGGCAGACGGACATCCTGCAATCGACCGATCCGCAGCAGTTGCGAGTCGACGAATTCTGTTTACGCGACGCCATCGGCGCAGACACCTACCAGGCTGCGTCAACGATCAATCAACGCAGTGCGGTTTTGCGCCGGCTGTCGACTGATGGCGACGTCGACCGATTTCAGCAAAGTGTGACTGACCTGATCGAACGACTTGACGACGTCCGCAGCAGCGCGCCCGTGACGTTGGAACTGCCGCGACGTCTAATCAACCACTCAGAGACAAGTACCTTCCTGGCCAGCGGCTACGTGCCCGGCTGGTCGGCCGACGACTTGCTGGTGCGCGGCGGCCGGATGCCGTGGAAAGCCGTGGCGGAGATCGGCTGGCAATTGCTGTCGGCGATGGCGTGGCTGGAATCAAATCAGATGCGGCACGGACACATCGTGTTGAAGAATGTGCGACTGCAACCCAGCGGCAGAACTACGTTGGTTTCGCCATTTGTACACTCGCTGCAGCATCCGAATCTGTCGTATACCGCGGATTTGAAACTGCAGGACATCGAAACGACAGCCCCGGAACTCGTCGCCACCGGCACGTCGGCAGATTCACAAAGCGAACTGTATTCACTGGGCTGCGTTCTGTGGCAGTTGCTGACCTCACGCCCTACTTTTCTGTCGGCCGATCCGATCAACCGGTTGTTGAAAGCGAAGGAAAAAGACGTCGCGGATGTGCGCAGCCTTGTGCCTGATTGTCCCGACAGTATGGCTCGGCTGATTCAAAATTTCACGCGCCGATCTCCCGAACTACGCCCCACGTCCATTGCTGACGCTCGTGATCGCTGGTCAAAAATTGCGGGTAAAGGTTTGAGTCACAGTCGACAGCTGCTGAAGCGAATGCCGGATCGACGCCTTCAGCAAACCTCGCCAATGGCAAGCCAGCGGGTCGGCAGTCGGTTGCGTCCATTGGCTGCAGCGGCTGTGATGGTGGCGGGGTTCATGAGCTACGGAACCTATCGAGGGCTACTGCCGATGCCGTTGCGTTTGGGCGTCGCGACGACAGCAATCACGGTTGACGACCCGTCGCCGCCGCAGGCTGAGGTGGTGTCTGCGGCCGCAGCTCCCGAAACGGGTTCAGCGCCGCCTGTACGGACTGAACGCGGCTTGCTGAAAATGCCCTCGCCGGACGCTGCCGGCGTTGTCGTATTGCAATCCGGCGAAGTCTATGAAGCGGCTGCATTGGAGTTTCCGGGCGTGATGCACATTGAATCGACGGGCGAGCAACTCGCCGTCGTGAAAGTGACGACCGCCGAACCGTGGGCCATCAAGGCGGCTCAAGTAGCCTTCAATAATGTTCAGGTCCAAAGTCTGTCAGCGACCGAATCACCAACAGGGCGACCGGCGCTGGTCGATTGTCAGAGCGATGTGGTTTCGTTGCGCAACTGCATTCTGTATAGCCAGGTCGATGAAGTTCTGCTGCGGTGGGCTCCGCAGGCGGGCGCGACGAGCGTGGTGTCGGTGGACGGCTGCATTCTGCACGGACGGCGGACTGGTTTGCATTTGACGTCGCCCACTCAACGATGCACCGTCCGCAATTCGCTGTTTCAACAGGTGTCCGCCATCCGCTGCGACACGTCCAACCGGCCTTCGTCGACAATGCAATTCGATGTGTCGCACGTGACTCAGGTCGGAGGCCATGGCTTTGTCGACATCGTTTCGTCCGCTCAGCAAACGACCGAAGATCGCATCGAGATCCAGTGTGGCGAATCCGTGCTGGCTCCAAATCTGGCGCTCGTGCGGCTGGCTGGCGGAAAAGGCTGGACAGCATCGAAGACTCAAGTGGCGTTTCTGCTGCCGGAACGAGGCAACCCAACTCTTGTTCCCGGCGATGTTCACCCGGCCGTTCACTTCGATCGGTCGCTAAATCAACTTGTCGAATTGCCGTCAAATCAGGTGATGGCCGAATCTCTGCTGCTGGCGGATCCCGTATTCCGGACTTTGCAGAATGGCGACGACCCGCTGTACGCGTTCGAGCTGATTGATTATGAAGGCCCAAAGTTGAGTCTGCGGCTGCCCGGTGTAGACGTGGCGTCGCTGCCCAAATTCATCTTTGACGAGCCGTCCGATTAAGAATCGTTAGCAACGTGAGTTCCCAGGAAACAGTAGACGTCATCCGTCGCAATCTACAGTCCGTGCACTCAAACATTGCGGCAGCTTGTGCTGTGAGTGGGCGGAGTCCCGACGATGTGACCTTAGTCGCCGTCACGAAGTACGCTCAGTGGCCATGGGTAGAAGCGTTGGCCACGCAGTACCAGGTGTTCGGTGAAAATCGGCCACAGCAACTGTCCGAACGAGCTCCAAAGCTACCTTCCGTTGAATGGCATTTGATCGGGCAGTTGCAGCGCAACAAAGTGCGGCAGGCCCTTGAACACGCTCACACCATTCATTCGGTCGATTCGTTGCGGCTGCTGGAACGCATTTCCAAAGTGGCAGCCGACCTGAATCAACACCCCAACGTGCTGTTGCAGGTGAACGTATCGGGCGAAGAATCCAAGTCTGGATTTCGCCCGGACGAACTACTGGCCGAATGGGATCAGATCTCGGTGTGTTGCGAAAATGTTCGCATCGCAGGCCTGATGACGATGGCTCCAGCCAGCGACGATCCGGAAGCAGCCCGCCCGACTTTTCGCGGCCTGCGACAGCTTCGCGAGCAACTTCGGAACACCAGCGGCGGCGCCCAAATTCGCGGGGAACTCAACCACCTGTCGATGGGGATGAGCGGCGATTTTTCGGTCGCCGTCCAGGAAGGTGCCACGCTGGTACGGATCGGCAGCCGCCTGTTTGATGGACTCGTCGACAGCGAATCTCGCTGACCTGTGGCCGCGGAACAAGCGTTCCATCCAGCGTGGCCGGGGTTGCACTAAGCGAAGCGGAGGAACCCCAGGGGCGCATCCTCGCTCCGAATTCCACAACGACCTGTTTAGGCGTCACGTCTGTTGCTGGACGAGCGTTCGCCACGGTCGCTGAACATGCAGAAAATTGCCAGCAATCACCGTGATTGCCTGCGAAATACGGTTTGGTATGGCATGTGCATTGGTTTCTGAGTGCACTTCGAATGGGCCATCGATTTGCTGTAACGCCGGGTGGCTCGAGGATGAACCCACCGCGCAACGGAGATCCGCAACAACGTCTACTTAAGTGGGGGCAACGATGATAAGAGTCAATATTTCGCTCGGACTTTCCGCCGCAGAAGTGAAGCATCTGCATACACTGGCGCAGGTCAACGTTGATTGTCGGGACTGCTTTAGGGAAGCGATGGTCCAGTCGACGAGCCCCGAAATTCGCGTGACGTTTGCAGCGCTGGCGAAGGAGTGTGGCCACCACGCAGATGCACTTCGCAATCTTCTATCGGCGAATGCGGACACACCGCCCACTTCGACCTCGATGCGTGGGGCGGCCGACTGCCTCTGGATGTCGTTACGAGCCACTTTTGGCGACACGTCTGAGGCGTTACTAAGCGAAGCGCACCGTATGGCCGAGTATGCCGAGCAGTGCTACGTACAGACACTTCAATCTATCAACGGTCGAGCTGTCAGGCAGCTGATCTCTGAACAACTGGCGGCCGTCCGCAAATCCGCTTCTCACATCCAAAATCTGCGTGACCACCAGGCGGGGCGTTCGTCGCCCGGTGGCAGTGTCGAACGAAACGCTCATCGGACGTTATAAGGAACTAGTCAAATGAAAGTTTTGGAACCAACATTAGATGTCCGCCCCAATCGACGGGGGCTCTCCAGCACCTGGCTTGTCGCAATTGGTCTCGTCGGAGTTGCAGTCATCGTTATCGCCATTGCAAACGACAGTTCCACATCATCCGCCGACACAGACGAGCAAAACCTGGCAAATTCGGACATCGATATGATCGATGCGGCGGATATCTCGGAAGCCGAGGCGAGTCGTATTCGCGATGTGATGGACGACGAAGAACTGACTGAAGGGCCACCGTACGCGCAGGAAATTTCCGGGACCATAGTCGATGTCTCGCAGGACGCACTCAGCATCAAAGTGGATGACGAAACTTATGAGTGGCCGTTGGCGAGTGACATGGAAGTCTGGAAATCAGGTGAACTCGACGAAACTGCTGCGTTGCATGCCGGTGATTCGATCACGGTTTATCTTCAGCAGCTTGGGAGTCGCCAAAACGGATGGATGAATGCGATCGCCCGGATTGCGGTGGATGACAGATCTGCTGCGTCGACTGTCGACCCGTCAGAGACCAGGTATGTGGGAAGAGTGATTGAAATCGGGACCGAATCAATCTCCATCCGCAACTCATTCGACAACGATTCTACCCTCCGCGTCGATCCCACAGTCGTTGTAACTCGTGAGAAAGATGCCAATGGCGAAAAAGAAGATGGCTTGTCGAGCATAAGCGTCGGCGACCGCGTGGAGCTGTTTGGCGAGCGAATCGGAAGCCGGTCTGATGGATGGAAAACCGTCGTCGGAAGAATCAACGTGGTGGCACCGAATACGAAATGATGGTTGGCGAGTAGGAGTAGGCGACTTAACCGCGGCCGCCGATCCAGTCACCCGTGCGAAGAACGTGCTGACGGTATTCAGGATCGCGCGACAACCTGATCACTGAGCGGTAGCGGTCCGTCAGCAGCTTCATCCCTTCTTCGCTATTCAATACCCTGCGGCACGCTTTACGCAGCTTTTCACCGTGCTTCAAAAGCTCACGACGACGCGATTCCGAAGCCGTTTCAAACGCAATTTTCGCGAGCATTTCCATCATGTGCACGGCAGCATTGCGATCCACCGCGACGTAAGGGGTCAGTTGGTTGAAGACGAGAGCGGTATAGGATCCAAAGTCCTCAGGTTCAGCGACAAGTCGTAAGTGCTGCTTATCATCGTGACGGTGGGCGTCCGGCAACTCCCGGCCGGCCAGTTGCTCCAGAGCCGCTTGCAACCAGTCCATGCAGTTCATCGCTGTGAAAGGATCGTTCACGCCTGGCGATAGTGCTCGCATCGCAACTTCCACCAGTTGGTTAAAGACAAACCGCAAGTTCTGAGTGGGAGTCCGCTGAACTCCGCAGACGAACTTGGTCGACAGGTTGCGTGCAACTTCGTCTGTCACTTTGTCCCCCGGCGATGCCAGCAACAGCACGCTATTCGACGTAACGAAGTCGCCCGCTCGACGGCGAAGCCGGATCACCAGGTCGTGCTCGGTCGCGATTAGCAGTAACCCGTCGGCGTCGACGTATTCCACGTAACCGGTGTGCTTCGACTTCAACTTTCTCGCGTTATCGTAAAACGATTCCGGCAGCGAAGCTTTGCTTTCACGAGCGGCTTTTTCGTCGTGAGGAACTCCTACGGTCGCCGGGAATTGTTCGTCAATGTGAAACTGCAGGTCTCGGCCAACACCCGCCACGATGTTTGAAACGTGAATACTCTCGGGCACATGGTGAATGAAAAAGATCAATACTCCCACACTCATGATCGCCATCAGCAGTCCCACTATGATGGCCACATGAGGGACAAAAGCCCCGATGAGTTCGATGTTCTTTCCACTGTCAGGCGGCGCTGTATCGGCATTGCGGACCGTACGCAAAACCATCAGACAATATAGGAATGTCGAAATGAAGACGCCCAGCGTGAACTGATTGCCCTTGTCTCGCATGAAGTTATTCAGCAGACGAGGCCCCACCTGACCGGTGGTGTACGAGATCGAAAGAATGGTCATCGAAAAGGTGACGCCGGCGACCGTGATCATCGATCCGGCCACCGTCGACAAAACCGCTCGAGCACCCGCAGGTTTGTTTGCATACAGCCAGCCAATATCGTCCAGCCACTGCGAACCAACGGCGCGGTCGATGGCTGTGGTGCCGAATGACAGCCCGATGGCTGCCAGTGCCATCAGCGATGGAACAAACCAGTAGCTCTCGCGGACAGTCGTCCAGAACGTGATCAGCGTCGCCCTCACGAGGGTGAATCCTGCTCGTCCAGAGTGACTTTCTTGTCCAACGAAATGCCGAACTGGCGGACTCGGTTACGCACCTTGCCTCGAGTAATCCCTAACAGTTCTGCCGCTTTGGTTTGATTGCCGTCTGCAAATTCCAGCACGCGAGTGATCAGATACATTTCCATCTGCTCCAATGCTTCGGCATACAGATCGGATGTGCCGGAATTCAAACGCTTTTCGATAAACGGAGCGATGTTGGATCGGACTCCGGCATCGTTCCGAGCATCCGCAGATTTTTCTACAGCCGGTTTTGCTCCTGTCAGTTCGGCTGGCAGGAACGACGGCACGATGACTGGGCCAGTGGCGTTTAGCAGCGACTGCCGCACGACGCTTTGTAGCTCACGAACGTTGCCAGGCCACGAATGTTTCTGCAGAAGCTCCAATGCTTCTGGTGAGATACCTTCGATGTCACTGCGTCGCATCTGCCTGGCCCACAGATTCAGGTAGTGCTCCAGCAGATGAGCGATATCTTCTGAACGTTCGCGGAGTGGCGGCAAGTGAATGGACAGTCCGTTCAGGCGGTAGAAGAGATCTTCACGGAATTCTCCTTCTTCCACCATTTTGTCCAGATCGAGGTTCGTCGCCGCAATGATTCGGACATCAGTCTTGATGGTTTTATTGCCACCGACGCGTTCGAATTCCTGCTGCTGCAGCAGCCGCAACATCTTGCTTTGCACCAGCGGCGACATGTCGCCAATTTCGTCAAGGAAGATCGTTCCACCGTTGCAGGCTTCGAACTTTCCGATCCGCTGTTTATCGGCTCCTGTGAACGCTCCTTTTTCATGACCAAACAGCTCACTCTCCAGCAGTGCGTCCGGCAGTGCGGCGCAGTTGACCGCCATGAAACTTTCTTCGGACCGGTCACTGTTTTGATAGATGGCTCGCGCGACAAGCTCTTTACCGGTTCCGCTTTCACCACGGATTAGGACCGGGACATTCTGAGCTGCGACTCGGCCGATTGATTTGAAGACCTCGACCATTGGAGCACTGCGGCCGACGAATGTTTCGGAATCGGCCGTGCTTTCTTCATTGGTGGACAAGGCAACCGGCGTGCTCATCATCCGTCGCGTATCAATCGCCTGTTCAACCAAATCCGTCAGGGCGGGCAGATCGAGTGGTTTGGTCACATAGTCGAACCCGCCCAACTGCATGGCCTTGATGGCGGTTCCGCTGTCGGTGCCGGACGTGATGAAGACCACTGGTAGCTTGCGGTCAATTTCCTGAATCTGCCGAAACACGTCCAGCCCGGAAGCTCCCGGCAGCATGATGTCCAGCAGAACGACGTCGGGAGCATCGGCCGCCAACATTGCCAGGCCGTCCTGAACCGTCATCGCGGTCGACGTTGTGAGGTCAGATTTCTGCAGCGCTTGTCGCACCATTTCGCAAACGGAGCGGTCGTCGTCAATCACCAGAACATTCGGCATGGATTCTCTTTTCAAGGTTAAGACTCGTGTAACCGGCAGTCTACCGGCACTTCTGTCAGCGGCAACACAACTGGCCTGCGACCGTCCAGAATGATCGCCTGTCAACCAGCCAATCATCTTCCTGATGGTGCAAATATGACCATTGGAGGCCAAACCATCCTGGCACGCAGTTTGCGTTCCAATGTGATCGTAGTCACCCCTCAGATTCGCAAATTTGCGCCTGTTCCGTGGCTGCGTCAGTCTTTTGACCACCAAATTGAGTCGCCAGGGAGCACGAGATGGCCACCACAACGATTGATTCTGCAGATTCTTTGAGTCGGCTGCCGGACCCCCAGCATGGTCTACGCGGAAGCCTTGTCGTGCACGCGTCCGGCGAAAATGCCGGGCTGATGCGGCTGGACGTGGATCTGCCTGACGTGCCGACCGCCGATGAGGCCAGTCGGCTCGTGAAGTTGAAGATCCCCGGAGAAGTGGTGCCTCTGGACGCGACAGAGGCCACAGGTGAAAATGGCGGCTTCGTGATTTCGTACTTTTCATCCGACATTGCAAATGCTGGCCACTTGCCCGCCGATGCCGTCGTGACCTGGGAAGTGGACGGCCACGAACGTCAAATCCGAGCTGTCGACATTGAATCTGCTGAGGAAGTCGAAGCCCGACGGGGGACGGAAGCTGCCGTAGTGCCCGGCGGCAGACCCCTGGATCTGTATCCCAAAACGGTAATGTTGCTCGCCGCGATCGCGGTAGCGTTTCTGCTGATTTGCGTGGTTGCGTTTCTGGCGATGGGTTGAGCTCCACAAATTCTTTTAGGTTGGTTTTCATGTTGTTAAATATGGATTGTTTTGGAGTGCGGTCTCTCCACGACGATCACGCGGCGACGCAGCAGTTTCTGTTCGCCGACTTTCACCGTTCCATTCACATCCATCATACCAGCCTGCAGCTCGACGACGATTCCCGCGATTTCAGTGGCTCACAGGGGCAACTGATTATGGTGGCGGAAGGTCTCGGCCCTGAGGATGGCGTTCAGCGAGCCAGCACCATCGCCGTGGACGCAGTGACGAAATATCTGCTGAATGCTTTTCAGATCGCGGAACAGGCACGTGTTGGCGACAGTCTGTTCGAAGAAAAGCTGCTGGAAGCTTTGGAACACTGTCAGCAGACCATGCGGCGCGAAGGCGACGTTATCGAAGCCCACTACGGCATGGGGGCTGAAGTGACGGTGGCTTACATCGTTTGGCCCGATCTTTATGTTGTCCAGGCAGGCCGAACAAGTTGCTGCCTGTGGCGAAATGCGGCTGTTACAAGCGTTGGCCGAGCGGCACCGTCGGAAGTTGTTGGCGGCGTCGCCAAGAAGTTAACTCCAGTGTTCTCCCATACTGATTTACGCTTAGGCGACAAACTGCTGTTGTGTTCACACGGCGTGCGGCAGGTCATGGACGACTTTCAAGTCACGGCAATTCTTAACCAGCAGCAGTCGGCCGAGCGACTAAGTACAGAACTCGCCGATAGCGCGCGACTGGCAGGCTGTGATGAGGCGACTGTTGTGGTCGCGTGTTTCGACGGTGGCGTGTCTCCCGAGCCTGCCGTCCAACGGGAAACGGTTCCAGTTGAAGATGCTGAGGCGGCAGATCGCCAAAAGGAGCCGGTGCCGCTGTCGGTCAGCTCTTCAATAGACGACGGTGCCGATCGCGGCGCAGCACGAGAGTGAATTCGTCGTCCGGCGACTTGGTTTTTTGAGGCGGGCTGTGCTTGTGCTTGAACCACCGTGATATCGCTCGCCCACCGTCCGGCCTGGCCGCTGAGCAGCCTGGTCAGTGTTTGCGTGGGCGTGAAACCGCAGTGTTTTGCGAATCATCATGGTTCGGCATGCATGCTGCTTATTGGAAATTTAGAAAGGAAAACCTATGACAACTTCAAACCCAACAAACCTCACCTTCTACGTGATCGCAAAGAAGAATCTCTCGGACCTGAGCTCCCCCCTGGTCGGCGTCGGTGACAGCGGCGACGAAGCGTCGCTGATTTTCACAGAAGATTCGAAGGCTCAAGAGTACCTCCAGGCGGCGGACTGGACGGAGACCGATACAGTCGCCGAACTCGATGCGGCTGCGGTGGTGAGTTGGCTGGCCATCCTGCAAAAGGAAGGCGTGAAGTACCTGGTTCCAGACCCGGACCGCGTGTACCAGGATGATGGCATGACGCAAACCGTGATCACAATTTCCTCCGTCGCAGACGCAATCTTCGCAGCCTTGCGCGAACGGCTTTCGACGGCCGAACCTGTAAGTTAACGGCACGACGCGGCCATCAAAAACGCGTTGATGGCCGCACCATCCACGCTGCTAAATTGCAGCCAGCAGAACGTTGATGAGTAGATGACTGACAAGATTTTGAGCCGCCGTTTTCCTCTCTGTATGGCGTCGATGCTCCGACGGGCAATGCTACTGTCCGGGCTGATTGCACTCCCGCTTCTGCTCGCTCTAACCGGATCTGCATCGGCGCAGGACGAGCAGCCAGCGTCACCGGATCCGGCGACTGAAACAGACGCCGAAGCCGAGAGCCCGGAAGCTCCCAAGGCAGTAAATGTCACCGAAGTGGCCATGGACGCTGAGATTGACCAGCGTCTGCGGGAAATTCTGCGATCGACCGAATGGTTCCGCGATGAAGCAGTCTCGGTTGAAAATGGAGTTGTCTTCCTCACCGGTACAACGAGCGACGAAAAGTACCGGAAATGGGCCGGAGATCTCGCCACCAGAACCGAAGACGTCGTGGCGGTGGTCAACCGGATCAAAGTGACCGAGCCGCCGATTCTGGATTTTTCGCCAGCCTTGGCGGTGACTCGGGACATGGGCCGAACTGTCATTCGCTCGCTTCCACTTCTCGCGCTTTCGTTAGCATTGCTGATTCTGACGTGGTTTGCAGCCAGAGCTGCTAAACGGATTGGCGACGTGACCATTTTAAGGCGGGTCGACACTGCACTGCTGCGTGAAGTTGCGCGGAAGGCCATTGCGATTCCCGTCTTCCTGCTTGGCATGTTTCTCATTCTGCGAGTCACCGGTTTAAGCCAACTGGCGATGACCGTAGTTGGCGGAACGGGGTTGTTCGGATTGGTGATCGGTATCGCGTTTCGCGACATCGCCGAAAACTTTCTGGCCAGTATCCTGCTCAGCATGCAGAACCCTTTTCGGTACGGTGATCTGATCGAAGTCAGCGGGCACACGGGTTACGTTCAGCGCGTGAACACGCGAGGCACGTTGTTGATGACCCCCGACGGGAACCATGTGCAGATACCTAACTCTGATATCTTCAAGGGAACGATCATCAACTACACGTCGAACCCAAATCGCCGATTTTCGTTTCAAATCGGGATCGGCTACGACGCTCCGGCCACGAAGGCTCAGGACACCGCCATGGAGGTGTTACGAGAGCACCCGGCAATTCTGAATGATCCTGAGCCGCAGGTGCTGGTCGAGCAACTTGCCTCGTCGACGATCAACCTCACCATCTACGCGTGGGTTGATGCCAATCAGCACAGCCTGCTGAAAGTGAAATCTTCGGTCATGCGACTCGTGCTGAAAGCCTTCGACCAGGCAGGCTTTCCAATGCCGGATGATCAGCGAGAGATCGTGTTCCCCAGCGGCGTTCCTGTCCAAATGCTCGAACACCAACCCGAACGCCGGCCGTCAGGTGCCGGCACGCCAGGCTCCCGCGACGGTGCCGCTCAGGATTCGGCCGTCCAGGCCAGAACCATGGCGACCGAAGAGGAAGAAGTCACTAATTCCGCGGAGGGCGATTTCAGCAGTGAGGCTGAAGATTTGCGTGAGCAAGCTCGCAAATCTCGTGATCCGGATGGTGAAGAGACCGACCTGCTGGAATCGGCAAATTCAGCCACTAGTGTTCGTTCGTGAACCTGTCTGGTCGCTAAGCGACCGCGCTAGTTGCGCGACACGACGTGTTGTGATGCGGATCTGCTTAAAAACGCTGGTGTTTGTGCGAGACTTCTTAATTATCAGCGGTTGGCGCGCGATGTGCTAAGTGAAGGTCCGTGGACAAACATTTTCATGGATGATTACGGAGCCCATCATGCTGGTACTTTCACGCAAACTCGGTGAAGAGATTCTGATCGACGGCCACATTCGCGTTCGAGTGATCCAATGCGGCAATGGACGCGTGCGACTGGGAGTCATCGCTCCACGCGAAGTCGAAGTGCTTCGGTCGGAAATTGCTTTCGACGGCAACGCAAACCCGACTCAGTCGATCAAGCTGCGTGAGATGGCTGGCGTTGCGTAGTTGCAGCGTCGACGTCGACACCGTCATTGCTTCATCCGGCCTCAGCCGGATTACAACGTAACTGCACTGTTGAGCGTACGCGCCGACGATGCTTCTGCATCCTCGATCGCCGACGTTCCAGTACGCCACCGTGCCACGGATAGATTATCGCATCTGCCCTGCGCACTCTGCAACGTGCCACGCGACCATCTTCCAACTGCGCCGAGTAGCCATGATCGCTCCGCGCAGAAGACGCCCAGACTCCAGCGTCTCTGCCAGCCAGTCCGCCGGTCGCAATACGAACGGCGCGGTCGTTCACCCGTCGCACATCTTCCGTCTGCCGCTTGCGCACTCAAGCGATCTCTCGTGAATTGCCCCATTCACCGCTTACTTCGCGCTAAGCGGACCTCAATTCAGGTTTGGCACGGGAAATGCTTTTCACTACTACCGCTGGCGTCAGGACCTATCCGAACGCCAGCGCGGCTCGCCGCACTGTCGGGTAGGTTCGAAACGGTGTTCGAACAAACACACCCATTTACATAACCAACAAAGAGAGAACGGAAATGATTACGCAGCAGGAACTTCAAGGAAACTGGAACGAGCTCAAAGGGTGTCTTCGCGAAAAATGGGGACAGCTTAGTGATGACGACTTCGCGAAAGCCAAGGGCAGTGTCGACCGCCTGATTGGCACGATTCAAAAACGGACTGGTGAATCGAAGGCGAACGTCGAAGCGTTCCTTGATTCGGCCGTGCAATCAGGGGCATCCGGCTTCAGCCAAGCGGCTGAGAACATTCGCGACTATGCCTCAAGCCTGTCCGAGGCGACTCACGAACAGTATGACCATGCTCAGGAGGCTCTGGCGGCCGGTCTGGGTTCGGCGACTGAGACAGTGCGACGTCGGCCTGCCGAATCCGTTGCTGTGTGTTTCGGTGCCGGCCTGATTGCCGGTGCCGTTCTGGGACTCATCCTTCGCAACAAAGCATAATGATGAGTACCGGTCCATCACAGACTCAACCCGCCGATGAAACGGCCGACCAGCTCCGTCGCGAGATGGCAATGGTCCGCCGTGAGCTCGGGGCAGACATCACGGGCGTGGCCGCTCAGGCTCGGGAACTCACCGACTGGCGCACGTACATCGAGAAAGCTCCGTGGGTTTCGACCGCCGTAGCGGCCGCCGTTGGCTTTATGGTCGTTCCGCGAAAGCTGAACGTCGATACCGTTGACCCGGCGACGATAGCAAAGCTGGCAAGGCAAAACCGGATTGTCGTCGAAAGCAAACCGAAAGCGGCGGCCAAAGCCGGCGTGGGGGCGACGGCCTTTAGCCTCATCGCGGGGCTGATACTCCGTACGACGCTAAGCTACGCAACTCAAAAGGTGGCTGATTTCATCAGTCCCGACAAGCCTGCAACACCATCAGGTGCAGGCCAACGGAAGGGAACACCACAATGATCAACCGAATTAAAGAACGCGACTCGACTACGGGCGGAGCGGCATACTGGTCGGGTGTGGTCACCCACGATACTGAATCGTCATTGACCGATAAATTTAACATCCGCCAGGTTGAAAACTTCATCAAAGCGTACCCAGTGACTTTGATGGCAATCGGTTTGGCTGCTGGCCTGACACTGGGATGGTGGGTGAAACGAAAATGATCACTCAGCAACGAAGTGCACCAACAGACGGCGACAGGGCGTCATCGAAACAGAAGCCTCCGCGGCAGCGAGGCATCGGAGCTTTGCTGCACGACGCAATCGCGTTGATTGAACTTCAAGGAAAACTGTTCGTTCACGATCTGCACCAGCTGAAATCGGGTTCCGGGCCAGCTTTGTTAATGCTGGCACTAGGCGTGATTCTGGCATTCGCAACCGTCCCTGTATTGCTGCTGGGTTTGGGCTGGATGCTCGCATCATTGGCCGATTGGCCGGTGTGGCTGGCAACAGTCACGGTCGCGGCCGTTGGAGGTGTCGTACCGGCTCTTGGCCTGCTAATCATTGGCTGGAAGACGCTGCTGCGCAAGTCCAGCGTCGTCACCCGATCAACCACAGAACTCAAATGTAACACAGACTGGCTGAAGCGAAGGTTGAAGTCGATGTAACGCCCGCTGCGAACTTGCACACTTGCACATGCAGTGGCTTCGTAGAGCTTTGATCGCACCCAGCGGAATACGGCCCCAGGCCCAGGGCCAGCGCATACTAAGTTGTTTTGCCGGTAAGGATTTGCATCAAATAGTCAATGTTCCATCCGGCCATTCTTCTTTTCATGACGTTGCTTTGTTTGCCAGGATGTTTCTTGATGAGGCTGAGTGTGATTCGTCTGAGCCATGACAAATTGTTCGCGAAGATTCGGTTTCGGACTCGACTCTCATCCTCGCGGTAGGTCATGTCGAGACTCCAGTGCAGCGTGTTTTCTATGGCCCAGTGACCACGAACCGTTGTTGCGAACAGCTCGCCTTTGCGACGCAGACTGCTGATGTAGTAGCGAACGTCAGAATGATGAATGCCGTCCTGCTCGTACATTCGGATCGCCGTTCCGATGGTCTTGAGTCCGGCCCATTTGTGGCCCACGTCAAAATCGACAGGCACGGTCGCCTGATAGTAGATTCTCTGTTCCTGCCGACCGTGTCCCTTCTCTGTTTCTTCATAGCGACTGACGGGACAGCGAGCGAAGTCATCCTCCAGGTGATCGAGAAAAAACTTCTGCACGACCTCATAGAGTTTCGGTTGGTTGCCTTTCAGGGCTAACACATAGTCTGCATTGCCAGACACGATCTGCTGCGCAATGTTTTTTTGACAACCCGCTGCGTCAATCGTAATGATCGCCTCATCGATATTGATTTCGTTCAGTAATTTCGGGATCGCGGTGATCTCGTTCGACTTCTCTTCCGTCGCCACCTGTCCCAGAGAAATCCCCTGATCAGAAGCCCACGCACTCACGATGAACAACGCACCCAGCCCATTCTTTTTGTCATGTGATCGACGGAGTGCTTTGCCATCAATCGCAATCTGTTTTCTGTAGCCTTCTTTCTGTTCGTCGGAAAGTCCTTCCAGCGATTCAATCCATTGCACGAAGCACGCTTGAAAGTCGTTCGGCTTCAGGAGAGAAAGGACGCGCCGGTACGTATCTTTTTTCGGAATGCCATGCGGAAGTGCCAGGTGTTTCTGCAGGCCATCGGCATTCAGTCGCGCCCATTCCGCAATCGCACTGGGGCCGTCGGCGTTGGCCAGCACTCCGCAAATGGCGATCACAATCACATCACCAAGCAGATGCAGACGATTGATGTTGGAACGCGGGTCTTTCAATTGATCAAAGTAATGAACAATGTTTCCTGTCAGCTCCTGGGTGACCGCCAGTTCAACTGTCGACATCTCTTGTCCTCTCCTCGTGAAGTCCGATGTTACGACACGAAAAGACTAACCAATACTCACTTGTCGCGCCAGCCTAAATTGCCCAAAGTGCGCGCTGGCCCTGGCCCCAGGCCCCAAGTCAAAATCAATTCTTAACTCAATCACAAATCACATAAGGACTACAAAATGTCAACATCTGCAAAAAGAGACGCCGACCAGTTTCAGTCAGGCTCAACGTCAGCGACCGAAGCCGGTGGCTCGCGGCAATCGCTAAGGCCATCAGCGTCGCAGTCACTCAAACCAACCCAGGACGTCGTCGACTACGTCCGTGAGTACGCTCGCCAAAAGCCTGACGTGGCCGCGTTGTGGTGCTTCGGGCTGGGAATCGTTGTCGGGTGGAAAATTAAACCTTGGTAGATCGCGATCCCATGATCATCACACCTGAGTCATCTTCCGAATCCTTCCGACAAATCGTGGAAGCGGATCACGCAGGTGCAGATTCCGGAGCGGCGAAGTTGCGCCGTAGACGCCGCGATCGAATGGAGATGATCCGAACCACATCCGTTGTTGTCATCGCATTTCTGTTAATGACTCAGGCGTTTTACGTGGCAGCGGCCGTGATGATTCCCGTCATCTCGGCCGTTGTCATTTCGCTGGCACTACGACCGATCGTACGCAAGCTCAGCTCGTATGGTTTGCCAGACGCTGTCGCGGCTTTCATCACACTGGGCCTTTTGACAGGTGTCACCGTTCTTCTGGCGTCCCGTCTTATCACGCCAGCAAGCGAATGGATGTCGCGAACGCCAATCAAGTTTAAGCTGCGACAGCTGGAGCAAAAGCTGGAACCGCTGCGCGAGCCGCTCGAAAGCGTGCAGGAAGCGTCTCACGAAATCTCAAAAGCTGTCGACAAGTCGACGGCAACGCCCTCCGACGAACTCAGCGCGCCTGAGGCCGTTGTGATCAAGCCGCCCAACTTAGTTTCTGCGATGTTGAGTTCCACGTGGCAGCTAGCGGCAGGCAGCTTGTTATGCATCGTGCTAACGTTCTTCTTTCTGGCGAAAGGGGAAGCGCTGCTTGAGCACATTGCAGTCGTACTTCCGTTTGAAGCGTCCGGCACGTCCTGCGAAAGCGGAGTAGCCGCCGTGGAACGCAGTATCTCGCGTTACCTTCTGACGGTGAGTGTGATCAACGCGTGCTTAGGAGCCAGCGTGGCCGCGGCCTGCTGGCTGGTTGGAGTGCCCAATGCTCTGCTGTGGGGGGCCATGGCGACACTGCTGAATTTCCTTCCTTACATTGGCGGCCTGGTCGGAGCTGGCGTGGTGCTGTTAGTGTCGCTGTTTACCTTCGACTCAATCGCCTACGCCAGCCTCGCGCCGCTCGCGTATGTGACGCTCACCGCAATCGAAGGGAACTTTGTCACGCCGTCGGTGCTGGGACGATCGATGAGTTTGAACCCGCTGGTTGTGATTCTGTCACTGACTTACTGGACGTGGCTGTGGGGCGCGGCCGGGGCGGTGCTTGCGGTTCCGTTGCTGGCAATCTTCGTCTCGGCGTGTCGGCAATTTAACGGCACTCGCCCGCTGGCGGCGATGCTAAGCGATTGACTCGAAAACGGTTGCCCAGACGCCGCGCCGGTGTGGCGACGGTCGACGACCACTTCGCCCTGTGTCGAATACGATCCTCGCCGTGTTCACCTGCCTGCGAAATCGCAGCGTCTTCACTGCAATTCTGATTGAAAGCACCATTGCTGCTCGACAGGTTGCGGCGTTTGTTCGTTTCGGCACACCGATTGCATTGAAGCATTGTGGCAGCCATTTCTGGCCGCTCGCAACGTCACCTCAGTAAGCCTTTGGCTTCAGCAAGCTTGTGACCTGCGACTGCTGCCGTCGCGAGTAGCGCTGTGGCCCGCTTTATTACCTTGATACTTTTATCACCGAACTTCTGAAAGGGACGATGACAATGGCACTTGAAACTAAGTCTACACTCACTGACGAAACTGTTGAGAAACTTCAGGACCTGGTCCGTATCAATATGGATTCGCATCAGGGATTGCTTGATGCAGCCGACGCGATTGATGATGACGCTGTCGCGACCGTGTTCCGAGCAACTGCCACGGAGCGCAGCCTGTTCGCTGAAGAACTGAAGGCATATGTTGAATGGAACGACGAGTCCGCTCCACAGGAACAATCGTTCGCAGCAAAGGTCCATCAGGCATGGATGAACTGCCGCGCCAAACTGAATGGCGGCGATCCTCATGTCGTGCTGATCGAAGCGGAGTACGGCGAAGACCAGATTAAAGAGGCATACGAAGACGCCCTCAAAGACAATCCGGGCAGCGCGATGAACGAATTGCTTCAGTCGCAGTATGCTGTCGTGAAGAAGGGCCACGATCGAATTCGTGACCTGCGAGACGCCTACTCTAAGAAGTAGGATACGGGAAGGCCGAGTATGATTTGGCACCAGAGAAAAAGCTGGCGGCGCGGAAAGCGTCGGCAGCTTTTTTGCTGCGCCTAAGCGGCCATCACGCCGCAAGACGCAGCCCTGCGGGTTCACGTGCCTTGTCCCAACGGGGTGGTATAATGGCTGCATGAAACTCACAGCAAAGATTATCGCCCTGTTTCTGGCGGCGGCCGTTCTGCTGGTCGCGGCCAGCGGCTACTTCTCGATGCAGCGGGATTTGGCTTTGTTTCAGGACGAAATGGCGCGACGTCATGGAGAATTGGCCAAGTATACGACTCTTAACTTTTGGACGATGCTTGCGCTCACGCGCCCGAATGGGGTGCAGTTTCGCGAAAAAAATCAGCAGCTCGTCCGCGTGCGCTGGGTGTATAGCGCCGGCACCGACGAAATGCAGCTTCCACAACCATACGCTTCGTCCGACTCTCTGGTCGGCATCAAGACGGGTGAACCACGGTCGCTGCCGGTCGACATGGACGATGGCTCACAACGTTTTTGCACCTATTATGCGTTCGGATATTCGAACGCTGATAACTGGCTACTGGAAGTGTCCGAAGCATTCACCCGTCGCGACGCCTACACGCAGGGAACCATTTTACATACGCTTTATGTGCTGGCCGCGCTGGGAATGCTAGCCGTTCTGACGGTGGCGTTAGTCGGCATGCGGGTTGTCGGCCAGCCGCTAGATGCCCTGCTCGCGAAAACTCAACGAGCAGCTGAGGGCGATCTTTCCGGACCCTTGCACCTCAGTGGCAGCGATGAACTTTCGCAGCTTGCGGAATCGCTTAATCACATGTGCGATTCTCTGCGAGCTTCACAGCAACAGACTTTTCAGGAAGCCGAACGGCGTACAGCGGCTGTTGAACAGTTGCGCCATGCGGATCGGCTAAAAACGGTCGGACGACTGGGTGCCGGAATTGCCCATGAACTGGGGACTCCATTGAACGTCGTCGCCGGCCGCGCCGCTTTGATCGCGGAGGGACGACTTCGTGATGAGGACGTGAAAAGCAGCGCTGAGACGATCCGTTCTGAAGCTCGTCGCATGACAAAGTTAATTGAAGGTCTGTTAAACTTCGCTCGCCGCAAGCCTTCCAAACGCGAACAGTGCCATGTGGGCGACATTATTAAGAACACGATTCCGTTGCTGGATTCGTTCGCGAAGAAACGGTCGGCCACAATCACGGCAGAGATCCCCGAACAGATCAACGACAAATGTGCGGCCGACTGCGGCCAGCTGCAGCAGGTTATTTCGAACCTCGTGATGAATGCGATTCTGTCGAAAGAACAGGGCGCTGATGTCCGTATTTCGCTAGCCAATCAACAGGCGTCAGACCCATCAAGCCCCGATCCGCTCCCGCCGAGTGAAACTCTGGCGATAACTGTCAGTGACGACGGAGACGGAATTCCCGATGCCGATCTCGGCCACGTATTCGAACCCTTCTTTACGACTCGCGATACCGGTGAAGGCACAGGGCTGGGGCTGTCAATTGTTCATGGTATTGTGGCGGACCATGGTGGCTGGATAGACGTCAGCAGCGAAGTGGGAGTTGGTAGCCGGTTTACAGTTTTCCTGCCACAACAAACCTGAACACCGGAGAGAAAAACGAATCATGGGCGACAGGACTCACGGCCACGTACTGGTCATCGACGACGAAAAGAGTATGTGCGACCTGCTGCGTGACGACCTTTCGCTGCGCGGGTTCACGGTGGACACGTTTACGTCGCCTGCTGCGGCACTGAAAGAAATTGCTGTCACGGAAGCCGACGTCGTCCTCACCGATTTAAACATGCCGCAAATGGATGGTCTGCGATTGTGTGAACGAGTCGTCGCGAACCGCCCTGACCTGCCAGTGGTTGTGATGACGGCGTTTGGCAGTCTGGAATCGGCGATCGAAGCCATTCGAGCGGGCGCATGGGATTTTGTCACCAAGCCGGTGGAATCGGACTTGCTGGAAATCGTGCTGCAGCGAGCCGTCCGACATCACGAAGTGCAGGAAGAATTGCGCCAATTGTCGACGCCACCGGATGGCAGCGAGCAGTTTGAAGACATGCTCGGCGCGAACCCGCCGATGCAGCGAGTCTTCCAGCAGATTCGCCAGGTTGCTCCTACGCAGGCTTCCGTGCTAATCACGGGCGAAAGCGGCACCGGCAAAGAACTGGCGGCGCGAGCCATTCATAGGCGCAGCCAGCACAAAGACGGGCCGTTTGTCGCTATCAACTGCGCAGCGCTGCCGGAAAATCTGCTGGAAAGTGAATTGTTTGGCCACGCCAAAGGAGCATTCACCGACGCGCGGGAAGCTCGTCGCGGTTTGTTTCAGCAGGCGGATAAAGGCACCCTGTTCTTAGATGAGATCGGTGACTTCCCGCTGACGCTTCAGGCCAAGCTGCTGCGTGCGATGGAAGAACGCATGGTCCGTCCGGTTGGCGGCAACGAAGAAACAGCATTCGACGCTCGAATTCTGACGGCCACCAATCGCGATCTGCAGCGAGCGGTCGAAGAGGGCCGGTATCGAGAAGACTTCTACTATCGAATCAACGTGATTCAGCTGGAGCTGCCACCTCTGCGCGCTCGCGGCACCGATGTACTGTTGATCAGTCGTCACCTGGTTCGCCACTTTGCTCAGCAGTCCGGCAAGCAGGTGACGGGGCTAACGGAACCGGTTGCTGAACGGCTTTTGAATTATTCCTGGCCAGGCAACGTCCGGGAACTCCGCAACGTGATCGAACGAGCGGTTGCGTTGACTCAGGTTAGCAAATTGGTCGTCGACGATCTGCCGGAGAACATTCGAAACTATCGACAGACGCAGATGACTATTGATTCGCTGAACCCGGACGAACTGCAACCGCTGGAAGCCGTTGAACAGCGTTACATTCGCCACGTATTGGATTCCGTCAACGACAACCGCACCGAAGCCGCTCGGATATTGGGGATCGATCGGAAGACGCTGTACCGTCGCCTGAAAGAATACGACGCCGATGCGGGGTGACTTTTAGAGTTGCTTCCCGTTTGTTGTGGGCGGTTCAGGGTGCGTGAAAAACAGCCTTCGTCGTTTCAAACGCTTGTTCCGCAGCCACAAGTCAGCAAGATTCGCTGTAGAGTCTGACACTGTCAGAGCCTCGTGCTGTGAGCGCATGATTGCACAACGACCATCGGGGGTTTTTCGGAGCAGCAGGTCAAATCGGCTGTGGGCCTGCCCACTTTTAGGTTGTTGTACCGAAGCGATATTGGTATCACGCAGGCTCGATCTAAGAATCTGGTCGTCTTTCCGGAAGTTGTCTCTCATGCCCTGCCCAGCCAGCCTATTTAGAGCAGTTTGTCTTTCGTTGTGGACGGTTCGGGCTCGTGCGCAACAGCCTTCGTCGTCCGAAACGCTTGTTCCGCAGCCACAAGTCAGCGAAATTCGCTGTAAGCTCTTTTTGTTGGCCGTTCTTGCCATGGCAGTCTGCCCTGCCCCCACGCGAGCTCAGCAGGAATCGTCCGAAGTCAAAGCCACGGGCTGCTTCTTGCGTTTGAAGGACGAGGCCAATGTGCCGGCGCTGGAATCCGGGCTGCTGCAGTCGCTGGATGTGGAGCTTGGTGATACGGTGAAAAGTGGTCAACTGCTCGCGACGATGGAACACCGCGAAGCTTTGCTGGCTGTCCAACTTGCCGAAATCGACCACGACATCGCAGCTCGCCGAGACAAAGAATCGGTCGCCGTCGAGATCGCTCAAAGCGCGGTGGATGAAGCGGCTCAGTCATTGAAGCAGGCAAAGATTGATCTGCAAATTTCCAACCGAATTGCCAGCTTCGACACCGCGATTCAGCAGGCTGAAGTGGCCTACAAACTGGCTCGGGAGGAATACGATCGCGCGTTGAAGTCGAAGAATGAGTTTTCCACAAGCGTGTCAGCAATGCAGATGGCGCGGCATCAGTCGGCACTCGACAAAAGCCGACTGGACATCGAACAGGCGAAAAACGACCAGTCGGTTCAAGCGTTGCGCAGCACAGCCAAGTCGGCAACTGTCGATCAGCAGCAGGTCGCTGCCAAACGGCTGAATCTTGAATTGCAGCAGGCGAGTAGTGATCGAGGCATCGGCACACTGACGGCGCAACGCACGAAGACATCGCTGGCCGTGGCGAAAGAACGACTGGATCGCCGCCGCATCCATTCGCCGCTTTCCGGGATCGTAGCGGAACGTTTGAAGAACGAAGGCGAATGGGTGGAAGCGGGGGAGCCCGTTCTGCGAGTCATCCGAATGGACCGTCTGTTGGTTGAAGGCTACGTCAACGCTGACCTGATCGAGATCACGAGTCGCGGACGAGCGGTTCGCGTTGAGGGGACGGCTCGCGGCAGAACCGTTTCGGTCGAAGGACGAATTATTTATGTCAGTCCTGAAATTGATTCCGTCAATCAGGAGGTCCAGGTGAAAGCGGAGATCGAAAATCCGGACCTCGTATTGCGTCCCGGCCAACCAGTGAAAATGGTCGTGCTGCCGGGTGGTGAAGTCGCCGGGCGATAGGTATGAAGCAGGCCATCATCCAATGGCGATTGCGGCGTGACGTGGAAGTTCATCCTGCCGGCGAATCGGACGGGGCGTGGACAATCAAGGATCCCGTCAAGCTGTCGTATTTTCGTGTCGAAGCGGAAGAGCTGGCTTTGTTACAAGTGCTGGACGGCCGAAGGTCGTGGTCTGACGCCATAAACCGACTGTCGGCCGAGTTTCCGGATTCGGAATTCTCAGAACAGAACCTGCAGATGTTTTTGGCAACAGCCATCAAGGCAGGAATTCTTAGCCCGGTCGGCGTCGGCTTTGGCGCACAGATGGCTGTGATGGCTCAACAGGCGAAGTCGTCGGCCGTCTATCGGAAATTCTTTTCCCTGATCAGCCACCGCTTTCGAGGCATCGACCCATCTCGACTGCTAAGAATTCTGGACCAACTTTTTGGCTGGATCTTTCGCCCTGCTGTGCTGCGACTGGCGGCCGGTTTCGTTCTGGTCGCTGCCGTTTTGATTCTCTCTCGCTGGACACAGTTGTGGTCTGAGCTACCTTCTATCAGCCAGCTTGTCACGCCGCAAAATGCAATGATGCTGGGGGTGACGGTGGTGTTTATCAAGATCCTGCACGAAATCGGGCACGGGCTGACGTGTCATCACTATGGCGGCGAATGCCACGAACTCGGCTGCATCGTCGTTGGTTTTTTGCCGCTGCTATACTGCGACGTGTCTGACACATGGCTGCAGCAGAACCGCGTCTATCGGATCTTTGTTTCGGCGGCAGGCATCGCCGTGGAACTGTTTCTTGCCGCAGTGTTCGGTTTGCTGTGGATGGCCAGCGTTCCGGGCACGCTGCACACATTTTTTTTGAATGTGATGTTGGTCAGTTCTTTGAACACGGTGCTGGTGAACGGGAATCCGCTGCTGCGTTATGATGGATACTACGTGCTGTGCGATCTGATCCGCATTCCGAATCTGGGCCTGGAAGCTCGAGCAGCAGCGTATTCCGTATTCGATCGAACGGTTTTAGGTTTACGTCAGCCCATGCAGGCGTCGATGCCGTTTGTTCGTCGGCTGTGGCTGCCTGTGTTTGGAGCCGCCTCAATCGTTTATCGCTTTGTGGTGCTGTTTGCGATTCTGATGGTAATTCACGCGGCGCTGAAGCCGCTGCGGCTTGAAGGTGTGGCGTGGTTTCTGGCGTTGACCATCGGTCTAGGAATGGTGATTTCGATGATGGCATTTGTGCGACAGAGAGTAGCGGCCGTACGACGTAACGGGACCGTTTCTTCGCGAGCGGTCATTGGGCTTGCCGGGCTGAGTGCCGTGCTGGCGGCCATTTTGTTCTGGCCGCTTCCCTATTCCATTGTCGCCCCGTTTACGCTCGCGCCGGGCCAAAGTATGCCCGTTTACGTGGCCGAACCCGGCTACGCCGACGTAAAGGTTGCGGCAGGCGACCAGGTTTCGATGAACGAAACTCTGGCGACGCTGCGTAATCCGGATCTCGAATTATCGATCGTGGATACAGAAGGCGAATTGCGAGTTCGAAAGGCTCAGGTGCGTCACCTAACGGGAACACGTTCTGCATCTGCCATCGCGGCCGCTGCGTTGCCCGCATCAGAGCTGGCCGTCGCCAGCGCACGGGAACGACTGGCGTCGTTACAGCAGAAGTCGCGTCGGCTTGTCTTGAAAAGCCCAGCCGACGGAACCGTGTATCCACCTCGCAGCCGGCGCCGTCCGACCGCGAATCCGCTCGGTCAGACGTTCTGGTCGGGCACGCCACTGGACGCAGCCAACCAGTCTACATGGTTGAACGAACAAACGCTGGTCGCATGGATCGGCACGCAGGAACTTGTCCGAGCTGTCGTGTATGTTCCTCAACAGACAATCGAATTTGTACAGCCTGACCGACTGGTGGACCTGACGTTTCATTCGTTGCCTGGTCAACCCATTTCCGGGGTTGTTCGGAAAGTCAACGATGCTCCGGAAACAGTGGCTCCGGCTGAGCTGGCTGCCAGAAAATTGTTGTTGGTGCAAGGTCCGGAAGGACAGCTGGTCGACACTGTCTTTGCCGCTCACGTGCAACTAAACCGAAAGGACGGTGAGCTGCCGCCGCTGTATTCCACCGGCTATGCCACCATCGAATGTCAGCCCACGTCACTGGCCGCTCGCGCCTGGCGCGTGATTTCGCACACGTTCGCGTTTGAGCTATAGCAGCGGGATGCCGTGCCCGCTTCCTTTGCCAGAATCACGGCGTGATGAATGCCACACCCGCCCCCGCTTCGATCGGAAAAGTAGATAACCGGGATTCTTTCCACAAAACCTGTAACAATTGATCCTGAGCTGTGGGTTACTTGAGGAGGTTTGATTGGGAGGAACGTTTTGCAGGGACCGAAAACACGAGCGACGCTGATCGGCAAGCTACACGACCCGACGTCCGAGGACGCATGGGCTGAGTTCGTACGCCTGTATCAGCCAATCGTGTACCTAGTCGCTCGCAAACGTGGTTTGCAGCACGCCGATGCGGAAGATCTGACTCAGGACGTGCTGGCCACCGTCGGCCGCAAAGTTGCTGATTTCGATTTGAAGCACGGTGGTTCCTTTCGCGGCTGGTTGCTGAAGATCACGCGGGATCTGGTGGTGAATAAGCTCACACGCGGGCCTCGCGAGGTTGGCAGCGGCGACACAAATGTTGGGCAATGGATCAGCCAGCAGCCGGTCCCGGAAGACACACTCACGTTGCTAAGGATCGAGCACCAGCGCTTGATGCTGCAGCAGGCTGCGGACCGTTTGAGACAGACATTCAGCCCGTCAATCTGGGATGCGTTCTGGTTAACGGCCGTGGAATGCCGTTCGATCGCCGACGTTGCACGGCAACTCGGAAAAACCGAAGGAGCTGTTCGCGTGGCACGCTGCCGCGTGCTGGCTCGCCTTAAAAAAGAGGTTCAGGCCGATGATTGCCCGTTCTCATTATGACCGCGATACGTTAACTCGGTTTCTGGACGACGAAGCCGGTGACGCGGCTGAAATGTCATCGCACATCGAAAAGTGTGAAGGCTGCCGATCCACGCTGGAGTCACTGGTCAGCGAAGGGTTGACGATCGAGTTGGCAGGCGAAATGCTGCGTTCCTCAGGCGACGTCAAATGCGCCGGCGACGCCCCCAACGTCCAGGGGAAATCCGCGACCAGCTTTCTGGAGCCGTCGGACCATCCCGATTCGCTGGGTCGGTTTGCTCGCTATGAAATCATGGAAGTGCTCGGTCGCGGCGGCATGGGAATCGTGATGCGAGGCTATGACACGTCTCTCAACCGCCACTCAGCCGTAAAGGTTCTCGCGCCGGAACTGGCCACCAGCGCTGCGGCTCGCAATCGGTTTTCCCGAGAAGCCAGAAGTGCGGCCGCCGTCGTGCATCCTCACGTGGTGCCGATTCAAACCGTCGACGAACATAACGGACTGCCGTACCTTGTCATGCCGGTTGTGGAAGGCCAAAGTGTTGAAGCTCGGGTTCGCGATTCCGGCCCGCTGAAAGTCATTGAAGCTATTCGAATCGCTGCGCAGGTGGCCGAAGGATTAGCGGCGGCTCACGACCAGGGACTCGTTCATCGCGACATCAAACCGGCCAACGTGCTGCTGGAAAATGGCGTCGAACGCGTTCAGATCACCGACTTCGGACTCGCCCGAGCAGCCGACGACGCGTCGATGACTCGTAGCGGCGTGATTGCGGGTACGCCGCAATACATGTCGCCCGAACAGGCTCACGGCGATGCCATCGATCACCGCAGCGATCTGTTCAGTCTGGGCAGCCTGACGTACTTTCTGTTGACGGGCCGTTCGCCATTTCGCGCCGAAACCACGATGGGCGTGCTGAACCGCATCGCCAACGACGAACCGCGTTCGATTCGCAGCATCAATTCGGAAGTTCCCGATTGGCTTGAGCAGATCGTGATGAAGCTACTTTCCAAGTCGCCGGACGATCGGTTTGAGTCGGCCGCAGAAGTCGCCGAACTGTTGCACGGTTGTCTGGCCCATGTGCAGCATCCCGCAAAGACACCGCTGCCGGAGTCCTTAGCGAGCGTATCGCCACGACGCGGCAGTAGTCCGCCGTGGATCAAACTCGTTGCCGCCGCTGCGAGCGCGTTCACGCTGTTGTTCGCTGGCGTGCTGATCGTGCTGGAACTAAACAAGGGCACGCTAACGATCGAGTGCGATGCCGACGACGTGCCGATTCGAATCATGCAGGGTGACAAGGTCGTCGAAGAACTGACGGTTAGGAAAGGGGCAAAGTCCATCGGCATAGCAGCGGGAAACTACGTTGTGGAAATCGATGGTGAGTTTGATGGAGTGCAAGTTGAAAACGGCGAAGTCTCGCTAAGCCGAGGTGCGACGGAAGCCGTGAAGATCACTCAGACACTCAGTCCTCCGAGTAACACTCCCGAGGCTGTTCCGAGTTCAATTCTCGCAACGGGCAAAGTGTTGACCCGGTCGAACGACAGTATTGAGGTATCAATCGGTAGCGATGACGGCGTCCGTGTCGGCGATAGACTAAATGCAAGCAACGCACTTGGTGCCGAAATCCAAGTACTCGGCGTGCATGCAGATAGGTCCGTTGCTCGTGTTATCCGAGAAGAAAAATCGACTCCGATCAAAGTTGGCGCTACGGTCCATCTGACCGGAAGGCCCGCCAGACATGCATGGTGGGGGCGTCTGGAATGGAAAAAACAACATACGCACACTTCCGTGCATGTTGCGATTACGGGGCCGCCAAATACAAAGTTCGACTACAACCACGATGGCGTCCCAGACCGTCCTGATTCCGTAAGAATCTCGGAAAGTTACCCGGACGGTCTCAGCGTGTGGCTGAACCATCCAAAGTACGGTCGGATGATCGCCCATTTGGAGCCTAAGACGGATGTTACACAAACAGAGTGGCTGCAACACCACTCCATTATCGTGCGGCTCACAAGTGAAGATCTCGAACACTGCCACTCAGGCAACGCGGTGACCAAGGTGATTTATCTACCGGAGAATTCCCTGGAAGCGATGTTTGGACCAAACGTCGTGGTTTCAACGAGACTCGATCCAGGCGTTAACCCGCTCGAATTAGCTAAGGATCACGGGATACCACTTTTGGTCGTAACGCTTTCGCTGCCGGAGACCAATACGAATGCGGTGTCCGAAACGCCTGGCTCCGCCAATCCCGTTGTTCCGCAGAAAGTCTCGTCCTCGTCCACTGGCCCATATTTCGCCGGATCCGAACCCA
Source organism: Fuerstiella marisgermanici (assembly GCF_001983935.1). GTDB lineage: Bacteria > Planctomycetota > Planctomycetia > Planctomycetales > Planctomycetaceae > Fuerstiella > Fuerstiella marisgermanici. The sequence continues at coordinate 5,093,038 of NZ_CP017641.1, read as the reverse complement.
AGCTGCCTCCCTACCTTGACCGCATCCCGGATCAGCCGGATGGTTCCCGTTCGATCTCAGATATCGTTGACGAGTTCAATCGCTCGATGCAGTCTTTCGAGAGCGACTATCCTCAGCTGCCACTCACGGTCGAAGAAGTGCTTTGCTGCTGTCTGTGGAAGCTGCAAACCAAAAACGATCTGACAATCGAGACTCGCAAATTGTTGACCGATGTTGGGATTGGACGCCAGTTGCCGGAGCAGTGGGCGGTCGAAGGAGGCGGTTTTTTTCAGGCGACAGAAGATGGTGGACTAGTAAGTGTTTATCGCGTGCAGCTCGTCAGCCGGAAATCCGACAGCAAGGTCGTCATCCGTGAGCGTTTTCTCGAACCACCGGCGGCGTTCAAGACACCGATGGTGGCGAATTCTGATGAAACGTCGATGCCGCTGGCTGCTGCGATTGCCGAATTCAACGCGATGCATCATTCGATCAACGGAAAACGTCAGCCGCCATTGACGAAGAACGAAGTCCTGGCGGCGATTGTGCATTGGAAGTCGCAGCGCAACGAGGCAGCGGTTGACAATGGAACGTTCGCAAGGTTGCAACGCATCGCACAGACGCACCAAATGTCCGTGGACGCCAGGTTTGAGGTAATTAGCAGTTTTGGAAGTCGTGGCGGCGACACGTTCCGAATTTGGTCCGTACGTTTGGCGATGGCTCAATTGGCTAATCCTGAGGCGGGGTACGCGTTTCCAATCCGAGAACAGTTTGTGTCGGTCAGTTCGGTACATGATTCGATGATCCATTGGGGAAAACCCAACGACGACGGATTGCAGGCGGGAATCCGCTTGATTCCCGGACAACGTGTTTACCAAATAGGGCAGTCAATCAAAACGGAGTTCCTGTACCGCAGTATTTCCGGAAAGCAGATCGACGCGACGCTGTCCAACGTGTTCTCGCATCAGAAGCTCATTGCCAAAGATGCGGAAGGGAACGAATTGGAAGTTGTCGACCCGCGGCACATGACGGTGGGTGGTGCAGTGCAAACAACAATCGGAGAAACGCCGACACGCAAGCAGGGCCAACCACTGCGTCTGAGTGAGATCGCACCGGCTCAGGAACTCAATTTTCGCGACGTCCTGGGAACGGAAACGCACCTCATCGTCAAACCAAAACAGAAGGTGTTCCTGCAATACGAGGTCAGCGATCTGGATCGCAGCTCAATACGCACGGGCAAGTTTGAGATTGAGATTGCGGGTGCGCACGACGAACCGTTGGAAAAAGGGGTGTCCCAAGAGCTAGATCGCAAAGGCGCCAGATTCGTGCAAGTTGAGATTTCGGGGCCGACGAATACTAAGTTCGTCTACGAAAGCAATGGCACCCTGGATAATACTTGTCGACTAATTATAGACTCAGAAAGCCACCCGGATGGTGTGAGTGTATCGCTGAAACATCCAGAGTACGGTCGAATCGTCGCGCATTTTGAGCCCCAGGCAAACGCAGCAGCCGCCGGGTGGGTGCAACACAATACGATTCCAGTGCTGCTGACAGATGCGGATCTGAAGCACTGTCAGTCAGGCAATGTAGTCACCAAGGTTATCAATTTCCCGCACGATTCGCGAAGCCCCGTTTCTGCAATGCAGATCCTACTGCACACCCAACATGACCCACTCGACAAAGCCAAACGTCACGGGACACCAATGATGGTTGTGACGTTGTCTAAGTTGATGTCGGATGAAGAAGCAGCGTCAAATGAATCCTCAGCACTCCCCATACTGGCACCTTACCTTGACGGCATCCCAATTGACACGGATGCTTTCCGTGCTACCTCAAACATTAATGACGAAGAGCTTTTATCGCACCACTTCGAATCGCCTGAAGCGCTAATGGCCTACTACGCTGACTGTCAGTTTCGCGATGACGTCACAGGGTGCTTGGACTGTTATTCGGATAGCGTGATTGAGCAGTTCGCGGCAAGCTATCTGCTCACAGCAACGGGGTTGCAGCAGATGTATCGGAGGCTTGACCCAAATCCGAAGGGAGCCTACCAGCGAAAACAAATCGCCCAGCAGCGCGAGCGAGCAGAACGGCTTGACGCACTGTTGAAACGTTCGATGATTGAGGCCCCATCTACCATCGCGAAGGCAGCACTGTACCAGGCCGCCGGTAGCATTCGCGAAGAGGTGACAGGCGGAGAGTCACGCGAACCCACTCAAAACGAACTGATGCTCGCGGCCACCGCACCTTCCCTGCTGAAAAACCCACGTCAGTTTGTGCTCGAGTTTTCGCACCTTAGTGACGATGTTGACGACGGACAACTGACCGAAAAGGTACGGAATGATTACAAGATCAAATCAGATACCAACGGCACCTGGTCGATCAAGTCCAGTGACAACAGCCGCATGGAACTCAGAAAGTTCAAAGGACGATGGTGGATCGATGACCTTTGGCCGGAGGTAGCGGAGAAAAGCGATGCACCGTCCACCGGGGCGGACAAATGAGGCACGCTTCACGCTGTGGCAGATTGCTGTCCGTCAACAATTACTGGCTCGCTGGGACGTCGACAGCTAAAGGCTCGCCGCATGTGTTGCTTGTGCAGATGAGGATGCCGAAGGCGTCGGAGTGAATAGCGGGAGTTGCCGGAGACGGCTTGCACGACTCGAAGAGTCGTGGCACATTGTGGCCCGACGCTCCGAGTCGGGGGCTTGTCAAGTTGTGGTTGATTCTTGATGGTAGGGTTGTTTTGTGTCGTGCGGGTTGTTGTAACTGCTCAAGTTCACGAGTCGGAGACTCGTGCCACACTGTGGCGTGACGCTCCGAGTCGGGGACTTGTCGGGCAGCGGATAATTCTTGATGGTGGGGTTGTCTTGTATAGTGCGGGTTGTTGTAACTGCTCGAGTTTACGAGTCGGAGACTCGTGCCACACTGTGGCGTGACGCTTCGAGTCGGGGACTTGTCGGGCAGCGGATAATTCTTGATGGTAGGATTGTTTTGTGTCGTGCGGGTTGTTGTAACTGCTCAAGTTCACGAGTCGGAGACTCGTGCCGCGCTTTTCAGAAAGCTTAACGATGCCTGAGCCGCGAAAGTTTGGTGCGTTTGACAGGGATGCGGATCTGGAGGTTCGGCAGCGGGATTTGCCGCGCTGGTTTCAGGCAGGTGTGGCGATCTTCATCACCTTTCGCACCATTGATTCGATGCCACGCGATGTCGTATCGGGCTGGCATGCCGACATCAAACGTTGGCTGAAGGAAAATGGCATTCAGTGTGACTCTGAACGTCTTCCCGAAGCAAACGCTCTGCCCATGCGTTTGCGAAATGAGTACTCGAAGGTTCGCGATCGTGGTTGGCAGGAACGCCTCGATGAATGTCATGGGGAATGTGTCTTGAAGCGGACGGAGTGTGCGAAGATCGTGGCCGATGCACTTCGCCACTTCGATGGTGATCGGTACGACCTGGCGAGTTTCATTGTGATGCCCAATCACGTGCATTTGATTGCTCAATTCCGCCGTGGATTTTCGCTCTCCAGGCAATCGGAAAGCTGGTTGCGTTTTTCGGCGACAAGGATCAATCGGCTGTCGAATCGCGCGGGAGCATTCTGGCAGGCCGAACCGTTTGATCACTTAATTCGATCTGAAGCCCAGTTTTGGTACTTGATGAACTACATCCGTGACAACCCCGGCAACGCGGGTGTCAAAATGGACGACATCGCCTACTACAACGTGTTCGAATAGTGTGGCCCGAGTCTCCGACTCGGCAACTACGCGTTTGCGGTGACTGTTCACGAGTCGAAGACTCGGGCCACACTTTGTGACTTTCCATGGCTATGCCGGTTGATGGCTGCAGGTTGTTCGTTTGCTCCGGTGGAGCCTCTGCGGTCGCTTGCGCTGGGAACGGACTTGCCACGAAGGGTTCGCTCGCTAAAACAGGAGCATGTCAACTGCTTCTGCCCCATCTTCGCTCGGCCGATTCCACTCCTGCACTCAGGACTGGTTCCGCCAGGCGTTTTCTGAGCCAACGCGCGTTCAGAACGAAGCGTGGCCGTCGATTGCGGACGGCGAAAACACGCTGTTGCTGGCTCCCACGGGCTCCGGAAAGACGCTGGCCGCATTTCTGGCAGCGATCGATCGGCTGTTTTTTGATGCGGTCGAATCGACAACTGAAGCCGCGCCGCGCGGCGTTCAGGTTCTTTACCTTTCGCCGTTGAAGGCGCTGGGTGTGGACATTGACCGCAATTTGCGAGCTCCCCTGGCTGGCTTGCGGGCCTATGCTGAACGGCATGAGGTGGCTCATCATCTTCCAACCGTCGCCGTGCGATCCGGCGACACGACTCAGCGTGAGCGGGCTGCGATCGTCAGGAATCCGCCCGACATTCTGATCACGACGCCCGAGTCGCTGTACCTGATGCTGACGTCGAAAGCGGACGCCGTGCTGGCAAATGTCCAGACCGTCATTATCGATGAGATCCACGCCATGGCGGGCACCAAGCGCGGTACTCATCTGTTTTCGACTCTGGAACGCCTTGAGCGGTTGCGTCGGAAGGCAGTCGAGACCTGCGGCCCACTTCAGCGGATCGGGTTGTCGGCGACGCAGCGTCCGCTGGAGGAAATCGCGAGACTACTGGGCGGTGGTGAGGCGACTGCTGATCCCGGTGTGGCAGTGAAACCGCGCCCTGTCAACATTATCGACGCGTCAGAGAAACGCCGCTTCTCGCTGACGATTGAAACTCCGGCGGAGGACCTTCAACCGATTGCCGTGCCGCCGGACGAAGACGGCATTCTGATCGGTCCGGCGTCGTCTGAACCGGCGGTTCCCTCTGTTTGGCCATCCATTCATCCGCGATTGGTCGAACTCATTCGGCAAAACCGATCGACGATGATCTTTGTGAACAGTCGACGATTGGCCGAACGATTGGCGTCAGCGATTAACGAGATCGCCGAAGAGGAAATCGCGTTGGCTCACCACGGGTCCATTGCGAAAGACATTCGAGCTGAAATTGAGGACCGCCTTAAACGCGGCACGTTGCCGGCGATGGTGGCGACGTCGTCGATGGAACTTGGCATCGATATGGGAGCCGTCGATTTGGTCATCCAGATTGAAGCTCCTCCATCGATTGCGTCGGGCACGCAGCGAATCGGTCGAGCGGGCCATCAGGTCGGCGCGGTGTCGACGGGGATCATCTTTCCTAAATACCGAGGCGACCTTGTGGCCTGCAGCGCGGCGACGGGAGCGATGCTGGATGGCTGGGTCGAAGAAACGAAGTATCCGCGAAATCCGCTGGACGTGTTGGCTCAGCAGATTGTCGCCATGACCTGCCGCGAAGCGATTCACGTGGACGAAGTGTTCGCAACGCTGCGATCGGCCGCGCCGTTCTTTGAACTGCCGCATTCATCGTTCGTCAGCATTCTGGATTTGTTGTCGGGCCGCTATCCGTCAGACGAATTCTCCGAACTGCGACCGCGTATCAACTGGGACCGCATCACCGGAATGATCTCGCCGCGCAAGGGGGCTCAACGCCTGGCGATTTTAAATGGCGGTACAATTCCCGATCGCGGTTTGTATGGCGTGTTCCTTGTCGGCAACGACGGCGAATCGGGCGGGCGGGTTGGCGAGCTGGATGAAGAGATGGTTTTCGAATGTCGCCCCGGCGATGTGTTTCTGCTGGGGGCTTCGTCGTGGCGTGTGATGGATATTACTCGCGATCGAGTCATGGTGGTCCCTGCGCCGGGCGAACCCGGGCGTATGCCTTTTTGGCGAGGCGACGGACCGGGGCGACCGTTGGAGTTTGGCCGTGCGATCGGTCAGTTGTCTCGCGAATTGCTGGCAGAATCGCCGAAAGATGCAACCGCTCGACTCACCAGCGAACATGGCTTGCAGGATTCGGCGGCCGTATCGCTGCTGGAATATTTGCAGGAGCAGGTGGAGGCCATCGGCGAAATTCCGTCGGACCGTACGATTGTGATCGAAAGTTTTCTGGACGAAGTCGGTGACTGGCGAATCGTGATTCTGTCGCCGTATGGTGCTCGTGTTCACGCGCCGTGGGCGATGCTGGTGGCGGCGCGGTTGCGGAATGAAACTCAGGACGAAGTCGACCTGATGTGGACGGACGACGGGATCGTGTTTCGTATTCCGGAAGCATGCGATGTACCGTCGGCGGATGTGTTCTTTCCGGAACCGGACGACGTCGAAGAGGAACTGGTTCGTGAAATCGGCGGCACGGCGATGTTTGCCGCCAAGTTCCGTGAAAATGCGGCGCGGTCGCTGTTGTTGCCGCGCCGCAGTCCCAACCGACGGACTCCGTTGTGGCTGCAGCGACGCAAGGCGAACGATCTTCTGAAAGTTGCGTCACGGTTTCGCAACTTTCCAATTCTGATGGAAACGTATCGCGAATGTCTTAGAGACGTTTTCGATATGCCCGGCTTTATTTCGCTGCTGCGTGACGTGAAGTCGCGGGCTGTGCGAGTTCAGTCTGTTCGCAGTGAGCACCCGTCGCCGTTTGCCGGAGCGGTGCTTTTTAACTACGTCGGCAACTTCATTTATGACGGCGACGCTCCGCTGGCTGAACGGCGAGCTCAAACACTGGCGTTGGATCACAGCCAGTTGCGCGAACTACTGGGGACGATCGACTTTCGCGAATTGTTCGACCCGGAAATTGTGGCGGACGTTGAAGCGGAGTTGCAGCGACTGAATGGCTGGAAGTTGCGGCATGCGGATGACCTTCATGGATTGCTGCTGGACTTGGGCGCGTTGTCGTTGGACGAAATCGGGCAGCGTTGCACCGAAGAAGACATGGCGGCGGGGCATGTGAACGAATGGCTCAATCAGCTGTTGAAGCACCGAAGGGCGTTTGAGTTTTCGGCCGCATCAGCCGACGCAAATCGTTTCGCCGCAGCTGAAGACGCGGGTCGCTTGCGTGATGCGTTGGGCATCATGCCTCCTTCTGGTCTGGCTGATGCCTTTCTGGAACCGGTTCAGGAAGCGCTCACCGATCTGGTGTCACAGTACGCTCGCACGCACGCGCCGTTTTCGGCCGCGGAAGTGGCGCAGCGGCTGGGATTGGGGGTTGCTCCGGTGCTGTCAGCGTTGACTCAGTTGGTCGAACGTGAGCGCATTGTTGAGGGCGAATTTCGGCCCGGTCGCAGCGGGCAGGAATGGTGTGACTCGAACGTGCTGCGGATGTTGAAACGCCGCAGCCTTGCCGCGCTTCGCAAAGAGGTGGAGCCGGTTGAACCAGATGCATTGGCTCGTTTTCTACCGGACTGGCACGGCATCACCAGGCCAAGACGCGGTCTGGATGGGCTGCTGGATGTGGTCGAACAACTGCAGGGAGCACCACTACCAGCATCGACTTTGGAAAACGAAATTCTGCCCGCGAGAGTGCAGGGGTTTCGCACGGCGGACCTTGATGAACTATGCGTTCAACGCGAAATTATTTGGCGAGGCTTCGACAGCACAGGCAGCAGCGATGGCCGGATCGGGCTGTTTCTGGTGGATCATTACAGAACGCTCGCCCCGTTTTCGCAGACCGTTGAGGGCGACACTGCTGAGAGCATTCGAGTGTTGTTGCGAGATCGGGGCGGATTGTTTTTTGAGCAGATTACTGAAGCTGTTCGCGAGTTCCCGAATGATCTGTTGCAGGTTCTGTGGCAGATGGTGTGGGCTGGTGAACTGACAAACGACACGCTCACGCCGCTGCGTTCGTTGCGAGCTTCCGCGTCCGGCAATAAACGCAGCGAACGACGACACATGCGTGGTTTCCGGTCACGACGGCAAAATCGGCTACAAGGTTCAGAAGGGCGTTGGACGCTGCTGCCAACGGTCGAATTGTCACCGCAACCTTCAGAGACGCCAGCACCGACGACGACCGAACGTCAAATGGCGATCGCCGCTCAGTTAGTGGAACGGCACGGTGTGCTCACGAAAGAAATGTTGGCTCGCGAAGAAGTGGCGGGCGGATTTGCCGGTTTGTATCCCGTCTTGAAGGCGATGGAAGAAGCGGGCAAAGTGCGTCGCGGATACTTCGTCGCCGGTTTAGGGGCCGCTCAGTTCGCGTCGCCAGGAGCCGAAGATCAACTGCGTTCGTATCGATCAAAGGAAGGCGATCCAAAGTCGGTCGTGTTGGCGGCGACCGACCCGGCCAGCCCATGGGGCAACGCTTTGTCGTGGCCCGAAACGTCCGAATCATCGCGTCCTCAGCGAGTGGCCGGAGCAAAAGTCATTGTGCTGGACGGACGGCTGATCGGGTATCTGAGTCGCACGCGCGGGCAGTTGATTTCGTTCTGCACGATCGACGACTCTCAGCGCGAAGCCGATGCTGAATTCCTGGCCAAAGCTGTCGCTGATATTGCGAAGCCCGGAAAGTCGTTGTTGCTGACTAAGATCGACGGCAAATCTCCGTCGGCTTCACCATTATCGGCGCCACTGCTGGCGGCTGGTTTTGCGGCAACTTCCAAAGGGTATCTACACAAAGGCATCCGCGTCGACGCCTGAAAAAGATACCTTCACCGTGGCTCAACGAACTGGCGCAAGGTGTTTGGTGGGCAGCTGATTGAACGGGCGACGCCACCAGTCGTAGATTGCTCAGTTGCTGGGTATCAATCCGGAGGCTCGTGTGTGAAGGAATTCGCGGTTCTCGCTTGGGCGCAACTGTCGCTCGCTGTTGCGTTAAATCGTCAGCCCGGCGGCATCGTGAGATGCATAGCTTACCGGCCACTGTATAATCTGACGCCAGACAAAGTTGTCGATTGACGGTTACCCACCATCTAAACCCGAAGGGATAGTATCATGCTGCGTTCGCTGGCTTTGGCAATCATTGGCTTGTCGTTGTTCCCGACTTCCCAGGTCGCGGCTGAAGACATTCGTATCGTTCCGGATGTCGTCTACGGTCACAAATTCGGTCTGGCCACCACGTTTGATGTGTTTGCGCCGACCGAAGAAGCCAACGGTGCAGCGGTGTTGTTTATGGTGAGCGGTGGGTGGTACTCCCGTTGGTCGCCTCCGGAACAGTTGCAGCACAGGATGAAACCGCTGACGGACAAAGGGTTCACCGTATTTGCCGTTCGTCACGGCAGCAGTCCAAAATTTTCGATTTCAGAAGCTGTCGCAGATGTCCGCCGCAGTGTGCGGTTCATTCGCCTGAATGCGGAACGATTTAAAATTGATCCCGATCGCATCGGCGTGTTTGGTATGAGTGCAGGCGGCCACTTGTCTTTGATGCTCGGAACGGCGTCAGACGACGGGGACCCCAAAGCGAAAGACCCCGTGCTGAAAGTCAGTGATCGAGTCCAGGCTGTGGTCGCCTATGTGGCTCCGACGGACCTGCGAGTTGCGGCGAAGGATGCTCCGGATCGCCTTCCGGCTTACGAACGTTTTCCAGCGTTGGACATTGATCAGAAAACGGCTGAGCCGGATTCTCCGCTGCTGCACGTCACGTCGGACGACGCCCCAACGCTGCTGCTGGCCGGTGCGAAAGATGATCTTGTGCCAATCTTTCACAGCCGCAATATTCAAAAGGCTTTTGAGGAAGCTAAGGTGACCAGCAAGCTGATTGAGTTTCCGGAAGCTGGTCACGGGTTCGGCGGCGAAGATGCGCAGAAGGCAACCGAAGCGATGGTGGACTGGTTTGTAAAACACTTGGCTGCCGAGTGAGCGCAATTAGTCTTATCCTGACCAATCGTCTCGCGCAGTGGTTGCATTCAGTCCGGCTGACAATTCAACGAATGCGCCATGCGAGACGCTGGGTTACCACAGAGGCAATTTATTGGCACGCGACCAGCGAATTCTGGCCAGCAGGACGTCGCCTTTGTAGCCGTTGCGAGGCATCCATTCTCCGACCGTTACCCACGATTCTTCCGGGCTGACGTTGGTCACGTTGAAGTTTCCCATCAACGCGACCTTGTCAGGATCGTTCACGCCGTCGCCTACAACTGGTAGCACAATCTTTTCGGTTTCCTTGATCAGCTGACGTGTTTTCGGATCGACTTTTGCGACCCATAGTGGCGACCGCCAGCGAATGACGTTCGCATTGGATTTATCTTTGCGAGTGTAAACCAGAAACAGGCCGTCGCTGTGAGTCAGCCAGTGTTGTTGAGTACTCGACATATCCAGCGGTGTTCCGTCCTGCCAGGTCCACGGCTTTTTTTCACCCCAGTTCAGTCCATCGTCACTAACACTCACGTAGCCACGATCGTCTTCGGCACGCATCGTCATCCAAAATTTGCCGTCGAATTGCGTCACGCTGGGTTCCAGCAGACCGCGGCCTTTGGCATTGTGGATCGGCGGGCCGACATCCTGAATCCGCATTTCGCTGCCATCGAATCCTGCGCGGACTCCGGCCACCATGCGGTTGGTTTCTTCTGGCCCGAACGTGAACGACATCTGCACCGTTCCGTCCGGAAGGACCACGCGTTGTCCGCAGTTGTTGGTGTAGATGTGAGCGCCACGAGGGTCATCCCATTCCAAAATCTTTCGTTCTGACCATGTTCCGTCTTTGCTGCGAATTGAATAGACGGGGTAGCGGGCGAGCTGTTCTTTTCGGGCAAAGTAGGCTCCCTTGTAGAACACCACGTGCCCCATCGCGATTACGGATTCAGTTTGTGGATGATACTGAGGCGTCACATCGCAAACGCCGGCCGTCAGACTATCATCCCGTCCCGCGACCGGGTCTCTGCCAAACGCAGCGATCGGTTGTGGGTCACTCCACGTCTTGCCCAGGTCGTGAGATTCTGACCAGTGAACGGGACCAAAGTAGTCTGATCCACCGATCTCCTGCAGATTCATCAGCACCACATTCTGCCCGTCCCCGCGCGGCAGGACACACGCTCGCGGATGGAACCACGTCTTGCCCTCTCCGCTGCGATTACTCCACAGCGTCTCTTTGGAGATTGAAACGATCTGCAGATCGGCCGACTTTTCGTCAGCGAAAACGACGGCCGTAAATGAAAGCGTCCAGGCCAACGCGACAAGATGACAGAGACGATGCATGATTGATTCCTAAACGCAGATTGGCGGGACTGAGCGCTGAGTTTCTATCGTGATTCCCAGACGATCAGCTTTGGGGAAGGTGCGTTGCGACACGAATTTGAGCGTCACAGGCCGGACTTCGCGACCTGAACTTTGGGCGATTGCGAATACTGGTGCCACAGTCGGTCGGCCGTCGGCGCGCTGAGTTCTCCATCGTGGACGTAGAACCTGTAGCGTGAGATGTACGGCGTGCCTGGTTCGATTGTGAATGATTCAAGCGACGCCGGTGTGAAACAGAAATAGGGCATCGTCGGATGTAGACGAACGGGCTGAGGAAATCGGAAGTTATCTTTGTGATCCATGATCAGCGTCCCGGTTGTTTGACCGGCAAGTGGGCCGAAGAGATCAGCCCAGCGAGGGCGTGTCTGGTTTCCGTCCGCCTTTGATTTGCCTTCACTGGTTAGGTAATCAAAGTTGCCGTGTTCATGCCAGTCGGCGTGTCCGCGAATCGTCATTCCTCCGTAGTGGATCTTGTTGATCGAAACTGGCTGTGCGGAGGCACAAGTTTGCGTTGACGTAATGTCGAACTTAAAAGCGTCGTCGAAGGCGTATACGCGTACGGCCCATGTTTCGTCGAGCACGGGCGTCGGTCCATCGGGGGCGGTCATGTCTACGTGACGCAACCGAGCCTTGAAATAGCCAAACACCGGGCCGCCGCCGAATGCTTCCAGCTGTGCGTGTTCTACTTTCCCTAACTCGGCCTGTTGGTCCCAGCCGTTAGTCTCCCGACCATCAAAGGTCATCTTTCTCCACGCCAGCATGATCCCGTGCTGGTGCGCGTGATCAGGATTGAAATCGTCTGTGACGATCTGTCCGGAGGGATTGTACAGCGGGTGAATATAGCCGCTGCGAGCGTAGTAGGGATGCTTTGCATCACGTGACGGTACGGTGGCATGGTTGTAGCGAAACACTGGCTTGTCACCGACCTTCACCAGCAGATGCTTCCCGTCTTTGGTGACGGAAACCTGCTTCGGCTGTGAAGGTTTACCGGCGGCCGTCAGGTGATATCGGCGAACTGTGTTTGCATCCAGTTTGCCTCGCATGATCCAAACGAGTTTCGGTTCACCGCTATGACGGTCGACCTGAACAGAAACGCTTTTGCCCGTATCAATTTGCGTGAGCTCAAAATGATTTTCATTCGCCAGTGCCGCTGGCAACGCGGCTTCCACAACGACATTCTCGTAAGCGCTATCGCCTGCCGACACTTCCAGAGTGACCTCGTCGGCGGCATGTGCCGTTGGAATCAAGAGCAAGGCAAGCACAAGGCTTAGGAGAAGTCGTGTTGTGAGTGTTATCATAGTGTCCAACCTTTGCGGTACTCGCGGCTCAGATAGCGGTCGACCTGCTTTGTGTTGGTTGCCATCATTCGTTTGGAATCCCACTCGATTCGGCCTCCAATTCGGTAAGCGATGTTTCCTAAGAGAACGGTTTCCGTCAGCGGCCCGGCGTAGTCGAAGTGGCACAACGCATGACCGTTTCCTTTGCACGCTTCGAACCATTCACGACGGTGGCAACCGATTGATTCGGCGATCGCGGGTTCCGGTGGCTTGAATTCGCTGAAGCGTTCTTCCGGCAACAGTGTGCGTTTGTTGTAGTCCGCCATCAGCATGCCGTCGTCGCCGACAAACAAAACGCCAACGTCTGCTGCGGGGACGCCGAGATCCGTGACCTGCTTTGGACAGCCGCGCCCGTGGTGCCAGACAATTTCGACCGGCGGCATTGCCTGTCGTTTGGGGAACTCCCAATGGCATTCAAGCCAGAACGGCGTCGAATCCGGATGAACGGCGGGCCCCACCGTTTCGACGGCGGTCGGGTGCGATAGATTGAGCGACCAATAAACCAGATCCAGATAATGACAGGCCATGTTGCCGAGCGTTCCGTTTCCGAAATCCCACCAATAATGCCAGTCGTGTGGATGATAAACCGGATGGAAGTTCTGCATCCCCGCCGGACCGACCCACAGATCCCAGTTAAGGTTTTCAGGGACAGCAGTCTTTTCAGTTGGCCGATCAACCAGATGCTTGTACCGTCTCCAGCCGCCGGGACGGCCGAACCAAATGTGAACTTTCCTTACCGGGCCGATCGCACCGGACTGCACCAGTTCAACGACGCGGCGATAGTTCGTCCCCGCGTGATTTTGCGTTCCCATCTGGCTGACAACGTTCTGCTCTGTTGCAACCCGCTGCATCTCGCGCACTTCGTGAATCGAATGTGCAAGCGGCTTTTCGCAGTAACAGTGTATGCCGGATTTCATCGCCGCGATCGCGATCGTCGCGTGAGAATGGTTGGGCGTGGTGACAACGACCGCGTCGATTTCCTTGCTCATTTTGTCGAGCATCAGGCGGAAATCGGCAAACCGTCTGGCCTTGGGGAACCTGGGGCCAAACATTGCCGTTCGATCATCGTCAACGTCGCACAGTGCAACGATGTTCTGGCTCTTCACCAGCCCCAGATTGGCTTTCCCCTGGTTTCCGAGTCCAACGCAGGCGATGTTCAGTTTCTCGTTTGGGGAGGTACTGAGTGCCGTCGCCGTGTTCCCGGAAACGCAAACTCCAGCACCAATCAACGCCGCATTGCGGAGCAGTTCTCGGCGGCTTAATGAATGTGTCGTCATGGTTATTTTGCCACCTCATCAAGTAGTTTTAGCAATGTTTCGCGTATCTTCGGCTCAGCGTCGACCTCCAGATAACTCGATTTGGCTCGCCACGTTTCATAGCCGCCCAATGCGTGGTGCTCGACTGTTGGCAGGTAGCCGTTGTAACCGTTGGCCAACTCAATGGTGAAGGTCGGCTTCAATGGACTCAGCTTCTTGATCGCCAATCCGGTTTCGACAAACGTTTCGCACGGACTACTGACGATTCCGAGTTCACCAATGCGAATCGCCTGCAGCTTCATTTGAACTGTGGCAGGGTATTTCGCCATATCCATCGTCTCGTTGGCATAGATCAAACTTCGGTCCGTCCAGGGGCCTGGTCCGGCTTCCTTAATCAGCATTGTAGCGCGAGCCAATTCCGCCTCGTCTGGTCGGCGAACGCCAAGTTCGATCTCGGTCTCGCGCATTTTCAATGGGACCCAGTCCTGGTATTCGATTCGCTGATACGCCACATGTGCTGAGGCGGCTACGTCTTCGGCCACTCGCCGAATCTGTTCGAAGGGTGGGTGACGAATTCGTCCTTCAAAAAAATTGGTGTTGTTGATATTACCGCTCGTCCCATTGGTCATCGCGGCGACGAAGGCGGGTTTGGATTTGTCCGCATCGATCAGTTTCGCGAACTGTCGGGCGAACTCACCAAAGTAATCCGCCGACAACGACTTCGATGGCACACCACCAACGTAGTGAAGTGAGTAGTTCGCCCACAATGCGATTGGGCGACCGCCGACTGCCTGAACAGCGAGGATTGGGATTTCCGGGTCGACCGGGCCCGACGGCTGCAGCAACATCTTGCTGTTCGGCGGCGGGTTCATCCTGACCGTATCTGTGCCGTTGCCGAAGGGATCTACAATTGGTGTTCCGGAACGCAGAAACCAGCGGCGATTGAATACCTGTTTCGGGTTGTTTCCGATTGCCCAGCCGACTTTCGCCGGTTCCAGTTGCGAGTGGGCTTTCACAATGCTGTCGGCAATTCGCTGGGTGAGAAAGTCGAGGTAGTCTTCCTGGACGAGGCTTTGGAACGTCGGTGCCGCCGAGACAGCCGTGTGAGTGTGCGTGGCGGAACACAGGATGTGGTCGGTGGGAATGCCGGTCGATTTCGAGGCCAGTTGCTTCGCGGCGTCGTAAATTTCGCGCGGAATCATGCAACTGTCGCAAGTGACCAGTGCGATCTTCGTGTCACCGTTATCCAGCACAAGACAGCGAGCGTGCAGCGGATCGTGAGCTTTGTCCGCTGTCCGGTGCGTCATGCTCCCGGACGAACTTACAGGAAATTTCGTGGGCGTAATATCCATCGCATACGCACCCGCCCGCAGTACGTGCTTCGGCGGATCAGCGGCCGCGAGTTCACCGGTTAGAAGATAAGGTAAGGCACCGAGTGCCAGTGCAAGTAGCAGTCCGAACTGACAAGGCGAATTCAGGCGTTTCATTGTTTGTGGTTCGTGTACAAATGGAAGGTGGGAGCAATTGAGGAATTCGGAGCATTAGGCTGCGGGATGATGGCGGCAGACCATAGCGAAATGATTCTGCTTTTGGGCAGTCTTTCCGGCCGTCACCTGATCAAATGACTTCGGCAATTGGAGTGCCGTTGTCCAGCATGGGAACCGGACGGCCGGAATAGTCGTTGAAGCTAATGTGGCGGTAATCGATACCCAGCACGTGGTAAATCGTGGCCAGCACATCGTCGGGGCGTTGAGGACTGCTGATGGGATGTTCGGCTTTGCTGCTGGTTGCTCCGACCGCCTGCCCCATTCGCAAACCACCGCCCGCCATGACGACGCTCATCGCACTGCCCCAGTGATCTCGACCAGGAATCGGAATACCGGCCTGGCCTGAGTTCAGCCGTGGAGTGCGCCCGAATTCTCCCATGATCACAACCAGCACGTCATCCAGCAGATTGCGTTCTGCCAAATCTGTCATCAGGCCATCGACTGCCATGTCCAGATACGGCAAACGAGTTTCCATCCCGACCTTGATGCGGGAATGAGTATCCCAGTGAGGCATATCGACGGTGACGAATCGGACGCCTGATTCCACCATTCGTCGAGCCATCAACGTGTAGTGTCCCCATGGTCCGCGACCGTAGCGATCTCGAGTCGCGGCGGATTCCTGATCAATGTCAAACGCCTTGCGAGCTGATCCTTTTAATAACATGTCAACGGCTTTTTGTTGAAAGCCATCCATCGATGCCATCATCCCGGACTGATCGATTGCGCGATCAATCCCGTCCAGCGATTTGAGTAGACTCATACGCGTATTCGAACGCGATGCTTCGCCGGACATACTTTCCAGAAACGGTGGATTCTGAATCGGCGCTTTGTAAACGGCCGACATGTACTTCTGCTTCATGTTGACCTGAAACGGGTCGTAGCCAGGTCCCAGATACGCTGAGCCCATGTAGCCCGGATATCTGTAGATTGCGTGCGCCGCGGGCAGCCCCACGTAATTCGGCATTCCCGGTTGAGTCGCTGGTTTTAGTTTTGCGACACACGAACCAACCGATGGCGATGTTGACTGCTTGTTTGCTGCCGTTGCTCCGAATCGTCCTGTCAGCATCCAGTGGCCAGCGGCGAAGTGATCTCCGGTGTCGTGGTGGACAGAACGCAGCACGCACATTTTGTCGGCGTGCTTCGCGTGCAGCGGCAACATTGAAGAAAAGTTGATGCCGGGAACGTTCGTCTGCAGGTCGCCCCACGGGCCTCGATATTCGCTCGGAGCATCGGGCTTGGGATCATAGGTTTCCAGTTGGCTGGGCCCGCCATCCAGCCACAGCAGAATCACCGACTTGCCATTGTCCGGCGTTCCGGCTTCGGCATGAAGGCGTTGCACACTCGGCATCGACAACCCAAATGCGCCTAGCGCACCGGCTCGCAACATGGTCCGACGCTGCACGCCCTGGCAGTTGGCGAGCGATCGGGAACTGCGTTCGGGATTGAAACAGGAAATGGCAAGCACGAACGCATCCCCAGCGAGTTCTTAAGTTGAAAGTTCACACAACGAAACCGTGGTCACCAATCTGAACCATTGAACAGGGGAATGCAAGTGTGTTGGCTTCAAAGCGGCCTTGCGACAGCAACCGCCATTCGAGTGACTATCACTTGAACTGCACTGGCCCGTCGTCGTCCCGCATTCCTGTGCCGAGGTTGGATCCCCTCGATTATCAACTGCCCGCTTCAACCAACACTGTTCACCAGATGCCTGCAGAGGTTGAGCACTCATATACGTTCAGCCCGGTAGCGACTCTTGAATGGCGATCAATACCCCGCGTGCATCAAACGACCCATGGCAGCGGATTGGCACTGGGCGGTGAATTTGTGGGCAGTGCTCAAACTGCTAAACGGCACGCCGTTCGCAGATTGAACTCTGGCGAATCGCGGCGCTGCCCACCGGCATTCAGCTTAGGACGCGGCCAGCGAAAATCGGCGAAAGCGGAAAGTCTCCAACCGTCTTGCCGCATAAGCACGGGAACGATGCTGGGAAATAAAAAAAGCTCCTCAACTGGTTGTTGAGGAGCTTCGTAAGCTCAAAGCTTTGATCGAATTACTTTAGAACCAAGTACACCTGATAGGATTCGAACCTATAACCTCCGGATTCGTAGTCCGGTGCTCTATCCAGTTGAGCTACAGGTGCTTGTTGTGCTTGCTTTTTCACTGTTGAATTCCGGCGAAATGACGCAGGACGTTCAAAGCTGGCTGGCGACGCACTCACTCAGCCGGTTGTATCGGCTTTCGTGTCCGACGAACCATACAAAGAAATTTGTATTTTTCTACGTCGGAGCGGGCCGTGGTCCGAGAAAATCGACGGAATGCGTTCGCTTTTCGTTTGTGACTGGAGCAAATGCCAGCATCGGCGGGCTTCGGGCGGATGTTGGCGGGCTTCTGATGAGTGGATCTGCACGAAAACCGCCCTCAACACATTCGGTGGCGACTGTGCCTGCGGCTTCGGACACAAAAAACGCGTGGCTGGTTCAGAATCACCCCGCGACGCAGGCGAGCTCTCGCAGATTTGCCGCGAGGACCGGTTGAGGGCACGACCAGACGAGAAAGAACATGCTTTCTCGGACCGCTCGTTCGGCCGGATGCCCGGCGACGTAACCCGCTCCTTTCGTCGCCGCCAACCATGTTTGAGCCGAGCGCAGAACCAGTGAATTCGCCCGTCTGCGTAATTGCTCAGCCCCTGCCGCACCGGCCGGGTGGTTGCCCGCTGCGGCCAGTCGCAGGTCGTCGGTGAGCTGGGCGCAATCTGCCTGCAGTGGGCTGAGATATTCGTGCAGATCCGGCCGGCGTTCTGCTTCTGCCTTCAGGTTTCGCAAAACTCCCGCTGTAGCGCCGATGGCCAGTGCTGAGGTGCCGAGGGACCCTGCTCCGCCGCCGGTTCCCTGTTTCATGACGCCTTCGACCGGGCCGTGCAGCACGTCGCTTGGTTGGACGGCGACGTTGGTTAGCTTGGCGGCACCGGTTTGAGAAGCATTCAACGCCATTAGAGTTACCGGCGACTGGACGTCCAGGCCTTCTCGATCAGTCGGCAATGCCACCAGGATTTGCCGTCCATCGGGAAGTGTGCCACCTGTGATGAGGTTGTCCGCCATGGTGGCTCCGGTGGTCCACGGCACCGTTCCGTTTAGCACGTATCCGTCGCTGGCGACTTCTGCTTGAACAAGTGGCGTTTGCAAGTGCTGCCCGGACGTTGACAGATGCGAAATGCCAACCGTTGCGAAGATCTCACCGGACAACAAGCGAGGTAGCAGTTCCTGCCGCGCCGCAGAATTGGGTGACGTCGCGATTCGTCGTACCGCTGCACTGCGTTGAGTCAGCACGAATGTGGAAACCAGGCACGCGGATGACAGTAGTCGTAGGCCCTCCAGTTGATCGACGGCCGCAAGGTCGACTCCGCCGTCCTCAACTGGCACATCCCACGCCATGACTCCTGCCCTGGTCATCGCGGCCAGTTGCTCACTGGGCCACGAATCTACCGAATCGTCCAGCTGCAGATCGCGCAGTGTGGACAACAGCGTTTCGAAAGGTTTGGACTTGAAGAGGTCGTCCATGGTTTGGTCCGGCAGTTATTGAAGGTCCAGGGGGCGTCGTGATGCTTGACGATGATACATGATAGCGTTTGAAACTGGCATTCCCGCACGTCAACGAGTACAAAAGATGTACCTTCCTGCGTCGCCGCAGCCCATTCCTTCCCTCAGCGGCGACACAACACCTCAGCCGAACCGAGAGGTCCGTAGCAGATGCAACGTGTCGCCATTCAAAAACAACTGCAACCCGATTTGTTCAGGGCGGTTTGCGGCCGCCTCCGAGTTCCCGGCAGCACGATACTGCTGATAATCACTGTGTGCTTTGCCGCCAAATTCGACCAGACCGCGATGGCAGATGATGATGGCGAACGCTTCTTCGAAACCGACATCCGGCCGATCCTGGTGGAACACTGTCTCGCGTGTCATGGCGCCGGAGAACGGAACGGCGGCCTGCGGCTTGATTCGAAAGCAGCGTTGCTAAAGGGAGGCGATTCCGGCCCGGCCGCTGTGGCTGGTCAAGTGGAAAGTCTGCTTTTGAAGGCGGTCAATCGGACGGACGGTTTGGAGATGCCGCCCGAAGAACCGCTTAGCGATGCTCAGGTGGCAGCGCTGCGAAAGTGGGTGGAAATCGGCATGCCGTGGCCCGCAGCTGACGCTCGGTTGCTATCGTCGGCTGAATCGCGGGCGAAAGAACATTGGGCTTTTCAACCGGTCGCTGATCCCCGGGTGCCAGACGTACCGAAGGAATTCGCCGCCGTCGATTCGCTCAATCCTATTGATGCCTTCGTCCTTCGCAAACTTGGCCAGGGCGGCTTGTCGCCGTCGCCGGAAGCAGACCGTCGCACGCTGATCCGTCGCTTGTCGTACACCCTGACTGGTCTGCCCCCGACATCAGCGGCGGTCGAGGCTTATGTGGCAGACGAGTCTCCCGATGCCTACCGCAAACTTGTGGAACAGTATCTGGCGTCGCCGCAGTATGGCGAACAGTGGGCTCGGCACTGGCTGGATGTGGCTCGATATTCCGACACGAAGGGCTACGTGTACGCACGGGAAGAACGCTTTTGGGTGCATGCGTGGCGGTACCGAGACTGGGTGGTCGACGCATTGAACGAAGACATGCCGTACGATCGCTTTCTGATGTTGCAACTGGCGGCCGATCAGGTTCCCGACAAGCGAACGGACGACCTCGCGGCAATGGGCTTTCTGACTATCGGGCGACGGTTTTTGGGCGTGAACCGAGACATCATCGACGACAGAATCGACGTCGTAACTCGCGGCACACTGGGGCTCACGGTGAGTTGCGCGAGGTGTCATGATCACAAGTACGACCCGATCCCCACCGCCGACTACTATTCGTTGTACGGCGTCTTCGATAGTTGCGAAGAGGACATGGTGCGACTGGATACGAAGGATCGTGACGATGAGTTCGAAGCCGAGCTGAAAAAACGCGAGGCCAAGCTGCGTGACAAAATGCAGGCCAGCCGCGAAGAATCATCGCGCCGAGCCCGCAGCCGAATTCGTGACTACCTGTTCGCTCAAACAGAACTGCACAAGTATCCGCCAAACGGGTTCGACCAGATTTTCCAGACGTCTGACCTGCTGCCCGCCTTCGTGCGTCGCTGGGAAGCGTATCTGCGGAATGCGAATCACAAACGCGATCCGATCTTCGTGCCATGGCATCAGTTTGCTCAACTGTCATCGGAGGACTTCGCAGAAAAATCGCCCGCTGTTTTTGACTCGATTCAGAAGGTTGCGGCTGAAGAAATTAATCCTAAAGTTGCCGCCGTGTTCCAGTCGCCACCGCGGAGTTTCGCGGAAGTCGTCGACCGCTACGGCGATCTGTTTACGGCGGTGGACGCAGAATGGACAGAACGACTTGCGGCGGCTGCAAAGGCAAATGAAGCCGCTCCGGTGCAGTTAGATGATAAGGCGGCAGAGCAAATTCGATCGGTCATGTACGGCGCACATTCGCCATGTGAAGTGCCCGACGAACCGATCGTTCATACAGAGACGTTTTTCGAAAGTGCCACGTGCACTCAATTGTGGAAGCTGCAGGGCGACGTGGACCGCTGGGTCATTGGTCCCGCTCAACCGCCTGGCTACGCCGTCATTCTGAAAGATCGAGAGACACCAGCCGAACCCAGAATCTTTCGCCGTGGCAACATTTTGACCAAGGGCGATGACGTGCCCCGTCGCTTTTTGACGGTGTTGTCGCCACCGGACCGGCAGCCGTTTCTGTCGGGCAGCGGTCGCAGGGAGTTGGCGGAAAAGATTATTGACGAAGCGAATCCGCTGACCGCTCGAGTGATCGTGAATCGAATCTGGGCGCATCATTTTGGAAGTGGTCTGGTGGCGACACCCAGCGATTTTGGTTTGCGAGCCGAGGCGCCGTCGCATCCGGAGTTGCTGGACTGGCTGACGAGCCGCTTTGTGGCTGATGGCTGGAGTCTGAAAAAATTGCACCGACGGATTGTGACTTCGGCCACGTTCCGCCAGTCGACTTTCGGGCCACCGATTGCGGAGGATCGCGAGCGCGCCTTCAAAGTTGATCCGGGCAACCGCCTTCTGTGGCGAATGAATCCGCAGCGTTTGACGTTCGAACAATTTCGCGATTCGATGCTGGCCGCGACCGGCGAACTGGATTTGGAGGTCGGTGGAAAGCCGATCGATTTGTTCAAGGATGAAACCAACAAGCGCCGCACGCTGTACGGGCTGGTCGATCGTCAGTTTCTGCCCGCAATTCTGCGTGTGTTTGACTTCGCCAACCCGGACCTACACACGCCCAAACGTAGCCAGACGACCGTGCCCCAGCAGGCGCTGTTTTTTATGAACCATC
This sequence comes from Fuerstiella marisgermanici, assembly GCF_001983935.1. GTDB lineage: Bacteria > Planctomycetota > Planctomycetia > Planctomycetales > Planctomycetaceae > Fuerstiella > Fuerstiella marisgermanici. The sequence continues at coordinate 5,071,531 of NZ_CP017641.1, read as the reverse complement.
CGCTGGTGCTGGATCGAGCTCGGCAGCTGGCAAGTGTCTGTGGCGAAGACGTTTCGCCGCGCGACGCGATTACGGAAATGTTCGGCCGCGTCCTGCAGCGAACTCCGTCTGAATCGGAATTGAGTGATGCATTGGCAGTAGTTGCCGGTGCGGCAAAGGAAACGACCGCCGTCCGACTGACAACGGCAGACTGGAGCTACGGCTATGGCAAGTACAACGAAGACACTCACGCGGTTGAAAACTTTCAACCATTGCCACACTTCACTGGCGAATCATGGCAGGGCGGACCGGCGTGGCCCGACCCGAAACTCGGCTGGGTCCAGTTATCGGCAACGGGCGGTCATCCAGGCAACACGCGAGACGTCGCGGCCGTCCGTCGCTGGACGGCTCCGCGCGACATGACGGTTCGTATTCAATCGACATTGCGTCACGATGTGGCGGCGGGTGATGGTGTGCGAGGCTTCGTGGTCAGTTCCCGAGCGGCGGAACTTGGACGTGCCAAGGTGCATCAGTCATCAGCGGAACTCAACACAGACACGCTTTCGGTGACAAAAGGCGAAACGCTCGATTTTGTCGTCGACATCGATCAGGTGTTGAACAGCGATCAGTACGAGTGGAAAGCCACAATTACAGAAGTGAACGGCGCCGAAAGCGGGGACGCAGTTGCCTGGGATTCCGCCGCTGACTTCCCAAACAATGCCGCTGATAGGCTAAATCCGTTGGCCCAGGTGGCTCAGATATTATTCTGTTCCAACGAGTTCCTGTTTGTGGACTGAAGCCCAGGACGCGCTTCAGTGCCATTCGCTTCAACCACCGCTACGCCTTTTCGCGGCCCGTCCAGTCGACGTTTGAAATGGTCGCCAGCGCCAACTGCAGGGCGTGAGTTCCCTTGCGGCCGTGGCCCTGAGCCTGGACGGCCATGTATAGCTGGTGACCGAGAGCCAGCCCCGGCATGCTCAAGCCCATGCGTTTGGATTCTTCCAACGCGATGCCCATGTCTTTGATGAAGTGTTCCACGAAGAAGCCGGGATCGAAGTTGTTGTCGATGATGCGAGGGCCGAGGTTTGACAGCGACCAGCTTCCTGCCGCACCGCTCGACACGGACTGCAAGACCGTATTCAAATCGAGTCCGGCTTTGTGACCGTACAGCAAAGCTTCGCAGATGCCGATCATCCCCGTGGAGATCAAAATCTGGTTCACCATCTTCGCGTGCTGCCCCGCTCCGGCAGGCCCCTGGTGAACGATTGTCTTGCCCATCGCTTCCCAGCATGGGTTCAATGCGTCCACAACATCGGCATCGCCGCCAATCATGATCGACAGAGCGGCGTTCTTTGCCCCAACGTCGCCGCCGGAAACTGGTGCGTCGACGCTGGCGACGTTTTTGGCTTTGGCTGCTTCGTAGATTTCGACGGCGAGGGATGGCTGGCTGGTTGTCATGTCGACCAGGATGCTGCCGGAAGACGCGCCGGCAAGAGCTCCGTCTTCGCCAAGCAACACGCTGCGGACGTCGTGAGGAAATCCGACGATGGAAAAGATCACGTCAGAATTTTCGGCAACGGCCTTCGGCGTGTCGGCCCAGGCGGCTCCTTTGTCCAACAGTGCTTGAGCCTTCGATTTTGTCCGCGAGTAGACAGTGGCCTGGAAGCCAGCGTCGATCAGATGCCCGCACATGCTGGCCCCCATGACTCCGGTACCAATCCATCCGATTCGTGTTTCCCCTGGCGTAATCACGCGCGCAGACATACTTTCGATTCCTTATTCCAACTCAAAACATTCCAAAGCTAAAAGCGAGGGTGCGGCGAGTCTGAATAATGTTTGACCGGCGACCTGTCAAACGCGTGCCGCGAATTAGCGAGGAATCAGTCTGCTGCTTGCCTCATCGAACAACCCGCGCGGTCGTCCGGCTGTCGTTCTGCGGAAACGCCTGGAACAGCAGCACGATTGGTGAAAATATCAGCCAGATGACGTGCAGATACAGTGAGTGAAATTTGTCCATGAACGGAGACCGGATTCTGTGTGCCGGACGATGTTTGGGGTATTGAGTCTTCCGGAACACGGCGGAACGGTACGCCGTTTCCAGATCCGACAGCGTGGCAAATGGGTAGATGATTGACTCGTACGGATCACCAGCCGAGTCTTCATGGCGGTGGAGATACGCCAGCAAAATTGAAATGACTCCGAACGGCACAGCCAGTATCGAAAGATGCTTGCCCCACCCTGCCTGAACGGCAAGGTACAGAAAGCCGCACAGCGCGACCGCCGCCACAAGTTGTCGCACCGACCAGATTCTTCGGCTGGTAACTTCAATTGTGCAGTCAGAATCCAGCATCAGCAGCAGTCGTTGGAAATAGTCCCATTCCTGCTTCGACAGGCACGCATAGTGATCGACAAAATCGTCGTAGTGAAACCACGATGCATACGCCACATGTTCCATCACGGGATCGTTTGCCGAGCGGAACGCATCGAGCCGATCGTCGAAATCTAACGCTTTAATTTCCCCATCAAGAAACGACCGAATCAGTGCCGCGAGTCCGGCTCGCGTTGTCGGGACCTGCGGGACCTCGTCCTCAACCATCTTTGGTGGCGCATAGGGGTTGGAAGACATGTATTCTTACTTTGCACGAGATGCGAACCACAGCCGAGGACCAGCCCCGAATTCACACTTGCCGCCCACCAGTCATAGGTAACGGGTAATTTGAGCAGCGAGAAGTTGGCTTCGTTCGTCCTTGCCTTGCCACGTGAGCAGGCCGTGGACACACTCGTCTCGCGCACGACGCAATTGTGGCCAGTACTTGTACTGTGGGTCCAGTTTAAACAGGGATCGAAACGCGATTCCACGCAGAGTCATTTCTACGGGGGACTGGGTTGGATTGTCCCATGTCGCCACGGCGATCAACTGGTCGGCGACAAAAATGGTGTAACGCGAAAAGCCGCGATACTCAAACCTGCGAATCGCTCCAAACGCTGAATTGATATTGGGGCTCGCAAAGTAGCCACCGACACGGCGACACGCCTGGTACGCCGTGTCCGGGTTGTAACTGATGAAGACATCAATGGCGGTTAGCGCCCCGTCGATCGCCCCGCCTTGACGTTCGTCACGTTTCGATGTTGGCTTGCCGTGCCAGTATTCGATCGCCTCAAATGCCGCCTGTGCAAGTTTCGGTGAGTGCCGTAACTCACGCGGATAACTCCAACGGAGGAAACCGTACCAAAGATTGCGGTCAGCTTTCAACGCTTGCAGATCGCGTGCCATGGTTGTCTTTCTCAAGAAGCAAACGTGCCACTGTTCACGTGGAGTTAGTTCCCTGCAGAATGGGGAAACCCAGCAATTTCCGCTACGATGACTTCCATGCAGTCCGGCAACCTACCAATCATTGAATCGTGCGACAACTGCGGAGCGTGTTGTATGCGGACGCCGGTGCCTCCGTTTGAGCCGGGCGAAGAAGCCGCGAAGGACGTGCCTGACGCATTGTTGCAACTGATCCGTGCACGAATAGCGGCTGACGAACACTTTGACCTTGTGGCCTGTGTTTGGTTTGATGAGACGCTGCGAGTTTGTCGCCACTACGATCTGCGGCCGGATGCCTGCCGTCGGTTTGAAGTCAGTAGTGACCCGTGTCGGATGTCGCGGTGGGATGTCGGGATTGACGTCTGACGTTTTATGGCGTGGGCGAAGGTGATCCTTCCAGCACGGCTTTCCAGCTAACGTCCTGCAGCATTGCGTACAGGACGATATTTACGGCCAGTCGCATCGCGTCTTTTTCAACGTAGCCGTCGCAGGCGAGCGATGCCTGGTTTTCCAGAGCACAGCTAATGTCGTAGCGGCTGTAAATGACGACGTAGCGGCCGTCGATCTCGATCCCTTCCAGAATTGGCGGCGTGGTCTCCGTGCGAGATTCGAGTGATTCGCCGACACCGGCTGGGACCAGCTTGCGCAGCTTCACCTGATCGATTTGGTGACCAATTGCATCCGAATACAATTCGTGGTCGACAGGGATCGGTTGCAGCGGATGTTCGGGGAAGATCTGACTCATCAAATCGCGAAAACTGCGGTCAAAACGTGGCGCGCCGCAGCAGGCGTCGGCAATCAGCACTGGGCCGCGACTGAGGTAGTCTCGTAGCGCGTCGCGTTCCTGTTGCGACAGTCGAAAGCCGTATCGGCCGTGCATGTAGACCAGCGGAAACCGGCGCAGTTCGTCCAGCGTGATGGGGATCGTCCGGCGCTGAGGAGACACGCCCATGCCGACCGTTTCACTGAGGGCTTCCAGCAGGTTTCCTAAAGCCTTGGGAGCCGTGTCCCAGCCTCCGCTGTGTCGCAGTTGAGCGATTTCTGTCAGCCCGCGTTCAATCTGCGACTTACGGCCTTTGCCCGATTTGCGATCTTCATTCAGCTTGACGGGAGGTTCACGACCGGTGGCATAGGCCAGCACATTGATGCCGATTCGGGTGGCTCGTTCGATTCGTGGCGGCAGGCCAGGATTTCGACCGGGTGGATCGTACTTCATCCATTTCTGCCACAAGCAGCCGAGATCTTCCGGCGAATAGATGATGGCCGTACGGCAGCCGAAATCGACGCCGTACAGTTCGACGGCTTCCGCATTCGGAAACGCATACTCGCTGCGGTACACGGGATGGTCACTTTGAAGCCGCTGTAGCGAAGCATCGCCGTCCGGAAACATGCGTTCCACTAGCTGACGAAAACCGGTGTCAAAGCTGCCTCCCTGGCAATTGGCGACGGCGAACACAAAGCCACCTTCATCAATGTATTCGCGAATCCATTTCACATGTTGATCGGTCAGTTGAAGGGCGTCTTTGCCGCTGATGTACAGCACGGGCGCCTGATTCATGTCGGACACCGCGTTGTCTTCGTTCAGGCGTTTCAGGGCGAGCACCTGACTGGTTAAACGTGGCGGCCAGCCTTCCAGTCCGTCGACTTTTTCGATCAGGTTGGGCACGTCCAGCGGGTGTCTGTTCCAGTCGCCTTCGACTTCTTCTTTGTCGCCTTCTGAAATGTAGTCCAGTTTGTTCACAACAACTCGCGACAGCCCCTTCGACAAAAAAAGCAGCGCGAAGGCGGTGCTGAGCGTTGGGTCAGGCGTTGATCGATCGTTCCAGCTTCCGTCACCTTTTTGAGCGGTCACCAAATAGCGAGCTCCCGCGCGGTACCAGTCGTACTTGCCGAAGAATCGCACGTTGCCGAGTCGACCGGCTCGCTCAAGGCCGTACAAATAGTAGTAGTGCCAGTTTGGGTTGCCGGGATTTGCGTTCACCGAAAACACATTGTTCTGCCCCAGCCAGCGACGTCCCTTTTCGAAGGCTTCGGCGGGGGGGTGAGGTACGCAGCAGTCGGGTTTGCCGTCCGGATCGACATCGTTGTCTTCCTGCAGCATGCGGCTGGTGATGGCCAGCGTGGAAAGTCCGGCGGCCGTCATACTGCCGCGTGCTTCTTTCTGATCGTTTCTGTAGGCCCACGCGCCATTGGGCAGTTGAGCATTCAGCCAGTGCTCGTGAGCTCGCTTCCAAATGTCCTGATCGATTTCAATTCCCACATAGGCTGCATCTCGCAGAGCCAGGATTGCGTACTGGCTATTACTGTTGTCTTCGCTGTTGGACCCCGGTCGATCGATGCCGCGGCCAACCAGCTTGTAGCCCCACATTCCGCTGCTGTGTTGGTCTGTGCTTTGAGTCGCCTCCATCGCTCGCACCAGCCGCGTGATGCGGTCGCGATCCATCCGCATGTCGTCGACGGCGCACAGGGCCATGATCATTAGCGACGCTTCGTAGACGGCATACCGGTCGCCGGGTTGATCGGGAGGCAGCGAACGCAGGTAGGACAGTCCGCGGCGGATTGGTTCGGAATCGACGGGGAAGTCGTTGTTGATCAACGCCAGAATCGCGACAGACGTGTTTCCGACCGGCGTGTCGCCCCAGCGAGCACCCGGACCGGCGGTCCATGATCCATTCGGCTTCTGCCGAGCTTTCAGGTAGGCGCAGCCGTCTCTCATGGCTCGAACGATGCGTTCCCGCAGTTCGACGTCTGAAACCGGTTTCGCGACTCCTGGCTGAAACGCGGACGCTTTTGAGCTGATCGCGAGGCACAGCAAGCCGCTAAGCAGCAGTCTTAAACGCGAAGTCGTAAGTTGCGTTACCACGGCTCAAATTCCCAAAAACGGCACATTGCGAAAGACGCGACACAACATGAGGGTAACTCAGAAGGCGACTTTTTGCCAGATCTTCAAAACCCGGCATCCTTCGCGATACAACACAGTTGCTCGTTGGAACGGAAAATCCACGTGGTACAATACACTTCCTTCCTGCGGCCCAATTTCACCCACCTTCCGCACCCATACAACGAATTTTCATGCGCGTACCTTTTTGCAAAATCCTCGGCATTCTGCTGCTGTTAGCGCCCCCGTTCTGCACACAGGTGGTGTCTGACGACGCCACTCAACAGCGTGGCGCGAAGGTCTTTGCGGACCAATGCGCCAGCTGCCATGGCGCGAAGGGCGAAGGGACTTCAGACACCTACCCGGAAGCCCTGTTTGGCGATCAGCCCACGATCGATCTTGCCGAATACATCGACAAGGCCATGCCGGAAGGCGAACCGGAATTGTGTACCGGTGACGATGCCAAAGCCGTGGCTGAATGGATGCAGCAAGCGTTCTATTCACCGGAAGCTCAGGCACGCATCAACCCGCCTCGCCGGAAACTCAGCCGCCTGACGGTATCGCAATACCGCAACGCAATCGCGGATCTGGGCGAGAGCTTTGCGTGGTTCAACCAGCCTGATGATAAACAGGGCCTGGCGGCTCGATATTACACTTCACGTCATTTCCGTCACAAAGACAAAGCGTTCGAGCGGATTGATCCGGTCATCGACTTTCAGTTTGGAGAAGCGACGCCGGACAAGGAGAAGATTCCGAAGAACGAAGAGTTTTCGATTCACTGGGAAGGTTCGCTGCTTGTTGACGAAACTGGTTGGTATGACTTTGTTGTGAAAACCGAAAACGGAGCTCGACTGTACGTCAACGGTAAAGACACGCCTCTGATTGATGCGTGGGTCAAGTCTGGTTACGACACGGAATATCGCGGCTCACGCTTTCTGTTGGCGGGCCGGTTGTATCCGCTGAAACTGGAATGGTTTACCTTCAAGGAAAAAACAGCATCCGTCGGCCTGTGGTGGAAACCGCCTCACGGTGTCGACCAACCAATTCCCGCGCGGCATCTGTCGCCTCAAACTACGCCGGAAGTGGTTGTTGTGGAAGCTTCGTTTCCACCGGACGATCGCAGCGACGGCTACATTCGAGGCACGTCGGTGTCACAGGAATGGGACGAAGCCACAACCTTCGCGGCGATTGAAGCCGTCGACAGGTTTTTCACGCTGCTGCCATCGATGGCCAAACTGAAGAAGGATGACAGTGACGAGGACCGCACGAAGAAGCTGCGTGAATTCTGCGAAACGTTCGCTTACCGAGCCTTCCGTCGACCGGTTTCCGACGCTGAAAAGCAGACTTACGTGGCAGCTCAATTCGAATCTGCAAAACACACGGACGATGCAGTGCGTCGTTCGCTGCTGGCGATTCTGAAATCGCCTCGCTTCCTGTATCGCGAAGTTACCGGCGAGCAGGATTTGTTTACACAGGCGTCACGACTGTCGTTTGCGCTGATGGATTCTATTCCCGATAGCAACCTGTTGCAGGCCGCGAGCAAAGGCTGGATCAAAGACGACAAGGGGTTGCGAGACCAGGCGTGGCGGTTGTTGAGTTCCTACCGGGGCAAGGTACGGCTGCAGGAATTTCTGCGCGTGTGGATGAATCTTGAACGGCTGGAAGAAGTCGGCAAGGATTCAGAACTGTATCCGGACTTTACACCGGAACTGGTGTCCGACATGAGGACGTCGCTGGAGCTGTTACTGGAAGAAGCGGCCGATTCTGACGACGGCTTCCGCATTCTGCTTACCACAAAAGACACGTGGATGAACGAACGGATGGCCGAATTCTACAAGGCGCCAAAGCCGCCGGAAGACGGTTTTCAAAAGGTGGCCTTCGAACCGAATCACAGGTCCGGCATCACGTCGCACCCGTTTATGTTAAGCGGTTTGGCGTATCACAATGCCAGTTCGCCGATTCACCGAGGCGTGTTTTTATCACGCGGGATTTTGGGGCGAGCCCTCAAGCCGCCGCCGGATTCGGTCGCGCCGGTCCCGCCGGATTTGGAGCCGGACCTGACGACTCGGGAAAGGACCAGTCGGCAGACCAGCCCGACAATGTGCTTTAATTGTCACAAAATGATCAACGCACTCGGCTTTCCGCTCGAACAGTTTGACGCCGTCGGACGTTTTCGAGAAGAAGAAAAAGGAAAACCGATCGATGCGTCGGGCGGATATCGGCCGAGGTCAGGAGAAAGCGTGGAATTTGTTGGGGCGACGGAATTAGCTGAATTCCTGGTCAAAAGTCACGAAACTCACCGTTCTTTTGCCCGTCAACTGTTCCACCACATGGTCCAACAGCCGATACTGGCCTATGGCCCGGATACAATTGACCAACTGGCCAACTATTTCGCAGAACACGAATTCGACATGAAAAAGTTAATGGTCGAAATTGCTGTAAGGTCGGCAGGCTATTCGCAGCCACCGACAAATTCCGGGGCGACGGACGGTTAGCTGCAAAACGGTAAAACAAGTCATCAGGGCTGTTCGTTAGGGCTGTTCGTTAAATTCGAATTCGCGACAGCCAAATCTGCAGCAAATGGCCTGCAGTGCATTGATCCAAACGACTTTCCACCTTCACATGAAGTCACCATCATGAACAACCGACGAGAATTTCTGAAACAGCTTGGTCTCGCCTCCGCTACCTTGCCGTTCATCAGCAACCTCAGCAGCTTTGCCGCGCCGGCGTCTGCGGCAGCTCGCAAGCAGCGACTGGTTGTGATGTTCAGCCCCAACGGAACCGTTCCGTGGGACTTCTGGCCGGACAAAGAAGGCAGCGGCGACGACTTCGATCTCAAGCCGATTCTCCAGCCGATGGCGGAATACAAAGACCGCATGCTGGTGATGAAGGGCGTCTGCGACAAACTTCAGGGCGATGGCGACCGCCACATGCGCGGCATGGGCTGCATGCTGACTGGCATCGAACTGTATCCCGGGAACATTCAAGGCGGTTCTGACACCCCCGCCGGCTGGGCCAGTGGAATTTCGATCGACCAGGAGCTGCGCAATTTTCTGCAGTCGAAAGAAGAAACTCGCACGCGGTTCGGTTCACTGGAATTTGGCGTAATGGTGCCGGATCGAGCCGACACGTGGACTCGCATGAGCTACGCAGGGCCGAACAAGCCAATCGCTCCGATTGACGACCCATACCAGATGTTCAAAAAACTGTACGGCCAGATGAAGGACCGCAAGCATCTGACCAGCATTCTGGACGACGTGCAGGAAGACCTGCAGCGGCTGAGCAAAGTGATCGGAAAAGAAGACCGTCAGCTGCTGGAAGAACACACTCAGTTTGTGCGTTCGATGGAACAGCAACTGAAGTCGGGCGACGACAGAGAACTGAATCATGCGGTTCCGGAACTGGAACCAGGCGTGAAAGAAGAGAACGACAATATTCCGCAGATCGCCAAAATGCAGACGGACCTGCTGGTGAACAGCTTTGCCAATGACTTCGCGCGTGTAGCGACTTACCAGATCACAAACAGCGTAGGGCAGCCGAAGATGACATGGCTGGGCATCGACGAAGCTCACCACACGCTGTCTCACGAACCAGACAGCAACAAGGAAGCTCACGACAAGCTGACGAAGATCAACACGTGGTACTGCGAGCAGCTTGCGTATCTGACGAAGCGTTTGGCGGAAACGCCGGAACCCGGCGGCAACGGTTCACTGCTGGACAACACTCTGATCTTGTGGGGCAACGAACTTGGTCAGGGCAACAACCACACACTGGACAATATTCCATTCGTGATGGTCGGCGGAGGACTGGACTACAAGATGGGCCGCTCGCTGCAGTTTCCGAAGGTGCCTCACAACCGCATGCTGATGTCGATCGCTCACGGCTTTGGCCATCACGTCGAATCCTTCGGCAAGAAGGAATTCTGTTCGGACGGGCCGCTGATCCTGACGTAGCGTCTTACCCTGGTTCCGGAATGAAAACGCCCGGCGGCATTTCGGGCAGGTGATGCAGTTCTGCCTTTCGAGTCTGCGAATCCAGCACGACGACACTCGGCTTACGAAACATCCAGCCGCCTACTTCACCTGGATTGATGAAGACTCGCCCATGCTTGTCTTCCACAATGCTGGGGCGATGCGTGTGAGCGAACACGGCGACGTCGGCATCGCCCAGGCAGTCGCGTAGTTCGTTCAACTGGTGAGCCATCACGATCTTCAGGCCGTCGCTGGTCTGGTGGCACATCGGCCCGTGGCCCAGCGTTCCAACAATTTTCATGCCGCCGATGATGCCGGGCTTGTTACCGTCGTTGTCGCCGAAACAGGCGATGACACGGCCTGTCAGCTTTCGCATGGAAGGCACCACCAGTGGCGACACCAGATCACCAGCCAGCAGAATCAGCCTGCAGTTAAGAGCGTTAAACAGGCCGATGGCGTGACGCAGGTTGTCCACGTTGTCGTGGATGTCCGCCATGATTCCGATCTTCATAGATTCCCGCTTCTTCGGTCTAAAACCTCTAACTACGTTTTAAGTCCGGTAGCAACGACGTTGGCAAGCCGATAGCCTTCCCGCTCAGACACATCAGGGATCATACCAAATTCCGAGGAAGACGAATGGCTGAAGCATTTTTATCGACAGGTGACAACACGATTCTGATTTTCGGTGCGTCCGGAGACCTGACGGCGAGAAAGCTGATTCCCGCGTTGTTTAAGCTTTCGCAGAAGGGTTTTCTCAACGAACGCAGTCCGGTGATTGGGGTGGCTCGACGAGATAAAACTGACGAACAGTTCCGCAACGAACTGCGTGAATCTGCGCTCAAGGGCAACGATGACAAAGATACCGCAGCCGCATGGGACACGTTCGCGAAGCAACTGTTCTATCGCAAGGTCGACATCAGTACAGAAGCCGATTACGCGTCCTTACATGAATCGGCAAAGGCACTGGAACAGCAGTTGGGGACGAAAGCGGATTCGCCGCGAGTCGTCTACCTCGCGACCGCTCCAGCTCTGTTTGACGATGCTGTGCGAGGCCTGAATTCGGCCGGCATGATTCCGGAACTCCGCAAGCATCGCGACCGTTTGCGAGTTGTCGTGGAGAAGCCATTCGGGCACGATCTGAAATCCGCAGAAGTGTTGAATGAGCAGCTGCGTAATTTTCTGCACGAAGAACAGATCTACCGAATCGATCACTATCTGGGTAAGGAAACGGTGCAGAACATATTGCTGTTCCGTTTCGGGAACACATTTTTCGAACCGCTGCTAAACCGCAACCATGTCGACAACGTCCAGATCACGGTGGCGGAATCGATCGGTATGGAAGGCGGTCGAGGCGCCTACTATGACACATCAGGCGCCTTGCGCGATGTGCTGCAGAACCATGTGTTGCAGCTGCTGTGCCTGGTCGCGATGGACCCTCCCGCGCTGTTTCAGGCTCGCGAAATCCGCGACGAAAAAATGAAAGTACTTCAGGCTCTGCGGCCGGGGTCCGACGGTTCACTCAAGTCATGGGCGATTCGAGGTCAATATTCGGACGGCCTTGTCGATAAGCAACCGGCGTTGGCGTATCGCGAAGAAGAACGAGTTCCCTCGGGGTCGAATCGCGAAACGTATGTCGGCATGCATGTGGAAATTGACAACTGGCGGTGGGCCGGAGTTCCTTTCTATCTGCGAACCGGGAAGCGGTTGCCTCAACGAGTCACAGAGATCGCCTTCCAGTTTAAGCACCCGCCGTTGAACCTGTTCAGCACGGTCGAATGCGACGGAAACCTATGCGACATCGTGGAAGCTCGCCCAAACGAACTCGTTCTCCGGATCCAGCCACAGGAGTCTATTTTTCTTAGGTTCTCAACTAAGCGGCCCGGCATGCAGTATCATGTGCAGCCCGTCGCGATGGAGTTCGATTACGAAGATCATTTTTCCGAACAACTGCCGGAAGCCTACGAACGCCTGTTGCTGGATGTTATCCGCGGAGATTCGACGTTGTTTACTCGCAGCGACGAACTGTTGGCCGCATGGAAGTTTGTCGAACCCGTCCTGCAGCACTGGGAAACGACCGGTTCCGGCCTGGAATTTTACCCCTCCGGAACCTGGGGCCCGGCCGCAGCAGATCGACTGCTGTCCAACACCGGTCGAAGCTGGCGACAACCGAAAGTGTGAAGCCGCTGACCGGGAGTTGCTCAGTCCCGGCTGCGACCGTTCTCAATAATCGCGTCCAGTTGCTTTTGTAGCCTGGCCGCCACTTGCGGATGTTCGTCCAGCACGTTTTGCTTTTCAGCCTCATCTTCCGACAGGTCAAACAGCTGGTGCATCGGTACTTTGGTGTTCGCCAGTTCCTGCTCGACACGAACATTGCGAGCTGTCTTATTCTGATAGCGGTGCAGCTTCCACTTGCCTGATCGCAGACCGAACGTGCCACGGCTTCCGTTGTCCTGTTGGACAAGGTGATCGCGACCTTTCGCCGATGCTTGACCCAGCAATGCACCTGACACATCGAAACTGTCCAGGCACGCGTCGTTCGGCAATGGTTGTTTGGTCAGTGCAGCAAGACTGGCTGCGAGGTCAATGGTACACACCATTTCGTCGCTGACTCCCGGTTTGATACGCCCTATCCAGCGAGTAACAAACGGTGTGCGGGTTCCACCCTCGTACACGCTGTACTTGCCGCCGGAAAACGGCCCGGCTGCTCGGTGGCTACCATTCTTTTCGATCGCTCCATCCTTGTAGCCATCGTCCAGTACGGGGCCATTGTCTGAACAGAATACGACCAACGTCTTTTCGGCGAGGCTCAGTCGGTCGAGTGTCTTCATGACCTCACCCACGCACCAATCCAGTTCCACGATCGCGTCACCTCGAAAGCCGAGTTTCGTTTTGCCCTGGAAACGTTCATGTGGCATGCGCGGTACGTGAATGTCGTGGCTGCTGAAGAACAGAAAGAACGGTTCATCCTTGTGAGCTTCCATGAACTCATTGGATTTTTCGACCCACTTATCCGCCAGATCTTCGTCTCGAAAACGTGCCGCATGGCCGCCCGTGTAGAACCCGATTCGGCTGATGCCATTGTGAATGGTGGAATTGTGTCCGTGCGACCAATCCATCTTGAGCGTGTCGCGATGAGTTTTCCCGGTGGGATGATCGGGACTCGGCTTCTTCTGCCCTACCCACAACGGATCGGCTGGGTCGAGGTTCGGCACGCGATGGTCGTGAACATAGACCTGAGGCACTCGGTCGTTTGTCGTCGGCAATAGAAAGCAAGTGTCAAAGCCGATCTCCAGCGGCCCGGGCTTCAGGTCACCATTCCAGTCCGGCCCGCCGGGACCGCCGAGTCCCAAGTGCCACTTTCCAACTACGCCCGTGGCATAGCCCGCCTTCTTCAACAACGACGCCACCGTTTCTGTTCCGGGCTGAATGATCGCCGGAGAATTCGGCGGCGCAATTCCCGTTCGTTCACCGCGAAAGGCATAAGTTCCCGTCAGCAGTGAGTAGCGAGTTGGCGTGCAGGTTGACGCCGAACAATAGCCATTTGTGAACCGCACCCCTTCTTTTGCCAACTGATCAATGTGCGGTGTCTGCAGCTCGGTCGCTCCATAACAGGACACATCACCGTATCCCAAATCGTCGGCCATGATGACAACGATGTTGGGCGTTTCTGCCGAACAACGGTGTGAGGTTAGAACGCCAATGATAAGAGCCAATAAAGTACAGAAGTTAGTTTTCATCGAAGCTGTGCTTTCAGCGGCGGACGGGAATGTTGGAGTTTCTCTTGCAGGTTGAGGAGTCTAAAGGCTACGAAGTTCTGTTCCACAATGCGACGTCGCACCGATGAATTGAAATCCAATTTATTCGTAGGCCACCTGATAAACGCAGGCGATTCACGCCGGCTGCCCCGCAATCTGGTTGGGCGTTATAGCTGAAGGTCGTAGTCGGCAATCTTGCCGGGAAGGCTCACGAACCTGTCGCTCTGCCAGCTGATGGGGGCGATTGATCCGGCGGTGACGGTCCTTGCAGCGGCAGCGGGACTGTGTCTTCGCGAGCGTTCAGCAGCTTCGCAATGGCTTCTGCCAAGTGGTACAGCGTGTTACGCTGACTTGTGGCCGCGGAACAAGCGTTTCGTACTATCAATGCTGTTTGCCACGAGCCCAAATCGTCCACAACAAAAAGTAAACTGCTCAAGTGGCCGCCCGCTTGTTTAAACGGCACGCCGCGATTCCACGCGGAGTTGATCCGGGCCGCTAAGGCGACGTGCCCGCGTGCGGTTCCAGCGGCCGTAAGTCTTCAAGTCTAACCGCATCCAGCGACGATCTTCAGGTCCGGCACCCAATACCCGGCCAATGTCAATGAAGGGTGGCAGGTCGTTGTCGGGCTCTCGTCTTGCGTGGAGAGACTATTCGCAGTGAGTAGGCGTTAGCCATGTCACAACTACAGGTCCGCGCGGGCGCGAAGGAAGAGCTACTCCTGAAGTGATCGAGCTGATTTTCACACCGCAGCAATGTGTCTGGTTCAGCACAACCGGGTTGGAACGGAGCGTGCCGACTGTCCCGTGCGAAGCCGACCGATTCAGTTTCGAATCGCAATCGGCATGCCACAGCGTTTTCAGGGTAACCGGCCAGCCTCAAAAGGGAATTGGCCGACAGTTCGCTATCGAAAACCCTTGAGTCGAGCATTGGCAACTCAACCACAAACTTGAGACTGTCACGTGAACGCGGCGGAAGTCGTCGCCCGCCAACTGGCGCCGCATCGTTCGACTATCGAGCGGCTACAGGACTTTCGTCGTCAGCGGCTGGTTCGTCTGCTTTGTCCTTGTCACCTTCCTCATCGGCCGGTGGTCCGCCGGGAGCCTTGACGGCGGCGGCGAGGACGATGACCGGATCTTCACCTTCTTCGATCTTTGGAGCCACAACAGCGATTTCCAGAATCGCCCCAGCTCGCAGGGTTTCGATCTTTTGCTTCTTGTAGTATTTCTTGCCGCCACGAACGACGTCGACTTTGATTTCGTATTTGTAGACTCGCTTCTGGTCGTTAACGGGTATGTTAAAAGTTCGCTTCGCGCCCAAAGTCATCATTCGCTGATTCGAAAGGTACAGGTCTGCATCTTCAGGCATGATGAAAATAAGCTGTGCCTGCAGGGACTCGTACAGCTTCTTCGACTGTGATTCGATTGTCAGACTGTCGATGTCAATCCCTTCGCCACCGAAGCCGTCACCAAATCCACACATCGAACAGCCGTCGAATCCGCCACATGTCGAGCAGCCTGTTTGACAGCCGCCGCCAGCACACGGGCCACAGCTGACCGTACCGCAACCCACTGTCCCACAGGCAGTACTGCCGCATCCGCCGTAATTAATCACAGTGCCGTGGTCAATGACCGTACCTGAGCTAATCACCGTGCCGGGAGCCACATGACCGAACTCATCGGCGATTGAATGTGGACCGGTTGCAATCATGGCCAGGATTGCGGCAGCCTGAAGGTGTCTGGACATCATTGAACTGTTCCTGAGAGAAAGGATCTGACCTGCCGAAAAGCGGGCGGGATAGTTAGGTTTTCTACAAACCGGAAATCGGCAGCAATCGCCGTCTCTCAGATCTTCGTCGACGAAACGCACACTTCTGCAGCAAACGTGATTTGCGTCGGAACAGCGAAACGCTGGCGAATCTGCAGTTGTCGGGAAGTTTAGCGATTGATCACCGCTGTGACGGCCAAATGACGATCCAGCCGTCTTCGTCGGTTGATACAAACCGTCCGTCGGCGGCTGTATCCAGCGAGGTAATTGCGCTGCTGTGAGGATTGGTGAACCTGTCCTCGCTGTTCGGGCCGCGGCCTTCACGTTCCCCAATCCAAGGCAATACGGTTAGCTCGTCATTATCGGTACCACCGATCTGCCAACGTTGAAGCCGAGAATCGGCACCACCGGAAACCACTTCGTTGGTCACGTCGTTGATAACAATAGCCGTGATGCCGCGAATGCCTTCGTGGCGGTCCTCCGCATCAATTTCAGCCACGGGCGACGCCGCTCCATTTGCGATTTTCCAGATCAGGCCATAAGCGTTTCGGTCATACACGCCGCCCGCCACCAGCAACTGGCCGTTGGAGGAAAAATCAATATCATCGATCGTGAGATCTTCCGGATACAATTTTTCCGGCAGCGCTAATGGAACCGGCTGAAGGGTGTCGCCCTGCACTTTCCAGAGTCGCACTTTTCCGGAATGCGTCGACGCTAACAGTTGCCCGTCGTCGCTCCAGCAAAGCGAATTCGCCAGGGTGCGAGCGGCGTCGGCATCAATATCATCAGGCCTGATCTTAAACACGGGCGTTTTGGGCGGCTGCATTCCCGGCCCCCAGTCCCACAAGCTAATCGTGCCAGCCGCGTCGATACTGGCAAAGCGATAGTCGCCGTCAATCGGGCTGAAAGCGGCGTCAGCAGGCAGCGTGTGTCCTGTGGCATCCTGTGAGAGCCGAAGTAGCGGCCGTCCATGATCGGGGCTCGACTCGTCAGAATTGAAAACTCGAATCGAATCGCTGGCTGTCACAACAAAACGCCTGTCGGACGAAAAGCCGGCTCGCACGCTGGACAGGTGTGAACGAAACCGCGTGATTAAGTCCCCATTCATCACGTTCCATAAACTCGCGAACCGGCCATCAAAGGTGGCAATTCGCAGTTCGTTCTCCACAAGCGGGGCAAAGGCACCGCGGATGGCGGATTCGGTGGCAGGCAACTGCAGACCTTCTTGGACTTTCCATCCGTCGCTGTCCAGTATCAGCAGCTTCTTGTCATGGACAAACAATACCTGCTTACTGTCGTCTGCCCAGGAAATGTCGTGTCGGTAGGGGCTCCCCAGGTCATTTAACGGAGCTTCGATATCAACTGGCAGGGTCGCCTGCCAGCCATCCTGCGAAGACCAGGAGTTGAGTTTCAGTAGATAGACGCCGGTTTTGGGATCCTTGGTCAGATCAGACGTGATGAATTGGCTGCGGTCGGGTGAGGGACGCATGCGAATGATGTAGTCCGGCACGGCCGATTGGTTTGTGTCTCGCTGGATTGCGGTTGGGATCAGCTTGTCGCCGTCGATCGACCAGCGGAAGACATTCCCATCGAATCCGGCAGAAATCATGGTGTCGTCCGAAACGAAGAACACTCCTGACACGCCGTCCGAACCATGCCCGCCCTCAGCCATGGCCAACACTTTGTTGTTCTCAAAATCCCACAATGCGAACCTGCCTCGTCGCCCGGCAGTGATGACTTTCGTGCCATCCGGTGAAAATGCGGCGGCCGTGATGCGCCAGTCATGAACATCGCGTAGTTCCCGATACGGCCCAGGTGTGGCCGATTTCATGAAGTCGTCGACCTTCCACAGTGCCGCGAAGTATTCGTCTTTTGATTCCCGCATATTTGTGTTGCCGTCGTTGCGCACTCCGCCAGCAATCACATACTTGCCGTCGGGAGACACGGCGACGTCGCAATACGAATCTTCGACTTCATACGGTTGCCCAGGTGCCGCCTGGTTGACCGGCTCACTGGGCAGCGGTCGCGATAGTTCGTAACCGATGCCATTTTCATCATCGAAGGCATCCCAGACACTGATCGATCCGAAGTAGTCCAGCGTCAGCAGCTGTTTGCCATCGGGCGGTAGAAATGTCATCGACACAATTTCCGGAACGTGACCTTCCAGGAAGTTGTTGCGTTCCGGCGCGAAAAACGGGTCACGCGGCAGCAGCATGTGAGCACTCAACGTTTGCTCGGCCGTTACGCTGTTAAACGAATGGGCTGCCAAGTCGTCGGCTCCGACGACTAGTCGAGAATCATCGTTGCTGAATTCAGCAGAATACACGTGACGTGCCTGACGAAACCGCTTGGCGTTTGACGGCGGTCTAATTTGAGGTGGCTGCTGACTCGCCAGCAGTTGATTCGGCGGCTGCGGACCGGACGTCAGGATATAGCGACTTGGCTTGCGGTTTTCGTGCGGCACTCGTACGCCTGGTGCCGATCGCGACACGCTTAGGTCTGGGTCAGCAAGCGCTTCCAGTTCGTCCATCATCTGTTCGAAGCCGGCGACGTAATTTTCATACTCGTCCAGATTCCAGCGTCGCACAACATTGTCCTGACCTACGGACAGAATGTAATTTGACGACGTCCCTTCGAACGCAAGTGTGCTGATGGAATGGCTATGGCCGGCGACATACTTCTCGATGAGCAAGCCAGGGATTTCAGCAAGTGTGAATGCATTGCCGCGTTTCTTCCACACCTGGATGAATTTTCCCTGGGCGGTTATTACGGTCTGGCCATCCTTAGAGACATCCATCGCGCGAATTATGCCATCGTGATTGCATGTGGTCGTGGCGAAACCAGCCAGTTGTTTCGGACTGCGATAAGGAAACTCATCGGCCCTTGCATTTTTGTTTTGCGGCACGACAAAGAAACGATTGCCTTCAGTCAACACGAGCTCTGAGCCGTCGCGTGACAACGAAAGGGTTCGCGGCTGGAACCGCCCGTTTCGACCGCCTTCATCCTGTGTCCCAAGATCGTCAAGGCCACTGAGAGCTGGGAAATCGGAGCCGATGACGTTGCCCGGTACTCGGCCAGCTATCTGCACGTTGGCACCATCACATTTCAGGGGGATGGCTCGGCAGCTGCCGTCGCCCAGGGCGACAATCAGCACCGATTTGTCCGGTGGCAGGACCGCATCCCGAACACCATTAAAGTCATCATCTTCGATTTCAAGTTGTACTGTCGCTTGATGTTGGCCCGAGTTGTCCTGCAGCGACCACGCAAGTACGTGTGTAAACCTATTCCGTGCGATCACAAACACGTGCAGACCATCGTCACTCACCAGGCCCTGCTCTAGTTTCAGTCCTTTCTGCTTGATCTCGGTCGGTTGTGTGACATTGACGGCATGGTAATTGGTTCCGTTCCATTGCCAGACGTGAATGCTTTGATCGTCCACAACGCAAATGACATCGCCGCTGCTGGAAACCGAAAGGTCCCGAACTTTGCGGCCCGTGAATTTGAGAGGTAGGCCGTGCGAAGGTGCTAAGTCTGCAAGTTTGCGATCTCGAAATACCATCAGTTTGGCGTCACGAGGCGCGTTTTCGTCTCGAGTGTCGGTCACCAGCGTTGTGCCATTGCGGCTGATAATGGCGTGTTCAATATGTCCAGGCCTCTGTATTGCAGAATGTCCGGTCATTGCCTCAATTGCATGCAGTCGCTGTTTCTTGATGGCCTCGATTTTTTCTTCGCCAATGAAATCGTGGCGTTCGCCAAGTTTTTCGGCTTCGAGTGCCCACTTAGATACTCGGCCGTAGTCACGAATACTGATCATCGCGTTGATTCGCTCGGTGAGCCCATCGAACCTCGCGATAATGGTCAGTTTTTTAGCTTCCTCGGCTTCAGCCTTGGCGGCGATAGCGGCGCGAGTTTCTGCTTCAAGCTGGGTCCTTGCGTCTTCCGCGGCTTTGGTAGCTGTCTCCGCTTCTTTCGTCTTTGTATCAAGTTCTTTTTTCTTTATGCCAATTTCATGCGCAAGGTCCAGGTTTGTCTGCTTTGCTTCCTGCAGGGCAAGCATTGCCTTATCCAAATCCGCTTTCGCAGCTAAGATTCTTGCCTCTGCTTCGTTTGCTTCCTCAGTCTTCGCTGTGGCAACCTCCGTGGCTGCTTTCGCTTCTGCAGTTTTCTTTGCGGCAAGTTTTGTCTTTTGGTCGAGCTCAATTTCCTGCTGTGCCAATGCGGTCCGCCCATTTCGCAGCTCCGCTTGCGTGAGCAGCAGGAATGCAGACAGTCCGATCGCAGAGACCAGCAACAAGCTCCATGTCGCTCTAATGATTGAACGCGTCCGCTTCGTCCGTTTCAGCTTTTTACGCACCGTCTGAAACCGGCGATCTTCGTCGCTGGGGATAACCTGCAGGCCGAGGTCAATGTCACCTTTCTTTTGAGCCAGCTCGGCATACGCCAGGCGAGCCTTTTTGTTTCCATCCTGAGCTCGTCGGTTGCTGGGCCACTTACGCAACGCTTCTTCGTACAGCGCGACGGCACTTTGGTATTCGGTGTAAGTTGACGTTCCTTTCTGTTCGACTTTCAGCATCAATTCTTCCGCGCGGCCCGTGATGCGGTATTCACGAATCGCTTCCTGCAACTCTTCCACCGTGTCATAGCGATCTTCGGGCTGAGTCGACATGGCTTTGAGGGCGATCTGCATGAGTTCACCATCGTTTTGCACGTCAGGTTCGATTTCGTTTTGCATGACGGCCCATAGAACGATGTTCATCTGTTCTTCCGGATCGTCGCTGTCCCACATTTTCCGCAGGCAATGTGGCTGAATCCCCTCAAGCAGTTCGAACAGAATCGCGCCAAGAAGATAGATGTCGCTGTGCGGCCCGACTCGGCTGACGTCTTCATCAAGAAGCTCCGGAGCCATGTAGGCCGGAGTTCCCCCGCCGCCTCGGAAGTCGACAATCACGCTGTCTTTTTTTGCGAAGGCCGACGTGGTGATGGCCAGTCCCCAGTCCAGCACAATCACTTCGCCATAGCTGCCGACGATTACATTCTCCGGCTTCAAATCGCGATTCACGACGCCTCGCGAATGAGCGTAAGCTACGGCGTCGCAGACTTTCAGGAAGATTTCAAGATTCGCTTCCGCCGAATTTTCCCGAATGGTGTTCTGCCACGGAATGCCGTTGACCTGTTTCATCGAATAAAACAACTTGCCGTCTTCTGTGCGGCCAAGGTCATGGATGGGCACAATGTTCGGATGAACGAGGTTCGCCGTGACGACGGCTTCCGAAACGAACATGGCCTGATCATATTCGGCGTTGGTCGAATCCGGCTTCAGCGTCTTGATCGCCAGCTCACGATTCAATGACGTCTGGCGAGCTCGATAAACGATGCCCATGTTGCCTGCGCCGAGTTCATCGATGATGTCGTATTCTGCCGCCGAATTGTCAACCGTGAGTGCTGACTGCAGCCCGGTGGCTTTGCTGGGATCCAGTGGGATCTCATTAATGATCCCGGAGATATGTCCTGCCACGCCACGCTGCTTGATCCGCAGGTTCCAGGTACTCTTGCCTGGCACTCGTCGACGCGATCGCTGCTGAACCGTTTTCCCTTCGGCGCCGCCTTCGCTTTGTGCCTTGTTTTCGACATTGGAGTCATCGTCCGGCGCTGTGGCAAAGCCTTCCGGTTCCGTGATGTTGTCGAGATCCGGGAACGACACAGATTTGGAATGGGCCCGCGTCATTTTGCCGATGACGCCGGCGCCGCTTGCGGGTGGTACCTGCGTGGCAGTGACGGCTCGCAGATCCTGCTGCGATGGCAACTTTCGAGGGGCGGCTGACGGTCTTGATTCTGACTGCGCAGCATGCGACCCGGGCTGTGGCGGTGATTGGCGGGCGATCGGCGGAGCTGCCTGGGTATCATAGACGGCAGGTCGGTCGGTCCCTGACGCCGTTGAAGGCGATGCCGTCGCCTGCGGTTCAGCCTCAACCGTTGATTGGGTTTTGTCGCTGGCCCCGGGGTTTGCCGATCCTGGAAGAAGGGTTCCGTGAGCACTGCTGCTTTTGGAGGGGCGGTTTCCGCCGCGTTGTGACTTACTCATAGCCGGCAATCCGGGGTTTACAGGTTTTGAAAGTGACGACGATCATCCATGTCGAACGCCGGATTTTCCGGCATCGCGTGAACGCCCTTTTCTGTGGGAAAACAGGCTGTCCCGCCCGATACTTTACCACGAAGCCGAGGCTTTAGGCATCGAATTTCCCGTGTCTGGACCGCCATAGGCGTTTCTTACTTCCGCAGGCCGTTCAGGACGCGAGCGAGTGGCGAGGTTGTGCCCGAATGCGGCCGCCCGCGATGTTTGGCCGCCAACACTCCGGAAACCGCCAATCCGGCGATGGCCGACCGGGCGGTCGCGTCGGAACTCGTTTTCAATTGGCTCATGGAATCCTGTTCCGGAATGATCAGGCTGCTTTCGCCTTCAATGTTTTCGACAGAATCCGTATCAGGCTCCGCTGGCGGATCGCCTTCGATGATGTTGCCGTTTTCGTCCACGTCCAGACGTTCGAGTCGCAATTCGGGCAGCTCAAGATTCGCTGGCAATTCTTCCGTCATCGGGAATGGTTGCTGGTCCACAACGTCGAACTTCAGCACCGGACGTTCGAAGGTCACGTCCTGACCGTTTCTGACCTTGGTCGTGATCAGCCACAATTCGAAGTTGCTACCGTTCAGGTCCTGGTTGACGACCCATTCTTTCAGGCGTTTTGGCTGAAGCAGCTTCCAGCCGATGTCGTCATCAATATGCTCGTAACCTTCAACAGGTTCCGTACTCTTGTTTCGCCGCAGTTCGAAGTAGTCTTCCGACTGAGTCGAATACGAAGTCAACGGAGCTTCTTCGGGGATCACAGCCGCCACAAACACAGGCTTCGCCGGAGCAACAGGTGGTGCCGGTGCAGGTGCGGCCGGTGGTTCGGGCGGTGGTGGATCCGGTTGAATCACGAATCGGGGAGGGGTTTGAATAATAACCTCGAACAAACCGGTTTCGAAGTGGAGGTCCAAGTTGTCAGCAGCTTCGTCCGGCGAACCTGGTGACGTGAAGTTTGCATCCGCAGGAGGCAGATTTGTCCGGTCAAATGGATTGAAGGTTCCGGTCGCCGGGTCGTCGGTCGTCGATTGCAGGATATTCACGGAATCCACATTGATGGAGTCGTGGTGGCTGAGTGAGAAATCTGCGAAGAACTTCACAAGGTTTGCGGTTGAAAATGGGCCAAGGTCAGTCAAGTCGTCGTAAACATGGCCAATCCGAAGTAGCTGGCCGCCATCGCCAATCGTGAAAGTCTGATAGCGATCAGAAGTCAGGGTATTGAAGATCCCTGCTTCACTCGTCGGTGCGATGTCGCCGTTTGAAGGGTCACGCCAGTCAATGTGAACCTGCATGTTGATTTCACCGGTCGCTCCCAGAATCACGTCGTATGCGTACAAAAACTCGTTTCCGCCCATACCGAAAGGCACGCCATCCGCGCCAGCAACCGCAGCAATAAAGCCGGGCGGTAAGGTGACGGCGAAAGTATTCGCAAGGCCGCCGTCCGTAATGACTTCGGCCCCGATACCAAATGCAACACCGGTGGTGCCGGAGATGCTGACCGAATCTCCAGTTGCCGTGTAAGCATTGGAGGCGGTAGGCCCTGCAGCGGTTGCGGTTGAGATTTCTGATCCCGCCGAAATCGAGACAATATTCCCCGACAGGATAATCTGCTCACCGGTGGCCGCTGTACCGGCGTCTGTCAGCCCGGCTTCAGTGTTAATGTCTTCCAGCACTGTAATGGTACCAGCGGTGTTCGCCGACACCGCAATTTTGGTTACATCATGGAATGCTCCAACGCCCGCACCTGTAATGTCGACGGCCGTTCCGCTACCAGCGTTTGCGTGGTGGACGGCTAATCGAAGTGTGTTGGCGTTATCAACAATGGCAATATAGGTTTGCCCGGAAACCAGCCCTGGAACAGTCGTTCCGCCACCATCGCGATATACGACAGAGTCGCCGGTTGTCAGCCCGTGCCCGATGATCGTGATCTGATCTGTTCCGGCATTTACGCCACTCGAGCCATTGAAAATGCCAACCGGCGTATCGATGCCCGCATCAGTAGTCACATCATCAACAAATGTGGTGTTGCCCGTTCCGGAAAGCTGTGTCAGGCTGGTGGCGTCAACCGTAGAGTTGATGTTCAGATCGTTCACGGTATCGATCGAAACGTCACCCAGTTGAGTGGTTGCTCCCACAGCCGCGTTAAAGGTGATATCTCCAAAGGTTGTGGTTGGCGGGGTATCCGTTGCGCCCGCTACGATAACAAAATCGTTCGCTCCGGCCACGACACCGTCGACAGTTGAATTAAATGTCACTGCGCCTGAAGTATCGCCGCTTGTCGTAATCGTTGGTGCCTCACCAACGAACTGAGGATTAGTAATCGCATCAATCAGTACAGGAGCGTCGAAGTCAATTGCCGTTCCGTCACCTCGCACACCAGTGGGATCTGCACTTCCACCTGCGGCAGTCAGGTTGCCATTGACGGTGATCGTTGTGCCCGCATTAAATGTGATCTGGCCTGCGTCGCCGCCTGTGGCCACGGCGACATCACCGCCGGATGTATTGAGGTGACCTGTCGTAATTAAGGTGCCAGCCATAATCGTCACGTCTCCACCATCGCTATCAAGAACGCCGGTGGCATTATCGAGTCCGCTGGTGTCGATATTGGCGGCGAGATTCACGTTGTTTCCGGCAAGGATGGTGACGTCACCGCTGTCTTCGTCGATCTTGTCGCCTGTGGTTGTGATGTCGCCGTTGTGGGTCGTTCCGCCATCATCGAGCGTGGTGACATTTCCGCCGGCATTGATGTCGACGTCTCCGCCGAGTGTGGTGATTTCTTCAGAGAGGGTGATGTCGGTGTCCGCGTCGATGTCCACTTTAACGGTGTCGGCCAGTTCGGTGGAAGTGGCAATGGCTTCGTCAACGGTCACGCTTCCGGCGATCGCATTGAGTGTGACGAGGGCCCCTTCGCCCATGATGGTAGGATCGGTGGTTGCTCCTCCGATTCCGTCGATGGCGAGCGTGTTTCCGTCGTTGTCCCCGTCGGTGATTTCGATGTCTCCGGCGGTTGCAGTGATCGTGACGGTCCCGGCATCGCTGTCGAGTGCATCGGTGGCGTTATCGAGCCCGCTGGTGTCGATATTGGCGGCGAGATTCACGTTGTTTCCGGCAAGGATGGTGACGTCGCCGCTGTCTTCGTCGATCTTGTCGCCTGTGGTTGTGATGTCGCCGTTGTGGGTCGTTCCGCCATCATCGAGCGTGGTGACATTTCCGCCGGCATTGATGTCGACGTCTCCGCCGAGTGTGGTGATTTCTTCAGAGAGGGTGATGTCGGTGTCCGCGTCGATGTCCACTTTAACGGTGTCGGCCAGTTCGGTGGAAGTGGCAATGGCTTCGTCAACGGTCACGCTTCCGGCGATCGCATTGAGTGTGACGAGGGCCCCTTCGCCCATGATGGTAGGATCGGTGGTGGCTCCTCCGATTCCGTCGATGGCGAGCGTGTTTCCGTCGTTGTCTCCGTCGGTGATTTCGATGTCTCCGGCGGTTGCAGTGACCGTGACGGTGCCGGCATCGCTGTCGAGTGCATCGGTGGCGTTATCGAGCCCGCTGGTGTCGATATTGGCGGCGAGATTCACGTTGTTTCCGGCAAGGATGGTGACGTCACCGCTGTCTTCGTCGATCTTGTCGCCTGTGGTTGTGATGTCGCCGTTGTGGGTCGTTCCACCGTCATCGAGCGTGGTGACATTTCCGCCGGCATTGATGTCGACGTCTCCGCCGAGTGTGGTGATTTCTTCAGAGAGGGTGATGTCGGTGTCCGCGTCGATGTCCACTTTAACGGTGTCGGCCAGTTCGGTGGAAGTGGCAATGGCTTCGTCAACGGTCACGCTTCCGGCGATCGCATTGAGTGTGACGAGGGCCCCTTCGCCCATGATGGTAGGATCGGTGGTGGCTCCTCCGATTCCGTCGATGGCGAGCGTGTTTCCGTCGTTGTCTCCGTCGGTGATTTCGATGTCTCCGGCGGTTGCAGTGACCGTGACGGTGCCGGCATCGCTGTCGAGTGCATCGGTGGCGTTATCGAGCCCGCTGGTGTCGATATTGGCGGCGAGATTCACGTTGTTTCCGGCAAGGATGGTGACGTCGCCGCTGTCTTCGTCGATCTTGTCGCCTGTGGTTGTGATGTCGCCGTTGTGGGTCGTTCCGCCATCATCGAGCGTGGTGACATTTCCGCCGGCATTGATGTCGACGTCTCCGCCGAGTGTGGTGATTTCTTCAGAGAGGGTGATGTCGGTGTCCGCGTCGATGTCCACTTTAACGGTGTCGGCCAGTTCGGTGGAAGTGGCAATGGCTTCGTCAACGGTCACGCTTCCGGCGATCGCATTGAGTGTGACGAGGGCCCCTTCGCCCATGATGGTAGGATCGGTGGTTGCTCCTCCGATTCCGTCGATGGCGAGCGTGTTTCCGTCGTTGTCCCCGTCGGTGATTTCGATGTCTCCGGCGGTTGCAGTGATCGTGACGGTCCCGGCATCGCTGTCGAGTGCATCGGTGGCGTTATCGAGCCCGCTGGTGTCGATATTGGCGGCGAGATTCACGTTGTTTCCGGCAAGGATGGTGACGTCACCGCTGTCTTCGTCGATCTTGTCGCCTGTGGTTGTGATGTCGCCGTTGTGGGTCGTTCCGCCATCATCGAGCGTGGTGACATTTCCGCCGGCATTGATGTCGACGTCTCCGCCGAGTGTGGTGATTTCTTCAGAGAGGGTGATGTCGGTGTCCGCGTCGATGTCCACTTTAACGGTGTCGGCCAGTTCGGTGGAAGTGGCAATGGCTTCGTCAACGGTCACGCTTCCGGCGATCGCATTGAGTGTGACGAGGGCCCCTTCGCCCATGATGGTAGGATCGGTGGTTGCTCCTCCGATTCCGTCGATGGCGAGCGTGTTTCCGTCGTTGTCCCCGTCGGTGATTTCGATGTCTCCGGCGGTTGCAGTGATCGTGACGGTCCCGGCATCGCTGTCGAGTGCATCGGTGGCGTTATCGAGCCCGCTGGTGTCGATATTGGCGGCGAGATTCACGTTGTTTCCGGCAAGGATGGTGACGTCACCGCTGTCTTCGTCGATCTTGTCGCCTGTGGTTGTGATGTCGCCGTTGTGGGTCGTTCCGCCATCATCGAGCGTGGTGACATTTCCGCCGGCATTGATGTCGACGTCTCCGCCGAGTGTGGTGATTTCTTCAGAGAGGGTGATGTCGGTGTCCGCGTCGATGTCCACTTTAACGGTGTCGGCCAGTTCGGTGGAAGTGGCAATGGCTTCGTCAACGGTCACGCTTCCGGCGATCGCATTGAGTGTGACGAGGGCCCCTTCGCCCATGATGGTAGGATCGGTGGTGGCTCCTCCGATTCCGTCGATGGCGAGCGTGTTTCCGTCGTTGTCCCCGTCGGTGATTTCGATGTCTCCGGCGGTTGCAGTGATCGTGACGGTCCCGGCATCGCTGTCGAGTGCATCGGTGGCGTTATCGAGCCCGCTGGTGTCGATATTGGCGGCGAGATTCACGTTGTTTCCGGCAAGGATGGTGACGTCACCGCTGTCTTCGTCGATCTTGTCGCCTGTGGTTGTGATGTCGCCGTTGTGGGTCGTTCCGCCATCATCGAGCGTGGTGACATTTCCGCCGGCATTGATGTCGACGTCTCCGCCGAGTGTGGTGATTTCTTCAGAGAGGGTGATGTCGGTGTCCGCGTCGATGTCCACTTTAACGGTGTCGGCCAGTTCGGTGGAAGTGGCAATGGCTTCGTCAACGGTCACGCTTCCGGCGATCGCATTGAGTGTGACGAGGGCCCCTTCGCCCATGATGGTAGGATCGGTGGTGGCTCCTCCGATTCCGTCGATGGCGAGCGTGTTTCCGTCGTTGTCCCCGTCGGTGATTTCGATGTCTCCGGCGGTTGCAGTGATCGTGACGGTCCCGGCATCGCTGTCGAGTGCATCGGTGGCGTTATCGAGCCCGCTGGTGTCGATATTGGCGGCGAGATTCACGTTGTTTCCGGCAAGGATGGTGACGTCACCGCTGTCTTCGTCGATCTTGTCGCCTGTGGTTGTGATGTCGCCGTTGTGGGTCGTTCCGCCATCATCGAGCGTGGTGACATTTCCGCCGGCATTGATGTCGACGTCTCCGCCGAGTGTGGTGATTTCTTCAGAGAGGGTGATGTCGGTGTCCGCGTCGATGTCCACTTTAACGGTGTCGGCCAGTTCGGTGGAAGTGGCAATGGCTTCGTCAACGGTCACGCTTCCGGCGATCGCATTGAGTGTGACGAGGGCCCCTTCGCCCATGATGGTAGGATCGGTGGTTGCTCCTCCGATTCCGTCGATGGCGAGCGTGTTTCCGTCGTTGTCCCCGTCGGTGATTTCGATGTCTCCGGCGGTTGCAGTGATCGTGACGGTCCCGGCATCGCTGTCGAGTGCATCGGTGGCGTTATCGAGCCCGCTGGTGTCGATGTTGGCGGCGAGATTCACGTTGTTTCCGGCAAGGATGGTGACGTCGCCGCTGTCTTCGTCGATCTTGTCGCCGGTGGTTGTGATGTCGCCGTTGTGGGTCGTTCCACCGTCATCGAGCGTGGTGACATTTCCGCCTGCATTGATGTCGACGTCTCCGCCGAGTGTGGTGATTTCTTCAGAGAGGGTGATGTCGGTGTCCGCGTCGATGTCCACTTTAACGGTGTCGGCCAGTTCGGTGGAAGTGGCAATGGCTTCGTCAACGGTCACGCTTCCGGCGATCGCATTGAGTGTGACGAGGGCCCCTTCGCCCATGATGCTAGGATCGGTGGTTGCTCCTCCGATTCCGTCGATGGCGAGCGTGTTTCCGTCGTTGTCCCCGTCGGTGATTTCGATGTCTCCGGCGGTTGCTGTGACCGTGACGGTCCCGGCATCGCTGTCGAGTGCATCGATGGCGTTATCGAGCCCGCTGGTGTCGATGTTGGCGGCGAGATTCACGTTGTTTCCGGCAAGGATGGTGACGTCGCCGCTGTCTTCGTCGATCTTGTCGCCGGTGGTTGTGATGTCGCCGTTGTGGGTCGTTCCACCGTCATCGAGCGTGGTGACATTTCCGCCTGCATTGATGTCGACGTCTCCGCCGAGTGTGGTGATTTCTTCAGAGAGGGTGATGTCGGTGTCCGCGTCGATGTCCACTTTAACGGTGTCGGCCAGTTCGGTGGAAGTGGCAATGGCTTCGTCAACGGTCACGCTTCCGGCGATCGCATTGAGTGTGACGAGGGCCCCTTCGCCCATGATGGTAGGATCGGTGGTTGCTCCTCCGATTCCGTCGATGGCGAGCGTGTTTCCGTCGTTGTCCCCGTCGGTGATTTCGATGTCTCCGGCGGTTGCAGTGATCGTGACGGTCCCGGCATCGCTGTCGAGTGCATCGGTGGCGTTATCGAGCCCGCTGGTGTCGATGTTGGCGGCGAGATTCACGTTGTTTCCGGCAAGGATGGTGACGTCACCGCTGTCTTCGTCGATCTTGTCGCCTGTGGTTGTGATGTCGCCGTTGTGGGTGACGCCGCCGTCGTCGAGTGTGGTGACATCACGTCCAGCGTCAACGTCCACGCTGCCGCCGAGTGTGGTGATCATCTGATTGATGTGCACGTCACGATCCGCATCAATATCAACCTTCACAGGGTTCGCACCCAATTCCGTCGAAGTGCTGATGGAACCCGACGTCGTCACGTCACCATCGGTCCCCGATCCGTCGCCATCGTTGGCGTCCAGAGTAACAAGCCCACCTTCCCCCATATTGTCAACAGGGTCCGTTTCGCCGCCGATAGCACTAATCGCGGCTGTGGTGATGTCGCCATCTATGGTTCTGATTGTCACATCGCCTGCGTTGCTGCCGACCACTACCTTGTTGATAAATCCGTCGGTTGTAATGTCGCCCAAAAGATTAACGTTGCGTTCGGCATCCAGTGTAACTTCACCGCTGTGTTCTGCCGTTTTATCCGCCTGTGTGTCGATGTCGCCGGCAGCGTCGCTGCGAATATCTCGGCCGGCATCGATATCAACAAATCCTCCGCGAGTTGTGATCGGCGCATTAATGTTTGCATCGCGGTGAGCTTGAATGTGAACGTTGGTTGCCGCCAATTCTGTTGACGTATCAACCGCCGCTCCTACCGTGACATCGCCAATTGGGAACAGGATGTGTTCAGCGCCGGCACCAGCGGACGTCAGATCGATGGCTGTGCCGGTGGCGGCGTCAGACTCTGAAGCTGCCAGTTGAATGGTATTGCCATCCACGACAATCGCAAAATACGTCGTGCCATTGACCAATGGAGCGATATCTGTGCCGGCATTGCTGTCGTACTGCACAGAGGCGCCGGTGGACAAACCGTGGGCGGGCCACATGATCTCTTCAGTGGCGAGATTCACTGCTGCCCCCGGATCAAACGTCAACGGCGCGGCGCTGTTATTGGCATCCAATGTAATGATGCCGCCTTCGTCATCGGGAACGCCGTCAACCGGATCGTCGGCATCACCGCCGCGGGCATCCAGTGTGGCTGTGGCCTGAGTTGTAATGTTGCCGGCGACTGTCGCCAATGTAATGTCGCCGCCTTCGCCAGCCAGCAAAACATCGGGACTGCTAACCACGTCAATTCCACTGGTGTCAATAAAACCGGCCAGGTCGATGCTACGTCCGGTATCCATTGTCACATTGCCGCTGTTCTCGTCGCTCTTATCCCCCGTTGTTGTGATGCTTCCGGCAGCTGCACTTGTAATATCGCGTCCCGCATCCACATCAACACTGCCGCCATGAGTCGTGACAGCATGATTGATATGCACATCGCGGTCCGCATCAATATCCACCTTCATGGGATTGGCAGCCACTTCGGTGGATGTGCTGATTGTCCCGTCGACAATTATGTCCGCACGGCGCGTACTAAGCGTATGCGTGACTCCTGCTCCGACTGCAATCAGGTCAATTGCAGTCTCCCCAGTTGCGTCTGCAGCGTTTAGCGCTAACTGAATCGTGTCGGCGTCGACGACGATTGCCACGTATGTCTGCCCCGATGTCAACCCGGTGATGTCCGCGCCGCCGCCGTTGTCGTAGTCGACCAGTTCGCCAGTTGTCAGTCCATGATCGAGCCACGTCAGTTCATCTGTACCCAGATTGACAGCCGAATTCGGGTCAAACGTCAGATCAATGGCCGCATCATTGGCGTCGAGCGTAATTAGACCGCCTTCTCCCATGCTTGCGATTGGCACGGTATCGCCGCCTACGGCACTAATATCCGCCGTCGTGATGTTTCCGTTTACGGTTGTGATCGTGACATCGCCGGCAGCGCTGTCTTCAAGTCCGACGTTGTCGAAACCATCAGTCGTGATGTCGCCCAGTAGCGTAACGTCGCGACCGGCATCCATTGTCACTGCTCCGGAATCGACGTCTGCGATAGCTCCTGACGTGGTAATATCGCCAGCGGCGTTACTGGTGATGTCGTTGGTTGCGTCGAAGTCTACAGAGCCGCCGTCCGTTGCGATCGGAGCGTTCACATTGATGTCGTATGCTTCGACGGTCAGGTCGCCTCCGTTGGTGTCCAAAGCAGAAGCGAAAACGACCGTGTTATCCTCCGAACCGGCTGGGTCATCCTCCAAAATTGAAAGGTTGGCATTGAAAGACCCGTCCATGCCGTTAACCGTAATCACCTTGGCGCCCGTGCCGTCGTTGATCGTCAACGACGCTGTCGGATTTGTGAACGCGGTGACCTCGAAGGCTCCATCAAGTTGCGAAACGTTGTCGTTGGCTGTACCGTCGTCACTTAACGTCACAGTGGCGTCAGCCCCCGCCGGAAGATTGATAATCATATTGACGGCATCGCCGCCCAGAGCCAGTGGTTCGATTTCGTTGAACCGAATCACTTCGCCGTCCAAATCAACTTCTCCGCTCTCCGAGGTGGTCGGATCTCCAGCTCCGTCCACCTCAGCCAAATGAGTCACCGTTAACGTCGTCACGTCGTAACCAGAGATCGTAAGCGTATCGTTGTCAGCAACGTCGTCACCGGCCAGGTTTCTGACGCTTCCGGAAAATTCCAGACCGCCAGTGGGGACGAAGTCCACGCCCTCCAGATCAAGGTTCACCGTTTGGTTCATTTCATCGCCGGTGATGTGTAGTGCATTTGTCAGGCTGTCGACGGCAAACCCGCCATCCTGCAATACGGTTTCATCGACGCGTAAAACCTGACCACCGGATTCCAGGTTGTACAGTGTGTTACTAAGGCCACTGATATCTGCCCAGGTGCCTTCGGCCAGAGTCAACGTGACCGTCTGGGTGACATTGGTGACGGAGCCGTCACCCACATCGGTAACGCCGCCGTCTTCCACCGTCAGCGTCTCAAGACCGGTCAGGTCAATGCCCAGCGCGCTGAGCGCACCATTCAGCACGCGGCGGTCTTCCAATTGCGTTAGTCGAAGATATCGTTGGCGTTTCTTTATCTCAGACTTCTTCTCGTTGGAAAACAGGCGGCGGATGCGATCAACGAATGACGAACTGGTCATTTGTACATAATTCCTAACAGAAGCCGCCCGAGCTGGCGGGCAACGAGTCACCGGGAGTGCGCAACGTCCGCGCAGAATCCCTCTGCATAATCATCGGAATGATGGCTATGCTCATTAACCCGGTGATGAGATGTAGATAAAGAAGTTGGATCTTACAGCCACGATGTGGAACTCTGCGGGTTCTAACGCCTGCAGAGGATAGAACTTTTATTTTGCCTAACTTCCAAATGATACCGGTCGAAACACGTTCCGAAACAGGTTTATCGCATTTCCGCAGCCACCAAATCCCGAAACCACAAGTGGTGCAGTCTCGCACGACGCGATTCTCACGGGAATTCTGCAGGAAGCTGTAAATATGAACACGTCACGGATGGTTCTGCTTGCCGGCGTTGCCCTTTGCTGGACATCAGCGCAGGGAATGGCAAAGGATGGCTGGCGAACGACCCGAAAGCCAGCAATTGCTGCTCAATCCGGCGTTCCGGCCGCTACCAGCGGAAAAACACAGCGAGTTGCGGGGTCTGTTGCCAAAACACAACCCGCCGATTCTGTCGACTTCGCAGCATCCGCCGGCGACCAAAAGCGTTGTAGCGGCAAAACCGCTCCGTCGGAATCCTGCAACAAAGCGGATGCCATGCCAGAGCCGACAGTTCGCCAGAATGGCGTGCCCGGTCTTCTCGCCCCAAGTGTCCGCATTGCAGAATATGTTTACCGTGCGAGATCTGAAGGTGCTCAAAAAGTTTGTGAGCCATCTTTCAGCCCGTCCCGCGTCTCCAAGCCATCGTTGTCTGTCGCGAAACGGTCAGACGCCGCATCAGGCTCCGTCGCTCACCGCAGCACTTCCGGGGCGCAAGAGAAAAAAAGCTCGGTCGCCAATTTACCTGCCGAACCCCAAACGGCTTCTCGGTCCACCTCTGCCAAGTCAACTCCTATGGTGGCAAAGCGATCTGTGGTGAAGTCGTCCAGCGCCGCTAAGCCCCTGTCGACCGGGCAGCCCGTTGTGGTAACCGGGCCGTCCTTCCCGGCACCAATTCCTCAGCCAGCTCCACCCGTCGTGTCGTCTGCAGAAGCCGAAGAATTCAAAGCGGCCGAACTTGCTGCGGTCAAAACCGTCGCCTATTCACGAACGATGGGTGATCAAAAAATGAGTGCTCCGAAGTTCTCAGTGCAGCAATCGCCGTTTCTGGGAGTTCGTCCGCAGGAAGCTGTCGCCACCGACAGCAACATGCGAGAACCTCAGGACCTGTTTGGGACAGGACAGCCGGGTTTGAAGTCCGCCAATGAAGATGCGGCTTCGTCCGTTGCCGCGACGGGATCATTTATGGATGAGCTGCAGGGTTTGGTCAGCGATGACGCACCGGAAGCAAAGCAAGGGAACTATGTCACCGACCTGAAGCAGTTGCTCGGGACTCAGTCGGACTGGATCATGACGAATGGTTCAATGCTGGACCTCGCCGCCGGCGAGCCAGAAGTTGAACCAGCGAGTGGAACGTACGTCGGCGATCTGCACGGGCTGTTGCAAGGACCGCCGGTTGCAACCCGCACTGGCTATCGACAGCAGATGGCTCGCCGTATGATGGCCTACGCTCCGAATACATCTGGCTACCGTCCGGCGTCGCCAATACAGGCAGAAGCAAAGGTCTATCAGATTCCATCGGAACAGGATTGCCCCACGACAGGCGGCGACAGTGTGTCTGGATTGTTCCAGCCGATTAACTCTATTCAGGCAGGCGGCGTCAGCACCAGTCCTCCGAAATTGCCTCGTGATGCCGACGCCGATGAAGGTGGCGCATTGAAGCGACCGGAAAACCTGGCCTGCTCATTTCTGGAACTGGATGCGCCTGGCTACTACTTCACGGCGGGCTACGGGCTGCGTCGAGCTCCCCGCAACACTCACAACTTTTACCACAACCCGCTGTACTTCGAAGATCCCAATCTGGAACGCTGCGGCCAAACCAAGGCTTGCCTGACGACGCTTAGTTCCGCCGTTCACTTCACAACGATGATCGCATTGACGCCATACCTGACGACGGTAGACCATCCTCGCGACTGCGTGCGAGCTTTGCCGGACTGTCCGACCTGTCATTCGTTTGCGTCGGATGCGTACTTTCCGGAATGGTCATGGAAAGCCGCCGCCGTACAGGCGGGTGCCGTGACTGGGCTGATCTTCATCATCCCGTAACAGGGATGACGGCAACGGCTCTTGAAGCGATTTGGTGCAGCCGGTCTGAACAGCTGTCGTCCGTCGACTGCTCCGCAAAAAAAATGGCCCGGCTTTACCAGGAAGCCCGGCCTCCTTTTTAATGAACAACTTGCGACTACGCGTCGCCGGTTTGCACTTGAGCTGCATCAAAGGTGACGTCCACCAGCGTGGTGACTCCGTTGCCACTGGACTGATTCACGCCCTTGCGAAGTTGCAAACGCCAGCGAAGTTCGTTCATGTCGTCGCCGAATAGCTGCTGGATCTCTTCCGCACACGCGACGAACGTTGTGACGGTTTCACCTGGCTGTAACACCTGCCCGCTGTTCTGATCAATCAGGGCAAATGGACTGCCGGGCGGGTGCAGGTAGTTCAACACGCGAACCCCTTCCGCACCGCCGCCTGAAGGCGCCAGGCGGAGCCAGGAATTCGCGAGAGTTGTTTCGTCGTTTCCGTATTCCGGGCTGCGGTGACACATCAAGCCCACATCCCAAGGCGCGAATGCTGTCGTGTGGCTCACGTTTTTCACCTCAAACCACAGCTTCAGCACGGGGGCTTGTGTACGCTGTTCAGGCGGTTCACCGGCACGAGTGGCACTGGCCACCATCACCACATCGCGCGTGACTCGAGTTGGCGTGATGATAATGTCTCCGAATCGCTGAGATTCGCCCAGCTTCAGCTCGTGCCCCGGTGGCAATGACGCATCACCGGGAACGCTCTGAAATTCGCCTTTCGAAAGCGGTTTGATGTCAGGCAAACTTTCCAGTTGATGATTGCCTGACAACGACAGACGCCCCGTCAGCCAAAAAACCAGGAACAGCAGCGTTAATGCAATGGCATACCCAGCAATGGCGGCAAACCATTTTTGAGGTACGACGTTGCCGATTGCCGACTCGGTTTCTGTTGCTGCATTGTCTGCTGGTTGAGACGCAGCTTTGGTAGACGTTTTCGGCGCGGATGAACTGCCGGGTTGAGCAGCCTTGCGTGAGGCGTCGGAATTCCCTGTGACCTTCCGTGCGACGGGCTTGCGCAACTTCTTTTTCTTTGGTGCTGGCGGATTCTCGCCCGAGTCCTCCTGTTGGAAAACCGGTTGACTGCTCGCCGCTAAGGTGTCGTCACTCAGCGATTTCGCGCCGTCGTCGCCCAGGAAACTGAAGTCCGGGGCGCTGTCGTCATTGTTCGGGCCGCCACCCATCACGTTGCTCCGCTGTTGCTGCTTTGGTGAGGATGCGGTTTCTATTCGGTGTCATCGCTGGCATCGTCGGAACTGCCTTCGTCGGCCTGCGTTTCTTCAGCCAGATCGTCCACGACAATTCGAGCCTCCGTCACATAGTCCAGCCCTGGAAAGTCCGCTTGAAGGTAATCGTTGCCCTCGGATTCCAGCCGCATTTGATCCGGTTGTTCGCTGTACACTGAGTTGATCCGGTCGACGACCTCCATGCCTTTCGTGACTTTGCCAAACGGCGCAAAGCCGTCGCTGTCCAGCCTCGAGTTATCATCGTAGTTGATGAAGATTTGCGACGTACGCGAATTCGGGGCACCCGTCTTGGCGAATGTCACGTATCCGCGCGTGTTGCTTTTCTTGACCGGGTCATCCACGATATTGGCGCTCCACTTTGCATGCTGTTCTGGATTGCCAGCAATCCCAAACTGCACCATAAATCCCGGCACAACTCGAAAGAATCCCGCCTCGTTATAGAAACCGTCCTTCACCAGTCGGTAGAACCGGTGAGCTCCCCGCGGTGCCCATTCGCGATTCACCTGCACCGTAAATTTGCCGACGGTGGTATCGAACTCCACTTCAAAAGTTCCCTCCTGAGGAACGTCTTTCGCGGGTGCGACCGCCCCCTGGCCGACTCGTGATTTGCCTCTCGCTGACCGTGCCGCCAACTCCGCGGCTTCGTCCAATGCCCGCATTTGATCAAGAGCGTTCTTGACTGGCGGCACGCTTGCCGAATTGTTTCCGTCGTCGCATCCGACGAGTACCAGCATACCGATGGTCAGCACGCTCAACGAGAACGAATGGTGTAGAAAGTGTTTCATGTCTGGTTGTGTCTCTGCACCTAAGTTACGCAATATGTTCTGAAGTCGAAATCTACGGGCACCAGCGCCCACTGCCGCATTCTTGCCACATGACACGGCCGCCACAAGACTACGACGAAAACCAGCGCCACGTTTGATGAAAAGCTCGGCCGATCCGCAGCATTGCCGGAATATCGTGCGGCGCAGGGTGGGCGAGGTGCAAGTTAGAAGTGCTTTCGCTGGCTCCGCAGGTCGGTCGGTACTCGCCAACGTTGGTCGCCATAGCGGTGGTGTGACGGGGCCGACTTGAGTTTCGGCTGAGCACCGACTGCGTTTGCTTTGTTGGTTTGGGGGCTGCCGTCCCCTTTCCCCTCAGTTCTCGCCACGATAACCTACGCCCGTATGTCCAACTTCCTGCAAAACGTGCGTTCGCAAATTCGCGGCACCGTTCGAGACGCCGTGATTCGGCATCACAAGCGGTCCGGCGCGGTCCTTTTTAGCGATACCACGCTGCGCGACGGCGAACAAATGCCGGGTGCAACGTTGGAACCGGACGAAAAACTTGAGATCGCATTGGCACTGGAAGCGGCCGGAGTTCATTCGCTGGACGCGGGCTTCCCGGCGTCGTCCGAAGCGGATGTTGTCGCCATTCAAAAAATGGTGGGCGTTGTAAAGGGCCCCGTGCTGACTGCGCTGTGCCGCACGGTGAATTCGGATATCGATGCCGCAGCCCGAGCACTCGACGGCAACCCGATGCGCAAACGCGGCGTCAGCCTTTTTTGTGGCACCAGCCCACTGCATCGCGATCACAAGCTGCAGAAATCGAAGACCGAAGTTCTCAAAATCATCGCCGATTCGATTTCTTACGCCAACAACGCTTTTCAAATTGTCGCCTTCAGCCCGGAAGACGCCAGTCGCACAGAAGTGGACTTTTTGTGCGAATGTTACAAAGAAGCGATCGATGCTGGAGCGACCACGATCGGCTTTCCGGATACCGTTGGCATTCTTACGCCAGAGAAGACTGCCGACTTCATCAAAGCCATTCATGACCGCGTACCGAACATCGATAAGGTCTTGTTAGCGGTTCACTTTCACAACGATCTTGGCCTCGCTGTGGCAAACACGTTGGCGGCCATTCAACACGGAGGCAACGTTGTGCAGTGTACCGTCAACGGCATTGGTGAGCGGGCCGGCAATGCGGCGTTGGAAGAAGTTGTGATGGCACTGGCTATGAACGCTGACCAATACAAACGTTCGTTCCGCATCGACACCACAAAACTGGCCCCGCTGTGCCAACTTGTCGCAGAATTAACCGGCATCGCGATTCCAAAAATGAAGCCGATTGGTGGCAGCAATGTGTTCGCCACGGAAGCTGGCATTCATCAGGACGGGCTGCTTAAGAATCCGGACACCTATCTCCCGTTTCGCCCGGAAGCGGTCGGGGCAGACGGTATTCAGTTGGTGCTCGGTCGTCACAGCGGTGGAAAAGCGATCGCCCATCGACTGCGGCAACTCAACCTGCCTCATACTGAAGCTGACGCGGCGCATGTGGTCGCGCAGATCAAGAGACAACCGAAAGGCACCGTGATCGACGACACACGACTGATCGAATTGCTGAAGGAATGCCGCGATGCCTGACCCCGCAATGCCAGCGGAAGGTTCGATCTATCTGGACAACGCCGCGACAAGTTTTCCGAAACCGAACAGCGTTTACGACGCCGTCGACAAGTACATGCGGCACAATGGAGCGGCCATCGGGCGTGGTTCTCATTCTGCCAGCGATTCCGTCACGAGAGTGGTCGGTCAATGTCGTCAGCGCCTCGCCAAAATTCTGGATGCCGAATCGTCGGACCGCATCGCTTTTACCTTCAACTGCACCGACAGCCTGAACCTGCTGCTGCGCGGAGTACTTCGCCATGGCGACCGAGTTGTCACCACGAAGCTGGAACACAACTCAGTCCTGCGACCGCTGCACCAGCTACGTTCTTCGCATAACGTGGATGTCGCTCAAGTTGACTTCGATCCTGAAAGCGGTTTGGTCAACGTAAATCAGCTTGCCGAGGAACTGAGTCGACAGCCAACGCGGCTTGTCGTCTTGAACCATGCTTCCAATGTGACGGGCGTCGTTCAACCTGTCGCTGAAGTTGCGGCTCTCGCGCATAAGCACGGAGCACTCCTGCTGTTGGACGCAGCTCAAACCGTGGGGCATCTTCCCTTCAGTGTCCGCGATGTGAAGGTCGACCTGCTGGCTGCTGCCGGACACAAAGGCCTGCTCGGCCCGCTTGGCACCGGCATTCTGTACGTGCGCGATGGCCTCGACGGCGACATTGTGGCAACTCGCAGCGGCGGTACCGGTACGGCGAGCGAATCCATCGAACAGCCGGTCGACATGCCGACGAAGTTCGAGAGCGGCAATATGAACGCACCGGGGCTGGCGGGGTTGAACGCGGCCACCGAATGGCTGCTGGAAAACGGAATCGAAGATCTGCATCGAAGAGCGACCGAGCAGACGGAACGCCTCGCCACAGTGCTGCAGGAAATTTGCGGCGTGAGTGTTTACGGTCACAACGGAGGGAGCATCAATACTGGTATCGCCAGTTTTACGATTAAAAATCTCGACAGCCGAGAAGCGGCGACGATTGTCGAGCAATCATTTGGCATCCAATGTCGAGCCGGCCTGCATTGTGCGCCGCTGGTGCACGAAGTTTTGGGCACAGCGGCGTCAGGTGGGACGCTTCGTTTCAGCGTTGGCCCGTTCACGACTGATCAACACATCAACGCCGCAGTGTCTGCCGTCAACGAGATCGCCCAATCGTTCGCTGTTTAGTTGCACCGACACACGGATGTCACGTACGCGAGTAGAACTTATTGCTCGCGTCTCAATGGCTGTTAGTTTCCCTGCGGGGGCTGAATACGTCTAAGAGTGACCGAGACTTTGGGGCGTTTTACTGTTTTCGAAATCCACGGTTGCGCGACAGACGTCACGCGCGCTGACTGGTTGGGCGGTAGACGAAGCAGATTGACGGCTTCGCGATGCAGTCGTTGAGCGATCCCCAACGACCGACTCCATGCGGATTGCGACGGCGTAGGCGTCCAGACGACAATTTCCACAGCGTAGTCGTTCCGTCGTAACATCGGGGCGACCCCGTTTAACGCAGCTTTTAGTTCTGCATTGATTAGCGTGCCAGCCGACGAAGGTGGGAATTTTTCCATCACATCAAAGCTGACTTCGCCGGCCACGTCAGTATCCTGCGAAAGGTTATTGACTTGCCTCAAGCTCTGCAGAAACCGGTTGTAGTCGTCTTTGGTCCGGTCGATGATCCGTCCATTATCGCCATCGTCGTCCGGCCCGGTCGCGCCTCGTTCGGGTGGGCGGTCGTCGCCTACAATGTACTTGGGGGCAATTGCGTTTAGCTGAAACGCCTGAGCTGATAGGCCACTTTTTACTTTCCCCTGCAGCCCGAATTTATCCACGGATTTCATGAACGAACCCGTGCCGGAATGCATATTGGCACCGGTTTGTTCTTCGGCCAGCGAATTTAGCACGATGAAAAACGCCAGCAGCGCGGTCATGGTGTCGCCGAACGAAATCAAGTAACCGTTGTTCGGTCCGGAAGGGCAGTTTTCTTTGCATCTTGCCATGACTTATCTCAACCCAATCTTCATCTGGCTTCCGAACGACTCAAGCGATAAACAATTCGTCCTGACGCAACGATCGATGGATCGACAACCCCCACGGCGACTCGCCCAGGGACGCGGCCCGGCACGATGCCAAGACCATCTTCGTCGGTCAGGATTGCAGCCATCGTCACCGCAAATTCAGCAAGGTCCGGGTCGGAAACCAGAATTTGGCAGACCAACGGCTGCGACTTTAGCTGCTTTGCCAGCATACGAAGCTGAGTCACTCCTTGCGTTGTGATCTCACCTTTATCGTCCTGGACAATCGCCAAAAGAGTCTCAATTCGCACGCGACTGGCGTCGGCCAATGCGTCCGTGTTCTCTAAGGACTTCAATCCGCGTGACACTGATTGAAGGGCCGGGTTTTCATGGACCGGCGGAGTCTCTGAACCTCGAATTGAAATCGCCGCACTGTTTGGCCGTTCGCGTAGCACGATCGCATCGTTGTCCAGCAGCTTTGTCGAATCCCCCGCGACCCCTGTTGATCCGCCGCCTCCAAAAGAAACCACCTTCACCTTCGCAAAGAATTCCGGTTCGTTGGTTGCAAATGTCAACAGCAGAATGAAGAACGTCATCAGCAGAGTGATCACGTCGCTGTACGTCATGAACCACGGCGGGATGTCACCAGTTGGTTCCGGGCAGCAGCTTTTTTTTGCCATGGTCTGGTTCCTGTTTAAGCTGCCTGTTGAGTGGCCGTCTCACGGCTCTTGGGCGAAAGATAAGCCAGCAGTCGTTCTTCCAAAGCTCGTGGAGCCTGGCCTTCAACCAGCGAGACAAGGCCTGCAATCATTAGCTCTCGAATCATCAGTTCTTCCTGGCTGCGAACCTCAAGTTTGCCGGCCAGCGGAATGCAGAACATGTTGGCGATCACCGCTCCGTACAGCGTTGTCAGCAGAGCGACCGCCATACCGCCACCGATTTGACTCGGGTCGTCCAGCGACTTCAACATCTGCACAAGACCGATCAACGTTCCGATCATGCCAAACGCCGGAGCTGCCGCTGCGACCGCATCGACGATCTTTTTGCCATTGCTGTGACGAGTCATGATTGCGGCCACTTCGGTTTCCAGCGCGACCGAAAGATCTTCTTTGGACGTGCCGCCGACAACCTGTTCGAGGCCGCGTTTCAGGAAGTCGTCGTCGATGTTTTCGACTTCCCCTTCCAGGGCCAGTAGGCCGTCTCGCCGAGCAGTGGTGGCGAATTCGCGGAACTGCGAAATCACTTCGTCGGGAGTCTGCACCTTGACCAAAAAGCACTTCTTCACAACGTTTGCCGCACCCATCGCAACCTTCAATTGAAAGTTAATCAGGACGGCGGCAATCGAACCTCCGACCGTGATCATCAGCGACGGCACGTCGATGAAGTCGCCCAGGCCGCCGCCCATCATAATGGAGCCGAGGACAAGTCCGATGGCCATGACGAGTCCGATGATTGTTGAAATGTCCATGTTAGCTCCTTCGTTTCGCTCGGTAGACCTGACCCAGAATTTCCGCGACCGCTCGGAAGAACTGCTCGGGGATTTCCTGCCCGACCTTTACGCTTCGAAAAATTGCACGAGTCAGTGGTGGCCGTTGAATCACGGGCACGCGGTTTTCTTTTGCAATTTCGATGATATTAAATGCAAACGAGCCCGCTCCTTTGGCCACCAGTTTCGGAGCCGTCATTTTTCCGGCTTCGTACTTCAGGGCGACGGCGTAGTGCGTCGGGTTCGTGAGGATCACAGTCGCGTCGGGAACGTCAGCCACTGACTGATTTTTGAGTGCTTCACGCTGCTTGCGTCGAACGGCGGCTTTGATGGTTGGATCGCCGAGTTCGTTCTTTTGTTCCTGCTTAATTTCCTGATGCGTCATCTTCAGTTTGTGTTCCTGCCGCAGCCAACGCGTGATGTAGTCGACAGCCGCCAGAGAAAAAGACATCATCGCCAGCGTCAGACAGATCGTCAGGCCAAGATCCCAGGCAAACGAAAACAGGCTGCCAACAGAACCGAAGTTCGTTGACGAAAGCTCGCCCCGCCGGAACCAGATAATCGCACAACTCACGAGCAACAGCAGAAACACTTTGGCGATTCCGAGGCCGCCTTTGATGGCAGAATCAATTGAGAACAACCGCTGCCAGCCTTTGATGGGCGACAGTTTCTGAATGTCCAGTTCCATGGGTTTCCACGAAATCAGGAAGCCGACCTGAGCGAACCCAATCACCAGTCCCACGCCCATCAACAGTGCGACCAATGCCCCGCAGTTGCTAAGCAGCTCCACGCTTAACCATCGTGCGCCTAGTTGAGTGTGCATGTTGGTCCAGTCGCCTGATGGCGCGTCTCGAAACCATGTTCGAAATGCCTGCATCAGCCGCTGTGCCAGCATGCCGCCGGACCACATCATGAACATGCAACCAGCGAGCACCGCAAACGTGGCGGCGACGTCGGGACTGGATACAACCTGTCCGTCCTTCCTCGCTTCTTCGCGTCGGCGTTGTGTTGGAGCTTCTGTGCCTTCATTGGCGTTCTCAGCCATGAGCCACCCAACTTTCTGTATTCACCTGATTCAGAAAGTGCTGCATCGCGGAACAAACGTCCGGGAAAAACAGAATCATCCCTGCCAGGCCAACTGCAAGTCGCAGCGTCATGCCGTATGTCATGAAGTTAAATTGCGGTGCAGTTCTCATCGTGACTAACAGCGTCATCGTGACAACGAACATCAGAATTCCGATTGGGGCAATGATCAGAAATCCCTGGTGTTCAACTTTGGTGATTGCGTACATCACAGCGTCCCACGTTGGCATCGACCACGCAGCTGCGGCCGGGCGAGACGCAAACGAACTACCCAGCACCACAAACATCGCGTGGTGCAGATTCAGTCCGAAGAACATCAACACACCGATTGCCTCAAAGCCCTGCGAAATGATGTTCGATTGCTGGTTGTCGGTCGCCGATGAAATCTGAGCCATCGTCAGTCCCATCTCCTGAGCGATCCATGCGCCAGCGATTCGAACCGGCACGAGACACAGGCCGAACAGCCACGCCAGTGCGATACCCAGCATCGTTTCGCGAACCGCCAGCCAGGACAGCCATAGCCACGCGCCTTTGCCGTGAACCGTTGCCATCAGGCCGATGGCCGATGCACCAGCAAAACGCGGCGCAAGCACGACCGTCAACGCGACCGCGAGGCCGATTTTGACGGTGTTGGGAATGCTTCGCCCGGCGACCGGTGGCAGAAACGCCACAAACGCCGCACAACGAAACAGCACCAACGCGCTGGCTATGATGAATGATTCAAACATGTTTAATGAGTCACCAGCGCCATGCGTTCCACCATTCTCATGGTGAAGGCAGACGTCAAAGTTAACATCCACGGCAATGCCAAAACGATGACCAATCCCACAGCCACGATGCGCGGTGCGAAGGAAAGTGTCTGCTCCTGCACGCTGGTGATCGTTTGGAAAATGCTCACCATCAGACCGACAAGCAGACTGATAAACACGGGCGGTCCCGCCAGCCACATTGCGGTGACGAGTAGGTCCCGGCCGATTTCCACGACTTCAAGAGTATCCATGTGTTTGTCCTCTACAGTCGAATTGGCTTCTTCAGTTCCAGAAATTTGGCCAGCAACTCGCTGTTCAGTTTTTCGTCCTTGATCGCATCAAGTATGGAAGACGCCTTACGCTCTTCCATTTTGGCAAGGATCTCAACGGCCATTTCCATCTTGCCGCCGTTCGCGTACTCCTTAATCACGGCAGAGGCGGATTCGGGACTCATCCCTTCAAACACGGCCACCATTTCTTTCACATTGGC
The DNA here is from genome assembly GCF_001983935.1 of Fuerstiella marisgermanici. Lineage (GTDB taxonomy): Bacteria > Planctomycetota > Planctomycetia > Planctomycetales > Planctomycetaceae > Fuerstiella > Fuerstiella marisgermanici. The sequence goes on along the minus strand of NZ_CP017641.1, from coordinate 5,027,609 downwards.
TTCCCGGTTGACTTCCATGTTCGAACCGGGATCAGCACTTGGCTTCGAACCGGCTTTTTGCCGTTCCATTTCAATCTTCTGTTTTCGTTCTTCCACTTCCTTAAGCAGGGCAGCCGACTTCAGGCGTTCCTTCTGTGCTTGAGCCGCAAATTGTTCTGCTGCCATCCGCTGGTCTCTGGCCTGCGCGACCAGGCCTTCGACTTCGCGCTGTTCACCGGTGATGTCGGCCAGCACCATGCGATGCTGAGTTTCTGTGCGGCGCAGTGCTTCTTCTCGCTTGCGAATCGCGGCTTCGCGATCTTTAAGACCGAGGCCGTACTTAACGATTTCTTCGACGCTCATTTCACCTGGCCGCACTGCCACTGGCAGTTCAACGTCATTGGACGGTGGCAGCGGTTGAGTGACATCGACTTCTGCCGTCAGGTCTGCCGCTGATTCTGGCAGGGCGTCCGGAGTTTGTTTTGCGGCTGTCTCCTTGGCTGCTTCCTGTTGCCGCAGATATAAAGTTCCGCCAGCGGACAGGCCCAGTATCAGCAGACCGTAGATACCGATCATCAACAGTTTCTTCATCGTGCCACCTCAGTTTTCGACGTTTCGCGAGCCGCCGTTCGTTTCGTGGCATTACTCGCAAATCGGCGTCCGTTGTTTTCCTGTCGAACGTTCTCTTCGTCCACTAGTGTCTGCCGCCGGTGTTCCGCAAATTCTTTGGCTCGATGCTTGTGCGCGATTTGAACTTCAGACTTCGCGGCGGCCACTTCCTGAACCGCCTGAACCAATCGCTCGTCTGCCTGCTGGACCTCAACTTGCGCTGCCGCCAGTTTGTTCTGGGCGCGACGTGTTGTCGCCGAAAGTGCCTGAATCACGGCCGTGTTGCCTCGCGCCAGTTCTGTGGTCCCCTGCTGCAGCAAGTCTTCAATGTGCAGTGAAAGTTGATCGGCCTTTTGCGTTGCTGCGGCCTTCTCACCCTGGCGCACGGCGGCTGTGAGCCGGGCCAGTTGTTCGGCTTGCTGGCGGACGCGGCGCAGTGATTCGATTCGTGATTGAAAGCGTTTCATGATTTGGTCAGTCAAACGGCCATGCTTCGGCCAGTGATTTCAATTGTTGTTCTGTATCCTGCCATGATGTTTGTTCACCCACCTGCTGCTGAAGATACATCTTCACGGCAGGCATTAGCTGGATGGCTCGATCGACCTTCGGCGACGTCCCTTTCTGATAGGCACCGATCTGGATCAGATCCTCCATTTCGCGATAGGTGGCCATGATGTTTCTGACCTTGCCCGCGTACGTTTGGTGTTCGTTGCCGGTGATGTCGCGAAATAATCGGCTGATGCTTTCCAACGCGTCGACGGCCGGAAAGTGGCCTGCGGTCGCCAACTTTCTCGACAGCACAATGTGTCCATCCAAAATTGAACGAGCCGCATCGGCGATCGGTTCGTCCATGTCGTCTCCTTCCACAAGCACAGTAATCAGCCCGGTGATTGTTCCCGTACTACCGGCACCAAGTCGTTCCAGAACGTTGGCCATCAGCGACAGCACAGAAGGCGGATAGCCTCGACTGCCGGGCGGTTCGTCCAGTAGCAATCCAAGTTCTCGTTGAGCCATCGCGAGCCGCGTGACGCTGTCCAAAAAGAATAGCACGTCCTTGCCTTCGTCACGAAAACTTTCAGCGATGGTGACAGCCGTCAACACAGCTTTGATTCTGATCAGCGGCGTTTGATCCGAAGTTGCAACAACCACTACCGAGCGTTTCATTCCTTCAACGCCCAGGCAATCTTCGATAAAGGGCCGCACTTCCCGGCCACGTTCACCGACCAAGCATATTACGTTAACGTCTGCATTTGCGCCCTTCGCAATTTCCCCCATCAATGTGCTTTTCCCGACGCCACTGCCCGCAAACAATCCGATGCGTTGGCCTCGACCAATGCTGATCAATCCATCGATGACGCGCTGCCCGGTTGTCAGCGGTTGGCTGATGCGAACGCGTTCCATGGCGGCGGGAACGGTCGCCTCTTCGGAACGAGAGGCAAGGCAGCGAACCGGGCCTTTCCCGTCGACGGGGCGGCCGACACCATCGATCACTCGGCCCAATAGCTGGCGTCCGACCGGCACCGAACGGCGTCTCCCCATCGCCATGATTTCCAGGCCAGGACGCAGCCCTGTCTGGCTATCGAAGCACATTAATTGAGATTCACGATCATCAAATCCGACCACTTCTGCCGTAAGATCTTCACCGCTGGGCAACCGCAACCGACACGCCTCGCCAACCGAAGCCGGCAGCGATGCGCGCAACAGTCCTCGCGCGCTACGCAGTGTGCCGACGTTCCGGAAAGCGGCGGAATCCCCGGCCAGCCGGGTCATCTGCTCGACGTTCAGTCTGAGTGTCATTGAGGTTCTCCATCCAGATCCGGCGGATATCCGCCAGCCGGTCATCCATGTCCGTCATCAGTGTGCTGCGAGCCGATTCGGCTCGCACAATTCCCCGAGCCAGTTCTGCTTCCGGCAGAAACTCGACATCAGCATTCGCAAAGTCTTCCGCGTCTGAACTGCTGCGCAGGTGGTTCAGCAGTGCGGCGTCTTCGGGGTTTAAAAACACCCTTATCGGTTGTTCCTTGTGCAGCTTGTCGACCATCGCCGCCACCAGATCGTCGACCGCAAACATGTCGGCATCAATGGCAGCACCGACAATCCATGATGCCGCGACGACAGAAAGTTCGACCGTGGCCTGCTGCATTTCCGTGATCGACTGGCGGTGCTGTTGCTGAAGGTCTTCGACGGCGACACCGACTTCGTTCAACAGTTGCCGCATGTATTCCAGTTGTTGTTCCAGTTGAGCGGCCGCAGCGGCTTCCTCCTGCGGAGAAGCTTTCGGCTGCGGTGGGCCTGTCTTCGTGTCATAACATGCAGAAACTCGCACGACCGAAGGCGAGCGATTCAGCAGCAATTGAATTGACATTGTTACGCCTCCTTTCGTTTGTTGGTTAGGACTGAAAGACCCAGCCGCGGCTATTCACCTTCCTGATCAATCTTCGCAATAATTTCCGCGACGGCTTCACGTGCCGCCGTGACTTGTGCTTCCGGGACGCGAGTCTGGAATTGAAGTTCTTCTTCAATTGTCCCACGTGCTCGACGAGACAGGTTGCCGAGAATCGTGTCCAGAACATTCTGGTCGGCCTGAAACATGGCTGTTGTCAACGTTGTGCCGTCCACTTCGCCCAGAATCTGCTGCACGATGTGTGGCTCCAATCCTGCGATGTCGTCGAACCGATAGAGTTTCTTCAGCAGCGCGGCACTCAACTCTGCATCCTCTTCTTCGATTGCCGCCATCATGTCTTTGCGATACGACTTCGGCACTTCACGCATCACTTCACCCAGCCGATCCAGGTGGTCACGTCGATCGGGCGGATCCGCCGGCAGCGTGGCACCGCGCTGTACGGTGGCGCGAGCGATTCGTTCAACCAGGACCTGCGGGGCGTCCTGTTCTTTAGAAAGCTGTTTGGCCACGAGTTGACGGTGTTCTTCAGGAAAGTAACTCAACACATTGGCTGCCAATTCCGGCGGTACGTTGTTCAACAGGATGGCGACGGTCCGCGGTTGTTCGGATTCCAAAGCTCCAGCCAACTGAAAGATGCTTAGTCGCCCGAGGTCAACCATCGGGTCACCGGTCAGTCGGACCTCACCTTCCGGCTGTTTGGACTCGGCCTTGTGATCCGCTTCTTCGTCTTCGCCGGAAAAGACTTTCAGTCCTGCAGCCGGTTTGGCCTGCAACGCGAAGTCGAAGAACCATTCGAAATCCTTAAGCAGTTCGCGTTTCTGTCGCAGCTTGAGTTGTTTGGCTTCCGGGCTTTCCATTTGAGTCCGAATCGACTTCGCCAGTTCCGGGCGCAGGTGTGAGAGGACTGCCTGAGCGGTGTCTTCGCCCAGTAGTTTCAGCAGTTCCGCAGTTTGCGTTTGTCGGTCAGTCACGGATGTTCGGGTCTACGGGTTGTATCAGTGCTTGGGATGTTTGGTTAAATTGCTAAATAGGTCGTTGTGGAATTGGGCGCGAGGTGTGTGGTCCTGGTTGGAACGAGGAAAGATCGAACCTCCGGGGTTACCTTCGCTTTGCTAAGTCCAACACTGGCCACCCGACTCCAGCTGAGAGGCACTATGCCCTGCTAAACCGAAGCGAGAACCGGGAAGTGTTGCCTGCTGGTGGGCCAACAACAGCCGACACCACATTCCCGGAACTCGAATCTTCGATTGCTTACGCCGCCCGTTTGTCTCCTTGTTTCAGCTCGGCTTCCAGATCTTCTTCGTCTTCGCCCAACCACGCCGAAAGAATCTTCGCCGCCACTTCAGGGTTACTTTTTGCCTGTTCGGACAACGCGGCCATGTGTCGCACTTCATCCAGCGACAGTTGTTGTTCCGTCGCCGTTTCGGTGACGACCACTGGCTTCATTTTTCGCAGCAGCAGGAAGCCCATCAAAAACGCCATGGTGGCAATCAGGCCCATGCCAACCGTTTGAATCATTGGTTCGTATTCATTCCACATCGCCATCACGCCGGGGATTTCATCGGCTGGAAGACCTGAAGTCAGGTCGGCCGTCATCACCTGGATTTCGTCGCCGCGCACTTCGTCGAAACCGACCGCCTGTTTTACGATCGCCTCGATCTGAGCCGCATCAAAATTTGGCGTTGGCGCGGCGGCTGCGTCATCGGCGGCCGCAGGATCAGCGGCCGGAGGTGCGACGTCGACAATGGCGGCGATGGTTAGCCGGGTGATCTTTCCGGGAATGTCGCGGACGATTTCTTCTGTGCTGGCGTTGTCGTAGTCCGCTGAGATCAGTTCTTTTTTGTAGCTTACGCCTTCGTCGCCATCAAAGTTTGGCACCTGGATATTTGGGTTCACGCCGACTTCTCCATTGGGAGTCACGCCGCCCGTCTGAGAAACCGTTTCGATCGTCTCCGTTCGTTTGACCTTGCTGTCCGGGTCGAGTTTTCGATCTGTACGTGTGGTTTCGCGGAAGTCGATATCGGCAGAGACTCGCACAACCGCCTTGCCGTGTCCCAGCAGCATGCCCAGCATGGATTCCGCTTTGGACGCCAGCCGCAACTCTACTCGTTGCTGATAATCAAACTGACCATCCATCGTGGAACCGATACCGTCCGCCGCATTGAATTGCCGTCCGGCTGTGTCCATTAACGTGATTTTGTCTGGTGCAAGACCTTCGACCGCTCGCGCAACTGTGGAAATGATTCCTTCAGCGACTGCCATCGTGATCGATCCCGCAGACGTCGGGTCGACGATGATGCTGGCTGTGGATGGCGTTTGTTCATTCACAAACGGCGATGGACTTGGCTGGCTGATATGCACGGTGGCCGATCGAACGCCATGGATTCTGCTCAGCGTTTGAGCGATTCGAGTCTCCAGTTGCCGACGTCGGCGTTCGTCTTCTTCGCGTGGCGAGCCGGGAAACGCGCCCGACATACCGGCTCCGTCATCGACGGTTGGCTCCCAGACATCCTGCAAAGCGACTCGAGCGACGTTCAGGCTGCTGCGGGGGACAGAGATGGCGGATCCGGAATAGTTCAGTTCGTAAGTGATCTGCTCAGATTCCAGAATCGCAATGAACTCGGCCGCGCGCTGAGGCGTCAGTTGATTGACGAGGGCCACATAATCCGGGCGTGTGGCCCAGAACATCGTGCCCACGATACCGGCGACGCACGCGACGGTTGCCGCGCTGATGCCGACTCGCTGAGCAATCGTCCAGCGACCCCACAGGTCCTTCAGTTGTTCGATGAGTGTTTTTAAAAATGCCATGTTGTTGCCCTCAATGAGGGATCTTCTTTCGGTGACTGTGGTTCACACGGTCGGAGAGACAATTCTGTTTTCACGTGGCCGAGTTTCCCCGAGACTCGTTCCAGCGTCTCAGGGAGACACTGCTACATGTTTGAAATCAGATTACATCTGCATCCGCATGATTTCCTGGTACGACGATATCAGTCTGTCTCGCACTTCCATCACCAGGCGAAAGGCCAGGTCGGCTTGTGACGCTGTTAAGACCACGTCGTGCAGGCTGTCTGTTTCTCCGGTGACCAGTTGCGTCACACTTTCTTCGACCTGAGCCTGTTGGTTGTTTGTGTCCTGCAACAGGCCCTTCACCAGATCTGCAAACGGCATCGCGGCGCCGGACTTCCCGGCGCTCGTCGTGAGACCGCCAGGAAGGCTGCCGCCGACCGATCCGATTGAAGAAATGGGTGTTGTCATTGTTAATCTGAAACTTCAGATCGCGTCCTTACCTCAGCCCCTGCAGCAGAGCCAGGGCTTGTTCGGCCATCTGCTTGAATGTTTCCATCGCCTTTAAGTTCGCTTCGTACGCTCGACTGGACGTCACAAGATCCACCATTTCGTGTGGCAGAGTTACGTTGGGCATTGCCACATAGCCGTCTTCATTGGCGTCCGGGTGTCCCGGGTCGTAGATCAACGGCAAAGGAGAATCGTCAGACGTGACTCCGATGACTTTCACGCCGCCCAGTTGTTTGTCTCCGTCGATCATGCCACTCTGAGCGAAGTGATCCATCACCGACGAAAAGCTAACTCGCTGACGACGATATGGCCCACCTTCCGGCGTGCGTGTGGTATGAGCGTTCGCGATGTTGTTGGCGGCGACTTCCATTCGCAGTCGTTCGCCGCTTAAGCCGGACGAACTGATCTGCATCCCGGAGAGGATTTTTTCCAGTGACATACGGCTTCTCCCTTTTCTGTTAGCCTTCCATCGCTCGCTTCATTTGATTCATTTCGGTGCCCATCAACTGCAGGTAAACCTGTTGCAGCAGTGCGTTTTTCCCGAGGGCTCCGATTTCCTTATCGATATCCACGTTGTTTCCGTCGGATCGAGTCGGCAGGCCCTGAGTCTGAATGACAGACGCTTCTGCCGGACTGCCAATTGATCGATCACCACGCCTGATTTCAGCGGCCAGAGCGGATTCGAAATCCAGATCCAGCCGCCGATAGTTTGGCGTATTGACGTTGGCGATATTGTGACTGATCACCTGCTGCCGCTGCTCTGAAGCAGAGACCAGGCGAGTCAACAGGTCGAAGTGATTGTTGAAGAGTGACATGTAGTCTGAATCGGTATCCGGCGCGCGACCGGTGCAACCAATACAACCCGCAAAGTCTTCCAGCCGCCCGAAGGGTCTTGCCGGCGAAGGTTTCTTCGCACGCGCTGAGGAAAATCCCTCATTCGGGCTTTGGCGAGCTGAATCCGCGTACGGGGTTCCTCTTATTTTCTGTCTTTTTTGCACCTGCTGTACCGAATTTCGCGGATAGCGAACCCCTCCCACGGTGCGGTTGAGCCGTCATTGACAGGCGTATTTGCGGAAATCCGTAGGAATACCCTGCCAGAAAAGCAAGTGCGGACAGGCCCGCTTCGATATGCCTGCAGACGGAAGGCGGTGTGAGTCTGTCGACCTCCGGTGAAATGGGCACCAGATCGCTGCGGCACCACGCTTTCGCGGATCGAACGGAAACTTCATGTTGAAATCAACAAAAAAACTTTCGCGTCTTCCAACGCTACCCACCATCGCCATGGAGATATTGCGAGTGTTTGGCGATCCGGATGCGCCAATCCAGCGAATCTCTGAACTGGTTCAGACGGACCCCGCTCTGGCAAGCAAAATTCTGAAGGCGGCCAACTCAAGTCGCTTCGGACTGCCCCGCGAGGTGGCTGACGTTCGTCAGGCCATTACGCTGATGGGGAAAGCAAAGATTACGCCGTTGGTGCTGGGCTTTTCGCTGGTGTCTGAATCGGTGGCGGACGGCGAGCAGGGGGAATTGTTCAAGAAGTTTTGGCTGAGATCTTTTGTGCGAGCGACCGCCGCAGAAGTACTCGGCTCGGTGCACGGTGCAGCCATTGCCGCTGAGTGCTTCACTCTGAATCTGTTGGCCGGCATCGGTCAACTGGGAATGATGAAGCAGGCACCGGAAGACTACATCGAATGTATGAAGCGCGTTCAGGCGGGCGACGTGTCAATTAGTGAGGCGGAACGAAGTGCGTTCGGGCTCACTCATCTGGAACTGTCGTCCAAAATGCTGACAGACTCCGGTATGCCGAAGCGGTTTGTCGAGGCCATCCAGGCGCTTGCGGAACCTGAGAAGTCGAACAATCTGACAGTAGAATCAAGCCGACTGTATGAAATCCTGACCACAGCCGCAGCATTCGCTCGGTACCTTTGTGATCACGACCGCGGCGTCGCACTGGTGGTGCTGAAGGAGCAACTTGACAACAGAGCAGCCGATTCGAACAGCATGGATGAACTGACCACAGCCGTGCGCACAAAGTTGCAAAATAGTGCTGCGCTGTTTGATATCGATACCAGCGTTATCCCGGAACCGGAAGCCCTGCTGAATGAGGCTCTGGAGCAGCTTTCGGAATTCACCGAAACGATGAACGATGCGAGTGAGCCATCGATTCCTGCGGAACTGGTGGCCGAAAACGGCTGGCTGAAACAACAGGTTCAATCGTTAGTGATCCAGACCAGCACGGACGCTCTGACCGGTGTTGCTAATCGTTCGTATTTCGATCGTCGACTGGATGAAATGAATAAGCACTGCCTGCGCAGTGGAATTATTTATGGCGTCGCTGTTGTGGACATCGACCACTTCAAAGAAGTCAACGACACATACGGACATCAGGCGGGCGACGAAGTTTTAAAGTGCGTGGCCGACTGCCTGCGAAACGCGACTCGGTCAAACGAAACGCTGGCTCGCTACGGCGGGGAAGAATTCGTGGTGCTGCTGGACAATATTCCCGAACAGGGCATGTACATTTGCGGAGAACGCCTGCGGACCGCCGTCGAAGCGATGAAATTCGAATTCAACGGGACCCCGATTCCGATCACGGTCAGTATCGGTCTGGCGAACGGTTTGCCGTCCGGCGAGAGCTTTGGTGAAACGCTTTTCGGACTGGCCGATGCCGCTTTGTATCAAGCCAAACAGTCGGGCCGGAATTGTGTTGTGGTCGACTACTTCAGCCAAAGCGGCGGACGTCCAACTCGCAACTCCACTTGTGCCCTGCGTTCCGCTGCCACCATCAGTGACGACGAAGTTGTGCCCACCTATTCTTACAGCAGCCCTTCAATCGAACTCGAACCATGATCCGCCAGCGGAATCGGACGTCCGACGTTGCTGAGGTTCGTTGTTTCGTGATCGATTTCCAACGCGTTACAAATCGTGGCCATTAGCGTTTGCACAATCACCGGATTTTCGGAGACCTCTGTCCCGTCAACAGATGTTGCTCCATACGCCTGGCCCGTCTTCACACCCGCTCCCCCCAGCACAGTGCTCCAGCTTTTCGGCCAGTGGTCTCGCCCGGTGTTTTCGTTGATTGCCGGTGTCCGGCCAAATTCGCCCATCCAGATCACCAGCGTGTCTTCCAACAGCCCGCGTTGGCTGAGGTCGTTCATTAGCGTTGCGTACGCCGGGTCGAGAACGCCGCAAAGATTTTTCACCGCATCGAAGTTGTCCTGGTGAGTGTCCCAGCCCGCACCACCGCCAGCTCCATCTGCGCCGCTGAGATTGACTTCGACAAAGGACACGCCGTTTTCGATTAATCGACGAGCGAGCAGGCAGCCCTGTCCGAAGGGGTTACGTCCGTAAGCGTCTCGCAGAGTGTCGTCTTCGCTGTCCAGATTGAAAGCTCCTACCGCTGCCGAATTCATCATGCGAACCGCTTGCTGATACGATTCGACATGACTTCTTCCTGGAGCGCCGGGGCGATCCTTCAGGAAGTCGTGCTCCAGCGACGCCAGCATCTGCATCCTCGCGTCGGCTTGAGCGGATGTGACATTGCGCGGTGGCTTGAGGTTACTCACTTCAAACGAAACGTCACGATTGTCTTCGTCGCCCGTCATGGAAGAATTGACAACCAACGGCGACCACGACGGTCCCAGAAATCCGGGCCCGTAAGCGGCCGGACTAAAGGCTCGGAACGGATTCACGCTGACGAATGACGGCAGGTCGCAGCTTCTGTCGATCAGTTCCTTACTCAGAAAGGAGCCCAGCGTGGGATAACGAATCGGCCCCTGCGGAAGGTAGCCCGTGTGCATGAAGTTGGTTGCTCGAGTATGGTCGCCTTCTTTTGTTGACATGGACCGAATTGGAGCGAGGTGCTGCATCACCTTCGCGACCTGCGGCAGATTTTCGCTGATTCGAATACCGGGGACGCTGGTGTCGATGGCTTTTGTGGGACCACCGTTTTCATGATCCGGTTTGGGATCGAAGGTCTCCATCTGGCTCGGTCCGCCGGACATCCACAGCAGGATGCACTTGCGTGAGGTCGGCTTCGAAGCCTGCGCCGCGCGAGCTGCCATCGAAGGCAGCCAACCGGAAGCGGCGGCTCCCAGCAGGCTGAGGCCAGAGAACTTTGCAAATTGGCGTCTGGTGCTGTGCGTGTTCATGGCATTAGTGATTCAGTAAAAACTCGCTGCTATTCAACAACACCCAGAAAACATCGGCCATGGCAGCCCGTTCGTCGTTTTCAACGCCGCCGGACTTTAGGTAATCGCCAAACCGTTGTTGCTCCGCTGCCGTCGGTGATCGACTTAGCGCGGCCAGGAAAAGCGTGTTCAGCTTTTCTTCACGAGTCATCGCGGGGAAATCGACAACGGCTTTCAGAGTGCGGCTGTCTTCGAGGCTGGTTGCGTTGTCGATGAATTCGCCATTCATCATGGCCAACGCCTGCAGAATTGTGGTCTCACGTTCCAGCGGCGATTCGGCGCTGCCGCGGAACAGGTCCACGAATCGTGCGCGCGGTGAGTTGGTGTCGACGACGAATGGATTGTCGCTGCGAAACGGTTGGTAGAAACCAACGGCTTCAGCAAGACTGTCAAAAAATTGCTCCGGCGTCAGCCCACGCAAAACGGCTCGCGCGAAATGAGCTGGTTCGGTTTGTGATTCATGAGTTTGCCGACCGGACAGCTGGTACGCCTGTGTAGCCGCGATCACTCGAACCAGCCGCTTCAGGTCATAGTCGTGCGCTACGAAGTCGTCGGCCAATAGTTGCAGAACTTCCGGATGCGATGGCGGATTGTTATCGGAAAAGTCGTCGACAGGATCGACAATGCCTCGTCCGAAAAACTGAGCCCACACCCGGTTTACGGCCATCTTTGCGAACCAGGGATTGTTTTCATCAACAATCCAGTCCGCCAGAATCTGTCGTGGCGACCGATCGCCCTGCTGTTCCCACTCCGGCTGTGTGCCCGTCAGAAAAACGGCGGGAATCATTGCATCCGCACCCGCCATTTTGATGCTGCGCGACGCTGTCTGCTCAGTGATGTTCATCATGGCCGGGTTAGCCTCATCTTCGTCTTCGGGGCGGCTAAAGCCCGAATAGAAAGCGGCCATGTTCCAGAACTGCTGCTGCGTCCACATGTCGAACGGGTGGTCGTGGCACTGAGCGCAATCGAGTCGCACGCCAAGAAACGCTCGAGCCGTGCCCGCCGCCAGATTCTCCGGCTTCAATTCTCTGACGGCAAAGAAAGCGTCCGGGCTGGTGGTGCTGGCCAGGGCCGGGCCGTTGTTGAGGTTCAATTCAGACGCGATGATCGACCGAACAATGGTGTCGTATGAACTGCCCTTGGCGATGTGTTCCCACAACCACGCATCGAACCCGGGAATGAGGGATCGAAACTGTGGCTGGCTGGTGGCCTGCGGGATCAACGCGTTTCGTAAAACGGTGGTGAAGTGCCGGACAAAGCCGGGGCTGCTGAGTAGCTGTTCGACAACCGCCAAACGCTTGTTGGGCGATTTATCCGCCAGGAATTCGCGAGCTTCTGAGACGGCGGGGATCCGACCTGCCAGATCAAGATACAGTCGACGAATGAATTCTTCGTCGGTCGCCGGGGCGGCGGGCGTCACAATTTCTGCCTGCCACGATTGCTGCAAAATGCCGTCAACAAGCTGAGCGACTGCCTGAACGGAGTCATCGGTCGCCGGCGTCGACTCGCCAGTGCGTTCGTCCGCAACCGAGGCCCGAAGCACCGTCAGGAGGCCGCAGCAAAGCAGAATGGCAAAATGAGGTGGGCGCCGTCGCACGAGTCACGTATTCCTACTAAGAAAAACCGGGAGGTCACCGTCCAACTCACAGGATCACGAACACAGCTCGATTTGTCCAGAAATGTTTCGAATTCCGACCGACTAACCCTCATCTCGCTGTTCTTGGACCATGCTACAAAACGATTCCCAGCCCTTAAGCTGAGCGGCCGTTAACGAGGCTTCGCCGCCATTTTCGATACGGTGACGCACGGCCCTCAGCCAGCGGCGTTTAGATCGTGGCAGCGCCACTTGTTCATTCACGACCAGGCCCAGCACCTGTTGCCGCTGATGACGACGCAGGACTTTTCTTTTTTTGCCGCCGTGTAACGTGTAGCCGTAGCTTTTCACAATCCGCCGAGCAGCCTGAATGATGCCTCGCAGCTTGCGACCGCGATCAAAGTTGAACGACAGAGTGATGTCATCTGCGTACCGTGTGTATGCGCCGCCGTACTGTTTTGCCAGGCGCAACAGGCCTTCATCCAGTGGCGAGTTGATCAGGTTGCTCAATCGCGGACTGGTGGGAGCTCCCTGCGGCAGGTGCCCGTCGTTCGTGGTCAGTCGAGTGAGGACTTCGGCTGCGCCAGGCTGCCAGCCAATCGCAATAAACCAGTTTTGCACGCGGTCTGCCGATGTGGATTCGAAGAAGCGACGGATATCCAGTCTGATCACGGCCGCTCGGTTTTGGTGCGGCAACGCGGCGTCGACGATCGACGTGTCTTCTTCAAAACCGCAGGCGAGTGGGTGTGCGTTCAGTGTTGCGAGAAGCCGTCGCAAAATACATCGTTGCAACGCCTTGGTGTCGTCGTCCGGAATTTCCAGGCGGCGAGTACCGCCCGATGGTTTGGCGATCTTTGCAATGCGGTAAGTCGGTTCGGCTGCGAGCAGTTGCTGTTCGGGAACGTCCAGCCGTCGGGCCAGCTCGGCAAGGTCGAAACGGGCGGCGTAGCCGGGTTGCTTTTTCGACTTCTTTGTTTGCGCTGAAGGCTGAGCGGTGCGCTCCTGGGCAAGTGGGCCGGGCGAGTCGTTCGGCCAGTCGGAATCGAACGAAGAATCCCGCTTCCGCCCCAGCCTTAGACCGATCAGGACCGCCACGACAGCGGCCACGGACAAGCCGATCAGGAAGGGAACAGAGACCATGAGAGCAGTTTGCCTTTTGTTGTGGACGGTTCGGGCTCAGGGGAAACAGCCTTCATCGTCTGAAACGCTTGTTCCACGGCCACAAGTCAGCGAGATTCGCTGTAGAGCCTATTCTCGCCATTCTGAATGCAACCTTTTCGTAGTCCAATTGTCATGCGATCGGATCACTCGAAGGTTCGGCTCTTGAAACGGTAACCCTGTGACCAATCATATTGCGATGCAGTTAAGTCAGGCTTTTTGTCACAGTCTGCCTCTGGCTGACGAAGACGAAAAAAGCGAGGCCGAAGCCTCGCCAGTCCTGCCCAACGATCGAAGATCGTTGCCGCAAAGTATGTGGACACACATGATGTCCCGGCTGACGAATCATCAGCCCGTGCCGAAGCACCACCAAGACCGCCTACAGGATCTCAGAGCGTTGCGAAAAAAGCAAGACGAACGGTTTGGTGTTGCTGGCCGGTCATGAAGGCTACACTTCAACGCTTCGGACACACGGTGGCACACAACCAACCTTTCACAAATACAGCAACCATGACTGCATTTCTTGGCATCGACATTGGCACCAGTGGCACCAAAACGCTGGCCATGCAGGAAGACGGCACCATCCTGGCGTCGACGACTTTCGAATATCCGCTCTCCAGCCCCAAACCCGGCTGGTCCGAACAGGCACCGGAAGACTGGTGGGACGCCTCTGTCAAGAGCGTTCGAAAAGTTATGAAGTTGGCTAAGCTGAAGCCAGCGGATATCGGTGGTATCGGCCTCAGCGGTCAAATGCATGGCAGCGTGTTTCTGGACAAGTCTGGCGACGTGATCCGACCAGCTCTGCTGTGGAACGATCAGCGCACCGCGGCCGAATGCGATGAAATCGAACAGAAAGCGGGGGGCCGCAAAAAGCTGATCGGGATGGTCGCCAACCCGGCTCTTACCGGTTTCACCGCTCCCAAAATTCTGTGGTTGCGAAACAACGAAAAGAAGAATTTCGACAAAACCGTCCAGGTTCTGCTGCCCAAAGACTACGTCCGATTCCGCCTTACCGGCGACTTTGCCACTGAGGTCAGCGACGCCTCGGGAACTCTGCTGCTGGATGTCGTCAACCGCAAGTGGTCAAAGCCGCTGCTCGGCAAGCTGGACCTGGCCGCGGACCTGCTGCCGAAGATGTACGAATCAGAAGATGTCACCGGCGGGCTATCGGCTTCAGCTGCTAAGGCACTGGGACTGAACGCTGGCACGCCGGTGGTCGGTGGCGGCGGCGATCAGGCGGCTGGAGCGATCGGTAACGGAATCGTTCGCAAGGGCGTAGTGTCTGCGACCATGGGCACCAGCGGAGTTGTGTTTGCTCACAGCGACGAAGTGCAGGTGGATCCAGAAGGCCGTTTGCACACGTTTTGCCATGCCGTCCGAGGCAAGTGGCATGTCATGGGCTGCGTGCTTTCGGCTGGAGGCAGTTTGCAATGGTTCCGCAACCAACTGTGCCAGTCAGAAATTGCCGCTGCGAAAAAGCAGAAAATTGATCCTTACGAACTCATCACTCAACAGGCAGCCGAATCGCCCGCAGGTTCGGAAGGCTTGTTCTTTCTGCCGTACCTCACCGGTGAACGCACGCCCCACGCCGATCCAAACGCGCGAGGAAGCTGGGTTGGTCTTAGTCTGCGTCACGGCAAGGGCCACATGGCTCGTTCGGTCATGGAAGGGGCGACTTACGCGATGCGCGATTCGTTGGAGATTGCGAAGTCGATGGATATCCCGGTCAAGGAAATCCGCTTGTCGGGTGGTGGAGCTCGCAGCCAGTTTTGGCGACAGCTTCAGGCGGACATCTACGGTCAGCCCGTCGTCACCATCAACGCTGAGGAAGGTCCGGCTTACGGAGTCGCTTTGCTGGCCGCCGCCGGCACCGGTGCGTACAAAGACGTGGTAGAAGCCTGCAAGGCCACGATTTCAGTTGTCACGAAAACGCCAGCGGTGGCTGCAGCCAAAAAGACTTACAACGCCGGATATCCCGTGTACCAGCAGTTGTACCGCAGCCTGAAAGACGACTTCGCAGCGATTCAGAAGTTGGTGTGAAGGTTGAGCGACACGCTCCGGCTGGCAATTTTCGCGATGGTGGAAACAGTGTCGGCGAGGGTCTCCTCTCTCGTGTGATTTTTTTCTGGCAGAAGCGGAAAGCCGTCAGACAAGCGGGCGGACTTGGCGTCCCCCATTGCCCTTTTGAGTCCCAAGCTTGCGGCCACGGGGGGCGGCCCACTTTCGTGTTGCAGATTTCTGTGCTGTAGAATAATTCCGGCCTGAACCTCGCCTCAGACAACGTGTCGGGCTATAGTAGGAGTAGCGGCGTGAGTGCGATTTCGCACGAATTGCCGACCAACCTGACGGGGGCGATCGGATTTGACTGGGTCATCGTCGATCAGGGTGGCGTGTCGTGGTTGATCAGTTGGCCACGTAAAAAGCTGATCACACAATAACTGCTAATCCGCAGTACTCTCTGGCTGCCTAGTAATAGGCGTCACTGAACAAGGAATCCCCGTCTGAGGAGTCCGAAGTTCAGTTGCAAATTCAGACTGGCACTTGCCCATTGATCGCTACGGCAAGTGTGAGACAAGTTGTGATCTAGTGACGGACGGTTTTGTCTGTTGAGCCACGTCGTCGCGAATTCAATCATCAGACTACACACGTAGAAGCTCTGGTTAAGAGTCCACAGGACGGGGGTTCGATTCCCCCCGCCTCCATATTCAAAAAGGCCGTTTTCCAACTCGGAAAGCGGCCTTTTTCTATGGCT
This sequence comes from Fuerstiella marisgermanici, assembly GCF_001983935.1. GTDB lineage: Bacteria > Planctomycetota > Planctomycetia > Planctomycetales > Planctomycetaceae > Fuerstiella > Fuerstiella marisgermanici. The sequence goes on along the minus strand of NZ_CP017641.1, from coordinate 5,011,629 downwards.
GCTCAGCACTTTGCGTCTCGCATTTTCGCCATCGCGGGCGAGTATTCTGCTCGCACCTGATCGGGGCGTCTACTCGCGGGATTATGGTTAGAAATAACGGGTGACCTTGTCGCGATGGCCGCGTTCATGGCCCGTTTGTGACCCCTTTGGCGATGGCTGCCTGGCCCGTTAAGAATGCACCTTTCCCTGTGAAAATGCTCGGTTTTCGCCTTTTGAGGCCCCATTCTGGCCCGTTTTACTCCCTCAACTGTGCCCAGTCGTGGCCCCTTTGCGTCAGGCGATAGTGAACACCTTTCCCAGTTGTTCCTATTTTTTCCAGCAAGCCACTGTCGACCATTTCCGCAAGGTCCCGACCGGCAGTCCGTTTGGCAACATTGAACTGTGTCTGAAACTCGGAGTTGTTAATTTGCTTGTGCCGAAAAACGTATTCCATCACTTCCTGCTGCCGTTCTGATAACTCGATTTTGCTGAGCGACGATTCAAGCCGTTCGATCGTCAAAACGAACTCTGTGTTGTCGTGGTAGAATGACGGTTCAGCTAAGCCCGCTTCTCGGCATCGACGGTAGATGTCCGCCGTCCCAGTGCCCAGCTGTTCGATGTATTTGGCATAGAACAGAGGGTTCGCGATCAGCTTATTTCGAGGAAATGAGGCGTGCTCAACTTTTAGCTGATCGATGGTTAACTCCGCAGGAAGGCGACCTGGATTTCTGATCTCGATCCGATCAGAGAACACGGCAACCTGAACAGCGCCGGCAGAGGTGTAGTCACGGTGTGCGACCGCATTCACAATCCCTTCCGCGACGACTTCTCGCGGTACAGAGTAACTGACCGGGGCCGAATTACCGTCCGCCCGCGTTCCCACAGAGCGGGCAAGTTTGGACATGACGAAATCCAGTGCACTATCGATTTGTGCGAACAGGTCATCACGAAAAACCTTGTAGTCCGGAATCGGTTTTTGAACGGAGGTTCCGTGGTGGTGGGCGCATTTGATTTCAGCGACAGGCACGAACTTCTGCGGCTGTTCAGCAAAAAGCAACACGGCTGCATTTGTGGGGGTGCCATCGGCCAGTTGGTTCAGGTGTGTGAGTGTATTTTCGGCAGTCGTGTCGGTGCCAAGAGGGAACCCGCGTTCGCTGCGAGCGCGGGACAGAAACCAGTCGATGCGTTTGTCTGAGATGTCGTCAAGCGTCGCTCCCTGACACGGACGCTTGTCGAATGGGGACGTCGTTAACAGCCCTTTGCGACCCAGGTAATCGACAAGGCTATGGTAAATCGCGGCCAACAGCCCTTCGATGTCCGGCACTCGGCGACGAATGAGTTGGTCGCCGGCCTCATTGACAAGAGCTTTCATCTTTGCGTTTTGTTCGCCGTCCAGATCAACAAGGTAGATCAACCGCTCGACGCCGTTTACGGTGGCGGCATTGAATTCGCGGTGAGTCGGTGAACGTCCATTTTCGTCTTCCCAGCCGTACTCGTTGGCGAACAGTCCCAGGTAGATGTCGGTCCTGGCGACTTCGTCCAGATAGACATCATCAGCTCGACGATCAGCCGCAGGCAGCTTCTCAAACTGGAAAACAGTGAAGAACTGCGACAGCAACGGATCAGAATTGACGTACTGACTGACCGCATCCCGGAATTCCTGCAGTTCCTTCTGCACGCTGCTGATGAAGATTTGCCGCATGGTCTAACCCCACACAACGTAATCGAGGTTCACACGGTTGTTGCATTCCACGCACACCGGATTGCCAGCGCTGACGGTTCCTCGTTCGCAGTGTGGACATATGCCGGAATCAAGAAGGATCTTCACTTCCCTGCCAAGTTGCAGTCCACATCCGGGGCACTTGGGATTGCGCTGTTTGAATCTCCACTCAGCCCAACACTGCGGGCAATAATCGTTAGGCACAACAACGACATCGCCAAAGACAACGTAGTCCTGCGGCGTGGAATCGCCCCAGACCTGCTGAGGTTCTGTTCCGTCAAACGAGGTCATTCCCGTCTGCAACAGTGGCAGAGTCAAACCTTCCGGATCTGTAATCCGAAGGCTGATATCCAATGACGCACTGAATTCGCCAGGCAAACAACCACAGATCTCGGCCAGTTTCGCTTTCAGCACTGCCAACTGGTCGCCGTCGATAAGCTCACCGATCTGATCAGCCACGTCATCAATTAGCGGGTCGACCTGTTCGTAAAGTTCGCTGTCCATCGCATTCCTTCGTTTAGCGCAACTGCTGGGACCTCTTTCGATTGCCTCAGCCACCGCTGAAACTGTATTCGATGTCGCGAATCAATTGCAGCCGCTACCACGTTTCCTCGACGGACTCAGCTTCGCTGGGCTTCAAACTGCAGCCGTGCGTTGAAGGCCGGCCGTGTGGCAGTGACGAACCGAGGAAGCACCGCATCGCGCTGCGCACCCAGCGCTGAGCCCAGCTGCACAGGTCAGACAAACCCCAGAGACGCGGAGGCTCGCAGAAACTTTAACTCAAACGCTTTGCCGTCGCCGCAGCGGCTCTGACTATCCGATCCTGAATCACGAAGTGCCGATCACAGCGGCCACGGCAATCGGGTTCAGTGTCTCCACGCAATTGACGACCCGTGAACTCGACAGGCATCGCAACCGACCTGACGGGCTGTTTTGTGCGGTTCGATTCTCGGGGCGGCCTCCAAGTTAATCGCGAGCACAGAATTCGCGCACGAAAAAACGCTGATGACGCGAATCATCAGCGTTTTTCTGAGTCGGGGCGACATGATTCGAACATGCGACCTCCTGCTCCCAAAGCAGGCGCTCTAGCCAGGCTGAGCTACGCCCCGATTGGCGGTTTTTGTCCCGCCTCATTTCGACACGTTGCCTTGAAATGAGGTTCACTGGCTGGCAAATTGTTTGTGGAACTTGCCGAGCTCGGAACGGGGCGGAGTTTAGCGAGCGGTTGGCGGCGATTCCAGAGACCTGCCACAGAAAAACGACAGTATTTGGTCAGCACCCCGTGCCATTTTCGGAGATCGGCTGTTTTCGCCGAACAATTCGGTCTTGTCGGATAACCGGTTTTTCGACAAAACGGCGTTTGTTTTTGTTTTGCGCGACATGAGCCGGCGGCGCCGTCCCGTTAAGAATACAGGATTCGCGGGAGCCTGAGGGGGCTGAACCTGCACATCTGTAGAGTGTCGGGCTCTATGCTGGGCTAAATGACGCCCTTACCCGGCCGCGCCTGGCGTGAGCACCAATGGCGTCGTGGCGCCAAATATTGGCGTTGGCTGTGCGAACTACTCAAACAATTACTTTGGCAAAAAAGAGGCCGGAACATCGTTGGTGAGGAAACAATCCTTCGCAATGCGTCTCACAGTGACAGATTCGGAGTCGAAACACGACCATGCACGACGCTCTCACAGGTATTTCAGGCCCGATCCGCATGATGCTGATGTGCCTGAGTTTGTTGGTATCCGCAACTCAGGTCTGCGCGGTATCTCCGGGCCCCAGCCCATCGATGCGGGTTGCTCCCAAGGATAGCATGACGGCTCACATGTCTATTCCGAAGGCGCCGGTTCCCGATATATGGACGCTCGACCGTGGCTATCTGTTTGTACAGGGGCGCTATGTGCCACTGGGCAGTGAAATTGATGCTGTCGCGGGCTTGGTAACTCTGCCAGCCGAGTATGTGCAGACGGTGCATAAAAAGAATTCCGATGTTACAGATTCGAAGTCAGCCCCTGCGGCTTTGGAACTGACGAACGACGCCGAAGCAAACCTGGAAATCATCAGGACGCTGCGTTCTGACGGCGTTGTTGTCTGCCAATCGAAAGCGGCACCACAAACATGGCCGCTGGCCGATGGTGGCCGGGCAGTGCTTGCATGCCTGCTGGATCCTGCGACCGACTCACCAGATCTCGTGTCTGACCTTCCGGCAGAGTTTCAACACCCGTCGTGGCGACGGTGGTTAACGACTGCTGCGGTCACACCTGACTTCGCGGAGCGTGCGCAGAGTGAAGTGTCTGGCTGGACAGAAACGATATCCGCCAATAAAGCTCAATCTGTTGCGAGGCAGCGGCTGGCCAATTTTAGCTATCCGTTGATGCTGGCGGGTATGGTTTTGGTCGTGCTGTCATTTGGTCAATTGCTGTGGTTTCGGCCGGGCGTGAAACTGCTGGCGGCCGAAGGCGAAGTACCTATCTCGCCGGAAACGGCCACAACGCGGTGCATTGCGTTGTTAGTCATGATGAGCCTCCTCGACTTAACGATGACTTTATTAGCCCATCAGGCTCACGCCATGCTGGAAGTGAACCCGATCGGAAACAGAATTGTGTCCAGCGTGCCGACGCTGATTAGCTTCAAGCTGGGGCTGACCGCTTTCGCCGCGACTGTTCTGTATGTTGCTCGCGGCCAGAAGATCGGTCAGCTGGCCGCATGGTGGGGCTGTCTGATTCTGTGTCTGCTCACGGCGCGGTGGGTGATGTTCAACCAGATCTCGTAATCGATCGCTCGTGCTTTTCCTGCGAGTTTGAAAGCGGTGGCGTTCCCGCATTGGTCTTCGGGCCGCATGTTGAACATTGCTTCACGGTTGCGCATCGGCGATACGATACATGTACATCGCGAGGTAGCTTCTGTGCGGAGCAAACCTCGCTGCTGTCAGCAATGTTCGTCGGCGTTTGTCCGTGAGTCGTTCCAGGGTTTTCCAAACTGTGACATCGCCGTCGGGCCACACGTCTTTGTCGCCAAAGTAGAAGATGGAAACCATGTCGGCCGTCCATTGTCCTACGCCCCAGATCGACGTCAGTTGCTTCGAACGTTCGGCATGACCACACGCTTTTAGCGGCGATACGTCCAGCCTTCCCTGAGCCGACGCGTCGGCGATTGCTTTCATCGCTTTGGTTTTCGCGTTCGATAGTCCGCAGCTTCGCAGTTGCGAGGTTTCCGTTGCTGCGATGTGAGCCATTAAGTCACGTCCGTTTGTGCTGTCAATGACGCGAGCCCAGATCGTTGACGCCGCTTTGGTCGACAACTGTTGGCCAGCTACCATGCGGCACAAAACTTCATCCAGAGATCGGTCGCTGCGTTTCGAAAGCTTTACGGGGCCGATGTCGCTGATGGCGGCGGCGAGGCGAACGGAAACAGTCGTCGATATTTCCAGAAATCGCTCATGCACTTTCTTCGACATTCAATCACCATCTGGTTCAGAAAGGAATTCAACCGGCACATCTTTGACCGTCATTTGACCGGCTTCAAGCTGATCCGCCAATGTGCCAAATTCTTCAGCCCTGCGTTTCAGGTCGCGATCGGTGGCCGCTCGAAAAAACGCATAGCGGTCGAGAACTCCAACAGTGGTGCGATAAGCTCGAGCCAGTACATCCGGCGTCACGTTCTGTTGATGCAAAGCGTCTTGCAGCGTCAGTGAGGTTTTTACGGTCGTCGGATTGGTTTGTTCATTCGCGATCGGAATGACGTCCGCGACGGCGGTCCCTAAAACGAAGCAGGTTTTTAAATTCGGATGGACTCCATCAAGGAAAAATCTCTGGTCGACAAAGCCGTCCGCAACCAGAGCCTGCAGCAGTTGCGGGCAATCAATGATCGCGGCGTCATAATCTGTGGCCACATCACGGCCGATTTCGCAGTAGCTGCTGCGTGTTCGGATGGGGAACTGATCAAGGTCGCGTGCTTGTTGAAAGTACCGATGGGCGGCCGCCGTGTGATCGCCACCGAGCTGCCGGCAGCTGCGGCCCGCCAGATACAAGAACTCGGCAAAATCCGGCTCTTCACGCAAGATGGCTTTGCATAGCGTCAAAGCGCCTTGCCAGGCATGTTGTTGCTGCAGAGTCCGCACCTCCTGCCACGTATCTTCGATTGCCTGCCTGCGCTGCGGGTCGGCATTGTGACACAAGGATCTTATGGGAGCGAACGTCGCTTCATCTGATGCCGGGACGCAGAACACGACTTCGATGTCCAGTGCTTTGGCCCACTTAAACAGCGCGGTAAGCTGATTGCGGTACCGTTGGCGACGGCGTTGCAACAGAGATTCCGTGGCGAGTTCTTCACCGCACAGTCTTGCTGGGCCTCGGGGCACGCCCGCACTCACAGCTCGATTCATCAATTCATTGTTGACCAGCCGAAAGGTGGGCGAATGGTTGTACCACGCATCCAGCTTCCACGCCGTTCGACGATTGACCCCGATCTCTTCAAGGTTGTGAAAAAATTCGTTGTGACCAGAATAGACGATCAAAACATCGGGCCGCACCGTTAACTGTTTCAGGAGACCGACAGCCGTTTCCAGATTGCAACCGGGTTTGGCCAGATTCAGAAGTTCGAAGGATTGCTCTGGCCGTCGGTGCTGCAGCTGACTGACGGCTACCTGAGCGATCCCCCATTCCGGCGCGTATGGGAATCCTCGCATTGTGGACCCACCGACGGCCGCAAGGCGGAAGATTCCGTCATCTGCGATCGGCAGCGTTGGCAGATTCATTCCGTCAGGAAGACGCTGACGTTCGATGACGACTGCGGCGCTTTCAAGCCCGATCAGAATCACAGTTGCGGCGAAGCAGATGCCGAGTCCCGTGGGGACCCATGCCTTCCAGCGCAACCGCCCTCGTCTTAGAGTTTCAGCAAATAAAACGATGCCAACGATCGGCAGCAGCCATATGGCGGCCAGAGCGATTCGAAGCGACAGTTGAATCGCGAACATGCGCCAATAACGGTAGGTACCTGTGACGATCGATATCTGCAAAGCGATCAATGCGGCGTGGATGAGAAACAAAGCGGTCCATTCGGATCGCGATTCCGGGCGCCCATAGCGCCATGTGATGACGACCGCAGCGGCAAGCTGAAGGAATGGCAGCACGGCGGTCAAATCGGCTTTGCGGGGATCTGACAAATACGCCCGTCCCGCCACGACCACCAGCGCCGTGGTGACGGCAAACCACAGCGTGATTTTGACTCCGCGGCGGCGTCGTGGTGGCGCAGTGGGCTGTCGGACAGTTGAGTTCATGAATTTTCAGGCTCAGCGAATAGAAAACACGACCCTGCTCAAAATTTTAGAAATTCTTACCGGCAGATTCTGCAGCTGCGACTCCCAACACTTCGCAAAGTCGGGAATCGCCAGTGTTTATGCGTCTGAACGTGACTACGACGCGCGTCAATAACTCGGAGAAGTCACCTTGACGCGTTTTCAGAATCCATCTACTTTTCGCTCAGACACAACGGGGACACAAAAGTGATCTTCAGCGTGTTGCATGTTACTCACCAATCGCCCCCGGAAGCAGCTTGAGTCCTCCGCCCCCCTGGGATTCGTTGCTTCCGGGACTTACAAAAAAGGCCGCCTGAGTTAATTGGAACTCAGGCGGCCTTTTTTCATGCGCAAACTGCGGCGGCCTGTCTAAAACTAATTGTCGCCGTTGCGTTGGCTTTCTGCTAAAATGCTGTGGCAGCGTTAAGGGCACTTGAGACTCACGCCTTGTCGCCCAGCAAATCAGACATGACGTCGTACAGCAGCAAATTGAACTGTTGAAGGTAAGCCAATGCGGAATCAATATTTATTACTTGTCGGTGTGCTGATTGCCAGCGGCTGTGTGAATGAGGCGTCTGTTGTTTCAAACGTTGATGGAACGACGGATGAATCGGTCATCGGTGGCGATATTAGCGAGGCGCCGGAGGTGAAAGCCGCCAGCAATCAACAACAGGAATCAAAAATGGCGTCGGAAAAAGCACCAACGAACTACAACGAGCTCAGCGACTTCGAGCGATATGTCATCGAGGAAAAAGGAACTGAGTACGCTTTCAAGGGCGAGTACACCGACACCGATGACCCTGGCACATATATCTGCCGTCGTTGCAACGCCAAGTTGTACAAGTCAGACCACAAGTTCCATAGCCACTGTGGATGGCCCGCCTTTGATGACGAAATCGAAGGGGCCGTTAAACGTACCATCGATGCGGACGGTTACCGCGTCGAAATTACGTGTGCCAATTGCGACGGGCACCTCGGCCACGTGTTTGAAGGCGAACGGCTGACCGACAAAAACATCCGCCACTGCGTGAATTCCGTCTCGATGATTTTCGTGCCGGAAGGAAAAGAGATTCCTCCGACGATCAAGCTGGCTGAATAACGGCTAGGGAACCACGTGTACCATCATGAGGTCGTGGCCCTCACCCAGCCAGTTGGTGTGGCCGACAACGACAATTTTGTGGCCACTTTTTAGCACGCGGTTTTCAAGTCCCCACTGCACGACGTACTGCAGCAAAGCATCGGCTGACTGACGAACCAGTTTGCTTTGGATAGACGTCACGCCCCAGAACAGGCACATGCGGCGTACTGTGTCTTCGCGATGAGTGACCGCCAGAATCGGCACCTGCCCTCGCATCCGCGACAGTGCCAACGCTGTGCGACCGGATTCAGTGGCCACCACAATCAGGTCGGCGTCCAGGTCTTCGGCAACGATTGTCGCTCCCAGTGACACAGCTTCCGTGATTGGGTTGGCTCGTCGGAATTCCTGTGACAACCGATCACCGGAGCCAGTGCGGATCACGTACGGTTCGGCCTCATCGATAATTTTTTGCATCATGCGAACGCAGGTCACCGGGTGTTGCCCAATGGCGGTTTCACCCGACAGCATCACGGCGTCTGTGCCGTCAATCACCGCATTCGCGACGTCGCTCACTTCCGCTCGTGTTGGCAGGTCGTTTGTGGTCATGCTGTCCAGCATTTGAGTCGCGGTGATCACCGGGATGCGAGCTGCGTTGCTGCGGCGAATGATGTCCTTCTGTAAAATCGGCACGCGACTGATTTCCGCTTCGACTCCCAAATCGCCGCGAGCCACCATGACGGCGTCTGTGACTTCAAGAATCTGTTTGAGGTCGGCGATGGCTTCGGTTTTTTCAATCTTCGCGACGATCAACGGCCGCGTTTCAGAACCGTTTGCTTCAATCAGCTGCTTCAGATGCGTAATGTCTGCGGCACTGCGGACGAAGCTAAGCCCGATAAAGTCGAGGCGATTCTGTAACGCCCACTTTAAATCGAACTCATCCTTTTCCGTGACGCTCGGAGTGCTAAGCGCGACGCCCGGCAGGTTGACTCCCTGACGGCTGCGAATAATTCCCGGCTCCGCGACAAGGCAGTTCACCGACTGTCCGTCGTCCGCCTTGGCGGTGACCAACATGCTGACAGTACCGTCGGCTAACAGAATGCGGTCGCCAGGATCGACATCGTCGATCAGCTTTTCGTAGGTACAGGTCAGGTCTGTGGAGACGCCGGAATTGGCCGCTCGCACAAAGCGAAACATGGTCCCTTCTGCGCAGTAAACTTCGCCGTCCGCGATTTCGCCTAGCCGGATTTTGGGGCCGGATAGATCGCCCAGGACTCCAACCGGCGTTTTCAATTCTGCCGCCACTTCGCGAATGGTGGCCAGAATGCCGCTCAGCCATTCATGGCTGCCGTGAGCAAAGTTCAAACGAAAGACGTCCACTCCAGCGACGATAAGTTTGCGCAGCACTTCGGCGTTTTCGCACGCAGGGCCGACCGTGGCGATGATTCTTGTCTTCACCAGTTTGCGATGCGGTGAACTGATTTCTGGCATGATATTGTCGTCCCTGAGCAGTGTCGTAATGGCAATCGGGCGGGCCGAAGGTTAGCACATGGCCGTTCGCTGGTGTAGCAGCTGAATCGCTTCTGTTTCTGCGCATACGTCAGCAAGCTGGCGGTAATTCGTGAATGGCCGGTTTCCAATCACCGTCGAATTGTCTCAGAATACGCACCCTCGCCCCGCTACGACCAGCGGCAGCCACGCCTCCCAGTCGCGACACGTCACCACAAGGAAAACTAATGACACAAGACACCTCCCCCGCCATCGTGCATCGCCCTTGGTATTCGCGGATTGGGCCGGGACTGATCACGGCCTGCGTGGTGATCGGGCCAGGCAGTATCATGACGAGCTCAACAATTGGGGCGGGGCGTGGGTATTCGATGCTGTGGGTGGTGATCATCAGCGTCGCGTTCATGCTGGCTTACATGTCTTTGGGAGCAAAGTTAGGTGCTGTTGCCGCCGAATCTCCCGGTGAACTGATTCGCCGTAAAGCGGGGCGCTGGCTTTCTGTGGCGGTCGGAGTGGGTGTGTTCTTCATCGCGGCTGCCTACCAGTCGGGCAACAATATCGGTGTCGCTGCGGCGTTCGAAGCGTTTATCGACAACCGCATGATTGTGGCCGCGTTGGTGGTGTTGTTTAACGCGTTTGCGATCTCGTTTTTGTTCGCCTTCAAAGACATGTACCGCATGCTGGAACGTCTGATGATGGGCTTTGTGGCGTTGATGCTGGCCAGCTTTGCGATCAACCTTTTCAGGCTAAAACCGAATCTGGGCGACATGCTGAAAGGCTTTGTGCCAACCACCGATATGTCTGGCGACATGGTGACGGTTGTTGGGCTGGTCGGCACGACGTTTGTGATTTCCGGTGCCTTCTATCAGGCCTACCTTGTCCGTCAGAAGGGATGGAAAGTCGATGACCTGTCCAACGGGTTGGTCGACGCTCGAGTCGGTTCAGTGATCATGTTTCTGATCACCGTGATGCTGATGTCGACGGCGGCCGCTGCGTTTGCCGGCCGTACGGATGTTGTGTTGGAGAGTCCGGTCGACGTGGCCGAAGGACTGAAGGCGACGTTTGGTTCCAGTGCCAAGATCATCTTCTGTCTGGGCTTGTTTTCGGCCGCATATTCGTCGTTTCTGGTGAATTCTATGGTGGGCGGTTTTATGGCATCTGATGGACTCGGTTGGGGCAGCAAGCCATCGGATCTCGGGCCAAAGCTGTTGACTACGGCCGGACTGTTGACCGGTATGGCGGTTGGCCTGGCTGTCATGATTTTTGATTTCGACCGAGCCCCCACGATCATTGCGGCTCAGGCGGTCACAGTCGTTGCTGCCCCATTAGTCGCGGGCGTGCTGCTGTGGCTGACTTCGTCGCGCGACGTCATGGGCGAACACGTTAATGGTCCCGTCATGACGACATTTGCCGGTCTCGGCCTGGTGATGCTGATTGTTATGGCTGGCAAAACGGCAATTTACGATCTGCCCGCCAAGGTCGAAGCTTATCGGGCGTCGACAGCAACCACAGGCGAAGCCGATACGGCAGACGCGAAGATTCCGGCGGCAGTTGGCGGTGCAGAAGTGAGCGAGTAACGGCGACGGCGCTGTCGCTGTGGTTCTGCTTAAGTGAAGCCAGCGTTTTTGGTCACCAGCCCGCCGGAAAGCTAATCAGCAATCCGGCGGGCGGCACCGTTCATTCAGTCGGAAACTGAGCAAAGTGAATCAGCACTCCGGCCGGATCCCAAACGTGAAATGTTTGGGCATAGCCTTCGTCGCCGATTTCACTGTCGTGGCGAGCACCACCTGCGAAGTTGTTGGTTGTAAACGCGTTCTTCACGAAAGCGAACCAGTCTTCGACGCATTCCACCGCAACGTGCAGCATCGTGTTGTTGCACCACTGCCGGTCGTAATACCGTTGCAGATAGAAGCGGTGGTTGCCGAGTTCCATGACTCGCAAGTCATCTGAGTCGTAGATGACTTGCCAGCCCAATGCGACGTAGAAATCACGAGACGCGTTGAAGTCTCGTGACCCGATAAAAGACTTAATGTCGGTGACGGTTAGGTTTGGAGTTGTCATCGGCGTCCGTCTTTTGTCGTCGCAACTCAGCCTATACGTCCGCTGCCTTCGGGCACACGTATGGTGCGCGGTATTCGCGAGTCAGCCATCGGTTGGCGTCGTCGTTGTTGGTGAAGACTTCTTTTTCAGGGTCGAATTTCAGCACTGGTCCCAAAGAAATCGGGTACTTGCCTAGGTCAACGCCGTTCTGTTCCAGGTGCTTGATCGTGCGATCCGCAGTTACGCCGTCGTCGTCGATGCTCTTCACACCCTTCAACGCTGATTTCAGTTCGGCGGCTGTCACGTGGTTATCTTCGCCCATGTAGTACGAGATATTTCCAAGGTGACTAACACCGGCCGACAGATGTCCTTCGCGGACGTCTGCATTCAGGTCAGCCATATTGCGACTTTCGCACGCGCCGAGGAAATTACCGTAGTGGTCTCCGCCACCTTTGAATTCCTTGACCACGTTCATGTCTTTGTCGTACGCGATGCAGTGCGAGTACGACTTCTGCACCAAGTAGCCGTCGGTTCCGTAAAATACGACGCCGATTTTGTTGCCCTTGGTACTCTGGAACAGCGTATTTAGTTCCTCATCCGCTGAATTGCTGACGTCAAGACCGCGTGTTTCGAACACGATGCACTTGTCGCCGTAGTCGTAGATTGAAACCAGCGTGTTTCCGGTGTCACCAGCATCAACGTAGTTCGGATCCTTGCGTTCTGCCTGATAGCCAAGCCGGCCGCCGTACGTGACGATTGTGTTTGGGTGAGCGTTCACGCCGAGACCCCAGCGGGCGACGTCGGTTTGGTGAGGGCCCTGGTTGCCGAGGTCACCGTTGCCGTAATTTCGCTGCCAGTGCCAGTCGTAGTGAAAACGCTGTCGCGTGACTTTAGGGGCGGTGTATTGAGCGGGGCCGCTCCACAGGTCGAAGTTCACGTTGCTGGGAATTGCGTAGTCGCCCAGTGCTCCGATCGATTTTCTGCGTTTGTAGCACAAGCCACGAGCGAAGTTGCATTCTCCGATGCCGCCATTGCGGACGAATTCCGTTGCTTCGATGCAAGCCTTGCTGGAACGGCATTGCGTACCGACCTGGCACATCTTTTTGTACTTGCGAGCCGCCGCGATCAGTGCAGTGCCTTCGTGCACGTTGTGGCACACGGGCTTTTCGACGTAGGCATCTTTGCCATGCTGCATCGCCCAGATGCCGGTCAAGGCGTGCCAGTGGTTTGGGGTCGCGGTGCTGACGACATCAATGGCATCGTCTTCGAATGCTTTCCGCATGTCCGTGTAGAATTTTGGACGGACGCCCTGCTTCTTTTCAATAGCTTCGCAGCGTTTGTTGCCGACGTCTTCATCGACGTCCACGATGGCACGGATTTCTGTGCGATCATCACCCAGCCAGCCGTTGATGTGGTCTCCGCCACGGCCATTGGCACCCACGACGCAGGCGCCCATTTTGGCATTCGCAGAAGTGCCGGCTCGGCCAATCGCCGGGGCGAAGGCAAACGCCGTACTGGCGGCGGCCGTGGTTTTTACAAAGGAACGACGTGATTGCTGACTCATCAGGTGGGCTCCATATTTGGAATTTTGGGTGGGTTCGCGAGTATTCAACGTTGATACGGTAAGCGATTCTGTGGCAGAAATCCACTTGCCAATTCAAAACTCGATCTTGCACTGCGGCAATTTGCGGGACAGCTTTAAAATTGCTTCTTCGGACAGCTGAGTGTCCACCACCGTCAGGTTCGTGAGTTGCTTCAGTTTCGCAAGATCATCGATACAGGCGTCGGTAATTTGAGTCCCGTCCAGTTTTAACCACCGTAAATCCTTTAGCTTGACGATTTCTCGGACTGTCTGATCGCCGACATTTGTATTCGCAAGCCTCAACGTGGACAGCCACTTCAGTCGACCCAGCACTTTTGCCGACTTGTCGGTGATTTGAGTGTTGCGGATATCCAACGCCGTGAGGTTGCGGAACGTGCGGAGTGTATCGCCGAGCGATTGGAGGATCTCATCGTCCGTTTTGTCGGTGGCGCTGGGAGGCAGCGTGATGCGAACAGGGTCCCAGAAACAATCGTTGTCGTTGACAAGCTTTCTCAGCCAGTCCGGCTTCCAATACCGAAATCCCATTGTACCGCCGGCTTCTTTGACGGCCGTGATCGCCACTTTGCGATCGTGCAACCGTTCAGCCACGCCCATGACCACCACTGAGATCGCAATTGCGAACAGAAAGTTGGTCGGTGGCGGAAGCTGGCGACTCATGTGAATTTCGCTCCGTCGCCGATTCCGTAACCATTGGCAAACGATGTGGCGTCCATCGGCTTTTTACCTTCCGGCTGAATCGTTTGTACAGCGAGCAGGCCACCGCCGGTTTGAACGACCAGCGGCCTGTCGTCCTTCACGACGCTTCCCGGTGGCGAATTGGCGTTCCCTGGCTCGTCCAGCGGTGTTGCCTGCACGATGATGCATCTCAACGGCTTGCGATCCGGAACATGCAGCACGGTAGACGCCTTCGGCCACGGCTGCATCGCTCGCACATGACAATCGATTTCGCGAGCCGACTGAGTCCAGTTGATCAGGCCGTCTTCTTTTTTGATCTTGCCCGCCAGCGTCACAAGCGATGTATCTTGAGCCTCAAATCTGGCTGTGCCGGCTTGAAGTTCGTCCAGGGCTTTCAGGGTGAGGCCGGGGCTGAGGTCCGCCAGTCGCACCATCAGTTCCCCGGACGTTTCCTGCGGTCCAATCGGCGTGGAAATCTGTCCGATCATGGGGCCGGAGTCCAGCGCGAGTTCGATCTGAAAGATCGTTACGCCAGCGTCTGCGTCGCCCTTCCAGATCGAGTATTGAACCGGTGCAGCGCCGCGATGGCGGGGCAGCAGCGAGCCATGCAAATTGAAAGCGCCCAACGGGGCGATCGCCAGAAATTCGGCCTTCAGAATCTGGCCGTACGCCGCAACGATGAACACGTCTGCCGCGAGGGCCTTGAGTTGTTCCAATACATCCGGCTGATTGATGTTTTGCGGTTGGAACACCGGAACGTCATGCCCGGTGGCCAGTTCCTTCACTTTGTTGACGTGGCGGTGATGCCCACGGCCGGTGCGGTCCGGTTGAGTGTACGCGGCCACGACTTCGTGCCGGTCAGATTCCATCAGCGCCCGAAATGTGGGCAGCGCGAATTCGCCAGTCCCGAAGACCGCAACTCGAAGTGGCATGGGCGGGTCCTGTTAGTTCCAGAACTTCTCACCGTGCCAGTTGATCGGTGGGTGTGTTTCCACTTCCACGTCGCCGTGTACTTTCGTCTGGCAGGCCAGACGCACGTCTTTGCTGGGGTTGCTGAGGATTTTGATCAGAAACAGAGGCAGAGGCGTCAACCATTTGGCGACGATTCGCTCGCAAAACGTCCGCGGTGTGCAATTATCGCTGCCGGACTTCACTGACACGTTGCAGCTTCCGCAAGCGCCCATTCCCATGCAGTTCAGGACTTTGTGAGGTCCGGAGTACAGTTGCACGCCATTTTTGCGAGCGACGCTGCGGATATCTTCACCGTCCTGAGCTTCGACGGTCACTTTTTCTTTGACGAAGGTGATTTTCGGCATAACGGGCCTGTTGATGTGCTGCGAAGTCGAGTTGACGAATTTCCGTTGGCGGCATCGGACGCATGCCACAACGGGCACCAGACGGTGCGAATCGACAATGATATATCGCAGAAAATATTAACTCTCCAGCCCTTCAAATTCCAGACCCTCCACTCGGTCCCCGCACCTGAGAATTCCCGGCCCGATCTGTCGCTTATGACGGCAGCTGCCCCGCGAACGTGGGTTTCATCGTGCGAGTTGAAAAGTGAATCGACCGCCGGTAACCTCGAACAGCTCCTGTCTTCGCCATTCTTCGCTTAAGGAACCGGCATGCTGACCGCTCGCGCACTTCTTGTTGGCCTCGCTGTCGCTGCGTCCGGCCTTCCCGCAAACGCCGAAGAAACCCGGCCCAACATCGTGTTCATCTTTACGGATGACCACGCGGCTCATGCGATGAGCTGCTATGGATCTAAGATCAACACAACACCCAATCTGGATCGCATTGCCAACGAAGGCATGCTGTTTACAAATTGCTTCTGCACGAATTCGATTTGCGGCCCCAGTCGAGCGGTCATTCAAACGGGCAAGCACAGCCACTTGAACGGTTTTCTGCACAACGGCAACCGCTTCGACGGATCGCAGCAGACGTTCCCCAAACTGCTGCAGAAAGTTGGCTACCAAACGGCCGTCGTCGGCAAATGGCATTTGGCCACGGCACCTCAGGGGTACGATTATTCTGAAGTATTGAAGGGACAGGGGCCGTACTACAACCCGCCGATGTTGCTAAACGGAAATCCGAAGCCCGTTCAGCACACGGGCTACACAACCGACATTATCACAGATCTCGCTTTGGACTGGTTGAAGGAAAAACGCGACGCCGACAAGCCGTTCATGCTGATGTTTCAACACAAGGCACCTCACCGTAATTGGCAACCGGGGCCGAAGCATTTGCACATGTACGACGACGTGGAAATCCCCGAACCGGACAACCTGTTCGACGACTGGTCAGGTCGAGGGTCCGCCGCTCAAACGCAGGACATGACCATCAGCAAAACAATGACTCGCTATGACCTGAAGCTCGATCCGCCGCGCGGGCTGACAAAAGAACAGCTTGAGGTCTGGAATGAAGCCTACGGCCCGAAGAACAAGGCTTTCGAAGAAGCAAAGCTGACGGGCAAAGATCTGGTTCGCTGGAAATACCAACGTTACATCAAAGACTACCTTCGCTGCGTGGCATCCGTGGACGACAACGTGGGCCGAGTCCTCGATTATCTGGACGAAGCAGGGCTGGCCGAGAACACAGTTGTTATTTATTCATCCGACCAGGGATTCTACCTGGGCGATCACGGCTGGTTCGATAAACGTTTCATGTACGAAGAATCCTACCGCATGCCGCTGATGGTTCGCTGGCCGGGCAAGGTAAAGCCGAAGACGGTGAATCACAATCTGGTTTCAAACCTCGACTACGCAGAAACGTTCCTCGACATCGCCGGTGCTGAAATCCCGAGTGACATGCAGGGCAAAAGTCTCGCGTCTCTGATGCAGGCCAGTCCATCCGCAGCAGAAGATCTGACGCCGCCGCCGAAGACCATCGGCTTCAACAAGTCGCTGACAAATTGCACTCAGCCCGATTTTCGAGATGCCCTCTACTACCACTACTACGAATTCAACGGCGAGCGACGAACGGCTCACATGGTGCGTCGCCACTGCGGAGTTCGCACAGATCGGTACAAGCTGATTCACTTTTACAATCTGGACGAATGGGAGTTGTACGACCTGGAAAAAGACCCCCGAGAAATGCGCAGCCGCTACGACGATCCAGACTACGCGGACGTTGTGAAGAAACTAAAAACGCGACTGGCCGAATTGCAGAAGGAATACAAAGTTCCGGACGACACCGGCTCCGTACCTGCCGACGCGCCATCGCTGCACCTGAAGCCCGGTCAGCGAAAGGCAAAGCCGAAGCCGGCAAAGAAAGCGGCTTAGGACTCGCACCGAACGCTAACCGCGAGTCGGTTCCGATCGCCTGCGGCTCAGGATGTCGAGTTTGTTACAGCCGGATTGACACGAGTCGTTTAACCCGTAGCCGGAGGCGCAGGCGTTGCAGGAGACGGCTGTGTCGCAACGGAAGCGGAACGTTCACGGACGCCGATCAGCGGACGCCTGCGCCTCCGGCTACGGGTTAAACGATCCGTTGGCTTTGCCGCCAGAGATGCGTAGATTTCCCGCAGTAATAAAGTCGAACGGAGAAGTTGCCACGTAGATCGGACTTCGCATCTGCGGACGCAGTCGCATGGTTTTGGATCGCGTTCGGCGAAGTGCCATCGGGCCGCTGGCACCTACTGGAGTGTGCTGGCCGCCACAACTGATTGATTGTGGATAAATCGATTACCAGGCACATTCCACAAAACCGAATGTCGCACTGACGCAAACGGATTCGTATCGAAACACGACCACGTTTCCGTCAAGTTGCAATCGCGAAACTGTCTGCTGTTGAGTTCAAGCGGCACACTCCGCTGCAGGACTCGCCGCAGATTCGGCACATCTGCTGTATGCGGCCCTTTTCGCTGAAGTGCCCAGGCCGCATGTCCGTTCTGCGCGACGCTGCGTCAGAGGTAGCGAACGCAAAATTGACCAGCGGACTCATGCTGGAGTGGTACAGTTGTGTGAAGTCCTGAGCCAAAAGTTGCGGGGCTTCAAACGACAAACAGCAATTCTTACCTCGCCCCGACCGGGGCCTACGCACCCTATTTACTACCGCTCACAAAACCAAAATCGACGACATGTTCGTCGCGGGATCGCGCTATGCGCTGACCGCGGCCAGGTTCGACTTTCTTCTTCAGGAACCAAACACGAATGTTCGACTACGAACGATTTCGAAACGACGTACTCGCACTGGGGCTATTGGCCCTGGTTGTGTTCGTTGGTTTGAGTTTTCTGAGTTACGATCCGGCCGATCCCCCTTCTGATCTGGTCTTTCCGGCTCGCCGCACACCGATCAACATTTGCGGTTCCACGGGCGCCGCGATTGCGTTCTACGGACGACAGGTACTCGGTGCCGGCGTATGGATGGTAATGGCGGCGATGGTGGCGTGGGACATCAATCTGTTTTCGCGAGACATCACGAAACGTAACTGGCTGGCGCTGGCTGGCACGGCGTTGTTAGTGTTGTCGTCCTGCGTGGCGTTTCAGTTGGCGTTGCCGAGTATCAATTCCGGGTCAACCTACGGCAGTGGCGGCGTGCTGGGGGCATGGATGGGCGTCGGCATGCAACATGCGTTTTCACCGATCGGCGTGTTCATTTTAACGCTGTGTGGATTGCTGTCTGGCTGGATGCTGTCTCCTTTGTGGGCCGTGACATCACCAGGCGTGAAGCTGGCAACGCTGCCCCTGGCCTTCCTGTCCAGCGTGGGTTCCGTGGCCACCGCAATCAAGCCAAAGGCACGCGAAGAATCGTCAAAAGAAGTTGCGACCGTCGACAACGAAAACGAAGTTGACGAGGAAAAGTACGCCACACTGTCGATCAACATGCCGGCCGAACCGGTAATCGAAGAACCAGTCGATGACGAACCCGAAGAGGAGGAACTGGAAGAAGAGGATGAGCCTGAACTGAAGGTTAACGCACCTGCGGAACTGATTGTGCATCGGCCTGAAGAAGGTGAATACGTCGCACGTCAATACGACCTGCCAGACCTGCGTTTGCTGGAAGAGCCCGAAGAATTCCCTTACGAATTTCTGGCCAAGAAGGCTCGCATTGCCGCTGCGACGTTGGAAAAAACCTTCGAACAGTTCGGTTTAAACATTCGAGTCTCCGAAGTCGACACCGGCCCGGCAGTCACTCAGTTTGAACTCGACCTGGAACCCGGTCTGCGCCTGAACAAAGTCACCGCTCTGGAAGACGACCTTGCGATTGGTCTGCGAGTTCCTGCTGTCCGTGTGGTGGCACCAATTCCGGGCAAGAATACCGTCGGCGTGGAAGTGCCGAACGAAAAGCAGGTGACCGTGCGTCTGCGTGAGTTGATTCAAACTTACGGCAGCAAGGCCGACGAATTCAAGATTCCGCTGTTCTTCGGCAAGGATGTTAGCGGCCGACCTCTGGCCGTCGATCTGGCCAAGATGCCTCACCTGCTGATCGCTGGTCGTACGGGTACTGGTAAGAGCGTTTGCTTGAACACGTTGATCCTGTCAATGCTGATGACGCGGACGCCAGACGAAGTCAAGATGCTGATGATCGACCCCAAGATGGTGGAACTCAGCCCTTACAAAAACCTGCCGCACCTGATGCACCCCGTCATCACGGATATGAAGAAAGCGGAAGCGGTTTTGGCATGGGCGGTCGACAAGATGGAAGAACGTTACGACCTGTTGTCGAAGGTTGGCGTGCGGCATTTGGAAGGCTTCAACAAGATGGATCGATCGACTGTGCTTAGCAAGATGGGCATCAGTGAGCTGCATGAAGAAGCTCAAGGTGTGCCACACAAGATGCCGTACATTGTGATCATTGCGGACGAAATGGCTGACCTGATGATGACCAGTGGCAAGGATGTGGAAGCTCACATCATCCGACTGGCTCAAAAGTCGCGTGCCGTGGGTATTCACCTTGTGTTGGCGACTCAGAAGCCGACCGTCGATGTCATCACGGGACTGATTAAGTCGAACCTGCCCGCTCGAGTTTCGTTTCAGGTGGCCAGCAAGATGGACAGTCGAGTTGTCCTTGACGAAGGTGGTGCCGAACGACTGCTGGGTTGCGGCGACATGTTGTACCTCGCTCCGGGCACCAGTAGCCTCACGCGAGCTCAGGGAACGTACGTCAGCGATGAAGAGATCAATGCTGTGATCGACTTCTTCAGCGACGTGGAACCCGAGTACAGCGAAGAACTGCAACAGGTCGTGGCCCGCAGTGCTCAAGCGAGCACCGAAGGTAGCGGAGACAGTGGGCCTCGCCCCAACGATTCGTTGTACGACGATGCCTGCGATGTCGTGGTGCGAGAAGGTCGTGGTAGTTGCTCATTGCTGCAGCGTTGCCTGGGCATCGGCTACGGTCGAGCGTCCCGCATGATCGACTGGATGGCGGAGGACGGGATCGTCGGCGAGCACAACGGAGCAAATGCCCGTGAGGTGTTGTTCACGGTGGACGAATGGGAGTCTGAAAAGGCCTCTCGGACGGGATAGCTGACACCCGCTGTGGGGGGGGGGGCTGGCGTGCCGGACTGGGGCTGCGGAAGATTCAGTTCGCTTGCCCACGGCGATGGTGTGACGCCGCCAGCCGGACTCGCTAGAATGCCTGGTGCAACTTCAACGGAGGCACCATGAAATCTACGTCCGACGCACTGAAACTTGGTCAACGAATCACCATCCTGCCCGTCGTGCATGGCAGTGGTGATTTTGCGGTCGAGGTACGTCGACTGATGCTGTCGACCAGCTTTGACTGCGTCGCCGTGCCGTTGCCGCCGTCGTTTCAAAACGAAGTGGAAGCCGCCGTTCAATGGCTGCCGAATGTGTCTGTCGTTCTGCAACGCGAACCGAAACAAACGTTTGCGACAGAGACTGAGTATTCGCCCGACGACGATGATGACGACGACGACGACATCGAGAGCATGTTTGGCGGTGAGAATCCCTTCGGTGAAGAAGGTCGAGCGAGCTATGTGCCGGTCGATCCGTGTCAGCCGGTGATCGCTGCGTTGCGAATCGCCATGCAGGAACACATCTCTCGCGAATTTATCGACATCGAAGACGAGCACTACCTTCCCGTGACGGCAATTCTGCCGGACCCGTACGCTCTGAAACAGGTGTCCACCGAACGGTTTGCTGCCGCCGTCCTGCCGGCGATCGCAAAGCCGGAAGAGGACTCTCGTATCCGCCGAATTCACTGGATGGCGAACGAGCTGCATCGGCTGGCGAAGACGCGAAAATCGATCCTCTTCGTTTGCAGCGTTCTGGACTGGCCATGGATTCGCGATGCATATCAATCTGCCGTTGACCGGCCGCCAGCTGCGCCGAAGCCGGCGAACCCGGCTCGCATTTTCGCCGTCGAACCTCGCACGTTAACGTTTGTCCTCGGCGAACTTCCGTTCATCACCGGCCGCTACGAACAGGCGCGAGCGGAACTGGATGACGACGAAAACCTTAGCATCGACGGCATTAAATCTCTGTTGCTGGCCGCCCGAGACAGCTATCGCGAAGAGTTCAAAAAGCGAGCTCGTCCGATCACGCCTCAGTTGCTGAAAGTTCTGCTGAAATACGCGCGCAACCTGTCGTTGATGGAACGTCGCTTTACGCCGGATCTTTACACCCTGGTTTCGGCGTCTCAGCAAATTGCAGGCGACCAGTTTGCGATCCATGTGGCCGAGACCGCTCGCAGCTATCCGTATTTTGATGACGACGAACATCCCGAAGTTCGCTTTGGGATCGACCAGATTATCCTGCCGGATTTCACTCACTTAAAAGTCGTCAGCCGCTTGCCTGGCCATCCGATGGTATGGCGAAGTTGCAATTTGAACCCTCGCCCGGAACGACAGCAACAAGTCGAATGGCAGCGCGCGTGGAATCCATTCGGGCAATGCAGCTGGCCGCCGGAAGACGAAGCGATCGAACGCTTTCGGACGCACATCAAGGATTCGGCCATCGACCTCATCGGCAACGACCTGGCTCGCACCGAAAAGTTCGGAGCCAGCATGAAGGATGGTCTGGACATCCGCGAAACGTTGCGAAACTGGCACACCGGTGACCTTTACGTGAAGGTCTTTCCGCCCGCCCGAGGCAAGCTGGACTGCGTGGTGATGCTGTTTGATTCGCCGGCCGATCCTCGCGATTATCCGTGGCGGATCACATGGCACGCGGAACATCACGACGAATCGACTCTGTCACTATTCGCGACCGATTTCCATAAGAATCCCGTCGGGCCCGGCATCTGTTTGGCTCAATACGGCGGCTGCATGTTTCTGTTTCCGCCACGCCCGATTCCGGACATTTTTCACGACCCGCGATTCAACTTCACGGACACGCTGGAAGAACGGCTTCTGGCTGCCGCTCTGTTCTATAGCCGTGAGAAACATATCGCGTTACTAAGTCATTCGCCGCCAGGTGCTGGCTGGCGGCGGTTGGCTCGCAAATACAAGAAGAAGATTGTCCACGTGCCGATGACTCGCTTCGGTTCGTCGACCATTGACAAGCTGCGGATGTTTCACGTACTAAACGGCCAACCAGTCCGCAGTTTCGCGGCCGACTTTATTCGTAAACCCTAACCTGCAAACCCTGGCCCAAACAACTTCATGTCTGATACGCCCACCACCATTACCCTCCCGCTGATTCGCGACCACCTTTACTCGGCCGTCATTTGTGACGCCCTGGATTCCGTAGGACTCACCAATCAGTCGCCACGTCTGCCGTTTAAACAGGTCACGACTCAGCAAATGATTGTCGGTCGCTGCCGCACGACGTTGTGGGCCGACATGTTTCATGAAGACCCGACGCCGTACGAACTGGAATTGCAGGCGGTCGATAGCTGCCAACCGGACGACGTGTTGATTACGGCGGCAGGCGGTTCAGTACGTTCCGGCATCTGGGGCGAACTGCTGACAACGGCTGTTAAGAATGGCGGCTGCGTCGGTGCCATTATCGACGGAGCGATTCGCGACGTTGCCAAGATTCGGGCGATGGACTTCCCAGTTGTCGCGCGAGGCATTTCAATGTACGACAGCCAGCACCGTCAGCGAGTGATCGACTGCGACGTACCAGTTTCGATCGACGGTGTGACCTTTTCGCCTGGTGATCTGGTTGTCGCCGACGAAGATGGCGTTGTTGTCGTGCCGCAATCGGTCGAGGCCGAAGTTCTAAAGCTGGCATGGGAAAAAGTTCACGCAGAAAATGCAGTGCGAGATGCGATCCGCGGCGGCATGAAGGCAGTCGCGGCGTATGAAAAATTTGGCGTGCTGTAAGGTTGTCATGATGTCTCTGAAATATGCCCTGCAGATTTGCCTGGTTTTGCTGACGTGCGGCGCATCACACGCGGCCGACAGCTCACCGCCCAACATTCTGTTGATCACGGCCGACAACCTCGGCTATGGCGATCTGCGGTGCTACAACCCAGAGTCCGTTGTGCGGACACCGAATATCGATCGGCTGGCCACGCAGAGTGCTCGGCTTACGAGCTTCTACACGGCGTCGCCCACATGCACTGTTTCGCGCGCGTGTTTGCTGACGGGCCGGATTCCTCAGCGACACGGTCTCGTCGACCAACTGGCGGGCTTAAAAGGCAACTACGGGGTTGGACTGAACCAGGATGAAGTTCTGATCCCGCAGATCCTGAAGACCGGTGACGTACCCTATGCCACGGGGTGTTTCGGAAAGTGGAATATCGGATTCGCAGAAGGATCACGGCCGACGGAACGAGGGTTCGACAGATTCATCGGCCACGCCTCCGGCAACATCGACTATGTCCACCATATCTACAACGGCAAACACGATCTGTTCGACGATACGGAAGAACTGCAGGCCGATGGGACTTACTCGACCGACCTGTTCGCTGATTCAGCGATTTCATTTATAAAAGAACGTTCAGCTTCCGACGCACCATGGTTCTGCTACCTGCCGTTCAACGCTCCGCATTTTCCGAATGCGAAAAACAAACAGCCCGGACAACCCAATCGATGGCAGGCCACGGATCGAGCGTTTGCTGAATACGGCTGGACGCCGGACGAACCCGATCCTTACCGGCGCTACTGTGCCGTCATTACCGCGTTGGACGAGGCGATCGGTCGAGTGCTGGCATCAGTCACAGAAGCCGGACAGGACGCCAACACGTTCGTGTTTTTCTACTCGGACAACGGAGCTTTCCGGCTGGGGCGAAAAGGTCTCGACATCGGTTCGAACGCTCCGCTGCGTTCCGGCGGTGTCACGTGCTGGGAAGGCGGGCTGCGAGTTCCCGCGATGGTTCGCTGGCCAGGCCGGATCAAAGCCGGGAGCGTTCTTGCCGAACCACTGTGGTCGCCTGACGTACTGGTGGCATGTGCAAAACTGGCTGGCAAACCGCTGCCGGACGATGTTGTGCTGGATGGGCGAGACCCCTTGCCGGTTCTCACAGAAGGTGCGAAGTCACCGCATAAGTCGTTCTTTTTCGCCTATCGAAAGCACGCGGCGCTGCGAAGTGGTGACTGGAAGATCGTGCGTGAGAAACCGAGCCAACCGTGGCAGCTATTCAATCTGAAGTCAGACCTTAGCGAATCAAACAACCTCGCCAGCGCGAATCCTGAACGCGTTGCGGATTTGGCCAGCACGTTCGAAGCCTGGCAGACGTCCGCAACCAGTAACTGACGGATCAGGTTCTAGTCTGGTCGGCAGATGCTCAAGCGTGTTAAGGCTGTTGACGCGGCAGTAGTCTCGCGCGATCGGTTCAGTGGTTTTCGGATCTGCCTGAATACGAGATCGCTATACCTGGTCGAGTGGCTCCGTCGCGTCGCCGAATGTCTTCGCGTGCACGCCCATTTTGTCCATCATGCTAAGATACAATCGACTCATCTGGCGGTTTGAGTTTTCCAGATAGTCCAGGTTCTGACCGCCTTTGATGCGACCTCCGCCACCGCCCAACATCACGACTGGCAGTTGGGTTGCGTCGTGGTGCCCGTTCAGCATGCTCGAACAAAGCATCAACATGCTGTTGTCCAACAGGGGGCGATCGCCCTCCTGGGTGGCGTCCATTCGCTTTGCCAGATACTGCACCTGCTCCAGAAAGAACTGATTGACCTTCAACCAGTCGTCGGTGTCGTTATGCGACAGCAGGTGATGAATCATGTAGTCGACACCCAGATGAGGGAACCTTAGCGTGCCGTGGTCGTTGTTCAGCTTGAGCGTGCACACGCGAGTTGTGTCGGTTTGGAAGGCGAGGACCAGAATGTCGCACATCAGCCGCATGTGTTCGACGATGTCCTGAGGGTATCCGTCCTGGGGCCGAGCGATATTCGGTTTAGTGAGCGTTGGTCGCCAGCCCTGCAGTTCGCCTCGTTGATGAGCCTGATCCAGTCGCTGTTCGACCTCGCGGACGGAATTTAGGTACTCGTCCAGCTTCTGTTGATCCAGAGAACTCACACTGCGACGAAAATCGCGAGCGTCTTCCAACACGGCATCCAGAACACTCTTGTCACCACGCGACGCTGTTTCGCGGAAGAGCGAATCGAAAGCCAAAGCGGGATACACTTCCAGCGGTGTTGGCGTGGTGGGGCTGGACCAGGAAATGTGCGAGCTGTAAAGCATCGAGTAGTTTTTGTGGACCGAAGGGTTCGCCTTTTCGCAACCCAGTACCAGGCTGGGCAGTTTTGTCTGGCGACCGATCTCTTGAGCCACTAACTGATCGACGCTGGTTCCGCTGCGGATGGTTCCGCCGGAAGCCAATGGCGCACCAGACAGCAGGTTGCCGGTTTGTGAACTGTGAATGTTGCCCTTCAGCGCCTCGGCATTGTACAAGCCGCGAATAAACACCATTCGATCGCGATAGTCATTCAGCGGGTGCAGCACGCGGCCAAGTTCCATGTCTGGCCCTTCGCCTTTGGCCCACCATTCCTGCTTGTGAAAGCCGCACCCGGAAAACAGAATGGCCATGCGTGTTGGTGCCTGGCTACCCGTTTGTCTGGCGGGGGATTCGTCACCCCAAACGGCCTGAGATTCGAGCCACGGCAGCGCCATGCTGACTCCAAGACCTCGCAACACTGTTCGTCGGGAAACCTGATACATAGTCATGGCAAGGCTTGCTGTAACGTGGGGAGAATTAGGGCGGCGTGTTGGGTTTCAGTATAAATGATCATGCCGTCATTCGGCCACAACCTTCGGTCGGATGCGGCGGAATTGCGAACTCTGCACGATCGTTTCAACTGCTGTATGGAATCGATAATCGTGCGAGGAAAGCTGAGTCAGCATGTCGTCCAGCAACGGTTCGTCCGACAAACGGACTTCGCGGGCCAGAGCGTAGCCCAGCAGTTTTCGGCAGAATTGTCGCAGCACATCATCACGGCGGTCCGTTAGAAGGTAGTTGCGCAGACCGTCCAGGCCATCAATCGGCAGGCCTTCGAACAGCGTCGTTTTGGTGTCCACCGCCGTAGGCCGCAGACGCCCCAGAGCGTCGTATTGCTCCAACGCAAATCCGTACGGATCAATCCGCTCGTGGCATTTCGCACAGGCTGCATCCGAACTGTGACGTTCGATCAACTGGCGCGCGGTGAGTCCCGCCGGGACGGCATCAGGCAACTGCGGGATGCCCGGCGGAGGACGGGGTAAACGTTCGCCCAGCAGCGTTTCTGAAACCCAATTGCCCCGCAGAATTGGGCTGGTCCGAGACGCTCCGGACTGACTGGCGAGCACCGTTGCCATAGCCAGAATTCCGCCCCGCCCCTGTGGCGACACATCGGTCACTCGCTGCCATCCCGTGCCGTTAACGCCTTCGATGCCGTAGTGCTTTGCCAGGGCTGCATTTAAAAACGTATGGTCGGCGTTCAAGAGGTCCAGCAACGAACCATTGTTTCGGAACATGTCTTCGAAAAATCGTACCGTCTCTTCATACATCGCGCCACGGAGGTCGGCGAATTCGGGATACAAAGCTTCGTTCTTATCGTTGTTCTGATCGAAGTCACGAAGATGCAGCCATTGGCAGGCGAAGTGAATGGCCAGACGTCGGGTTCGCTGATCTTTGAGCAGTCGACGTGTCTGTTGAAGAAGGTGCTGATTGTCGGGCGAAGCGGTGAGCTGGTTGGCATCGGCCAGTTGCCTGAGTTCTGCGTCGGGCAGCGTGGACCATAAAAAGTAACTTAACCGGCTCGCCAGTTCCGGATCGGTGACTTCGGTGGGTTGGCTTCCGATCGCCGGAGATTCACGACGATATAGAAAGTCGGGCGACGTGAGCACGCGAGCGATCAGCAGACGTATGGCTTCGGTATGCGGAATGCTTTCGTCCCGCAACGTTTGATACAGCTTATAAAGCGCTCGTTGTTCGTCCTGCTTCAGCGGCCGCCGCCAAGCGCGATCGGCCAACTTGACGACGGCGGAAACGTGAATTGGTTCGATTGCCTTCATTTGTTCTCGGAAGGCATCGGCACGTGCCTGGACAGCTGGCTTCATGCGATCCCAGGGCCCCACTGCATCCGGACGATCCTGTGTAGCAAATTCGCGAATCTGCTCCAGCGATACCACCATCTTCAGAGGTTCCTCGCTGACATAAAGCAGTTCATCCCACAACCGGTTTAGCTCTGCGGTCTGAGCGTCATCAAGCATCAACTGTTGAAACAGTTCGTCTTCGCGATGAAACAGTGTTGCGGTGACGGCCTCATCCACTGGCACAATGCGCGTGTAACACAGAGCCAGCGGAAACAGTTCACGGAATTCGGCTAACGCAGCGTTAAGTTTTTGTCGAGCCGCCTCGTCCGGTGCACAGATGAGTGGACTTGTTGATGGTACAGAGGCCACAGGAGTGTCCGCCGAAGATGCCGGCGTCTGGGAATCAGTTGCGACCACTTCTGCTGTGACATGCAACTGCGTTATGCCCGCTATGCCCGCTATGCCCGAATGTCCGTCGAACGTCCCTGTGACAACCAGTTCGCCATCTGCGAAGGCAGCAGGAATCAGAAACTCCAGCGACGCCGGTGCCTGTACGACTAGGTCATGCGAATCAATTGCGGCTCCTCGCGGATGCGTTCCAAAGCGAGGATCCGGCGTTGTGTTGTCTAGCGAGACGGCGTCGTGGGGAATCGGGAACGTGTGCAGAATTCCGTAAAGCTGCCCGTCCGGCGAACTCGTTTGATCGTCGGCCGGCGGTGCCCCTTCTACCAGTGCCATTAGCTGTTCGACCAACACATCCCGATCAGATACCTCATCGCGCCAACGCGCCAGTAGCGAGCCCGTTGGGGCAGTCGCTGGCGAATCGCCGCTGCCTGGAAGTGAGGTCAGCGGACCTTCGTAGAAGTGCCAGATCCCATCGTGCCCATGACGGTCCGCGTGCGGATTGGCAGCAAGCAAATTCGGTGAAACCTCGGCCGACGCATCCCACTCACGCCTCGCACCGTCTAATTCAGTGATCGTGAACCGCACATCCGTGAGGTCGCAGACATGATCGTTCTGGCCCGGCCCAATTATAACTGACAGCAATTCGCCCGGAGCCACCGTTAGCGTCGTAGCCGGCAACTCGGCTTCACCACCACTGGCGACAGATCCATGAATCAGAAACTGCGACGCCGTGCCATGACGATGCTCGACCCACCATTCAAAACCATTGCCGCATGTATCGTGAGCGTCCGCGACCGTGGCTTTGATCTGAACTCGCCTAGAGATCGGGCTTTGCCAGCCCAACGCCACAAAGTTGGTGACAGACGGGTGCAGTAAGAGTGAATGTGGTCGAGCAACGCCAGGAATCCGGACCTCTTTGTCGGAAGAGTTGGCCATGATGGATGGCGTCTGAGGAAAGCCCCAACCTGTGATGAAGTCGTACTCTCCCGGCGACAGCTTTTGTGTGAAATGCCCCTGAACTTTCACCGGACCGCCCGCGTTGACTCCGATAAAGTTCGCGGCAGCAGTCAGCAACGACGCCGGAAGATCGGCTTCCTTTGCTACTTGCGAAAGCGGTTTTCCGGTTTCCAATTCTGCCACGGCTTTCAGGTAGGCGGGCAATTGTGCCAGAAATTGTTTGCGGACGAGCAGCATCTGCTGATGAAGGTTCTGGACGTCGCGAAGCGGTACGGGCGGCTGGCCGGTGCGTTCAATCCGAGCGTTCTGCCATCTCACAAAGTCGTGTTCCTGTTCACCATCTGCATCGCCAGCGATCAGTCGGACGACGACATCACGCCCTTCTGCAGTTGCAGGCAGCGGCACGCGGAATTCACGCCGTTCGACTACCGGCGTCACGGCTTCCAGCCAGGATGCAGGAGCGCCTTCACGGCCCACGTGCCCGACGACATTGAACTTCCACAATTCCGGTTGCCACTGTTCAATGAAGGTGACAAGCTGCGGCACCTGGTCTGGCGTCAGATTTTTCCACCGCGTGCGAACCTGCTGCAGCAGGAAGCCGAGTTGCCTGTCCTTCGACGTCAACACACTCCATAGCCGCTTCAGATAGACGGGGCTGAGTTGTCGGTCAGTGGCTACCTGTTCCAGAGTTTTTCGACCGGACAGCAAGGCGTCGCGTTCAACGACGGTTGCTGTGAGATAATCCGCGATTGG
Organism: Fuerstiella marisgermanici; assembly: GCF_001983935.1. Classification (GTDB taxonomy): domain Bacteria; phylum Planctomycetota; class Planctomycetia; order Planctomycetales; family Planctomycetaceae; genus Fuerstiella; species Fuerstiella marisgermanici. The sequence goes on along the minus strand of NZ_CP017641.1, from coordinate 4,982,256 downwards.
CAGAACACCACCCTGATTGGTTTCGAAGCGGATCCCCTGAAGATTCACTTCTGTCCCGCTGCCGGTCGTCGTGTATTGAGCGTAGAACGCTTGAATCTTTGCGAGCAAATCGTCGGTCAAATCTCGCTGACTTGTATACGGGGAAAACCGAATCCCCGTCGGAACCAGAGCGGCATGCTGCGACACCTGCTTTGCCGCGTCCAGATATTTTCGGACCAGTTGCGGCGACATCACCAATCCACTGCCCACGTTGGTGAAACCTTCCCCGGCTGCTCCATCAACAGGAAATTCGGCCGCCGGATTCAAATCGGCAACGCCCGTTAGATCCTGAATCGTATACTTGTACTCGGCATTACTCAGCCGCCGCAGCACGACCGGCCCCGGATCACCCGCCATCGCGCGAGCTTCCTGAGTCAGGAAACGGCGGACCCAGTTCTGTAATGTTTCTCGCTCTACATCGTTCGGTTGCGGCGCGTCGTTCGGAGGCATCTGATGACTATCCAGCATCGCTCGCACACGCACCCAGGTATCGATCTTGTCTCGCAAGTCCTCCAATGAATTCAGGTTCGTGAGGTCAACGTCGGCTTCTGCCAGGTCCGGCCGGTGACAGTCCTGACAATAGGTCTGCAACAGCGGCGCGACGCTTTTCTGAAAGGACGCATCGGTGACGGGCAGCACGCGTTGTTCGTCCGCAGCCGTATTCCGGCTATGCGCTGTGAGCAGAACGAGGACAAAAACGATCCACAGACTTAGACGATTGAGCGACATAGCGATTGTGACTCTTCAAAAACCGGGACGTTGAGCCCCAATTTTCTATCAGAACCCGGTCCTCGCGTCATTTGTCACTCTGCAATTCGAAGCCCCCGCGTATGAGTCGCTGCCTGAACGCTGTCTCAAGCGGAAGCTAAATCTGAAGTTTGCGCCGCACGTTCCTCCACCGCATCAAGCTTCAATCCATGCCGATTGGCAAGCCCACCGGCGCCCCGAGGAATTTGTGTTCGCGCAAAAAAGAAGCCCGATCCCTCAGCGAGAGACCGGGCTTGCAGACCTGCTGTTGTGCGTGCCTGCTCACTTCCGTGATTTTTCGTTGTCAACGTTAGGAGCAACCGGGCCAGGCGAAAGGTCCACGCCTTCGGTTTCGTCGAGCGTTGTTCCGGTGTCGTCGATGACGCCGTTCGTCGATGCGTCGCCTTCGCCGGAGACATTCATAAATTCGGGTCCCAGCAAGCCGTTTTCTGGCTGAACTTCGACCGTGCTACCGGGCGACCCATCGACGTCTGTCTTGGTGCCACTTGTGACAAACAGCATCATGCAGGCGGCCAATGTCGCAGCGGCCACGGCGATACCTCGACGACTGGTTGGCACAGCCGACGATTCTGATGAACGGGCGACCGTCGCTAAAGAAACGCCAGCGGTTGAAGGCTGTTTCGATGTCGTCGTGCCCTTGATCTGCGGCCATGAAGACGGCAGAGTGTTCAGTTGGGCGGGCATTTCTGACTTGTAGAAGGTGGTCAGGAGTTGATCCATCTGGTCGTCAGAAAACTGCAGTTTGTTGTTGGGTTTGTCATTCATTGAGGTAGCCCTGTTCTTCCAGTAGTTCTGCCAGCCGGCGTCGAGCTCGTGAGAGTCTCATATCGATTGCGGCGGCCGAACAATCCATCACTCGTGCCATCTGAGCCGAGGACCAGCTCAGTGAATACTTCATCACCAGGACCTTGCGGTCATCTTCCAACATCATCAACAACGCGTCTCGAATGGCTTCGCGGTTTTCATCGGAAGAAAGAATGTCTTCCGGGGCAAACCGATCATTCGACATTTCGTCCAGCGTTGCCGTTAATTTGCAACTACTGCTTTTTCGCCTCGCAACATCTCGCAGCCAGTTTTGACCAACTCGCAACAGCCACGCTCGCGGATCGCGAATTGCTTCTCCTGAATAAGAATGCAGTTTCAGAAACGCTTCCTGAACCGCATCGTAAGCGCGTTCCGGATCGCTGCACTGCGAATAAAAGATCGCCCACAATTCCCGGTTATGTTCCCGGTACAATGCGTCCAGCGAATCCGTCTCAGTCGACGGTTCCTCGGCCATTCCTGATCCCACCTGTCGTTTGCGAAGGAAAGTCTTTTTCCGCCGCAAGATACGTCAAAAAGACGGGTTTTTGGCGTATCTGAAAGGACAAGACGGCGTCCTTGCAGGCGTCTAACCGGAAAAAGCGAAATTTGTGAAAGTTCGCCCGATGGCTCAATGCCAGTAATGGACGGGCTTTCCCGCCCACACGATGCCGATCTGACGGCGTGTTGTCAAATGGCACGGCGCATGAAGAAGCCCGGCTTTTTTGAAAAGCCGGGCTTCATGTGTTTTTGGTGTGGCTGTGGCTTCTCGCCGCAGCGGTGCCGAACAACCGGAGGTTGGAAGCCTCAAGCTGGAACGGCTGACGTTCGCCTAACTAAATTCCGGTCGGCGACCGTTTAATTGCTCCTTCAGCCGGTTCACGATGCTCGAATGCATCTGGCTGACTCGTGATTCCGACAGGCCCAATGTCGAACCAATTTCCTTCATCGTCAGTTCTTCGTAGTAATACAGAATGATGATCAACCGTTCATTACGGTTTAGACCTTTGGTCACGATCTTCATCACGTCCAGCTTTTGAATGCCGTCTGTCGGGTCTTCACCCTTGGCGTCCTGCAGGACGTCGACTTCGCGAACGTCCTTGTAGCTGTCCGTTTCGTACCACTTCTTGTTGAGACTCACCAGATTAATGGCGGACGCCTCAGCCTTGTGCTTTTCGAACTCGCCAATCCCAAGGCCCATTTCGCTGGCCAGTTCGGCATCCGTCGGTGGACGGCCGGTCTTGGCGACAGCCGCTTTGCGAGCAGCTTCCAGCTTGCTGGCCTTGCTGCGGACCAGTCGAGGCACCCAGTCCATCGTGCGAAGTTCGTCTAGCATGGCACCTCGAATACGAGGCACGCAGTAGGTTTCGAACTTCACGCCGCGTTCCATGTCGAACGCTTCGATGGCATCCATCAGGCCAAACACGCCAGCGGACATCAGATCGTTAAGATCCACGCCTTCCGGTAGCTTGGCCCACACGCGTTCTGCATTGTATCTGACCAGTGGTAGATACCGTTCCATCAGGCGATTACGCAGAGTCTGGTCGGATTGGTCCTTTTTGAACGCAATCCAGACGTCGACGATATCTTCACTGATTTTGGTAGCCATTCATTCCTCCATGACGAACCGCATCCGGCTAAGACGGGTGATGTGCTGTATCAAAACACATCGGACTTAGCGGCCTTTCGTATCCAGCAGAATCATTACAAACGCTGCAACGTTCAGAAACTTCCCAGTGCCGTCTGCGTCCCGCGAAGCAGACTTAAGATCTTTCGATTCCTAAGGAAGTTTTCTGGTTGTGTGACGAGTTTGTGATGGCTCCAAATACGAAAGGACTGCGGCCGAAAAGCTGCCTGATTTATTAAAAATGATCTGCCGAACCACTCGTTCCGTTGTGCTGAATCCAGCAAACGGAGACCCGCATTCGTGGTTGCGACTTCAGGGACAATGACATCCATGCCAGAGTCCGGTTTTCCGCCGCCCGTCGCTTCGAACGATCTGATGCGACTGGCGGTTCGCGAAAGTGTTCAGCGACTTTTTTGTCTGCCGGGTGACCGTCAGTAAGTCGCGTCTGCTCTCGTCAGAGACGGGTGATAATGGAGTGAAAAAGTGGTCGCAAGATGGATGAGACCGACTATTTTGGCGTTTTTCGGCGAAGGTCGAGTGTCCGGCAGATTCAACCGTTCAACCGCATCATTCCCGGCAGAAAGGTGTTGAGCGATTCGTCTGAGCCGACCGGTTGGCAATTTCAGTTGCACATTCTGCAGGAAGCAGCGCCGATTCATGTTCGCGATGGCATTCACGATTAATCTTCGAGTTTGCGAAATGGCATCTGCCAGATGACCGCAGTGCCGTCTTCGCTGGCGGTGGCCACAGTGCCGCTGGCCGACACGCTGATGGCCGTGATTGGGGCGGAATGAGAGACCGGGCTGTCAGCTTTTAGGAATTCGTACGCTTCGTACGCCGCGAATGCACTGGCCTCGTCGCGGTCTGTCTGACAGTTCCAGACCAGCGCGTGCCCGTCTGCTCCGCCAGTGACCAGCCATGGCGAATTCGGCAAAAACGCGATGGCGTTGATTCCGCCCGCGTCGTGGCCTCGCACCACGCAATGCGCTCGCCAGCCGTCATCACCCTGCCGAAATACCCACGCGCGACTTTCACCACTGCCCAACAACCGGCCGGCGACCGCGAAAACGCGTTTGTCATCGGAAAACGTGGCAGATGTAAGTTCCACCGTCTGTCCGCTTTCGACTTTAAAAGTTCGCTGGTCTGCCTGAGGCGTCGCGGTGGGGAGCACAGTGAGCGTTCCGTCTGCGTGGGCCAGCAAGAGCCTTTGCCCGGACGGACTGAATGCCGCGGCGGCCAGAATTCCTCCGGTTTTCGGCTGCAGCTTTTCCACGAGCGCTGCTTCCCGGGTTTCTGAATTCCAGCGCCACAGCCCTGCCGAACGGTCTGCTCCGGTACTCACGAATAGCTGAGTCGCATCGTCGTTCGGCTGGGGAGCGAACTGCAGGCTTGTGACAGTTCCACGATGAGGGCTGCCGACCTTGAAAATGCTGCTCGCAAAATCGACGTCGGTTGAGTCTGCATTGAAAATCCGGATCGAACGGTCGCCTGTCAGCACGACCGGGTGGTCCGCATTGCGAGAAAGTGCGACGGCTTCGACGGCATACATTGGCCTGAACGCCGCCAGATGCGAACGGTTGTTGAGGTCCCACAGATGAGCCGACGTGCCGTCAAACGTGGCGATGCCGTCGACTGCTTTTCCGTTCGGCAATTGCAACGTCGGCGGGGCAAAAACGGCATCTGCCATTCCAGCCTGCGGCGCATCCAGCACCGTCAGAATTTTCCATGTGTCCGTGTCAAAGATCTGCAAATTCCCGTCGATGACCGCTGCCACTCGACCGCCATTGTCGGCCCAATGGACCGAAGTGATTCTTTGGGCATTTCGGCCGCCGACAACGGCAGGACGAATCGTACGCAGCGGTTCGGGATCCCCGATCTGCCACAGATGCAATTCGTCGGTCGTTTGTTTGGTCGCTTTGTCTGTTCGAGCACTAACGGTCAGAAAACGGCGTTGATCTGACGCGAATGCTGTCCGAGCAATCGGGACATTGTCGTGATTAAATTCGAATACGACGTCCAGGTTTCCTACTGCGGCAGAGTCTTCTTCCGCGGTCGACTTGTCTTCGCCGCCTGAATCAGCAGCCAGCAGCTGCAGGCGGCCATCGAAGCCGGCGGAAAACAGGCGGCCATCTGCCAGCCATTCCAGGTGACTCACAATTGCATTCTTGGAATGTGCCTGTCCGCCCGCCAGCAGCCGGCCATTTGCAGCGTTCCAGATGGCGACGCGGCCGTCGCGAGCTCCGGTGGCAATTCTGGCACCGTCGCGGCCGACTGCGATTGCGGAGACTTCAGAACGGTGAAAGCCCTGTAATACGGCCACCGGTTCGCAGTTCGAATTTGATTGCAGGTCTGAGGTCCGCCAGACGTTGGCCGCCGCGCCTTTCGCTTCCGCATGACTCGCTGCGGATGTGACAATCAACTGCCCATCGGCAGAAACGGCCACAGCGTTGACCAGCCCCAGACCTGGCAGCTTCACTTCCTGATGCCCCGTGCCAGGCCGGTTCAAATCTGCATCCCACAGGCACAGATTGCCATCGAAGCCGGTCGTCAGCAGGCGTTTACCGTCCGGCGGCAGGAAGTGCATTCGAGCCACATTGGAATCATGCCCTTCGGCAAACGCGGTGTGTGATTCAGAAAGGCGTAAGCGGCCAGACGAATTCCCCAAGGGCTTGCCGGTTGATGAATTCCAAAAAACGGCCGTCCCGTCGGCCGCTCCGGTGACGACTCGCTGGCCATCATCGCTGAGGCACACCGATTTGATCGCGCCTCGCTGCAACTTTTGATCAGCATTTAGCACGATGTAGTCAGTTGCAGAATCCGTGCGATCGTTCTGCGAAGGTGTCGCTGGGACGGCGTCGGCGGCCCACCGCACGGGAATGTGCGGCCGTGCTTGAGGTGCCTTCATTAACTTCGTCAGCTGAAACTGTTGTTCGATTTTTTGCTGTTGGGCGGCGTTGTCCGCGACGACCCACAGACGGCAATACCGATCGGCTCCGGCAGAAACCACCGTTGCGCCGTCTGCATCCAAAAACCCAGCAGCGTTAACCTTCGCGCCGTGACCTTCCAGTCTTTGCTGAAATTTTAATCGCAGTTCGCTGTCTTCTTCGCGCTGCCAGATGCCTATGGAGCGGTCATCGCTGGCGGTGACGATGTGCTGCCCGTCTGCTGAAAATTCAATATCGTTGATCGGACGCATGTGGTGAGTGAATACCCAACCGGTCGCCTGCTGTTTGGCTAAATCGGAAGCATGCTCAAATGGAAACTGGTCACGTGCCAGGTCGTCGTCAACAGTTCGCCGTGGCAGTGCCAGAAGTTCGCCGTTTCGACTATTGCTGATCAGCAGTAGTTGCTCATCCGGGGAAACCGCCATTCGCAGCGGTGGGCTGATGCGATCGCGAGGGAACCGAAGCTGGCCTAAGCGCTTCGGCCGCGCCGTGGGATTTTCAGCGGGTGGAAGTTGGTACGCCAGAATGTCGGCCGATTCTCCACCTCGCGAACCGGCATACAAAAAGATGCCACGCTGCGGCAGCAACGCGAGATCTCGCACGACAGAATCCGCGTGAATGGACCACAGCGGTTGTCGACTGTCCGCGTTCCATGCCTTGATGTAGCCATCGGCGTCGGCCGATAGCAAAAACGATTCACCACGCTGGATCGCGGTGATGTTGGCATCATGACCAGTGATCATGTGATGCTGGTTGTTTTCCGGTCGCCACAAATGCAGCGAGCTTCCGGCCGCCGCGATCACCTGGCGTTCGCTGCTATCGAAGGTGATCTCAGTCACTGGCGCGCCGATATTCAGTGAAGCACTCGGCGCGTCGGGGAACTCAGTTGTTTCATGATCGATTTTCCAAACGTTCAGCTTTCCGGCCGAATCGCCCCATGCCATCAGTTTTCCGGACGGACTGATGACCTGAGCCTGTACCGGAGCGGCTGTTGACCGCGTGTTCTGTTGCAGCAGGCGTTGACGGGCCTTCAGTTCTGTGCGGCGTTGTTCTCGTTCCGGTTCAGGCAGAGTCGTGTATTGCGGATCGTTGTCCAGAGCGGCGATGAGTTCATCGATCCGCTGCAATGCTGTTGAGAAATCGGAGTTGCGTACGAGGCTCGCAATCGAAGTGCTCCGCAATTCCACGGCCGCTCGCACGGTTTGTTCTGCCAGCTTCTGTTGACGCTTTTCCAGGCTGGCCAGTTCTTTGTTGACGGCGTTCTTTTGCTCCGTAACGGCCATCACTTCTGCGGTCAGATTCTGTTTGTCGAGGCGAAGACTTTTGCTTTCCCCAACAAGCTGCCGCTTTTCGTTTGTCAGCGTCGTGTTTTCGGATTCAAGCAACGTCTTCGCGGCCACGAGCGTTTTCTGTTCGGCCAGCAACGCTTCCTGCCTGGCCAGCAGTGTTTCGCTTTGCTGCTGCAGTTCGGTCTTCCGCTGTTCGAGATCTGCTTTTTCGCTGGTGAGCTGTCGAGTTTCGGCGATAAGGTTTTGTTCCGCCTGCTGAAGTACTTCGACGTTGCCGTGCAGTGATGTGATCTGGCGATTCTTCTGCGAAAGCTGAACGGCCAGCACTGTCGCGACGGCACCGACAATCACGATCAGCCCTGCGGCAGTCACCGCAACCTGCTTCAGCCGATTGCGAAAACTGCGAGCTCTCGTCATTTGTGAGGCAAGTGCTGTGAATTCTTCGCCGCTTTCCTGAGCGGCCACTTGCAGACCGAGGTCGTAGTCGCCATTTTGATTGGCCACCGTTGCATAGGCGAGTCGCGTATTGCGAAGGCCTTCACGAGCGTGTTTGTTTTCCGGCCATGCATTGTGTGATTCTTCGTACAGTGCTGCCGCCGTTTGAAAGTTTTGGTAGCCGCGTGAGGACGACTTCCCGTTGTCGTAGTGCAGGGTTGCGGCGGCCTTGGCAGCAAGACGACGGCTTTCTTCGTGCGTCTGAAACTTCTTGACGGCCTGTTGGAAATCGAGCACCGACGCATACCGATCGCCCGGTTTGGTTTGCATCGCCTGCATCGCAATGTCGAGTAACTCGCCAGTGACTTCGGTTTCGCGAATGGAATTGATTCGCACAACGCCATCAATCGCCTCCCACAATCCGGTTGCGCCAGCATTGACGTCAGGTTTGGGGAACGTGTGAGGCGGCTTGCCGGTAACAATCTCAAACAGAATCGCGCCCAGCAAATAGATGTCACTCCACGTGCCGATTTCTTCCGCCGGTCCGGACCACAATTCCGGCGACATGTACGCAGGCGTTCCAGCGCCATAGGGCGATGCGGGCGACACAAAACGTTTTCGGTCGGCGGCTGACGCCGGGATAGCGAGTCCCCAGTCCAGGACCAGCACTTCACCGAATTCGCCCAGCATGATGTTTTCGGGCTTCAGGTCTCGGTTCACGACTCCGTTGTGGTGCGCGTACGCCATGGCGTCGCACGCTTTGTGAAGGACTTCGAGGTTTTCTTCCAGAGTCATGTCGGCGATGCGATCACTCCACGGAATCCCCTTCACGCGCTTCATGGAATAATACGGTGCGCCATCTTCTGTCTGGCATAAATCGTGAATCGGAATGATGTGTGGATGGACCAGGTTCGCCGTCACCAGAGCTTCCGACAGAAACATCTCGCGACGTTGTTTGGCGACCTTTTGCGTGCGTCCCTGTGTTTCGACGATCTTTTGTTCGCGATCCTTCAGCGGTTTGAGCGTCTTAATAGCCAGCTCGCGGTCGAGCGATGTTTGGCGAGCCAGGTAGATGGCTCCCATTCCGCCTTCTGCGATTTTTTCGACGATGTCGTAGTCGGGGGCCGAGTTCTTGCCGTGTTGTTCGAATGCTTCGTCACCGGCGACCGGCCGGTTGCGAATAACGAGCGACGCATCGAGTCCGTCGGCCGATTGCCGATTCCAGATTTGAGTTCCCGCGTTATGCGGAGTGCCTGTCGACGAGGCTGTTGGCGGTTCCAACGCGACGGTATCCGGACTGTGTTGCTCGGCGACTTCCGACTGCCATTCGTCGTACTCATCTTCCGACAGATTCCGCATGCCCACTGTCTTTGAGAACACTTCTGTTTGATCAAAATCCTCGGACTCGCTGGCGGGCAACACAGACGCAATGGTTTCCACGGCTCGTCGATCGCCATCGACGCCATCTTGTGTTGCTGGGGCTTTGCGGGCAGGTTCTGGCGGGACGACGGTATCAGGATCGACCGTCTCCTGCCCTGCCCCCATCGATCGGTTCCCGCGCAGACCTAAGTCCTGAGTTTGGTCGTTGAGTTCATCAGTTGGAGACGCCGTTGGAGACTCAGTTGGCCGCGGCTCGGCAGGAACCTCAGTCGACGGCAGATCGACAGTCGGCATTGCGAACGGGATCACCGTACGATCGGGGTCGATGGCCGGTTCATCGTCGAAGTCGTCGTCATCGAAAGCGTCGTCACTGAATCCGTCTCCGGAATCGAAGCTGAAATCGTGATGCGTCGGCGTGCTGGAAGGAATCCATGTGCTGTCAGGATCAAGTGCGTTGCGAGCGTCGGATTGCGAATCGCGAGTAGTGTCGGCGTCGCCGTCCGGATCGCTGGACGGTGACGCATTGGGCGGACCATCCGGCGGCGGAACCCATGCGTCTTTGAGCCGCGTATCCTCTTCGTCTTCTGAACTCGTGGATGGGGCAGCTTTTGGGGCGGCCGTTTTGGGTGGTCCATCAGGTGGCGGGACCCACGTGTCTTTCAATCGCGGATCTTCATCGGCTTCAGGTTCTGTGGACGGCCGAACTTCGCGCGGGCCATCAACCGGTGGCACCCATGTTTCCTGCATCCGTGGATCGTCATCAGCTTCCGGTTCGGCAGGCGGTTCAGGGCTTTCCGCCGCCCGACGAGCTACAGGGCCAAAGCCGGGTGTCGAATCGGTGGCGAATTTCAGATCGTCGTCGGGACTGGGAGAATTTCCCGAGATAACGTCGTCTCGACGGTCGTCCGCATTCTTGTCAGGCCGCTTCTTTTTGCCCATGTCGATTGCTCGCTGATTTTGTTGTCTCTTGTTCTTCCGACGAAACATTTGTGCCGATGGCGGAATGCCACAGACTGGTCACTATCGAGTCGTCTCAGAATTCAATCGCCGGATTTCATCCGGCGAATACGTCGCGCCACTGACGTGAGTTCCGTTCCATCATCGCGCCGCTTCTGTTGTTGACGCCATTTGGCCGCTGCTGACGTTGCGATAACCGGTATCGCAATCACGCCGCCTTCCGTCGCCATGTCGTCCTGCTCGCTGGCATCAGTGTCTTCATCCGCTTCGGCGTCAGCCCGTGCATCGACGTTGCCATCCGCGTCTGGTTCTTCAGCAGCCCCGTCCTCGCCGTCCGGTTGCTCAAACGGGACAGGTTGCAATTCCAGAGGCTCCAGAGAAGCAGGCAATTCTTCCGTCGCTGGTTCAGGGCGACCGCCCGTAATTTCGAACTGCACAATCGGTCGCTGCACCACTTGCCCGTCGGTTTCTGTGACCAGCCACACTTCGTAGCCGGACCCATCTGTCAGTTCCGGGTTGTCGCGGACGAATGCTTCAAAGCTCTCGCGACTGGAAATGAAATCATTGTCTGTGACGCGAGAGACAACCACTTCAGCGGCGGCATCCAATTCGTATTGGCGGCGTATCTGAAGATACACCTCGGTGCCGATTGCCGTTTCTGAACTCGCTCCGGCACCGAACGACACATCGTCAGCAATCGTTTCGAAAATTGGCAGCGGGTCTCGTGCATCGAGTGGACGGGCGTCGATTGTTGGCCGCGCTTGAGGCTGGTTCAGCACAGTGCCTGGTGGTGGGCCGGCGGTGAATTCCCATTCAGAGCGCCCAACGGGAACGCCGCTGTTTGTCAGCACATCGTCGTCGAACAGTGTTTCAGTCGTCTGCTGCGGAAACTGGTCGGTTGGATTTGTGTCTGTGGAGCTCAACAAAGACAGCCCTGCATCCGGCTGGTTGATCACCTGCCCCGTCGCATCCGTGATCGTCTGCAAGGGGTTTGACGACGTGAACGGGGGCGGTGAATTTACGTCTGTCGAACCTGGAATCGTGGCCGAATCGCCCCAGACATTAATCGATGCGTGCTGCGATACAGAAAATCGTACGCCGATGATCCCTGGATTCACTTCATGCCCATTGCGGTCGTTGGGCGTACTGCCGAGATCGAGCGGCGAGTACAGATGCGGAATTCGATATTCGAGTCCACCTTCGTCGATGTTGTAAATCGTCTTGTCGGCGTCGGTAAGTGAAAACTCAAGGACGTCCATTAGAATGTTCCCAGGCACCGCATCGCCCGCCAGTCCTGCGTCTGTAAGACTGGTTTGCGACACCACTCCCCAGTCAACAACGACCTGAAGATTTTCTTCACCGTCGACACCGAACACCAGTTGCATCACGCCCAGCAGGCTGTCTCCCAGCGGTGTCAGTGAACTGCGACGGTTCTGTGCGTTTGACAGCGTCACGAATGCGCTTTCGGCTCCGTCTGTTGGCGCAGAAGCGAATGCTGTTGGTCGCGGCGCGATTTGCCGAGCGACTCCGCCATCTGTTCGCACTTCAACATTCGTCCCGAGATTCACATTGCCTGTTCCGCTGACAGAACCCGCGATAATTGTGATTCGATCGCCTGTGACATCGTCGAAGACGCCCGCCGCTGTGTTTTCGTCCGAAGAAATAATGGTTGAATCGGCGAGTTCAAAATTGCCCTGTCGGCTGATGAGCGTAATGGCTTCGTCGATGCTGGTCGTGAGCGAATTGTGGGCGGCATTGATATCTTCGTTGACGATCAGGTCACCAACCGTCGTGATGTTGATGTCACCCGCGTTGGCACTAACGCCGGTAGTTGAACTGAAGCTGACGCCGTCCGCGTTTCGAGCCGCCACGTTGGCGATTGTGGCGGCTGAATTATCGAAGTACACCACGTCGCCTCCAACGGCCAGATTTTGCGCTGCCAGCACGTCGACATCGTTGGCTGCGCCGCCCAGTCGGATATCGCCTGTTGTTCCTTCCTGACGAACGCCAAGGATTCCCGCCGTAATCATTCCGGCGGCTGTTTGGTTGATCGTGCCGTTGCTGATTAGTCGCACGGTGCCTTCACCGGCGTCGACCAATCCCGTCAGTAGGATCGAATCTGCAGCGACGGTCGGCGATCCTGCCGACAACGTGATGTCGCTTGCTGCTGTGCCCGCCGAACCGGTGCCTTCTGTTGTGATGTCTCCAGCGGTCAAGCCAGCGGAAGACGTTAGGGTAATATCGGCGGCGTTCGCGGTGCCACTGGCGTCAGCGCTTGCCACGTTCGTGAAGCTCACGTCGCCGCCGCCGGACTGATCGAAGCGGATTACTCCATCCTGCGTGGTCAACGAAGTGACGGTTGTTGCGGCGGCGGACTGGTTGTCCAGATCGATATCTCCAGCCGTGGTGTCGGCCGAAATTGACGTCGCCGCCAGTTCCAGTTCTGCGGTCTCGCCGATCCCGTCGGCAGCATTCAAGTCAATGGTGTTTGCGGTGATGTCGTTTGTTATGTCGGCTGCCGCGTCGTCGATGCGGCCGGCTGAGGTCAAGACAACGTTGTCACCGTTCACTGATTCGACCAGGATGTCAGAATCTTCTGAAATCTGCACATCACTACTGGCCGTCACTCGCAGACTGCCGAAGTTAGTTTCGTCGGCCGCGTCGTCGCCGAGTGTTACGCTGTCGGCAGTGAAGGCCGCTGATCCGCCGACCGTGATTTCGCTTCCGGCTGCGTCCGTGATGTCGCCGTTAGTCGTGACGTTTATCGTGCCACTGATGTCGAGGTTGTTTAGTTGAAGATCGTCGGCGTCAACCAGAGTCAGGTTGTCAGCCAAAACGGAAACGCTGCTGAAGTTGTTGCCAGCAGTTGATAGATCGACGTCGCCACCGTTGGTGATTTGCAGTTGGTCCACCTGCAAACCACCGCCCGAAGTCGCCACGCCATCCAGCGGCGCGGTGCTCGCATCGATCGCGACACCGTCAACACTGACTGGCGAATTGAAAATCAGGGTTTTGGAGTCGGGCGAAAGTGAAAATTCCGGCGAGAGCAGATCGGCGTCGGTGGCGTCCCAAACTCCATCAGTGAGCGTGAAGCTGGCGACACCGGTGGGCGGCAACACGCTGGAACCGAGGTCGCCCTGCATCGTGAGCGTATCGCCGGCGTCGAAACCGTTGAGCGTCAGGATGCCCGCCATATTGATTCCGAAACCCGCGTCCAGCAGGATACGTTGTTCCAGGCGAGTCACCTTGAGTTGACTGCGGGAATGTGCCGCCTGTGGTTTCGGTTGCCGTCGAGTGGACGGCCGGGCGTGAAGGCGGTGACGCAATTGATCAATAAACCGGAAGACGGATGGCACCGGATGTCCTTCTTATTAACAAAATATCGGTCGCGCGGATGGCACCACTCATTCTAACAAAGTCAGACCGCAAGGTTCGATGATGTAGGGGGAACCATTTTTTGCGGAGTACACCATGCACGGCTTTTTTCGATTCCATCGCTGCTCACGAACTGTCCGCCACCTGTTGCTGGCTGGCATGATGGTCGGTTCAGGCAGCGATTTTCTGGCTGCTGACGACTCATCGCAAACCTTGTCTGGTTCAGACGCAGCAATTAAGCAGGATTCGGCTGAACAACCGGTGACGGCACGCTCGGAAAGGCCGCTTTCGGACGGTCACGCCGATTCTGAAGATGGCACGCCAAAACGCATCGGCCAGCCATTGTCGCCTGAAGCTGCTTCGGTGCTGCCGCCGGAATTGTTTCGCCCGCTGTCCGAAGTCCGGCTGGCCAAAGCGATTGCGGCAGAATCACTGGCGGAAGAACCTCTGCGTGAACCGCGTGACCTGGCGGCAGAAATCTATGGGACTAAGCCGGTATTCCACGACGTAGTCGGATTCAGCGTAGTGCCTCGACCGTGGCGGGATTCGTTTCGGGTGTGTCACTGGCCGCTGTATTTCGAAGAATCCGCTCTGGAACGCTGCGGCTACAGCCACGGGGCACTCACAGACGGCGTGTCAGCGCTGCGGTTTTTTGGGCGAGTTCCCCTGCTGCCGTACCTCGTGACGGTCGCACCACCGTTTTCCTGTCAGTAGTTTGAGTGTGACTCTGCTTGTCGCTTAGAAGCTGCCCCTGAATGTGGGAATGCGCGCCAGACAGGCCTTACGCCGACGTGCTTCGTCTGCGCATAAAAAAAACTGGCATGAACCACGAAGAGCGTCCATGCCAGTCAGCAAATTCCCTCGCTGCGGCTATTCTGATTCCAGGTCGAAATCGAATGTGGTTTCCGAAGCGGAAACTGAGGCACGCAGTTCCGAATCCTTGTTGTACTTCGCAGGGACAAGTTCGTGAGATGTGTCTGCCGCACTGGGCTCAGCATCTCCTTCCTCTGCTTCGCCTTCGCCGGCACCACCTTCTTCGCCGGAATTCAGTCCGAGAATCTTTTTGGTCGTGCTGATGCGAACCACTTTGTCGCCTGGCATAACACCAGACATCTCAGTGTCTAACTGCATTTCGTAGTACCCGGATTCGTCCGTCTGACCGTACGAAAACTGGCCAGTTTCCGGATCTTCGAAGGTCACAACCGCGTAGGGTAATGGATTACCGTCCAAAGTAATGACACCGGTGACATCGATCAGGCCCAACTTGCCGTAATCGGTTTGCGGAGCAACGCTGCAGCCAACCATCATCGCAATGCAAAGACTGGCGGCCCATCGTTTTGGATTGCGCCGGCTGCGTGTCGACTGCTTAATCTTATTACGTTTCATTAGTATTCACCTACAACTTCACCACCACCGATCGAGCCCAGAGCACGGTATACGTCCAGGTCGATATTTTCAGAAATGAACCTCGCTGAACCATCGGCCAGAGAAAACTGAGCTCCGCCGATGTGGTAGCTACCGAAACTCAATTCGGCCAGAACACCGGGAACCAGTGGATCCAGACGGCCGTTCATCTTTGGATAGCAGGATCCCAGACCTTCAGAATATTCTGTGCCACCGCGGTCACCTTCGCGACAATCCCAGCCGCCGGTTTGAGGCGAGCCAAACTGCCAGTAGTCGAAGCCCTGGCCATCCCGCACGTAGGTAGGATCGCAGTAAGATTCGCCGACCATAAGCGTCGACGATGTACCGTCCGTCAGGTCCCGAATTCGAGTGCTGCTGCAGCCATAAAACATGCCGTTGAGGCCGGTTTGACTCTCCAGGGCAACGGCGTTGGGGTGACCAACAGGGATCGTCGACAGGTCGTCCGACGGCGCGTTAGAACCAGAGACAGCTCGGTAGCTGATTGGTACTCGGCCGACGATGCCGTTGTTGTCGATGTGTTCCGCGATTGCCATGCTGGGGCAGCGGAATGCCGGGATTAGTGTTCCGCATGCTGCCTCGTTGGCTCCACCCGAGTCCCAGTTGCCGAGTCCTGATTCCTGCCAAACAAAGGTGTTGTACAGATTGGCCTGTTCGATCTGAGGCAAAATCATGGCCGTCCACAGTGTTTCTCGTTCGTCGAAGCCAAACGGAAACACGCCAACGGTGTCGTGGTAATTGTGCATCGCCAGCCCTAGTTGCTTGAGGTTGTTTTTGCACTGAGTTCTGCGTGCTGCTTCGCGAGCCTGCTGGACGGCGGGCAGCAGCAATGAAATCAGGATTGCAATGATCGCAATGACAACCAGAAGTTCAATCAACGTAAAGCCCCGCTTACGACGCGCCGCGTGACGGATTCCGCTGTTGATTTGTGGGTTGCCGCTTCCAGATTGCGGCGGCGAAGAGTTCTCGAGCCATCTCATGTTGATTCTTCCTTACTCGACGTGAATACAAATTTGACCGGACATTTTCGTCCGTCGTTAACGGTCCTTCGTGAAGTCCTCAGTACAAGAGGTTACGGACCTTTCATTGGATTGCCCTACGGGCTTAGCGGGGTGATTCGGCCCTTTGCTGACTCGTCTAAAAAGCTGGCAAATGCCTCTCGACCTCCGCTGGTCCCGACGGCGCGGTATTCTGGAGGCGAATGTTAAGATCCGTTTAATTGTGCCGTGGGATGTTGCGGGATTGCGGATTTCCTCATTTGCCGGACACGTACGCAAAAGAAGCCCAGCTCTTGGAAAAGCTGGGCTTCGGTATGGACTAAATAACCGCGAGGTGACGCGGGAGATTGAGGGCAGCTGAGCCTACTCAGTCGGTTTAACTTTCTTCATCAGTTCGTCCGCTGAACGGCGGTGCTGCTTGATGGCCGCCAACGCTTCATCGATAACGTCGGCTAGTTCTCCGTCAGCTTTCTGTCGCAGAACTTCCAGCGTGGCCTGTTGCTGAAGGTGAGACGCGGCATACATGCCAACAAGAGCTGCGTCGAATTCGTAACCGGACCGGTTCTTCAAATCGGCTTCGGCCAGTTTGCTCAGCTCCTTTGTGACATCTTCGTGGACCTTAACCCACGCTTTTCCACCTCGGTCCACGCGTCTTAGGGGACGGTTGTTGACGTTGGGGAATGATTCACGTGCTTCCTGAACGATGTCGCGACCTTCTTCAATCGCCTCTTCAGCGACGTCGGCAATCCGTTCGACTTTCTCGTCCAGCTGTTTCTCACCAGAGACCTGTCGGACACCGGAGGTCTCCGAATCGACGGAGTCTACGCCGTCGCTAACTTCATCGACGATGCCTTCCACGAGTTTCAGCACCTTGCCGGGCGAACGGCGACCGCGACGTGGATTGCGATCGTTGGCAAGCTGCCGTGATTCTTCCGAATCCTTCGCGTCGCTTGAGGGGCGAGTATCCGCACGGCGAATTTTATCAATCAGCTTCTGATGGTCGGCGACCAGCTTCTCACTGAATTTTTTCGCTTCCGCCGAAGACGCCTGTCGGGATCCAAATTTTGCGAGACCCAAAAAAGACCGTTGCTCAGCCAGGATCCAGTTCGCGACGTGCGCGTTCGTGCGACGGGATGCTAATCGTTGCGGTGGTGTTTCATCTGCGGCAGCATTCGGTTGCCGTGCGTCTTTGGTTGCGGGTGTCGACACTTCGTCGTCCACATTGACTTGCACACCGTTCTTGTCAGCCGCGACATCGACGTCCTGAGCCATCGCCGAGGCTGGGGCTGCGATTACCGCGGCGGCCATCAATGCTTCCATGAAGGGGCGTTGCTTTAAAATCATTGTTGTTCTCCGTTACTCGTTGTCAGAAGGGTCTCGAACGGAAGAATCGCAGCTTATGCGGCCGTAACTTGCGTTCGAGTCGGAATTGTAAATTGCAGTCAGGTCAGAGATGACTGTCGTTGGCTCGTCCTGAAGATCACCATTGAGTCCCACTCGCGGGTAGGAAATTCCGTGAACGGTTTGAATGGGAAGTCCTTCGTGACGGACGTCCTGTTCCTGTTTTTCTTTTTGTTGTACTGACATTCCTGGCCACTCCTGTGAGATGCGTGGGCTCGCGGTCACGACTCGAATCATGCACGACGATTCGCTTCGCAGTCGCCGCTTGCCCCATCAAAGTTAATCTTCAGTTCAGCTCTACAGTAAGCAAACCGCGTGCCGTACAGTTCCGGCGCCCGTTGCGGCTGGAACTGACAAATCATCGGTGGATCAGCAACCACCGCGGCCTCTGATCAGCCACGAGGTCAAGTTCAGGACCGGCTTTGCACCTGTTCCGTGGTTTGCTGACTCATTCGTGGTATAAAGCTCTGCAACCACAACTTTCGGCTTTTCACCATGGGATCGAATCTAAATGAAAATTCTTCTTTGCCTGCTGACATTATTCCCCGCGACTGCCGTCGTAGCGGCGGACAAGCCCAACATTCTGTTCATCATGTCAGATGACCATACCGCTCAGGCCATAGGAGCGTACGCGACGTTGCTGAAGTCACTTAACCCGACTCCAACAATCGACACACTGGCGCAGGAAGGCATCTGTTTTGACAACGCGTTCTGTACAAACTCCATTTGCACGCCGTCGCGAGCCTGCATTCTCACGGGGCAGTACGATCACGTGAACGGCGTGTTCGATTTGGGTGGCAAGATCGAAAAGCCGAACCAGATGCTGCCAATTCAAATGAAGAAAGCGGGATACCAAACCGCGATCGTTGGCAAATGGCATCTGAAGGCGGAGCCTAACTTTGACTACTACAAAGTGCTGCCGGGGCAGGGAAAGTACTTCAACACAGACTTCCGAACGCAGGGTGACAAGCCGTGGCCGAAGAATGTGGTGACTCACCAGGGGCAGCACTCGTCAGACGCCATCACAGATTCAACGCTGGAATGGTTTCAGGAACATCGAGACCCCAGCAAGCCGTTCTTTCTGTGTCATCAGTTCAAGGCACCTCACGACTACTTCGAAAGTGCGCCGAGGTACGACAGTTATCTGGCCGACATCGACATTCCGGAACCAGAAACTTTGTGGACTATGCCAGACACATGGGGGTCACTGGCGACTCGCGGGCACAACGATGAACTGATTCCGCACATTGGAACGTCGATTGGTCGCCGCAATCCGCGACGGTCTTATGCTCGCGACTTGCCACAACAGTTTCCGAAGGAGTTTAAGTGGGACTACGACAACAAAGAATTATCTGATTACGACATCAAGCGTCTGGCGTATCAGGCCTACCTGAAGAAGTATCTGCGTTGCGTGAAAGGAGTCGACGATAACCTGAAACGTCTGTTCGACTACCTGAAGGCGGAAGGGCTCTACGACAATACCGTCATCATCTACACGGGCGACCAGGGCTTTTGGCTGGGCGAAAAAGACTATCAGGACAAGCGCTGGGCGTACGATGAATCTCAGCGCATGCCGTTTATCGTTCGCTACCCGAAATCAATTCCAAAGGGGATTCGCAGCGACGCGATCGTCGAAAACGTGGACTACCCGGCCCTGATGCTGGACTTCGCCGGCGCAGATGTTCCCTCCAGCGTGCAGGGGAAGTCGTTCCGATCCATCTGTGAAACGGGCGACGAACCGGCCGACTGGAAACAGGCGGCCTACTACCGCTATTGGATGCACATGGCTCATCACGACAATCCCGGCGAAATGGCGATTCGCACGAAGAACCACAAGCTGATTTACTTTTACGGTTGCGACTACGATGGCCAGAACCAAACTCCTCCCGCCTGGGAGTTATACGATCTGAAGAAAGATCCGCGCGAACTGAACAATGTTTACGACAACGCGGACTACGCAAAAGTAAGAGACGAGCTGAAGGCTCAATTTGCAGAGTTACGCACGCAGGTTGGTGACGATGGTTCGCACTATCCGAAGTGCGAACAGATTGTGCAGAAGTTCTGGGACTACGACGAGGCGGACCGCGCAGAAGCTGTTGAGCTGTCTCATAAATTTCGTGAACAGCGCGAACAGATGTTGAAGAAGCAGGAGAAACTGTAATGAGTCCCGACGTAATTCTGCTGATCGTCTTTCTGCTAATCGCATTAAGCTTTTCGTTTTTTTGTTCGGTGGCCGAAGCTGTGCTGCTGTCAATTTCTCCGTCGTTCACGGCTTCGTTAAGGGATACCAACAGCGGTGTTGCGGAACTTATCGAACGTCTGAAGGAAAACGTCGAACGCCCTTTGGCCGCCATTTTGAGCTTGAATACGATTGCTCACACAGTGGGAGCAGCGGGTGTGGGGGCTCAGGCGCAGATCGTTTTCGAAGGCAAGTACATTGGGCTGACCTCGGCGATTTTGACGCTGTTGATTCTGATTCTGTCGGAGATCATTCCGAAGACGCTGGGAGCAGTCTACTGGCGGCCTTTGGCACCGATCGTGTGTCGGTCTGTGGCCATGTTGATCTGGTTGATGTACCCACTGGTCGTGATGTCAGAATGGCTGGCCAAGCTGATTGCGCCGGCGGAGGCTCATCCCACGGTCACTCGAGAAGAAGTGGCAGCTCTGGCGGCGCGCGGTGCGGAGGAAGGACATCTGCACAACGACGAATCTCGTATTCTGAATAACCTGTTTCGCTTTCGCGTGCTGAAAGTCAAAGACATCATGACGCCGCGTCCTGTGGTGCTGGCGTTGCCGCAGTCAATGACTGTCGGGGAGGCGATGGAGAAACATCCGAAGTTGCAGTTTTCCCGCGTTCCTTTGTTCGAAGAAACTCGCGACGAGATTGTGGGTTTTGTGCTGAAGACGGACATCCTTCTGGCGCAGGCTCACGACGAACATGACAAGCCGCTGAGTGAAATGCGGCGTGATATCGTCACGATTCGTCCGGGGGCGTCACTGTCGCAGTTGTTCGAAACACTGATTGATACGCGAGCTCACCTGGCGTTGGTGGTCGACGAATACGGAGGCTTTGCCGGCCTGGCCACGTTGGAGGACCTTGTGGAAACGTTGTTCGGTCTGGAGATCGTGGATGAAGCCGATCGCGCCGAAGATATGCAGGCTCTGGCCAGGCAAAAGTGGCTCGAACGCGCCAAGAGTCTGGGGCTGGACGTGGAGGAGTTGACGTCTGACGTGATCGACGAGCCGAAGCCGTAAAAGCTTTACGACGGGGACTGGTCCAATGGAGATTCAAGGTGGTTTATTTCGCCACTGCCCCGGTGACTTTGTCCGCTGTGGCGACGGTAGCGTGGTAAATCAATTTGCCGGCACTGATAAGAGTTGGCTCATGTGCTGCAAGCTGTTGATTCTCTGACGAAATGCGCCAGACCATTTCAGCAGCAATGCATGTTCGCGCGTCGCTGGGCAGGTCCTGATGGAAATACACACCGTTTGAATCTCGCCGGGCAACCGTCCGTCCATCAAGGTCGTAAGCCGAATGGCTTGATTCAGCCCCATAAGAGAACTTCTCAATCGCGTTGTGGTCGGGGGGAGGCTCAAGACGTCTGAAATGCCTGATTGTTCCTGCAGACGTTACGATCTCTGCGGTCAGAGTCCCTTCACCTGCCGTCGGCGCGGCACTTGGCGTGAATGCGTCAGTGGAGTCGCGTAGTCGGAAATAGCCGAGTGGCCGACCGCCTTCGGTAACCACGCCGCTGATCGGGCCGGGTTTGGGCGAGGTCCAGATTCCCAGTGTCTTAATAGTTTCTCCGGTTTCCTGCACGCCAATCTGAACATCGGCTGACTGCCCTGTCGGCGTCTGAAGGCTGAACTCGCTAATCAGCCGATCTTCCATAAATGAAACCTGCTGGATACCCGACTGCGCCTTTTTTCCTGCAAGGCGAGCCGCCGAGTAAGGTCCAAACGCGCTGCTCTGGTACGGACCAATCCGAATCTTCTGAGAAATCTGAGCGGCGCCAGTGCTTTCGACGTCGTAGACCACTTCCATCCCCGGTCGGCTAATCAGCGTCGTTTCCTGTGCCGACGAACAACCGACCGCAGTGAAGGCAAGTACTAACACAGCCGCTGCACATAGCGAACTTGCAACGCGAGATGATTTCATGAAGTCAGCCTCCGGTCCTCGTCGCGAATCGTTGTGGCATGTTTGTTTAGAAACGTTGCTTGGTCGCAGACATGGTCGCCGCTCACTTGCATGCTGTAAACGCCTCATCGGCGTGCAATTTCCGGTAAATCTTATCCCGCCCTGGGGGTCGCGAAACTCTCGGCGATTACTGCGTCTTGCGGCTTCTGTGGAAGTCGAAGGAAATCGACTGAGGGATCCTGCTGTGACTGAATACCACCATGCGATTGCCTATGATGGCGCCGCGAATGTGCGCACCGCGTTTGGAAGTTTCGAGTGACCACCGGCATGGACTGCGCCAGTTTGCAGTTTGCCAACCTTTCATGGAATAAACGGAATCGATACATGTTTAAAGTTCTACAGACCATCGTTGTTCTGGTCGGCATAGCTGCTGCCGCGATTGCTCAGGACAAGCCAGCCGCAGAATCCGGAGCGAAGGTGGCCGTAAAGGCGGGAGCAGCGGCGGTCGACATCACACCGACGGAATTTCCGCTCAACATGCCCGGCGGATTTTCAGAGAACATGGCACAGAGTGCTCATGATCCACTGCATTCGCGAGCACTTGTGCTAAGCGACGGCACGACGACGTTGGCGATGGTTGTCGTGGACACTTTGGGAGCTTCGCCCGAACTTTTGGACGAAGCGAAGAAGATTGCAGCAGAGAAAACCGGAATGGCGACGGATCGCATGCTGATCAGTTCCACTCACACTCACAGCGGGCCGTCGTCAAGTTCAAGAGACGGATCCGGACCGGCCGCCGCGTATCGCAAAGTGCTGATTAATGGGATCGCGGAATCCATCGTTCGAGCTCACGCGGCCCTGCAACCAGCGTCGGTCGGGGCTGCCAGTCATCCTTTTCCGGATGAAGTCTTCAATCGTCGGTGGTATCTAAAGCCTGGCAAAATGCCCGCCAATCCGTTCGGAAAGATGGACGCGGTCAAAATGAATCCCTCCCGCAGCCCCGGGGTAATGGATCGCCCGGCCGGTCCAACAGATCCTGACATCACAATTCTTTCTGTGCAGGACGCTCGCCGGAAACCGCTCGCTCTTTTCGCCAATTACTCGCTTCACTACGTCGGCGCCACGCCACGCGGTCAGCTTTCGGCGGATTATTTCGGTGAATTCGCGCGTTTGATGCCGACGCGTTTACGAGCTGGCGAAGACTTTGTGGCGATGATGTCGAACGGAACGTCGGGCGACATTAACAACATTCCGTTTACAACAATCCGGCCGCCTCGCGAACCGTTCGAGCAGATTCAGATCGTGGCTCGTAAAGCGGCCGACACGGCCTGGTTTGCTCACGGCAAAATTGAAACACACCAGGCAGAAGCTCCGTTGGCGATGCTGCAGCGTGAAGTTGTTCTGAAGTATCGACGGCCAAGCGAGGAAGAAACGGCGGCTGCTAGAAAAATTCTGGCACTCACAGACGAAGATGCCATCAAGCGTCTCCCACGACTCGCCCAAAACTACGCGCGACGGACAGTGCGAGCAGCTGAACGCGAAGAGGAAACTCTGACCGTGATTATTCAGGCGATACGAATCGGGGATCTCGCCGTTTGTGCGATTCCGTTCGAAACGTTCGTCGAAATCGGACTGGAACTCAAAGACCGCAGCCCGTTCTCCACGACCATTGTGATTGGTTTGGCAAACGGACGAATTGGTTACCTGCCGACTCCCGAGCAGCATCGGCTTGGCGGCTACGAAACATGGCTCGGCACCAACCAGGTCGAAAAGGATTCATCCGTCATCCTTGTCCAGCAACTGCAGGGGATGATGGAAGAACTGCACGCAGGCAAAGCGGCGAAATGAAATGCGTAAGCGGAGTCTCCGTGACCGGGCAGCAATTCAGTCGCCGAGTTTGAAGGTGACCGCGAGCTGCAATGGCGTCGGATAGGCGCAACTGAAGTTAGGTGTAACTGAAAAAGGAGGACCGGCGGTGTGCCGGTCCTCCTTTGTTTTTTAGGTAGTCAAGCCGTGATGTCACTACTGTTGAACGGATCCGGCTGGCGCGCTACCGGAATCGCTTTGCGGGGCGGTTGGTTGTGCTGCAGGTGGTGCTGCGGCTGCTGGTGGTGCTGAAGGTGGTTGTCCGTTGTTGGCCGCCGCTGAAGTTGTGGCGCTGCCGTTTGCAGAGAAGTTCACCTGGCTGACAGGTTTTGTGCTAAGACCTTTGGGTTGCGATTGAGCGGCCTGTCGGATTTTTCCGTTGGCCTTCGCTTGCAGCTGTGTCTGGGCACTGGCAAACGCATTTAATGCGTCTTCCATTTTCTGCGCTTTCAGCATCAGCTGTGTGTCAGATGTCGCGAGAGCTCGGTCACGCACTTCTGAGATCTGAGCGCGGCGCTGACGAGCTGCGACGTTGATGCGAGTGCTTAACGACGCATCGCTTTCGAGGCTCGCGAGCAGACCTGATCGGCTACGCGACGACACGCCACCTTCTGGCGATTCGTCGGATGCTGATGGGTCGGCATTTGGCTGCGGGACGCTAACGGTTGGATTCGGCGTTTCGTTCGCTGGTTTGCGGAGCGGGTTGAAGCGACCGAAGATGTTGTCGTAAACCTGAACGTCTGTTCGAGTCAGGTCGGCGGGCAAACTAAGTCGTGTATCAAGCCCCAGTCGAGCGGCCGTGTTTGTGTCCATGCGGGCTTGCGAAGTCCCAACTCCCACATTGGTCCCGATTCTCGCGTTGGCGGCCAGTCGAACGTTCAAGCCGCTCGACGCACGTTGGCGTGCGGCTGCTGCCTGATTGCTGACAGCGGCTGCCACCTGGTTTTGAGCCGTCAAAGTGACTCGTTGAGCAATACTGGCAGCGCGAGCGGCTTCTGCCTGAATGCGCGATTGAACCTGAGCTTGCGCTCTGGCCTGGACCTGTTGCTGAACCTGTGCCTGCGCCTGCACCTGCTGTTGTACCTGATTTTGCACCTGTTGCTGAATTTGCGTGTTTGATCTCGCGGCGGCGGCAGCTCCGGCGACGCCGTTAAGTTGAGCGGACGCTGTGGATGTCAGAAGGGCCACGATGCCAACGGCAGAACATGTAAATCTAAGAGAGGCCATGATTTGCGTATCCTTGCATTTCAGGGTTTCGTCGCGGGCGTGCCGAGACAGGAAGATGGGGGTACGGCATCGCCGAAAATCGGCCTGTCCGTATTCGCAGTGTCCTGATAAAAAGGCCCTTCCAGGAACTACCGACAAGCAAGTTACAACAAACTGCCGGGCCGTGGAAAGAGAAGATTCCCTTGCAATGCAAGCAACTTATTCGCCATGGTTCATGCGCGCTAGTCTGCTTTTTTGCGCTGATGCATGCCGCCGTCGGGCAGCAATCTGATGCCGGAAATCCTGACCAAGAAATGCTGACTCTGCTGCAGAAGATGGTGCAGGAAGATCCCACGCGTTCGGATTCGTGGCGGCTGATTGGCCGGATCTATCAAAAGCAAGGCGATACAGCTCAGGCGAAGAAGGCTTTCGAAAGAGCTCTCCAGGAGCAGGCCGACAACATCGCCGCTCACTCGGACCTGGGCGACTTGCTTTCGGATCTTGGGCAATCAGAAGCGGCGGCCGCTCACTATTCCGCTGTGATGTCGCTCGGGCCAGAAAGCAGTTACGCCGCAGAGCTCAGCAAACGAGGCTTCGGCAACACAGGTTCGTCGAATGCTCCTTCTATGGCGGACAGTACGACCATCGACGAAGACGAACTGAATTCCATCAACCTGATCGGCTATGAGATTCAAACCTTCGATGGCGCCGACGATCTTGATCGGATTCTGGATGTCATCGAATCAGACACCACGACGCCAACGGATCGGTTTCGTGCGGTGTTTGAGGTTGGCACGCTGTACAACACGAATCTGAGTCTGACACCCATCAGTCGAAGCCTGCGCACAGGCGATGGAGCCAGTGCGCAACTGTTTATCAGTCCGAGTCTGGAGTGGATTGCTTTTGACAATGGCCGAATGCGAGTCGGGCCGTTGGGACGCGGGTACTTTACTTTCAATGAAAGCAATTTTGATTCTCTCAACCTTGCCAGCTTTCAGCCCGGACTGTTTGTGGAGCGGGATTTTGAATGGGCCGATCATCCGCTAATCGGCCGTGTGGATTACGTGTACAGTACAGACTTCCTCGGTGGCGATCATTTTGGCGACCGGCATTCCGTCACTGCGTCGCTGACAGCCATCCTGCCGGACAGCGATGCCATCTACAGCTACTTCACGACAAGCTTCGCCGACTTCACCGAAGATGGAGTGACTCCGTCTGTCGAATCTCTGGACGGCCCTGCTTACACAGCAGGAGTCAGTCGCTTTTTTACCACGGAGTCGAAGTGGATTCCGGCCTGGAGTTTGGGGGCCGACCTGGAACACGCCGCCACGCGAGGTGCTGACTTCCGATATTCAGCGGCAAATCTTCACACGGACGTGACGATTCAGCTCAACGAAAAGCTTAGCCTCATTCCTAAAGCTGGCGTCGGGTATCGGCATTACCCGGACTTCACAGGAGCTGTCGATCGCGATGAAACCACCTGGCGCGTCGGCGCTCGACTGCGTTGGCAATGCACGAAGTTGTTCTCCGTGTCGGCGATCGTGGGGTACGACCGATTTGCTTCCGACAACGAGGAGTTCGACACTGATCGAACGGAAGCAGGGATCGTGTTTACCTTCACGCATTAGCTCATGCTGCGCGGCCGTTGGCATTCAGCGCGAAGGTCGTTGCCGATCTCGTTGTGATTTGGCGCCTGGCCGATGATCCGAATCGAACCACATGTTGTATCTCAGCCGCCTTCAGTGCTTGTCATCACTGCGACGGTTATGACTCCTTTGCTGAGCCGCGTTGGCGAGTGGATGCTGCGGTGGACGGGAAGCATAGGTCGCGTGGAACTGCGTGCGCGGTTGATGCGGGCTGCTGAATTTTTCGCTTAATCCACAGAGGCAACGACGTTGTTTGCTCAGCATACGTGACTCGCAATTTCGGCAATCACAAGTGTTCAACGAGCAGCCCATCGTTCATTCTGAGCACTACCTTTAATCGGCGTGCGGAATGCGTCTTTAACTTCCCAGGCTCGGGAAGTGCCCAAAATGGCACTTCCGTCTTCTGAGAAAAGAAATGGCCTGTTTTCCATCCAGCTTGCCAGGGCTGATACCGGCATGCAGAATCCCATGTTGTTGAAGGCCTAACGCAGGCGATCAAACGCGCGAGTGTCATTTTTTGGCGCGGCCATTCATCGATCTCACTTCACTTCTTTGTGATTGCCATTCGGCGATTCGAAGACATCTCACGTCACACTTCTCACCGATTGGTGGAAGCTCGAATGAGCGACAAAAATCCTTCCTCCGAAGATATTCTTGCCCGCATTCGTGGTGGAGCACCCGCTCCGAAACCATCTGCGGACGATGCCGCCCCCGTTGATGAGGCGACAAACGAATCCGAAGCTGCGGCAGAGAAGCCTGATGGCCCGCCGCCGTCGGGGACGTCTGACATATTGGCATCGATCAAAGGCGGGGGAGCACCGAAAGCTGCTGCCAAGCCATCCGGCGCCGCCCCCAAGGGCACTGCAGATATTCTGGCATCGATCAAAGGTGGCGGTGGTGGAGCAGCAGCTAAGCCAGCAGGCGGCGCAGCTCCATCCGGCACGGCCAGTATCCTGGCGTCCATCAAAGGTGGCGGTGCTTCCAAGCCTGCGGCTGGTGGTGCGGCAGCCAAGAAGCCAGCCGCAAAGGCTGCGGCGGTCGATGCGGCCAAAGCGAAAGGCATGTCTGCCGCTGAAATGATCGAAGCCGCTCGCAAGGGAGTGGTTACGGCTGATCCTGTGACAGGCGAGCCCACTGGTGCGGCAAAAGCGGTCGCATTGCCGAAGAAGCCGCTGAAGAAGAAAGCGGACACTCCGTTTGCTGCACCGAAGGCCAAGTCACAGGACGTATCGCGTCGAGGCGCTTTGGGTTCGATTGCTGGTGTGCTGCTTAGTCCGGTCGTGATCGCATGGTCATCGCTGACAGCTGCCACTGCGGCGTCCGGTCTCGCGATGGCTCGATTCATGATGCCTAATGTGCTGGTGGAGCCGCCGACAAAATTCAAAATCGGTCCGCAAACTGATTATGGTGCGGGTACGGTTGCCACGAAGTGGAAAGCTCAGTTTGGTGTTTGGATTGTGAATGACGAAATCGACGGGCAGCAAATGGTATACGCCCTGTCGACCGTGTGTACTCATCTGGGCTGCACGCCGAACTGGCTGGAAGGCGAACAGAAATTCAAGTGTCCGTGCCATGGCTCGGGATTCTATAAAACCGGCGTCAACTTCGAAGGTCCAGCTCCTCGGCCGCTTGAGCGGTATGGGATTCGGTTGGCAGAAGATGGGATGCTGGAAGTGGATAAGAGTGTTAAGTTCCAGCAGGAACTTGGTCAGTGGGAGAATGCTGCCAGCTTTGTGCCAGTGTAGTTGATGGGTGATTGTGGGCCGCTTTGGTTGCGGGGTTGCTCCGCTGCCTCAAGGTTAAGTGGCTAGTGCCCGGTACTCGACGTTTTTGTTGTCGAATCGTTTTGCAGAAGGAAGCTCGGCAGTGTCCGTAGGCGACTATATTCGTAACTCACAGATCTGGAAGAGTGTCTTCCGTCACCCGGCTCCGACGGACCGTCGTAATCGAGTGGTCGTGATGCTGACCAACTTCTTTTTGCATCTGCACCCGGTTTCGATCAAGCAGCAGGGGATCGCTCTGTCCTACACATGGTGTATGGGCGGGATCACGTTCTTTCTGTTTCTGGTGGAAACGCTCACCGGCGTGATGCTGATGTTCTATTATCGGCCCACTTTGGAGTGGGCGTTCTACGATATTCAGGCGCTGCGCGATGTGCAGACGCTGGGGATCATGCGTGAGATCCACCGCTGGGGGGCTCACGCGATGGTGATCACCGTCTGGCTGCATATGTACCGCGTCTTTTTGACGGGAAGTTACAAGCCGCCGCGTGAATTCAACTGGGTGATCGGCGTTTTGCTGTTGGTGTTAACTCTATTGCTGTCCTTCACTGGCTATCTGTTGCCTTGGGATCAGCTTGCGATCTGGGCGATTACTGTCGGGTCGAACATGGCTCGCGCCCATCCTTTCCTGGGTGGTGAGGGGCCTGGTTTTCAGTTGCTGAACATGGGCGGATATGACCTGATTACAAATGCCAGTGATGCCAAGTTCCTGCTGCTGGGTGGTCGCTTCGTAGGTGAAGCGACCCTGAACCGGTTCTATATTCTGCATTGCGTGGCGATTCCGATTGTCGTCTCTGGTTTGATTGCGGTCCACTTCTGGCGAGTTCGTAAGGACGGGGGCATCAGTCAGCCGCTGTAATGGCGAAGGGTAAAAGGCTGCAGGAAATGATTTCGCGGCCCGCTGCATTGACTGAATACTGAAAACTGAATACCGAAAACTAACCCATTCATGAATCCTCATCCCGATCTGACATCCAGCGTACTGCACGGCCTCGGCTGGTATTACCTGATTCTGTTCGTCATGAACCTGCTGTGGACGATCCGCAGCTTTAAGGTGGATGGTGAATTCGCGAAAGACACGCCCGTTGTCGGCGGCATGCCGGTGGCGACGGTTTGGGCCGTGCTGACGGCCGGTCTGATGATGCTGTCCGCCGCTCATTTTACGGGGACCAGCAGCCCTGATGCGTTTCTGATTCGGCTGCCCGAATGGTTCAAGAATCCGGTCGACTACATCTTTGCTCGGCCCGTCGTTTACTTTGCGGGTTCGATACTGGTTTTCTGGGCCATGATTCGGTACCGCGAGTACTGGATTAAGGACACCGTTGCCTGGTCGATGTTTCAGGCGGCACTGGTCTTTATGGGCCTAAGCCTCAGCGACTACGACTTCCGTCAGATTGTTGGTAAGCCGGACAACGTGCCAATTGTGGCCATGTTGTTCATCGTGTCATTCCTGACATGGATCTACTTCCGCCGCGCCGTCGACAATGACAAACGCATGGAAGAAGGGCGTCCGCTGTATGAAGTGGACAACGGGGGTAGTGACAAAGTTCTGGTGTGGCCGGACCTGGTCTATACCGAGTTGATCTGTATGGTTGTTTTGACGGCCGTGCTTATCTTTTGGGCCATCGTCTTGAAGGCTCCGTTGGAAGAGCCAGCGTCATCCGTCAAGACCCCGAACCCGTCGAAGGCGCCGTGGTACTTTCTTGGTCTCCAGGAAATGCTTGTGTACTTCGACCCGTGGTTGGCCGGTGTTGTGCTGCCGGGAATTATTCTGGGCGGGCTGATGGCGATCCCGTATATCGACTTCAACAAGACAGGCAACGGCTACTACTGTTTCAAGGACCGAGCGTTCGCGGTTGGGACCTTTTTGTTTGGGTTCTTTCCACTATGGATTGCCTTGATCGTTTTGGGCACGTTTATGCGAGGCCCAAACTGGAACTTCTACGGCATCTATGAAGTGTGGGATGTTCACAAAGTGAAGGCCGCGAATAACGTGAACCTGTCGGAGTTCTTCTGGAATGCTCCTGGCATCAACGCTGTCTATGGTGGGATTCCGAAAGGCACGACGTTTGGATGGCAATGGCCGACGTTCCTGCTGCGTGAGGCTCCTGGTATTTTGCTGGTGATTGGCTACTTCGCATTGCTGCCGCCGCTGTTGGGCCTAACCGTCCTGCGAAAGTTCTTTGTGCGAATGGGCGTGCTGCGGTTTCTGGTGTTCTCTAACCTGATTCTGTGGATGGCCGTGCTGCCAATCAAAATGATCCTTCGCTGGACCTTCTCATTGAAGTACCTCGTCGGGATCCCGGAGTGGTTCTTTAATATCTGATGTGTTTATTCCGCGTTCTTCCTTCGGGTTGAAGCGTGTTTCGTTCGGCTGCACAGTCATTGCGACATGGCCGACGTACCTGTTCTTAATAGTTAATCGCCAACAGCTAACCGCTGAAAGCTTACACAAAAGGCTGGAGCCTGAACTGCAATGCCGGCAAACGAATCCTTTCTTTGGAATCAGAAGAAGCTGCATCTGGTCTTTGCGATTAGTTGTGTCGCCCTGCTGGTAGGCGTCATCATCGTGATGGTGCAGGACTACTCTGATCCATGGCGCGCGTACCAGTCCACCAACTTTAAGTTGCAGGCGGCTGCGAAAGAACGCGACATTGCTCAGCTTAAGTCTGAGCAATTCGTTGCGCAGCGGGAAGAACTGGCGAGCGAGTTGTCTGAGCTTGAGGCGGCAATGGATTTCGAAAGCCGTGCCGCGGAAGCCGAACGTGATGCGGCAAAGGCTGAATCTGAGCAGGCACGTCAGGAACTGGAGCAGGAAGCCGCGAATCTGCGTGAGATTGCAGAGCTGCGGAAGCAGCTTGAAAAAGAAAGAGACGCGGCTCAACGTGCTGTCGATAAGCTCGCGCTCGACCTGAAGAATAAGAACGCGGTTCGAGACGAAAAGCGAGCCGACTTTGACCTTGGTGTACGCGACCAGCTGGACGATGCGACGTTGGTAGCGTTGACGGAAAAATACGAGGAAGCTCAGGTTGCGAGTGATCAGGTGCAGCTTGAACTCGAAGCTGCTCAGCAACGACTCAAAGAAATCGGCGACGCGGACGCTGTGCAGGTTGTCTACGAAGAAGGCGACTCAGCGGACGTTAAAGCCGAAAAGGAAGCGGCCGCCGAAAAACGCCGTGAGCAACTAAGAACTCTGGCCGATCTGAAGCTGCAGACGGTCGAAGTGAAGAAGTCGATTGACAAGCTGCAGGCTGACGTTGTTTTGGCCGAAGCCGCGCTCGACGACATTGAACCGGAAAGTGGCCTCAAAAAGCTCAAGCGAACCGTAATGGCACTGCCGATCATCGACGGCTTCAACGGTCAGTACAAACCGACTCAGGACTGGCTTCCCGAATTGCATCAAACACTGGGTATGACGGAAATCGCGCGCTTCGATCGTTGCCGCACATGTCACATGAACATGGACCGCACCGCCCCGGGCAATAAGGCTGCGTTTCCTCACGGCGACATTGAATCTGATGATGTCCAGGACTGGATCGCTGAGAACAAGTTCCCACATCCCTATACAACACATCCTAATCACGAACTATTCGTGACCGCATCCAGCCCTCACCCGGTCGCCACGTTCGGCTGTACGGCCTGTCACGACGGTCAGGGTTCCGGCACCGACTTCGGAAACGCGGAACACACGCCCAATGATCCTCACCAGGCTGAGGATTGGCACCACGAATTCGGCTATCACCCGAATCACTTCTGGGAATACCCGATGCAGCCGGAACGATTCCAGGAATCGACCTGCATCAAGTGTCACCACAACGTGACAGAACTGAGCGTGCATCCGGAATTCGGAAATTCAGCACCCAAAGTGTCGAAAGGCTTTGAGCTGATCGGCAAGTATGGTTGCTTTGGGTGTCATGAAATTCACGGCTTCGACGGCGGTTCGGCCATCGGTCCGGACATTCGTCTGGAACCGCAGACGGCTGCTCAGGAGCAGCGAGTTGCAGAAGATCCAACTCAGGTTGCGGGCAAGTACCGAAAAGTTGGGCCCAGCCTGCGACATATCGCGGCCAAGACGTCAGCCAGCTTTATTGCATACTGGACAGAAATCCCTGGTCGGTTCCGTCCGTCCACCAAGATGCCTCAGTTCTTTAATCTCAGCAATCAACAGGACGAGAAGGCTCAGGCCTTTGAAGCTGTCGAGCTGCAAGGAATTGCGAAAGTGTTGATCAATGGTTCACAGGACATTGATCTGCTGAAGCCCGCTGCGGACTACACGCCGGATGCGGAACGAGGCAAGACGCTGTTTAAAGAACGAGGCTGTCTTGCATGTCACCAGCACTCAGCAGTTCCGGGTACGGAGGCGGACTTCGGGCCGAACATCAGTGATATTCACAAGAAGGTCGACCGCAACGAAGATAACGCCGACTTCAGCGACTGGCTATACACCTGGGTGAAAGAGCCGACTCGGTATCACGAACGTACGAGGATGCCGAACCTGTATCTGGATCCGTACACTCAAGGTGAAGACACCATCGATCCGGCCGCGGACATCACGGCGTTTCTGCTCAGCCAAGGCAAGGCCGAAGAGTTCCCAGTTGAAGAAGCTTCTGACGAAGCGTTGGACGAACTGGTCACTCTGTTCTTGAAGAAAGCTCGATTCAGCGAAACGGCAGTCGAAACAATTTTGGAAACGAAGCGGTTTCCTCGCACGCTGGAAGACACGTCAGGTGACGAACGAGTTCTCGCCACAGAAGACGCTACTGCGGTCGAAAATGCAGACGACTGGCGAAACCGGAAGCTTGAATACATCGGGCGTCGTACGATTTCTCGCTACGGCTGCTACGGCTGTCATGATATTCCAGGCTACGAAGACGCTCGGCCAATCGGTGTCGCGCTGCAGGATTGGGGTCGCAAAGACACGAGTAAGCTCGGACTGGAACATATTGAAGAATTCCTTCACCACCACGGTGAGACGGGCTACCGTAATTTCGACGAAGCTCTAGGCGATTCGACCCTTGAGCGAGTCAAAGAAGGCATGGCGATGGCCGAAGACGGTTCGGTTTCTGAAGAAAAGCTTGAGCCTGAAATGACTCATGCCTACTTCTACGACAGTCTTCTGCATCATGGCCGACCGGGCTTCATCTGGCAGAAGCTGCGTGGTCCTCGCACCTACGACTGGTTGAAGACGGAAACCAAGGGTTACGACGAACGTCTGCGGATGCCGAAGTTTCCTCTGAAGGAAGATGAAATCGAAGCGATCGCAACCTTCGTGCTGGGCTTAGTGGCAGAACCGCCAAGCGAAAAATATGTGTATACGCCGGACGTTCAGGAGCAGAACCGCATTGAAGGGGAATTCCTGCTGGCGAAGTACAACTGCACCGGTTGTCACATTGTTGAACTGCCAAAAGTCACTTTTGGCGTCGATCTGGATGAGGACATTCTGCCGTCGCAACTCGGACCGGCTGATCATGAAGATGCGCTGGAGCTGCTGCTTAATATTCGGAAGCCGAAGATGGCTCTGACGGGTGAAAGTGGCAAGTTCAAGATCGACGGCGAAGAAGTTGAACTGCCACTGGCTTCGTTCCATGGAATTCGCATGGTGGAACCGGATCCTGAAGAAGAAGATCCGGAATTCCGCGAGAGCGGGTTCGACAGTTGGGAGACACTTCAGTTCGGTGAAGGCGAAGATGCACCGCGATTGTTTCCGGCTACTCGAATTACTGTTCCCGATACCAAGATGGTTGACTATCAAGCCGCTCGCGGGGGTGACTTTGCGGAATGGCTGGTCGATGATCTTGTTGAGAACCGAACTGACGGAAACCGAAACCTTGCCTGGCAGGCATCACCGCCTCCGTTGTATCAGGAAGGTCTGAAAGTTCAGACGCCATGGCTGTATCAGTTCCTGTTGGAACCCGAACAGCTTCGCTACACAACCGTGTTGCGAATGCCGCGTTTCAACCTCAGCCCGAAAGAAGCTCAAACACTTGCCAACTACTTCGCGGCAGTGGACGGAGCAGAATTCCCTTATCAGGAACTGAAACCGAAGGATCCAAACTATCTCACGGAAACCGCAGAGGAACTTCGAGAAGAAGATCTGTTAGCGAAAGACGAATCGTATTTGCACCAGTCCTGGAAGGTCATCAACGGCCCGCTTTGTATTAAGTGCCACTCGTTGGGTGGACGCAAGTTCAAGGCGTCAGATCCAAAGAAAGACATTCAGGGCCCGAACCTCAATCGCGTCCACCAAAGATTGCGAGCGGACTGGCTGCGAGTGTGGCTCTACAAACCAACATGGATTACTCCATACACGTCGATGCCCGTTAACTTCCCGAAAAATCAACAACAGTTTCCGGACTTGTTCGGCGGTGAAGCCGGTCATCAAGTGGAAGGCGTGGCGGCTGGCCTGATGAACTATCCAAAACTCATGGAAGATGTCGGACCTGTGGTCTATAGCCCTCCCGGGACCGAAGCCGCTCCTGTCGAAGGTGCTGCCACGGCGGATGAAGCAACGGATCCGACGGATGCTCCTAAGCCTGCCGAGGAATCGTCAGAAAAGGCGGCGGCATTGAACAACGCGTCAGACAAGCCCAAGCTAACTGCCTCTGCAGACACCACTGGAGCGGAGGAATAAATTTATGTCGAATAGCATCTCAACAATGATGTCAACAAACATAGCCTCACGGGTCACGGTACTGTCCGTCGCAGTCACGATGTTGGCTGCCACTGGCTGTAGTGAGTTTGGCGGCGGATCGACCGTCGTTCCGGACGTTACTTTTCTGCCAGCCGATCTTAGTGGTGACGCTGTCGCAGCTGATACCGGTGCAGGTGCTGGTGGCGATGCCCCGGCTGCTGCAGAAGCCGGGGGCGTGGGGACGATTGTCGGAAAAGTGGTCTTCGAAGGCACAGCGCCCGGCCTTCCGCCTCAGTTCGTGAAAGGGGCCGACATCAAGGATAAGGAAGTCTGTGCGGCCGTGGATGTGCCGGACGAACGCTTCGTCATGGGAGCCGACAACGGCGTGGCCAACGTGTTTGTCTTCATGAAGAAGGCTCCGAAGGGAGCACCGGAAATGGCCGTGCCATCTGAACCGGTGATTTTCGACCAGGAAAACTGTGTATTTAAACCGCACTGTATGCTGGTGCCCGTCGGCCAAACCATCAAAGTGCTTAGCGCTGACCCTATCGCTCATAACACGCACACGAATCCCGCGAAGAACAATGGCGTCTCCAGTTTGGTGCCGCCTAATGACCGCGAGGGGGCGTTGGAGCTCAAGTACACTCGAGCGGAAGATCCTTTCAGTGTGACGTGTGACTTTCACGCATGGATGAAGGCATATCACATGCCGATTGACCATCCTTACGGCGCGGTAACCGATGAAAACGGCAACTTCGAAATTAAAGACGTTCCCTCCGGCGAACATGAATTTGTTGTCTGGCACGAAGCTGCCGCCGGTAATTATCTGGAACGAAAACTTAAGGTAACTGTTGGCGGTGGGTCACCCACGGAAGTCAAGATTGCTTACCCGGAAAGCAAGTTGTCGCTGTAGAAATTCGGCACGCTTGGACTGGTTCAAAACGACAAGCCACTTGAGAGCTTATTGATGTTGGTGCAGACATACCAAAAACTGATGACCCTGGTTGCTGCCGTCAGCATGCTGACGCTGTTGGGGTGCAGTGAGTCGGCTTTCGAATCTCATTTCGAAGCCAGCACGTACACTCAGTCACTAATGAAGGAAGCTCAAAATGGGGTTGGTGATTTACCGGGCGTGAGCGACCTGGTGCTGACACGCTTCGGGACACCACAAAATCTGGTCGCTTGGAAAAAGCTTCCGATTGATTTCGGCGGTATCACCGGCCGAATCACGGCCGTACCGGATTCTGCTGCCGTCAAAGAAATCACGGTAGAACTCGACGACGACGCGACTCTGGAATTCGATCCGGAGAATCCGCCGGAGCTACAGTTTCTGACAGGTGAAGCTGCCCCATTAACGATGTTTATGGCAAGCTGGTCAGCCGAAGACGGTGTCGTCGGATTCACCAATGCACTTGAGGCCGCTCCTGTAGTGGGCGATGTCGTTGTGCTAAACGGCGGTAAGCCGCTGGCGCATGGTCGAGTGCTTTACATGCAACATTGCTCGCACTGTCATGGCACCAGCGGTAATGGTGAGGGGCCAACAGCCGAGTACCTGAATCCTCGTCCACGCAACTATCAACACGGCGTGTTCAAATTCACTACCACAACGGCTCAGGCCAAGGTGAGTCGGGAAGACCTGCGACGCGTTCTGCGTAATGGAGTTCCCGGAACGTACATGCCGTCGTTTGTCCCGATGCTGAGCGAAGAAACGGGCGAACTGGATGAAGTTGTTGAATACGTTCGTTTTCTGACAATGCGAGGTGAATTTGAACGTCGCATGGTCACTGAACTGTCAGCTGATTTCTCGAAAGACGCTCTCGCGTCCCGCAAGGAACAAGGGGAAAGTCACAGCGACATTGTGACCGAGCTGAAGGATTTTTTAAGCGAAGATCTGCCGGACAGTCTTGAGTTTGTCTCTGACGATATGGAACAGGCCTGGACGGAAGCAAACACTGAAGACGTTCAGGTAACTCCCACAGCCGCACGGATTCCTGATTCTGTGGAATCCCGACGTCGTGGCCGGGAACTGTTTCTGAGTGCGGCCATTAACTGTGCTGACTGCCACGGCATCGGCGGCCAGGGCAACGGACCGCAGACGCTGATTTATGAAAAGAATCCTGTCACGCAGGAACTCTATGAAGAGCCCGGATTACACGACATCTGGGACAACGTTAACCAGCCGCGCAATTTGACTCGCGGTATCTATCGAGGCGGTCGCCGACCTTATGATTTGTTCTGCCGTATTCAGGCAGGGATCAAGGGAACGCGCATGCCATCCTACAAGAACTTGCAACATGAAGACATCTGGCACATCGTCAACTACGTTCTCAGCATTCCCTTCGAGCCCGAACCGGGGCACATCCCAGTATCTGCCGCGTCTGAAGCAGCACCCACCGCTACGCCTTAAACGCCGTTTACCGCTCGTGCGAATGTCTCGGAGACTACCATCGTGAAAAAGTTTTGGGCACTGTTTTTCTTCTTCTGGCCAATCGTGGCCCTGTGGATGTGCTGGGTTGCGCCTAGTGAAGACTACCGCTGGTGGTTTCCAACGAATGGACCTGCCACAGACGGTCAGGCCATGAGTCCGCTCGGCCAACGAATCGATGACTTGTTCTACCTGATTCTGGGGATCGTGACGATCACGTTCATTGGAACTCAGTTTGGCCTGGGCTATGTCCTGTGGAAGGGTGCGACCAAGTCAGAAGAAACCAAAGCCGAATTCAGCCACGGCAGTCACAGCCTGGAACTGATCTGGACAATCGTGCCAGCAATCGTGCTGGTGTTTATTGCTCTTATTCAGATGGACGTGTGGGCTCAATTCCGAGTTCAGGCCTTCTATCCTGAAGAGACAATGAAAAATGGACCTCAGATGGAGGTCATGGCGCGACAGTTCGAATGGCGTATTCGGTACCCCGCACCGGGGGAAGCATTGCAGGATGAAGCTCAACCGGGTGACCTGTATGCGGTCAACGAGATACACGTTCCGACGGGCCGACCGGTCAAATTCAACCTGCGAACCGATGACGTTCAGCACGCATTCTTTGCGCCTCAACTGCGAGTGAAACAGGACGCCGTTGCCGGGTTGATTATCCCGGTATGGTTCGAGATTCCCAAAGCGGGAGACTACGACCTGGTGTGTGCGGAGCTGTGTGGCTGGGGGCATTACAAGATGCGAGCGACCATCGTGGCGGAACCGGAAGAAAAGGTTCAGGCCTACCTTAAGCAACTGCAGGAAGAACAAAACTTCGACGGTGTTGTTGAGGACGAAGAATAGGACTAATAGCAAATCCAACGTGCTTCTCTCTTTACGAAGAAGAGAAGGTCGCTGGGGGGCCAGTTTAGGGGCCTTAGCCTATCGGAAGGTCTGAATATGACTTTCCGATAAAACCTTCCCCTTTCCGAGGGGACAGTTGTGGCGTTAGCTGCGACTGAGTGCATTTATGCGGGAGCTTCCCGCCTTTGTCGAACTCATATCAGGCTCATCGTAAATCCGTTTAACCCGTGGCCGCAGACCAGAACACACCATCGGCGTGCCGCGCTTGGTCTTCGATCACGGGTTAAACAAACGACAGTCATTACCGAATTTAGATACTGAAGGATTCTTCGATGGCCACGATCAGCCCGGCAATCGAATCACATAGCGACGACCATGCCCACGCGCATGATCATCACAAGCTACCGTTTTACAAGAAGTATCTGTTTTCAACGGACCACAAGATGATCGGGATTCAGTTCCTGGTCACCACGCTGTTGATGCTGATGGTTGGCGGTGCCCTGGCACTGGCTGTCCGCTGGCAGCTGGCGTTTCCGTGGGAGAACATGCCGATTCTCGGCAAGATATTCGCGAACGCCGGTGGGATGATCTCGCCTGAGTTCTACACGATGCTGTTTACCATGCATGCGTCCGTGATGATCTTTTTAGTCATCATCCCGATTCTTGCCGGAGCGTTCGGAAACTTTCTGATCCCTCTGCAGATCGGTGCGGATGACATGGCGTTTCCCGTGCTGAATATGTTGAGCTACTGGTTTATGTGGCCAGCAATGTTCTGTTTCGGGGCCAGCTTTGTTGCAGGCGGAGTGACTGCGGGGCCAGCCGGCGGCTGGACATCGTATCCTCTGTTAAGCGCGCTGGCCGAAGCCGCGCCCGGGTCAGGCCCGGCTCAGACATATTGGCTCTTCGGTCTGACACTTGTTGGTGTGTCGTCGATGATGGGATCCGTCAACTACATGACGACCATCATCAATATGCGAGCCCCAGGCATGACCCTGTTTCGCATGCCGCTAACGATCTGGGCGATGTTTATCACTGCGATTCTGCAGGCTTTCGCTTTGCCTGTGTTGACCGCTGCCGGCTTCATGCTGGTAGCCGACCGACTTCTCGGTACCTGCTTCTTCATTCCGGCGGGTGTCATCGTCAACAACGCCGAGCCAACTGTGGGTGGTGGTCAGCCGCTGCTGTGGCAGCACCTGTTCTGGTTCTATTCGCATCCAGCGGTTTACATCATGCTGTTACCCGCGATGGGGATGGTGTCTGACATGCTGTCCTGCATGTGTCGCAAGCCGGTCTTTGGTTATAAGCCGATGGTGTACTCAATGGCAGCGATCGCCGGCCTCGGTTTCATCGTGTGGGGCCACCACATGTTTACCAGTGGTATGAACCCGGCTTTGGGCATGACGTTTATGACGTCCACGATGATGATCGCTCTGCCGTCTGCCATTAAGACCTTCAACTGGATTGGCACAATCTGGGGCGGGGATGTGAAGTTCAATTCTGTGATGTTGAACTGTTCAGGCTTCGTGGCGATGTTCATCGTCGGCGGTCTCAGCGGAATCTTTATGGCGGCTGTGCCGGTTGATATCTACTTTCACGATACCTACTTCATTGTGGCTCACTTCCACTATGTACTGTTCGGTTCAACATTGTTTGGCGTGTTTGCGGGAATCACTTTCTGGTTCCCGAAGATGTTCGGTCGCATGATGAACGACACCGTCGCCAAATGGCACTTCGCGTTAACCTTTATCGGATTCAACGGGACGTTCTTCCCGATGCATCTGTTGGGAATCGCAGGTATGCCACGACGATACGCCGACCCATATCTGCACCCTTACCTTGAACACCTGCTGCCAATGAACCAGGCAATGACGTGCTTTGCTGTTCTGATGGGCTTGGCTCAGTTCCTGCTGTTGGGCAACTTTCTTTACAGCATGTTCTTCGGCGAAAAAGTGGGCCGCAATCCATGGGGTGCCAACGGGCTGGAATGGACGGCTCCATCGCCTCCTGGTCACGGCAACTTCGACGTGCCTCCCGTTTGCTACCGAGGTCCTTACGAATATTCATCGCCAGAAGCGGAGGCGTTGGGGCAGGACTTTATCCTGCAGACGAC
Organism: Fuerstiella marisgermanici; assembly: GCF_001983935.1. Classification (GTDB taxonomy): domain Bacteria; phylum Planctomycetota; class Planctomycetia; order Planctomycetales; family Planctomycetaceae; genus Fuerstiella; species Fuerstiella marisgermanici. The sequence goes on along the minus strand of NZ_CP017641.1, from coordinate 4,942,167 downwards.
ACCACCGCCGGAGCTTCCCAAAAGTGCTGATGCCGTTGAGGCGTAGCGACGAGTAAATGTCTTCACAGCCTTCAATTCATCCTGCAGTTCAACGGCTTGCCGTAGTGACTTGCATTGTTGCGCTGCTACCGATTTCGATCGGAGCATTGGTGACAACATTGAAGGCTGGCATGGCGTTCGCCGACTGGCCCACATCAGACGGTCAGAACATGCTGCTCTACCCGTGGCTCAACGATCTGCGTCGCACCGATAAATTTGTGGAACACGGTCATCGCCTTGCCGGTGTGCTAATCGGTCTGGTCTCGATAGCGTTGGTTGTGGTGGCATTCATTAAAGAGAAGGCGCTCTGGGTTCGCGTCGGGGCCGTTGTTATCCTTCTGGCCGTGATTGGTCAGGGTTTGCTGGGGGGCTTGCGAGTCATCAAGAACGCACAAGTGCTGGCGATGACTCACAGCATTACAGCGGGCTTGTTTTTTACGCTGTGCTTCCTGTTCGCAATTCTCGTGCGACGACAGAGTTCTGAAAGCAACACCGCGAAGGATCGCCGAATTTCGGCAGCCACGTTTGCGGCCGGGCTGTTGTTGCCTGTGGCCGTTCTGGGGCAGTACTTCCTTGGCGGCATGTTTCGCCACCTCGGACGGATGCTGCATGAACACGTAGCCGGAGCAATCATCGTCACATTGTTGGCAACTGTTGTACTGGTCACTCTGTGTCGCAGCGACTTGCCATCGATTCGTCGTCGCGGCCGCTGGCTGGCGGCCGCACTACTGATTCAGCTCGGTCTGGGCATGGGGGCCTGGCTTACAAAACTAGGCTTCGCGTCTCTTGGCTGGGTCGCCACAGCAAATTCGCCTGCTCAAAACGTCGTCTGCAGCCTGCACACCGTTGGGGGAATGTTTCTGTTGGCGACGGCGTCAGCAGGAGCGATGGAGTTGATCCTCCGGTTTCGAACGGGGCAGCTAAGTGAATTGTCTGCGACGTTCCATGCTGGCTCAGCCGTCAAGACGTTGGCCGCAGACGACAGCCAGCGGACCAAAGGGGGACTCGCATGAGCATTGCAACATCCACATCGTCGTCAGCCAGTTCAGCGCCGACATCAAGTCTGGCTGCGGAGATGGCTCGACAACGTGTTGCCGACTACGCAGAACTCTGCCGACCTCGAATTGCCGTCATGACGATGGTGGCAGTTGCGGTCGGATTTACTCTGGCGTCCCCCATTGTGTTTCACGGCACCGTTCTGATCATCGCCATGCTAAGCATTGTTATGCTGGTGGCTGCGTCAAGCATTCTGAATCAGCTACTGGAACGACACACCGATGCCCGCATGACACGGACCCAATCGCGGCCGATCGCGACGGGCCGAATTCTGCCTGCGGAAGCTGTGACAGTCGCCTTTTTACTGACGATTGTCGGCTTCACATCGCTGTGGAATCTGGTGAATCCCGCGACCGCCATCGCAACGCTGGCAACATTGCTGGTGTATGTCCTCGGATATACCGTCCTGAAGACTCGCACGTCCCTTTGCACAACAGTAGGTGCTATCCCCGGTGCGATGCCGCCGGTATTGGGTTGGCTGGCAGCTGGGGGCAGTTTCGGCTGGGAAGCGTTGGCACTGTTCGGCATCTTCTTTGTTTGGCAGTTTCCCCACTTTCTGGCGATTGGCTGGATTCATCGACACGACTATCAGTCAGCCGGCCTTCGCATGCTTCCATCGTTTAAAGACGAAGGGCGGCTGACAGGCCTGTTCGCCGCCATTTACGCAATCGCGTTTGTGCCAGTCAGTTTGCTACCGGCCTCGGTTGGCATGTCTGGTGACCTGTACTTTTTCGTGGCAGCCATTCTGTCAGTCACCTATCTGTTTTACACACTTCGCTTCGCGCTGGATCGCAACGATCAGAAAGCGCGAAAGCTGCTTTACAATTCTCTGTTGTGTTTGCCGTTATTATTGATCGCTTTGGTTGTGGATTTTCTGCGACTCACGGCGATGGGCTAACGAGTCTCACCAGTATGGCAGTGATTCCAGTCATCGCCTGTTGTCAGCCCGTACCACTCAAAAATGATTCCTCGCATTTGCGAGTTCACAAAAAACGCCTGTTGATCTCAAAATCATGTCACACAGTCCACAACCTTCCGCTCTGAAGATGGGCATCCCGATTCCGAATTCAAAACTCGGATTATGGTTGTTCCTCGGCACGGAAATCATGTTCTTCACCGCGTTTATCGGTTCGTACATCGTGCTGCGAATTGGTTCGCCCGGTTGGCCGACGTCGTACGAGGACACACACATCCTGCTGTTGGCGGGTGGCGTGAATACGTTTGTGTTGATCGTGTCGAGCTACTTTGTTGTACTGGCTCACGAAGCCATGGCAAAGAAGAAGTTTGCAGACGCTCGCAAGTGGCTTTGTCTTACGATGCTGCTGGCCTTCGTCTTCCTGGGGATTAAGGGCGTTGAATACGCTGGTAAGTTCACACACGAAATTCTGCCCGGCAAAGTCGCGGAAACTCCCGGGCAGGCCATTAATAAGGTCGACCGCCAACTTGAGGAAGTCGTCCGAGAACGCTTTGCCGTCTACACAGACGCTGAAGTTGTCGACGTTCCTCAGGCCGCCGACCTCGCCAATGTCAGTGCACAGCTGGACATCTTCGCGAAAGGTGAGGAAGGCGACGAAGACCTCAAAGCCACAGCGGCGGTCGATGTTGAACTCTACAGCAAGTGGAGCAACCTACATCAGCACAACGTCGCAAACGTGTCGCTCACAGAAGTGCCAGCCGCAGCCGGCCCTGCTTATCTCGCGGCTCGCGCCGATCTGGAAGAGGGCGAGTCTCTTCCAAAACTGACCTACACAGAAGTGGTGAACTATCTGAAAGATCTGAAAGCCGACGAAGGGTATGGACCGGCTGTTGCAGCGGGTGTGCTTGATCCGCATCCGGTTTTGTACGGCAACCTGTTTGCTTCTATCTATTTTCTGATGACTGGGTTCCACGCCATTCACGTGATTGTGGGCATGATTCTGTTCGCGGTTCCGCTGCTGAGATGGAATAAACTGGACGCTACCTACACAGACTGGGTGGAGAACAGCGGCCTGTACTGGCACTTTGTGGACCTTGTCTGGATCTTCCTGTTCCCACTGCTGTATATCGTTTAGCTTCTTTGCAGTCTCAGTAGTGTTTCATTCTCTGGGTGGCGTCTACGCTTTTTACGTAGCACCTTTCGCAAGTATCAGACCAGCAAATAGCCCCTGCTGATTTTGAACGGAAAATATCATGGCACACGACGACCATAGTGCCCACAGCGTCAACTACCTTTACGTGTTTGCAGCTCTGTGCGGTTTCACAGCCCTGTCTGTTGTATTCGACGGTATGGGCATGTTCGTATCTCACAATGTGGTGATCGTCCTCGTGCTGGCGGTAGCGATGGCAAAGGCTTTGTGCGTGATGATGTTCTTCATGCACCTGAAGTTTGAAGGCAACTGGAAGTACGTGCTCCTCGCTCCGACAACGATTCTGGCCATTGGTCTGCCCCTGGCTCTTATGCCCGACATTGGCGTCGCGTATTACACGACAACCGCACCGCAGGTTGTGCACTGGGGCGAAGAAATGGACGAATATCACGCCGCTCATGCAGAGCACGAAGAAGACGCGGCAGAACACAACGACGCGGCTGCACACGCGGAAAATTCGGTCGACGAACAGCCCACTGAATAGTTGCGGCTGGCCTGGTTTGCTTCAGGTCGGCACTGTCTGCCGTGCGTCCAGCCGGGGCATTCCAATCGGAAGGTCTACCGGCGGAGCACTCTCAGCAGAATCCTGTCCGACGCTGTCGATTTGTTGCAACTCCCCGTTGAATACGCGGACGAAGCAGTTGCGGCACAACGCCTAAAACGCTCTGGGTAATACTACGCACTTCGCCCAATCCTCGTGATCTTTTTGCAGACACAGGGTCTGCACTATGGGAATGTGTGCGGCAACCTCACCGGGTGGTTTTGCCATCTTCCGAGGGAGTGCGCTCATGAGCCGTGCTTGTGCTGGTTGGAGTTTCGGCTCTGACCAGCACTCTCTTGCTTTGCATATCGAAGTGGAATGCGTCCCAGGGGAATTCACAAATTTTCTGCAGTTCTTCACACGCTGTGTGATAGGCGGTGTCGGGACTCAAGCCGTTGGCCAGGTTTCGATCGACGAATCGTTGAATGATCGCCGCATCCGAGGCCATGCTTTCTGCATTGGACATGGGCGGTCGAGGTGTCGGAGCTGGATTTTCCGGTGGGCTATCAGTGAGGCGTTGTTCGAGGTTTTGCCGCAGTTGTGCGATGCGAAGTTGAGCGTTCACGACGTTGCGAGATGCCGTTGGGCATCGCCAGAGGTCAGCTTGGCGCATTGGGAAACCTGACTGTCCGGCCGTCGGTACAGCTGTCGGATTCTGGTCGAGCTGCTGCAGCCACTGTGAGACAAGAGCGTCCAGTGCGGCATCAAGACGAGATACCTCGGCAACTATTCTTGTGTCTCGTTGGTGAAGCATTGATGTGGCCCGGTGATCGCGATTTTCTGAAGACTAGGTCGACGATTCTGAGCGTGCGGATTTTGCCAGGTGCGGCCACATGTTTGGGGGGAACTACCGTGGGTTCTGAGAAGATGTCGTCACGACGCGACATTTTTCTGCTTCATCGGCCTCCGAAATGTTGCGGGAAGTCAACGAACATGCAGAGTTATTGTCGAAAGTTGTGTTCTTGAGTGAATGAGAAAGGTGGCGCATCCTGTTGGAACTTCTCCTCTCCAACGGCCCGAAGTGGGCAAAGGAATACGCTATGAGCAAGACTAAAACAGACCGAACCAAAGTGCCAGTGGGTCAAGCGCTCGATCCCGAAGTGATTTCCTTTCGGGCTCAGTTCGACGAGCGAAGTCCGCTCGACGAGATTGTCCGTGAGGGAGCCAGGCGGATGCTACAAACCGCAGTCGATGCCGAGGTGGATGCGTTCGTCGCCATGCATGCGGATCGGACTGACGAGCACGGCCGGCGACTGGTCGTCAAGAACGGAAGCCTTCCGGAGCGGGACATCCTCACCGGTGCCGGAGCGATTCCGGTCACTCAGGGGCGTGTCCGCGACAACGATCCTGATCGCGAAAAACGGGTGGCTTTCTCGCCAAGCGTGCTTCCGAGCTATCTGCGAAAAACGAAGGCCATTGAAGAACTCATCCCCTGGCTTTACCTCAAAGGAATTTCCACGGGTGACTTCAACGAGGCGTTGCAGTCGCTCGTCGGCGAGCGGGCCGCCGGGCTGAGTCCCAACGTGGTTTGCCGGCTCAAGGATCAGTGGTGCAGCGAATACGATGACTGGAGCAAGCGGGATCTATCGAACAAGCAGTACGTTTACATCTGGGCCGACGGCATTCACGCGAAGGTCCGACTGGAGGATGACGCCAATAAAAAGCAGTGTTTGCTGGTGCTGATGGGGGCTACGCCGGAAGGCCAGAAAGAATTGATCGCGGTGCTGGACGGTTACCGCGAGAGCGAGCAGAGCTGGTGCGAGTTACTGGTCGACTTGAAGCAACGTGGCCTGCAATTGTCACCGAAGGTTGCCGTTGGCGATGGTGCGCTTGGCTTCTGGGCCGCGATCCGCAAAGTATTCCCCGAGACTCGTGAACAACGCTGTTGGGTTCACAAGACGGCCAATGTTCTCAACAAGATGCCTAAGAGCGTTCAACCCAAAGCGAAAGGCGACCTGCACGAAATCTGGCAGGCAGAAACGAAGGACGATGCGAACAAAGCGTTCGATAAATTCATTGAAAAGTACGGTGCGAAGTATGCAGCGGCTTGCGATTGCCTGAAGAAGGACCGCGACGAGCTGCTGACGTTCTACGATTTCCCGGCCGAACACTGGAGCCACTTGCGGACAACCAACCCGATCGAATCCACCTTCGCGACGATCCGCCTTCGTCACCGCAAGACCAAAGGCAGCGGAACAAGACGGGCGAGCTTAGCGATGATGTTCAAGCTGGCTCAGTCAGCATCGAAGAAATGGAGACGACTCAACTGCCACGAAAAGATCACACTCGTCATCGAAGGACGTTCCTTCAAAGACGGAATCATGCAGGATGATATCGCCGCCTAAATCAAAAACCCAAAACACAACATTTGACAATTGCTCGAACATGCATAACAAGATGCACTTTTCTCTCGCGGAACCCGGGTGGCGGCCATGGAAGACTGTTCGGGCTGCGTAAACCAGTCCAGCTTATGAGTAGGTGGTTTCCCTTACCCGAAGGGAATTGTCGCAAGAACTGTTTGGTTGGCTCGATTACTACCTTGTCTCGCTGACAGGCTCAAAGCACAACTCTGAGTGGTCAACGCGACCTGCCAGATGAGCAAACCTCCCCTTGGGGAGGCGGCGGAGGAGGTCTAGGTTCGTGCCCCGTACCTTGCCTCCTTCCGCCTTTTTTTATTCGCTTCATCCTGCAAATGCGTTCCATGGCTGAATTGGGCTCGCGGCTATCAGCGAAATGCCGGGCGGCGATCAATCAGAGCGACGACAGCGAATCTCCCTGGCTTGGCGCCGCGGAAATCGGTAATTGTCCTATGTGGGCCAATTCCCACCACCGAGTTATTGTCGAAAGTTGTGTTCTTGAGTGAATGAGAAAGGTGGCGCATCCTGTTGGAACTTCTCCTCTCCAACGGCCCGAAGTGGGCAAAGGAATACGCTATGAGCAAGACTAAAACAGACCGAACCAAAGTGCCAGTGGGTCAAGCGCTCGATCCCGAAGTGATTTCCTTTCGGGCTCAGTTCGACGAGCGAAGTCCGCTCGACGAGATTGTCCGTGAGGGAGCCAGGCGGATGCTACAAACCGCAGTCGATGCCGAGGTGGATGCGTTCGTCGCCATGCATGCGGATCGGACTGACGAGCACGGCCGGCGACTGGTCGTCAAGAACGGAAGCCTTCCGGAGCGGGACATCCTCACCGGTGCCGGAGCGATTCCGGTCACTCAGGGGCGTGTCCGCGACAACGATCCTGATCGCGAAAAACGGGTGGCTTTCTCGCCAAGCGTGCTTCCGAGCTATCTGCGAAAAACGAAGGCCATTGAAGAACTCATCCCCTGGCTTTACCTCAAAGGAATTTCCACGGGTGACTTCAACGAGGCGTTGCAGTCGCTCGTCGGCGAGCGGGCCGCCGGGCTGAGTCCCAACGTGGTTTGCCGGCTCAAGGATCAGTGGTGCAGCGAATACGATGACTGGAGCAAGCGGGATCTATCGAACAAGCAGTACGTTTACATCTGGGCCGACGGCATTCACGCGAAGGTCCGACTGGAGGATGACGCCAATAAAAAGCAGTGTTTGCTGGTGCTGATGGGGGCTACGCCGGAAGGCCAGAAAGAATTGATCGCGGTGCTGGACGGTTACCGCGAGAGCGAGCAGAGCTGGTGCGAGTTACTGGTCGACTTGAAGCAACGTGGCCTGCAATTGTCACCGAAGGTTGCCGTTGGCGATGGTGCGCTTGGCTTCTGGGCCGCGATCCGCAAAGTATTCCCCGAGACTCGTGAACAACGCTGTTGGGTTCACAAGACGGCCAATGTTCTCAACAAGATGCCTAAGAGCGTTCAACCCAAAGCGAAAGGCGACCTGCACGAAATCTGGCAGGCAGAAACGAAGGACGATGCGAACAAAGCGTTCGATAAATTCATTGAAAAGTACGGTGCGAAGTATGCAGCGGCTTGCGATTGCCTGAAGAAGGACCGCGACGAGCTGCTGACGTTCTACGATTTCCCGGCCGAACACTGGAGCCACTTGCGGACAACCAACCCGATCGAATCCACCTTCGCGACGATCCGCCTTCGTCACCGCAAGACCAAAGGCAGCGGAACAAGACGGGCGAGCTTAGCGATGATGTTCAAGCTGGCTCAGTCAGCATCGAAGAAATGGAGACGACTCAACTGCCACGAAAAGATCACACTCGTCATCGAAGGACGTTCCTTCAAAGACGGAATCATGCAGGATGATATCGCCGCCTAAATCAAAAACCCAAAACACAACATTTGACAATTGCTCCCCACCGATCCGTCCACAACCAAAGGGAAGCGGCTGTAATTCTTCCACTGCAGCTATAATCCCTCGCGTTCGACCATACCGCCGACAGTGTTTTATGAGTCGTACGAGACGCCTCACCGGGTCTCAGGTTCTGTATTCGCACCGAGCGACACCGACCGCACTCAGTTGCTGAGCGCTGACGACGATTACCGCGCCGCTGATCCGCCAGGCCTTCCATCGCAGTGTTCTCAGCTGTTTCAATGGCGTCCACCCGAGTTCGGTGTACAGTCTTTCGCGTAGTGCGCAGAAGCCCGCAATTGGGCAGAAGCAGGTGAAAAAAACTGATAACCCACCTGCACGAAGTGCACTGGTCTGGCCAGGGGCTTCACAGCGCAGTCGCAGTAAGTTTGACCACGTCGATGTCAGGTTAGTTCTGCAGGATTTTCTTGCCCTTCATGACGATATCTTTCGACGCCTTGACGTTGATCTTGCCTTTTCCTTCGACAGTGATGTCTTTACCGCTGATCAGAATCGTGCCGTCTTTTTTCATCACCAGCTTCGCCTTGCCAGTGACGATTGAGATTTCGTCGCCGACGTTGATGGACAACTTTTTGCCGATCTGAATCGTCTGATTGTCGCCAATGGTGATCGACTGGTCCTTGCCGATCTGTGTCGTCTGATTGTCACCGACTTCGACCGATTGGTCCTTGCCGACTTCATTCGATTGATTGACGCCAATGGTCGTCGCTTGATTGGCTCCCACCGTAATTGCCTGTGCGGCGCCAACTGTGACTTCCTGCGACGCGCCGACGGTGATCGCTTCGTTAATGCCGACCGTGTGAGTCCTCATTTTTCCGACCGTCACGCTCTCGTTGCTGCCGACAGTGCGGGTTCGGTTGTTGACAACGTCTACTTTTTCGTCGTTGCCCACCGTTCGAGTTCGGTCGTTACCGACGTCCATCGTTTCGTCGTGGCCCACGCTGACCGTGTGATCGTTCTCAACCACTTCGTTCTTGTCTTTTTCAGCGTGAATGTAGACCTCTTCGCTGCCCATCTTGTCTTCGAAACGAATTTCGTTGAAGTTGGCCGCGCCGCCTCCTTTTGAGCTACGTGACTTGATGCCCGACTGAGTCATGTTGTCGGGCAGGCCATAGGGAGGCATGTTCTCTTTGTTGTAGACCATGCCCGTCATCACGGGACGGTCCGGGTCACCATCCAGAAAGTCGATAATGACTTCGTGGCCAATGCGAGGGATGTGAACCATGCCCCAGTTGGCACCTGCCCACGGCGTCATGACTCGTACCCAGAAGCTGCTCTTGTCGTCGGCCGCTCCCAGCCGGTCCCATTGGAACTGAACTTTGATGCGTCCAAACTCGTCGGTGTAGATCTCGTCGCCGGACGGCCCAACCACAACGGCTGACTGGATGCCATGCACGCGCGGCTTTGGGCGAAACGGTGGACGAAATACGACTTCGGCTGGAATGCACTTAAACTGATTCTTGTAGATGTCGTCCGAATGCGTGCCGCCGCCGAAATAGTTGCCGCCCTGGTCTGCCGTGTGCTGAACGGCCGTCAGAACCCACTTCCCACCTTTCTCGCCATCGTTGTGATGGTCGACCACCTCAAAGCGGCCGCCGGGTGAAAACGATCGGCATTCACTGCTACCCGTGACCGAATCGAACCCGGCTTCTTCGGCTTCCATTCGCAGTTTGGCAAGACCGTCGCCCAGTCCTTTGTCGAGGTAGTCGCCAGGAAAATCGTAGACCTCATGCTTTTTGATGTCTGGCAGTGAGATCAGGGTGTCCTTCGTGACCAGCAGTTTTGTCGACGGCTTTTCGAAGTCGTAGTCGGTGTGAGCGAACTTGCCCGTTGTGAATTCGTAGTCGTGATTCCACGACGACAGGTTGTCTGTCAGTTCGGGCTGAGCCAGGTTTGAAAGAAGCTGCACCTCGGCATCTTCGCAATCAAACACACCGCCCACGTGATCCGTCATGACCAGTTCATGCTTGCCCTGCTCATGCTTGAAGTAGTAGTAAATTCCTTCTTCGGCCAGAAGTCGGGTAATGAAATCGTAGTGAGTTTCGCGGTACTGAACGCAGTAGTCGCGTTTCTCAGGCGTGCGTTTGAGGTCCCATTTATAGTCGGTGTAGCCCAGCTCGCCGAGCAGTCCGTCGATGATGTCCTGCGCACTTTGTTGACTTCCCGTTTCATGCACTTTGCAGTCGGCCCCTTTGGTCAGGAACCAGAACCACGGCACGACATGAGCCTGGTAAATGTGAGCCCGGTCGCCTTTGCCGCGGTACGTGAACCGATTGACGTGGCCATTAAAGTAGCGAGGCTCGCCGTCCGGAAAACGAATGTAGAAGTCGATGTTTTGACCGACAATCTCGTCCGGCTTGATGTCGCCCCGTTCGGACATCAGTTGCAGTTCGAACGAAAACAGACCGGAAATACGTTCTTCGCCAGCAAAGGACGTCAGCACAAGGACGTCCGTTCCAAGAGGAGTTTCCACGCCGATGGGCCGTTCGCCCTGAATCATTTCTGCCATCTTATTTCTCCAAAGTGCTGTCGGACCGAAATCAATACAACAGGGTCAAACAGAAATTCACCGACGATGCCGCCACAACCCAGCATTCCATCATATCTCGACTGGCCACAATTCACGTGCAGTGAGCAGGCTGAAAACGGTGGCAATGGACCACCTTCAAAAAGACCAGAAGGCTCATTTCGGTCATGTCAAAGCTACCAGCCGTGATCAGGAGATTCGAATCTTCGGTTTCAAATGGGGTGGGTTGCCGCCTGAATGTTATCCCGTATCGCCCCTTTATTGTTGCGTCATTTTCGTGGTGATAACCGATTTCATTTGGCTAAATTCGGATCCGGGCCGATTTTCGGGCAACACCTACGCCTGGGGCATCGAGAATCATAGCAGGCGGCGGCTCTTTTCGAGCTTCTGACGTGCAGATTCTCTACAGCGTCACGTCCCTCACGAAATCTGTGGTGAAAAGGAAAATCGATTATGGCGAATACCGCCGACGAGTTGCTCGAAGCGCGCCAAACGTCAGTCGCATCGACTCTGCAGACGATTGTTTCAGAAACCGAGCAGGCTCCTCGTTCCACCGGACCTCATCGATTGCCCAGTGGCCAGACCCTGACCGTCGAGGGGGATGAGAATGGCAGCACGGTGCGGATTCGGTCGGGCAAAGGGCAAACGGTAGTCAGTATCCGGGTCACGGAGCTGGGCGCGGAATTGGTATTTGAAGACGGCCTGTGCCTCCGCAGCGAAGGTTTGCTGACCGTCGACGCGAACCGTGTCGCTATTCGTGGGGAAGAGGAGTTACGGCTCGAATCCGGAGGGGATGTGGTCATTGACGCTGGGCAGACCTTGAGCAGCAAGGCTCAGGTTCAGGAGATTCGCGCCACACTCGGCGACGTTTCCGTCAAAGCCAACGACGATGTTCGCCTGCGCGGTGAACGCATCCGGCTGAACTGCTGAGGGACAATCATGGACCTTATCAATCGAACCGGATTCAATGTGGGACTGCCTTACACTGTTGTCGACGAGGACATGATGCTGGCTTCTGCCATCGTCCGAGCTTCTTTCGACATCGTAGAAGGTGAACTTGTCGCATCGGAGGAGCAGGAGTGGCCGATAGGCGAACCCGTTGAGCTGGAACTGGGAGCCTTCGACGAAGATTCGCCGTTTCGCAAAGCCGGCGTTGACGTGATGTTACTGGGGCACGCCTATCCCGAAAAAACTCCGGGCACCAGATCGCGAGTGGAATTGCAGATCGGTTCGCAGTCGTGGTCTGTTCTGGTCTACGGCAATCGGCGCTGGGTGCGTTCCGGCAGGAAATTGGTCCCTGAGAGGCCTCAGCCATTCCAGTCAATTCCGCTGACATGGGAACGCGCCTATGGGGGCAAGTGTCCTGTCGAAAATGGCGACTTTCCCTTCCATGCAAATCCAGACGGCCGCGGATTTTACGTGGACGAGGAATCTGCTGAAGGCGGCGTTCTTCCGAATCTGGAAGATCCTGAGAACCAAATCGCAACATGGCAGGATCAGCCGGAACCCACGTGTTTTGCACCGCTTTCGCGCGAGAGTTCATTACGGATTTTCAACTCGGCAGAATTCGACACAGATACTGCTCCGCCTCAAATCCGCCGAATCAAGCCGAGCTATCACAACAACGCGAACCCGAAACTCATACTTCCCAAAGTGCCACCACCGGACTCAACGGTTCGTATAACTGGCGTGCAGGCCAATGGCCGCGAGTTGAATTTTCGATTGCCAGAGCTGTCGTTTCATGCGTATGTGCAATTGCAGGATCGCAGCTATGTGTTTCCGTCTCAGTTAGACACAATCACTATTCTGTCTGATGAACGGCGGGTGATATTGGGGCATCGTTGTTGCTTCAAATACCGGTTTCGGCCATTGGAACGTCGCGTCGCGATTGTGCGGGAGGGCTCTGCTCCGGCCACGGTTCCGCCGGAATACATTGTCGACTGGGCTGAATTCAACGCCTCGGAGGTGGTCAATGTCTGATCCTACCGAAGCACTTGTGTCGGCCCACCCAGAACAACACGACGAGATTGCGTTGGTCGCCAAACGCACCTACGACATCGGCGCTGATGGTGTTTGCCGACCTTCTGAAGAACAGCTTCCCCTGGTTTTTAAACCTGAAAACTACGACGAGGCCGAGCTGCCATTGTTGTCTCCGCCTTGCTGGGACTTCGACCTGCTGGCCTTCAAGCCTCGCACCGATGTGGTGTTGCAGGGATCGGCATACAGCTACGGCTCTCCGTCGACGGTGGTCGATGCCGAAATTCAGATGCCCGGCCTGTCGCGAACTGTGCGCGTCCACGGGGACAGAACACTTCAGTGGAATGGAAGTGGGCCGACGTTCAGCCAGCCGAAACCGTTCGAACGCATGCCCGTTCGGTATGACCGCGCGTACGGTGGGTGCGATGTGCGGGCGCTGGGTGAGCACGATGATCCGATCGCGGACGGCGTGATGGCGACAGAGCCCGATTTTGAACTCGAACCATTTCTGGGCTTCCACTACCCGCGAAATCCGGCAGGAGTGGGCTTCGTTTGGGTGCTGGATGAAGAATCTGCTCAACACGTTCGCGTGCCGAATCTGGAGTTCCCCGACGATCCCGTGACGCCAGACCGGCTGGCAATCGGTGAGTCTGCTCGCTGGCTGAATGGTCCCTTGCCCGCCTGCTTTGATTGGTCGCATGCGTCGTGGTTTCCGCGAATCGGATACCTCGGGCTGACACCAGAGCACTTAACGCCGGACACCGAAGTCAGTGAAGTCGCTCGAGGCTGGGCGGTGCCCGACCTTCTGACTCTTCGTAGCGTCACCAATCAGGGGTGGCATCCCGGCTTCCAGCAGGCAGCTTCTCCCGGCATGGTGGTCGAAGACATCAAAGCCAAAACATCAGTGACCATTCGCAACCTGCATCCGGACTCTCCGGAGATCCGCATTCAGATTGCAGCTCGACCGCCCGAAGCGGAAATAGCGGTCAGCCCATTGAAAAAACTCACAACGAAACCACAACTGAACGCGGTAGTGATTCGACCGGACGATCGTCAGGTCGTGGAAGTATGGAGTGCGCGCAGCGTTGCCGCTCGTCAGTATCATCAGGTGGAACTGGACAAGATGTCCTGGACCATTCGCTGGAGTTAAGGACTGAAGTCATGATGCATGTCGCTCACTTGACGATCCATTCGTTTGTCGGACTCGGTTCGCACATGGCGTTGTATCCGCCGTCGGTGGTTCCCGTCATGACGCCCCACGTCTCGATGGACACGCTGCTCGGACTAACGATCGGGGCGAAATGGTCCAAGACAGTGATCGGGCCGTTCGGCTTTCAGTTCATTGGTCAGGGCAACGATAGTGGGTTGGTGGTGCCTCATATTGCGCTGCCACCGCCGAACGTACTGATTCCGGTGATCATTGCGTTTGGCGGTTCGAAGCCGATGTTTTCGGCTTCGACTGTGAAAATCGATGTCGATGGAGCAGGCGTGCCGATGGCCGCCGTCTGCTTTCCATGTAATTTTGTGAGCATGAACCAAGCCTGCAACGATCCTTGCAACTATCCAAGTGACGTAGTCATTTCGCCGAATTCCGTGGTCGTCGGTTTTACGCCTGGCGACTATGCTGCCGGGCTGGTGGGAATCGCCGCTGACTCGGCCGTTAGCTTTGTGGCGAGCAAGATCGGTGGTGCTGTTGCTGCAGACGTGATGAGCGCCGTTGGTGGTCGTATCGCCTCCGCGATGCTACGGAAGTGGACCCAAGAGCTGACCGAAACATTCGGCGAAAAGTTTGCCAAAGAGGCTACCGAAGCGGCAGCTGAAAATATGCTCGAACGCGTGGTTCCCCAGGTAATTCAGGAGGCCATGGGAAAGGTGATTGGAAATGAAGTGGGGTCAGTCATCACCAGCACCACGGATGAACCGAAGGGGCAGCCCGTTTCCAACAGCCGCTCTTCAACTTCGGAATTATCAAACAACACGGACAACGCAGCTCCTATTCATGTCGCAGACTGATCAGCGGCAGATCTACTCGTTTGCTCGCAATTGGCGGCTTGAGGACCGGACCTGTCTGCCAGTTTCCGTTCCAGTGAGTTAAGCGGGCGTTCGTTGCGATCGTCCACTTTCCACTTGGCGGGGTAAGAGTTTGAAGGGCATTCGGCGACTGTCGGACACCGACATCTACGCGAATGCTTCATTCCCAGCTCGGGGTCACTCTTTCTTGAGTCGTCAGCTTACGGAGCTCGCCGAGGCTGGACGTTTAACTGGCAGCTCTAACAGTGGCCGCCGACACCAGATTCTGCGCCGTTATTGCCACTGTCTCTACAGCGTGTTACGGTGACTTGTGGCCGCGGACCAAGCGTTTCGTACTATGAATGCTGTTTGCCACGAGCCCGAACCGTCCACGACAAACGGTATACTGCTCTAAGACCAGGGCGAGTCCTGCGTGGCGAAGCACAGAGCATCCGCAATATAGCGGCGGCGACGGTCAGCAATCTGGTCTGGTTCGCAGTCTACAACGGCCAGTGAAACAGCCGCCAAAATCGTCTTGCCGGCCAATGTGACCTTGGGCTGAACTTCCGGTGTATTGGCGGCCGCCAGGCTGCCGTGGCTATGGAACACAGCATCCGCAACCCAACGTGCAAGGCCTTCGACTTCGTGTCGTTCTGCCAGCTTTAGAGGCTGTCGCCGGGTCTGTCGATTGGGACGTCTGACCCAGGCCTCACTCAAGTCCAACACGTTGCGCTCGTGGCCTTCGAATTCGAAATCGCTGCGTAGACACTGGATTAACCACCAGATCGCGCAACGCCGAGGCAGTGCAAACGCCAGAAACTCGATAGCAGCAATGTCGTCCTCCGCAGCCAGTAAACGCGCTACAAATTCCTCCGCACCTTCACCTTCTGCGGGGACCAGCTCGATTTGATCGGCCAACGAAAACCGCTGCGTAATTTCTAAAGCTGACGCACCACAAAAACCGCCCGTCATCCGCAGATCAAAAATCTCAGCATCTGCCCATGACTTTGTCACCAATGAATTTGCCTTCGGCGGCGAACCTGGACCAGGAGCGGCACCTGCAGTGGATCCTACTGAGTTTTGTTGTTCCGGCGATGCCGCTGCGGCCTTGGAAGCTGGTGCATGCGATGGCCAGTCGAGTTGAAAATATGTGGTACCGCACCGAAATATGGCTGGCCCCTGCAGTTCGACCGCAGCCACTGGTTGGTCGTTTAGCCAGGTTCCATTCGTGCTGTCCAAATCCCGCAGCACACAACTTGCGCCGGTCAAGGTTAAGGAAGCATGCCGAGACGACATCTGCCCGTCGGTTGGCACGGGGACGTCGTTTTTTTCACCTCGGCCAATTGTTAGCGGCTTGCCGTTCGGTAGAACGGCGACATCTCGAGCTGAACCCGCTTCGTAAATTTGAAGAAAGGCTGACATCCAGGCGGCTCCTTCAAGAATTGATTTTCGCCATCGACCCCTTGAGTGTCAGGATACCGTCGGCGTTGACGTCGATTTTTGGTGCTGACAAGCCAACACTCGCGGTGCCTTCGACGTCCACTTTGACACCTTTGATTGTGATTCCCGCTGGCGTCAGCTTGATGCTGCTCGCACCACATTTCAACTCCAGCGACGTCGCCGCCGTGGTTTCACTCTTTCCGGCGCTGACTTTGGTTATGAGGTCACCTGCCGTGACTGTGACCTTCTGGTCGCCTTTGACAGTAATGATCTGATCCGCATTCACTTTCGTGATTTGATCACCTTCGACCGTGAATTTTTGGTCGCCTGCGGAAACTGTGATGATCTGATCACCCTTGTCGAGCGTGACCTTTTGATCACCACTCTTGATGACCAGCAGATCGTCGCCCTTTTCGATCGTTACGTCACGGTCTTCGTAGATTTCAACTTTCTGACCGCCCTTTCCGGATCCGTGGCCGATCTTGATCGTCTGATCGTTGTAGACCTCAAGAGACTGGTCTCCCGGGTCTTGAACGTCAAAGCCCACCTTGTGCGTTTCGTTGTTGCCGACGGTCACCGTCCGGTTGTTTTCGACTGTCTGATTCAGATCCTTCTCGGCATGAATGCAGATTTCTTCGCTGTCCTTCTTGTCTTCAAACCGGATCTCGTTGTAGTTAGCGCCACTGCCTCCTTTTGAGCTGCGTGTTTTGATGCCCGACTGAGTCATGTTGTCGGGCAGGCCATAGGGAGGCATGTTCTCTTTGTTGTAGACCATGCCCGTCATGACCGGTCGGTCCGGGTCACCGTCCAGGAAATCGATAATGACCTCATGGCCAATGCGAGGAATGTGGACCATTCCCCAGTTGTTACCAGCCCACGGCGTCATTACGCGCACCCAAAAGCTGCTTTTGTCGTCTTTCTTTCCAAGCCTGTCCCACTGAAACTGGACTTTGATGCGACCGTATTCGTCCGTATAAATTTCATCACCGGGAGGTCCCACAACAACGGCCGACTGAATGCCATGCACGCGTGGCTTAGCTTGATATGGCGGACGGAACACAACATCCGCAGGAATGCACCTGAATTTGTTTGTGTAGATCTCATCGGAATGCGAACCGCCGCTGAAGTAGTGTCCGCCCTGGTCGGCCGTGTGTTGAACGGCCGTCAGCACCCACTTGCCGCCTCGTTCACCGCTGTTGTGGTGGGCGGCCATGGCAAATCGTCCGCCCGGCGAAAATGAGCGGCATTCGCTGCTGCCGGTCACGGAATTAAAGCCTGACTCCTGCTCCTCCATGCGCAGCTTCGCGAGTTCATCGCCCACGGCCTTTGCCATGTACCCGCCGAAATGGTCGTAGATCTCGTTTCTGTCAATGTCTGGCAACTTGACCAGCGTATCTTTGGAGACCAGCAGATCCGTTGATGGCTTTTCGAAATCGTAGTCTTTGTGTGCGAACTTTCCGGTCGTGAATTCGTATTCATGATGCCAACTGGAAAGGTTGTCTGTGAGCTCTGGTTGAGACAGCTTCGACAGCAAACGGACGTCTGCATCTTCACAGTCGAAGACGCCGTTGACGTGATCCGTCATGACTAGTTCATGCTTGCCCTGTTCGTGTTTGAAGTAGAAGTAGATTCCTTCTTCGGCCAGCAGGCGAGTGACGAATTCGTAATGGGTTTCGCGATACTGAACGCAGTAGTCGCGTTTTTCAGGCGTGCGGTTCAGGTCCCACGAATAGTCTGTGAACCCCAGGCCACTCAACAGACCGTCGATGATGTCCTGAGCATTCTGTTGAGTGCCCGTTTCATGGACTTTGCAGTCAGAGCCCTTGGTCAAAAACCACATCCATGGAACGACGGTTGCGTTGTATACGTGGGCTCGATCGCCTTCGCCTGTATACGCGAAGCGATTGACGTGGCCGTTAAAGTATCGCGGCTTGCCGTCCGGGAATCGCACGTAGAAGTCGACCTTATGCCCGACAATCTCGGCCGGTTCAATGTCGCCTCGATTGGACATTAATTGCAGTTCGAAATCGAACAGCCCGGAAATCCGTTCTTCACCGGCAAACGACGTCAGGACGACGGCGTCTTTGCCCAAAGGAGTTTCCACACCGATGGGCCGATCGCCCTGATTCATTTCTGCCATTTTAGTCTCTCCCAAGGTTGCAGCCAGAGTCAGGCCCGTGCGTGTTGAGGCCCAGACTTCACAATAGAGTTCTCGATTGACAATCGAGCCTGCCGATTTCGGCTGTGCCGTAATCGATTCGATCCAAAGTCAGCCGCCAAATCAAAAAACGCTGAACCTCCGCGCAATCGCAGGATTTTTGCCAATCCTGGATGCATGGAAGTCACAGCGTTTTTATATCGCTTGCCATTGCGTCCCATCTCTCGAGATGGGGGCAGTGCTTATGCCTGGCCCTTGCCAGGGTTGTACTTACCAGGCACGTTTCCAACGGGCTTGCCGTTGTTTGGATCGAGTGTCACGTAGGTCCATTCCACTTCGGTATAGCCCAGAGTGATTTCTTCGCTTGGCAGAGGATCGCCAGACGACATACCCTGAAAACTGTACGAAGATACAACGACGTTCTTCAGTTTGTACTTCAGGTAAGGTTCCTGCTTATTCCCGACTGTCGAGCAGAAGTGGATTTCCACTTCAGGGTAGAAAGTACCGTTGGCACAGGATTCCTGCAGCTTGGTTGACGACTTGTCCAGCTCGCGAACTACGGCGATGTCGCCAAGAGTGGTCTCACCTTTGGTTCGCTGGTGGTCTTTTGCACCTTCTGGAATTGAGCGGTAGATCGGTGAGCTCATTGACTGAATGATGATCCAGTCCTTGTGGCCGGAATCGGTGGCTTCGCCCTTGATGTCGCCAATTTTGATGTACGCGGGCATTGTTGTGTCTCCCTGGTTAACTCTCGAAAAACAAGCCAAACTTGGGTTTGGCGAAACATTCAGGCTCGTCTCGCACGGCCGCCTACACTTACGTTTTCTGATTGTCGGCCAAAGAGTTGCGTGAATTCCGCAATTTTTTCTTCGAGTCACAAATGGGCTTCGTGCGCCCCGAATGAATCGAAGGTCTTATTCGACGCTCGAAGGGAAAAAAGCGTTCGGAAACAATGTTTTCAGAGCGTCTTCGTCCGGCTGTCGAGCATACTCGCTGATTTCGAATGCTTCGATAAATTGCAGCGAACTCATCTGTTCGGCCCCTGCTTTTGCGGTCAGAAATTCTCGAAATCGCTCCCTCCGCGGCCCGATGTACCGCTTCGCCCACTCCAGCACCCACGCCTCTTTGGCGGCCTGATCGTTGGGAACGGTGTGAAGCACATCGGCTTCATAGGCCAGCCATTCGAACAATTGAGTCTGGTGACAGGCCAGCATCTGCGAGATTGATTTCATGTACGGTGCGATGTCGATGACAACATCCGGCCGCAGCGGCGTCGGTCGAGTAAACAGGTCCGGCAGAAACGCGACGACGGGGTCGTTCTTTAATGCAGGCACCTCGGGCACGACCAGAGGAACGGTGACCATATACGACGCATCCTGCACGCACTGGCCGACGGCTCGGTGATCCGGGTGGTAGTCGCAGATGCGATGAGTCAGCACGAGATCCGGCTGGAATTCTCGGATCTCCCGAATGATGCGGCGACGTACGTCCAGAGTTGGTTCGAGTTCTCCGTCCGTAAAGTCCCATGTTTCGTATGTCGCACCGATCACTGCGCCGGCGTTGGCGGCTTCCGCGCGACGTAATGGGATGAGCTCATCGCGAGTCCGTTCGTGGTGTCCGGCAGAACCGTCTGTCACTGACACCAGCTTCACTGGCCGGTCCAGCTCGCGATAGATTGCGGCCAAGCCGCCGCCGTGAAATTCCGCGTCATCCGGATGCGCGCCGAGGATCAAGAGTCGAGGTCTGTTGGGCATGGAATGTTTTGCCTGTTTTTGCTGGCCGGTGCTTCGAGCAGTTTACCTTTTATCGTGGGCGGTTCGGGCTCGTGGGAAACAGCCTTCATCTTCCGAAATTCTTGTTCCGCGGCCACAAGTCAGCGAGCCTCGCTGTGATGTCAGACGAACTTGGTGAGTCCCGGCATAGCAATCACGACTTCCGGAGCGGGGCCCCAGTCATAGGATTCCGGCGAGAGATCCTGTTTCGATTCCATCGCCATTTCCCATGTGATTTCCTGCCCGGTGTAGGTCGCCATGCGGCCCATGATCGCCAGCAATGTGCTTTGGGCCATGTATTCGCCGTTGTTCAGAGGCTGTCCGGATCGTATCCCGGCGAACAGCTCGTCGTGTTCGACCTGATACATGTTTTTCGCTTTGTCTTTAAACTTCCATGATTCATCGGCCGTGATTTCCAGACGCCGCTCAGAAACAGAAGCCCGGCCTTTCGAGCCCAGGACATACGCCGACATATCATTTCGACAGCCACTTTGCTGACGACAATTGCTGAACAGTCGAGTGCCGTCGTCGAATTCGTAGGTGACGCTGTGATGATCAAAAATGTTGCCGAACTTTTCGTCCGTGCGAACCTGACGTCCTCCCATACCCATTGCTTTGGTCGGGTAGCCGCCTTTCAACCATGCACACACGTCCAGATAATGCACATGCTGTTCAACGTTGAAGTCGCCAGACAGCCACGTGAGGTAGTACCAGTTTCGCATCTGCCAATGCATGTCTGTCCAATCCTCCTGTCGCGGTTTCGTCCAGATGGAACCACGATAGTCGTTGGCGATCAACGTATGGATGTCGCCGACCGCGCCGTCATGAATTCGCTGAACGGTTTCGCGAAAACCGGCGTCGTAGCGCAGGCACAAACCGGATACGACCGAAAGTTTCTTCCGTTTCGCTTCTTCGCAAGACTGCAGTACTGAACGAACGCCCGGCGCGTCCACGGCAACCGGCTTTTCCGCGAAGACATGCTTGTCGGCGGCGATTGCGGCTTTCAGATGCATCGGCCGAAAATGGGGAGGCGTCGTGAGCAGCACGACGTCGACGTCTGTCGCCAGCAATTCTTTATACGCATCGAAACCCACAAACTGCTGTTCCGGCGAGACGTCCAGTTTACCGTTCAGGTCTTCGATCGCCGACAGCGACTTGAAACTCGAATGCAACCGGTCTTCAAACACGTCAGCCATGGCCGTCAGCTTGACGTTGTGGTCTGCCAGCAGAGCCTGCTTCGCGGCTCCGGTCCCTCGCCCACCGCAGCCGATGAGTCCAACTTTGATCACGTCGTCACCCGCCGCGTAAACGGCGGCTCGTGTCGCAGGCAGCGCAACGGCGCTCGCGGCAGTGGCCATTACTGACGCGTTCAAAAACGATCGTCGCGACGTGTGGGAAGGCGGGGCGACGGGGCGCGGCGCAGAATGAGCCATGGGGCGTTCCTTTGAGTGCAGGCGGGATCTCGCAGCGGCGAATTGCCGGAGACAGCAACATAACCTGCTGACGGATTCGGTTCCAGCATCACGAACAGCGGACTGCGAGCCGCGCGTCCTCAGAACCAGGCTCTTGAGGCTTCAGCCTGGCAATAACCGAGCGACATTTCCGGACGCAGCAATTTGCTCGCTTAGCCCAGCGCGGTAGCGGATCGCGGCCGACGGCTGACGAACCAGTTGACGATTGCTGCGCCGATCACAATGCCGACGATGTTGGCGATTGCATCGAGCGGATCGCAGGTCCGGCGAGGGACGTAGATCTGCATGAGTTCGGTGGCCGTCGAATACACCATCAGCAAAAACAGGACGCCCTTCTGAACTCGCGGATCGGTGGCTCGTGCTGTGAGCGAACAGCAGGCGATGGAAAATCCGCCAAACACACAAAAGTGCATCAAAAGGTCACTAACCGTCGTCAGGATCGAGAAGGGACTTCGCTTGACCACGGCCAGTGGATCCGGAGTCAGCAATCCCCACGAAACGAATAGCAGCAGACAAAGGCAGGCAGCCACGTGAGCGGCTCGACCGGTCGCGCGCTGCAGAAACGATGATGAAGTGGTGGGAAGCATGAAGTGGCAAACTAACTGACTGAACGGCCGTTCCTGTCCGATGCTGAACGAGCGCTGGGTATGACGTCTTTTCATAGTGAAAAAACAGGGATCGTGTCAACAGATGTTCGGCGTTTCCGCCGCGATCAAGCTGGCCTTTGCAGAGCTGAAATTACCTCAATTGCCGACACGTTGCACAACGTTAGGTCGCGTTTTTCGAATGCTCAACGGAATTCGTGACTGTTTCCTGGGAAACCCGTTTTGACTCCCAAAGACGCCCGGCCTTCCACGCAAAGAGTAAGCATTTACCCGACATCGCAGGCGCAACAGGCGTCAATGTCGAATTCGCAATGCAGCCACTCGCCGTGTTTACACGCGTCATTCCTGAATCGGCGGAATTCTTTCGTGGAACACGTGCCGGTAAAGAACAATTCGTACAAATGTTGAAATCCGTTTCTTCTGCACACGCGAATGCTGCCAGTTTTTGAGGCTGGCGAACCTGCACAGTTGATACGGCCTATCAGTGAGTTCCCCGGATTTGCCGAATGTGATGTCCTCGGACAACGTCGTCCCGTCCTGAACTCCGTTCCCGGTGTATGTGATCATGGGTTGCGTAATGTCGACGCGTGGTGCAGCCCTGAATATTCAATACAGGCGGCACAGTTCCGCACAGCCGCAAATCCCGGCGAGCCCCCCATTGAAGTAGTTTGTTGTTGACGCTCATGGAGAAGCAAATGTCGTTTGAACCTACCCCTCCGCACCTCATGTCGGAGAATAGTCTGCTCACCGCACTGGTTCCGCTCTGGGACGCAGGCGAAGAAACGCGCGTATTGGCCAAAGATGGTGAGTTCACATTCGGTAGCGATCGGTCGAACAAGGTCCGGCTGCTGCTAAACGGCGTCTCGCCACAGCACTGCAGAATCGTCTGTGCCAACGGAGATGTGACCGTACAGCCAATCGACAGTAGTCCCGTTCACTTAAACGACGTGCCCGTTGCATCTGAAGCCGCGTTGGCGGCTGGCGACAAGCTGGCCATTGGTCCGGCCAGTTTTCGTGTCGAACATCGACGACCCAAGCCCACAATGCGAGCCGCCTTTTCCGCCAGCCCGCAGCCTTCTGCCTCAAGGCCCGCCGGACCGATGTCGCCAGCATCAGCGCCGCCGAATCGTCCGGGCGGACGTCGCGCGTCCGATGCGCCCGCACCGCCGGTCCCTGTTGTCCCTTCTTTCGCACGGCCAGCGGCAAAGCCGAACCTGGCGGAACGTCAACAACGACTGCTCAAGGAACGCGAAGTTCAGCTTCAGAATTGGCAGAAACAAATCGATCAGCGGACTGAAGAGTTGGATCAACGCGCCAGCCAGGCTTCTGAACGGGAAGCTCAGCTGCAGCAGCGTGCAGCTGCTTTCGAACAGCGCTGCGCAGAAGTCGAAGCTGAACAACAGCAGAGATCCGAAGCGGCAACCCGCGAACATGAACAGCGAGCCGCCGAACTGGAGTGGGATTTGGCGACCCGATCTGAACAACTTACCGAGCGTGAGCAGGCGGTGGAGGCGCGGCATGCCGCACTTCAGCAGCTTGAATCGCAGCTGGAAGAAGCCGCCACCGCAGGTGCTGAATCGGAAGCAGCTGTCAGTGCTGAACGCGACGCCGCGATGCAGGAAGTCGAAGAACTTCGTACGCAGTTGCAGCAGCAGGAAACCGACCTGCAAGTCGCATTGGCCGAACTGGAAGCTCAAAAACAGGATCACGAACTTCACGTCAGTAACGTTCGTTCAGAATTCAGTGAACGCGAAGCGACCATCGCTGCGGACCTCGCCGCATCTGAGGAGAAAGCTCATGCGCTGACTCAGGCGACCATTGAACTGGACGAGCGAATCGAACAGCTTGACGCGGCGAAGGACGCCTTTGAAGCTGAGAAGCAGGATCGACTAGTTGAAACGGCGGCGGCTGAACAGAAAACCAGCACTCGCAACGAAGAGCTGGCTGCATGGGAAGCCGAATTGGAAGCACGGCATGTAGAAATGGCCGACCGCGTGCAAAACTTGAAGAGACTCAAGGCAGAAGCCGCCACTGCTGTTAGTCAGGAAGCAGAACAGCCGTCGCACTTCGTTGCGGAAAGCCATGAGCAGGCGGAGCAGCTGGAAGAAGCGCGTTGCGAACTGGAACGTGTCACTGCAGAACGAGACGACATTGCGGCCGCACTGGAAGAACTGCGAACAGCGTTCGAACGGATGCGGGACGACCTGTTGACGGCCGAAGAAAGTGCGTCGCAGTCAGCCGGTGAAGGTGACGGCACGGATCAGCAGCAAGCCGCAGCGGCCATTGCAGAACGTGACGAAGCTCTGGCAGCAGCGAACGAAGTATTGATGGCTCAGGTCGCAACAGTGCAGGAACTGGAAGAGCGGATTCTTCAGCAAGCGTCGGAATTCGAAGCTGAACGCCAGCAACTTGCGGAACAGCTTCATGCGGTTGAGCAGTCGGCTGAACAAAACGGTTCCGCGAACACAGACGAAAGCGATCTGTTACAGCAGATTGAACAACTCAAAGGAGAATTGTCGTCCAGCAACGAAGGCGGAGGACCGTCGGACGAATTGCAGACGCAGCAGATCGAACAATACGAAAATTCAATCCGTGATCTCAGTGCGCAGTTGGAAGAGGCTCGCAACCTGATCGAACAGCAGTCGGAATCCGACGACGGCGTTGAACAGGAATACATCGCACTCATCGCCGAATTGAAACAACGACTGCAGGAACAGGATGAACAGCTGAAGGCTCTGACAGACGAAGCGGCCGCTCATGACCAGCAGGCTGTGGCAGCGGAAGACAGTGAAGAAGTGAAACGACTTCATCGCGAACTGGACGAACGCACGCATGTGCTTGACGACCGTGAAGCCGAACTGCGCGAACGTCAGCGGAAGCTGGATCAGTTGGAAGAAGAGTTCGCGACACATCGCCGCGAACTTCTGGAAGCTCGCCAGGAACTGGAAATGGCGCGGGCTGAACTTCATGTTGTTTCAGAACCACCTGCCATCGAGATGCCCGCTCACGAAGAAGAACCGCCAGCGGACATGTCGTACGAATCGGCGCACAATCTTCCGTCGACATTTGAATCCGACGGGGAACCACACGACGACCACAATCCACCGCAGGTTCGTTCGGAGCTGGCTGAATTGTTTGGAATTGGATCGGTGTCGGCTGCAGAACCAGAGCAGTCCGATGCCCGTGAAGAACTTGCTGCTGTTGACGATTACAGCCAGGAAACCGCAGCCGCTGTTTCGATGAGCTTCTCTGAAGCGGACAACGTGTTGCTGGAAGCATCGACCGATGATGACCTGGAGGCCGCAGCCACAGCAGGCGAAGACGAGAGCGAGGACGACTTCGTCGCTCAGTACATGGAGCAACTCTTGTCTCGCAGCCGTACCGGTGCCGGCGAGACGCTGCCCGCAGAGCTATCGAAGAAGTCTGAGAAGCCTTCAACAACAAAATCAAATTCTGCGAATAAGGATGAAAAGCCACCAGCCGCGCCGCGACAGACCAAGTCGTTCATCGATGCGTATATGTCGGGCGAGTACAAAGAAAGCATGGCTCAGCCCGAACCGGTGGCCGAACTGCCCCCCGAGCCGGCGCCGAAGAAGCCGACTGAACCTCGTCCGAAAGTGGATCTGCACGCACTGCGAAATGAAATGGCATCATTTCGGCAGTTGTCGACAAGATCTGCCGAAAGTGCGTTGGCTCATCATGCCAAGCGACAGGAAAAAGGCGGCATCACAACTCGCGTAACAATTTGTGTTGCGTTGTGCCTGGTCTGCCTGTTCGTCCTCGCTGCAGCGTCCTCCGGGCTGATCCCGTTTGGCTTTGTTGCCTGGTTGTCGATCCTGGCGGCTTGCACTTCAGGCGGCGAACTGGCCTACAAGATTTGGCAGAACAAGGAGAAGCTGAAAGAATCGGCTGCCATCCTCAGTCACGGTTCAGCTGTCGCGCCGGCAGCGAGCAGTACCGAAGACTTGATTGTCGAGCCTCCAGTAGACGCCGGTGATGCGGCCGCAAAGTTGCCATCCGACACGGAAGACTCACAGGCCACAACCGCGCCCGACGCAGAAATGAACGTAACCGAAACCAATGTGACCGACAACAACGCGGCCGACCAGACTCCGGCGAATGCGTCTGCGACACAAGAGCGCGTCGAGACAGAAACTGATCACACGGACGCTGTTGAAAATCCGATCACCGCGGACCTTGCGGCTACTCCGGAGTCTGCCGGCGAAGTTGAAGTTGACACGAACTCCAACGCGATAGATGAACCCGCACTGGTCTCGGATGTCGAACAGCCTGAGTCCAGCGAATTGGATTCAGAACACCCGGTAGCGGCCGAAGCTTCATCAGACCAAGACGTGCAGAAACTCACGCCAAAATCGTGGTTGGATATGATGCCGGCGTCCCATGTTTCGACAGACGCGGCCGATGAGTCGTCGCACGTCGATTCTGCGACAAGTGACGGCCATCATTCACCAGAATCTGAGTTCGTCGAATTTGACGGCGAAAAATATTTCGAGATTTGAGCAACGACGCTTAACAGATTGGCCACCCAGTTTGCGCTGGCAGTTTCCGCTCTGTTTAAGCGGGAGCCTGCGAAACACGAGCTTCAGTTGGTCTCACAGACGCTGACCGACCGTCTTCAGTTTGGACGGTCGGCAGCACGTCGCAGTGGCTTTTCGTGAGTTGCCATCACCGCTCAAGCTTCGCCACTGTTCTGCTCGTTATTCGTCCTTCAGCATCGTTTTGTACCGCTTGCGGAACTTTGCGATCTTTGGATTGATCACGACCTGGCAATACGGTTGGCGACCATTCAGTTCGAAATACTGTTGGTGGTAGTCTTCGGCGGGATACCACTTTCCGAGCTTTTCCAGCTTTGTGACAATCGGGTTGTCTAATACTTCTGCCGCGTTCAATGCGTCGATGACCTTCTTCGCGGCCGTTTTCTGTTCTTCGTTGTGATAGAACACGGAGGACCGGTATTGCGTTCCCGTGTCGGCTCCCTGCCGGTTGAGCGTGGTTGGGTCGTGCGTGTGAAAGAAGACGTCGAGCAGTTGATCGAATGTGATGACCTTCGGGTCGTAGACGATTTGGACGGCCTCAGCGTGACCTGTCGTGCCTTCACAAACCTGCTTGTATGTTGGGTCGGGGACCTGGCCGCCCGTGTATCCTGACGTGACCTTGCTCACGCCCTTCAAGCGATCAAAAACCGCTTCGGTACACCAAAAGCACCCGCCTGCGAAGGTTGCGGTTTCAGTATTCTTCTTTTCGCTGGGACTCATGGCAGCTTCTCCTGGCATCTTGTTGATCAAACCGAGGGGGCCCGCACAGCTGAAATCGCATCCGTGACTTGCCCTGCGGTTGTAGTGTTGTACGCTGTTTGCGCGGAATTTTCAAAACAGGGTTGCTTGAGTTGTGTCCTGCGGTTCAATTTTTCGGAAAGTCAAATATGCGACACATCGTCTTGGCCGTTGCGATCTGCTTTTTGTGCCTGCCGGCAACACTTACGACCGCCGCAGAAAAGCCGAACGTGCTGTTCCTGATTTGCGACGACCTGAACTGCGACATCGGTTGCTACGACCATCCGCTGGTGAAGACGCCCAACATCGATCGACTTGCGGCACGCGGTGTGCGGTTTGAACGAGCGTATTGTCAGTATCCGCTTTGTGGGCCAAGTCGAGCATCCTTCATGTGTGGTCTGTATCCCGACCAGACTCTGGTGCGGCGGAATTCGATCTACATTCGCGAGCACCTGCCGAACGTCAACACGATGTCGCAGATGTATCGCGACGCCGGTTACATGGCGACCCGCATTGGGAAGATCTATCACTACAACGTGCCAAAGCACATTGGTACGTCGGGCCACGATGATCCTTATTCGTGGAACAACACCATCAATCCGGAAGGCCGCGACGTTCATGACGAAGACAAAATCTTCAGCCTGATTCCAGGTTCATTCGGCGGCACTCTTAGCTGGCTGGCTGCTGACGGAACCGACGACGAACAAACCGATGGCATCGCCGCGCTGGAAGCAGACAAGGTGCTGAAGCGATTCGCGAAAAACGGCACGCCGTTCTTCCTGGCTGTTGGTCTGTACCGACCTCACACGCCCTATGTCGCGCCGAAGAAGTACTTCGACATGTACCCGCGAGACAAAATTCAGGTGCCTGCAGTTCCCGAAGGCTACCTGAAGACCATTCCCGCCCCAGCCCGGAAGTCGCTTACGCGCAAGAAGCAAAACAACCTGAAGCCGGAGCTCGCCAGAAAAGCCATTCAGGCGTACTACGCATCGATTACGTTTGCGGACGCTCAACTTGGCCGAGTGCTGGATTCATTGGATGCGGCTGGCCTGACGGACAATACCATTATCGTGTTCACCAGCGATCACGGCTATCACATGGGTGAGCACGGCCATTATCAGAAGACAACTCTGTTCGAAAACGCGGCTCGAGTGCCCTTGATCATGGCCGGCCCCGGAATCACCGCAACGGGCACCGTAACGAAGTCGTTTGCCGAAATGGTCGACTTCTACCCCACGTTGGCGGAACTATCGGGGTTGAAGGCTCCTGGATTCCTTGCAGGGGTTAGCCTGCTACCGGCGTTAAAAGATCCAGCCGCCACGGCCCGCAAATCGGCGTTCACTCAGTACGAAAACGGCTACAGTCTGAGGACGGACCGCTACCGCTATACCGAATGGGGTGACGACGGAAAGGTGGGTGTCGAGTTGTATGATCATTCGAACGATGCCGCCGAAATGAAGAACCTCGCGTCGTCGGAAGCTCACCAGAAGACAATCGCGGAGTTGTCCGGACAACTTCGAGAGCGGATTGCGCAGCACCGGATTCCGCCGAAGGGGCTGACTCAGAATACGTACGACAATAAGCGCCGCGTGCCGCAGCGGTAGCCCGGCCATCGTCTTATTCGCAGCCTAAGATAAGCACCATGAAGATTTTGCTGATCGCTGACATTCATTCTAACTGGCCCGCGTTGTCGGCGATCGATGAGTCCTTTGATCAGTGCATCTTTTTGGGCGATGCCGTCGATTACGCGACGGAACCGGCGGCGTGCATCGACTGGGTTCAGCAGAATGCGTCGTACTGTGTGCGTGGTAACCACGATCATTCCGTCGCTCAGCGAGTCTCAGTGACTCTTGGCGGAACGTTTCGCCAGATGGCTTCCTCCATGCGTCCGCTTCATTTCGAGCAGCTCAACGACAAACACCTGACCTGGCTGGCTCAGTTACCCGTGACGCAACACATCACGATCGGTGATCATTCTTTTCTGCTGGTGCATGCGACACCGAGAGACCCCATGGACGAATACATTGCAAACGGCCGCGAGGGCGAACGCAGCTCAGACCAGGCGGACGCGAAAACTCAATGGCAGGCCAGGCTGGCTCATGTGGACGTGGATTTCGTCTGTGTCGGCCACACTCATATTCCCGTGGATCTGCAACTGGACGGCTGTCGCGTGATCAATCCGGGCAGCGTTGGCCAGCCGCGAGACGGCGATCCGCGAGCTTCCTATGCGGTCATTGAAGACGGGGAAGTCGAAATTCGTCGAGTCGAATACGACATTGATCGGACGGTTTCTCATATGCGAAGTTCGGGAGTTCCGGACTCCGTTGTGCGGAAAGCGGACCTAATTCTCCGTTCCGGCGGCAATCCGAATCCTCAGTCGGTTTCCGGATAGTCTTTCCCTTGCGAATTCCGTCCAGTTTCCGGGGCATTTGGCCGATCAGGGTGGAAACTCGCGGCTTTCTGAAGTAGCCTGCGACGCTTCTGAAGGATTGCCCCGCCCGCGTGTTGGTGGTTGACAAGCCTAAACCTAAACATGGTCTATACTTACGACAATCGTCAATGCCAAATACAAGCGCTGCCAAAAAGTATCTTCGTCAAAGTTCCGCACGTCGAATCCGGAATCGTGCTCAACGTTCTGAGCTGCGGACGACCGTTCGAGGCTTCCTGAATCTGATGGATGAAAGTCCGTCTCGCGAAGAGGCTGACAAGCGATTGTCTCAGGTCGCGAAAGCACTGGACCAGGCAGCCGCGAAGAATCTGATTCACTCAAACACAGCATCTCGCACGAAGTCACGACTGGCGAAGCTGAAGAAAAAGACCTGCGCATAGCAGTTCCTGCAGGCTGAAATCGGCAGGTTCGTGCGCTGAAAGCAGCGAATCACCGCAGCTGACCAGAAATAAACATTGAAGCCGCAGTTTGCGAAGAGCTGCGGTTTTTCTATGCGCTGTGATAATCGTCCAGCACCTTTCGGTACACGTCCCGAATCTGCTCGGTCATGACTTCATGGCGAAAAGGCTGAGTGAATCGGGCCCGTCCGGTTTCGCCAAACTGCTTCCGCAGGTCGCCATCGGACGCTAATCGCGCGATGGCTTGGGCAAGTTCTTCGATGCTGCGAGCTGGGACCAAAAATCCGGTTTCGTTGTCGATGCAGACTTCCGGCGCACCGTCGATGTCGTAACTCACGATGGGCTTGCCGCAGATCAGGGCCTGAGGCAGAACTCGGGCAAGTCCTTCCCAGACACTCGTGTGGACCACCATATCCATCGCATGGATGTAGCTGGAAACCTCATCGGGCGGCACCAGCCCGACAAAGATGAAGTGCTCCGTCAGGCCAAGTTCGGCAATGCGCTGCTGAGACTGTTCCTTCAGGATGCCGTCGCCAACCAACAGGAATCGCACGGTGGGCACGGCTTCCACGATTTTGGGAGCCGCCTCAATCAGGTATTCGTGGCCCTTCAGGTTAAACAGCCTCGCAATCTTACCGACCACGACGTGCTGGTCTGTTAGGCCAAACTCAGCTCGCACCTGTTCACGTGAACGCAGCGGATTCAGAAACTTGTCGACATCCATGCCGCTGTAGGCGGTGGTGAATTTGTCAGGCGTGCCAATGCCGGCGTCCAGGTATTGGGTCGCCATATTGTCGCAGACAGTGATGAAGTGTTGGCACCACTTGTCCGCCATTCGTTCGGCCATCCGGTAGGCGTTGAACAGAATCTTTGGCTGGCCGAAATGGAACGACGCTCCGTGAATGCTGTGAACGCTCGGCAATCCCAGTGAGAATGCCGCTCGCCGACCGAGGATGCCGCCTTTGGAACTGTGCGTGTGAACGATGTCCGGCTTGAATTCACGTAGCAGCGTTTTGAGTGCTCGATAACACTTGTAGTCACGCCATGGGTGCAGACTGCGATGCATCTCCGGCAGCAAACGCAGGTCCAGCCCTCGATCGATCGCACGCTTTTCGAGAGTGCCTTCCGGTCCGAGTCCCGGTCCCGTGATCAGGCACACTTCATCGCCATGAATGTGGTGCTGATCGTCAACGTTGAACAGCGTATTTTCCTGAGCACCACCGATAATCAATCGAGTAATGATATGGGCGGTTCTCATAGGTAGTCGGTCCGGTTCACCAGCAGATTCGTCGATCGACGCCGCTTTACGAGTGTTGCAAACGGAAGGCGTTGGAACTTAACACACGCCAACGATTGTGGAAACTAAGCTGCTGTTGGCTGCGATAGCTGGCGTGCGGCAAAATAGATTCACAGCCTTCGGTTCGGTACAGAACTGCACACGAAAAACGACTTGCCGGATGCTGCAGTACTGCAATATCGAACGATCCGTCTCAAGTGATGTATTCATGGAGCGGTATCCGGGTTTCGCTTCTTCAGTTCTTGCGAACAACTTGCGTTTTTGCCCTCCCGTGCCACGGCAGGGTCGTAGTTCATCGGCGTTCAGCCGACCGATC
This sequence comes from Fuerstiella marisgermanici, assembly GCF_001983935.1. Lineage (GTDB taxonomy): Bacteria > Planctomycetota > Planctomycetia > Planctomycetales > Planctomycetaceae > Fuerstiella > Fuerstiella marisgermanici. The sequence continues at coordinate 4,910,398 of NZ_CP017641.1, read as the reverse complement.
AGGGGAGTGCCGATTGCGGCCCCGAATCTGCCTGCCCTCGCCAAATTCGCCACACCATCGACTTATATCTCGCACGTCTCATGCACTTCAACCGAAGCGAGGCGACACCGTGACAATACCTGCTTGACGCCATCGATGCCGCCGTCGGTCGTCCGAATTATTCGTTGACGGCTTTGCGAGAACTGGCTCAGCAGCAGGAAACCGACATCACGGGGCGAGCCGACCGGAGGGCTCGTGAGGAAGACGAGCTGGAAACCGTCGTCTATGAAATGGGCCAGTCGCTGGCCGACTGCTTCTACGACGCCGAACAGGAAGACGCCGCCACTAAAGTCGCCCCGAGTCGATCCGAGTCGATCCGGCTGGCGCGGCCTGCGAGACGCCTCATTGCTGTCCCGTTCAAGAACCGTCCTGTCCCGCTAGCGTTCCGCTCTTTCCGCCGATGAAGCGACTCTGGAAACCTACGGCCTGTCGACGGCGGACGCGGACGAACTGGAAAAAGTGATCAACGACTACGCCGAAGTGATTGCCGCTCCGCAGAGTGCGATTGCCAACCGGAAATCTCAAACGGCGGTGCTGAGACCACTCTTCCGGGAGGTCTCACAGCACCTCACCAAAATGGACCGTAGCATCCCCCGCTTCCGAGTCACATCGGAAGGCGACGCCCTCGGCAACGCCTCGAAAGAAGCCCGCATCATCCGCGATCTGGGTCGAGGTCCAGAGGCAACACCGCCGGTCGAGGAACCTTGAAAAGGATCTTGTGGGCCGGTGCCATAGACAGTCGTCCGTGCCTTCGGGCAAAGTTTGGCGGATAGATTTTATCAGCAACTCCGCCGCGCCGCTTGCACGTGGGCATAAAACACGAGAAACTCAACTCAGTCTGGAAATAGCCCGGCGATTGCGCATCATCGCCAGAAAACGCCGGGTGAATTATTTATCGTTATCCGACAATCCGAAGTCTCACGGAGGTGCTCGATGCGACAGGTCGTCTATTTGTTGCCGCTGATTGTTGCGGGATGTGCGAGCCAGCCATCTTCACTGGTTCCGCTCACTGGAGACGGTGAGACCGTACTGACCGATCGTGTCGTCGGCGAGTGGCATCTTAATTCCGCTAAACCAAAGACAACACGTCGGCCAACAATCTCCTTCGGTTCACTCGACGGCGTCGTTGCAACAATCTCAAGTGAGAGCGGTTCACGCTTCACGATGACCGTCCGACGAGAGGATGCGGCAATATCGTTCACCTGCACACTGATCAAGATTGGCGATTCCCTCTACGTCGATCTGCAGCACCCAAGAATTCGCGATGCAGCGATCGCAGGAACAACACTGCGCCCACACTTTTTCACGCTCTGCACATTCGTCGATCAACAGATTCGCCTGACAGCTTGCGACAGTTCACGATTCAGACAGGTCCTTGAGGCTGACGGCCTGCCATTCGTTGACAGTGACAATCAATTGGTCTTTACTGGCACGTCTGAGCAATTGCAGCACGTCATCCGCGAACACAGTGCAGAATTGTTTCGTACAGGTACGGGCGACTTGATCCTAACGTCACAGAGACCGAGTGAGTCGGATAACTAATGAGCGTTTGACTTCGCGGCGATGGTAGTTGGCGGGTTGGTCGCGGGGTTGATGTTGTTGTTTGAGTTGGTGGCGATGCAGGTTGGTCGAGCCGAAGCTCAAACGCTTTGTTCAAGGAGCCCGGCTGGGTGCGAAAGGCTGAGTTTTTCTGCTTCGTTTCGTGCAGAATTTACTCACCGCGCAGCGTTAAGAGACTCGGTTGCTCCACGGTTACGTGATCGATTGGCTCAGGCGTCCTGTCGTTTCGACAGGCTTCGAAGACTCGGCTTCGTTCGGTGTGACAACGTCATCATCCGGAATCGAGATACGGCAGCGGGTGTTCGTACAGGACTCGGCCGACGTGATCGGTGATCATCACCAGATGCAGGTCACCGCCGCATTCACGACACACCATCGGCCGCTTCGGTGGTTCTTCCGCAACGGCTCGCTTCGCCAGGATGTAACACATGCCCAGGTAGAAACACGCCAGCATCCGCACATAGTCGATACTCAGCGAACTGTGTGAGTGCAAAAAACCGTAGTAGCGGATTCTGTGAAAGTTCGGCGGCAACACGTGCTGCAAAAAGCCTCTCACAAACTCCTGCCCCGAAACTTTGCGACGCTTCGAAAACTTCTTCCCCGACGGCGTGTAGCGATAGGTCACGTGAGTCTCATTCATCGACTCGATGCGGTTGTTACTGATCGCCACACGGTAAACGTACGGAGCCAGATACTTCAGCACGCCGCGTCCGTCGCCCACCGCTTCGACATCCATCACCCACGGCCGAGTCCACGCACGCGGATCAGCGGCCAGAAATTCGTCCTCAATCCCCGCCGCTCGAACCGCATCGCGAAACTTCGCGGGGAAGACTGTGGACGCGGCCTTCTCCGGCAGCAGAAAATTCGGCGGACACTGCTGCCAGCCGGGCGGTCCCGGCGGACCATGGCGTGGCGAGCCGCTTGACCTGGTGCGTTTCATGCGCCGAGGCGTGGCCGTTGGCTCCTGCGAACCATCTTCCGAAACACCACCGCCGGGCACCACGAAATGCACGTGCGGATTGTAGACCGTGAAGTCTCGCCCCCACGTGTGCAGAACTCCGAAGAAGCCCATCCGCTTCGTGCCAACGAACCGCTTTCCAGACGCCAGTTCGTGAATCGTCTGACTGCCACAGTCGAACAACGCTCGATAGCACACGTCCTGGTGAGCGCGCACGACCTTCCGCAGCGCTTCGGGCACTGTGAAGGTGACCATAAAGTAGGGCACCGGCAGCAATTCGGACAGACGATCGGCGAGCCACTTCTGCGTCTTGTCAGACTGGCAGTTCGGGCAGTGTCGGTTGTTGCAACTGCGTCCCACCCAGTGAGTTCGCTGGCAGTCGCCGCAGTCGTATCGCAGATGGCCCAGTTCTCCGGTGCGACACTTTGATATGAAACTCAGCACGCGCTTGTGCTGCAACGGCATGCGTTCGCCGAACTGTTTCAGATAGTCGTCCCCGTGCTGCCGCAATACGTCGGCAACGGTCGGCATCTATCGCGGCTTGCGATTTCGGTGCGGATCGTTGTCAGGACCGATAGGTGGTTCGCCGGGCGGCGGAAACATGTTGTCGAACAATGTTCCCGCGTCGGCGATATCGTCGTGAGTCTTGCGACCGTCTTCTTCCTTCGGATCCGTCAGATGCAGGTAGACCAGCGTCGTCTGCAGGTTCTTATGGCCAAGGAACTTCTGAATCCAGCGCAGCGACACGCCGGCCTCAAACAGATGCGTGGCGATGCTGTGCCGCAGCGTGTGGATCGAAACCTGCTTGGTGAAGCCGAGCTCGCTGACCACATCCTTGATGCAGCCTTGCACGGTCGACGGATCCATCGGCCGCGACGTCGTCGGGCCCTCTTTCTTCGTGCGTCCGATCTGCGGAAACAGCAGCGTTGGATTGCGATGCGTCTTCCAGTAACTGCGCAGCACATGCAGCGTCGAATGCGGCAACGTCACGAAGCGATCCTTCGCGCCCTTGCCACGATGCACATGCACCAGCATGCGTTCGGCATCGATGTCGCCGATCTGCAGACTCAGCGCTTCGCTCATCCGCAGGCCGAGCGTATAGGTGGCCCAGAAGTAGGCTCGATTGCGCGGCTGCCGCACGGCGGCGATCAGTCGGTGAACTTCGTCGATGGACAGCACATCCGGCAGCGTTTTCTGTTTCGGAATACGCAGCTTCGTGAGCACTTTCCAGTCACGCGGTTCGGTGTACTTGTAGAAGAATTTGAGCCCACTGTAAGCGACTCGCAGCGAACCCGGAGCGAACTCGCAGTCGTTGATCAGGTACAACAGATAGTCGGCGACCTGTTGTTCGGAAAGCTGATCCGGCGGCGTGTGGTAATGACCGGCCAGCTTGCGAACTTCGCGAAGGTAGCCATCATGAGTCCGTTGCGCCATACCCCGCAACTGCAGATCCTGCGACATCCGTTCGCGGAGCGACTTCGTGGGTTGGTTGTTACTGCGTTGTTCGTCCGAGTTGCTGTTGTTCCCGTTCTGTGAAGAATGATCGTGTGACATGAAATGGTCTCCCTGAAAGTGAAAGAAACAATCAGAAAGACATGGCACAAGATTTCACTACATTCGCAAATCAGACTCCATTAGAAAATACCCCGCCGCGCAGCGGCTCACTTGAACAAAGCCGTGAACCGGAGCACTCATTCACGCGGCAACTGAAATCAAAGCCTTCCGTTCGTGCCCGGTTACGGCAGGCGTTAGCTGGCAAGATAAACGCGATGGACAAATCCGAGCTACAGCGTTCAATCAACTCCCGCGTTTTACCGCAGATTCCCGAACACGCCTGGGACTGCACAGTTGCCATCGTTGCTGGTCGCGATCAATCCGTGTTCCAATTTGGCACTGGCACGTTGTTCGCGATAGCTGACCATTTTTTCGTCGTAACGGCCGCCCATGTGATCAAGGATGCCGTAAAGCATAGCTGCTCGCTTGGGATATCGTCTGGCCGGTCGAAGTTTATCCCAGTCGTGAATGACTGGACCGTTACCTCTGCGGGGCAATACGGCAGCATTGATGATCCGCTCGATGTTGCAATCTATCACCTGCCTCAGGATTCGGTCGAACGACTCGACGGAAAAACGTTCTTGCGCGTTGATGACATCGAATTTGACGATCAGCCAGACACCGCTGTGTACACACTGTTTGGTTACCCGGCAATCTGGGCGTCAACTTCCACGGACACCAACACAAGCGTTCAACTCAAGCCACTTCAATTCACCACATACCGATTTGACGGTGTGACTGACGGTCTTGGCAACTACCAGGACGAACTTCACATATTGCTTAGCGGATCGTCGCACGACATTACTGATCCTGATGGCCAACCGGTGAACTACACGAAACTCAACGGCGATGCGGCACAATTCCCCCGTGATCTCGGCGGCATCAGTGGTTGCAGCGTCTGGCGAATCGGTGACCTTCAAACGTCGATTGAAGATTGGGCAGTCGAGAAATCAAGAATTGTCGGCGTGGAAACGTCCGTGTATCCTTCTCGCAATGCAATCAAGGCGTCGCGGTGGGTCGCGGTCAGCACTCTCATTCATGAGGCGTACCCTGAGTTGCGGCCAGCAATGAATCTCTGGCGTCAACGTTGAAGCGGCCAGCTAAATCGGGTAAGAGCCACCGTTTCCGGTGACCCTCCCCACACCACCTGACATGCGGGTCCGGAGCGAACTGGAAATGGTTTATTGACAAGCGGGTGCGAATCCCGTCCGGGTAACTCTTAGCCTGAGGCCCGGTATCGAGTGTTGCAGCGTCACTGGTAACAGTTGCGTTGAAGCGTACACAGAAAGGTAGTGAGGACGAATGGACTGGGCTGGCCGCCCAAACCGTGAATGGTATTGAGCCCCGAAATGCATGTTTTCTCGGTATCTGCCCAGGCATTCGGACCTGCTAAAGGCAACACTGAGTTTCGCGTTTTGGCGAGCGAAGCTCGGAGACCCGGGGTCGAAGGCCACGATCGCGCTACACATGATGCCAATGAAGCAACCAGTGAGATCCCAGCTGTTCTTGTTCGACGTGACGTCCAATCACGACGAAACGAGTATGCACGTACAAGCTGAAAAGGCAAGGAGTGCAGACGACTCTGGGAAGTCGGATGGCGGCATAGTACCGTTGAAGCGCGAAGACCAATCGCGTGAATTGAAGCCCGGTAATGCGGGTGCAGGGAAGGCCGCCAGGCCATCACGCGACTCCAGCGATACACCGACCGCACTCAGTGGCGGATCACCGGTGCTTGATCGACTGGATCGCATCACCCAACGCGCGGAAACGTACTCTGAAGAGGCGTTTAACAACCTCTTTTCGCTGCTCAATTACGAGTTGCTGTGGTATGCGTTTCGCAAGCTCAAGCGAGGCAAGGCACCCGGAGTCGACGGTGTCACGGTGGATCAATACGAGTCGAATCTGCGGGACAACCTGCACGACCTGTTAACCAGATTACACCGTGGTGCGTATCGGCCTCAGCCCAGTCTTCGTCGTGACATTCCGAAAGGGAATGGCAAGACCAGACCGCTGGGTATCGCCAGTGTGGAAGACAAGATCGTACAACGTGCGGTCGTGATGATTCTGGAACGGATCTACGAAGTCGACTTCTGTGAGACTTCCTATGGTTTCCGTCCGGGACGGTCATGCCACCAGGCTTTAAGTGTGCACGGTCAAACCATCGCGACCCGGAAAGTGAGCTGGATTTCGGACGCGGATATCCGTGGCTTCTTCGATAACGTTTGTCATGAACGTTTGCTCGAACTGCTACAAAAGCGGATTTCCGATCCGAAGCTATTGGCCCTGATCCAGCGCTTTCTGAAGTCCGGTGTGATGATCGAAGGTCGTCGCCGTAACACTGACGAAGGTGTTCCGCAAGGCTCGGTTCTTTCACCGTTATTAGCGAACGTGTATTTGCATTACGTCCTGGACCAATGGTTCGACCGGGATGTGCAGCCGCGTATGCGAGGTGAATCGTACATTGTCCGCTTCGCGGACGACTTCATTTGTGCGTTCGAACTGGAGTCTGACGCGAGACGCTTTCAGGATGTGCTACCGAAGCGACTGGCCCGATACTCGCTGGAGCTGGCCGAAGAGAAGACTAAACTGCTGCGGTTCGGCCGCTTTGCGAGACGCGATTGCCAGCGTCTTGGCGAAGGGGCTCCCGCGACGTTCGACTTCCTCGGCTTCACTCATTACTGCGGCCTGAGTCGTGCGGGAAAGTTCAAGCCGAAACGGAAGACAGCCAGTAAGAAATACCGAGCTAAGGTAGGCGATCTGAAGCATTGGTTCCGACGGAATCTGACGACACCTTTGTCCGAAGTCTGGGCGAAGTTGAATGCGAAGCTGCGTGGCCATTATCAGTACTATGGAATCAATGACAATTGGTCCCAACTGATGAAATTCCGCCAGGCAGCAAAGCAGCTGGCCTTCCGCTGGCTCAATCGTCGTTCGCAGAGGAAGTCAAAGACCTGGCCTCAGTTCGATGCGTACATAGCTCGCTTTCCCCTGGCATCTCCTTCGAAGCTGACTGACCTGATTGCGATACAGCCAAAGTGATGACCGGGTGACAAGTGATGGTCGGGAGCCGGATGCGTTAACGGCGCACGTCCGGTTCTGAGAGGGGTTGAGCGTACAATCGGACACGGATAAAATATTGTGACACCACCAGAGGAAACGGGTGGCCAACAGGGAACACAAACCGCATCCTAAACCCGAAAGACGCCATCCTACTCGCCCATCAGGCGGTTCGACGAAGTGGAGCCAGTTCGTTCCAGAGGTGTTTCAGGCTTAATAGACCCAATTCCACGAGCAGCGCGTTCGTAAAGCCCACACCGCTGGCGATGGTCTTGGCCATGTGCCAGTAGCTCTTGCGACTTTTCGCATGACGAATCGCCTGTCGACGGGGAACCCCTAAACGCACGAGTTCTCGGCTGCGTGTGCGAGCGTGTCGCCACCGCTTCCAGAAGCACATGCGTATCCGACGACGGATCCACTGGTCGAGCCTATCGAACAGTTTCAACTCCATCGCCAGGCAGAAGTAACCCGCCCAGCCGCGAAGATAACTTCGCAGTTCACTCAAGCGACGTTCCATCGAAACTCCCCAGCTGCGACCGGTGAGTTCTCGAATGCGACGCTTGAAACGCTGAAGCGATTTGTCACTCAGCCTGATCCGAAAGTAGCGACCGCGAACACAGAACCCAAGAAACTCAAGTTCCTGCCACGGCACCACTTTGCTCTTCGTTTCGTTAACAACAAGACGAAGACGTTCGGTCAGAAAACGCTGCACCGATCGGAACACTCGACGCGCGGCACGTTCAGACTTCGTGAAGATCACGAAGTCGTCAGCGTAACGCACGAACGGCAGACCGCGTTGTTCCAGTTCCTTGTCCAGATCATCCAGCAGGATGTTGGCAAGTAGCGGAGACAGCGGGCCACCTTGTGGCGTTCCTTCGGTACTCGGTTGCAGTTCGCCGTCCACGATCACGCCCGCTCGCAGGTAACGGCCGATCAGTTTCAGCAGCAGTGAATCCGAAACGCGAAGAGCGATTCGGTTCATCAGCACGTCGTGGTTGACTCGATCAAAGAATTTTGAAAGGTCCATATCCACCACGAACTTGCCGCCTGCCTTGATCGTCCGCTGAACCTGTTGCATGGCTCCGTGAGCGGATCGGTTGGGGCGAAACCCGTGGCTCGAATCGCTGAAGTGCGGATCGAACACGGGCGTCAGAATCTGCAGGATGGCCTGTTGAATCACGCGGTCCAGCACGTTCGGAATACCGAGCTGCCGTGTGCCGCCATCCGGCTTGTCGATGGTCACGCGTCGCACCGGTGAAGGTCGATACGTGCCGTCGAGAAGCTGTCGTCGGATGAGTTCCCAGCGTGGTCGGAACCATGTCAGAAATTCATCCAGCGTGATGCCGTCGGGGCCAGGGGCTCCGCGGTTCGACCGGACTTTCTGCCAGGCGCGTTCCATGTTGGATTCATCAACGACGGCTTCCATCATCATCTCTGGAAACAAACGTTCGACCGTGGAACCACGGTCGTTCAGGGCTGGCTGCTTGTCCGACGCCGACGCGGTCATCCCCGTTCGGGGAACTGGATTTGTCTGCCGAGCAGACCACCCACCTCGTGTCGAGTTGGTCGAAGACTCCTCCCTGGAATTCATCGTTCGGTCCTTCCTGTCGTCAGTGGTGTGTGACGAAACAGTACTACGACCTCTGCTGACTTCCGTCGATCACGAAACGTGTTGACCACGAATCGCTCTGCCTTTGAGCAAGCTCTTCTAACAGATACGAACGACGGATCTCCCTGGATAAGGCGTGTGACTTTCGCTGCACAAGCTCCGGATTTACCAATGCGGATGAACGGAGACGGTTTCGTGATGATTGGCTCACTCACCTGTCCGCACCGGCCTTGTATCCGATTTCTGTTCGTAACCTCGCAGCTTTGACGAAGATGCGACTGACGACGACTGTTGAGTGTCAGCTTAACGGCGCATTCGCAGGCTTCCTCCCCACGGTTCGTTACCTCCCCGCAGTTGCCCTCGTCTCGTACTTGATTCAAGCAGCTCAATGGATGTACCATTAATCCACAAGACCTCCATTCTCGTACAGGGGACTTGCACCCCATAAAACACACGCCATGCCAGGCGTACCAAAAATATGCACCGGAACGCGGCCGGTGCCGCAATTTGCAAATCACATCAACTGGTCCGCGTCCGGTGATGTTAAGCGTTAGCCAGCAACGACACACGAAGGTCTCTAATGAAGTACACAGCCACCTTGTTGCTGCTCGCCATTGTTGCTCCGGCTTCGGATTGGGAGTACCCGAACACAGTTGGCCAAAGCGGTTCTGCGTCCTCCGGTGGAAGAATCGTGGCGACTTCATTTGCTAAACAATCGCAGGACAGTTTCTCAACAGAGCAGTAGGCCGGATCAAGGAGCGAAGCGACACCGCTCCGGCGGCGGGTGCGGGAGAAACCGTGAGCCCATTCTGCAGCGTTGCCGGAACGGCGCTGCGCTTGGTCCGGCCTACGCACTGCTGAGTATTGAAGTCAGAGCCAGGAAACGGGGCTGGCTTCTTGTCGTCCGCATTATTTGGCGGAAGTGCTACCAACGCATTCTATTTACTTGTCGAGCGCATCCGCCAATTCGTGGACTGTCTTGACGATGTGTTCTTCTACGTTTTCCGACCAGGCGGTTGGTAGGCCATAATAGATCATGCTGGTTGCGCCTTCGTAGCCGCCTTCCAACAGGACTCGCTTGGACGGGATGTAGGCCATCACGTCATTGCTGTATCCTGCGACCCAGAGGTCCTTTTCCGGGAACTCATCGCGAAGCCGGTTCGCGTAGTCGACGACCACTTCCCCGCCCAGCACCACCATGCGAGCATCATTGCCGATTCCCCAGACCTGGACCGGATACGGATAGGTCTGATCAAGCGAGCCCTTCTCTTCGATCATCTGCAACAAGTGCTTAGCTCGACCGGCGATATAGGTGTTCGAAGACATTGTGTCTTCTTCGATCGTGTCCTTGTCCGGAAGTGTGGCGAGTTTCAGGTCGATTTCCTTGTAGGTAGACGTCAGCCCTCCGCTCACCTTCTTCATGTCGGCGGCCAGCACTTTGTCAACAGCCGTCGCCATTTGTTGACCGTATTCTTGCGCCAGTTCAACAGTACGTCGTGGCAGCGGGTTTTGGTCGGCGCCGCAACCTGCGACGAACATGGCAATGGCTTTCGGATGTCGCTTTTCGATTTCAATCTGAGCGAATCCTGGCCAGTCGCCTGACCATTCCATCAGGCCAAGCACTGTCGCATGGCAGGCGTAGCCGAACACGACAGCCGACAGTTCGCCTTTTTCATTTCTGACAGCCAGCACGGGAGCGGAATGGTCGACAGGGCCTTTTAGTTCGCCGTTTTCACGCAGCATCGGAACGTCCGCTTCACGATTGTTACGCCGGTTGACGGCGAAGGTCGCCTTGCCAAGACCATAGCTGACGCTGGCCGATTGAACATTGCTGAAGGCTTCGGCAACGACTTTGCCGACTGCGTCCTGAAGGAAGACAGCGTATTCATCGATCAGCGACTTGTGCTGCTCAGTAAGGCTGTACATCGTGATCAGATTTCGGCCAACAACGGGGCCGGTGTGAGTGTGCGAGGTGCAGATAGAAATCTGCGAACGGCGAAGACTGTGCGTTTCCTGCAGCTTTTTGCAAATCCCCTGAGAAACGTCGCGGCCGATCCCGACAAGGTCAAGACTCACAAGGACCAGCCGTTCGCCGTCAGGACTCTGCAGGACCAAAGCCTTCGCCCACAAATCGTGCAGCTTTCCTTCTGCCGGGCCCTTTCGCCCTGCGTAGCCGGACATCCACATCGGTTGTGGCGGCGTGATCACTCGCTTTGCCACACCCGCTTGCCACTCGGATTTAGCCGCTGCGGACGTTGCAGCGGTCGTCACAAACGCGAACAGGAGGAAAACGCGCAGCAGGCAGGAATTGGAGTGTCTCATCGCGTGTGGCTTTCAACGACTGGCGGGAAGTGTGGGGAAAGAAGGTGGGAACCTGATTGTACGAAGGTCATGCGCGAACGCAACTTTCAACAAGCGGATGCCTCTTCAGCCTCGGCGAAGTTCGATTTCACAGGATCTTTATTTTTCCCGTTGAGGCGGATCGCTGTGGACTCAATTCCTGCCCGGCACTGCCGAGCTGAAGGTTGGAAACGCTTACAGTGTTCAGTTTTGAACGAAAACGAGCGTTGTTCGCAGTATTGGAAATTGAGACCACAATCTGTCGATTGCACGTAAACGTTCCCGCCCCAGGGCTGCGCCCGCTTGCAAACTTGGGCATAAGTGGCTGCAATCTACGGCAGACCGATTTGACTCAATAACCCAAATTCAACAAGGAGAATTATTCTTATGCGTATCCGCTCTTTTCTTGCCACGTTACTCGTTGCTGGCGTCGCGACGACCGCAACTGCTGAGGACATTGACCTTGGTCTGAAAAAACAATTCTCGGGCCGCCTTGTCCTTGGTGGACTCACCAATCCGTCGTCCGTCAGCTTTAGCCCGTCTGGCGTGTTGACCGTCTGCGATTCCGGCAACGGCCAGGTCTTGCTGGTGAAGGACGGCAAGGCTGAAAAGTATATTACTGGTTTCCAGACAGAGTACTGGAAGGTCGACGCCGAAACTGGCGCGAAGCGATTCAAGCTTGGACCACTATCGTCTGTATGGGTGAATGATAAGACGCTCGCCGTAACAAACGCGGGGTTGGGCGACGGCAAAGAGACCGTTGTGTTCTACGATGCTGCCGGCACGGTCGACAGCGGCAAAGCGACCAACAGTGTTGGGCCGACTTCTGACGACGACAAAGACAACGGCGAAGGCAATTTGACAGGGCTTAGCGTTTCGGAAGACGGCAGTACTGTCTACGTGGCCGGTCAGGGATCGGATGCGAAGACGTGGGTACTTTCTGTCGACGTCGCCAGCAAGAAACTAAGCGGACTGGCTTCAGCCGATGACGCAGGCATCGAAATCAACTCACCGATGGACACGATGCCTTGGGGTAAAAACAGCATTCTGGCACTGTATTCCGGAGCTGGCGGCAAAGATGACGGACTGATTGTTCAGTGGAATGTGAAGAAGAAGGAAGTCGTCAGGAAATGGAATTTGCCTGGCCTGACCGATCCGATGGGCTTCGCCCAAATTCCTGAAACGAAGTCGCTGGTCGTAGTCGACAACAACTGGGCTTTGACGGAAGTTAAGGCCGGTCGATTGGCACGAGTGAACTTGCCAAAGGAAGGCGACGACGCCAAAGTTCGCGTGATCGGCGAGAAACTGCACGGACCTGTTTCGTGTGCGTTCGGACCTGACGGCGATTTGTATGTGGCTCAATTGGGAGCCGAGTTTGACAAAGACAAGGGCCAGATTGTTGCCATTTCGGGCATCAAGAAGTTTACTGGCAAGAAGAAGCCAGCGGCTAACTAATCGGCGCTGAATGTTGTTAGAGCAGATGTGAATCGAAGCCCGGCTTTTCGAAAAGTCGGGCTTCGTCGCGTTTTGTTCACTTCTTCTTCGTTGTCAGCGACGCTCGGTATTCTGAGATGATTTCATCCGGCGAATCGTTGAACGCCTGCACGCAGCCCTGACAGCAAACGTAAAATGTTTCGCCCTTATGCGATACTGGAATCGTCCCCAGTCCACCGGTGACGATGCACTTCCGCTGGTTGCCTCCTGCTTCGGCCAGTTTTTCGCCTGATCGCGTGTAGCCGATGCCGGCGACTCGGCGAAAACTTCCGCTGGGTGACGTTTGCTGTTCGAACAGTAGCGTAGCTCGAATGTCGCTAAGCTGCTGGATCGTGCACCGACGGCTGACTCCGTCTGCATCTGGTGGTGAGACCAGGACAATCCGGTCCGGCCACTTGTCCGGCATCGTGCCTCGGTATTCGTGAACAGTGTCGCCATCGGTTTGCAGCAGAAGCAGTTGCTTGTTCGGCTGGTCCCATTTGAGTGCCAGGTTTTCGAACTGCCGGCCTTTGTCAGACTTCAACACAATGGACGTTTGTTTGTTCTCGAAACTCCATTCGCAAGTCGCCTTTTCGATCCATGCACCCTTTTGAGACCCTCGCTTCAGTTGTCCGACACCACGCCACGATCCGATCAATGGATTGAACGATTGCAGCGGGTGTGAGTCTGTTCTCACGGATGGCTTATCTGCGCTGGCTGATGTTTGAGGCTGACTGGCGGCCAGCAGCATTCCGGTCACGATACATGTGCCACCAAGCCACAGGCCCGCTTTCCCAATTGTTCGATGCGTCATAGATTCGTATTCCTGAGGGTTTTTGCGGCAGGCTGTCGCTCTAATAATAGCGAATCCGGGCTCACTGTCGGCACAAAAAAGTTTCATGCCAGTTTTGAATTACCTTGGCGCAGCAATCGCGTCGCCGGGAAATATGCAGGCCGCAACCGCTTCGGGCATTGATCGTCGGGGTTCTGGTGTAGAATGTATTCGGACGATCAACTCAATCTTTAGGTTCACAAAACGGGAGTCATCAATGTTTCGACTGACCCTCATCACACTTCTTGGATTTTCTGTCGCGGTTGCGGCTGACGAAAGTCAATCGTCGGCGAAGGCTGGCGCGGCGGTACAGTCAAACGACGCCAATGCATCGCCAGACATCGCCTCAATGCAGAAGAAAGCCCTTCAGTTTTTGAGGGTGACTCAAGGCCCCGACGGTTCGTGGACCAAAAACGATTTCGTCGGCGTTACGGGGTTAGTGACCACATCGCTTCTGCGATCCGGGCTGACAGCTGACGATCCGATGGTTGAAGCCGGGCTGGCCAATTTAATGTCTCATGTCAAATCCGATGGCGGCATCTATGCAACCGGCAGCCTGCATCGCAACTACGAAACCTGTATCGCGATTATGGCCTTTGCTGAGGCCAACGAAGATGGTCACTATGACGGCCAGATCAAAAAGGCCGAACAGTTTTTGCGTGGGTTGCAGTGGGATCAGGGCGAGGGGATTGAATCGTCGGATCCATCCTGGGGCGGCGGCGGCTACGGTAGTCATCAACGGCCGGACATGTCCAACACTCAATTCCTGATGGAAGCGCTAAAAGAAGCAGGTGTGAAATCAGACGACCCCGCCATGCAAAAGATTCTTGTCTTTGTGTCGCGTAGTCAGAACCTGGAAACGTCGCACAACGATACGAAATTCGCCGGCAAGATTAACGACGGAGGATTCTATTATACTCCGGCGGCTGGTGGTGAATCCAAGGCGGGCGTCACCGATGACGGCGGGCTGCGGTCTTATGCCAGCATGACGTACGCAGGTTTGAAGAGTCTGATCTATGCCGGGTTGGATGACGGCGACGTGCGAGTCAAAGCGGCAAAAGAATGGATTCAGAAGAACTACACCCTCAAAGAAAATCCAGGCGTGGGCCAACAGGGCCTGTTTTACTATTTCCATACCTTCGCCAAAACGATGACGGCCGTGGGAGACGAAGAATTCGTCGACGACAAAGGTGTCCGTCATGAGTGGAAGGCCGAATTGGCTCAGCGACTAAGCGAACTGCAGCGACCTAACGGAAGTTGGATCAACCCTGCTGACCGCTGGTACGAAGGCGACCCCAATCTGGTTTCGGCGTACTGCCTGATGGCACTTAGCTATTGCGACACGGAGTAATGAATGCCCGTTGATAAGTCCGGAAGTCGAATTCGCCAGATGTTTGGCGAAATCGCCGGGCGCTATGACTTTATGAATCACTTTCTGTCCGGCGGCACCGACATCTATTGGCGGTGGAAAACGGTCCGCCTTGCGCGGCCGGAAAATGGTGATCCCATTCTTGATGTCTGCACCGGTACTGGTGACCTGGCCTTCGCATGGCGCAAGAAAGCCGGGACCGAAACGCCCGTCTTCGCGACCGATTTTACTCACGGCATGCTGAAACTGGCGGAGAAGAAACGCCAGCAACGTGACGTTGTCTTCATGGAAGCAGATACGCTGCATCTGCCCTTCGAAGACGATACGTTTCAGGTTGTGTCCGTCGCATTCGGCCTGCGCAACGTGGCCAGCACGATCGGTGGTCTGGCTGAAATGACTCGCGTGTGCAAACCTGGTGGGCGAGTCGTCGTGCTGGAATTTTCGTTACCGGACAACCGGATACTAAGCCGCTCGTACCAATGGTACTTCCGCAACATTCTGCCGAAGATGGGCCAGTTGCTGGTCCGCAATCGGCAGGCGGCTTATGAGTACCTGCCTCAATCGGTTTCGGAATTTCCTAACGGCAGCCAGTTGACGGAAATCATGGAAGAAGCCGGCCTGGAACGCACGATGTTCCGGAAGTTGACCGGCGGAATAGCAGCGGTGTACATCGGCTACAAACCGGCACAATCGGAATGATAATTTGTCCTTACAACGCGGACGGCATTCAAAACAATTTGACATTTGAATAATTGACATTGGGCCATCGCCCCCGCCATCCTCAGTAACTGATCAAAAACTCGACCACGACTGGGCAGTTGTCCGTCGCAGTCAGATGAAACTCACTGAGGAGGGGATTGAAAATGTCTTTGCGATTTCGAATTTGTTTGGCGGCGTGGATAGCAGTTGTTGCGCTGGCGGCCATGAGCGGCCAGGTGCAGGCACAGGACGGTGCTGAACTGACGCCTATTCCGGACACTCCGGCACCAGCGTTGCCACCAGAAAATGCCGTGGCCGTTCCGCTGGAGGCCGATTCATCGTACGCGGAATGGACTATTGAAATCGTTCCGGCGCACAAAGTCAGGGATGCTTCAGAAGCCAATTCCTCCGTTGCCGCTCCGGCCGATTCAGGTCAGGCTGCCGCCGGTGAAGGCTGTCCGACGTGCGGTCACGCAACGGCCAACGCGGCCGACTACACTCGCATCTACAAGTCGATTCCGTTTAACAGAGCGGAGTACGATGTGAACCCGTCGTACCGGCATGATTCTGCCATGGAAATCCTGACAGGAAATGCACGTCACAAGACGGTCGTGCATCACGGAACATCGCCAAAGAATCAACCGGTTGTCGTTCAGCCATCTCAGCCGACGATCATGCCGTATCCGTTTGACTTCATTCGGCCGTCGCTGCGACGCAACTATTACCGCTTCTTTCCGTCAATGAATCCGTATTACAACAGGTACTAAGGACCACCGGCGACTGGCTGCTCAGATCGCGTGTTTGGTTGCCACTGAGCCGCTGAAGCAGAAAACCTTCGACGCGGCAACTTTGAATCGCAGCGGAGTTCGGCCCTGCATTAAACAAGCCCGTTATCCTATCCCCTGGGATTGCGGGTTTTTCCATGCGCGGGTTTTCGCCGTGGAGCCCATCCGTTCAGAATCGGCAGAATGTGCCGCTCGCGACCGGCGGAGGAAACAACACGGCCACTGAACGCGCCTTATCCGCCGCGCAGAAGGAAGCCGATTGCCTGAGGCAATAAGTTTGCGCAATCCGTCGCGGTGAACTTGACTGAATTTCCAAAAACGTCTCAGCGAATTGTCGGATGGTGTCGATTTCTTGAATGAGCAGTCTTGCGCGCGGAGTACTTCAACTTCTGAAGACCGGACGAGAGTGGCACAATTTCGCCAATGGAGGGCGCTGTGAGTTTTTCAGGCCAAATCTATCCAAACGACACTGTCGGCTACTTCCGGATTGCCTCAGCAACGGGACGACAACCCATTGAACCCATTGCCCTGGGCGAGTTCCGAATCGGCAGCGCGCCGCACTGTCAGTTGCGACTCGGTGACGCCACGATTCCGGACATCCATACCGTGCTGACTGTCGAACGCAGCGGCGTTTTGCTGCAGTCGCGAGTGACCGATCCGCCGGTGCTGGTCAATGGCACGCCCACAACGGAAAGCCTGCTACTGGACGGCGACCTCGTCGAACTGGAAGACCATCGCTTGCTGTTTCGAATGGTTGCGGAAGAAGATCGCATCACGCTGGACGAATCCGCTTTCACCACACACGATGATTCTAATGCTGCCGATCGGCTTGTCGAAAAACTGGATGAGCAATTTGACCTCATTGAAGAACTGACTCGAACACCCGACCAGGCAGTCGTCGAATTGCTCACGGCGGTCGCGAAAACCGCAACAACGCAACAGCAGGCTGCAACTCAACCGGGAGTCGCGAATTCGGGGGCGACGGAACTGGAGCAGGTGAAGAACCTGTTACAGCGTCATCACGAGGCGAGCCGTCTGAGGATGGAATCGCTGACTGAAGTCCTGGACAACGTTGTGCGACAGCAAAAGTTGATTGCCGATACGCTGGAAGTCATGTCCGCACGCATTCAGGCTCTGGACACTGACAACGGATATAACCAGCACCGAGCCAGTGCATAGAATCGCACGCTATCAATCCAATACGGTGGAAGCCCTGCGTTCTTACAGCGAATCTCGCTGACTTATGGCCGCGGAGCAATCGTTTGTGACGACGAAGGCTGTTTCCCACGAGCCCGAACCGTCCACAACAAAAGGTAGACTGCTCTACAACGCGGGGCCTTTTGATGCGCATTCAGAAGGACGGCTGACGCAACTTGTTACCGAACATTTTCAACGCGTCAGCCACGACTTGTTCGACATGTTCCTGCACCGACACCGCATCGTCTTGCGCGATATGCGAACTCACGCTGACCGGAATGGCGAGTGGTTCACCAGTCTTTGAATGCAGGGTCACCACTGCATTGAGCCGACAATTCCAGCCCGACTTCTTTCCTGCCGTTAGGCTGACCGGCAACGTTTGTGGGGCGGCCTTGAGCTGTTCCACGCGAGCCGCTTGTGTGCGGCGAAGTTTCAGTGGTTTGATAATCGCTGAGCGTATCACGGCGCTCATAAGCGAGCTGCCGACGCTGTCGTCCGTGTCGTCGTTGTATTTTGACAACCCTAACTCCGCGTTCCGTTGGCGTTCGTTCCGCTCGTACTCCAGCTCACGCAGGCGTATCTCTTCCTTCGCGGCCTCTTCCTCTTCACGCTGATCGTCCCACTTCTTGTAGTCCGACAACAATTGGTTCTCGCCACGTTCGCGTTCATCCAATGCGACGTGGAACGCACCTACCGCGATCTCAATAGCATCAAAGTCTGCTGCATTCGGTAGGTTCTTCTGCACCTGCTGCTGTATTGCTTTGTCCAGGTCCGGACGAAACGCTTCCATTGGCAGAACGGTCATCGCGTCTCGCCAGTGATGAGCATCCGTGGTGCCCGGATAGTACCGCTTCTCGAACTCCTGCCGCCGGTCGACAATGGTCACCTTGCAGGCAGGACTGTGGGACACTGTGGAGATTTTTCCAGTGTCTGGATCAGCCAGTGAAAACGCGGGAGCTTCGGCGGCGGGCAAGGTGGTGACGACCGAAGGTTTCTGCAACACCCGGTTTGCCGCACAACCCTGGACGGCAATTGTCAGGATCAGAGACATGACGGCATGAGTGCAGTTCGGTTGCATCGGCTGACGTCCGGTGAGTAGAGTCGTGGAGTACGAGCAGCTGAATAGCTCTCCTTCATTATTAGTCGGCGAGACGTGCGTCTGTTTTCAGGCATCGCCTCGCGGACGAAAATCTTTGCTCAGTGACTTCCGCCTCGCCGTCCATTTTGGCGTCGGTACCGGCAGTATTCGCCGCTACCGCGGTCGGTTAACTCATGCCCAGCCCAAGTTTTCTCTACATCTGTGCGAGCTTTCACCTGACGGGGGTCTGTATGCTGTTGACTGTGACTTTCGCCAGTTTTGCACCGAACCTGATACCACTCTGGAGCCTATCCCGATGCAACGCCCATTGTTGTTCGCTCTCTGCACCTGCCTGCTCATCGCTTCATCGACTTTCGCCGAGGACGAAAAGAAGGAAGGAGACAAACCGGACGAAGTCACGATGACCGGAGTCTTCGAAGCGGTGCAGGCGACAGAATTGGCGGCCGACACAGAAGAATTGACGTCGTTAAAGATCAGAAGAATCGTGCCACACGGAGCCACCGTTCGGCAGGGGCAGACATTGGTAGCGTTTGAGTCCGAAGACATCGATAAGCAGATACGGGACGCCGAGCGAGCTCATCAACTGGCGGAACTTGACCTCGAAGCAGCGGAGTTCAGCTTCGAGCAGTTTCAGAAGCTTCAGGAACTGGATCGGGCTGCCGCGGAACGGGCCTGGAAAGCTGCTCGCCAATCGCACGATAATTATGTGCGAGTCGACCGGGACCGCAGCGTCCTGAGTGCTGAGTTCAGTCTCAAATCCAGCCAGGCTTCGTTCGACAATGCGGCCGAAGAACTGAAGCAGTTAGAGCAGATGTACAAAGAAGATGAACTCACTGAAGAATCAGAAGAGATCGTCCTGAAGCGAGCCAAACAAGCGGTCGAAAGTGCTCAGTTCCGTCTCGACAACGCAAAGATCCAGCACGAACGAAATCTCGAACAATCTATCCCGCGCACGGCAAAGCAGCAGGACGACACTCTGGCCCGCGCCGAAATTGCGTTCCGGAAGGCGATACAGGGGCTAAGCGTCGCCAAAGCGAAACAGACACTCGACATGCAGCAGAAGCGTGAAAAGTTTCACGAGCAAACGGAAAAATTGCAGGCCATGCAGGCCGAACGCCGCAGCCTTGTAATCACGGCACCTCACGACGGAATTGCGTTTCACGGCCAACTCACGCGAGGGCGACTCAGCGACAAGCCGAGCACCCTTGAAGCCGGATCTGCTGCGACAGATAAGCAGATTTTGATCACTCTGGCAAATCCCCGGCGACTGCAGATTCGTACTGAACTCACAGAAGCGTTGCTGAAGCAAGTCAACGTTGGCATGACTGGCAAAGCCACGCCCAACGCACTTGGCGAAGTCAGCCTGAATGTTCGAGTTAAAAAAGCGGCCAGAATCCCGCACGCCAATAACAAATTTGATTGTGTCTTAGCGATTCGCAAAGGGCATACGGAGGACATCGTTCCTGGCACAACCTGTGAAGTGAAGCTGACTAAAAAGGAGTAACGTTGTCCGTTCGGCTGTAGCTCCGTGCAACTACACGTTGCTTCTCACTCATGTTGGAGAACTCAGCCGCCGAATAATGCGTCGTCTTCCCCCCTCGTTGCCTTGGTTTACGTCCGCATCTACGAAAGCACTTCACGTGGATAACTGCGTTTTTAAGTCCATTCTGGCGCTGTCGCTCTTGGCGCTGGTGAACTCATCGCGAGCTGGCGACAACGAATCTGTTGAGTCCATCCCTGACACGCCTCAGTTGCCTGACGTTGACGCACCGTCTGACGCGGCCATCAACGAAGCCATGCAGCGCGGCATCGAATTTCTGTTGCGGGACCAGAACGCAAACGGGTCGTGGGGTTCCGCCACACGAACGAAATCTCTCAACATTTATGCCCCGATCCCCGGTGCTCATCACGCTTTTCGCACAGCCACAACGTCGCTTTGCATATCCGCGCTACTGGAAACCGGCAGCGATCGTGACGATGTGACGGCGTCACTTGATCGAGCGGAAGCGTGGCTGCTGGCGAATCTACCGGACCTGAAACGAGCCACTGGCGACGCGATTTATAATGTTTGGGGACACGCCTATTCCATTCAGGCGTTGGTTCGCATGAGAGAACGGCATGCTGACGATTCGGAAATGATCGAGCAGATCGACGAGCTGATCCGACTCCAGTTCGACCGTCTGACTCGCTACGAATCTGTCGATGGCGGCTGGGGCTACTACGACTTTCGATACCAGGCACAGCGCCCTACGTCCAGTTCGATCAGCTTTGTCAACGGGACGGTGCTGGTCGCTTTTGCGGAGGCCAAAGCGGCGGGTATCGAACCGCCGGCACGGATTGTTCGTCGAGCCATCGCGGCTACGAAGCGGCAGCAAAAGAACGACTTCAGTTATCTGTATGGCGAGTACCTGAATACTCGCCCGATGCGAGGGATCAATCGGCCCGGCGGGAGTCTCGGACGCACGCAATGCTGTAATCTCGCACTGCGTTCGTGGGGAGACGATAAGATCACTGACGACGTCGTGAAGAGTTGGCTGGTGCGACTTTATGTTCGCAACGGCTGGCTGGACATCGGACGCAAGCGGCCGGTTCCTCATGAAGCGTGGTTTCAGGTGGCTGGTTATTTTTACTACTACGGCCACTACTACGCGGCGTTAAGCCTTGAACAGCTTCCGGCTTCTGAGCAACCCCCCTTCCAGCAAATGCTCGCGAAATTGATGCTCGATCGGCAGGAGAAGAACGGATCGTGGTGGGACTACCCACTGTACGACTATCACGATGCCTACGGTACCGCGTTCGCCCTTATGACGCTGCAGCGATGTTTGCCGCAGCAGTAGAGTTTCTCTCGCGAACGGCCTCCCCTGCGAAGTCCGGTCACTCCGCGAACCACAAAAAAACTCGCCCGCACAGTGAAGTGCGAGCGAGCGTGATAGCGATTCGGATTTAAGTTCTTGCGACGCTTCGCAGAGACGTTTGCCATGCGTCGTGATCGGCCGGAGAATTGGTTCCGGCTGTCAGCAAACTATCGGCGACGCCAACCGGTCGGATGCGTGTTGGCGGTTTGCGGTCGCTGAGTCCATTGTGGTGTCGACCATTCCTCGCTGGGGACATTGTCGACTTTAAGCTTCGGCCACACTTGAGGCTCTACCATTGCCTGGTCGTTAGGAACGTTTGGCACTGGATTCAGTGGTGCGGCATTATTGGGTTTTACAGGCTGAGGAGCAGGCGGTACGGGTTGCTCGTGGGGTGCTTTGCCGCCTTCAAATTCGCGAGGGGCGGTCGGCACCCCAGCGGGTGGCGTTTCGACAGTGCCGTGTTCCACAAATGGGTCGGCCAGTGGTGCAGCCAGAGGCGATGCGGCTCGACAGCCGTCATTCTGCTGTGGTGTCATGCTGTGCTCGCGGCGGCCGAAGGTCACACAGCCTTCGTCTCCGCATTCCTGTGAATACTGAGCCACGCAGCCTTCACCACAGGCTGAACCGCGGCGACAGAACGAGAACTTCTTCATCTTTCCCGTGAAGCTGGTGAAGAACCGACGACAGGGACTGCTCGACTTTGCGGTGCAGCCTTCGTCACCACATGGTGTTTCGATCAGTGGCTGGCAGTACGATTCTTCGCAATTGGCTTCCGGCACGCAGGCGTCTTTTTTTGTTGGACAGAACAATCCTGACCAGCATCGAGACCGCTGAAAGAAACTCTCGCCGCACGCTTTGTCTGGCACGCAGACCGCTTCTTCCGGAGCTGCGCAGTTGGGGTCATCACAACAGTTATCGTTGTGGTCACTTCCCTTCAACACAGTCAGAAAGCTGACGCCTCGTACATGAGACACTCCCTGAGCTGGCGGAACGGGACGGGGCTGAATGGCCATCCGACTTCGATTTTGCTGCATCGGTGGATCGGTATCGTATTCTGCGCCCGCAGAAAAATCACCGCCGCCGGACCCTGGAGCAGATGAACCATATCGGCTGGCCGTGCAACCGCTGACGGCGATTGAGGTGGCGGTGAGTAAGAGAGCGAATCGTTTGAGTCGCATCACGACTTCCTTTTTGCGACGCATCCGGATGGCGTCCCGGCAGTAACTTGAGGGACGTGGAATGGATGCAGGGACATTTTCCTCCTGCCATTCCTCTCATCGTCAAGGAAGTCGCCGATACTTTCTGCCGTCCGGCCAGATCCGCCGTTGTCTGTGCTTGTCGCTGCGCAATATTCTGCCGGTAAGGAACAGCGCGTTCGGCAAATCTGTGCGACCTGGTCCGTGAGGGTGGGGGCGGCGAAGTCTGCCGATTTGTATAGTGCGCGGGACTACAGCGAATCGCGCTGACTTGTGGCCGCGGAACAAGTGTATTGGACGATGAAGGTTGTTTCCCACGAACCGAAACCGTCCACAACAGAAGGGAAACTGTTCCAGGCGGCCAGTGGCGCGGTTCCGTGAAGGATGGCTTCTAACGCCACAACACGTGCAGTCGGCGGAGCGGCGGGATGGTCATGTTCGTGTCTGTGCCAGTAATGATGACATCCATGTCGGCCGGTTTTAAAAACCAGTCCGGTTTCAGGAATGTGCGGGTTGGGTAGTCTCCCGTGCGCAGTTTCAATGCCATTATTGCGCCTTCCTGGTGCATTTCGAGTAGCACGGAATTCAGCAGTTCGTTGCGCGCCGCCGTCGACAGTTCTGAAACGAAGACTAAATCCAGAATCCCGATGGGTTCGACTGTGCGACCGGCGATCGGCAATACGTGAAAACCGATACATCCCCGCACGACTCCATTTTCGACGGCTACGAGTGCTCGACCAAAACCATGCAGCCCGAGCTGCCGCGACAGGCGGTCGGCGTTCCAGATGAGTCGCAGATCACAATGTCCAGTCGCTCGCTCCGCCAGATCCAGACACACCGGAATGTCTTCGGCCTTGATTGGTCGAATTTCAATTCCACCGGGATTCCGTCGTCGTGGTTGAAAAACGAACGGCCTTGCTGCTCCCGTCAGCCATGCTTCACCGCGATTGACGTTCCACGCGGCCGCCCTGCCCGCATCCAGCAACCGCCCCCAAAAGCCAGCTCGTCGAGGCACTGTCGACACGTCGCCGGCCTGCTTTTTCCAGAAACCCGGGCCCAACGAAACCTTCGATCCCGTGTACCCATATCCCAGCCGAAACTCCAGCCCCTCCTGCCGCAACTGTATTTGGGCCGCCTGGTGCAGCATCCGGCCGATACCCTGCCCGCGATGTTCGGCCGGCACGCTCAGCCAACTGGCTTGTGCGGCCTGGACACGCTGCCCCGCCATTTCGAAGGTCATTGGCACATACAACATCGTGCCGACAAGTTCCTCGCCGCGATAGACAGCTTTCAATCGCTGTGCCGAATCGGGTTCGTCCAGACGCAGTTGCCATCGGAAATAATCGCCGCTCCACTGAGGAACGGACATCTTTCCTGCGTAGGTCGATTGCCAGGCAGAGACAATGAAGTCAGCCAGTTCGTCCGGCGTTCCTGCGAATGGTCGAACTTCTAGCATGCGGATGAGGCAAACGGGGCGAAGGTTCAGGTGGGACAAAAAATGAGCGAGTTGTTGACGCCCAAATTTACTGACGCCTTGATTGCGGGAGCCGACGATGGTCGCAACGCTGGCGTCGAGTTGCAAACCCAACCTTCGAAAAACCTAAGAACGGCCTGGTGCAGCCGAACATTTGATTTCCGGATCGACTGACAATACCGTGTCGAAACGGGTGACGGCGACCAGTCGTGCCGCCATTTCTAACCATGAAGGGAACGATTTCCGTGAAGTACTTTGGCCCTGGCTGCCTCGCTGGCATCACGCTCACAGACTGGCTGACGTTGCTTGCGCAGAATGGGTTTCGGGTGTCGCCCCGCTACTGGGCCAAAGCGGCCTTCATCTCGGCCAGCAGTGTTGTGACATCTATCCTACGGCCGATTGAAACTCGCGCATATCACCAGCGGTTGCAGCAGTCGGATCCTGAGCCGCCGATCTTCATTGTCGGTTGCTGGCGGAGCGGAACCACGCATTTGCACAATCTGCTGTGTCTGGACGATCGTTACGCGGCGCCCAACATGTATCACACGATGTATCCGCACACGTTTCTTTTGACGGAATCCTGGCTGCGGCCGCTGTTGGATTCCATGACGCCGCGCAAACGCTTCATGGACAATATGCCGCAGGGCTTGCAGGAACCTCACGAAGACGAAATGGCATTGGCCATCACGACTCTGCGGTCCAACATGCTAAGCTGGGCCTTTCCTCACAATGCGAATCGCTACGATGCATACCTTGACTTCGCGACGGCGACAGACGACGAGAAGATGCTATGGGCCGAGTGGTTTAAGAAGTTTGTGAGCAAGGTTGCCTTCAAAACTCAGAAGCGAGTCGTCCTGAAATCCCCCAACCATACGGCTCGCATTCAGATGCTGCACCAGATGTACCCGGATGCAAAGTTTCTGCATATTCGCCGCCATCCGTGCGACGTATTCCGCAGCATGTGCCACATGGCTCGCAAGGTTCAGCCGGTTTGGGGGCTGCAGGTGCTTCCGCCAGATCAGATTCCAGAGATGGTCATTGACACCTATCGTCGCCTGTACGATGCCTACCTCGATCAGGTTCAGTTCGTTCCGGAAACGCATCGTCACGAAATCGCTTACGAGGATCTGGTATCAAATCCCGTCGACGTTCTGGAAAGTGCCTACGCAGTATTGAGCCTTGGCGACTTCGCGGCCGTAAAACCAAAGCTGGAAGAATATGCGGCGGCCAACGCGAGCTACCAACGTAACGCTCACGCCGAATTGCCGCCCGAGGATTTGAAGCGACTGCACGACCAATGGGACCGCTTTTTCACCGCGTGGAACTACGATTTGCCTGTTACCGAAACAGCGAAGTAGTAAGCGGCGAGTTATCGGATTGCGGTCGTCGCGGTCATTCCTTCGGCAATGTCCGCGCGATACGAAAACCGAAAAACGGGTTCGCCCGCGACGAATACGGCCGACCGTAATTGTCGCGATGGCTGGCTCGCGAGACCGACGGATGGTACAGATGGTCTCCGCCTCGAAGCTGCCGCGGTGCGCTGTATATGCATTCTTTGATGTCTACCTGATCTTCCACGTCGTCGATCTTGAACTCTGCTTCATTTTCCAGGTCATGTCGATTCTGACAGAACTCCATAACGTTGCCGAGTATGTCAAACATGCCGAAAGCATTCGGACGCAGACTTCCGACAGGATGCAGCCGGGCCAGACCATTGGCTGACGAATTCGACGCGGTCCAGGCATGAGCGTCCAGAAGCTGACCGGTTTGCCCGAAGTAATGCTCCGTTACGGTGCCCGCTTTGCAAACGTATTCCCATTCCGCCTCCGTCGGCAGCCGGTAGCCCGTGCGAGACAAATAGTCGTCTGGTACCTTCAGGAGGAAGCCAACACCTGGTTCCGTTTTTAGCTTGATTTCGTCCAGCGGCGGGTAACACATCTGGTCTTCGGGAATGTTCTCCTGTTCGCTTAGCCAACGACAATACGCCGCCGCATCAACCCAGTTGACGTTGTTCGCCGGTGCATCCGGTTCGCGGCTGTGCTGTTTGACGTACTCAAAATCGCTACGGTATTTCAGAAATTGTTCGACCGTGACTTCTTTTGTGCCAACCGCAAAACTGCGTGGGATTTTCTTTGTCCGCAGACGTTCCTGAACGGCAATTCGGTCTTTGGTTTGAGGTAGCGAGCCCATTTGGTATTCGATAGGTCCGCGGACGACGGCCAACGTCTGTCCCTGGCTGTTGACGACCCACTGACGATCCTCGGCCACCTTTGCGGTGCCTTCTGCGACAGACGGAACTTCCAGTCCCGCTTTGCGGAACAGGAATTCACAGGCCGAATGCACGCCACTATCACCGTCTGTTTGGAATAGCTGCGTGATGTGATTAACGAGCTCAGTTCGCGCCGCGGCGCCGAGTTCTTCCAGATCAAACTCAGCAAGAGCGACCAGCAACGCTCGACGAATACCGGTGTCAGATTCGATCAGCAACCGGTCAGTCAGTAATCTGATTGGACACTTGAGCTTCGCCAGGCGATCAATCAGCAGTGCGGTTAGCCGGGGGTCCGGCTGGTGCTGCAGAAGCGGCCACAACGGTTCCGTGACGTTTAGGTCAGCCAACGCGATGGCGGCATTGGCTTTCTGACTCGCGACTTTATCCTTGTGAGCTTCATTCAGTGGTCTGGCCCAGACGGACGCAGCGACGAAACCGGTTTCTCCGTGAGCGACCGACATCGACCACGGACGGAAACCTTCGGCGGCAAGTTGCTCGCATTCGATCAGGTGCTGGTCCAGATCGACACCATGCACTTCGCGCGTTTCGAAGGCCGTGCCGTCCCACCATGCGGCGGAATACGACGGGGCATTGTCTTCGCTGGCAAGGCTGATTCGCACATCGCGTTGAGTCCACCCGTTCGTGTCTTTGCGGCTTTGCTCATACGCCACCCCAGTTTCGTTCCATGCGTCTTTGCGGCGAGGTTCATGCCATAATCGCCAGCCGACTGCGGTGTACAATAGTTCGTCGCCAACGCTACGGACCTGAAGATTGGTTTTCATCGCGAAGCCCTGGTCGACCAGTGACGAACGAGCTTTGTCATGTTCGGCTTCCGGAACGGCGACATACATCTTCGCGTCCGCGATGTCTGACCACTGCTCTGTCCACACGGCGGCGAACCAGTCTTCGAATTCGCCCGCGTCGTTCGACTGGCGCAGGTACGCGACATCGACGGGCCACTTGCCGGCTGCGTACTTTGTTTCGTTTTCGGCCGTCAGTTCTGCTGCAGTGGTACCGTAGTTAATTTCCCACGGTTTGCCGTCGCGTTTCCAGACGGCAGCAACCACAGTGCCTTCCGGACCTGAGAACGGGCGGAAGCAAATCGGACGATAACCTTTGGCCGTGAGTTGATCGGCAAACGGACGGAATTTCTCCAACGGCATGTTCTGGCAGAACGCGAAGTCCGGCGTCAGTGTTCCTGAACTGCTCTGAATCGTTTGCTGGTCATTGTCATCGGGCACAGTGAAATTGCCTCGATCAGTATCTTCCCAGCCAGGCCCAGCGGCTTTCGCAAGAATGTTTTGCAGCAGCGGGATGGACTTGTCGCGGTGTTGTTTCAGGTATGGCAGCACAATCGCAAACTGGGCTGCGTCCGCATCGACAATCAGGTTGCTCAGAAAATTTGGATCGTCCTGATGTTGTTCAGCCAGCACGATCACAGCATTGGTTCTCTGATCGACTGATCGAGTTTCGTCCTGAAACACGGCGATCAGCGGAGACTTCAGCGTTGCAGCGACGGGATCCAGCAGGTGTGACCATTTGACCGCCTGCAGCGTTGGTTCAGTGACAAGCTGCGACGCCACAAACGAAGCGGCGTCAGGCCAGCGATCGTTGTTGGGATCGGTTTGAGCCAGCAGGCCGAGTGTTCGCAGCTTTTGTCCCGCGGCGGTGGCAGGTGCGTCCACAGCGTCCCAAAGACTGCGTGATTGGGGCAGGTTTTCTTTCAGAAGTCGCTGGCTAATGAGCTGGACTTCAGCAGGTTCCGAGTCGGCCGCGCGGCCAACCAGAAACGTTGCCTGCTCCGGGTCGTGAGGAAGCAGCGCGAGGCTTGCGTACATCGTAGCTGGCGACAAACGGTCGTCCGTCTCCAAGACATTCCGCAGGCTGCTCGCGGACGTTGCTGATAGATTTTGCAGCCCATCCAGTAACTCGGGGACTTCGTCAACATCGGCGGCCAGTAACGAAGAAATTTGAGCGGCCGCGAGGTCGTTTTGGTGCCGATGGTTCATCTCCGATTTCAGCCAGAAGACGCCGATTGACAGTACAGCCGTTAGCAGCGCTGAAGACAACAGGCTGCGAACGTGCCGCTTCGTCGCCGCGCGCATGACGTCTTGTTCGCGGTCTGTTCGTTCCGAACGTTTCGTCCACCAGGCAATGCGGGCCCATTCCAGCAGCGACGGAAGTTGCTTTTGTTCCTGTCGAGTTGCCCACATGTCGGCGCGTTCCGCCAACACCAATTGGGCACGACCACGCAGAGTCTCTCGCTGACGCCTAGTGAGCCAGTCTCGCAATGAACCAACCAGGAAATCGTGCGAAAGTTGATAGCTGCTGACTTCCTTGTTTTCTCCTGTTGAGCTGGCAGGACTATCAGTCGGTGAAATCAACCTTAGCGAACCATCCAACAGTTCAATCAACTCAGCAAACTCGCGTGGACTATCCGCGTAACCAGACACTTCCTTCAGCTCAGCCACCGAACGCCGATGCCCCTTCAGGTCTGACCCGGCAACAGGTAGCAAAGCCTGCAGGACGGCTCGCGCGGCCTGTTCGTGAACTCGCCGTTCCGGCGGCGTCGAAGGACGATTGAATGTGTCTTCCAGAAAAGCGACGCCCAATTGAGTTGTTCCGCCGAGTTGTCTAAGTTCGGTGGTCGACCAGGGCCGATTTTTCATCATTTCGGCGAAGACGGCCAACCGGACACTCACGACCAGCCCTTCCTGAGCCAGGCTTTGTACGGCGTCTTCAAGAAACTGATGTTGATCCGCTGTGATGTCGGTTTGTTGCTGAGGGAGCCGACCAAAAGCGACTCCGAATGAAGTGAGTACTTTCTTCGCGTGAGCTGGATCGAACAGATCGACGGCGGCCGAGTTCCAGCCTTCGACGATGTTCACTTCTACTTCTCTCATCAGGCGAGTTGCCGACATCCAGAAGTCATCGCGCACCAGCAACAGGCACCGAACATGCGGGCCGTCACACTGACGCAACGCCTGCACGAGTTCTGATTCGGCCAGCGGTCGCGGCACGTGCAGCCATTGTTCAAATTGATCGATGACGATCAGAATGCTGCAGTTCAGCGGTTGGTATAGGCCTCGCCGCAACCCCGTCATTGCATCGGTCAGCGACAACGATTCGGGAATTTCAGGAAACCGCTTTCTTAACGTCTGCAGCAATTGTGATTCGGTGAGCTCGCGAGTCGCTTCCAGAAAGATCGTCTTTACGCTGTCATTCAGTCTTGGCAGTAAGCCTGCCTTGACCAGTGACGACTTGCCGCAGCCGGAGGGGCCATAAATCAGGCCCACAGAAAATGACTTGCCGACCTGCTGTTCTTCGACTCGCGATTTCCAAAACCGCAGCGATTCCGGCATGCCACTGCGATCGCGTGGCCCAGGCAGCAGATGCAGAAAAAAGTCGGCATCCTGTTCTTCGAACGAACGCAGACCCCGCGGAACGACCACGGGGGATTCCACATCCGGCCGCGTAGTTTGTTGAGCGATGTCGGCAGTGGCTGATGCGGACGAACGCGACGGCGTCTTGTCGATTTGAGTGACCGTCTGGCCCGAGCGGCTTTGGTGCTCGTCTTCCTCATCCAGAAACAACTGCAGATCGGCCGCAAAGTCGGCTGCCGTCGGGTAACGCTGCGAAGCACGTTTTTCGATGGCGCGAAGACAGATTCGCTGCAGCTCAGGCGGAATGCTGTCGTCAATCAGTCGCGGTGGCGTCGGATCGACGTATTCGATCTGATGCAGAACCTCAACCGTACTGTTTCCGACGAACGGTTTGCGTCGAGTAAGCATTATGTAGAACACAATGCCCAGGCTAAACACGTCGCTGCGGCGGTCGACGCGATGCCCTTCTCCCCGCGCTTGTTCGGGGCTCATGTAGGACGGTGTGCCTGCCTGAAAGCCATCGACTTCGATGCGACCTTCTCGCAACGCTACGCCGAAATCCACCAGATAAGGTTTGCCGTTGTTGTCGATCAGCACATTGGCCGGCTTGATGTCTCGATGCACGACGCCTTGATCGTGGGCAAAGTGCAGAGCCCTGGCGATCGTGATCGTGAGTTCGCAGATCTCTCGAAAGCTGCCCTGGCCATCACGACAAACTTCTCGCAGCGTGACTCCTTCGATGTACTTTGACACCATGAAGATGCTGCCATCGTCCGCCCGGCCAATGTCGTACACCGGCACGATGTGTTCGTGGTCCAGCGCCGCGACCATGCGAGCTTCTTCCAGCCACGCGGCGGCCTGGCGATCGTCGACGACACGATGCGGCACTTTCACCGCAACCTGACGATGCAGTTCGTTATCCTGCGTCAGATAGACCCGGCCGAAGCCGCCCTTCCCGAGAACTCGGATCACCTGGTAGCGACCGATTGCTGCCGGGATTACAGATTCGTCGAGTTCCATTGTTTTCACCGGCGGCAGAAGTTCGAACTCCGCCAGCGATTCAGCGTCGGGACTGAAATCGGCAAGAAACGTCTTCTCGGTGGGGTCGAAGTTTTTCATGCATGTTCCGCTGAAAGCATTTATCAGACCGATTTCGTCGCTGCGGATGCGAGGATAAGTTTTCCGTCATGGCCGCAGCGCCAGCTTCCGCAACGACTTGGCATTGCCATGCACTGCGCAAATCGAACCTGCTTCGCTGGATTGTACTCGCCCATCACTGGTCACTCGCACACTGCCGCGAGGCCGGTCGTGCACACAGAAGTTCCACGTCGGTGACACTTCCTGCCAACGCGAACGATCCTGATGGCAGTACAAATTTAACGCCGTTTGATCTCCCCAGTCTGTTGAACCCAGTAGATCTCGCGAGTGCTTTAACCGGTTGGCTGTACGAAAGTATTGTAACAACGCAGAGGCCGTTCCTGCACCGAAACCGCTGTTCAGGTACGGGTTGGAGGTTAGCAGAGAGAACGCTTGTTCACGCTTCTGAGGATCATGAATGGACAGGCACCAGTTTTCGACCGCCGGATTTTGCGGATACCGCGTGGGTTCGCGAACTGCGAGAAGCTGATTCGGATGGTCCTGAGTCAGCTGCCACAACGGATCCAGACGTCCCTGAAACAAGACGTCCGACGCGTCCCACCACGCGACCGGAGTTTGCGGCGGAAGTTGTTCGACGATATCACCGAAGTCGTGCAGGCGTCGTACCGGAGGCAGCTGTCCATTTTGGGTTCTACGGATCACGGTAACGCCGGGCAGACCGCACAGCATCCTGTTTTCGCCGGGATACAAACCATAACCGACGACAATCACTTCCTGCCGATTGCCGGACGCTCGTAAAGTGCGCAGAAACTGATCGCGAAACGCTCGCACGTCGCGACGGTTAAACGCAACAAGAATTTTCGCACTGGCGGAGTGTGATTGACCTGAAGAAGCAGCGTCGGCTGCCGGTGTTTGCCCAGTCGTACGCACCACGGCGTTCTTGTTCAGATGAGTTGCCTTGGCGCCTGGCAGGTATTCAATCCGGGTTCCGGACCGCCGCATATCGAGGCACCGACACAGACATTCGCACTTGTTTTGTTCACAACGAAACGGATCGCGTGGCAGAAACGCTGTGCGAAACAGAGTGGCTCCCATCGCGATATGACGCGATGGTCGCCGGTGGCCGCAATCGCCCAGATAGTCAGCTGCGAACGCTCCAAAGTCCGGGCGGCAGGTCAACGCGTAATGCAGTCGAGCGATGCAGTCAGATTTCAGCACGACGTCGTCGTCGAGAAACATCAGCCAGTCGCCCGTAGTCTGTCTCACGGCTTGATTGCGAGCTCGCACGATGGTTTCAATGCGGCTGCGGTCCGAAGGTCGAGGCGTACCGACAACCCGATGAATCCGAAGGTCGACATGTTGCTGCCGTTGAATGGCGTCCTCGACCTGGGGATGCAGGTCATCCGCTGTTCGCGTAAGGATCGCCAAATCGATGGTCGGTCGGTCAATGAGCACGGTACAGTCCTCCGTTTCCGTGGCAGATTCAAACGCATTTCGCGCTGCGCTTAGCAGCCACCTCCGCAGTTGCCCCCGCCGCCGCCACCAGCGCCACCACAGCAATTGGCGCCGCAGCACGCTGGGCTCGGAAAGTCATCGCATTCGTCGTGCAGGCAGCCGACCTTTTTCAGGTTGTAATGACTGACCGACCGATCTTCCGGCAGAGGCGGATAGTATTCTGCATTCTCTGCGGCGGTTAAACCTGCTTTTGTTTCCAGCAACGACTGAGCATCTTCGCGCACAAAGAGGACCCCATCAAATCCATCTTTGCCCACGAACTGTTCCACTTTTTTGCTGACGGCCTTAGGCCCTGCAAACCATTGGCCGTTTTTCAGATCGCCACGTTGACCGGCATCCGGAACGAAGATGGCTTTCACGTCTTCCAGAAAGAACGTGCGAGTGATGGTGACTTTGGGTGAAATTTCCTGAGTCGCTTTGACGAGCGTGATTTGATTAAACGCCTTGCCACTGACTTCGAAGGTAAGTTGCGACACGCCCGGCAATCGAGGCGGCACGGTCACGGTTCCTGCGAGGTACATCTTCTGCAAGTCGGCTTTGCTGGTCTTGTCGCTCATTGGCGGCCCCTGATGAAATTAGTTTAAGTGATGCATCAACCATACTACTGGTTAGCCCCCACAGCAACTAATTTTGAGGCAATCACAACTCCGTCCACCCTTCATCGATATCCAGCGTGAACACCCGCCCTCGAATCGTTGTAATCGATAACGGACCTTGACTGCGGTTGTCGCGCAAATCGATGATTGCTGCATCTTCTGAATTCGGAACCACAACTCGCGACCATTTACCCTGGCCAGTGTTGAACTGAAATAGCTGCCCCTTGCGAGTTAGCGCATGTATAGGTGTGCCCGTCGTTGCAGCGATCATGATCACTTCGGAATTTGGAGGCAAACCTTTGTCCAGGTGACTCCAAACCGCCTTGCGATCATCGTTCAGCACTTCGACGACTTCGTTCAGCCGCGCAACCAAATGATCTTTACGCAGCAGGAAGACGGCTTGATCGTTGCACGCAATGTCTTCAACGCGCCAAAGGGCGGGTGATAAGCGGCGACTGTCATTCTTAATTCCAACTTCGTGGTTGGCATCCAACTGAAAACGGACGGTTCCCAACTTGTGCTCCATTGACGCCATCGCTGGTAACCCTTCCTTGATCTTCAGCACACGAGCTACAAGACACCAATATGGTGAAACGTCGGTGCGGTCTCCGGGGATGTTGAGCAGGTTGTCGTAATGAACCCAGCAGAACCCACCGTCCTTCCATTCGGTGCCGAGGCTGTTCATAACAAGGACCGCTTGTTTCGCATCGTCATAGCCGACTGCCGTCACGGCGTGAGGGCCGTATTCTTCGAAGTCAGCATCCATTTGCTGAGATGTCTTTTGCCATCGGAATGGTTCAGACAGTGCTTCGCGACGGTTGAAGACCTGATCGTTGCGAATCACCAGGATGACTGGAAAGCCGCCGCTAAGATGGCGTCGGATTTCAGTGAGGGATTCTACTTTTGCGTAACTCTTTGCCTTATACAAACCGGCTTCACGGCGAGCAGCAGAATCGGCGAGTGCTGAATCAAGTGGCATGGTTTCCAGCGACGCGCAACCTTGATTCATCGCGAAGTTGATTGCCGCGTTGATGTCGAGGCCGTCGTCGTTATCTCCAGCCAGTTCGCTGTAAACAAACGACGGGCTGAACAGGTCGCATTTCCGTGTTGGCTGAGTTATCTGGCGTTCCTGGCAAATTTGGCACGAAAAGCTGACGTACGCGAATGACCACGCCACGCAATCGTTCTTTGTCTGCTTCTGAGGCGCCGGTAAAAAGGCTCGAAGGTCGACGCTCGCCGGGCCTTCGTCGAACTGATGAAAACCTCGCTGAGTGTCCTCAGCCAGCGACACGCCCATGCAAAGCAGCAGGCTTAAGACGTTGCGCAAGCACAGGGATATTGCACGCATTTGCTGGGCGCTCCGAAATCAGTCAAAAAGGGAGGTCGAGAAGCGTTCGGGGATGGGTTTCGTGGTCAGGGTTCGAACCCAGAGGACCGGAAACTCATCGCTGGAACGCTTCTCAATTTTATCGCCCTTTCCTCTTGCCGCCCGTCTTCTTGCCGTCTTTATCCCGTTTTTGCTCGGCTTGTTTTTGAGCTTCTTCAGCGGCTTCCATCAGCTTCGCGAAGAAGCCCTGCTTCTTTTCTGCCTGCGGCGGAGCGTTTTTTGACGAGGATTGCCGGCCTGAGTTGCCGTTCTTTTTGTTGCCATTCTTTTTCGTGTCGGACGTTGGATCCTTCACGGTGACGGATGGCTGGTCGTCGTCGCCCAACGAAACGCTGGCTTTGCCGAGTAGCTTGCGTTCAGCAATCCCCCACAAGCTGGAGCAGATGAAGTACAAGCACAAACCGGCTGGCTGGTGCCAGAACATCGCTCCGAACATGAACGTCATCATGTTCATCATCTTCTGAGTCATCTCAGCCTGTTCATCGGCCGGCGGCGGCATGAACAACTTTTGCTGCACAAGAAACAGAACGACTGTCACCAGAGGAAGCACGTTGATATGTGGCCCAACGATGGCTGGCATCGCAAACGGGAACTCAAACAGTGCATCGGGGGCCGCGAGGTTGTCGATCCACAGGAACTTCGACATCCGCAGATCGACGGCGGTGTTCAGGCAGGAATACAGGCCAATGAAAATCGGCATCTGAAACAGAAGCGGCATGCAGCCGCTAAGCGGATTAATGTTGTGCTTGCGCCACAGTTCCATTTGCCCCTGAGCGACCTTCTGTTTGTCGTCCGGGTACTTCAGCTGCAGCTCTTTAATTTTCGGCTGCAGTTCTTTCATCTTAGCGGCGCTAATTGCCTGCTTGCGAGAAATCGGAAACATGCAGCCTCGCACCAAAGCCGTCAGGCAGATGATGGCCAGGCCATACGGCAGTCCGAGTCCATGAAACGTGCTGAGCAGGAACTGCATCAGCCGAACCAGCAGCCCGACCAGCCCCAGCGAAATGGTGTTGAAGAACCCCGTGTCGATGTCCAGTACGCGCTTCGCTTCCATCGGCGGCGGATCCAGAAGATCGCTGCGTTTGGGGCCAACAAAGAACGCAAAGTTGCGAGTCGCGGAATCCTTCTCACCTTTCGCCTGTAGCTCAATTGGTGTGGACACGACGCGAAAGCTAATGTCGCTTTCGTTCGTGTTGGAATCGTCTTTCACAACAAGGATCGGGTAGGTTCGTTCGATCCACTTGTTCGCCATGCGCTGAGCTTCATCGCGTCCGTCCAGCGGCGCCATCAACGCCGCGAAAAACTGCACGTCGACGCCCGCGTAGCGAATCGCGCCAGTCCATGGCTCCTTCTGCCGCACAAGCTGCCGCAGTTCTCGCGTATTCGGAGACACACCCTGACTGCGCGCTTCTGCCAGAGTCGTTTCGTACAGGTCGACTACGTCGTTGGCGCTTAGCGTGACGTCATCGTCTTCGCCCAGGAATTCCAGTTTGATGTCGCGGTACTTCCGCGTGTGCGCTTTGTTTTCAAGGACGACGCCGACGGGCCCCTGCAGTTCGAATTCAACGGTGCTTGGTTCGTCGCTGAGGTTCTGAATCGTCAATTCCATTTCGACCGTGTAACCGGCCGCATTGGTTTCGAACTCCTCCGACATGTCCTTTTTGTTGACGTCGACTTTACTAAGTCGATACTGCTTTTCGACTCGCAGCTTTCCGTCGGGAGCTTCGTACGCGAATGTGGCTTGTGACTGGTCTGAAGACACAACTTCCCAGCTCGCCGTTTCCAGCGACTGGCCATGCTTTTTCAGTTGGTCGTCGATGCCGGATATAGCCGTCGAGAATGTTCGATCGTCGGCGGTTGTTGTCCCAACAACAGTCACCTGCTTGTTGCGATCATCCAGTTCTTTGAACTTGGGATCAGTGATCTGAACCGATTCAATAGCCGCGCCGACGCTGCTGATTTCTGCCTGCAGAAAGTAGCCGCTGTCCGGTTCAAGCGATCCGAGTGTAATGGTTTTCTGAGGGTGGCTGGCGGGTTTCGCGGCTGCTTCCGGAGCGTCAGACTCAGCCGCTACTTCAGCGCCGTCTGGAGGCTCTTCAGCCGATTCGTCAGCTTCGTTGTCGTCGGCTAAATTTCCGTCAAGCACCCCTTCCGGTTCTACGGCGGCTGGCTTCACCGGGCGTGGAAAGAACTTCGGAACGATGATCGCGTTATAGAGGTACGTGAACGCGAAAAAGAAGACCAGAAAGGTGACGAAACGTCGGTTGTCCATGACGGGATCTTACGGAGTCTATGCACCGATTGTGCAGATGTAGAATTTGGTCTGAGCGAGCGTGACAACGGTCCGGCGGCCCGTCGGAAGGCCGGTCACCCGGCCAGCACCGTCCGCGTTCCGGTCCGCATCTAAGTGAAAGTGCAGTTCGTCCGACGCAGGAATTTCCTGGCACAAACAAGTCTAACCGGGCTGGTAGGATACCGTGCAGACTGACTGTGGTCATTTCCACGCACCGCGTTCCCTGGAATGCGAACGCTTTCCTGCTCAAAACGTCAGATCAGCCGCAGCTTTGGCAAAGTGGGTAAACGCCCCAAGTTCTGTTCTGACCGCGAATCAGGCTGCAACTTCGTTCCGATGTACACAGACGGCAATCAACCGCGGTTGCAGAGTATCTGTTGGCCTTGTGAGGCGATCGCTAAGAACTGGACAGGAACGCCGTTTAGCGCCCTTCACGCAATCGGTCGCCCAGGAAGTTGTCTAGGTCCGGGATGTTGTAGATTTTTTCCGCCGTCTTATCGATGTCGTATTCAACGCGATGGAATTCGACCAAATTGCCGTCCACCGTGACAAAAGACGATCGAGGATCGTTGTTGCGGGGCTGGCCGACTGATCCAACGTTGATCATGACCTTCTGGTCATTTAGTTCGTACTTGAAATCCATTTCGGCTGGGTCCAGAAACTCAAGGGTTTCTGTAAAGACGCCGGGAATGTGTGTATGCCCCTGAAAACAGTACTGCGGAACCAGCGCGAAAATCTTTTCCATCTTTACCGGGTTGTAGATGTCGTCAGGAAAAACATATTCGTTGAGCGGGTTGCGAGCTGACCCGTGGACATACATTGTTTTTTCGTCATCACTCATATGACGACGGTTCAATTCGCCGAGAAATTCCCATCGGTGTTCTGCTTTGGGGCCAGTCGATTTCTCCAGCACCGTTCGTGTCCAGAAAATGGCTCGTTCAGCGCCCGCGTTAAACCCTTCCGGATCAAACAGTGCCGCCTGGTCGTGGTTGCCCAGCAGGCACATGTCCAGATCCATCACGCGATCAATACATTCGCAGGGATTGGGACCGTAGCCGACAATGTCGCCGAGGCAAAAAATCTCAGTAATGCCTTTGGATTTGATGTCTGCCAACACCGCCTCCAAAGCTTCGAGATTTCCATGAATGTCGCTGATGAGGGCTCTCAAGGTTGGTTTCCTTCCGCAGCTCGCTGCCTGCAGATTGTTTTTCAGTTGGGCGGACTGTTGAGCCGCAAAAGCGGCCGGGCATGGTAAAAGAGGGCTATCTCTATCAATCGACGCAGACGATGGGGGGCGTGAAGCGGCAGTCGTTCATTTCAGGAATCGAAATATCGGAATCCAAAATCGCTGTTCAGGATCAAATAATCCCAACTTAAACACCAGATCCATCAACCCTGCCAAATGGTCACAAGTCAATGCGAACTGAGAAGATAGGGGGAGCCGGGGAAGTTTAAGGCGAGATGAATCTGCCAACAAGCCGCGAAGGAGCGTTGGCGGCCCCGGGCCACGATTTCTCATTCAAAGCACGAGGCAACAGTGCTGCATTCAAGGGTTTTCATACCAAATCACGCCGAGGTTGCCTCTTTCTTCGCAGGTTATCAAATCCAGGTCCCCGTCCTGATCCAGATCTCGTAATTCGATCCTGTCAAACTTTATACCGCGTTCGGTCCCACTGACGTCATGAAACGTCCATTTTTGCTGTGATTTCGTTTTCGCTGCGGGATCCCGCGACGCAGGTGATTCCAGCCAGAACACACCCGTCTTGCCCTCGGAGTGCTCACATGTGCATGCGAGGTCGGGGTGTCCATCCTGATTTAGATCGCCGATCGCCACGCCTTTTCCGCTTCCGACGTTGGCTGGACGATCGATTTCCTGCATCTGCCAGACTTTGGTCACATCGTCACCGGGCGTCAGTTTCAGAAGGCCACCGTCTTTGGTGTTGCAAACCGCGATGAGCTGTTCGTTGATCCGCTGCACGTCAAGAAACATGACTTCGCGATCCAGCCCACCAATTGAGTGATCGACCCACTTTTTCGAATCTGCTGCGGGTCGTTGTTCCAGCCATCCAGCACCGCGATGGTCGCCCTTTCGGTCGGAGTACACGATGTCTGCATCGCCATCGTTGTCGATATCGAAACGTCGCAGCGACATGATCCAGCCGCACTTTCGCACGGTCGTCAGCACATCTGCGTTGGTCTTGTTCTGCCACATTGCGATACGGCCGTTCGGAGCCTTGCTGCCGATCATTAACACAGCAGTTTGCGAATTCATTGGAGCGAGCGGTTCGCAGAACATCCAGTTTGTTTGTCCCGCTGATGCTTTCACCGCATGAGTTTTCCACTGGCCGGGATCGCGCACGGCAGACGCTGTGCCGCCCGGATTGAGATGGAAAAACACCGTCCGCTGTTTGCCTTCACAGCAACTTACGACATCCAGCCAGCCATCGGCGTTGACGTCTGCGAAGACGGCGTCTTCTGGTGACTTCACACGGCCGACTTCAATCGAAGGCCATGGTAACTTGATGCTGTCAACATCAGGCTGAAAACAGATGCGTATACGCCCGCCTTCTTCCCAACCTGTGACGATGTCTTCGC
Source organism: Fuerstiella marisgermanici (assembly GCF_001983935.1). Lineage (GTDB taxonomy): Bacteria > Planctomycetota > Planctomycetia > Planctomycetales > Planctomycetaceae > Fuerstiella > Fuerstiella marisgermanici. Next base: position 4,871,166 of record NZ_CP017641.1, on the reverse strand, counting down.
GACCATCGCAATCGGCGTCTCCCAAACGAACTCCGTCGGCTCCACGCGATGAGTTGTCGATCGTATGAAGAGGCCATTGTTCGGCTGCGAATGCGGCCTCAGTCAGCACTGCGAGCAGCAGGATCACAAGTGGCTGTTTCACGCGATTCATATTCACTGCACTTTCACACCTGCAATCTCATGCACGGCTAGCCATTCGTCTTCTGTGACCGGCGTTATGGAGAGCCGGCTGCCTTTTGCGAGCAACTTCATACCTGCGGTGGTCTTGTCTGCCTTGAGCTGTTCTCTGGTCACCGGGGTTTTGAAGATTTGAGTCAGCTTGATATCCACCATGAACCAGCGGGGATTGTCGTCGCTGCTTTTTTCGTCGAAGTACTTGTGATTTGGGTCGAGTGCAAAGTGATCCGGGTAGCCGTCCTTTACAACCTGAGCCGTGCCGGCGATGACCATCGGGTCGACGCGGCTGTGATAGAACAGAACACCGTCTCCTATTTTGATGTCGTCGCGCAGCATGTTGCGCACCTGATAGTTTCGCACTCCTTCCCACGAAGTGCGTTTCCCTTTTTCGGCGGCCAGATCCTGAATGGAGAATACGTCCGGTTCCGATTTGAACAGCCAGTAGCGGCGTTCAGTTGTCATCACAGGTCCCTTTAACTGTAAAACTGGCCATGCCCGGTGGCTTCGAATGCATTTTCGAAATGCTGAATGTCCGGCTGCTTGCTGTCTTTTGGCCAAACGACGGACACGATATCAAACCGCCCTGAGTGCTCCAGTCGCTTGTGTTTCTTTAGCCAGGCCAGAGCCAGATTTGTTAGCTTCTGCTGCTTGCGACGATCCACGGCTTCGAATGGCTGGCCGCTGTTGGTCGACGTGCGCGTCTTCACTTCCACAAACACAATCTGCTTGCGATCCATGGCGATGAGGTCGATTTCACCGAACTGGTTTCGATACTGGCGAGCCAGAATCCGATACCCCTTGCCTTTTAGAAAACGCGCCGCCGCTTTCTCGCCGTTGTCTCCCAGAAGTTTGTGCAGGAAGCGTTTCATGCGCCATTCAGTTAGTGAAAATCGTTCGCCAATATGCCCACACGAGATCCGGACGGTCAACCGACTCGGATAGGATAAACAGGAGGAGCAGTGCATAAAGGCATGACGCAGTTGCCCCCAGAAAAATCAAGAGCGGATGGGCAGAGTGCCTGACGCACCCAACTGCGAGTCCAGTCCCGACACCAAGCATAACTGCTTTGGTAATGATTTCAGCGTTGGAGGGAATTGAGTGGCCCATGCTCGGCGTAAAACAAGAGAGCATGAGTAACGACACGATGCCACCGAGTGAAGCCGCTACTATACGTTTGGGATTTGACTCATCCGGCTTTTCAAGCATGTCGTTTGCGTCTTAAGGCAAGTCGTCATCCAACCTAATATGCTGCACGCGCAGCAAAAAGGGCGATGATCTGAAGACAGAAGTCTTCAGAGCATCACCCAATTGTGCTTGTCCACGCCGACGATTGCCAGTCAGCGCACTATGACTCGTGTCTGATGGACAAAATCACCGAGTTCACGCATGCCACGCGCCGGTGGATTGCCCCCAGCGACCAACGGGAGCACCGCCGGCGCTTCGGCCCTCGCACGTTCACCCGATCACCACGCCAGACGCCCGTCGGGGCATCCCGACCTATTTCTTTTTGGCGTTGGGATCGACTTCCCATGGCTTGGCTTTGCGTTCGCGAAGGCGAGTTGCCTTGCCTGTTCGTTCACGCAGGTAGAACAGCTTGGCTCGACGCACGCGGCCGTGTCGTTTGATTTCGATCTTAGCGATCTTGGGTGTGTTCACGGGGAACGTTCGTTCCACGCCTTCGCCAGCCACAACTCGGCGGACGGTGAACATCTCGCCGGTTCCGTGGCCGCGTCGAGCGATCACGACGCCGCTGAAAATCTGGACGCGTTCTTTGTTGCCTTCCAGAATTCGAGTATGTACGTCGACGGTGTCGCCGACGGCAAAGTTAAGCGGTTCTTCTCGCAGGCTGGACTGCTCAGCGATATCAAGAAGCTTGTGTCTCATGGTTGAATTCCTCAATACTGGTCCGCGCGACGGACCCGGCCTTTATTTGTCGAGCAAATCAGCTCGTCTTTGTTCCGTACGTTCTAAACTCTGTTCATGTCGCCACGCGGCAATCGCTTCGTGATTTCCGCTTAACAAAATCTCCGGCACCGCCATTCCTCGAAATTCCCGAGGCCGCGTGTACTGCGGATGCTCCAGCAGGCCGGATTCGCTGAACGAATCGTATCGCGCGCTGGTTTCGTCACCTAGTACTTCCGGAATCAGCCGGATCACCGTATCAATCAACATCATGGCGGGCACTTCTCCGCCATTGCAGATGAAATCGCCTGCCGAAACTTCCAGCGGCTGGAGACCTTCCCGGATTCGATCGTCGAATCCTTCGTAACGCCCGCACAGAATAATCAGCCGTTCTTCTTCTGCCAGTTCTTCCACTAATCGCTGATCAAGAGTTCGCCCCTGCGGACTCATCATGATCAGCTTTGACGGCCTGTCATCCAGAGCCACGACCGATTCGACACAGTCGAAAATCGGCGGGCACATTAACAACATGCCGGGACCGCCACCGAATGGCTTGTCGTCCACTTTCTTATGCCTGCCTTCCGCGAAGTCGCGAAAGTTATGAGTCTGAACATCGACCAGCCCACGCTGGATCGCCAGTTTCAGGATACTCTGTCCGAGATAACTGTCGAACAATTCCGGAAACAGGGTCAGGATGTCAAACCGCATGGTGGCTGTTACTCGCCGCCTTCTGCTGCCGGAGTTTCTTCAGCAGCCGCTTCGCCGCCTTCGGCTGAAGCTTCTTCTGCAGCTGGAGCTTCCGGAGTTGGTTCTGGTTCCGGAGCCTTTGGTTCCTGCATCGGAGGTGGTGCGGCTGCCGTTCCGAACTTGCCCTTCTGCACCTTTTTGATCAGGGCATTGACTTTTTCGGATGGCTGAGCACCCACCGACAGCCAGTAGTCGATACGTTCCATATTCAGGCTGACTCGCTTTGACTTGTCGGCAACCGACGTGTCATAGAAGCCAACTTCTTCGATAGCCTTGCCATCACGCGCCCGCTGGCGGTCCATGATGCAAACACGGTAAAACGGACGGTGCTTCCGTCCCATTCGTTTCATTCGAATTCGAACTGACATTCACTACTCCTGAGGTGCAGCCGGACTCAGGCTGAGTCTGGCAAGATGTATCTGAGTTTACTCGACTTTGCAGAGTCGAGCGACGGAACTACTTTCTGCGGTTTCTTTTCTTCGCCTTTTTTGCGTCTTTACGCTGCTTCTTTCGCTTGTCTCGGATCTCAATCACGTTGGTTGGACCGCGTTTGCTGCGAATTTTCTTTTCCTGAATGCTGGCGTTGGGATCCATCATGCCGCCGTCTGCCATCTGCTTGACAGCTTTCATGCGGTCCTTCATGCCCATATTGGACATTCCCTGCATCATTTTGCCCATCGCCCCGAAGTCTTTGAGCAGCTTATTAACCTCGGCCGGTTCGACGCCACTACCACTGGCGATACGGTTGCGGCGACTGCGGTCGATCGTGTCCGGGTTGTTGCGTTCATCCAGCGTCATCGAATTGATGATGCCTTCGATTCGGACCATGTCGTCTTCCGGGTTCATATCACCCAATTGATCGACAACTTTGCCCATGCCCGGAATCATTTTCATGACTTCCCGCATGGATCCCAGCTTTTTGATTTGCCGCATCTGTTTGCGGAAGTCATCCAGCGTGAACTTACCCTGCTGCATCTTCTCCTGCTGGGCAAGCATTTCGTCTTCGTCGAATTCCTGTTGAGCTTTCTCAACAAGAGACAACACATCGCCCATGCCGAGAATTCGGCCCGCCATCCGGTCCGGATGGAATTGCTCCAGCCGGTCGAGCTGTTCGCCCACACCGACGTATTTGATCGGAACGCCGGTAACAGCCTTCACGCTTAATGCGGCACCGCCGCGGGTGTCGCCGTCCAGCTTGGTGAGAATCACACCATCCAGCTCAAGCGCTTCGTTAAATGCTCTGGCACTGTTGACGGCGTCCTGCCCCGTCATTGCGTCGCAGACGAACAGGCAAGTATCCGGAGCGACGCGGTTATCAATCCGCTGCAGCTCCTTCATTAGCTCGTCGTCAATACCCAAACGGCCGGCGGTGTCGAGAATCACGACCGTCGCGCCGCTGGCTTTCGCCTGCTTCACTCCGTTGCGACAGACCTGAACCGGATCGCTTTTCGCTGGGTCTTCGTGGTAGACCGGACAGCCAACCTGGTCGCCGATCACCTTTAACTGCTCAATTGCCGCCGGGCGCTGAAGGTCGGCGGCGACCAGAAATGGCGATTTGCCATCTTCTTTCAGCATTTTGGCCAGCTTGCCGCAGGTGGTTGTTTTACCACTTCCTTGCAGACCACACATCATAATGACGGTGATGCCGTCTCGTTTGATGGCGAGCTGGTGATCGCCTGCCATCAGGTCGATCAGGCACTGATTGACGATTCCGACGATTTGCTGGTCAGGCCGCAGCGACTTCAGCACTTCCGCGCCGATCGCCTGCTCAGTCACCTGTTTCACAAAATCCTGCGCAACATCGAACGCGACGTCGGCTTCCAGCAGTGCAGTACGCACCTGCTTCATCCCGTCGCGGATATTCGCCTCGGTGATCTTTCCACTACCGCGGAAAGCCGAAAAGGCGTTCGTCAGACCTTCTGTGATACCTTCAAACACGAAATTAGCCAGATACAAACATAACCAGAGCGAGCTTCGCAGTTCGCTATTGGAAACCTAGATCGGTTCCCGGCGAAGCGTAAGTTGCTGCTATCAATGGATTTATTTACGCGAGCGTTAAAGTGCCGTCGCACTGCTGCTCCAGCGCTCGAAGAAACCCAGCAAAAACGAATCGGGGATACTACCGTCACCCTTTCTCTCTGACAAGCCGTTCAGCGGAATTCGCTGGGTTGGGACTGGAAACTGCAACACTTGGCCCTGAGAAGGCCCCGCACGCGTCGTTTCTACCGGCGGGAATTGCGAAAACCGGCGGCCGCAGTGTTGGAATCCCGTCGAACGCCCGATACAATCAGTGGCTGAGATTGAGTCTCAGTAACCGCTTCGGCGTCTGGCTGGAAGCAAACGCGAAAGATGTAAGTGCCTGCCTCACAACCCTTTGGGTATCCTGCCGTGACCACATCCAAGCTCTCTGATCTAGTGAATCCTGGTTCCTTCTTTGTTGAAGACATTGAAGATCGTGGCGACGAGACAGTCCGCCTGAAACGACTGGGCATCTGTGAGAACCGTCGGATTGACGTTTTGCAGACCGGCGATCCGATGATCGTTCGCGTTGTTGGTTCACGAATCGGCGTCTCTCGATCGCTGGCTCGCAGCATTCAGGTGACTTCGGCGGTAACTGAAGTCGTTCCGGCCATGGTCATCGAGGAAAACGCACTCGCCGGGATGGCCTGAGTATGTCGGTTGTGGACACTAAACGCGCGACGGTCGCTTTGGTGGGAAATCCGAATGCCGGCAAGACTTCGCTGTTCAACCGGCTGACAGGTCTTCGAGCTCGCACAGCGAATTACCCGGGCATTACGGTCGATTTGCGCAAAGGCACAGTGGCTTTACCCGGCCAGTCGGCCGAATTGATTGACCTGCCAGGCCTGTACAGCATCGATGCGCTCAGCCCGGAAGAGCAGGTTGCCAAGGCCGTGCTGCTGGGCGAAATTGATGGGGCGGACGTACCAGACGTTGTGGTGTTGGTTTTGGACGCCACCAATTTGGAACGCAACCTGTTTCTGGCCAGCCAGATTTTGGATCTGGAACTGCCAACGGTTGTCGCACTAAATCTGATCGATGCCGCCACCGCAGCCGACATTCGCATCGAAGTCGACAAGCTGGCCGCAGAGCTTCACTGCCCCGTTGTGCCGGTCAGCGCCAAGACGGGGCGCGGAGTGCCCGAGCTGAAGAAGCTGCTGCACGAGCGGCTGTCATCGCCTTTGCCTGTCCTTCAAACAGAACATCAAAGCTGCACCACGGGCTGCACGGGTTGCCAGTTTTCTGCTCGCTATGACTGGGCTGAACGAGTTTCCAAGGCAGCCGTTCATTCTCCCGATATGCTCGGCCGTCGCACGGCTGCTGTCGACAAACTACTGACGAATCCTGTTGTCGGCGTATTCGCGTTTCTAGCTGTGATGCTAGGCGTGTTCTACCTGATTTTTTCCATGGCCAGCGTGCCCATGGATCTGGTCGACGAGACCTTCGCGTCGCTTGGGGAATGGGCCAACCAGCAGCTGCCAGAAACAATCAGCAATCGCGCACTGTGGTTTGGCGGAGTGTTTGCCGTCAGTATGAGTCTGCTCGCGGGATCGTACTGGGCGGCAAGGATTCGCTGGTCGCGCACAAGTACGGCGATCGCGATTGTGACGTCGGCAGTCGTAGCGCTGCTGCCATTGGAAGACTTCCGCAGCTTGCTGGTTGATGGTGTTATCGGTGGCATTGGCGGAGTGCTCATTTTCCTGCCGCAGATTTGCATTCTGTTCTTCTTTATCTCGCTGCTGGAAGACAGCGGCTACATGGCGCGAGCTGCTTTTGTGATGGAACGGCTGATGCGTTTTGTCGGGCTTCCCGGCAAAGCATTCGTGCCAATGCTGTCGGCTCACGCGTGTGCGATTCCCGGCATCATGGCGGCTCGAGTCATCGAGAACTGGCGCGACCGACTGGTCACCATTCTGGTGCTGCCGCTGCTGACCTGCTCGGCTCGACTGCCGGTCTATTCAATGATCGCCGCGCTTCTGTTTGCTGAGTCTCCGTTTAAAGCGTCGCTCGTTTTTGTTGGAGCGTACCTGCTGGGGATAGGAGCCGCACTGTTTTCAGCTTGGTGTTTGAAGAAGACAATCTTGAAGGGCGACGCGATTCCGCTGGTGATTGAATTGCCTTCGTATCGTATGCCCAGCCTGATCAATTCGCTGCAGCTGGTTGCCGAGCGTGGCATGATCTTTGTGCGACAGGCAGGCACTGTGATTCTGCTGATTTCGGTGATTCTGTGGGCGTTGGCGACCTACCCCAAACTGCCGGACGCTCAGGTAGAACAAGTTGCGGCAAACGCCGGAGCGAACGCCGAACAACAGGTGGCTCAGGCATCGCTGGCCTATTCCGTGGCGGGGCGAGTCGGCAAGTTGTTCGAGCCAGTCTTCCGGCCACTGGGCTTTGACTGGAAGATCAACGTCGGCGTGCTGACCTCATTCGCCGCGCGAGAAGTGGTCGTGTCGACTCTCGCGATCGTTTACGGCATCGGCGAGGATTCTGCCGAGGACGAAGCCACGTTGGTTGAGACCTTGCGGCGGCAACAACGTCCTGATGGCACGCCCGTCTTCAACATGGCGACCAGTCTAAGCCTTTTGGTGTTCTTCGTGCTCGCGATGCAGTGCTTGCCAACTCAGGCAGTCACCAAACGTGAAACCGGTTCGTGGAAATGGGCAATGCTGCAGCTCGGCTACATGTCCGGCCTGGCGTATGTCGCGGCGTTGGTCACGTATCAAGTGTGCACGCGAGCGGGCCTGGGCTGATTCAGAAGGCTCGATACAGCCCGAACCAGAATGCGCCTGTGCTGTTGGTCATCGAGTAGCCGTATTCGGTTCGCACGGTCAGGTTTTCCACAAAGCTAAGCAGTGGAATCTGCCAATATAAGCCCAGTCCTACGGCGTGGTCAGTTTTGCCCTGAGCTTCGTTCAAGAGGTACGACCGGCCGACATCGTAGAAGATCGAGCCGTCCACTTTGCGAAGAGCGGCCGTGTTGTCCAGCACTTCGTAGTCGATGTCGCCAGCAATCGGAAATCGCCATTCCAGTGACGACAACCAGAAGGCATTGCCCTCTGTTGACGTAGCATCACGTCCACGAAAGCGGCCCGGCCCGCCGAAGCGGAAGTGTTCGCCGTTGTCGCTCCAGCCATAGCCGCCCGCCAATCGGCCAGCGAGCTTTGTGTCGCCCAGCCAGCCGGGCAACTCATTTAACCGCTGTACCCCGCTGACCTGTCCGGACACGCGATCGTACGTCGCACCACCGCCAAATGCCTGGAAGCCGTGTTCGAAATTCGCATCGAACTTTACTCCACGATTCGGATCCCAATACGGCATCTGCGAATCTGCATGAAAGTCGACGCCGAACGCACGCACGTTGTCGTACTGTTCGACTCGCGGATCGGGCGAAATGGTGTTGTCTTCGTCGGGGAAGAAGTTGTCGCCAAACCGAGTGTAGATGTCGATGTAGCTGAGGTTCGGGTAGATCAGGCTTGTGGTGTAGTTCAGGACTCGACGAATCGCGATGCGAGCCTGGTGTCCGGGATCGTTCGCCAACGTCGACAGCAGCGCGTGTTCATAACGAGCCATCAACTGCCAGTTGGATGAAGGCCAGTTGTAAAAGACGGCGTCGACGCCCGCAGAAATGTGATCGTCGTTTCGAGTTGCCGTTGCAGCGGTGTATGCCAGAAACGGTGAGATGCGGTAATTGTTGGATGAGAGCACGGACGCTCGAAAGCCAATGCGTCCGTCGCCGTCCACGCCGAAGCCGGCGACTGCGCTGTGCTGCTGCCATGGTTGCAGCATCGATGCTTCATCCATTGGCGTGTAAAACGGAGTTACTCGGCAGGCCACTTCTGGTCGCCATGTGTTGTTATGAGGATCCGAATCAAGGACGTAGCCGTCCGGGTCGACCGACACCTGCGCTGGCTTGCCTTCCGATACCACTGACACCAGCCAATCGTTTGGCCCCGTCTTCTGCACGTCGATGCCCTGCTGCTGCAGTTGCCGGGATTCTGATAGGGTTGCCAATCGAAACGGATGAGGGTCGCCGTCGAGTTCGATGCCAACCTGCGGCGGTTCGGACGTCGCGCCGGACTGTGTGATGCGCGCCTGAGTTCGATATCCATTTTCTGTTTGAGTGACCTTCACCTCGTCCACTCGCCAGTCCGCCGTCGCGTCGTCGCGCAGCCATGTGGCGAAGAATGGACTCCAGCTTTCTCCCGTGAAGTCTTCCAGTTCTCGTTGATAGTCGGCGACCGTCAGAATGCGGAAGCGATACTTCGCGAACAGTTGCTTCATGAACGCAAAGAATTGTTCGCGTCCCATGCGCTGTTGAATCATACCCGTGATGCGAGACCCTCGGTCGTACACCAGCGAAAACAAATTGTGCAGGTGGCCCATGTCGTCCAGCGACCCCGACGATGTGCCCTTGCCGCCTCGTTGGCGATAAGTGGCGTAACCACCGTGGACAAGGCTACGGTAATCGACGTTGGGAAACTGAAACGGTCCGTAACCTGGCACATCCAGAAAGTTGGCGTTGGCGCCATATTTGTCTTCCATCTTCACGCGAGTGAACCATGTGACCAGGCCTTCGTCCATCCACGGTTCGTGGTAGCCATCTGTGCCGACGGCCGAGTACCACCATTGATGGCAGATTTCGTGGCTAACAAGATGTTCGATATAACGAGCCGCGTATGCTGGAAGCGCGAAGATGCGCGAATCGACCATCACCACACCAGACGATTCGTTACCGTTCCAGCCGAAGTAAGACTCTGTCAGTTCGAATTCTTCATAGGGGTATTCGCCGAACCATTCGGAATACAGCAGGATCGATTCTCGGGCAGTTTTAAGTGCCACCTCGGCGGCCGCTTTGTGCTTCGGCAGGTATTGAATGCGAATCGGAACACCGTTGGCATTCGCAGTGAGTTCTCGAAAACGCGGACTCGCAACGATGGTGAAATCTCGCAGGCCCGTGCCTTTGATGCGAAGCTGCTGTTGGCCGTTTGCCGTGTTGGATCGGTCGGCCACGTGCCCGCCTGTGACGACAAGATGATCGGCTGGCAACCTTAATGTGACGTCGTAGTTGCCCGCTTCGTTGTACCACGGCTGATGCCACGGAATATACGGCACTGGCTGCCACGCATCGCTTCGGTAGACGGCCAGCACGGGGTACCAGTTCAGTAGGTTGGTTATGCCTTTGTGTTGCCCGAGGCGTCCCATGATCGGCGGGATGTCGATCCAGTAGTCGAGGTCGACTTCCACGGATTCGCCAGGGACGACGGGCATCGGAAGTTGTACGTGCAGGTGAGTGTCGTGCTGCGCATCGAAGCTCGCTGGCAGGTCATTTCCTGCGCACGTCACACTGTTCATGTGAAATCGGCGGCCCTGATAATCGATGCTGGTGTCGGGTTCCAGACGCAGAGATTCCACCGTCCGTTCGCCTGTGGCGATTTGCTTTTTTGTTAGCTTGTTGTTGGCGACAACCTGGAACACCAATTCACCCGTCGCCGCATGTCCCGTATTAGTCCAGCGCACGGATTGCTTTACAGAAACTCGACGTTGCTGCGGGTTCAGGTCGACATTCAACGCATAGTGCGGCAGGTGAAGTGAGTCTGTTGGAACGTTTGCCGCCGCAACATTCACGCCCATCCCCGGTTCAGCGGTGCTGACTTGCGTCTGAAGGGGAAGGACGGATTCATTCAGTTGCAACCCAGCCCATTCGTCCGCAGCGCACGCATTCATCGACAGGCAGGCTGCGTAGCACAGCAGCATGCATCGGAAAGCACTGCGTGAAATTATGCGGGTGACAACGATCATTTAAACTGGGGTATCCGTCCCCTCTTTTGTTGGCGGCTGTTGATCAACAAGCCGGGTCACTGTGACCTCATCGGTGGATTCCGTCGACGAGTGTTGTCCGAATTGTATAACGTCGGGCGAATCTGCGACCCCTGATTTTTTCGTCGGCGTATCGGAATCTGGGCGGACTGTAACGGCCAGCGGCAAAGACTGCGGACCCGGCCAAGGCAGGCCCGCAACTAAAGTGGCAGTCAATAAAGAGGCCCGCTGTGCAGGCGTCCGGCCCATCTGTCCGAGGGCTGCGCATTTCATGCGGGCTCAACCTTGCTGACGGTAACGCGCTCAACGGCAAATATTGCCGCTCCGTTACCGCAAGAGCGTCTGCGTGAGTCCCGCTAAAGAAGCTGACTAAGTTACCTTTAGTCATCGCGACCGTTTGCGGCTTCATTTCCGCGGCGATTAGCTGGACAGCGCCACCTTTGGGCGTTGGGCCGTGTTTTTGGTAACCCGAAGTGTAAGCGAGGGATTCGTCGCAACTCGATACCTCGCTTACACTTCGGGTTACCATTCGCACCAACATGGCGCTGTCCAGTTAGGCGAATGGATCTTGCAGCAATGTTGTTCGCCTTCCAGGCAGCCGCCCGGATTCAGGATGGAATCGAGTGTTTCGCCATCGGCTTCACCGTCTTCCGATGCCGGGGCGATGGACTAGCTGAAGCAGGAAGCGGACTGCTGTTTCGTGTTCGTAGTGGCGAGTTGTGGTCTTGTCGGGCTCGTATTCGTACGTGATCGTAAAGAATCCACCTTTGTCTCGAACGCTGAAAGTCGGGCCGGGGCCCTGGAATTTCGCTCGGTTGCGGTCAAATTTATGCGACCACATGCTGGCCATCTGCGGGCTCAGCAAGCCAACGGCATCGTTGATCAGCGACCGAAGTGAGTCCGGTGTGTCTGATTTGTGCTTCAATGCTCTGTCGCGCCTTCACGCTGCTTCCTTGCCCGAAAGTACTTCATGTCAGGGAGTTGCGCTGCTCCCGTCCTGCAGTTAATCGCAGGATTGCGCGGCTGCTCTCGACACCCGGAGCAGCCTCACCAGGCAAATGCGGGCAAACACCGCCCGTTTCATCAACGAATTTTCCGTCCTGCCGGAATTCACGGAAATTTCTGCGAACAATTTGCGGCCTGTCAACGTTATTCCAGCGGCCGTGGTCAGGTTTGTCCGCTGATTTGCAGCAAATAGTGCATCTACGCGGCAGTCGACGTCCATGACGAATTTACTGTTGTGATGTGTTGATTCCTATGTACGGGTGTTCAGTTGCTGGCTTTAGCTGGTTGACATCGCCGGCGCGGGAGTTAAACATATGCAAATGAGCCGCTGCGGTTCATCCCCACCTATACACCCTCCCTCCTTTTTGTGCTGCTCGGAACTCTGCTTCCGACGGCCTCATTTGATTTCCATTTCACGGAGTGCGCTATGCGTCGCGGAAATTCTCGTCGTGACTTCCTGCATGTAGGCTTTTGTGGTGGTATTGGTCTGACACTGGCCCAGTACCTGAAGCTGCAAAAAGCTCAGGCAGACATTAAACATTACGAAAGTAAAGAAGGCACTGCGAAGTCAGTGATCTTCATTTATCTGCCCGGCGGATTGGCTCACCAGGAAAGCTTCGACCCGAAGCCCTACGCTCCGATTGAATATCGTGGGCCGATGAAGCACATCCAAACCAACGTCGGTGGCACGTTTATTAATGAGATGTGGCCGAAGACCGCTCAGGTGGTCGACAAGCTGGCGATTTGCCGGTCGATGACCCACGGCGAAGCGGCTCATGAACGTGGGACGCACAACATGTTCACCGGCTATCGGCCCAGCCCCGCGCTGTCGTACCCGAGTCTCGGGAGTGTGGTGACTCATGAATTTGGCCCACGGAACAACATTCCTCAGTATGTTTGCATTCCGAACCAGCCAAACGAATTTGCCGGAACGGGCTACCTGAGTTCTTCTTTCGCACCGTTTAGTCTCGGTTCTGATCCCGCACGGAAAGACTTCACCGTACGCGACCTGAAGTTGCCCGGTGGTGTTGATGACAAACGGTTCACTCGTCGTCGAAGTGTGCTGGAAGCGGTTAACGAACACTTCGTGACCAAAGAGAAAGCTGACAGCCTTGATGCAGTTGATACGTTTTATCAGCGTGCCTACGGGATGGTCGGATCGCCGGAAGCTCGTGAAGCTTTCGACCTGAACAAAGAACCAGACAAGCTACGAGACGAATATGGTCGTAACACGGCTGGTTCTCGCATGCTGATGTCTCGGCGACTGATTGAAGCGGGAGCTCGCTTCGTCACGATGACATACGGCAGCTGGGACATGCACGACAACATTGATCCCGGCATCAAGCGTCAGGTTCCTGACCTCGACCAGGCGTATGCCCGACTGATCAGCGACCTCGAAGAACGCGGTCGCCTGAAGGATACGCTCGTGTGCCTCGCGACCGAATTCGGTCGGACTCCCAAGATTAACGGCACGGCAGGTCGTGACCATTGGCCGAAGGTGTTTAGCGTGGTGCTCGCCGGCGGTGGAATTAAAGGTGGTCAGGTCTATGGTAAGTCAGATTCAACGGCCAGTGAGCCGGAAGAAAAGCCGCTTACTGTGCAGGACTGGGCCACAACGCTCTACCACTGTCTGGGGATCACGGCTGACAAAGAGCTGATGGCACCTGGTGACCGGCCGATCGAGATTGTTGACGGCGGGAAAATTCGCCGTGAACTGCTGGTCTGATCCGGATTCGAAATTAATACGAACTTCAACGCTGCGGGTGACAATTGTGAACCCGCAGCGTTCTTCCACATCGACCCGCCAGTGCGTTCGGTGGAAGAGGGCTGGAAGTCTTTCGGTCTCGCCCTGACACGCCAGACATCATTCCTTTGGGGGGAATTGAGATGCGTTTTCATGTGTTGAACGCTTTGTTGCTGTGTAGCGCCGTTTCGGCTGTTGCTTCTGATCCCGCGTTAACTGTTATCACGCCGCGTGGAGTGCAGCGTGGGGCGGAACACGTGCTCACGTTTTCTGGTGCTCGCCTGCAGGACGCGGAAGAGATTCTGTTCTATGAACCGGGTTTCGAAGTCGTAAAGATCGAGCCCGATGCCAAGAACGCTAACATCGTTCGCGCAACCGTGAAGGTGGCTCCGGACGTGGAGCTCGGCGAAAAGACGGCTCAGGTTCGAACAAAGACGGGCGTGTCCGACTACCGCACGTTCTTTGTGGGAGCTCTGCCAGCAGTTGCAGAGAAAGAACCCAACACAGAATTCAGCGAACCGCAGGCGATTGAGCAGGGCGTTACAGTCGAAGGCGTCATCCAAAATGAAGACGTCGACTATTTTGTCGTTGAAGCCAAAAAAGGACAGCGACTATCGGTCGAAGTCGAAGGCATGCGATTCGGTCAAACGTTGTTCGATCCTTACATCGCAATTCTGGACAAAGAACGGTTCGAACTGTCGGCTGTGGACGATTCGCCACTGGTGCGACAGGACGCGGTCACATCCATCATCGTGCCGGAAGATGGTCAGTACACGATCGAAATGCGTGAGAGCGGTTATGGCGGAAATGGTAATTGCCGCTACCGACTGCACGTTGGCCAGTTTCCACGACCTGTCGCTGTTTTTCCCGCCGGCGGCCAAGCCGGTGAAGAAGTTGAATTTACGTTCATCGGCGATGCTGAAGGTCCCATCAAGCAGAAGGTCAAGCTGCCTGCCGATGGCACTACCGAAATGCAGATTTTCGCTCAGGACGATCGTGGCATTAGCCCATCTGGACACACCGTCCGCGTATCACCTGATCCGGACGCGTTCGAAACCGAACCCAACAACAGTCTGAATGAGGCTGCGGTCGTCGTTTTCCCGTCGACGTTCAACGGCGTCCTGGACAAGGAAGGTGACCACGACTACTACAAATTTACGGCGAAGAAGGGGCAGACGTACGAAGTCGAATGTTATGGCCGCCGCATCCGCACGGGGATCGACCCAGTGATGCACATTTTTCGAGTGAAAGATGGCAAGGCGTTGAGTGGCAACGACGATTCACGTGGCCCTGACAGTTACATCCGGTTTGCTGTTCCCGAAGACGGAGAGTACGCCGTCCGCATCATGGACCATCTTAACCGTGGTGGTGCCGACTTTGTTTACCGAGTCGAGTTTCAACCGGTAGAACCAAAGTTGACTCTGGGGATTCCTCGAGTCCGCAGGTATTCGCAGGATCGGCAGCGGATTTATGTGGCGAAGGGCAACCGCTTCGGCACGATCATATCGGCCAGTCGAGCTAACTTTGGCGGTGAGCTGGTGCTGGAAGATTTGGAGCTGCCCGCCGGTATCAACATGGTGGCATCGCCCATGCCGTCGAACCTGAACACCATGCCAGTCATGTTCGAAGCCGCAGCCGACGCCCCATTGGGCGGCGCGTTGGTCGACTTTCGAGCTCGACTGAACGACGAAAGCAAGAACATCAGCGGTGGCTTCGAAAACCGAGCGGACTTCGTGATTGCTCAACCAGGCCAGTCACTTTACGCCTGGAAAGACGTTAACCGTCTGCCCGTGGTTGTGGTGGATGAGCTGCCGTATACGATTGAAATTGTGCAACCGAAAGTGCCGATCGTGCGTAACGGTTCGATGCAGTTAAAGGTTGTCGCGACAAAGAAAGAAGGCTGGGACGAAGAGATTGTCGTTCAGTTTCCGTTTCGACCGCCAGGCCTGGGAGCAACAACTTCAGTTAAGATGCCCAAGGGCAAAAACGAAGTGCTGTATCCGCTAAGTGCCAACGCGAACGCTGCAATCGGCAAGTGGCCTGTGTACGCTCTGGCCTATGCCAACGTTGGTGGCAACGCTTTTGCGGCATCGCAGATGGCGACTTTGGAAATCGCGGAACCGTATCTGAATCTCGCGCTGCAGCGAGCCACTGTTGAGCTTGGACAGGAAACGGAGATTGTTGCTGAGGTCTCGATTCTTAAAGACCTTGCCGCTCCAGCGACCGTCCAACTGCTCGGCCTTCCTCACAAGATCACGGCCGAACCGCTGCAAGTGACAAAGGATACCAAAGAGCTGATCTTCCACGTGAAGACGGCACCGGACAGCCCGGCCGGCAATCACAAGAATATCTTCTGCAGCGTGGTTGTGACAGAAAATAACGAACCGATCACCCATGCTCGCGTGGGCGGTACAGAACTTCGAGTTGACAAGCCGCTGCCCAAACCTGTCGTAGCGGCGCCCAAAAAAGAAGTTGCGAAGCCGAAGCCGGAAGCTCCCAAGCCTCCCGCTGAAAAGCGACTGACGCGACTCGAGAAACTCCGACTGGAAGCCAAGCAGGCGGCTGGCACTCCTTAAACCCCTCCCCACAAACCCACCCCACCCGGCGCATCGATTTGGATGCGTCGACAGCACTTATTTCACGTTGTCGAGTTACCATCATGAAGACACTTCGACTGTTCTTAACACCCCTGATGTTCGCTGTCGTCGTGGCCCCGGCCTCGGCCGATGAAGCACCGAAGCCAGCATCCATCATCGTGAGTCCCACAGACATTGACCTGTCGTCGGCCCGCGATCGTCAGTCGCTGCTGGTCCAGGCGGTCATGCCAAACGGCCTGACCTTCGACGTCACAGATAAGGCGACGCTGGTTGTTGAGAACCCGGCATTCATTAAACAGGATGGGCAGACGTTTCACCCAGTGGCCGACGGTGTCACAAAAGTGGCTGTCAGCTATGCCGGTCATGCTGTGGACGTTCCCGTGAAAGTCGCGAACTCCACAGTCAACCCCCCGCTCAGTTTTCGTCTGGACGTCATGCCGGTCTTTATGAAGACCAGTTGCAACAACGGCAGTTGCCACGGCGCGGCACGAGGCAAAGACGGCTTTGCACTTTCGTTGTTTGGCTTCGATCCGGCGGGCGACCATCATCGCATCACTCGCGAAATCCCCGGCCGACGCATCAACCTCGCGTTGCCGGAAGAAAGTCTGCTGGTCGAAAAGGCGGCGGGCCTGGTACCTCATACTGGCGGCAAACGATTCGATGTCGGCGGTGAAAAGTACAACACGCTGGTTCGCTGGCTGAAAGAAGGCGCGCCGGATGATCCAAAGCCGGCCGAAGTTCCCAAAGTTGTCGAAGTGGAACTCTTCCCCAAAACCGCGGTCCTCGACGGTGACGGCGAAACGCAGCGTCTGACTGTTCGAGCCAAATATTCGGACGGCACAGACCGCGACGTGACCTCGCTGGCCTACTTCAGTTCCAACAACGAAACCGCGGCCGAGATCACTCAGGAAGGCATCGTGACCGGTCGAGAACGCGGCGAAGCGTTCATCATGGCACGCTTTGACACGCACACGGTTGGCTCTAACTTTATCGTGCTTCCGAAAGGCCTGAAGTACGAAGATCCGAAGACACCAGAGTTCAACTACATCGACACGCTGGTTCATAACAAGCTGCGTAAGCTGCGAATCACGCCGTCTGAAGTCTGCAGTGATCCCCAGTTCTTGCGACGCGTCTTTATTGATATCACGGGCACTCTGCCTTCTGCAGAAGAACACGAACAGTTCCTCGCTGACACCGACCCGCAGAAACGCGAAAAGGTTGTGGATCAGTTGCTGCAGCGAAAAGAGTTTGTCGACATCTGGGTGATGAAATGGGCTGAACTACTGCAGGTTCGCACCATTACAAACCGTGTTGCCAAGAAGCCGATGCTGAGGTACTTCAACTGGTTGAAGGAAAAAATCGCGAGCAACACACCGACTGATGTGATGGTGCGTGAATTGCTGGCCTCGAAGGGCGGCACGTTCAGTGACCCGGCCACCAACTATTATCAAACCGAAACCGAAACGCTGAAGGTCGCCGAAAACGCGGCTCAGGTGTTCATGGGCATGAGAATCCAGTGTACTCAGTGCCACAATCATCCGTTCGACCGATGGACGATGGATGACTACTACGGTTTCGCTGCCTTCTTTTCGCAAATCGGCCGCAAACGTGCCGAGGACCCGCGCGAACAGATCATCTTTAACAGCGGCCGCGGTGAAGTGAAGCATCCCGTTGGCGGACGCAATATGGCTCCCAAGTTTCTGGGCGGCGAAACACCGGATTTGAAGGGCCGCGATCGGCGAGAAGTTCTTGCAGAATGGCTCGCGTCACCGGACAACCCTTACTTCGCCACAAACCTGGCCAACATTGTCTGGGCGCACTTCTTCGGCAAGGGGATCATCGATCAGGTGGATGATGTGCGAGTCAGCAACCCGCCGGTGAATGCCGAATTGCTGGCGGAACTAGGCAAACGGTTCACTGATTACAACTACGATTTCCGTCGTCTTGTTCGAGACATCTGTACGTCGCGCACTTACCAGTTGTCAACTCAGACGAATCCGTCCAACGAAACGGACCACACGAATTTTGCTCACGCCGAACTTCGCCGTTTGCGAGCTGAAGTGATGCTGGACTGTATCACTCAGGTGACGTCGACTGTCGACAAGTTCGCTGGTCTGCCCGTCGGTGCTCGAGCCGTCCACATCGCGGATGGAAATACGTCGACGTACTTCCTCACGACTTTCGGGCGTGCCAAACGCGAAAGCGTTTGTTCATGCGAAGTGCAAATGGAGCCCAACCTGTCACAGGCTCTGCACTTGATGAACGGCACAACCGTGAATAGCAAAATTCAGCAGGGCGGCCTGATTCCCGCCATGCTGAAAGAAGGCAAGACGCCTGCTGAAGTCATCACCGAGTTGTACCTGCGATGCTTTACTCGCAAGCCGACCGAAGCGGAGATGGCGAAGCTGCTGGCGGTGACCGCCGAAGACGAAAATCCTCAGCAGCCGCTGGAGGATATCTTCTGGTCGTTGCTGAATTCACGTGAATTTTTGTTCAATCATTGATCTGTACTCACGATTTCGTCTGGATGGAATGTAAGTGTCATTCCGGGCAACAGACGCAGACTTGTTCGATCAGTGAAGGACGTCCGATCAAATAGAGTACGAACCTCTAAGGAAATTTAACGCCGCAGGTCAGCTGCGGTGTTTTGTGGAAATCCCCGCCGCGCATCAATATTCTGCCTCGCAAAATATCCCGCCGCGCCCTGTGCCTTACGGAGCCATTTATGAGCTTTTCCAAAGCCCCAATCTTTGCCTTGATCTTCAGCCTGACGGTGACAACCGCCTTTGGTGCGGATGAGAAAATCAATTTCGAAGATCACATCAAACCGATCTTCCGGACGAAGTGTTTTTCGTGTCACAACACGAACAAGATGACGGCCGACTTGGACCTGTCGAACTACACGGCCATGATGCAGGGTGGCGGCAGCGGTGCAGTGATCGAACCGGGGGCTCCCGACGACAGCTACCTGTTTATGGTGATCAACCATGACAGCGAACCTTACATGCCGCCGAATTCTGACAAGATCGCGGACGACATGATCCAAACGGTCCGCAAGTGGATCGAAGCAGGTGCGCCCGAAACGTCTTCCAGCAAAGTGATGCTGCCAAAGAAGCCAAAGGTCAATCTTAGTGTTAACGTTTCAGCAGGTGCTCGCCCGGAAGGCCCGGCCCCATTGCCCGACGTGTTAGGGTTGGAACCTGTCGTTCATACTTCTGCCACCACAGCCGTGTCTGCCATCGCGACCAGCCCGTGGGCAAAGTTAGTCGCCGTCGCCGGTCAAAAGCAGGTCGTTCTGTACAGCAGCGAAACGTTGCAGCCGCTGGGCGTGCTGCCATTCCCGGAAGGTCAGGCGCGAGTTTTGAAGTTCAGCCGTAACGGAGCCTTGTTGCTGGCTGGCGGTGGGCATGGAGCATCAAAAGGCCTTGCCGTTGTGTGGGACATTCGCACGGGCGAACGCATCATGCAGGTTGGCGACGAACTGGACGAAGTTCTTGCCGCCGACATCAGCGCAGACCAGTCACTGATTGCGTTGGGCGGCCCGGGAAAAGTTGTCCGAGTCTATAATACAGCGACAAATGAGCTCGCTTACGAAATTACAAAACACACGGACTGGATCTATGGTCTGGAATTCAGCCCGGACAGCGTATTGCTGGCAACGGCGGATCGAGCCGGCGGGTTGCATGTTTGGGAATCCTTCACCGGTCGCGAATATTTGACACTGACTGGTCACAAGGGTGCCATCAATGCGGTCTCATGGCGCATCGACAGTAACGTGCTGGCTTCCGCCAGTGAAGACGTCACCATCAAGCTGTGGGAGATGGAACAGGGCAAGAATATCAAGTCCTGGAACGGCCACGGCGGCGGAACGCTGTCTGTCGAATTCTGTCGTGATGGTCGAGTGGTCTCATCCGGCCGCGACAAAGTCGCCAAGATCTGGGACCAGAACGGTAAGCAGCTGTTGGCGTATGAAGCGTTTTCTGACCTTGCGGTTCAGGTGTCTCATTGCGACGAGACTGATCGTGTGATCGCTGGCGACTGGACGGGCGAAGTTCGAGTCTGGACGGCGGCGGACGGTAAGCGAGTCGGAAACCTCACGACAAATCCGCCGACGCTGGAAGTTCGTCTTCAGCAGGCCGAAGGTCAGATTGCACCGCTGACGGCCAAGCTGGCGGAAGCTCGAACGGCCTTCGACGCCGCCTCGGCTGCCAAAGCGGCTCATGTTGCCACTATCGAAAAAGCCAAGCAGGCTCATGCGGTGGCAGTAAAGACCGTCGCCGACCAGCAGGCGGCTTTAAAGGCTTCGCAGGCACAACTGGCTGCGAGTCAGAAAACACAAACGGAAACGCAAGCTCGCCTGGCTGCCCTGCAGAAGGCTGTTCCTCAGCTAAAGAATGCTGCCGAAAAAGCGGCGACCGTTTCCGGCATGATGCAGGACGATGCTGAGCTAAAGAAAGCTGTGGCCGAACTGCAGGCTCAGGTTACCCAGCGAACAGCAGAGCTGGAACAAACGACGGCTGCCGCTGAGAAAGTGACCGCCGAAGTGGCAATTATCACGAAAGCGATCGCGGCCACAACGGAGCAAGTCGCTGCCTCAACCAAACAGGTAGAAGCTCAGCAAGCGAACGTCGACAAGCAGGTCGCCGCATTGAAACCGTTCGACGATAAACTTGCGGCTGCTCAGTCCGTAGTGAATTCCGCACAGGATACCATCAATAAAGCCACAGCCGACGTGCAACGCTGGCAGCAGTACATCGCTTTGCGGGACGAATTGAAGCTGTTGCGAGAAAAGCGAGCCGCAAAAGAGCAGGTCGAGTTAGCGTCGCTGGAAGCAAAGGCGATGTTGGAAGAAAAGCAGGCATTGGTCGCGAAGGCAGACGCAGATGTGAAAGCGAAAGCTCAGGCCATTGCTGAATCGCAGCAAAAAGTCGCAGCCCTGACCGCGGAAGTCGTAGCGTCTGAAAAGACGATTGCCATCGTCACTCAGTCGGTCGGCCAGCACGAACAGGCGTTGCCAATTCTGAAGGCCGCTGTTGAGCAGGTGAAAGCCGTTTCAGGCATGTTGCCCGCCGATGCAGACGTCAAGAACTCAGCCGCCGCACTGGAAAAATCGGCTGCCGCCAAGGTGGCTGATTTAGCCAATCTGAAAACGCAACTGGCAGACGTCACTGCGAAGATGGCAGCGGCCAAAGCCGAAATGGCCACGATGACCACTCAAATCGCGGCTGTTCAAAAAGAGATGGCTGCACAGATGGAAATGCAAACCAAGCTGACGGCTGAAGTCGCTCCGATTCAGGAACAGGCGACTGCAGCTCAGGCAAAGCTGACAGCCGCTGAAGCAGAGCTGCAAAAAGCTCAAGCCCTGGTCGACGCACGAAAAGACCAGCTGCGGCCACAATTGCAGATCACTCAGGCTGCTGCCAATTAGTCTGAAACGCAGCGATCTTGAGACTCGTTCAGAAGCCCGGCTTTCGATAAAGCCGGGCTTCTTATTTGTTAAGTCGGCAACGAGTAGTAGTCGTGGTGGCTACAGCGAACATTGCTGACTTGTGGTCGCGGAACAGGCGTTTCGGACGATGAGGGTCGTTTACCACGAGCCCGCACGTCCACAACAAAACGTAAACTGCTCTAAGCAGCGGCCGCATGGAATGTTCGCTCAACAATACCAGCGCAGACCTGTTCGATAGTTTCGCTTAGCAGCGGAGCGGCAATGTTCAGTTCACAGCGCAATCGACTACAGCGTAGTGACCGTTCGCTGGTAGGACCGTTCGCAATAGCGGGGGCCAGCAGGTCTGCGTCATGCCCAAGTTGTCTTGCCAGCAACGATGCAAAACGGAATGGAGTTGTGCGTTCGGCGCCGCCGACGTTAATGACGCCCGCCGTTTCGGCCATGCCACATTCGGCGGCGGCTAACGCGAATCCTTCCTCCGAAATCGGTGTGCTGAAAGTGTCAGCTGGAATGCGTCTGACTTGCCCGTTCTGAAGGCCGCTTAGAACGTCATCCACAAAGTGACCTCGCCCGATCGTCATGCCAACAACGTTGGTGCGAATGATCAAATGGTCCGGGTGGCTGGCTACCAGTTCTTCCATCTCATGCAGCTTCGCGCCCAATTCACATGACAGATCGCAGGCTGCGTCGTCGTCGTGGAAAACCCACGGCCCGTTGAACGCTGCGTCGCTGGACACGTAAATCAGGCCGGCGCCCGCTTCGGCAGATCGGTCGACGCACGCCGCGAGCCACTGTTCTTCTGCTGTAAAGTTACCGAAACCTGCATCCCAAGACGAGCGGGAGGCACCGCCGCAAAAATACACTGTGTCGGCCAGCTGGATTTCCTTATCCAGCCGTGCCTGATCGATTCGGCTGGTAGCAATGTCGGTTCGGTTGACGGGCTGTTTGAACCACAATCCGGTCACATGAAATTTGTCCGCCAGTTGATTGACGAGGGCTTCACCGGCTGGCGAATCGGCCCCCAAAATGACAACGCGATCCATGGCAGGTCTCCTGTGGAACTGGTGTGCTGACCATGACCGGAATTCATCCATGAATTCTTAAGGACGGCGGGCCAGATGCTTAGATTGTACTTTTGACCGGCCATCGCGACCTAGACGAGATTCGGACCGGGCCGCCAGAATCCGTTGCAGATTACGAACCTCCCGGTTTTCACGGTGTCTCGGTATTGACACCGAAAATGCCCCTGGTCCAATTCCGGCCGTTCAGGGGGTTGACCATCACAATCCCGACGGGTACATTGCCGCTCATGAACAACCTGCGAACAGAACTGAGCCTCCTTCTACTTCCATTGTGAAGCCCGCCTCAGGTACGTTTGCAGCCATGCTGAATTTTCATCGCCCTGAGGTCTTACCTCAGGGTTTTTTTGTGGACTTCATCTGTGGTGGAGTTCGCCAGGATTCCTTCAATCGCGATCATTCTTCGGGAAGTCTGACGAGTCCCACTACGACAGTTTTTTGACGGGCGAATTCGTCCTCAGGAGTTTCCTCATGTCCAGCGAACAGATCATCATTTTTGACACCACTCTGCGTGACGGCGAGCAATCGCCCGGCTGCAGCATGAACACCAAAGAGAAGCTGGAAGTCGCTCGCGCACTCGTCGACCTGAACGTCGATGTTATCGAAGCCGGGTTTCCGATCGCCTCACCCGGCGACTTCGAAGCCGTGCAAATGATTGCCGAACGTTTCAGCGACCGCTCCACAATCTGCGCGCTGGCTCGCAGTCGTGAAGATGACATCGCGAAGGCGAAAGCGGCTCTGGCGAATGCCGAAAAACGACGCATCCACGTTTTTCTGGCGACCAGCGCGATCCATCGTGAACACAAGTTGAAGATGGATAAACAACAGATCATTGAACGAGCGATTTCGTCCGTCGCGGATGCCAAAGAATTCTGTGATGACGTTGAGTTCTCTCCGGAAGACGCGGCTCGTACTGAGCTGGACTTTCTGTGTGAAGTGGTGGAAAAAACGATCGCGGCCGGAGCGACCACCGTCAACATTCCAGATACCGTCGGCTACGCGACTCCTAATCACTACTTCAAAGTGATTTCGTATCTGAAGGACAACGTGTCGAATATCGACAAAGCGATCATCAGCACGCACTGTCACAACGACCTGGGCCTGGCGGTGGCCAACAGCCTGTCCGCGATCGAAGCGGGAGCTCGTCAGGTCGAATGCACGATAAACGGACTGGGTGAACGAGCGGGCAACGCGGCTCTGGAAGAAGTTGTGATGGCGCTGCGGACGCGAGCCGACTTTTACAACGTGCACACCAACATCAAAACGGAGCGGCTGTTTCCGACCAGCCAGTTGGTGTCATCCATCACGGGCATGAAGGTTCAACGGAACAAGGCGATCGTCGGGCGGAACGCGTTCGCTCACGAAGCCGGCATTCATCAGCACGGCGTGCTGCAGGAACGGACCACGTATGAAATCATGCGAGCTGAAGACGTGGGCTACGCTGGTGAAAACCTGGTGTTGGGCAAGCACAGCGGCCGGCATGCGTTTCGAGATCGCGTGAAGGAACTGGGCTTTGAACTGGACGACCAGACGTTCCAGAAGACCTTCGACGACTTTATCGCTCTGGCCGACAAGAAGAAGGAAATTTACGATTCCGACATCATCGCTCTGATCGATAATCGCATGACCGACGCGCCGGTTCGCTGGAAGCTGATTAGCTTTCACACGTCTGCTGGTTCGGCGGCTGTTCCCACGGCGACACTGGAACTGCAGTGCGAAGATCAGCCCGTGCTGTGCGATGCAGCCACAGGCGACGGGCCGATTGATGCCGTGTTCCGAGCGTTGGAACGCATTATCGAAATCACCGCGCGGCTGGAAGATTTTCAGGTGCGTAGCGTGTCGGAAGGCAAGGATGCGTTGGGTGAAGTGCGAGTCACCATCAACGTGCTGGGCCGTCCTTACCTGGGCAAGGGCGTCAGTACCGATATCATCGAAGCCGCCACGGCTGCGTATCTGCAGGCGTTGAACAAGGCCGACGCTGACCGACAGGCTGGCGTGGTTTCTGCGGCTGAGAAGCTGACGGCGAAAGTGCCGTAGCCACGCTCGAATTCTCCAACTCTGGCTACAGCGAATCTCATTGACTTGTGGCCGCGGACAAGCGTTTCGGACGATGAAGTCTGTTTCCCACGAGCCTGAACCGTCCACATTAAAAGGGAAACTGCTCTAAGGTCACTATGTCACAACAATCTACACCCGCGGATGCGGCCGATCTCACAGCAGACTTCGGACGCCCTCCGGATTTCGCTCAACTGTTGCCCGAATTCCAGCGGCTGTGCGAAGTCATCGCGAAGTTGCGCTCGCCGGATGGTTGTCCGTGGGATCGGCAGCAGACATTGGCTTCCATCAAGCCATACACGCTGGAAGAAACTTACGAACTGCTGGAAGCGATCGACAGCGATGATAACTCAGCAATTCAGGAAGAACTGGGCGACGTGCTGCTGCAGGTGATTCTGGATTCGCAGATTTCGTCCGACGAAGGGCGATTCGAACTGGTGGATGTTGTTCGTCAGATTGCCGACAAAATGGTCCGCCGGCACCCTCATGTGTTCGGCGATGAAACTGCAGCCACCACCGATGACGTGAAGAAGCACTGGCATGCCGCCAAGAACGCGGAAAAAAGTGAACGGACGTCAAAGTTAGACGGCATTCCCAAAGACCTGCCTCAACTTGCCAGAACCTACCGCATTGCGGCTCGAGCAGCATCGGTGGGCTACGATTTTCCTGACCGTCGCATGCTCTTCGACAAACTGAACGAAGAAATCACAGAGCTGGCCGAAGAGTTATTTCACGACGGCCAGATTCCTCATGTGCCTGCCGGGATCACTGCCGAACGGATTCCTGATGAACCGATCGACGATCCTGGGTTGAAGCAGCGGGTCGAAAGTGAACTGGGCGACGTGCTGTTTGTGGTCGGCAATATTGCGCGACGGTGGGGCATCAACCCGGAGGAAGCGTTGCGAAAGAGTAACGCGAAATTCAGTCGGCGATTCAAGGCGATCGAAGCGGCCATGAAGCAGCAGGATGTGACGATGGAAGACGCATCGCTGGCGCAAATGGAAGACGCTTACCAACAAGCCAAGTCAAAGGAATAGCGGGAATCCTTCTGATGCCGAAACGTTCTTTGCGTGTCCATTTGCTGCCGAAGCTGTTCGAACCTGCCGAGATCGCCGGGGGCGTCGCAGTGATTGTGGATGTTCTGCGAGCGTCCACCACCATTAGCTTTGCCCTGGCCAACGGAGCGGCGGCAGTTGTCCCGTGCGAAACGGTAGAAACCGCGCAGCAGGTGCGTGCATCGGCGGAACAGGGCCACTGCCTGCTCGGCGGCGAACGTGGCGGTTTGAAAATCGAAGGATTCGATCTGAGCAATTCGCCGGACGATTACGTTCGTTCTATCGTGGAAGGCAGGCTGATCGGTTTCACCACGACCAACGGGACAATGGCGTTGCTGCGAGCCAACCAGGCCGATGTCGTGATGATCGGCTCGTTTGTGAATCTTTCTGCGGTCGCGGACAGAATTCTGGCCGACAGCCGCCCGATCCACATTGTGTGCGCGGGCACGAACGGACAGATTTCCGGCGAAGACGTGCTGTTCGCGGGCGCCTTGGCAGAACGATTAACGGACACAGAATCCTGTTCCCCCTGCGATTCCGCTGATATTGCCATCAGCCATTGGCGGCAGGAATACGGCGATGGTTCGCGGCAGGCGATTGAAACGGCCCTGCGGCGTTCTCAGGGCGGCCGCAACCTGATCGATCTGAAATATGATAAAGACATCACAACGGCGGCGATGGTTGACGAATTATCGAACGTCGGTGTCCTCGCTGACGACGGTCGGCTTCGCTAAACTGCGGCCCACACATCCTGCCCGAAAGCGAATGTCTTGACTGCTGACCGAATTCTTCACGCTGACGAAGTCCCTGAAACCTTGCGCCGACGAGCGGCCGCTCGAACGGGATTCGAAGACGAATACCCGTTTGAATCTCACTGGATTGAAACCGAAGGCCGCGTGCTGCACTACGTCGACGAAGGCACAGGCCCGGTGCTGCTGATGGTGCATGGCAATCCCACTTGGAGTTTCGCCTGGCGGGGCTTGGTGAAACGGCTTAGCAGCGAATATCGAGTCATCGTGATCGACCATCTGGGGTGCGGTTTTTCTGCAAAGCCGCAGGAAGATGTCTACACGCTGGACCAACATATTCAACGACTCGTGTCGCTTGTGGAATGTCTGGAGCTCAGCGATATCACACTGTTCGCTCATGACTGGGGTGGAGCCATCGGGATGGGCTGCGCCGGTCGGCTGCCCGAACGCTTTCGACGTTTCGTACTGATGAACACGGGCGCGTTTCGCAGCACTCGAATTCCGCTTCGTATCGCGGCCTGCCGCATTCCGCTGTTGGGTTCACTGGGCATGCGAGGCTTGAATCTGTTTTCGCTGGCGGCGTTGAAAATGGCGAGTGAAAAACCGCTGACCGCGGCTGCGAAGGCTGGACTGATCGCTCCGTACGACAACTGGGCGAACCGCGTGGCGGTGAAAGAGTTCGTTCATGATATTCCATTGCGGCCGTCGCATCGCAGTTACGCCACACTGGAAGCCGTTGAGGACGGCCTGGCTCAGTTTTTGGACCATCCGATGCTTTTGGTGTGGGGAATGCAGGACTGGTGCTTCACGCCTCACTTTTACAACGAGTTCTGTGAACGGTTTCCGAAGGCCGTCCGGCATCCGATCGCCGACGCCGGACACTACGTCTTTGAAGACGCGTTGGAAGAATTGTTGACGGCGTCGCAGCAGTTTCTGGCAGATACGCAGATCTGAAGCCGCCGCCGAGCCTCCCGGAGGCGCGGCTATTTTGAAAAGACGCGCTTCTCGCGCCGCCCGGTTCATAGACCACACCTCGATGGTTCTTAGAATGCCGGTTTGCGAGAAGTTTCCCACCACGACAGTCAAATAGAGAAGAATCTCATGAAGAGTAGTTTGATGATCCCGATCCTGTTCGCCGTTGGCACAGCACTGTGCTGGGGAACGTACGGGCCTGCACTTGGGAACGCTCGCAGCACGCCAGACACGCCGCCTTGGAGTCCCTTCAAGCCATATGTGTTTATCGGAGTGGCTTATCTGGTGATTGCCATTATTGGTGGGCTGATCGCGATGAAGATAAAAGGGGATTCCTTCGATTTCGGCGGAGCATATTCTCCAGCACGCGACTGGGGATTCATCGCGGGGTCATTGGGCGCGGCAGGGGCCTTCTTTTTGACCAACGCGGTGATTTCAAGCAAGGGGAACACGGCTTTGGTGATGCCGATCGTGTTTGGTGGAGCCGTCACTGTAAACGCCATTGTTTCCTACCTGAAACTGCGTTCGAACCCCAACCTTGAGGTCAGTAGTATGCTGTGGGTGGGAATGGCGTTGGTGTTTGTCGGAGTTGTCTTTGTTGCCAAGAACACACCGCATGGTGCTCCGGCAAAGAAGGCGACGGCAGGTGCCGGTGCAGACGCAACGACGACCCCGCCAGCAGAAGCGGACTCGCCATCCGAGTGAACGCGAGCGGCGCTATGACATTGGGATGACCCGCTTCATCAGCGTCGCTGGAATCACTAATACCACGACGGCAGCGGCCATGCGGCCGCTGCCAGTCATGCAGAAGGTCATCGTGGCGTCCAGAAAGATGATGTGCAGCAGCATGAAGCCAACGGTCTTCTGCAATAGCACCGGTTGATTGGCCGAGATGGCTTTGGCGGCTCGAAAAATCACGTTCGCTCCAATCAGCCCCAGAGCAATCAAGGCCCCGGTTGCAGGCGACTGCGGCTGAAGGTCCTGTAACGCCACCCAACCGTCAATGCACAGGCCGACGATCACGACGCTAAGTCCGGCCATCAATCCGCTGCGTGAAGAGTTGCCCGCTTCGTTGCGAGCAAACCATGTGACGCCGATCACGTAGACCGCCAGAGCAGTGGCGACGGCAAGCTGAGGCGTCGACCACACGTCATCCCAGCTTCCACAGCAGCTTGCTCCCAGCATGATGTTGAGAAATCGGCAGGCCCCCATTCCCAGCGGTCCAGCGATGGTGCTCTTCAAGACAGAATCGTAAAGCACGACAGCTGCTGCCAGAACGCTGGCGATCTGGAAGCTGGTATTCTGAGTCTTCGATACAACGTCCGCTGCAAACGCCGCGATCAATCCCGTGGCGACCAGCATCACGCCAAACACCGTCGCGTGTTTGTGTGAAATTCGCCCGGAAGGGATCGGCCGCTCAGGACGTTCTCGTGAATCCAGTTCGGCATCAAAAACGTCGTTCAGCACCATCCCGCCAAGATACAGCCCCGCACTGGATAGCAACAGTAGCCAGAACTCCGGACGAGCCGCCAGTGCTGGCAGATCACGATCAGTCGTGCTGATGAAAAAACCGCACAGCACATTGGAAAGTGCCGTAAACACGGTTGGCAGTCGCATCAGCTTCAACCAATCGTAAACGGTTGAACTCTGTTTGGTGCTGGATGGCGTTGAAGAGTCTGCGGACATTCCTGTTTAGCTCTGTTTTGACCGTGTAGCGATGATCTGGTGCGGTGCAAGAGGTTCTTATAGAGTCCGATTCTATTCGGTTGCTCAGAATTGTCCTACCGTGGCTGAAAACGCCATCTTTGCTTCAAGACTTCTTCGCCATGGCGTCAGCTCACCAAATTGAAACAGCAACCGGCCAGCGGTTCGAATTCGGAGCCAACTGGGCTCGGTTTTTGTCCGTGTTGAACGACGATCGAATTGCGTTGGCGGTGCGATCTGTGCAAACGCTTTTGCAAAGGGACAGTCTGGACGGACTCAGGTTTTTGGATGTCGGTTCCGGCAGCGGCCTGTTTAGCCTCGCCGCTCGCAAGCTGGGTGCGACCGTTCATTCCTTCGATTTCGATCCGCAGTCTGTCGCCTGCACCGCAGAATTAAAACGACGCTACTTTGAAGGAGACGAAGGCTGGACGATTCAGGAAGGCAGCGTGCTAAACACCGAATTCCTGTCGTCACTGGGAAAGTTCGACGCCGTTTATTCGTGGGGAGTGCTGCATCACACCGGGCAGATGTGGAATGCATTCGAAAACGTGTGTGGTCTGGTGGAAGACAATGGGCAACTCGCCATTTCGATCTACAACGACCAGGGTGCGTGGAGTCGCCGGTGGCGGCTCATTAAGAAGACCTACAACGCTGTGCCGTCATGGCTGCGACCGGCGTTCTTCGCGGCCATCATGATTCCCAGAGAAGCACGCTATCTGCTGCTGAACACCCTGAAGCTGCGGCCCGGCGACTACTTTCGAAACATCAGCAACTACCAGAAGCAAAGTTTGCGCGGGATGAGCTACTGGTACGATTTGCACGATTGGATCGGCGGTTATCCGTTTGAAGTCGCGAAGCCGGAAGAGGTCTTCGATTTCTTTCGACAGCGAGGCTTCGTGCTGGAAAAGCTGACCACCGTTGGAGGCGGCAGCGGCTGCAACGAGTTCGCCTTTCGGCGCTGCTAACCTCCGGGGACCGGCTCTTACTTGCCAATACAGAAGTTGCTGAAGATGTGGTCCAGGATGTCGTCTGTGTAGACTTCGCCGAGCATTGTGGCGATCTGATGCAGGCTGTCTCGTAGTTCGAACGCGGTGATCTCATCGCCCAGTTGCTGTTCCGATGCAGCCCTGGCGGCTTCGATCGACGCGATCGCGCGGCGTAGCGTGTCGCGGCAGCGAGCGGCCGTTGACGAGACAAGTTCTGACTTCGCCGAACGGTCCTGCGAGAGCACTCGTTCGATTTGGTGAAGCAGTTCGGGAATGCCCTGCCCGGTTTCCGCGCTGACGTGGTTTTCACCCTTGAATTGGTCAACAAGGTCACAGCGCGTGAAGACATCCAGCACCTGCAGGTGTTGATCGTCCAACTGGCTACGCAGGCGGTCGTCCTCCTGCGATGCCGCATCATTCATATCAGTTGCGCGGCACCAGATGACGAGGTCGCTGCCGTGGACCTGTTCAGAACGCAGGTCCTGAGCTCGCTCCATGATCAAATCGGCCGCCGCTTCCCAGCCAGCCGTGTCGATCAATTCGATTTCGACCCCGCCGATGACAACGATCCCGCTAAGGTAGTCTCGCGTTGTTCCGGCAATGGGCGACACGATGGCTCGTTGCGAACCCAGCAGTCGATTAAACAGAGTGCTCTTGCCCGCATTCGGCAGCCCTGCGAGAACGACTCGCCGGCGAAGTCCGGATGGAAGGCGATCGTCAGAAACGTTGAGTAGCTTCTGCAGGCGAACATGGCATTCCGTCAGGCGGTCGCAGATCTGTTTGTTGGAAATAAATTCAATGTCTTCTTCCACAAAATCCAAGCCGGCTTCGAGGTCGCCGAGCAGTGTCAGGATTTCGTTCCGCACGACGACCAGCGTCTGAGTAATCCCGCCGCCAAGCTGTGACAATGCGGCCTGCAGTTCCGAATGATCGGCAGCATCAATCACGCCCAATACCGCTTCCGCCTGCACAAGATCAATGCGACCGGCAAGAAAAGCTCGCATCGTGAACTCACCGCGGTTGGCATGGCGAGCACCGCATTCCAGCACTCGTTCCAGCACCGCGTCCAGCAGCGGAGGCGCTCCGGTCGTGTGCAGTTCGGCCATCGGCTGTCCGGTATAGCTGCGCGACGTGGGCCAGAGCATGAGTGCTGTCGGAAGCGGAATGCCGATCGCCGGCACGTTCAGTGATCCATTAAATCGAGCAGCCCGCTTAGCATTCGGCCAGAGATCGTCGTCGTCGGTGAAGACTTTTCGAAGGACGTCCACAAGGCCGTCTCCGCTGATACGCACGATACCGCGTTCCGCTGGTCCGGGCGGCGAAGCAATTGCGGCAATGGTATCGTTAAGGTCCAGAGGCATTCGTGTTACTTAGCCAACAGTTTGGCGGCGCGTTGAAAGACGGAATTCAACATGCGGCGAGTCAATCGGCCGGTGAAGGTGTTTTGCTGGCTGGGGTGATAGCTTCCCAGCAGCACAATGGATTCTGTTAACTGCACCTCCGCCCGATGTCCAAACTTCGGCTTGCGCGTTGGCAGCAGTGACTCGGGTGATGTCTGGCGGAAGTGTTTCCACACAGAATTCCAGCCAATGCCGCCCAACGCCACAATGACTTTAATGGGCAGTAGGTCGAACGTCTGAGTCAGCCAGTCGGCACAGTTGGCCAGTTCGTCGGTCGTCGGCTTGTTGTCGGGCGGGGCACAGTGGCAGGCTCCGGTGATCACGCAGTTTTTCAGTTCCAGTCCGTCGTCGCGTGAAGTGGCTTCGGCCTGATTGGCGAAGCCGGTGACATGCAACGACCGATACAACCAGTCGCCGCTGCGGTCACCCGTGAATAGTCGCCCCGTGCGATTGGCTCCGTGAGCTCCCGGTGCTAATCCGACGATCAACAAAGCGGCATTGGGATCACCGAAGTTAGCCACAGGTCCGCCCCAGTAATCTTCGTCGCGGTAGGCGGCTCGCTTTTCTTCCGCGACTTTGCGGCAATGAGCGATCAACCGAGGGCAACGTTCGCAGCGAACAATCTGCCGGTTGAGGGCGTTCCATTTTCGAAGATGTGCAGAAGTTGGGGGCATTGCGTCGGACGGCGAAGTGGACAGAAGCTTTCGCAGGATCATCGTCACTTCGGCGCGAATCGCAAGGGAGTTCTGTCTGGAGACGCTGATTCCACCCGCGCAACAAAAAGCGGTTCGCGTCGGAGGAAACGCGAACCGCAGAGGCTTTGCCTATTCGACGTGTCAGTATCTTAGTTCTACTGAACGTTGCGAGCTTCAGGTGGCAGTGGAACGTGGTCTGCATCCTGAGAGTCGACAGCTGTAACAGGCATTTCTTCGTTCGAATGATCTGCCTGAGACAATCGCGTGTTGCGACGATCCAGAATGACTCGGGCAGCTTCCCGAACTTCGTTTTCGCTGAGGCGTCGCAGGTTACTGATTTCCGTCAGAGGAGCGATCACCTGAGCAACTCGACCAACAGTAGATTCCATCATGGCCAGCTCCATCAACGTGCGTCGCAGGCCGGTTAGTGAGCGGATGTGAGTGGCAACTTCACCCTGGAAGTCGTCCATCAGTTCCAGATTCTGAATCGCTGTGGCAACTCGTGCTGTCTGCTGTCCCAGCGTTTCGTTCAATGCCATCATGTGGTTCAGGTTGTTCTGAGCGAGATCCAGTTGAAGATTGTTGCCGTGCAGTGAGTCTTTCATTGCGACCAGTGTTCGCACAGTTTCAGTTGCATCTTCAGTGCCTTCAGCACCGCTGATGATTTTTGCTTTCAAAGCAACCAGCGAATCGGTTGAGGCGGCTGCCTTGTCGATGCCGGCGGCACTGCTGTTGATTTTTGCTGCCAATGTGGCCAGATTTTCTGATGTGTTGACGGCATTCGCAAACCCTTCGTTGGCTTTCGAGAAGTTGTCGGCAGCGGCGATCATGCGGTTTTGCAGGCCGACGAAGTTGTCGAACTTTTCTGAGGCCAATTGCAGGTCTTTGTCGCTGGCTGCCAGTCGCTGTGTGAGGTCCGCGAGATTCGCGATGCTGTTGCTGGCTTGTTCATAGCCGTTCGATGCGGCGATCACTCGCTGCTGCAGAGCCATCATGCCGTCCAGACTGTTGTCTGCGACTTCAGTTTGGCTGCTGCCGCTGATGATTTCATCGCGAAGAGATTCAAGCTGGCCGATTTGAGCAATGGCTGAATCCGTCTGCTGACGCGACGCGATCACTCGCTGTTGTACGGCTGAGAGACGATCCAGACTCGACAGCGCGGCCGTGGCTGATTCTGCTTCCGATTCCAGCTTGTTTCTTAAAGTGGCCATGTCACTGATGGCGGCCGTCATGTGTGACAGCTTGCCGGATTGTTCGTGCAGTGAGTTCAGTAGCGTGTTGGTCTGCTGAACGCCGTGCTGTGTGCCGACCAGTTGCTGCATGTTCTGGTCGGCAGAATCCAGGCGAGCGTGAATTCCGTCGAGTCGTCCCTTCAACGGGCCGACCATCATCAGCTGCATTCCGAAGAATACGACGGACAGTGACATTAGCATTGAGATCCACATGAAGTTGCGGAAGCTCTTGTCTTGTTGCTTGGAATTTCTTCGAATCGTGGTCGTGGTACTCACACTTATTCCTCCAAATGTGCGGATAGAAAAACTTCTACCAGAACGGCAGAAATCGTAGCAGGCGGGACGGCACGCAGGCTTGCTGATCATCAACGTGCTGTATGGCAATTTGCCGACAGCCAGCGTGCCTTGTGGTGACGATTTTCAGCGGTCAACGCGACCACTGGCTATCGTGCCCGTTACAGATATCGCCATGAGCAGTCTTCGCAGTTGCCCTAATCCGAACCTGTTCGGCGGTTCCTGCCGAAGTGGACGTACACGCACGTCAGGAACGTTATGCTCGCTTTTGCCGAACCGAAGCAACAAAACGGAATCCGGCTCAGTGCGTTTTAGGAATTCTGAAGGGATTGATTTAAGAACTACCGTAACAAATCGATGGACTTTGACTGTGCCACCCCACGAGGTCGAATTTTGCTGCAGATGCGCCTGGTTTGCGGGAAATGGACGTCGCTTGAAGGACGGCCAACCAATCGCCATAGTGTCCGTCCGCTCCGAATCTTCCGGATTTACGTTTCAGTCGTTTCGATCGTACGCGACGCCGCTGTCGGAACGGACCAGCCAGCTAGCCTCGGCGTTCCCGCCCTGGACTGATACCACCTTCGAACGATGGGCCGCATCATCGCGGTTGCCAGTTTTTGATGTCTCCGAAACGCAAAACAAAATCAAAGTCACGCCAGGCGGCCCCACCACCGCCGCCGCCGCCACCAGAGAACCTGTCCGAGTTGTGGGCGTTCTTCGGCCGGAATCGTGCGGGGCTGATTGGATTCGGGCTCAGCCTGTTGCAGTTGTGCATCCACGCTTCGTGGATCGGGTTTGCCACGTGGCTTGACAGCACCGGACAGACGCAACAACTTGACGGAGATTCCTGGCAGATGTGGGTTGTTGCGTCGCTGCTGATTCTGGGCACGCTTGCCACGGCCGTGTCGTTGTTCCTGTGTTTGTATGGCACGCTGCGTGGTTATCCGAAGCTGCTGGCCGGCATGGGGCTGTGTATCTCGTTCTTCGTCGGCACCGTCACGATGTTTGTGCTGGTGTTGAATATGTCGTCCGGCGGAGCGTAGCGCGATGTCGACGGCACCTGGCGATCCCGAGGGCACGGTTGGTCCGGAAGACCGGCCCGTGAAACCAAACACGGTCGCCTTTATCGGATTCATTCTGGCCTGCCTGTCTGCCGTGCTGTTGGTCCTGTTGCTTTGGTTTGTGGGACAGCTTCCCGACGATATCGAATCGTTTCAGCAACGGTTTAACGAAGACACGCTGGCTCAGCTCAGGCTGCTGATCCTTGGCTGCTCGATTGCCGTCTTAACACTGGTCGCGTTCGTATTAAGCGTTGCTGGACTCTTTATGCCGCAACGGTCTCGCCTGCTGGCCGGAATTGGAACGATCATGTCTTTTCTGATCCTGTCCGGTGTCTTTGGCGTGCTGCTGACCGGGGCACTGATGAATTCAGCGCCGACCGTGGATGGCTCAGCGACGGAACCAGCTGAGGGCGAAATTCTCAACGAAGCGCCGTGAATTCGTGCGGCGAATCGCCGAAAGTCGTGGGATTTCCGGCTCCAGGATGGTTATCATAGGTGCGGACGGGGCGCAGTTTTTTGTTTGGCGATCCCCGTAAAAAGTTTACTGACGTTTGAACGACAAGGGTTTCGCATGCGACTGAGCTGGACCATAGTTTCACTGCTGTTTGCCGCTTCTTTTCTTTCCAATAATGTCTTAACTGCCGCAGACAATGCGGTGCCTCAAGCGACAACCGAAGCGGCGATGAAGCCATACGCTCAGCCGATCGCTCAAACGGAAGCTGCCATTGACATGGTGCCAATTCCTGGCGGCACCTTTAAGATGGGCAGTCCGGAATCCGAAGCCGGTCGAAATGCGGACGAAGGGCCTCAGCACGAAGTTCGAATCGATCCCTTCTGGATGGGCAAGTGCGAAATCACCTGGAATCAGTATGAAATCTGGGGCGAGAAAATCGACATTGCTCGCCGCAAGATCTTCGGTTCTCCGGCGACGCCCAACGACGAATTGGCAGACGCGGTCACTCGTCCCACGCCACCTTATACGGATATGAGTTTCAGCATGGGCAAGCAGAAGCATCCGGCCATCTGTATGACTCAACACGCCGCCAGGATGTACTGCAAATGGTTGTCTGTCAAGACGGGTCAATACTACCGATTGCCCACAGAAGCCGAATGGGAATACGCCTGCCGCGCCGGAACGACCACTGCTTACTCGTTTGGTGACGACGTTTCGAAGCTGGACGAATACGCCTGGTACGAAGCCAACAGTGACGAAGGTTACCATGAAGTCGGTCAGAAGAAGCCAAACGCGTGGGGACTGCACGATATGCATGGCAACGTGTCCGAATGGACGCTGGATCAGTACGTGCCTGACACTTATGCCAATCGCAAGTCGGGCGTTCGCAATCCACTGGTCGTGCCGTCGAAACTGTTTCCTCGCGTGGTCCGCGGCGGCGGATGGGACGACAGTGCCACCCTGCTGCGAAGTGCCGTTCGAGAGGGCTCTGATGAAGACTGGAAGCAGCAGGACCCGCAGATTCCGCAGAGTATCTGGTACCACACTGATGCGTTGAGTGTCGGTTTTCGCATTGTCAGGCCACTGAAGGCACCGTCTGACGAAGAGAAAGCGACTTTGTGGGACAAGACGGCTCCGGAACAACTGGATCCCGTCGTGGAATAGGCAAACGTACCGTACATCCTGTCCTCAAGAATCCTTCCTTACAGAACAACCCCGTAATTCTTCTTTCCGACCTTTATTCAAGGACCCTGTCGATGACTACTCAATCTCACGAAGCTTCGCGTCGCAGTTTTCTAAAGACAACGGGAGCCGCCGCAGCGACGACCTCACTGCTTTCGACTGCCGTGTCCGCTCGCGCTTATGCGGACGAAAAAAACACGGTGCAGCTCGCTTTGGTGGGCTGTGGCGGACGCGGTACCGGAGCAGCTACGAACGCTTTGTCTGTTGATAATGGTCCCATCAAGCTGGTGGCGATGGCCGATGTCTTCGAAAGTAACCTGAACAACAGTCACGGCAACCTTGCCAAGCAATTCCCCGACAGCGACAAGCTGGAAGTCCCTGACGAACAAAAGTTCATCGGTTTTGACGGCTACAAAAAGGCGATGGACTGTTTGAAGCCCGGCGACGTGGTGATTCTGACAACGCCCTGTGCTTTCCGTTGGGTGCACTACGGCTACGCAATCGAACGCGGGCTGAATGTCTTCATGGAAAAACCAGTCACCGCAGACGCTCCATCTACCCGAAAGATGCTGGCGCTTAATGAAAAGGCGCTGGAAAAGAATCTGAAGGTGGCGGTCGGTTTGATGTGTCGCCACTGCGACGCTCGCCGCGAACTGTGGGAACGCATTCAGGATGGCGAAATCGGCGACATTAACTTTATGCGAGCCTACCGGATGGCGGGTCCAACGGGTTCTGCCGCCGCACCTCCGAAACCGGAAGGCATCAGCGATCTGATGTACCAGATTAAGCACTTCCATGGCTTCCTGTGGCTTAGCGGTGGCGCTGTGAGTGACTTTCTGATTCACAACATTGATGAATCTTGCTGGATGAAGAACGCGTGGCCAGTGGAAGCGAAGGCCAGCGGCGGAAGGCACTATCGTGGCGACAGCATCGACCAAAACTTCGACACCTATTCGATTGAATACACGTTCGAAGACGGTGCGAAGCTGTTCGTGAACGGGCGTACAATCCCTGGCTGCCATCAGGAATTCGCCAGCTACGCTCACGGCACCAAAGGCATGGCCGTGATCTCCAGCAGTTCGCACTGGCCGTCGAAGGCTCGCATCTACAGCGGTCAAAGCCCGGACAAGCAGAACCTTGCGTGGGAGTACCCTCAACCTGAAAAGCACAACCCTTACCAGGCGGAATGGGAACATCTGATCGACGCTATTCGCAACGACATCGCGTACAACGAAGTCGAACGTGGCTGCATGGCCAGCATCGTCACATCCATGGGCCGCATGGCCGCCCATACCGGTCAGGTGATGAAGCTTGATCAGATGATGAAGCTCGACCACGACTTCGCGCCGGGTATCGAAGAACTGACGCTGGAATCTGAATCACCACTGCAACCCAAGGCCGACGGCACCTACCCGATTCCTTATCCAGGTTTGGTCAAGAATCGCGAGTACGCTTAGAGCAAACAGCGTGCGACCGTTGTGATTTGCACCTAACACAGAACGGCAATTCGACGCCGTATCTGCTCTGCAAAGGAAAGACAACATTAAGGCCCGACGTCATCATACGTCGGGCTTTTTTTCGTCTCAGGTACCGACATCTGGCTGCTCGCCACGACGAAATGTGACGCTCGATAGTGGCATCTTCCGGCGTTCACAAGGCTCAGCCCGTCGCTTGTGGTCACGCAGGCCTTCTGTGACCGCATGTCGCTTGCTGGAATCGACTTAGGGCTTTCTCGACCGGTAACGCGGCGGTCGCGTCTGGGGGGCTCTGAGCTGGTTTGGCGTGGCCTGCAAAGCCCGCGCATTGTCGTCGGCGCGTAAAAAAACGACTGGCGGATAGGACACCGTCAGCCGTTTGTTGGAAGTGAGTTGTA
This sequence comes from Fuerstiella marisgermanici, assembly GCF_001983935.1. Classification (GTDB taxonomy): domain Bacteria; phylum Planctomycetota; class Planctomycetia; order Planctomycetales; family Planctomycetaceae; genus Fuerstiella; species Fuerstiella marisgermanici. Next base: position 4,832,918 of record NZ_CP017641.1, on the reverse strand, counting down.
GAAACCTACTTCTTCTTCTTGGCAGCTTTCTTTTTAGCAGCCTTTTTCTTCTTTGGAGCAGCCTTCTTTTTAGCAGCCTTCTTCTTGGCTGATTTCTTTTTGGCTGACTTCTTTTTGGCAGACTTCTTAGGAGCTGCCTTCTTCTTAGCTGACTTCTTTGGAGCAGCTTTCTTCTTAGCTGCCTTTTTCTTCGCTGCTTTCTTCTTGGCCACGGATTCCTCCTTAACGTTTCAACGGATGGCCATCCTGCCGCAGTCACCGGGCTTCAGTAAAACCACAAGGGCAAGACCACCAAGAGTCAAGAAACAAATCACCACGCCACCATGGCATTGGTGACGCAGATTCTTTTTTGCCTGACGACCGTCGTGAAGTCTGCTGTAAGGCAAAGTCCTTCGCCACGATGCTTCAATGCAATGCAACAGAATCTGCTGTCATCTATCGGGCGGAATCGTATTTAATGATCCGGAATGTGCAAGACTGTTATGCATCGTGAACAGCCTCGATCCAAAAGTTTTTAAGATTAAGTCACCGCTTCCATTGACGATCAATCGATTCGAAAACGCTTCACGAAGCGCGCGACAAGCCTGTGCGAAGTGTTAGCGCTGTCTTTAAGTTGTTGCGCTCACGTTGTTGATGACAACATGCGCGATGCATACATCGTGTTTGTTGCAACATGCGTTTCACCGCATAAAACATTGGCATTTCTTTACGTAGTTGTTGCAACTCGTAACACATACACGAACGTCGCAACATCAAACGTTAGCGCAACAGGAATGTTTGTGTACGTCTAACGTCGCCATCAAGTTGTGTTTTAAACGCGCGTGTCGCAACGCTTCACGACGCTTTTAAATCACTCAAAACCTGCTGCATGTAAGCCATACTTTTTTTTGCAATTTTTTCTGCGCCAGGGCTGTAATCGAACACTTCAACGGATACCCAGCCGTCATAACCGACTTCCTGCAGCGCTTTAAAGATTGGATGGTAGTCCGTTTCACCCATGCCTGGTCCCAACAGGTTGGTGTCGTTCACATGAAAGTGACCGCACACATCTTTGTAACGATGGATAAGTTCGGGTACCGAAGCAGATTCAGCGCCCACCATGGCTTTGACATCCTGATGCAGAACGAACGACGAGTGGTCGACCATCTTCATCAGCGCAACGGCATCCGCGCACGTGTTGATGAAGTCTGTTTCCTTTGGCGTCAGTGGTTCCATGCACAACACCACGTTGTGTTCGGCAAAGGTTGGCATTGCCGCGCGGAAGACCTCGGCGGCGAACTCCATCGCCTGTTCTGTTGTCACGCCTTCCATCAGGTTGCGTTGTTGAGGCGACCCGAACACCAACACTCGGCCGCCGAGTGCAGCGCACGTTTTGGCGAGCAGTTTTAGGTATTCGGCGGTGGCTGCGCGGACGGATTCGTCTGGCGACGTGAGGTATAGGCCATTGGTTTTGGCCAGCAGCCAATGCAGGCCGATTATCTCCAAACCGTGCCGTTCAGCCGTGTTTTTCATGTCTGTCAGCGTGGTTTCCGGCACGCTGGCGAGGTCATCTGAGATCGAAAACGGAGCGACTTCGATCCCCGTGTAGCCGGTTTCGGCCATGATGCGACACTGCTCGTCCCACGGCATGTCTTCGAACAGTTCCTGGCAAAGTGCGAACTTCATTTTTGCTTCCTGGTTCTTCAAAAGGTGCAACAGCAATCGTACGACGTATTCCGATTAGTGAGGTCGCATCATTTGCGATCAATGCAACAGAAACAACCGCACGACGCGAATCTTCCACCATTCTCAACACCTACTGGTTGAACGGCGGGCACAAATACCACCAGGCCGTTTGACCGGACCGAAATCCCGACCTACACCAAACGTGTTAGGCAACGTACGTGGTTGTTTCTTTTTCAGGGGTACATGAATCGTGTCAATTTCTGCAGACGACTCGGCACCAAAACAAGCCGGACTGGATGATCTTTTCGAACGTGTCAACCAGTTGTTGGGCGGACCCGGATCACCGGATGTCGATGACGAAGCTACACAAAAGGCTCCCGCACCTGTGCCCGGCGAAGCATTCACTCCGCGACAGCCGCAAACATTGCGAGAAGCGGGCATCACGGCGGCGTTGCTGGAACGATTGATCGTCAAGTACCTGTTTCAGGTTGGAATGGCGCCCAGTCGAGGCATCGCATCGCAGGTCAGGTTAGCCTTCAAAGTGATCGACCCGATCCTGAAGCAGCTTCGATCCGACAAGCAAATCGATCTGGTCGGAACCACAACCACCGGCGACTCAGAATGGGTTATCACTGACTTCGGCCGTGAACGAGGCAAGCGGTACCACGAAGAGTGCACCTACTACGGCGCGGCTCCGGTCTCACTCGACGACTACGTAAACTCAGTGGCCGCTCAAACCATTGCCGGCCAAGTGGTCACAGCAACCGACCTTCAAGCGGCGTTTGATGGACTGATCATCAATCAGGAAATGCTGAATAAGCTGGGACCAGCGGTTAATTCCGGCCGCGGTATGTTCCTGTTCGGTCAGCCCGGTAACGGTAAGACCAGTATTGCAGAACGAGTGACCGACGCATTTGGATCGGCCATCTGGATGCCTCGATCCATCTACGTCGAAGGCGAGATCATTCGTATCTTCGATCCCGGCGTTCACGAAGCTCTCGAAGATCAGAATCAGGGCGGGCTGCTGGATTCGCAGCAGATCGACCGTCGTTGGATCCGCGTTAAACGTCCAACCGTGATTGCGGGGGGGGAATTGACGATGGATGAACTGGAAGTGACGAAAAACGAGATCTCAAAAATCTGCGAAGCACCTTTGCAGTTGAAGAGTAACTGCGGCACGCTAGTGATCGACGACTTTGGCCGCCAGAAGATGCCCGTCGATGTGCTGTTGAACCGCTGGATCGTGCCGTTGGAAAAACGCTACGACTTTATGAACCTGCCCAGCGGCAAGAAGCTAAGAGTTCCTTTCGACCAGCTCATCATCTTTAGCACAAACCTTGAACCTCGCGACCTGGTCGACGGTGCCTTTCTGCGACGTATTCCCTACAAAATCGAAGTGCCGGATCCGTCAGAGCAGGAATTCCGCGAGTTGTGCGGAATCATGACACGAGTCCTCGGGTTCGAACCAAAGCCTGAATGCGTTGAGTACCTGATTGAAACGCACTACAAGAAGGTGGATCGCCCGTTCCGACTGTGTCAGCCGCGCGACTTGATTCTGCAGGTGCAGAACTACTGCAACTACCATCAGAAGCCTTTGGTCATCACGAACGAAGCGTTCGACTTCGCGGTCGCCAACTACTTCTCGATCATGTAAACCGTCGGGCAACGTCAGTCGCTAATCGTGTCGATGCTTGCCGACAGCACTTCAATGAACCATTGATGTGTCGTCAGGGCCGTAATCATGGCATCTGATTCGCACGTCGCCGTGATCGTCAGTTGCTGTGGAGCAGCGTTGAGGGCGAAGGTGACGTTGTCGTGAATCGGCGAGTCCTCATCGTCCGCAAGGCGAGCGGTGAGGCCTGCCGGTTGTTCGGTCATGTCGAGTTCCGTCAGTACGCGCGCGGGAAACTGCATTGCGAAAGCGCTGCGACTGAGTCGACTGGTGGCCGTGTCCGCGTCGAAGTCACGAGCGATGATCTTTTGGAGGATGCCAAGCGAGTCTTCACGACCGATGGCCATCGCGATGCAGTGTTCCGTCATCACGAAGTAGACGTCACCGTCGGTGCCACCATACGCACCGCTGAGTCCAAACTGCTGCCCGTCCAGCCGATGCATTGGGTAGCCACCGACTTCACCGGAATTCAATTCCCAGTGGCTGTCGTTCATTTTCGAAACAAGCTGAATCGAAGTTGATTCCAGGGCACTGGCCGAATCCAGCGGCATGACAAAAATCATAGTCCGACCACCGTCCGGCAGTGCGACAACCTGAGCCAACAGGTCCAGCTGACCTCGATCGGCCAGTTGCTGAACCACATCGCTGACCGCCGGGTTTGGCGATTCGCCCATGCCGAGTTCCTTTTGCAACCACAGCAGTGACGCCGATGAGAGTTGCGGCAGAATGTTGGTTAGCATTTCCGGCAGCGGAATTGAGAACGCGACGAACGCTTCGTGTTCCGGATGCAGATACGACGCTCCGCGCGACCGCACATTGCTGAGGCGTCCAATATACTGAGCCAGCGGCGACCCCTTGACCGCATCCAGAATTAATTCCACGGAAGATGTGCGGTCGGATTCCGAATAGTCGAACACCAGTTCGAGTCGCTCAGTGTCGTCAAAGAAGGCATCGAACCACGTGGCATACATCCTGTACATCAACGAACGACTCATCGCCGAAAGCGGATCGTCATTGTCGCGTTCCTGAGCCTGCGTCAGCATCGTGGCTCGCATGGCTGCCAATTTTGGCTTCAGAGCCGATCGGCCGAGCTTACGCGGATTGCCTGAAATTGTGAACGTCTTTTGCTGGCGATTCGACTCTACGTCTTTGAGCAGCTGTCGAAGCTGAGCGGCCGTGTCTTTGACGGTCACGTTTCCTTCAAGCTGCCGAACAGCCAGATATCGGTCCGTCGTAATGAAAGCACCGCCATCAACCGTTGTCATTCCATTCGCATCTTGCGTGACCTCTTGTTCTTCGTTCGATTTGCCCAACACTTCTTCCAGTTGCGCGTCCCCGCCAGGAATCACTAAGTCTCCTACCATGCTGAACTTCGGGAACGTGAAGTGGATGTCATAGATCATTCGTCGAGGTGCCTCGTCGGCCAACAGCGACTCTGACGTTACTCCGCCGATGTTGGCCAATTCGAAAATTGCCACATCGCCAACTTCGTTTGCATCATTCGTCTGCGCTAATTCCATGAAGTGTTCTTTTGCCTTCATGGTCGTTCTCAAATCGGATTTCAACGTAATAAGCGGAATCAACTGCACTTCAATCGGCGGCGCTGCCTCTGCGGCTTCGTTCTCTTCGTCTGCGTTCAGAGCTGTGGGCTGGAAGGCGAGAAGCAGCGTGGTCAGAATGAAAATAGAAAATCGAGTATCCATCGCGCCGTGGCTCCGCCGTAAGGAAACGTGCTGTGGTTGAACGTTGGAGCATAACCGAACGCGACAGTTAGTGGCATCGCTGGATGCGATTCCCGGGCTTCCGCCCAGCGGGCGCAAGCGCGTAGCCGTCGGCGCCAGCCGACGGAAAATGCGTTCACATGCGAGAAAGCCCGGACGGGGCGACAGCAAATACCGTGGCGGAGGCTTCTGTCGCCCCATTCGGGGCTGGCGCGTTGTTGTTGTCTCTTACCGTCGGCTGATACCGACGGCTAAGTGCTTCAGCCCTGCCGGGCCAATCGCAGTTTCACGACTCGCAATCTAATTTTGCTACCCGTGTTCCAACCCAGGGGCGGTCTACTTTTTCCCCGTTTCCGCCTTCGGCCTTTCGCCATCCTCCTTCTTCGCTTCTCCACTGGCCTCTTCGACGCCTAAGAACGCGGTGCCATAGATGTGGTCCGGGTAGAGAATGCGGTTGGGATTCGATGGCATGTGATAGGCTTGCCGAAGCGAATGGGCATCGTCCACCCTGGGCTTCAATGTGGAACTTGACAACAGCAACGGCTGGCTGCCGTTTACGGCGAGTCGGGGACTTTGCGAAGGCGTATGCAAAATGAAGTCACGGCCGAACCCGTTCGGAGCAAAGCTGAACGACCCGTGCGATTCGGCATCCTGCAGCCACGGTCTCAATGCTTCCAGATCGTCTAGCCCAGTGAGCTCTTCCGGAAACTCGCCATGCTGCCGGCGGTGCTTTTGCAGAGCGATAATCAGCATCGTCGCGCGGCGGCTGTTGTGAGCCGCCCGAAAGTCACTGTCAATATTCAGCCGATACCCGAGGGGGAACACGTCGGGGAGATCGCCTGACAGGTAGTGGTTGAGGTATCGTTGAGTCGAAAGCATTCGTCGCAGTTCAAACTTCGCCTGCTCGTTTTCCGTTTCGGAAAAGTTCAACACTGTCGCCGCGTTTAGGATCGTCAGAAACCGAGTTCGCTCCGTCCAACTGCTGCGGACGAAAAACTGCAAAGTCTGATTTCCACTATGTGCAATGTCGATTTTCCGCTTCATTAGATACTCTGCATAGCGATCCCAAATCGGCCCCTGCTGGTTGTGGATTGAGTACCAGAAGTTCAATCGATTCGCGAGCATGCTCGTAGAGTACGGTGGCGACGTGTCCAGTGGAGACAGTCGCTCGGTTAATTCGTCAAGTTGTTCCACTGAGATGCGATCGTCTGCGACCACCTGTTGAATTGCCTGGTCGACGACTTGCATCCATGTAAAGGCGTCGACGAATTGAGGATAGCCGATGCTCTCCCGGCCCAGATAATTCAACAACTGTTTTGCCTGAATTAGTCGGGTGACGCAGGTTTCAGAATCGTCGGCTTTCAACGCACGGACAGATTCCTGAATCAGCAGGCCTGCAACTCGGCCCGAAAAGTGCGGGTCGCCGGGCAGGCGATGTCGGATCGGCAGCCACAACTTTTCGCGATCGCTGTTCAGGATCACGTCGAGTGCCGCCACGCCGTTTCGGATTTGATGCGGCGGCGGCGTTTGCACTTCCAGCCCTTGGTGCCCGACGTAAAAGCTCTGAACTCCTTTTGATCCGTGGTAAACAGTCGTCGCTTGGTAAACACGTTCCCATGCGTCCTGCCATTCGGGTGGTGACGGCGCAGGCTGCGTGTGTAGCCCTTTAGCGAATCGTTCAGTATCGGTTGACTTTCCGTTGTTGGAATCTGCAATGATGCTGGCGTGTACCCGCGCGGCCGGCACGGCCACTCGTCCCGCAACATACAACGGCCAGACACACAGAATCGGCAGCCCAACCAACAGCGTTCGTTCCATGCCGATTCGCAGCGACCACTGGCGGTCACTCCATTGTCGTCGAGTCCACGCCGCAGCGGCGAACATGGCCACAATCAGCGGGAAAGCGGCCAGCCACGGAGTGACGTCCTGCAACAGCAGGTGCGTTAGCCAGACGTAGAATCCCAGAAACAACAGAAACGCTGCACAAGTGGCCATCAACAGTTGCCGACACCACACCGCACACAAATGCCCGATTGCGTAGCCACCGCACAGCCACGCGGCGGCGAACGTAAAGACGAATCCAGTACCGGTGTATGTTTCGCCTCGAACTGACCAACCATTGATCGGCAGTGAAACCAGATGGAGCAAATGAGTGACAGAAAACCGACCCGGTCCATGGAACGGATCCTTGCCAACGCGAGCTACGTCCGGAAATGCTAGTGACTCGGCTAGCAGCAGTGCCGCTGTCAGCAACAGCAGCACGGAAACCCACACGGCGTGCCGCGACAGCCAAACCGTCAGCGGCGAAACGCCTTCATGAGACCAGAACAAGCTGTTCAGTTGTTTCTGATCGCTGCGGAAGGTTCTCAGGCCGCATTCCACCGTGAAGAAGGCCAGCAGAAACGGAGTCGCCGGGAAGTCTCCCCATTCAAGGTGAAGTAAAATCGTCGGGACGATCAACAGCAGGCCGATGATCGCAAACGGAACAGCCGATCGTAATTGCTGCCACACCAGCACGGCCCAGGTTCGTCGCATCAACGGAGACTTCGAAGCCGCTCGCGCTAAGCCCGCGGTCCACCAACTAGTTGTCGAAGTGGGTAGCCTCAGCGATATACGGCCCACCACCGAAGATATACTTCCGCCATTGCCGTACCGTCCCACGCCGCGATGCCAACGTGGCATTAACATGCCGCAGGCAACGACCGCACTGACGATCACCGGGACGCTCCACAGCGAGCCCGCGCCGTTGGCGACGATCGACACGAACATCGTGTAACCGAAAAAGGTGGCGGCGCACCAGCCCATCGCTGGCAGCACTCGGCGACCGAGCAGACTCCACACGATGCTGAACAGCACCAACACCGTCGCACCCACGACCATATTTGCGAGGTCTGATTGCGGAGGCAGGTGTATTGATGTGCCGAATGTCTGTAGGTCGCCGGTTTCCCACAGGCTGGCTGCTACGTGAAGCAACACCACGACCACCCCGCAACTGACGGCCATCAGCAGAGTCGCCGTGAATGTCGTGAAGATCTTCGCGAAAAACAGAGTGGACGTTTTCACCGGCAGATGCCGCAGCCATTGAGCGGTCCGGTTGTCTTCTTCACCGGTGAACAGGATCATGATCGACAGAATCGACGCGATGGCGCAAGTGAGCAGCGAAACAACCGCCATGACGCTACCGATCTCGCGGTGCGGTTTGTCCAGCACCATCAAAAACAGCAGCCCCAGCAGAGCAACAAACGTAAGCAACGCCAGCCACAGGTTTCGCTGGGATCGATATTCTTTCCACACCAGTCGCAGGAAGGGGCTGTTCATATTTGGTTCCTCGCCGTAGCAAATTCGCCACGCAGTGGCGCAGGCACGTAGCCGTCGGCGTCAGTTGACGGAACGTGAGTTTCTATGTGCCAAAGCCCCGGATGGGGCGACAGCAGTTTCGTACCGCACTTGCTTTTGCCCCATCCGGGGCTGCTGTGCGTTGTTCTTGCTTTCCGCGGGCTCATGCCCACGGCTACGTGCTTTGGCCTCGCCCAGGCCAATCGCAGTCTCATAAAGCCTAAATCTGAGTGTGCCATCGATGCGTCATGCCGGAACAAGCCCCGGCGACGGACAACTGCGTTCTCTCCGCATTCATCCGTGGTTCTCTACAGCAGTATCTGTTTTAACCTGTGCCGTCTTCTGTAACGGATCGCGGCGGTATTCACGCAGGATTGCCAGCAGAATGTCTTCGAGGTTCGGCTTTCGTATTTGCGGTTCCGGTAGGCTGGCCGATCGGCATGATTCCCGAAGCTGAGCTTCATTCAGATCGCGTACCATCCAAACATGATCGTGCCCGAATGACACATGAGCGAGGTTGATGCCGGGCATCGCGGGTGGCGGAGTTGTTTCGTCCGGCATGCTGATGGCAACCTCGGTCGTGTCGCGTTTCAGGTCGTCCAGCCGTTCTACGCAGACCAGCTTTCCATTCAGCAGAATTGCAACAATGTCGGCTACGCGTTCCACTTCCGAAACCTGATGGCTGGACAGCAGCACGCTGCGACCTTCCGCCGAAACGTCGATCATGCTTTCCAGAAACTCACGCCGCACCAGCGGGTCCAGGCCGGAAGTCGGTTCGTCCAGAATAAGTAACTCCGGTCGATGAGCCATCGCGAGCGACAGCGCTACTTTGGCTCGCATGCCTTTCGACAGGTTGGCGATCTTTTGCTTTCCGTCGAGATCAAACTTCGTGGTGAGCTTGTCGTATTCGGCCTTATAGCCGGTTGGATAAAAGCCGGCTGCGAACCAGCCGATTTCCGCAACCGTCATCCATTCGTACAGCGGCGGTTGATCAGCCACGTAGCCGACTCGACCACGAATTTCCAACGCGTGAGTTTTGCTGTCCATGCCGAGGGCTTCTGCGAAACCGGCATCGGGTTTGTCCAGGCCCAGCAGAATGCGAATCGCAGTGCTCTTGCCCGCCCCGTTTGCTCCCAGCACGGCACAAACGACTCCCGGCGGGATTTCCAAGGTGACGTCGTTAAGAGCGACCGTCTGGCCGAAACGTTTGCTTAGGTTCTTGAATTTAACAACGGGTTGCATCGGTGTGTCCCTGAAGAAAAATTTGTAGTCGAAGTCGCCAAACCTTCTGTGCCGCCGACATGTACAAAAAAGGACTTCTGGCGAAGTCCACTGCGATGCGCATTCGCTAAGGGGGCCCCACATTCTGAGACAGCTCGGTCCATTCTTCGTCTACCAGAGTTCGGATTTCTTCGACGGCAATTTGGTTCTGAAGAGCTTCCTGCAGCACCGACCGCAGTCGGTCGCGGATCATCTGCAACCGTCCCTGCTGGCAGATTTTCTTCGCCTCCATCGACACCGCCAGTCCGGTGCCGCGTATGGAATTCAACACGCCCTGCTGCTGCAGTTCGCGATAAGCTCGGGCCACCGTGTTGACGTTCACGGCCGTTTGAGTCGCCAGTTCGCGGACGGAGGGCACTCGTTCTCCCACCAGCAGCGAACCGTTGGCCACGGCGAACTTGACCTGCCGCTCAATCTGTTCGTAGATGGGAATCCCGTTGCCGGCATCAATGTGACAAATCATGTCTCGCTCCGACTGGTGTAATAGTCACCTATTACGGTAGTCGTGCGGGGCAGATTCGTCAACGCTGAATTTGAAAGAAAATTCGCGAATAAGGATTCCTGAATACCGAATGCTGAGCAGGGAATCTTCGACAGGGACGGAGAGTCGCAGTCAGAAATCGCCGCGACGATGTCCCGCGTCTCAAAATCTGAGCCACCAGAATGCAGAAAAGGGCGACTCAGCAGCCTAAACGTGAGTCGCGCGTCCCTTCACCATTTGAGCGTCCCCGTCCGACTTCTAACGCCATCTATCCGCTGCAGGTCTTCCCCAATTCTCCATTCCCCACTTCCCCGATTCGCACTCAGGGTTTTTCGGCGTCAGAGCACTCGCACACCATGCGTCCGCAGCCGGGGCAGCCGCTGCCATACTTCAACTGCATGGCCTCCGTCAGATTGATGCCGGCCACGTTGGCGATTGTCGCCAGCCAGGCCAGAACGTCGGCGAATTCCTTCGCTTGTTCTTCTTTCGATGATTCTCGCAAGGCCGCCGCCAGCTCGCCCACTTCTTCCATCAGCCACATAAACGTGCCTTCCACGCCGCGAGCTTCGTCTTTGCGTGAGTACATCTGGTCGATCAATTGCTGCAATTCGTCAAGCGTCATGGCGGTTCTCAGTTAAGCGAAGGTGGAAAGCGGTGAGTTTAGAATGCGGGACAGTTCCGAGAAAGGGAGGGAAGTCGAGGTCCGGACCGGAAGGCCGAAGCATAATGTCGAATGGCGAAGGGAGGCTCAGTGGGGCGGCGATCCGAGCGTAGGAATCGCCGAAGACCGCGACCGAGGCGCGAGGAGGAAGCAGGACGACAATTCCTGAAGCGACCCACAGGAGCACCGCCGGCGCTTTGGCCTCCGCACCGTCACCCGCCCGCCACGCCAATCGCCCGTCGGTGCATACCGACCCCCGCTGCATACCGGCCCGGCCTTTGATTGCGTGACCGGGGGTGGATAAGATGTGGAGACACGGAATACCATCAATCGGGCGTTGCAGCGTTTCACGCTGACTTGTGGCCGTGGAAATCGTTTTTTGTTCTACGTGGGCCGGTTGCCAGGAGCCAGAACCGTCCACAACAAAACGTAAATTGCTCTAGACGGACACGTACAGGAATGGGACTGGAAAATCGCGACTACTTACGAGACGAAAGCTTCCGCTATTCGTCCGGGCCATCGTACGGCAGCGATTCGCCGACGTGTCGAAAGCTGATCATCGTCACACTGGTCGTCTTTGTCGCTCAGGTGCTGGGTACGCGCCAATGGACGCAGGACGAATTGATTGAACGGCGAGACTCACTGATCGCTGAACAACAGATTGATGCGGCGGACGAGCTGGCTGTTGGCAACGACCTTCGACGCGACAACCGCATCACTCAGAACACACCGCTTGACTATCGAACATTGGGACTTCCTCCCGCAGTGCCGATCGTTCAGCAGTGGTTCGAAATGCATACGTCGCGCGTCTTCACGGGACAAATTTGGCGGTTGCTTTCCTACGCCTTCTGCCATGACCGCAACGACCTGCTTCACCTTGCGTTTAACATGCTGCTGCTGTGGGTCTTCGGACGCCGGCTGGAAGCGATTTACGGGTCGACAGAATTTCTGATTTTCTATCTGACGTCTGCTGTGGCCGCGAGCGTCGCGTATCTCGGCCTGGACCTTGTGACCGGCGACAACGTGCCCATGATCGGCGCGTCGGGAGCCGTGCTGGCCGTGGCGATGCTGTATGCGTGTCATTTTCCGACGCAGATTATCAAGCTGTTTTTGATCATCCCGATCGAAGTCCGGTGGGTCGTGGTTTTGATCACGGTGTTCGATTTGTATCCGGTGTTAAGAATGCTGTCGGGCGAGCCAGTGGGCGACTCGGTAGCTCACGCGGCTCATCTGGGCGGTTTGGGGTTCGGTTACTTTTATTCCAAACGCAACTTCCGACTGGCTCCCTTCTGGCAGAACACTCAAACGTGGTTCAAAGGCAAGCGGCGGGGTTTTAAAGTCGTGCGGCCGGACAGTTCAGGAAGCTCAGCAAAGACAACGAAGCTCGCGAACGAGATGGACCGCATCCTTGCGAAGATCAGTGAAAAAGGGGAAGCGTCCCTGACGAAGGGCGAACGTAAAACCTTGGAACAAGCCAGTCGCGAGCTGCGTGACCGTCGAGGCTAACGACGCTCATGCGACCACCGTCCAGTGCTCAAGTTCCGCGATCACTGACGGCGAATCGCGAGGGCTGAACCTCCAGAGCGCTGCGAACCTTCACGCCGCGAGCGTGTCGCGCAGCCAGGTGTTTGCTTCTCCCAAAACCATTCAAAGCTCAATCATGATCACAATAGAATCCGTCACGCTCGAAGGCAACGGCGTTCGGCTGGAGCCTCTGACTGCTGAGCATCATGCTGATTTGGCCACAGCTGCGAGCGATGGCAACCTGTGGGAACTGTGGTTTACGGCCGTTCCAATTCCGGAACAAATGTCGCAACACATCGCGGATGCGTTGCAGAAGCAGGCTGATGGTCACATGCTACCGTGGGTCGTGCGAGACCTGAGCAGTGGTGAGGTCGTCGGGGAAACTCGCTATCACGACATTAACCCGCCAATCGATCGTGTGGAAATCGGCTACACGTGGTACGCGAAACGGTGGCAGCGAAGTTATGTCAACACAACGTGCAAGTTGATTCTGATGACGCACGCGTTCGAAACGCTGGGGTGTGCGGTTGTGGGTTTAAGAACCGATAATTTTAACTTCCAATCGCAGAAAGCCATCGAAGCGTTGGGAGCGAAAAAGGATGGCGTCATTCGACATCATTCGCCGCGCCGAGACGGTTCTGTTCGTGACACGGTGATGTACAGTGTTCTGAAACAGGAATGGCCCGACGTCAAAAAGCACCTTGAGGGACGCTTGCATCGCTGGGCAGTGTGAAGGAAACGGGCAGTAAGAATGCCGCATTTGTTAACATGAAGGAGCCTGCAGTTTGCCGCAGATCGTACACGAAATTCGTTTAGCCGGGCCGTGGGAACAGCGGTCTAACGACGCCGACGATTGGCAGCGAACCCGTTTGCCGTATCAAATCGACGCTGCAACCAGCGACCATTGTTTGCGTCGAAAGTTCCATCGGCCCAGTGGACTGGAAGCTGCATCGCGACTGGTGTTGGCTTTATATGCTGACATTTCCCTGCAGGAGGTTGTCATCAACCAGGCGGTCATTGAATTGACTGAGCAGCAGGACGGCGCATCGAACCCTGCAATCTATCTGTTTGACATCACTGCCGCAGCGGCCGACTTCAACACGCTGGAAGTTCGAGTGTCTCAACCAGACGACGGCAAGAGTCATAGCTTGCACGAGGCACGATTGCAGATTGTGGAATGAGGGTGCGCAGCATCGGCGGTGCTTCTGTTCGACGATTGTTCGCGGCTTATTGCCCTATCGTTCGGGCAGTGTACATCTGCCACGTTTCGCGATAGTAAGCTGCACGGCTATTTCGCGTAGTGCAGGTCGACCTTGGCGTGCATTGTGTACAGTCGAAACCGCTGGCCATCGTGGACCAGTACGCCGCTGGATTTGTTTTCGGCGATCGGCAGTACGGGGCCGCCGACACACTTTTCCCAGTGCTTCAGATCGTCAGACACGGCAAACCATGTGCACCAGTCTCGCGGCTTTGTCGCTGTGCCGGTGCCGTGCATCACAGCGAAGTAGCGATCATTGTGCTTGACGATCTGGTTCATCGCGATCATCAGTCGATCGTATTTTTCCGGACCGGGAACAATCAGCGGATCGTCGCTGACGTTTGTCCAGACCTGCATGTCTGTCGACGTGGCCAACCAGATGCCGGCGTCGCGTCGTTCGTAAAACAGATACCATGTGCCGTTTTCGAACCACGCGGTCGGCGTTCCATACGGTCCCGCCGGAATCTTTCTCCCGCTGGTTAAACGCACATCCAGCCCCCCTTGTCGCGTCCAGCGAATGCCATCCTCGGATGTGAGCAGATGCGGTTGATCGCGCTGGCCTTCGGCAAACATATAGAAGGTGTCTTGCCGCTTGACGACCATCATGTCCTCGATCCAAAAGTCGTCGTAGATCGGGTTTTCCGAGTGCCGCGTCCAGTGGATGCCATCGAGCGACGTCGCGTAGCCCAGTTTCATCGTGAGTGGTTTTTGATCCGGATTATAGCCGGTGTACCACATGCGATACTGGTCGCCGTCCTTTAGTATCCAGCCTCGCTCACGGATCAGCGCGTCCCATTCGCCCGGAGCGGATTTGAAGACGGGGTTATCTTCGTACGCTTCGAATTCGCGGAACTCGACGGGCAGATTCTGGCCGAAGACGAAGGAAGGCAAGCAACAGAGGGCGAAAGCCAGAAGCGTGATGACTCGAAAGCTGGTCATGCGAAATTTTGAGTCAGTCTTCAGTTACCGCCGCCGCCCTGAGCAGGCGGATTTGCGGCGGGCATAGCCAGCGGTGGGCAGGACGGATCGAATTTCAAATTGGCGGGTTTGTTTGCGGTCACCCATTGAAACAGCTTGCCTAAGTCGTTGCGCGATATGCCTTTGGTCTGAAACAGCATGTGATGGATTAACGGAATCGCGCTATTGTAGGCTTCGCGGACAACCTCACTCTTGTCTGCTCGATTCAGAAATCCTTTTGGCAACGCATCGGCCGGGCGGCCCGTCGCTTCATCGCGGTCCCAGTGATGAAAAGCCGTGTACAGATAGGATGCGCAGAGGACCCATTTTTGATCTTTCTTGTCCTGTGCCTGGTTAAACTTGAATGCCGTTTCTGTTGCCAGATCAGCGGTTGCCCAGGCCAGCACGTCGAAATTCATTTGAGCGTCATAGCCCGCTCGCCCCAGCACTCGTGCCGCACGGCAGCGAGGTAGAAGTTCGAACGACGGATTGCGTAGAAATTTGGCCGCCGCACAAATCGCAATCGCCTGCTGCGGCGCCACAACTTCGCGAGCGATCGTGACTTTTTCCAGAGTGGCCAGCAGGAACACCTGATACGACTCATCAAGAAACGGCTTATCCAGTTCTGTCGCGACGGCTCGAGCAAACGCGGCCTGAATCTGCGGAATGGCGTCAGCCTTTTCCAGATAGTTGACCATTGTATTGGCCACTCGCACCTTGACTGCATCCGGTTGATCTTTGTCCATCATGATGCGAACAAGTTCGTCATCGACCTTGTCGTACATCGTCAGTCGTGCGCCGCCGGTGGAAGGAACCACTTCCAGATCCTGCAACACTTCAATCGCGGCGGACCGAGCCAACAGATTATGCTTCATTAGACCCTGCAAAAGCGTGAACGTTTCGCCCATCACGAGTTCACGGAACTTTGCCTTGGCTGCCGGATTGATTTTTCCTGCGCCTGCCCGCCCCAGTTCGTTTCGCAGTTTTTTCACTGCATTTTCGAAGTCCAGCGGAACGGCCTGCACGTCCTTGTCTGACAACGACAGCACCATGAACTTTAGTCCGGTCTTAATGGTCTCCAGATCCTTCTGCTTCGGCATGTCGCCCTGAAACAGGAGACTGCGGAAGTCACGTTGGACCTTCTGATAGTCCGTCAACACCTGAGGCGTCATGGTCATTTGCAGGCGACGCAATTCCTGAACTCGTCGCCGCTGATCTCGCAGATAATCATCTTTAGTTGTGGGAGCGACCTCCGGTGCGATGCCGGGCAGAGGTTTCGGGGCGGCCGGTTTCGCTGCCTCTTTACCAGTGGCATCACCTTCGCCGGCTGCAGCTGCCGGGGGCGCAGATTGGCCAGCGGCGGCACCTTCGTCAAAGGCGCGAGCATTCGTCAGCGGTCCGCCGACGGTGGCTATTAACAGCACGACTCGCAGCAGAGTCGCGGGCCATCGTTCAACTTGATCTGTTATCGGCATAAATCCCACCAGGTCTGTGAGACGTCTTTGTCTCGACGATTCACCAATTGATACGCTGTCGATAAGAACCAACGATTCACGGCCAATCAGAAAAACTCACTCGCCGGCAGGTCATCCGCAGACGTCTTTCCGTGAGCAATGGGGGTTATCAGTAAACGGCAAAAACATCCGGCGAACTTATCGCCGCTCGCTTCGCCGCGCTAGCTACGCATATTGGAAGACACTATTTCTTATGAAGTCAGGTTTTCAGAACAGCCGACGCACGCAGATTTGAGCGTCGGATTGAATGATCTGAGGCACTGGGCTCGTTAGAATGACAGGTTGAAGGATTGCCGTCCAGTGTTCGGCCAGACTAACAAATCTACCGCAAAACGCCACAGGATATTGCCTGCGACGCGGGATCTGCAGCTCGCATTCCCGAAGAATCGGATTTTTCTGTTCTGATCCATTTATTCGACAAAGTTCACGCACTGAAAAAGGGACGAGGTAGCTTGGAGACCGAACTGAAAGATTCCGGCGTCATTGTCGTCGGCGGCGCCAGCGGTATTGGACGGGCGTGCGTTGAAGGTTTCCTGAACGAAGGCGCGAATGTCGTCGTGTGGGATGTCGCCCCGAATGTCGCAGAAACGGCGGCGGACCTGCACGCCGAACGTTGCCTCGGCCTGACAGTTGACGTGCGAAACTTTGACGCCGTGGCCGCTGCGGCGGCAGAATCGGAATCCGCATTCGGACCGATTCAGCATCTGGTTCACGCAGCTGCTATCGGGTCCGGGCAGTTTGGCGCCCCGTTTACCAGGCTGCAGCCTTCAGACTGGGCCAATGTGCTGGACGTCAATATCAATGGCATGGTGAATGTGGCTCACGCGATCGCTCCCGGAATGGTCGACCGGCGTCAGGGGACAATGGTGTTTGTGGCGTCAGTTGCCGGGCAAATTGGTTCTCCCACCGATCCGCCGTACAGCGCGTCGAAGGCGGCGAACATTAATTTTGCTCAGGTGATGGCGAAAGACCTCGCGGGCGACGGTGTGCGAGTTAACACGGTGTGTCCCGGAATGGTCAAGACACCTCTTAATAGAAACGTGTGGCAGTCATGGAACGACCGGCAAAGTGAAGCCGACAAGCGGACTTACGACGAATGGGCGGCCGAGAAGATCGCTCAACTGGTTCCGCTGGGCCGCTGGCAACAGCCGGAAGACGTGGCCAACATGGTCGTGTTCCTGTCGTCGAATCTGGCTGCCCAGGTGACAGGGCAGACGATCAACGTCGACGGTGGCTACGTTATGCACTCGTAGATGTCGATGCTTGGCCGCGAACACGCAGAACCTGCCGATTTGGTAAAAACCGAATGAGAACCGGCTGCACGGCGACGGCATTGCCTGTCTTCTGATCTTGCGACGGAAACGCGATCAGCGATAAAAATCGAGCTTGGTACGTTCTTCGTCCGTTCGTTCGTGGTAGATCCGCAGGATGTGGTGCCCCCACTGTCAATCAGAAACCAACGCTGTCGGCTCCGGCTTATCGGAGAAGTTGCGCTGCGAATCGTGCGGTAAAGCCTTCATTTCCAGCAAGCCGTCAGATTCGAGTATCCGCCAGGCGCGGGATATTATCGCTCGTTGGTCGTCCGATGATCTGCTGGATCGCATTACGTCGCTTCCTGATATCCCCGCGATGCCGAAGCCGCATTTTGCAATCGAGCAACGTGAACAACACGGGGAACGTTCCGCTGAAAATAACGAACAGCGAGCCAGCGACGTCAATCCTTCAGGTAAGCAAACTCAGGCCGATGGCCCTGCCCCGCCAGCGGCCGAGCCTACCGCGACTGATGAGCAGAATAACAGTGTAGATGACCAGCAGGACTCTACTCAGGGCTTGATGGAAGAGTCGGATCGCATTTCGGATGAGCCAACTCGTGATCAACAAATTACGGACGACAGTCCAGCAATGGCGCCGGTCGCGAGCACAAATGAAGACACCGCACCGAAGACCGACGCCGCGATAGAACAAACGCCGGTGGTCTCCACGCCCCGCAAACCGGAAGAGACGCAGGAACCAGTCGCAAACACCAGTGCCACTGCAAAGTCGGCGCTGTCCGTGGAAGAGCTTTCGCAGCAGTTCGGGCTGACGGCCGCTCAACCGAAGTTCTTTCCCGCCTCTGCTCCGCATAACGCTGCGAAAACTGCAGATGCAACTGAGTCTGCTCCGGAACCGGATCAGAAACCTGCCGAACCGATTTCGCCTCCGCCACAGCAGGAATCGAACACACCGGTCGCCGCTGAAGAATCGGAATTGGCTGAGGTACCGGAAGCTTCCGAGGAAAAAGCAGACACGGCTTTGCAGATTGCAGCACCAGACGAGCCCGAAACCAGTCAGGCAGAAGTGAGCCAGCCAGAATCCAGTCAGCCGGAGCTGCAGGACGATACACCAGAAGACACATCATCAGCGCCGTCGACGATTCAACCGGAGCCGGTCGTCGTTCCTCTTGTCCAGAAGCAACGGCGGACTCAGCGGCGAGTTCCTCAACGGCGGCAGCAACAACCACGTCGCAGCACCGAGACAAATTCCGACAAAGGACCAGCAACTGTGAGCCGAAAACTTCGCGTGGATTCGAATAGCGAACTGGAACCTGAAACCACCGACGATGAAGCTCAGTCGGTTTCCGGCAGCCGCATTCAAAGCAACTCGCCAACCGGTGGACGACGGTTTCGTATTGACGACAGCGAAGACGTGCAGCAGACGCTCGGCACCAGCGACGGGCGAACTCGCACAGACTCGCGGCACCGTGACCGTTTCATCGATGAAGCTCATGACACGGCACTCCGCGGACCTCATTTTCAGGTCACCGCACCGAAGCGTTCGAACATGACGTCGCTGACCGGACAGTTTCTGGCGTACCTTGGCGTGTTGGGCCTGACCATCGGAACGGCGATGGTCATCTACGGCCACTTTGGCGGGTATTCAGAATACACGCCGACAGGTTGGCTGGTCACCACGGTGGCTCAGATGATGCTGTTCCTGGGCGTCATCAATCTGGTCTCCGGTGGCATCGAACAGAACAACGATGACGTTTCGGCACGCATTAACAATCTGGGTGAACAGTTAATGAGGATCGAATACGTCACGGAGCAGGCTTTGCGCGGCCCGAAAATTTCAGCTCACCGCTACGCCGATCCTAGCGCGCCGATTGAACGATCAGAACGGGAAACGGTCACTGTGGGCAAACGCACTTCGTGATCCCAGCCATGCGGGCATTCAACCCGCCAGGAGGATGGTTTGCGCTAGCCGCCTCACGATCGAAGCATCGCGCATAAAAAAACGCCGGACCGTTTAAAACGGGTCGGCGTTTTGTGTGTTGCAAATGGCCACTCCGCCACCGATTGAGGGGACGGGAAGGTTCGGCGAAGACCGGAGTGGTATTTTGCGGCGTTCTGCAGATTGACGGCGGCTATGCCTTCAGTCCACTGCTGGCTTTTCGGACGAGTCCGTCGCTTCGCGTTTAATCGCTTCGTAAATTTCTTCACGATGCACGCTGACGTCACGCGGGGCGTCGATGCCAAGGCGAACTTTGTCGCCTCGGATTTCGATAACCATCAACGTGATGGAGTCGCCGATTACAATCTTCTCGTCTTTTTTTCTACTGAGTACAAGCATTTCAAAATCCTCGGTCAATCTTTCTTCTTGAATGATCGCCGCCCGTCCCCAACATCGCCGATTCCTACAGTCGCAACCGACAAGGGCAAGCCGTGCCAAACAGAACGCATGGTCCTTTGCGGACGCTATCCGTCCGTCGTGTCTGAGTCTAAAAAGCAAGATCGGCCGTTGGCGACGACTTTCTGCGAAAATTGCTGCTCGACAGACCGTCAGACCACAACTTCAGCCGGTTTGTTCCAACGGTGCCGACTGTGACGATGACGGTCGTGAGGGTTATGACGGTCGCAGTGATTGCGCAGTAATCCGCTAACCTGGCAGGGGCAGTAGCTCGTAAGGACTAGTCATCTCGGGCGAGGCTTCTTCGAATTCTGGTGTTGGAATTAGTGGCGGTGTGCGCGCGACTTCATCGGTGGTTCCCGGCTGCGTGATGTTTTCTTTTTGCAGGATGCTGTGCGATACTGAAACGCACGCAATGACGTCAACCATACAGGAACTGTCAGACTGAAAGTGACTGAAGAAGAAATCAATACGCGCGTACCGGTTTGGGTTGCACTCTCTGATCTGTATCTTGACGCTCCGATCGATGACGCGCCTTTAAAACGCATCGCCAGCACCTTGCATGCTTCTGCCTATTCGATTGGTGAACTTGAGCAGATATTATTTCACGAGGTGCATCCGGTTTGCGCTGAAAACCTTAAGTCTGTCGCTGGAAACTGGTCCGGATTTGATGAGAGCGAACTGGTTCAGGCGATTGTTACTCGATTGGAGCGGAGACTTAGTTTCCCGTGGCCGGATTCGCAACAGAAAGAACTCCAAACACTCTGGAAGCAGATTGAAATGCTACTCAGAGGGTTAGGCTAACTCGTTCGGATTTCAAACAACGATGGCTGCCGACTTCAAACCCCTTGGTTAAGCCGACCACGTCCGGTCACTACCTTCATAATCTATGCCCCGCCCACTCAACATTGCCGACCGTCTTCGCACATCTGCCGCTGCTGCGCCTTATCAGAAGGCGGTTGTCTTTCCGGAAGGTCGAGACGCTGCCGGCCGCGTGTCTTACACGCATCTGACGTTTACTCAATTGGATCAGGAAGCCGACCGGATCGCTCGTGGGCTGATCAAGTTGGGTGTGAAGCCTGGTGATCGGTTGGCCATGTTTGTGCCGCCGTCGCTGGAATCGATCGCGTTGACGTTTGGCGTGTTTCGTTCCGGTGCCGTGTGCATCATGATCGATCCGGGCATGGGCCGTTCGAACGTGTTTCGCTGTCTGGATCAGTGCGAACCGCACGGGTTTATCGCGATCCCCATCGTTCACGTTGTGCGAAAGTTGAAGTTCCGCCGGTACGGCCACGCAAAGCTGAACGTGATCATCGGCCCGAAGTCCGGGAAGCTGGGTAGTCTTTCGTACAGCGAACTGATCGCGTCAGGCCGTGACGACAGCAGCCCCCTTCCACAGACTCAGGCGACCGATCAGGCGGCCATTATCTTTACCAGCGGCAGTACAGGACCGCCGAAGGGCGTGACTTACGAACACGGCATGTTTGATTCGCAGGTTGATCTGATTCGCGATCGCTTTGGTATTCAGCCGGGAGAAGTCGATCTGCCTGGCTTTCCGCTGTTCGCGTTGTTCAACACGGCGATGCAGGTGACGACCGTCATCCCGGACATGAACCCGACTCGCCCTGCCGACGTTGATCCGGTGAAAATTCTGGAATCGATCAACGACCACGGGGTCACTCAGGCATTCGGTTCGCCTGCGCTGTGGAACCGCGTTGGTCGCTATTGCGAAGCGAATGCTGTCAAGCTGCCTACGCTGCGCCGAGTTCTCTCAGCCGGTGCGCCAGTGCCTAACCACGTGCTGCACCGGATGACCAGTGCGCTGAGCGGCGATTCGGATATCTTTACGCCGTATGGCGCGACCGAATGTTTGCCGGTGTCAGCCATCGGCGGACGACAGGTGCTGGAGCAGACGGCCGCTCAAACGGCGCAAGGAGCGGGCACGTGCGTTGGAACCGTCTTTACCGGGATGCAGGTTCGCATCATTGATGTGACGTTCGATCCGATCGCTGATATCTCACAAGCGAAGGAATGCGGACCTGGCCAGATTGGTGAAATTATCGTGAAAGGCCCCGTGGCCACTCGAGAATACTTTCGTCGACCGGATGGCACGGCGCTGGCTAAGATTTCGGACGGCGATGGCTTCTGGCACCGCATGGGTGACACGGGATACTTCGACGACGAGGGGCGATTGTGGTTCTGCGGTCGGAAGGCTCATATCGTGTTCACAGAATCCGGTCCGCTACATTCCGTGCGCTGCGAAGCGATCTTCAACCAACACCCAAAGACCTACCGCTGTGCTTTGGTGGGAATAGGATCACGCGGCCAACAGATTCCTGTCATCGTGGCAGAACCGGAAGCGGGCCATTTTCCCGAATGCCGGGCGGCCGTCGATGCGATGCGAACAGAACTGCTGGCCCTGGGGGCCGCGAATGAGCTAACGAACTCTATTGGCGAGGTCCTGTTTCACAAGTCTTTGCCCGTGGACACGCGTCACAACGTGAAAATTAACCGCGAGTTGCTGGCTGTCTGGGCGGCGAAGCGGCGGACGCCGAGTGCTTAGAGGGACGCAATTGACTTTGCTGACGGGATGGTTTGAGCCCCTTCGGCTGCTGTATTCGGCCTGCCCGCAGTCTGAAACCAGTCGCAAATCCCGGGATTAGTGTGCGCTTGGGGGCTGGTTTTGTTACTATGAATGCGCAGAAAATGCGCGTACTGTTTCGCGTGCCGCGCTGGAAAACGCTGGCCCATTCGGCGGCTAACGCCATGCTGCTCACAACATTTCGATCGAATAGACCTTCGCCTCATACCGCAATGATCCACTTTGGAGTTTCTTCCATGCGATCCATCGCACCTATTGCCGTCAGAGTCAGCCTTCTGGCCATGGCCGTGTTTGTTTGTCAGCTCGCCGGTTGTGGAGGCGGTGCCGATGTTGCTTCGTCAGACTCCGCTGCCGGAGGTGGCGCCGACAACACGATGCCTCCCGGAGACTCCGGCGGTGCAATGATGCCTCCCGGTGATGACATGGGCGGCGGGGCTGAAATGATGGGAGGCCCTGGCGGCGAGATGGGAATGGAAGGGAGCATGGAAGGCGAAAATCCCGACGGCATGATGATGTCCGGCGGCGCAGACGGGATGGGAATGGATCCTGCCATGATGGAAATGGCGGGCGAACCCGGTGGTTATGGCGGCAACTATGGCGGCGGCAACATTGACTATCCCGGTACGGGAGGAGCTGGCGGCGGCTACGGTGGTAATGCCAGGAATGGTCGTCCGAATGATGTGACACAATGGACGGACGAACATATTCTGACCGCTGTTGATGAGAAAGATACGCGAGTCCTTCAAGCTATTGAGATGAAGGCCAAGAGTTCGCCGGGCGATCCAGCCTTCGTGAGTCTGATGGATCAGGTTTTGGCCAAGACCGACAGCGGCGGCGGAGGACTTCCTGGGTTGGGCAGCGGTGCTCAGCCGGGCACGGCCGGATTTCCCAGCGGTCCGCGCCCTCAAGCGGGGCCGGATGGTAAGCCACCCGTTCCGCCCGGAGGCGCGTTTATTGATCCGCGAAGTCGACAGTTCGATTCAAACCGTCTGGTTCCTCAGGACAGAGCGAGTCGCGCCGCAGCAGGCCGCAGCGTGACCAGCCTTGACGCAATGATTGGGGAAGCTCTTCTGGCCTACGTACCGCAGGCAGCTCAAGGGACGCGAGGCGCGGCAAGCCGCCTTCAGAATTCCGCTCAAAATACAGGCTCGATGGAAGCCCCCGGCATGGATCCGGCAATGATGTCCGGCGAGCCTGGTGGTGAAATGTCGATGCCTGGTGGTGAGGAAATGGGCGGCATGGAGATGGAAGGCTACAACCCGGGTGGCTACGGTCCGAGTGGATACGGTGGCGCGGGCGGAATGGGAATGGGCGGTCAACAAGCGACTCAGGGAAACCTGACGGACGAAGAATTGGTGAAAGCCGTCATCCGAGCACTCGTCAACAACAATACCGTGCAGGCATGGACGATCGTGCAGTCCCTGGTAGATGGGTCTCGCAGCACAGCGCTGCCGCCACAGGCAGCCACTGAAATCGCTGTCCGTGAAGCATTCTCGTCACCCACGCCAAACATTGAAAAATCTGAACAGCTTCTGGCAACGGCCCTGCAAAACGCGTCCGGAAATCCGGGCCAGAACGGCTCAACCTTTCAACTGCTGGCGATTGTTGCTCAGCGTCCGGCTGACTATTTTCTTAGTCTCGGCCAGCCACAGCCACCTGCTCCGGCCACACCGCCAGGAAATCGTCCCGGCATGGGCATGATGGGCGGCGGTGCGGGAATGGGCCCCGGCATGGGGATGGATATGGGCATGGGAATGAGCGGCGGGGGAGAAAACTACGCAGGTGGCGAACCCGGAATGGAGATGGGAATGTATGGCGAAGGCGGTCCCGGGATGGGAGGGCCTGGTATGGGCGGACGGGGAGCAGCGGGGGGTGCAACGCCAACTGTCGCCGCACCGCCACCGATTCCTGTTGCGGAAGCGGCTTTGCTGCCTGTCGCGCAGGTCATTTGGGCTCCGTCAACGGCTGATCGAGTAGCCGGCTGGTTGAAGGCGGCTCCTGCGGCGGATGCGGCCATTGATGTGCTGGCCTTCGCAGGCACGATCCCTTCTGACAATGTGCGTCGGTCGGTCTTCGATCTGCTGTCGCGGTCTCACGACGCCGGAGCCGACGGATTGGTCAGCAGCGGTTTGTTCCGCCACTTTGCGCGAGACCCCGGGATGTTGTCTGTGCTAAAGGCGTTGCCACGTAATCGCCGAAAACCGGCCAACGACAACCCGCAGGCCGTGGTGCCGCTGGATTCGTGGGAACGAGCGACTCAGGATGTGGTGCTGTCGCTGCGCGAACGCCTTCAGAAAATGGCTGGCAACCCGGATCTCGCTTACGACGGTGTCATGCCCGTGCGTTTGCATCGAGACGCAGTGCCGGAAAGTCTAATTCGCATTGTGGCGCCTGGCCCGCAGACTGAATCTCTGGGCGACGCGGCTCCTGACGAAACGAAGGTCTACTACGCGAAAATGATTGCCACTCCTCAGCGTTTAAAGGATATGCAAAAGCTTGCTGAACATTATCAGGGGCGTACCAAAGGCATTGAGCACAAAGACATCGCGAAGGGCCTCTTGTGGTTCGACGGTGTCAAGGTGGGGACTGACGGCACGATCACCACCATGGATGTCGTGTTTGAGCAACTCAAGGCGCGTCCCAACAATAATGGTGGTTTCGGTGGCGGTGGTGAAGGGATGAACATGGGTGGCGGTGCCGCAGGAGCCAACCCGCAATTCAGCATCGAAGTCATTGTGGTGGAGTCTCGAGACCCATCTAAAACTGACGAACCACCTGCCGTCACCGCGTCTGCGAAGTGATCCATCGCGGGAAAATTCTTCAAGGCTTCGCGGGCACGACACCGCGTGGACACAAAAAAAGCGGCGACTGCCATGTGACAGTCGCCGCATATTTTTTTGCTGCAGCAGATTGATTTCAGCTGACTACAGCCTGTTACGCTGACTTGTGGCCGCGGAACAAGCGTTTCGTGCTATCAATGCTGTTTGCCACGAGCCCGAACCGTCCACGACAAAAGCTAAACTGCTCTAGATAGCTTCGTCAGAGTCTGCTGGTGGTCGCTCACGGTTGCCGCCACGGCGACCGCCGCCTTCACGGTCACCGCCTCCGCGTCGACCTTCACCGCCACCACGTCGATCGCCGCCGCCAAATCCACCGCGACCGCCACCGAAGCCACCACGTCCGCCTCGCATCAGTCCCTGCATATCGAGCTCAAAGTCTTCGCCGGTCAGTTCCTTCAGTTTCGCCTTCTGGTCGTCCTTCAGCAAAGCCATGACTTTGGCTTCGCCTTCTTTGCGGAGGGCTTCCCGCTTCTTGTTCATTTCTTCGCCAGCTTTTCGCATCTCTTCGCGGCTTGGACGCTCGCCGTCCCCGCCACCACGTCGAAACATGGCTCCCATTTCTTCGCGTAGTTTGCTCGATGCTTCCTCAGACGCCTTTTCGGCATCTTCGATTTTGGCAATCTGCTCATCAGTGATGCTCAGCGCTTTACGCATCTCGTCGCTCTTAAGTTCGCGAGTCAGGCCAAAACGCATCTTCACTTGAAGAGCGATCTGGTCCAGACGAGCGACTTGCTCCTTTTCCAGAAGCGTCGTCAGCATTTCGTCCGTCTTTTTCGCGAGTTCCTCACCTTCCTTGCGCATCTTTTCGAACATCGCGGTTCGTTCTTCGGCTGATTTACCTTCGAACGCATCACGGTCCGGACGCGATTCGCGGCGTTCGGCCTGATAAGCCTCAACGGCCGCTTTGATGGTTGTTGCCTGAGTTTCGTCGACTTTCAGTTCGTCCAGCACGTCTTCTGATGCCAACAGCATGGCTTTGCTGATTGCAAAACCACCACCTCGGCCGCCACGCCCACCGCCGGGTTGAGCTTCAGCGACAGCAGTCAGTAGCATGGCCGCCAGGCAGGCGGTTGACGAAATTCTCAGTAAACTCGTTGTCTTCATAGGTAACTCCTTAACGGTGTGCGAATCGCGGTTAGACGGGATACTTCGACCAATGTCGTGACCAGTTAAACACCGCGGCAACGCGTTAAGTGTTGCGGAATCACCGAATTGTTGGAAATTACTGCCGTCGAAGCCGAAGAGGGGCCGCAAGCTGGCGGCGCCGCCAGATGTTGGGCTATTTGAAATCTGCCCCCGGCACACGTGTCCGGGGGCAGATGTCTGATTTCCGCCCTACGCGTCGTCGTCCTCGCCGACATCAGCAGCGTCGTCGGCGTCGGAATCTTCTGCCAATTCCGGTGATGTTGTGTCAGCAGCAGGCGCTTCTGCACCAGCCTGACCTTCAACCGTTGCGGCTGCTTCGTCCGCTTCTTTCGCACTCGCTTCAGCGGCCGCCGCCTGTTCGGCCGCCTTCGCTGCCGCTTCTTCGATGTCCTCACTGGCAATGACGGCACAGGACGCCAGCGAATCGCCTTCGTCCAAACGCATGATGCGTACACCCTGAGTGTTACGGCCGATCGTGCTGATGTCGGCGGCTCGCACGCGCTGGATCTTGCCCTTGGCGGTGACGATTAAGACTTCGTCGTTGTCCTGCACGGCCATCGCGTCGACCACTTTGCCGTTACGAGCTGTGGTCTTGATGTCTCGCAAGCCCTTGCCGCCGCGTTTCTGACGACGGTATTGAGCACTGCTGCTGGTGGACGTTTCGCCATCGCCATCTTCGTCATCGCCGTTGGCCACGCCCGGCCCGAACGGAGTTCGCTTGCCGTAGCCCAGTTCGCAGACCGTCAGCAGCGTCTTGTCTGGTTCGGCGACTACCATGCCGACGACTTCTTCGTCCTTGGACAAATTAATGCCCTTCACGCCACGAGTCGCTCGGCCCATTTGCCGGGCGTCTTCGTGATTAAAGCGAATGGCCATGCCGCCGGACGTGCTGATCACAACGTCCTGATCGCCTTCCAGAATTCGCACGTCAACCAGAGCGTCGTCGTCATCCAGGCGAATCGCGATGATGCCGCCTTTCATGGGACGCCCGTACGCCGAAAGTGCGGTTTTTTTCACGATGCCTTTGCGAGTGGCAATCATCAGGTACTTGTCGTCGGGGAATTCTCGTACGCTAAAGCAGTTGGAAATGCGTTCGCCTTCTTCCAACGCGATGACGTTGACGAGGGCTCGACCTTTGGCCGTACGAGCCTGCAACGGCAGATCGTAAACCTTCAGCCAATGCACTTTGCCGCGATCGGTGAAGAACAGCAGGAAGTTATGCGTGCTGGACACAAACAGATGCTCAATGGCATCTTCGTCGTCCGACGTCGCGCCTTTGATTCCCTTGCCGCCTCGCTTTTGAGCTTCATACGTGGCCAGCGGCGTGCGTTTGATGTAGCCGCGACGCGACAACGTCACCACCATCGATTCTTCTGCGATCAACGCTTCTTTGTCGTAATCGCCCAGTTCTTCCAGCGACATATCCGTACGTCGTTTGTCGCCGTACTTCGCCTGCAGTTCTTCCATGTCTTCGCGAATGACGGCTCGAATGTGAGCTTCGTCGCTGAGAAGGTGCAGATATTCGCCAATGTTTTCCAGCAGTTGAGCGTGTTCGCCCTGCAGCTTTTCGCGTTCCAGATTCGCCAGCGAACCCAGCTGCATCGACACAATCGCTTCCGATTGATTGTTCGACAGGAAGTACTCTTCCGCCGTTCCCTGTTCGCGCTGATATTCTGCGAACCCATTTTCGCCCAGGGCGCGAGCCACCATTTCGGCGGGAATGGGAATCTTCTGCAACGCTTCTTTGGCGGCAGATCGACTGGCAGAATCGCGGATCGTTTTGATGACTCGGTCGATGTCCACCTGAGCCAGCAGCAAACCTTCGACCGTGTGCTTGCGTTTGCGAGCTTCTCGCAGCATGAACTCGGTGCGGCGGCGGATGACTTCGACGCGATGACGAATGAAGGCATCCAGCATGCCACGCATCGTCATTAGCTGAGGTCGGTTTCCGTCCAGTGCCAGCAGAATCATGCTGACCGTCGTCTGCAGCGGTGAAAACTGATACAGCTGATTCAGCACGACGTCTTTGTCGGCATCTCGCTTCAGCACGATGTGCAGACGCACCTGCCACGAAGGAATGGTGCGGTCAGTCAGGTCGACAATTCGAGCAATGCCTTTGATGCGCTCGTCACGAACAAGGATCTCCAGCTTTTCACGAATACGGTCGCGAGTATCCATGTACGGGATCTCGGTCACGACAATCACGTCGCTGTTCTTTTCCGTATCGAAGTGCGTGCGAGCTCGCAGCGTGATGGTTGAGCGTCCGGTCATGTACGCCTGGCGAACGCCCATGCGGCCACAGATAATGCCACCGGTGGGAAAGTCGGGACCGGGTAACACTTCCAGCAGTTCGTCCAGCGTCAGATCCGGGTTGTCGATGATCTGTTTAACGGCTTCGCATACTTCCGACATGTTGTGCGGCGGAATGCTGGTCGCCATTCCGACGGCGATCCCCGTCGACCCGTTGACGACAAGATTCGGAAACCGAGCGGGCAGGACGACGGGTTCCAGACGCTGCTGATCGTAAGTCGCCACGAAGTCGACCGTTTGCCGATCAAGGTCGCGTAGCAGTTCGGCCGCAGCACCGCCCAGTCGAGCTTCAGTGTATCGCATGGCGGCCGGAGGTAGACCGGCGAGTGAACCGAAGTTGCCCTGCTTGTCGATCAACATTTCTCGCATGGCCCATTCCTGAGCCATTCGTACAAGCGTTGGATAAATCGCACCGTCGCCGTGTGGGTGATAGTTACCCATCGTTTCGCCAGCGATTTTAGAACATTTGGTGCGGCTGCCACCCGGGCTGAGATTCAGATCGTTCATCGCCACCAGGATGCGGCGCTGCGAAGGTTTCAATCCATCGCGGACGTCAGGCAGTGCTCGGCTAATGATGACGCTCATCGCATACGTCAAATAGCTGTTCTGCATTTCCTCCCGAATATCGGTACGCTGAATGCGCGGGTCGTCAGGAATTGAAATCTCGCCGGAAGGATCGTCTGTAGACAACCTGAATTCTCCTTAAGTCTATGCAGCAAATGAATTTACGGAGCCGCAAATGCCACTGGCGAGTATAGCAAAACGGAACCGGATTCACAATTCGCACGCCCCTGTTTCACGCAATGAAAACAGTAGTTTCAGAGGGCTGTGGCCGTCTCTCAGATAAGGCAAAATCGCACGCCTGGCAAGCATCCATTTTGGGAAGACAAACCAGCGTGAATCCGAGCGATTACACCGGCAAAAGTGTGAGGGTGAATCGCTTCGTTATGCGATCCATTCGCGGAACTGAGGTTCGTCGACATTGCGGCCACTGACAACCACGACAATGTCGCCTTCGCCGTCTGGTTTTACCTTTCCGGACAATAGAGCTGCGACGCCGATGGCTCCGGACGGTTCCGTGCGAAGGCCGTGCTTTTTGTAGAGCCACTTCATGGCTTGCTGCGTTTCTGAGTCTGGTACGCCGACGGCTGAACTGACGTGTTTCTTCAGAATTGGCCAGTTTTGAGCACCCACGTCGTAGGACAACAGCCCGTCGCAAATACTGGTCGGCCGATCAATGCGAACTCGTCGATCCTGTTGCAGCGATTGAGCGAAGTCGGTTGCGCCCTCGGGTTCGACGCCGATAATTGAAGCATCCGGAAAGCCGTCGGCAATCGCCAGGCAGTGTCCGGCCATCAGCCCGCCGCCACTCACCTGACAAACAAACTTAGACAGGCTTCGCGACTGTTGCTGCAGTTCGTCGACAATCTCAAGCCCGCCCACACCGTTGCCGGCAATCACCCAGCGATCATCGTAAGGCGACGCCTGTACGGCGTTTTCGGTGTCGGCGATTTCGGAAGTCAATTTGTCGCGTTCGCCCGTTTCAAAATCGCGAGCGATGTTGTATGTGCGGATTTCGGCACCAAACGAACGTGTCAAAGCAAACTTCACTTCAGGAGCGGTATCCGGCATCACAATGATGACTCGCTTGCCGTATCGCTGTCCGGCAAAGGAAATTCCGGATGCAAAATTGCCGGACGAATGAGCGGCAATGGGGCGGTCGCCGATGGCTTCTTCGTTGTTCGCGACCCAGTTCAAAGCACCGAGCAGCTTGAAGGACCCCACCGGCGTCCATCCGTAGTCCTTCAACCAGACTCGCCGGTCGCCGGACAGTCCTAATTCCTGCTCCAGCGCCCACGACCGAACCAGCGGCACCGGACTTAGATGCTGCCGAATCACGGTTTCCGCGCGTTGAACGTCCTGGATATCGGCAATGGTAATCGGCATGGTACAAGGTGAGTTCTACAGGCAGGTGAAGGAGGGCCGGGGCATTCCACAATCTCTTAGCGGAACGCGAGCGGAACGGGGCTACAGGATAGTTAACCGAAGGTGTCATCGGCCAGCGTGCGCCGACGTTTCACGGTGGTCGAGCTGAAAGCTGCGACTTCGTTTGTGGTTTTGAAGCCGTCGTGAATCTGATCCTCCATTTTTTGTCGCTGGGACGTCTGTGTGCGCGGCGGTTTGTCATTCTTCGGGCACTTTGTAGACTTTGAAATCGCTAATTCGTGTTTCCTTCGTCTATCGCTTGAAGCCACAGTTTCATGTCTATTCTTTCATTCGCCCTGCAGGCCGCCACCGCCGATCCGAACGGCACGGCTGAAAAGATTGCTGAAGCCGCGACAACCGCCAGTGCCGCGACAGGCAGTGCGTCTCATTTGATACTCCTGCTAACTGTGTTCGCTCTGGCCGTTTTTCTCGGCGTGGAGATCATCACCAAGATTCCGCCCACGCTGCACACACCGTTGATGTCGGGGTCGAATGCAATTTCCGGTATCACTTTGGTCGGTGCAATTTTGGCAGCAGGCGGCAACAACGGAACTCTGGCCAGCGTGCTCGGGTTCTCCGCCGTGGTGTGTGCCACTATGAATGTCGTGGGCGGTTTCGTGGTCACAAATCGCATGCTGGCGATGTTCAAATCCAGAAAATAGCCCTCCACCGCACTGCGGCTTTCTGCCACGTCTGAATCGCCAGTCCACCTTCGCGTCATTTCCTGAAACGGAACATTCACTGTGTCCCTGAAGCCCGATTTGATTGACCTGATTTACCTTGTCGCCGCGATTCTGTTTGTGATCGGGCTGAAGGGTTTGACAAAGCCTCGTACGGCCGTGCGAGGCAACCTGATCGGTGCGCTGGCGATGTTTATCGCTGTCGTTGTGACGATGCTGCATCAGGACGTCATCAGCGTGACCGGGCTTCTGGTTGCCATCGCAATCGGATCGGCCGCTGGTGTTGTGCTGGCATTGAAGATTGAAATGACCGCGATGCCGCAACTGGTGGCGCTATTCAACGGGCTCGGTGGCGGAGCATCCGTGTTAGTCGCGGGAGCGTATCTTGCCGGCAACGAATTCGCAGCGAGACTGGCCAGCGGAGATCATTTTTCAGATGTGCTGACAGCCACGGCAGCGTCCGGACTGATCGGCGCGATCACTCTTTCAGGAAGTCTTGTTGCCTTCGCGAAGTTGCAGGAACTGAAGTTCATCAAGGACGTTTCATTTCCTGGTCAGAAGATTCTGAATCTGGTTTTGGCGCTCGCATCGATTGGTGTTGGCGTTCTGGTCGTGCAGCAGCCGGGGCACGCCAATCTTTGGTATTGGTTAATGGCTGCGTTGGCGACAGGGCTGGGGATTTTGCTGGTGATTTCGATTGGTGGTGCCGACATGCCGGTCGTGATTGCGTTGTTGAATTCGTATTCCGGACTGGCAGCTTCTGCGACAGGCTTCGTGCTGAACAACAATCTGTTGATTATCGCGGGCTCGCTGGTCGGAGCATCGGGGTTGATTCTGACTCGCATCATGTGCGACGCGATGAACCGTTCGTTGTGGGCTGTGTTGTTTGGCACGATGCAGTCTGGCGGAAGTTCGCAGTCTGACGACGACGTCTACGCGAACGTCAAATCCACGTCGGCTGACGAAGTCGCGATGATGCTTGAGGTCGCTCAGACGGTTGTGATTGTGCCAGGCTACGGCATGGCGGTCGCTCAGGCGCAGCACGCAGTCCGCGATCTCACGAACAAGCTTCTTGAAAAGGACATCGACGTTCAGTTTGGCATTCACCCGGTGGCGGGCCGTATGCCAGGACACATGAATGTGCTGCTGGCCGAGGCAGACATCGACTACGAACGCCTGAAAGAAATGGAAGAAGTGAATTCGATGATGGACCAGGTTGACGTCGCAATTGTTCTCGGCGCCAACGATGTGGTCAACCCGCTGGCTCGCACAGACCCAAACAGTCCGATCGCCGGCATGCCGATAATCGACGTCGATAAGGCTCGCACGGTCGTTGTCGTCAAACGCAGCCTCAGTCCCGGGTTTGCGGGCATCGCGAATCCGCTGTTTGCGGCCGACAATGCATTGATGCTGTTCGGCGACGGCAAGCAGGCGATTACAGAAATCACGAAGGCGTTTGACGAATCGTAAATTTCTGTACGAACGCCTCGGATGGCCATCGTAAAGGTTCCGGATCTTCTTCACGAAAAACCACGGAGTCACCTGCTATGAAACATCTCCTGCTGGGGCTCGTCTTACTGCATTCTCCATTCGCTGCCGCTCAGTCGTTGACTCAGTCGGATGCCACTGATGTGCTGCACAAAGTCATCGACTTCTACCGCAGCAAGGTCGGGTACGAAGGAGCCTACCTGTATCGGTACGCCGCCGATTTCTCCGCTCAGGAGGGCGAAGAGCCGGCGACTCGCACCAGCGGCTGGACGGAACCACCGGGCACGCCGTTTGTCGGAGAAGCCCATCTCAAAGCATGGCGACTTTCGGGCGACAAAGCCTGCCTGGACGCCGCCGTGGAAGTCGCCGACGCGCTGGTGCGAAGCCAGTTGGAATCTGGCGGATGGAGTTCTTCGTTTGAACTTGGTGCCGCGGGCCGTGGCCGATACGCCTATCGCGTCGACGGCGCATCGCGTGGTAAGAGGAACTACACCACGTTTGACGATAACAAGAGTCAATCGGCCGTGACGCTGCTGATGCATGTCGACGAGGCTTTGGACTTTCAGGATGAAAGAATTCATGAAGCCGTTGAGTACGCATTATCACACATGCTGGCATCGCAGTATCCCAACGGAGCATGGCCGCAGCAGTTTTCTGAGCCGCCTGATCCGGCACAGTTTCCGGTGTTGAAAGCGTCTTACCCCAAGACCTGGTCGCGAACCTATCCGAAGAAGAACTACGTCGGCTACTACACTCTTAATGACAGCAACATGTCGCGAATCATCGACATGCTGCTGGAAGCGAATCGCATCTATGACCGCGACGATTGTTTTCAAGCGGCACAAAAGACGGGCGACTTCTTTCTGCTGGCTCAAATGCCGGAACCGCAGCCCGGCTGGGCTCAACAATACAACCGCGACATGCATCCCGCGTGGGCACGCAAGTTTGAACCAGCTTCAATCACGGGCGGCGAATCACAGACGGTCATGAGGTCATTGTTAAAGCTCTACGAATACACCGGCAAAGAAAAGTTTATCGAAACTCTGCCGGCCGCGATCGACTACTATCGCCGATCGCTTCTCCCCGACGGCCGGCTGGCTCGGTTTTACGAACTGCAGACAAATCGGCCGCTGTATTTTACCGTGGACTACAAGCTGACCGACAGCGACGCCGACATGCCGACTCATTACGCCTTCAAGGTCGGTTCCAAACTGGATTCGCTGGAACGTCAGTTAAACAAGCTGCAAAAGTCTGTGGCGGCGGGGGATAGGCCTGAGTTTCAACCAAGCCGTCCGGTAAAGCTGACAGCGTCGGTCGAAAAAAAGGCGCAACAGGCGATCGATCAGCTTGACGACCGCGGTGCGTGGGTTGAGTCAGGAAAGATGAAGCATCAGCCCGAACGATTGCCTGTCATCGACATGCGCACCTACGCCAAAAATCTAGAAGCCATCGCCGCCTTTGTCGGTGCCGGGCCGCCCCGGCGGGCGGTTTGCGTGGTTGGCAGGTGAGCCGGGCGAAGGCTGAATCGCCGGCTTTGCTCCCGTTGGTCGCGGGTTGTGACATCGATCTGCCCCAGCGCTGAACTGTTGCGACAAGTGACCATCGGGAACGCCAACTTCTATTCAGAGCGTCAGCTCTAACCGGTGCCGGGCCGCCCCGGCAGGCGGATGGCGTGGGGAGCAGGTGAGCCGGGTGAAGGCTGAATCGCCGGCGTTGCTACCGTTGGTCGCGGGAGGTGGCATCATTTTCCCCAGCGCTGAACTGTTGCGACAAGTGACCACCGGGAACGCCAACTCCTCTTAAGAGCGTCAGCTCTAACCGGTGCCGGTACGCACCGGCGGGCGGTTTGAGTGGTTGGCAGGTGAGCCGGGCGAAGGCTGAATCGCCGGCGTTGCTCCCGTTGGTCGCGGGTTGTGGCATCGATTCCCCCCCCAGTGCTGACCCGTTCCGGCAAGTGACCAACGGGAACGCCAACTTCTCTTCAGAGCGTCAGCTCTAACCGGCTGGCGGGCCGCCCCGCCCCCGCATCGTCGCTACAGGCGGAAGACTCGCGGTAATGCGGAGGGACTTCGTGGTTTCGCGGACCGGCCGCATCTGAGGCGAAACGAGTCGATTGGCGGGCTTTAGCTACGGAAGCACGGCAACCAGCGGGTATTGTTGCCCAGAGTGATTTCACCCATTGTGAAAGCGAACTCGGAAGAAGGGCCTGTTTTGTTGAAGCCTAAATACTACCCACATATCACAGGACTGGCCGTCGTATTTATGACGATCGCGCCGCTGTGCCTGTTGCTGTGTCTACAAGACCCAGCCGATCGGGAACTCGACGCACTGCTGGCCGAAGACTCGTCGAATATTGTGCTTGACGCCACTGTCCATGGTTCCGTCGACGCATCCGCAAACTTCGACAGCGTCATGGCGAATACCGCTTCGCCACCAGCTTCAGTTACCGTTCCGCCGCCATCATCGCCTGCTGTTGTGGCGCCTGCGCGGCCGCCCGTGGTTCCGCCGCAAGCGGATACGCGGATGGCAGCGTTGCCTCCGGTTTTGAACACACCGTCAACTACGTCCGACAGCACGGCGACTTATCTGCGACCGACCACGCCGCAGAAGCAGTCTGACACCGACGCTGTCATGGCGATGGCTGCTGCTGATGCGGTCTCATCAAAGCACACCGGCGGCGGGCATGTTCCGACACCAACACCCGAGCGGAACATCGAATCACCATTCGACAGCGACCTGCCTCTGCCAACTTACGCCGATGTCGAGGATCGAACTGCACCCGCCGATGTCGTGGCTTCTGCGAAAGACGTCGTGATGGCGGAAGACGATGCCGACGAAGAACCGTTTGTAGAACCAGAAATCAGCCCACCGTCGGCATTTGATGCCACCGGACACTTGTCGATGGTCGGCGGGGTTGCCAGCAATCTTGGCGGCTCATCAAAAACCGTCACGTCGCCAGCCGCACCTCGTTCTGACGACGTCGGTGTTCGGCAGGGTGATGAGAAATCAGCAACGTCGGAAAGTCGATCACGTCGCCGTCGTTCACGCCGGCCGGACAAGACTGAGGTCACGCCGTCTCAGGATGCACCGGTCATTGAGAGCCCTCGAATGATTAACCCGTTCGCTCCCGGATTGGGCGAAGAAACGCCGGCGGAAGTCGTGGACATCATCCTGCAGCAGCCGCTGGAATCGCGACCCGTTTCAAAAATTGAAAACCTTGTTGCCGTGACACGCACGACCGGATTTCCGATTGCGCTGGTGCGGTCCGGCCTTCCCGACGACCACTGGTGGGTGCAGCAAATGGTGGGTGCTCGCGGCAATGCGTTTGCCGGGCGAGTGAACTTTGGCAACGAAGATTCAATACCTGGCAGTGTGTATCACCTGGTAATTGTGTTTCTGGATTCGCCGGACGAAGTGCGTCGATTCCGAATCGCCAAACAGTTCCGGAAGCTCCCCGAAGGTATTCGCCGTTCGCGTGAATTTACCTTTGTGCGCAGATAAAGACGTCAAAGCCATTCGCAATAAGGACTATTGCCGTGATCCAGTCAAGAACTCAAGATGTTGACATGCTGTTTGCACAGGAGCCCGTTAAAGATCGTTCGTCGCGTCACACTTCATCACACAGAGAAGGCGCGAATACCGGCGGTGGGCTGAATCGACTCACGCCAAAGACCGGGTTGTCCGCAGAAAAGCGTCGCCGCCGGCTAGAACGAATCCGCAGCAACATCGTGGCGGAAAGAGCCGAACAAGCCGTCGTGCAGCTGACGGTTACAGAACTGGCCGCCAGCGCAAAAACGAACCATTCTTCGGCCTCGGACAAGCCGGCTGGCAAAACTGATGCGACCACCGCGCCACGGTTTTCTGAAGCCGACTTCAAGCCGGCTTACCTTGAATCGAGTCGGTCGAGTAAGGACCGCGACGCCAAACGGCGCGCGAGTCGCAAAACGTCTGCAGCGCGACATGCGCCTGCGGCCGTCGCGACTGACTTCGCCGCCTTTGAGGTTTCGACAAAGACTGAGCGCAAGAAAACGGCGTCGGGTGATGGGCGAGTTGTCGCGTCAAAGTCGCTCACCAGCGCTGCGGTGGGCGACTTTCAGGTGATTGATCCTCCGCCGCCAGAACCAGAAACGTATCGCGAATGGTTTAAGCGAGTGGTCGCGAATCATCGCTGGACGACGTGGTTTACAACATTCTACGTTCACTGGTTGCTGTTCCTGCTGATGGCCGCCATCGTGGTGCATGGGCCGGAAAACGCGGTCAGTTTGCTGATCGACGCAACGTTCGCTGAGACCGTTGAAACAGAAGTTGCCACCTTCGAAGTCGTATCGCCGGAGCCCGAACTTCAGCCGGAAGCCGAACCGGAATCCATGCCTGAAGAGGAACCGGACGTCACGGAAATGGAAGAGGAAAAGCTGGAGTTGAATCCGGACCTCGTCAGCGAAGTGGCCACCGATCCGCCGCCGGAATCATCCAGCAGTGCTTCAAGCAGTAACGACAGTGCTGCTAAACAGTCGGCGGCTGCGTCTGCGTTTGGAGACTACAACCCCGCGCCGCCGTCAGCGGTTTCGGAAGGCAGTTTTTCTGTCTGGACCGAACCGTCGACACCCAAAGCCGGCGAACCGTATCGGATCATTATTCAGGTGCGGCTGCCGAAGAATATTCAACGCTACGATCTGTCGGACTTGCAGGGCGTGGTGGTGGGCAGCGACGGCTATCGTAAGCCGATTCCTGGTTCCATGCAGGGAGCTCTTCCCATCAACAACGGCTACGCCAGATTTGTAGTTCCGATTGTCAGTGCGGATGCGACCGTGCGAGACACCGTATTCATTCGTTCGCGCACGTTGAAGGAAACTCAAAAGCTGGTGCTGCAATTTTGATCAAGCCGCTGCCGTCGGGGAAGCTAACCCGTTGTCAGCGGCGGCGCGTCACGCAGCATTTCCAGAACTGTGGACTTCAGACCGGGCGCGATCGAAACGCCGTCGCCGGTTGTGACGCATTCGTTGCCCTTCCAGTCTGTGCAACTGCCGCCTGCTTCTCGCACGATGGGGATCAGGGCGGCGATGTCCCAAGGTGACATCTGCGGATCCAACGCGATGTCGGCTCGGCCCGTGGCCACCAACATATGGCCATAGCAGTCGCCCCAGCCGCGGGCGATCCGCACCTGTTTCAGAAACTTCGGCAACACGTCGCCTCGACCACACCGCAGATCCCCCGTCGGCTCCGTGAACATCAGGCGTGCCTGAGCAATGTCGGTTTCTGTAGAAGCGGCTGCCTTCGCGGGTTCGCCATCGCCGATTTGCCACCACGCTCCGTCCCCTTCTGCGGCATAGACGACTTCGTTTAAGGCTGGAAAGCGGCAAACTCCGGCCACCATGCGACCTTCAAATTCGATGCCGACCAGCGTTCCGAACAACGGCACGCCGTAAATAAACGGCTTGGTGCCGTCGATTGGGTCCAGAATCCAGCGGTAGCCGTTGCTGCCAGCGACGTCGTCGAATTCCTCGCCCAGGATTCCGTCGTCGGGGAATTTTTCTGCCAGAGCGTCTCGGATCAGCGTTTCCGCACCTCGATCCGCCACGGTGACTGGCGAATCGTCGGCTTTGGATTCGATTCCCAGCGTTTGGGACTGGTAGTGGCCAAGAATCAGTTTGGTGGCCTTTTCAGTGACATCGAGTGCAAATTGGAGGCGACTTTGGTGCGGCGAAGTGGACGGCGGAGACACGTTTTCTTCCTGAACGGGTTTCTGAGGTTGATGGGCGGATGATAGCAGAATTCGCGGCAAAGTCGGGAATGCGGCGAAACGTTGATTTTCACGTTGAACAAGCGGTTCGATGTTGCCACAATGCCCGCCTTCAATTTTGACACGCCGACCCGAATCGCGGTCTGGCAGTCTTCCCAATCCTCAGAATAACGTAGCTGTACCATGGACCGCGAACGCATCGAACGACAAGTCAAGCTGGCCGAACAAAAGCGAGCGGCGCGGGAAAAGCAGTTGGACGCCGACAAAGTTCCAGCCGACAAGCGAAAAACTGATCCCAAATGGCGCAGTCTGGACGCCGATGTGCGAACTCTGAAACGCCGCATCAACGCCGTAAAAGAAGTGGAAGAGCGCGAAGCTGCCGCCGAAGAACGCAAAGAAGCGGCCGCCGCTGAGTAATGCTGGTCAAGGTCGGAAGACGCCCCGTCAAAGCGGAGGTGGAAATGCCTCCTGGCACTGCCTGACTCTTTCGATGATCCCTTGCGCTTTGCGTGGCAATGCAGAATGGGGGCTCCCGTGCACTGCCCGAAAGTAGCGTTGTGTAACAATCCCCAGTTTCTGCCTGTACCGGCACGGAAGGGCGAACCGTGCGCAGCGGGATCGAAATGTGCCGTGGCGTTGAAGCTCGCGATTAGCGAGCAATCGACTTGCTGGCGATTTTGATCGGCGCCACAAGTCGGTCGGATGGCATGCGGCTCGCCGCGGCCAGAAATGCCTGTTGCATCGCATCCGCCGTCTGGAAGCGCCGCCCCGGTTTGTCCGCAGCGGCCTGGTCGATACACGCAGCCAGTTCTATCGGTACCTCAGGTCGAATACTGCGAACGGATGGCACACGAAATTCTGTTCGGGTGGCTCGAATGACTTCGTGGTGAATATTGCCCCACGGTTTGCGTCCAGTCGCGAGTTCATGCAATGTCAGGCCCAGCGAATAAATGTCGCTGCGTCCATCGCGCTGTTTACTGAATACTTCTGGTGGTAGGTAACGAGCAGTTCCGTCTTTGTTTGTCACCTCGAAACGTGACGGCTGTCCGTGCATCACGGCTAACCCGAAGTCTGCCAGGAACACATCGCCGTCGCGGTCCATCAGGATGTTGCTCGGTTTGATGTCGCGATGGATTACCCCAGCCGCATGACAGGCGGCCAACGCACTTGATAGCTGTGCGGCGATGCGAGCCAGGTGTGGCCAGTTGCCTTCGACCCACGGTAGCGCCCATTCGTCATCGAAAACACGCGAACGCTGCGACGCTGGCTTTCGTAACGGGTCTCGCAGGCGAGTCATATTCGACAGTGTGGCTCCTTCCACGATTGGCATCGCCAGGAACAGGCGTCCATCACAGCAGCCGCACTCGATCGCAGAGACAACGTGTGGGTGTTGCAGACGACGGCCGATCGCCACTTCACGCTGGAAGTCGATAAATTCAACATCGCTGTTGTTATCAACTGGCGTGATCTTCAGTGCAACTTTGCCTTGCGTGTCGTCGGCAATTGCAGAAAACACACGGCTCATGCCGCCGAAACCCAGGCGTTCGAGAAGAACATATTTGCCGATCCGTCGTTGCTGTTTTTTCGACCGTGAATTCACATCCATCGACTGGCCTCCGTTCCTGATCACAGCCATATCACGCGCTGTGTGGATATATCGAAGCCACTTCCGTATCCCGATGCCAGTCGCTGACGACGGATTCTCCGATTTTGCGGGCTAGTACTAATCTTTCACGTGTGTGGGGGGCAATGGTTTCACGCCAGCCGTTGCTTTCAATTGGCGTCAGGGTCGCGGCTGCTGGTTAGTCTACTTGTTCCGACTTGGGCAAATGTTTCGGTATGTGGCTTGGGGAATACGTGGCAAAAAGTCGGGCGCAGGGGAGTCGCATGGTTTAGGTTTTAGAGTTGAATAATCTCGAAATGCCCACCTATGACTCTTCACTACAACAACCTGCGAAAGAAAACGCGTCTGCTGCTGGACGAAGCACTCAGCGCGGTACGGAGCGGGTTACGTGACGATCCGACGGAAGCAATGCACCTGCCGCAGTTGGTGCAGCTCGAGCAACGCATTCTTATGAGTGCTTCGCCAGCGGCCGTGGTGGCGGAACCGGTGGATGTTGTTGACGCGCAGGAAGGTGATGCTCCGGCGGCTGAAGAAGTCGCAGTGGCTGGTCCTCACTCACACAGCGAAGACGCGCAGCAAAGCGAAGAAACTGCTCCGCACGACACGGCCGCTCAACACAGCGTGGAAGCTCAACACAGTGTGGAGTTGGTGGTCATCGATCCGTCGGCCAACGATCACGAACAGCTCGTGGCCGACCTGACGTCGCAAATGGACCGTAACTTCGAGATTCTTGTTCTGGATCCTCGCCGCGACGGAATTAGCCAGATCACGGACGCTTTGGGTGAGCGAAGCGGAGTGTCCGCCATCCATCTGGTGTCACACGGTGAAGACGGCGAAATACTCCTCGGCACCAGCGTACTAAGCCAAAAGAATATCTCCCGTCACGCGGCAGAACTGGTCACATGGCAGCATTCATTGACCGAAGGAGCGGACCTGCTGATTTATGGCTGCGATCTGGCTGCGTCAGATAAGGGGATCGCTCTGACGGAATCCCTGAACACGCTGTTGGGGACCGACGTCGCAGCCAGTGATGACGACACGGGCCACGCCAAATACGGTGGCGACTGGGATCTGGAATATGCGATCGGCGAAATCGAAACGTCAGTCGCCTTTACTGCCGATCTCCAGGCGAACTGGGAAGGCAAACTGGCGACGATCACCGTTGATACGACTGACGATACCATCGATGGCGGTGATGGCGTTACTTCGCTGCGAGAAGCGATCTTGCAGGCCAATTCGGGCAGCGGTGGTGACACGATTCTGCTGGGCAACGGCACCTACACATTGTCGCTTGGTTCAGCGGGCGACGACAACGGCAACGAGGGAGACCTGGACATCCTGGAGAGTGTCACTGTAATCGGCGGTGGTGCTGGATCGACCATCATTGACGGCAATGCCTTCGACCGGGTCTTTCACGTGCAGAATAATTCGACTGTTGTCACTATATCCGGGGTCACCATTCAAAACGGGATTGCATCAAACAACGGGGCAGGAATCTTTGTCGACGACTCAAGCACTCTAAACCTGACGGATTCCGCCGTCATAAATAACAACGGCCAGTCTGGCGACGGCGGAGCGATCCACGTTCATGGAACCCTGAATCTTGATCGAGTTCTGATTGCCGGCAACTCAGCGGACAAAGGGGCGGGGATTTACTTTCACGGTGCAGACGGAGGTGCCGTGATCAATGTTACGATCGGCAACAACACGGCAGCTTCGGAAGGCGGCGGCATTTGGACGGACAAAGAGATCACCATTGTCAACTCCACGATCGCTTATAACGTTGCCCCCGACGGTGGAGGCATTTTCGATAAGGACGGTGGCGAAGTCACGATCACTAATACCATTGTGCACAGTCCGACATCGCAGAATGTAAACAGGGCGCTTAATTCCGGTGGGTTCAACATAGACAGTGATGGCAGTGCCGGACTTGCAGGGACCGGGGATCAGATTGGCGTTGATCCGCTGATCCGTTCGACTTTGACGTCGAATGGCGGGCAGACCTCAGCTTACATGCTTCAAACTGGCAGCACAGCGATCAACAATGGAACCACAACCGGTGCGCCCACCGTTGATCAACGTGGGGTCACGCGTGATGCGAATCCGGACATCGGTGCTTTTGAAGTCGTCGCGGGGACCACGCGGTCATCAGCAGCGGAAGATCGAGGCAGTCAAAATGCGATTGCGGTGGCGGCTGACGGCAGTTACGTGAAGACCTGGTCAGGCCTCGGACATGATGGCAGCGGCTGGGGCGTGTTCGCTCAGCGTTTTGACGCAGGCGGTAATGCGACGACCGACGAAATCCTGGTCAACCAAATCATGGCCGACGACCAGAAATGGGCCAGAGTCGCGTCCGATGACGCGGGCAATTTTATCGTCACGTGGACCAGTCTGAACCAGGACGGCACGGCAGCTAGTGTGTACTTCCGTCGCTTCGCCGCGAACGGAACAGCACTCTCAAACGAGATACGAGCCAACTCGGCAAATACGGGAACCCAAAAAGATTCCGTCATTGCAATGAGTGGTGCGACGGGCGAATTCGTTATCGCGTGGGAAGGTGATGGTCCGCTGAATAGCGATGTGTTCCATCGGCGATTCAACGCAGACGGCACCGCCAAAGATGTTGCGGACGTGACAACCGCTGCAACGGACGGTGGGGCTCAGACCAATGCGGCTGTGGCCATGAACGACGCCGGACAATTCGTGATTGCGCACGAACGCAGCGGCAGCACTTATGTGAGGCACTTCGATGCTGATGGTTTAGCGACACACAATGACGTGATGCTTGGCAGTGCCCTCTCTAATGACACAAGGCCGGCAGTGGCAATGGATGCTTCCGGCAATTCTGTGGTGACATATCGATCAAGTGGAATTGCCGGTGTTAACGCAGGTGTCTGGGCCGCTAAATTCGATCACGATGGCAACAATATTACAGGGGGCATCGAGTACGTGAATGTCAGCGCCGGGGCTGGCATCGATCACACGTCCCCGTCAATCGCCATGGATGATGCGGGCAACTTTGCGATCGTGTTTGAAGGGACAGACAATGGAGATGGGGATGGCAGCGCCGTGTTCATTCGCCGCTTTGATCCCTCTCAAGCGGCCCTACAGGCTCGACAGATCGTTAACGTGAATGTGAACGGCAATCAACAGGATACATCGGTCGCGATGCGGAACATCGACGATATCCTGGTTTTGTGGAGTGGCGACGGGCCGGTGGAAAGCACTGGCCCTGTTGTTCACCAACTGCGATACGACCTGGCCGTCACAGCTAGTGATGACACCTATTCAACCATGGAAGACGTGTCGCTAAACATCTCCGCTGCCGGAGTCCTGTTGAACGATGCTCAGGGGCCCGCAGCGACGGCTGGCAATACATTGGGGTACACAGCTGCGACCGACAACGATGGGGACAATGTTTGGAGTAGCGGTACCGGAACCAACGGTTATGACTGGGACTTCAGTGGTGG
Organism: Fuerstiella marisgermanici; assembly: GCF_001983935.1. Taxonomy (GTDB): domain Bacteria; phylum Planctomycetota; class Planctomycetia; order Planctomycetales; family Planctomycetaceae; genus Fuerstiella; species Fuerstiella marisgermanici. Next base: position 4,789,296 of record NZ_CP017641.1, on the reverse strand, counting down.
TGGCGTTACCTACACAACTTCCCCAACGACATCACTCAGCAATATTCAGGCGGCATGGGTCTTCGATGGCACGGGCGGCGGAACAACAGCGGCCTATGCCGATATCGCCGGAAACCCCACCGACGATCCGGCCAGTTTTGAGATCTGGTTCAACCCGACCGATGCCATCGGGCAGGAAATCATTTTCGAAACAGGTGGAAACGGACAGGGGACGTCCTTGTCGCTGAATGGGGCCACGCTGGAATTACTGGTTCAGAAAGGCAGCACGACGGCTCTGGCAACATACGACCTGGCAACTGAGATTGCCGCGGACGAATTCATTCAGGTGATGGCAGTTATCGACAATGCGTCGGCTGTGCCAGACGTCTATCTGTATGTGAATGGGCACCTCGTCGATTCCGTTATGGATGTCGCTGGACTGACTTCTTGGGCAAATGCGGACGCCAGCGGACTGGGGGCGGTGAATGGTGAGACAGCGACGTCGAATACCTCAAACTTTCAGGGCGAAATCGCAGCCGTTCGGTTGTACGAATCGGCATTGCCGTCCGGCAGCATCCATACCAATTACGAATCTACTGCAACTGCTGCAGCAAGCACGTTGACCGCATCAAACCTGGACACATCTGCCACAATTGGCGACGTCACCCTGAACGGCAATGGGTCGTTTACTTACACACCGCAAAGTGGCTTTACGGGAGTTGACACGTTTAGCTACACCGCCACAAACGGCGGCAACTCTGATACGGCAACAGTCTCAATTACCGTCACCGGCTTAAACAACAATGCACCGGTGATCACCGGCGGTCAGACCTTCAACGTGAGCGAAGTGGCGTCAAATGGCACATCGCTGGGAACGGCGGCGGCCACGGATGCTGATGCCGGAACCACGTTTAGCAACTGGACGATCACTGGTGGTAATGTGGACGGCATTTTCGCGATCAACAGCAGCACGGGCGAGATTACCGTTGCCGATAACAGCAACCTCGATTTCGAAACGACGACCAGCTACACGCTGAGTCTGACCGTATCCGACGGGGCCAATACGTCGTCGTCGCAGACAGTGGCGATTACCGTGACGGATGTGAACGACAGCACACCGGTGATCACAGGCGGCCAGACTTTCAGTGTGAGTGAAGCGGCAGGCAATGGCGCATCATTGGGTATGGTGGCCGTTACGGATGCTGATGCCGGAACCACCTTCAGCAGTTGGACGATCACCAGCGGCAATGCGGACGGAATATTTGCGATCAATAGCAGTACGGGCGCAATCACTGTCGCGGACAACAGCAACCTCGACTTCGAAACGACGACCAGCTACACATTAAGCCTGACCGTATCCGACGGAAGCAACACGTCGTCGTCGCAGACAGTCGCGATTACCGTAACAGATGTGAACGACAGTGCGCCGGTGATCCCGAGCGGTCAGACTTTCAGCGTGAGCGAAGCGGCGGTGACCGGTGCGTCGCTGGGGACTGTGGTCGCGAGTGATGCTGATGCCGGCACCACCTTCAGCAGCTGGACAATCACAGGCGGCAACGCGGACGGCATCTTCGGGATCAACAGCAACACAGGCGAAATCACCATCGCCGATGATAGCAACCTCGATTTCGAAACGACGACCAGTTACACGCTGAGCCTGACAGTCTCGGATGGAACGAATTCATCATCCAGCCAGACCGTTGCAATTGGCATCACGGCCGCCAATGACAACACGCCGGCGATCACGGGCGGTCAGACCTTCAGCGTGAGTGAATCGGCGTTGAATGGGACTTCGCTGGGAACGGTGGCGGCTACGGATGCTGATGCCGGCACCACCTTCAGCAATTGGACAATCACAGGCGGCAACACAGACAACATTTTCTCGATCAATAGCAGCACGGGTGAGATCACTGTCGCGGACAACAGCAACCTCGACTTCGAAACGACGACCAGTTACACGCTAAGCCTTTCCGTATCCGACGGGGCCAATACGTCGACTGTGCAAACGGTGGGCATTGGGGTTACGGCTGCCAACGATAGTGCTCCGGTGATTACGGCTGGCCACACTTTTAGTGTTAGTGAAGCTGCGCCCGATGGCACGTCGCTGGGTACGGTTACGGCGACTGACCCAGATGCCGGAACCACCTTTAGCGGTTGGACGATCACGGGCGGCAATACGGCCGGCATTTTCGCGATCGACAGCAGCACGGGCGAAATCACCGTCGCGGACAACAGCAATCTCGACTTCGAATCGGCGGCGACCTACACACTGAGCCTGACCGTATCCGACGGAATCAATACGTCGTCGTCGCAGACAGTGGCGATTACAGTAACAGACGTGAACGACAGTGCGCCGGTAATCGCGGACGGTCAGTCCTTTAGCGTGAGTGAAGCCGCGGCCAATGGTGCGTCACTCGGCACCGCCGTTGCCACGGACCGTGAAGCCGGAACTACCTTCAGCGGTTGGACGATTACCGGCGGAAACACGGACGGTATTTTCGGGATCAACAGCAGCACGGGTGAGATTACCGTCACGGACAACAGCAACCTCGACTTCGAAACGACGACCAGCTACACGCTAAGCCTGACCGTATCCGACGGAACCAATACGTCATCCACGCAGACGATCTTTATTGGGGTGACTAACCAGAATGAAACGCCGGTTGCTCAGGATGACAGCTATTCGGTCACCGAAGGCAACTCATTGAATGCGTCCGCATTGCTGGGCGTGATCAACAACGACAGCGACGTCGATGGCAACCCGCTGGCCGTCACTTTGATCAGCAGCCCGGCGTTCGCATCCGCGTTCACACTAAACGCGGATGGATCATTCAGCTACACGCACAACGGCAGCGAGACCACGAATGATTCATTTACGTACCAGATTTCGGACGGCTTCGGAGGCATTGCGACCGCAACGGTAACACTGTCGGTTTCGCCGGCCAACGACGAACCCACCGTGTCCGCGATTGCCGATGCATCAACGACGGAAGATGCTCCGCTGGGGCCGATTAACTTTACCGTTGGCGACAACGACTCGGCAGTAAATAGCCTGATTGTCACTGCATCATCGAATGACCAGAGCGTCATCGCCGACGCGGACATCACCATAACCGGAACCGGGGCGAACCGCAGTGTTAGCTTGTCGCCCGTCACCAACGCCGTGGGGACCGCCACGATTACCATTTCTGTATCAGATGGAAGTTCAATCACCACGACCAACTTTGATGTCACGGTGACTCCGGTCAACGACGCGCCGACGATTGCTTCCATTCCGGACATTGTCACCACTGAAGATACGTTGACCGCATCTGCCAACTTCACGGTTAGCGACATCGATACATCTGATTCCGCTTTAAATGTCACTGCGACGTCCAGCAACCAGAGCCTGATTTCAGATTCCAACATCGTCGTCAGAAACAGCGGAGGAACTCGGCAGGTTCAGTTTGCGCCGCAGGCGAATGCTTTCGGTGGGCCAGCTACGATCACGGTCACGGTTTCAGACGGAATCGCTTCGGCTTCTACCACTTTTGATGTGACAGTTCTTCCCGTCAATGATGTGCCCGTGTTTTCGTCACCGGTGAATCATCGCTACGACCTGGGCACCGGTGAATCAGTCCTCGTGTCCTCTCCCGGATTGCTGGCGGGGGTCACTGATGTCGAAGGTGACGCGCTCACAGTCGTACTTGATACGATGCCGAGTCAGGGAACGCTGACGGTTCAGGCCGACGGATCGTTTACGTACCAGGCCAATACTGAATTCACCGGTTCAGACTCGTTTCGGTTCTACGTCTCTGACGGCAGTGGCAACAGCACTGCCCGAACTGTAATTGTGCAGGCCCCGGTCACGGTACCTGCTCCATCCACCGACACCGGTACGATGCCACAGGACGGAGCGTCACAGCCCACGGCGGGCGATGAAACCAATTCCGGTGATGACGCGAATGCGTCTGACGGATCAGAATCACCAGATGGCACAACGCCAACGGCGACCGCGCCGAACTTCACTGATGACGATGACAATGACGAAGTCCCGCAGGTTGTGGTGGGCGAGGACGACGACACAGATGCATTTGCTGCATTTCAGGCGACGCTGGCGGGAGAAACTCAATACGAGTTTGGCTTTGACCTGACGGTCGCAGTGGCTGCGGAAGGCTCGGATCGCGTTGAAAACTCGGCGCTGAAGTCGTTGGAACAGCAAGCTCGAGAACTATGGCTGCTTAACGGCGGTGACCCGAAGGGCCTGGTCACGTCGGTTGACACTCAGCTGTTTGGGTACGAACGCTTTGCCGAACTGCGAGGCACTGTGCACCACGTGACCGGTTTTGAAGACAAACTGGATTCTGAATACACCTTTAACGACATCACAACCAGCACGGTGGCGGTCGCGGGGACATCGATTGTGATCGGTTCTGTCCTGACTGCAATGCGCACCGGGATGCTGGCCCTGGGGCTGTTAAGTCAGTTGCCAGTCTGGACATGGTTTGACCCGCTGTTGGTCATGGACGGCGTTGGCGGCGGCGAGGAAGGCGACTCGCTGCAGGATATCGTCGACCGTCAAAATGCCGGCGACAAAAAGAAGAACGAATAGCCGGCCACGAGCCTGAAAATAACAATGCCAAACCTCAAGTTAAAACTCCCTGCCATGTTCCGCTTCACCGCCGCCACGCGAATCACGCTTGGCCTGGTGTGCTCGATGCTGGGCATTTTGATGGCCGCCAACTATCTGAAGCTCATCCCCGATGAAGAACGGATCGTGACCGCGAATCGCGTTCAAATTGTGGAATCGCTGGCTTTCAGCAGTGCGCCGATTATTGAAGCAGGGCAACTGCAAAAGCTGCAGGGCGTGATGGAACTTCTGGTCAACCGACACAAACAGCTTCTGTCCGCCGGAGTCCGCACGAATGACGGTCAGCTAATCCTCCAGGCCGGGCCGCACAATGAAACCTGGCCCGCTGATTTTGGCGAACATTCAACTGAACGATTTATGCACGTGACCCTGTCTGCTCAGCGACAGGACAACTGGGGCCGTATCGAAGTCGCGTTCGAACCACTGCGTCCGGCGGGGCGATTCGGGCAGTTCCAGTCGCGCATGACTACGTTGCTTGTGTTCTGCGGTCCCGTCGCGTTCTTTTCGTTCCGCTGGTTTCTGACCATGGTCCTCAAGAACCTGGACCCATCGCACGCCATCCCGCGGCGCGTGCGAGAAGCCCTGGACATTCTGTCGGAAGGTCTAATGATTGTCGGGCTGAACGATCGCGTCCTGCTGGCCAACAGCGCGATGGAAAAGTTGACCGGGCATGACACCGACAAACTGATCGGAGAGAAAGCGTCCGCACTGAATTTTCGACTCATCGAAAATGACGGCGACGAAGGCAGCATGCCGTGGGCGAACACGCTGGCGACGCAGGAATCCGTTTCCAACGTCATGATGCAATTGTGCAACGACGGCGGTGGTCCGGCGCGGATTCTGCGAGTCAACTGTTCTCCGCTTGCGGGCAACAACGGCGAAAACCGCGGCGTCATGGTGACATTCGACGAGGTCACCGTGCTTGAGAAAAATAAGATCGAACTGCGCGAAGCCAAGGACGAAGCCGAAGCGGCCAACGAAGCCAAGAGTAGTTTTCTGGCGAACATGAGCCATGAAATTCGTAACCCGATGAACGCCATCGTGGGCTTCACCGACATTTTGCGCCGCGGCATGGAAGACGATGAAGTTACTCGGCGAGAATACCTCAACACGATCCACGCCAGCGGGACTCACCTTGTTGGTCTGATCAACGACATTCTGGACTTGTCCAAGATCGAATCCGGCCGCATGGAACTGGAAATTCGTCCGTGCAATCCGTGGGAACTGATGACCGAAGTTGTCAGCGTGATGAAGATGAAAGCTGTCGAGCAGGGCATCACACTGGATCACGTGATCGAAGGTCAGATTCCATCGACCATCGAATCTGATCCCACGCGGCTGCGTCAGGTTTTGATGAACCTGGTTGGCAACGCGGTCAAGTTCACGGAAACCGGCGGTGTGCGTCTGGTGGCCGACACCGTTGTCGAAGCCGGTCAGCCTCGCGTGCGGTTTCGAGTGACCGATACCGGTGTGGGGATGACCAGCGAACAGTGTGGGAAGATCTTTCAGGAATTTGTGCAGGCCGACAGTTCGGTTACTCGACGATTTGGTGGCACCGGTCTGGGGCTGGCCATCAGCAAACGCTTAACGGAGGCGTTGGGCGGGAACATCGCCGTCGAAAGTCAGCCGGGCGTAGGCAGCACGTTCTCGTTTACCGTTTCGCCGGGTGAGCTTGCTGACGTTGTCTTGATCGATCATGAAACCGCCGTTCAGCAGACTGCACGATTGAACCAACCTGGTCAGCAGTCGGGGCTGACCATTCGCTTTCAGCCGTCGCGAGTGCTCGTTACCGACGACACGCCTGCCAACCGTCAGCTGGTTAGCCTCGTGCTGACGAAATCCGGGCTGATCGTCGACCAGGCGGAAAACGGTTTGCAAGCCGTCGAAAAGGCGAGCGGCGGAGACTTCGACCTGCTGCTGATGGACATGCAGATGCCGGTGATGGACGGTTTTACGGCCACCAGAAAACTGCGCGCCGCCGGTATCGAGGCGCCAATTATGGCGCTTACGGCCAACGTGATGCAGTCGGACCGCGATCGCTGTACTGAGGCTGGTTGTTCGGGGTTTTTGACCAAACCTATCGACATCGACAAGCTGTTAGCCACGCTGGCCGAGATTCTACCGCTCGACGAAACGCCAATAGAGGAAGATAGTCCTTCGTTGCTAAGCACTGATGAACCGAGCACCCACTCGCTGTGTGCTGTGGAGCCGATTGCGGAAGTGACGCCTATCGACGAAATGCTTGCCGAGTTACCAGAAGCCACTGCTTCACCGTCGGCACACTTCAGCGACCGTGACGAAGAATATCAGCCGGAGCGACCTGCAGCTGCGTTGCCGCCTGTTGAATCGACGCTTCCACTTGAGATCCCTGAGTTCTTCGAAATCGTTGTGCAGTTCGTGCAGTCATTGCCTCAGACGTTGGGGCAGATTTCTGACGCCATCGAACAGGAGGACTTCACCAGGATTCTGGATCTGTCGCACAAGCTGAAGGGTACGGGCGGCACGGTCGGCTTCCCTGCGTTCACCGGCCCGGCTCAACGCCTGCACCAGCTTGCCGCCGACAAAGTGACGACCGGTATGTCGGAGGAGCTGTTGGAAATCACAAAGATCGCGTCGCAGATCCACGTTCGCGGGCTCACAGAGTGCCCCGTCTGACTGCGTCCGCAATCCTCATTGCAACGTCCGTCGTTACAACACCGTCACGATGTTGGATACGCGTTGAATCGCTGAGCAGCTTTCTTCGTACGGCGTCGTGGTCAGGATGGCGGCGAACTGCTGACTCGCCGGATCCATCCACATCGTGGTTCCGGTGGCTCCCCAATGACCAAAGGCAGTGGGCGAAAGGAAATCGCCAAACGAAGCCGAATGTCCGGGCCAGTTTTGCCGCCAACCAAGCCCCCACGCTCGCGCCGCGCCGACGAAGTCTGCCTGCGCCGCCAATTCGCCGGTCTGATTTGCCATCGCTGCCTGCACGACGGCGTTCGGCAGAATGCGTTCTCCCGCGTCGCTGAAACCTCCGCTTAGCATCATGGCGGCGTACCGTCCCAGATCGCCGGCGGAAGAAATCATGCCGCCCCACGGTGCTCCCAGAGTGCGCCAATAGCGGCTGTTCCAGCCCCAGTCGTTGCCACTTTCAACAGCGTCCTCGCCGGTGTCGGGCTCTGCCTGCCACGCGGGAAGGATGGACGGCAGCACCGTTGGTAGTAGTTCGTCCGCTCGATTTTCCGGGACGCCCAGCCATGTATCCTGCATTCGTAAAGGACCAAAGAACTCTCGCCGCAGAATTTCTGGCAGCGGCAATCCGGTTGCCTTTTCAACGATCGCTCCCAACAGCAAAAACCCGACACTCGAATATCGGCAGTCCGTTGCCGTCGAAAAATCGAGTGGCACGTCGGCTGCGTGTCGCAGAAAGTCGTCAAGCGGCGCATGACAGGGGGATTGCACGTTAAGTCATTTGCCGAACAGGACTTTCGCGAGGTATGTCTCATCCCAGGCAGCATTGAGTCTTTTGTTTTTGATCCCCACCTTGGCTGTGGATTCGTTTTTCAGAAGACTCAACGCCGTGCGGCGAAGGATGCTGAAGTTCATGTCTGCGTGGCCTTTACGGATCCTCGATTGATCTTCCTGGAAAGTGACGTCCAGTTGCCAATGCAAATTGTTCTCGACACCCCAATGGCTCCGCACAGCTTCGGCGAAACGACGGCCGGAGACATAACGGCTTAAAATGTAATAGCGGATGCCGATGCACATTTTGCCGTCGCGGAGAGTGTTGTTGATCGCGATCCCGATCGCCTTCAGGTTCTTCCAGCGATGTGCGTCCGGAAGATCCTCCGGCGCACGACAGATCAGATACTGTCGCAAATCTTCGCGGCCGCCGGTGTTTTCTTTCGTTTCAAATCGTCGCACCGGACAGCGTGCAAAGTCATCTTCCAAATGGTCGGCGAAGAACGCGACAAGACCTGCGTGTAGCGTGGGCTGATTGCCTTTCGCGGCAAGACAATAGTCCGCCTCTGCGTCGACAATCTTCGACGCGATTTCCGTTTGGCAACCCATGGCGTCAATCGTCACTAAAGCACCGGAAACCTCGATCAATTCCAGCAGTTTGGGAATCGCCGTAATCTCATTACTCTTCGCATCGACGACGACTTGCCCGAGACTGATATGATTGGCTGTGGCCCATGCACTGACCATGTGGATGGCCGACTTGCCACTGGCTTTGTCATAGCTGCGACGGAGTGTCTTACCATCGATCGCGATGATTTGTCCGTCACTGATTTTCTGCAGAGAAGTGATCCAATTCAGTAAGCACTTTTCAAATTCTGCAGGACGAATCAGAGCGAGGATGGCGTTGAAACGATCGTGCGACGGAATCCCTGCGGACAGATCGAGATACTTCGCAAACCAATCTCGTTTCGTTCTGCCAAACTTCGCAATCGCGACAAAATCATCCGCGCCACTGATCACAGCACAGACTGCAATGAACAGAATATTTTGAAGCGGATAGACCGGCTCACCGCGCCTTGGATCCGTAACATCAGAGAAATGATCGACAAAACTGGTGGACAAAGGCATGGCAGGAATCCTTTCGCGGCTCAAACATTTCAGCACACATAGCAGCGTGAAACATCACACTGACACTGAAGGTTGCCATCTATACCATCTTATCCAATGTCGCGCAATCCGCCTACGGCGCATGAGCGGCCCGCAGTTCCGTATTGGCGGGAAGCATGTCCGGAAAGCCGGAAGTATGAGTCAACAGGTGCCGAACTTTAATGCGTCGAAAGGCGGCTTTCCGAAACATTGGCAACAGTGAATCGATGCGATCCACCAGACTGAACTCACCTTCCGCCGCCAGCATTAACGCGGCCATCGCCACGATCGGTTTGGTAATCGACGCGATCAGATACCGGCGGTTGCCGGCAGAGGCGTCCGTTTCTGATGACGCTGAACTTGTTTTGGCCGAGTACTGAACACCAATCTGATCCGCCGCGCCGCCGTAGCAGACGTCCAGTTGCTGAATGTTGGACGATTCAGCGACGTGCTGAATTCGTTCGGCGATGAGTGACGGGGTGGCGGGCATTGGTAATTGTATTTAGTAAGCGTTGTCAGGGAGCGTTCGTTTGGCGATGAGCACAATGCGGCAGGCGTGCTGGGATTTTGCAGCTGCGCAGAATTCACGAACGCGATTCTTCCTTCGCAACATTTTTCCGTCAACCGACAATGCTATTGTGATCCGCCACAGCCGGTGAATAGCGAACTGGACTCGTCGCGGCGTTTGCAAAACTTGAACCCCACCGGGCGACTCACTTTACTTTGATTGGCGATTGCCCCACATTGAACGGCTGATTGCTTTAAATATTTCAGGAATAAACATGAACGCTATTGCCGTTTGGTCTCTACTCGCTGGTGCGTCGTTCTTCCAGCCGAATGTCAGCTTCGAAAAACAGGTTCTGACCGAACGCTACTATTGCGACGGTATCACGTCCGGCGACATCAATTCCGACGGACATCCGGATATCGCCGCCGGGCCGTTCTGGTATGAAGGCCCGGAGTTCAAAGTCGCTCACGAAATCTATGAACCCGTCGCGCTGCCGATGGCCGACAGTCCCAGCAACGCGATGTTTACCTTCGTTCACGACTTTAACAGCGACGGAAAGCCGGATGTTCTGGTCCTTGGCCGAGTTCACAAACACGAAGCGAAGTGGTACGAAAATCCAGGCGAGTCTGATGAGCTTTGGAAGTCTCACTTCGTGTTTGAACGCGTTCGCGGTGAGTCGCCGGAACTGGTTGATCTCAACGGCGATGGCGTGCCTCAGTTAATTTGTCACTGGGACGGCCGCTGGGGCTACATCCAGCCTAATCCTGCGGAGCCGTACGAACCGTGGAAGTTCACTCCGGTTGGCGAAAACGAGGATTGGCCGCAGTTCTATCATGGGCAGGGCGTCGGCGATGTGGATGGTGACGGTCGGCTGGACATGATCGTCAACGATGGCTGGTACCGTCAGCCGGAAAAATCGCAGGCTGGTAACTGGCCGTTCACGCGAGGCAAATTTTCGCTCGAAGTCGGCGGAGCTCAAATGTTCGTCGACGACGTAGATGCGGACGGCGACAACGATGTGATCTCCGCCGTTGACGCGCACGGTTGGGGATTGGCCTGGTACGAAAACCAGCGTCCGTCTGGCGAGTTCCCGTTTGTTCAGCACCTAATGATGCATGACCGATCGCGAGAAAAGGAATTCGGCGCGGCATTCAGCCAGCCACATGCTCTGGCTCACGCAGACATCGATGGCGACGGACTGAAAGACGTCATCGTCGGAAAACGCATGTGGGCTCATGGACCAAAGGGCGACGTCGAACCCAACGCGGCTCAGGTGGTCTACTGGTTTCAGCTTCAACGCGATAAAGACGGTGGCGTAAAATTCGTGCCACACTTAATCGACAGCAAATCCGGCGTTGGAGTGCAGATTACTGCGGCCGATGTAAACAACGACGGGCGGGTCGATGTGCTGACCGCGTCGAAGCTGGGCTGCTTCGTGTTTTTGAATCGCGAACCGGCCAGCGACGCACGTTAATCTGTAACCACCGTTTCGATACGCACTGGCGGCTGCAAAATCGGCTTCTGTGGCTATTCTATGCTGGGAATCAGCTCGTGCCTTTGCGAACATCTCTGTGCCGGCCCGCCGCGTCGTTGTGATAACCGAAGAATATTGCACTGTTGATGTCCCGCCTGTTCGACTTCCTGATCGCACGACCTAAGTCGACACTGTTGGCGGTGACAACGTTCACATTGCTGATCGGCCTGGGTGCGCTGCGACTTCGAATCGATTTTTCGCCGCAGCAGGTGTACATCGGTGAGGACAACTCAGTCGAATTCAGCGAAGCACACAAGAAGATGTTTCGCTTTGAAGACAGCATCGTGCTGGTCGTGCTGGAAGCTGTCGATGAGCAGTCGCTGCTAAGAGAAGATTGCCTGCGCTGGATGAAAGATCTGGCCGACGGAGTGCGCGACCTTGAAGGCGTGCGCGTCGTCACTTCGCTGGCAACTCTGGAACGCCCGCGCATCAACATACGTGGTAACGATCGAGTGACATGGTCACATTTGTTAAGCGAAGAACTGTATTCTGACCGCGACTACCTGCTCGATCGTGTTGAACGTCTTCCGTTGTTGAACGATACGCTGATCAGTTCTGACAATCAGATGATGATGACGCTTATCGACCTCGACCCGGCCGCTCGTTCGATCACGGCCGTGACAGAGCGAGTCAACGCGATCACCGATGTGATCGCGCGGCTGCCAACTCCGGCGAACACAGACACATTTGTATCCGGCGTGCCCGCGATTCGAGTGGATGTGATCAACAGCATCATTCGCGATCAGACACAAATGGTCCCGCTGTGCAGTGCACTGTTTCTGGTTGTGTCGTTCATCATTTTTCGCAGTTTCAAGGTGACGCTGCTGTGCCTCGTCGCCGCACTCACGTCTGTCGTGATGACGATGGGGCTGATGGGCTGGTTCGGCATCATGTTTTCTGTGATGAGCAACATGATTCCCGCGCTGCTGCTGATTATCGGCGCGGCGAACAACGTGCACGTGCTTAGCCGGTTTCAGGTGGAAGTGCGGCAGTCCGGAAACGACTACGCGACCTGTGCCAAAACGACGATGATGGAAATGAGCAGGACCTGTTTGCTGACGCTGGCCACCACGGGGATCGGTTTCGGCAGCCTGCTGGTCGCTCGATCCGAACTGCTTCAATCGCTGGCCGTGCAGGCGGCCGCTGGCATGGCCTGCTGTTATTTCGGTCTGATGTTCGTGCTCCCACAGACACTCATTCTCTGCGGCTCGGCCCTCGCTCGCCGTGCAGACAATAACCATAAAAAGTCGTCGCCTGCAGCAGATTCGACAGTCCCGGCAACAACCGAAAACGTCCGTCTCAAGACATCTCGACTGGACACGATGTGGAAAACTTTCGGCACGATGATTGGTCGGTACTCGGTGGCTATCGTGGCCTTTCATCTGCTGCTTGCCGGGTGGACGGTCTGGAGTGCTCGGAACATTCCCGTCAATTCTTATATGTTTGAAACCTATGATGGTGACCATCCCACGATGGAAGCCGTTCGGAAAATCGACGAACACATGTCCGGCTTGATCTCGCTGGAAATCCAGTTGCAGGCCGACACGCGCGAAGAACTCTTTCAACCGGAAGTCGCATTGGCACTGGCGAAAGTTCGTGAGGCGATCGGACTGGACGAGCGAGTTACCTTCTATCGCGATTACATTGAGTTCCTGTCGTCCTTTGATCGCGGCCGCACGTTGGAAGGTGATTCTGAGGCGATCGGTGCGTCCCTAAAACGTATCCAACTGGCTCTGCGCCAAATCGGTGACCCCGAAGTGACGTCTTCGTTTCTTGCTCGCGAAGAACCGGCCGCGCGAGTGATGATGAGAATTCATGACGTTGGCAGTGCGGGTATGAAAGCTCTGATCGCTGATGTTGATGTGATTCTGAAAAAGGAGTTACCACAAAATATCTCCTTTGCCATCACGGGCGACGCCTACCTGCACGCCTTTTGCATGGACGCCTTCGTACGCGATTTATTTACGTCGTTGGTGACGGCTTCGGGCGTTATCTTTTTGCTGATCACTCTGCTGTTTCGTTCGCTACGGATTGGCCTGATCGCTGCTGTGCCGAACATGTTTCCGCTGGTGATGACACTCGGCTACCTGCACCTGCGAGGTTACGAACTCACGGCGGGCAACGTTTTGGTCTTTGCAATTAGCCTCGGGATTGCTGTGGACGACACGATCCATTTTCTGGCTCGCTTCCGCGACGAGCGCCGCAATGCCGAACCACTGGAAGCCGTGCGAAACACGCTTCATACCAGTGGTCGAGCAATCGTGCTGACAAGCGTGCTGGTTGTCAGCGGTTTAAGTGTTCTGATCTTCTCAGACTTTGTCCCGACTCGCCGCTTTGCAGAGTTAACCGCCATCACGATGTGCTCCGCCCTGCCCGGCGATGTCATCCTTCTGCCCGCGCTGTTGAACCTGTTTGCCGGACGCGGCCGCCGTCAGGTGCAGACAGAGACGCCCACGGATTTGGGCGAGCCGCAAGGCGACAACTAGCGCAGCAACGGTGTGAACCAGGCTGCGTTGCTCTTAAAACAGCGCAAATCGCCGAGTGAACAGGCAATCCGTGCAGCATACAGCACGTGAAACCTTGCTTTGCGGACTGGGCACGAAATTTGCGTGTTACATGTAGAGGAGCGGTAAACGCGTTCTTTTGATTTGGTGCGAGCGGCAGAGTTCATCCGCCTTTCGAGTGGGCCAACCGGCGGGCAAGCGACTGTTTGCACCAATATCGGAGTTGTCGCGGATGCCCGCAAATCCGCCAGTAACTACTTACGTGGCGCGTTTTTTCAGCTTAGTATGGACGCGTTGATCGTCCCGGTCTGTTGTTATTATTGATTTTCCGAGAGGAGAAAATGTTGATGAATCGAACGAAATCAAGAAGCGGTCGGCCCGCTCCTGCCCCACGTGGCGGGTTCACCCTAATCGAGCTTTTGGTTGTGATTGCGATTATTGCGATCCTCATTTCGCTGTTGCTGCCTGCCGTGCAACAGGCTCGCGAAGCGGCCCGCCGGACGCAGTGCAAGAACAACCTCAAGCAAATCGGCTTAGCTCTTCACAACCACCACGATACTTACAATCACTTCCCACCGGCGAAAGTCGCATTTGAAGATAGCCCGAGCCCAGCCAAGCTTGATTCCTGGGATCTTTCGATTACGAAACAGAATTCATCGATAAGTGCTCACGCACTGCTGCTGCCCTACATGGAGCAGGGTAACCTTTACGAGAAGATCACATCATGGAAGGGCTATGACGTCCTGCCGAACCCAGATCCACAAAACCGTCGTCAAAACTGGTGGGACGTTGATTGGGATGATGCTCAAATCACGTTTCCGATGTACCTGTGTCCGTCTGACCCAGGCATCGCGAACTCCGGACAACTGCCAGGATTGCACTCGTGGTGCACCGACGCGGATGGTAGCGGCGGCGGTTGTGGCTCAGGTAGCAGCGGAACCTGGGGGTCATCGTTCTGGTTTGGGGATGTTCCTGAAATAGGCCAGACGAACTACCTGCCGATGGGCGGCCCAATCGGTGGCCACCTCGATAACAGTTTCTCTCGCTACAAAGGTCTGTTCGGAAGCGGCACGAAGTCAAGATTTCGAGATATCACGGACGGGTCAAGCAACACCATCGCGTTTACCGAAGTCACGGGCGGTCCAGATTACAGCTTCTGGTGGATTGATAACGGAGCGTTTCCAACTGGCTGGGGATTTGGCGATGATTACAATCAGCTGGACAGCCCTCATACAGGTGGAGTCCAGGTTTTGATGGGCGACGGATCAGTTCGCTTCCTTTCAGAAAACATCGACGATACCTGGATCAACGGTGTGTTGCACAGCTTATCATCTATGGGCGAAGGGAATGTAGTGGGCGAATTTTAGTGCTCGGTGTTTCCTGCAGTATGACCGACTGATCGCTTCCAATGTGTAAAGCGGGCGACCAGTCGTCTGCAGACCTTGAGTGGTCGCTGCCTGATTTTTTCTGTCGCAAAGTCTTATCACGGAATCCAAAATGCGAGTTGTACGATTTGCCTTGCTGGCCATTTTATTTGCGAGTTGCGTACCTGGTTGCGGACAGGGCAATGATCCCGTTATCCCCGAGAATCCGTCAACTGAACCTCCCGTGGCACCGTCGCGCGATGGACTGCCTGCTGCTGGTGGCAGACCGAAAGAGTGATGCTTGACTTCTGCAGCTGATGAGCCGCTTCGACTGATGTCGCAGCGGCTTTTTTCGTGCGCTATTTGCTGATCACCGTGCATGACGCCTTCGCCTCAAACCACTGACCGTGTCTTAGTCGGTCCAGCGGTACGTCATTTTCGTCGACCGTCGACTGTCGAACCAGGCTTCCACTGAGTTCAATGTCGGTCTAAGCCGCACTTGTCGTTACTCATAACAGATTTCACGGCATCCACTTACTTGGCAGCATGGGCGGTTTGAGATAGTCTGTGGATTCATTGCTTCTCGCCTCATCGCAACCGCAATTCGGAGTCAATTGCCACATGCCAGCCCTCAGTCACCGCTTCCTGCCTCTCTTGCTCGTCCCCGTTCTGCTCACGCTGACGGACGTCAATATGTCTTCTGCCGCCGACGAAGTACCGGACGGCTTTCAGGCCATCTTCAACGGAAAAGATCTGACCGGCTGGCACGGCAGGCCGCATTTCGATCCTCGCAAACTGGCCGCGATGACGGATGAAGAACGCGAAGCCAAGAAGAACGAATGGACGGAAGACGCCCAAAAACACTGGTCTGTAGAAAATGGCGAACTGGTCAATGACGGTCATGGTGCTTACCTGACGACCGACAAAGACTACGGCGACTACGAACTGCGACTGGAATACAAAACTGTTCCACGAGCAGACAGTGGGATCTATCTAAAAGGCACGCCGCAGGTACAGATTTGGGACTACACCGATCCATCCAAGTTTGGGATCGGATCCAGCCTCGGCAGTGGTGGCCTGTGGAACAACAGCGCGGGAGCTCCTGGCAAAGATCCGTTTGTGTTGTCTGACCGACCGTTTGGCGAGTGGAACAAGGTTCGCATTCGACAACTGGGGGCTCGCACCACCGTGTGGTTGAACGACATGCTGGTGGTCGACAACGCGATCATGGAAAACTACTGGGACCGCAAGTCGCCGCTGTTTCTCACTGGCCCAATTGAACTGCAGACTCACGGTGGTGAGATCCGCTGGAGGAACGTTGCTGTCCGTGAGTTTAAACCGGAAGAAGCGAACCAATATCTGAGCCAGCATGAAAGTCAGGCCTTTAAGTCTCTATTCAATGGTAAAGATCTGAGCGGCTGGACGGGTGCCGTGGAAAACTACGAAGTGGTTGACGGAGCCATTCGTTGTAAAGCGGGGCACGGTGGCTTGTTGTTGGCGGAAAAGGAATACGCCAACTTCATTGTTCGTCTGGAATTCAAGTTGCCGCCAGGCGGTAACAACGGATTGGCGATCAGATCACCCGGTGACGGCGATGTGGCGTACAACGGCATGTGCGAACTGCAGGTGTTGGATTCCGAACACGAAAAGTATGCAGGCCTGGACGATCGGCAGTACCACGGTTGTGCGTATGGAATGGCGGCCGCTCACCGTGGCTATCTGCGAGAAACGGGCGAATGGAATTTCCAACAGGTCACGGTCAACGGCAGCACCATCAAGGTGGAACTGAATGGCAACATCATCATGGATGCAGACCTGTCTAAAGTGACAGAGTTTCTGGCCGAGAAACCTCATCCTGGCCGTGAACGCACGAGTGGCTTTTTCGGATTCGCGGGACACAACGATCCCGTCGAATTCCGTAACGTGTCTATCAAAGAATTGCCCGCCACAGCCGGCAAGGAATAGTTGCCAGGGCCTCGTAAGCGAATCTGATTTTCTGACAATGCCGTCGAGTAAGCAGCCGTCCGGATGCTCATGTTGTGTGAGCACCGTGCGGCTCGCTGTCGACGGCATTCGCTTTGCCTGCTAACGGACCTTCCTGCCATCGAGCATGAAATCAACGCCCTGTTGAAATCCACTGGCAAAGTGAAAGCCACCGTGATGCGGCCCTTCAGCGGCAATCACATTGTCGTACGGCAGTTCCGGACTGCTAAGCCACGCGGCGTACAGATTGATCGGTGCGTCGAACAGATAAAATGATTCACGCCCGGAGACTGGCACGAGAACGTAGTGAGCGACTTCGATCGATTGCAGGGAACCGCCGTCGAGAGTCGTGCGGCGTGGACAGCGATACAGCCGCGGAAGTTGGAGCAGTTGGGAGGGAGCGTTGGTGATGGGCAGTCCATCCGGAATGGAATCCTTGAGCTTCGCTTGCTCCATGAAGGGTAAGATTTCAACCATCCAGCCTCCAACCTGCCCGGGTGGGGCAGGTGCGGGCATGCGTTTATGAGCCTCCGTAAACTGAGCGACTGCAAGATTTAATTGATGCAGGTTATTTTTGCAGACGGCTTCCCGCGCTCGTTCGCGAGCCGATTGCACGGCAGGTAGAAGCAGCGCCAGCAGCAGAGAGAGGATGCCTAACACCACAAACACTTCCAAAATTGAAATACCTCGGCGATGGCGCATTGGACGGTCCTCCGGTCGACTGTTATTCAATCTGCTGTCCGCGTGTTCGATCAAATCGTATTGCGGTCTCGGCACCGCTTACAGCCGAACTGCCGGTCGCTTTGCCGATCGAACGGCTTCTGACGGTTAGCGAACCACTCTCACGCAATGATCCAAACCGTTTTGGATTATGTTTAGGAAGTGTCGGCTTTTGCCAGGACAGGCGGCGATCCGTATCGAATAATCCTGTGTCAACGAATCTCATCTTCCCAAATTGCGCGACGGCCCCGGAACGCTATCGCAACGAGTTCGATTTTTTGAACTCGGCAACAACCTTCAGGAATCACACCGGCAGCCCATGTCACGCACGGCAGAAATCAGTCGCGAAACAGCGGAAACGCAAATCCACTTAAAGATCGATCTGGACGGTTCCGGCCAGAACGACATTAAGACCGGGGTTGGCTTCTTCGATCACATGCTCACGTTATTTGCTCGGCATGGCTTGTTCGACCTGACCGTCAAAGCGACCGGCGATGTGTATGTGGATGATCACCACACAGTGGAAGACGTAGGCATCTGCCTTGGTCGAGCGATCGCGGAAGCGGTTGGCGATAAGAAGGGCATTAACCGCTACGGCAGCCTGTCGTTGCCCATGGAAGAAACGCTGGTCACGTCGGCACTCGACCTAAGCGGACGATTTGCCTTTGTGTACAAGGTGGCCTTCCCGACCGAGAAGATTGGGACGTTCGACACCGAGTTAGTACAGGAATTCTGGAACGCTGTTGCCTCAAACGTGATGATGAATCTCCATTTGGTGCTGCACCACGGTTCGAACAGCCATCATATTTCGGAAGGTGTGTTCAAAGCGACCGCGCGAGCGTTGCGACAGGCTGTGACCATCGACCCAAGACAGCCCGGCATTCCGTCCTCGAAGGGCACGCTCACCGGTTAACGTAGGCGATGTTCAGCCAGCCGGGAACGGACAGCGTTTTTCACGCATGGACCGCGCGCATCGCAACGCGCGGCTGCAGGAAGTGGCTCCTGGCGAACACTTCAGGCCTTAGCGCTGAAGTCGCCTTGCGTCAGTGTTGTGGCGTAGGCGTCCTGTAGTTCATCCTGTGAATTGACGCACATATTCAGGTCCTTCAACTTGCCGTCGGTTAGTGCATAAATCCAGCCGTGCACAGATAGTGACTGACCCCGACGCCACGCATCGCGGACGATCGTAGTGCGGCAAACGTTTGATACCTGCTCAATAACATTCAGCTCGCACAACCGGTTTGCGCGTGCGGTCATGTCTTCGATGGTCATCAGGCGGTCGGCATGAATGCTCTGAATGTCCTGGATGTGCCTTAGCCAGTTGTCGATCAGGCCCAGTTCTTTGCCCGCCATTGCCGCTCCGACCCCGCCGCAACCGTAGTGGCCGCAGACGATGATATGTTTTACTCGTAGCGCTTCGACCGCGTATTGCATGACCGACAGGCAGTTCAGGTCGGTATGCACAACCAGGTTGGCAACGTTGCGATGCACGAACACGTCGCCAGGATTCAGGCCCACGATTTGGTTGGCTGGCACTCGACTGTCGGAACAGCCGATCCACAGGTAGTCGGGTGACTGCAAAGTGGAAAGGCGGTTAAAGAAGTCGGGATCGGACTCGACTACGCCGTCGGCCCACGCGGTGTTGCGTTCGAATAAGTCGGACAGTAGTCGCATGTCTTCCGGTCTCCGTGAGTGATGTCGCGCTGGCCACTACGTAGCAGTTACGCTTCAACTATTGAAATGTGTTGGGGGAATTCCCCCGTATTGATTGAGCTTCTGCGGAATCAGTTTACGATGCCAGCTACGGGAGGCAACCGGTTACTCGGACCTCTGGTTATTGCGCGGGCCAAAGCGCGTGTTGTTTTCAAGGAAAGTCCTTATCGTGACGCCGCGTGTGATAGTCAAGTGTCCCAATTGTCGGGCGAAGACTTTTTTTCGGACGAACAAACCTTTGAAGAGCGAATGCACCGAATGTGGCGAAACGATCCGAGTTTTGCCAGGTTCGACGTCCAAGCGGCGTTTGCTTGTCTGTGCGAGTGCCACAGCGGCGATTGTCATTGCGGGCGCGATGGCTGCCTACGCGTCCGGTGGCTTTTCTGGTTGAATGGCGTCGACACGGACCTGTCGCCCAACACGTTGAGGCGAATAAGGCTTCGATCACATTGCCTCGATACAGTTCACGGCACTCTTCCTGCTGCGTTCCAGGGATTGTTGGCTCTGCAGTAGCCCCAAACAAACGTAAGAGTGCGACCGCCTGCATCAGTCCTTGCTGGGCGCGGTGCGCGAGCATCGCAACTGGGTTGTTCCGTTATCGTCCTGCAACAGTAACAGGCCGCTTTCGTCTAACTGCCAGCGGGTGACTTTCTTCAGGGCGGACAGGAACTTCGCTTCCTGTTCCATCAGTGCCGGTGATCCGGCGGCTCGCGTTGTGGCGAGGCCCATTTGCAGTCCCAGTTTGGGGCCGTCGATGTTGACTTTGGCCGTGTAGCGGTTGACGCCAGTGCTTCCGAAAACGTCTCCGTTCTGTGCAAAGCGAATCGTTGTATCGGTCACGCCGCCACCCGCGATGTCTGCGACTCGCCAGGTTCCAACCAACGCTTCAATAGTGAGCGGGTTGGGGGAATCATTGTCAGAGGTAGCTGGATCTTTAATCAGCTTGGCAAGTGCTTCAACGCCCGCACTGGCGACTTCGGCGTCTTCTTCACCCTTCGCGCCCCCGACGCCGATGGCACCGATGACTTGTCCTTCAATCACAATTGGGACGCCACCTTTCAGTGTCGTGAACTTGCCTCCGCTGACTTCAGCCGCGCGTTCGACCGCCAGACTCAAGTGCGTATCCATCGCGTCCGCATTGGGCAGCGGTCCCGTGGCACCTCGCTTGGTGGCGGCCGCCGTGGCTTTTGTGATGGACGTATAAATGCTGGCCGGACGAGCTCCTTCCATTCGTGCGAAGGTAAGCAAGTGACCACCGTCGTCGACCACGGCGATGTTCACCTTCACGCCCATTTCGTGCGCCTTCAGCTTAGCTGCAGCGAGTGCTTTTTCAGCTCCTGCCAGCGTAAGTTGGATTCGATTTCGATGGATCAACGGTTCAGTCGTTGCCGAGCGTGGCTGCTGTGCGTTTGCCGCAGCAACGGACGTGACGATCATCGCAGCGACGGCTAGTCGAAGCGCATGTGCCGGGCGAGGGGGCGTCTGATTCATTTCCATTCCCAATCTGAATCTGAAAACTTTATTCGTCTGCCGCATCATGTCGCGCCGGAGATTCATCAATGATCGTTCCCGTCCATTGCGAGACGTGCTTACGGTAGGCCGCTCGACCGATCATGTGAGCGGCGACGGGAGCGGTCATAAACAGGAAGCCCACAATCAGGACGGCGGCTGTCGCCGTTTCCATGTCTGCAAACTGGATTGCGGCGGCAAGAATCGTGCAGCCAACGCCCAAAGTGGCGCTCTTCGTTGCACCGTGCATGCGAGTGTACAGGTCCGGCATTCGCACCACAGCAACAGCCGACAACAGCGCGAACGCCGTGCCGGTAATCAGCAAAAAGACAGTGATCGCATCTGTCATTTTTGACGCTCCTGCTGCAGGTACCACGAAAACCCGATCGTGCCGATGAAATTGAACAACGCCACCACCATTGCGACTCGCAGAAAAATAACGTCACCCGTTTCGATCGCGCTGACTGCGATGAGGCCGACCAGAAGCGTCGCAATTAAGTCCAGTGCGACGACGCGATCGGGCAGTGAAGGGCCTATCACCAGTCGCAGGAAGGCCAAAGCCAGGGAGAACACCAGCACAGCCAATACGATTTGTGTTGTGAGAGCCACCATTTTTGTTGAGGCAAAGATAGGTTCAAAAAGAATTGTCGCCGCAGGAAGATTCGTCATCGCATTAGCTCCAGCAGACGACGTTCGAAGCCGTTCTTGATGCTGTCACGAACGCTGTCCGCATCGTCGACAAACATCGCGTGCACGTACAGGACGCGGCGATCTTCAGATACATCCAAACTAAGCGTCCCCGGTGTGAGTGTGATCAGATTTGCCAGCAATGTGATTTCCTGATCCGTTTTAGCGTCCAGCGGAACCGCCACAATTCCCGGTTTCATATACAGATGCGGAGTCACCACGTCGTAGGCGACTCGCAGGTTCGACAGCAATAATTGCCACAGGAAATAGCCCGCAAACCGTATGGCGGCCGGCAGTCGACGAAAGTAGCGAGTCTCTGGCATGACGGGTTGAGCGACCCACAGAACCAGGTAGCCCAGCACGAAACCCACCGTCAAACTGGTGAGCGAAATCTGACCTCCAGCCAGCGCCCAGACAAAAGCGAGAAACACATTCGATAGAAATCGATTCATGAACGTTTCTCCCCCAGCACCGCGTGAATGTACAGATCCGGATTCAACAGTTGCTCGGCAGCAGCTATGGACAGATCCATCACCGGACCAGCCATGATGCCGATGCCCACCGTGATCGTGACGAGCACCATGGCGGGCGCGAACAGAAGGCTGTTTGCTTTTCGAGTTAACGCTTGTGGCTTCGGTTGGTCGGTCGAGCCATTGAGTGGAGCCGCCTTCCAAAATGCTTCTGACCAGATCTTGGTCATTGAAAACAGAGTCAACAGGCTGACTGCCAGTGCTGTGACAACGATCGCATATTGTTCGGCCTGCAGGGCGGCCGTAATCAGCGTTAGCTTGGCGAAGAAGCCGGACAGCGGCGGAATTCCAGCCAGTGACATTGCCGACACAAAGAACAGAGCTGCCAATAGTGGCGCGCTAAGCAGAAGGCCACCGATTTCCTTCAGTTTCCCCGTCCCGAAACGCTGTTCTACGATTCCGCCGATCAAAAACAGGTTCGTTTTTACGACGATATGATGAATGATGTAGAACACGGATCCAGCCAGAGCCAGTGGCGTGAAGACGGCCAGGCCCATCAGCATGTAGCCGATCTGGCTAACGATATGAAACGACAGGATGCGGCGGATTTCGTTTTGCGCCATCGCTCCAAGGACACCCGTCACCATCGTGAGGCCCGCGATGATCAGTAACAGCGAATGCGTGAACTCAGTGTCTGAGACAAACAACAGCGTGAACACTCGGATCAACGCATAGACGCCAACCTTGGTCAGCAGTCCTGCAAAAATCGCAGACACGGCGACTGGTGGAGTGTGGTACGACGCTGGCAGCCAGAAGAAGAGTGGGAACACGGCGGCTTTTGTTCCGAATGCAATCAGGAACAGCATGGCCAACACATTGACAATATCCGCGTCGTGAAAGTTGCGAAGTTTTACTGCCAGGTCGGCCATGTTTAACGTGCCAGTCGCAGCGTAAAGCACACCGATCGCGGCCAGAAAGACGGCTGACGAGATTAGGTTCAGCGTGACGTATTTGATCGCACCTTCCAGCTGCCCCTGTTCGCCGCCCAGCGACAGCAGCACGAACGACGCGATCAGCATGACTTCGAACCACACATACAAGTTGAAGATGTCGCCTGTGAGGAATGCGCCGCAAACGCCCATCAGCAGCAGGTGAAGCAGCGGGTAAAAGCCGAAGTCGACGCGAGCGTCATCGATGCCCGTGAGCGAGTAGATCGATACCGCAACGGCCATTACGCTGGCTAGCAGAACCATGATGCAGCTAAGCAGGTCTGCGACCAGAGTGATTCCAAACGGTGCGGGCCAGCTTCCGACGTTCAGCACCAGAATGCCATCGCGACGGACTGTGATCAACAACGTGATGGCCGCTGCCAGCATCACGAATGTACCGATCACGCCCAAAGTTTTTTGTACGCGCAATGACTTCCAGAACAACACCAATACGGCCATCGTTGCCAGCGGAATCGCGATCGGAAGCACCAGCAGATTGCTCATCGGTCGGTGGCTTTCAATTCGTGCAGGTCATCCGTATCAACGGTTTGATAGGTGCGATAGATCAGCACAAGAGCAAACGCGAGCACGGCGAAGCTGATTACGATCGCGGTGAGAATCAGCGCCTGAGGCAACGGGTCGGCGACGATTTTCAGCGGGTGCAGTTCCCCTTTGGGGACCACGGGCGGGCGTCCGCGCACAACCCCGCCCGCTGTGAAGATCAGCAGGTTGGCAGCGTGGCTTAACAAGCCCAGGCCGATTAACAGCTTCACAACACTCCGCCTTAGCATCATGTAGATGCCGGTGGCGTAAAGACCGCCGACGGTGATGGCGAGTAAAATATCCAAGGCCTACGATTCCTCCAACAACGTAAACACAAACACCAGCGTCACACCGGTGACGACGCTATAGACGCTCAAATCGAACAACAAGGGCGTGCCCAGGTGAACGTGGCCAAATCCGGGCACATGGGCTTCGCCCCACATGCCGGTCAGAAAACTGCGTCCCGCCAGCACCGGTAGCAGACCGCTGGTCAGGCCCAGCAACAGGCCCGTGCCGATCAGTATGCGCGGTGAGACTCGCAACACCTGGCGAGCTTCTGCCACTCCATTTGCCATCGCGTACAACGCGACCGCACCCGTTGTCATGAGGCCGCCGACGAAGCCGCCTCCTGGTTCGTTGTGTCCGCGCAGAAATAAGAACACGGAAAACAAAAGCAGAATCGGCAATAGGAACCGAGTTGCTGTTTTTAGAATTAAGGTGTCCATGAGTTACGAGCTTTCCTGATCCGGGTCCGGGCTGGCTCCGGTTGCCATCTGAGATGCGCCGGACGGCCGCAGAGTCAGCAGCGAATACACGCCGATCGCGGCGATGGACAGCACTGTGATTTCGCCAAGCGTGTCCAGAGCTCGAAAGTCGACCAGGATCACGTTTACCAGGTTGCGTCCGTGAGCCTCTTCGACGCTGTGATCTGCATAGAACGTCGAGATCGGATGGTCGGATCGCACTGTCATTGCAAACAACAGCAACACTGTGATCGTTCCTCCGGCCGTTGCAGCAACGAGTGCATCTCGCCATCGCGTTTTTCTGGCCGACAGTCGACGAAAATCGGGCAGCCGCGAAAACGCCATCACAAACAAAATCACGGTCAGCGTTTCGATGACGAACTGAGTCATCGCCAGGTCTGGAGCACCAAACAACACAAACAAACCTGCTACGCAGTATCCGACAACTCCCAGTGATCCGACCGCCAGCAACCACGTAGTCGCTCGTACCGCGACGACTGCCGCGACCAAAATGAGTGCGATCAATAACCCTTCATGAACGCGCACGTCCCATCCAAACGATCCGATTTGCGAAAGAGATTCCCCGCGAATCGCCAGCCAGACGCTAAACACCGTGGCCGCGATCATCGTCAACAGATAGATGCTGAGATAGCCGTTTTGCAGGACCGACGTTTGCCATCTCGCAACGTCGTTTGTTGTTTTCAGCAGCCAGCGATAACAAGCGGAAGGGGCCATGATCTGCAGGCCGGAATTGGCGAATCGTTTCCACGTTGCGGTGTTTGAACCATTCGTCCCCTCATCAATCTGGCTGGGCGCTGCTGTTGTTTCTTCAGTGTTGGCAGGTCCAGCGTCTGCGCTGACGACCAGCCAGTTCAACCGTCTACGACGCCAATACAGGGCACCGCCTGCTGCCAGCGTCAACAGCGACAGGATCAACGTCGAATTGAAGCCATGCCACAATGCCAGGTGCAGTGAAATGGGACTGCCTGCAATTGTGCCGCTGCCTGCAGCCAGAAGTCCTTCCAGCGCTGACGGCCACAAGCCCAACGATAGACTCGCCAGTCCCAACACCAGCGGGCCGCCCCACATGGCGAGGCTGCCTTCATGAGCCTTCTGCGTGATCGGCGTTCGTGTTCCGAAAAACGGCTTCAGGCACACCAGACCGGCCGCCACAAACAGCAGCACGTTAGATACGAATGCGATCAGAAAAAATCCACCGCCGACTGATTCGTAATACAGCTCCTTCGCCACAAAGCCAAACATAGGCAACACAGCGACCATCGATAATCCGCCCAGTGCGGCCGCCGCCAACGTCATTGGCATCACGGCACGCAGCCCGCCCAGTTGGCGAACGTCTCGCTCGTGCACGGCGTGATCGATCGCTCCGGCCACCATAAACAGGCCGCCCTTGTACAATGCGTGAGCGACCAGCATTGCCAGAGCCGCGGTGATGGTGGCTTCTGTGCCGATGCCCAGCAGCATGGTCAACGTGCCCAAAACGCTGATGGTGGCGTAGGCAAGAATCTGTTTCAGGTCGACAGCTCGCAACGCCAGGACGGCTCCCAGCATCGTGGTGATTCCGCCGACTGACGCGATTAGCCAGAACCATTCAGAGGTTCCTCCCATCACAGGATGCAGTCGGGCCAGCAGGTACACTCCCGCCTTGACCATCGTCGCAGAATGCAAATAGGCGCTGATTGGCGTGGGCGCCGCCATGGCGTCGGGCAGCCAGAAGTGGAAGGGGAATTGAGCCGACTTCGTGAACGCTCCGACCAGAATCAGCAGCAGTGCGGGCAGGTAGAACGCATGCTGTCGAACGACGTCCGCCTGTTCGGCCAGCAACGAAATTTCAAACGTCTGACCGGCAACTCCCAGCAGCAGCAAGCCAGGCAACAACGCCAATCCGCCGCCGCCCGTAACCAGCAATGCTTGTAGTGCGGACGCTCGCGATACCGGGTTCTCGTTGTTGAATCCGATCAGCAGGTACGACGTGATGCTGGTCAGTTCCCAGAAGATGAACAGTGTCAGCAGGTTGTCGGCCAGCACCAAGCCCAGCATGCTGCCCATGAACAGCAGCAGAAACATCAGCAGCAGACCAAGTCGATCGTCGCCCTTCAGATACGCGCCGGCGTACGTCAGGATGACCGAGCCGATACCGGTGATCAGCAA
The DNA here is from genome assembly GCF_001983935.1 of Fuerstiella marisgermanici. GTDB lineage: Bacteria > Planctomycetota > Planctomycetia > Planctomycetales > Planctomycetaceae > Fuerstiella > Fuerstiella marisgermanici. The sequence goes on along the minus strand of NZ_CP017641.1, from coordinate 4,762,661 downwards.
TGCGAACAGCAGGCTGAGTCCATCCAGCCGCAGCGACAACACCAGATGCAACTGCGGAACCCAGTCCCACGACGCGGCCAGGACGTCGCCGTTAGCGACGGGTGTGAGGTTATTCAACAGCGCCGCGAATACGCCAGCCGGGACGAAGGCCAGCAGCCAGCCCGCGTGGGATCCCGCCCATCGATTCAGCCATGGAGCGGCCATCGCGGCCAACAGAATTGCCAGTAACCAAAGATGCATAAAGACCGTCTGGGACAAAGAAGGGCGTCACCAGACGCCTTCAATCTTCTAAATGGAACTCAGCAAAATCGCAAGCAGGATCACCGCCAGCAGCAGCAGTCGACCGAGCAGATTTTCGCGCGGCGTATAGTCGTCACATTTGTGCCGACCGTCAAACGACTTGTGGTCGTTGGTTGTGGGGTAAAGTGTTGACATGACTGGTTGCTCCCGTGTTCGAAAATTTCCACGCAAGGCGAAAATGAGACACACAGGTCAACAACGCAATCCGCGTGCCGTACTGTCGTCGTCAGCGATTTGTCAACGATTTGCTGTGCGGCTGTGAGCTGCCGCCGTTAAGGGGGGATGACAATGTCAACACCGGGCGACATACAGCGCCGCGAAACAAGGATGCTTTGGCCGTTCCCGTGGGGACATGCACTACCAGCGCGCCTTGGCGACTGTGGTGCGGCAAGTGTTTGCCACCCCTTGAAATTTTAGCCTCTGCAGTCCCCGGTTCCAATTTCCCTGCGTCGACCGCTTGTGAACGCAAGGGTTTCTACATCGGCTCGGCCCACCCCTCGGTCACCTTCGAAGAATGCGGTTGGTGAGCAGGTTCTTAGCCTTACTTCCGGCAATAATCGCCTCATACTTGAGTTTGGTGCCATCTATCCGTTGAAATTCACTTCGACCAGAAACGGCGAGATGTCATAATGTCGAGCGGCGAAGTCTTGTTTCGAGAGGGCCAGTTTCCAAAACTGACGCCCGAAAATGTAGAAGTCATCCTGAAAGATCATCATGCTCAACCGTCGAACAATGCTGCAGGGAATCGCCGCCGGTACCGGTGCCGCCGTCACTTCTTCGCTGTTCCCTCAACGTCTGCTGGCATCGCCGATAAGCAGCGCGACTCCCAAGCGGATTGTGTTCTTCATGCAGAACCAGGGCTTTGACCCGAAGACCTGTATTCCCGAAGGAATGAACACCAGTGGCTCGCTGGCGAAATCCAAACTTCCTGAGCCGATTAGTGCACTCGAACCTTACAAAGAACGCCTGCATATCATCAACGGCTTACATGGGCTTCACACCAGTCCGTCGCACAGCGCGTTCTTCGGCGCGTTGGGTGGTTATCGCGGGAGTGATGGTGTGCCGCCGAGTGCGCCGACGATTGACTATGAACTCAGCAAGGTGCTTCCGGAAACGTTGTTGCCTCATCTTTGCATCGGCATGGATTCGATTGAGAACATGAAGACGAAGCCGACGCTGGCGACACTCTCAGCCAGCGGTGCCGGGCAGCCGATCTTTATGCATTCGAACCCGAATCATCTTTATCAAATGCTGTTCGGCGGAATTTCGTCGGGCGACATTCGTCTTCAGCATGAAGCTAGATCGACCGTCATGGATAAAATCGAGCAACTGGCGGCTGCCAAGGGACGAACGCTGCCCATGTCGGACCGGCAGCGTTACGGCCAATACGTGCAGGGCTTTAAAGACGTGAACGGTCTCCGCGCGCGTTTGGACACGGTTTCCGAGCATCTGCAGAAGTTCGCGCCGGCGGTCGACGAACGATACACCAAGCCGGAGTTCGAAACAGACTGGCATGATTGCCTGCTTGATCTGGGTATCTCGTCGCTCACGTCGGGAATCACCAATACGCTGACCATCGGCTCGGGACGTGGTGAGATCTTCGGTGCGTGGAAGGGGCTGGGAATCGAAGAACAGGGGCACAACCTGGGTCACATGGAGCAGCCGGACAATCCGATCTGGATCAAGATTCGCCAGTACAACAGCCGCATGTTGGTCCGGATCATGGAAAAGCTGGAAAGCGTGCCTGAAGGAAGCGGCACCATGATGGACAATACGTTGATTGTCTACACCAGCAACAATGCCGACAAGCAGCACACCAACGGTGCCAACTGGCCCGTCATGCTGTTGGGCGACATGGGCGGTGCCTTCAAAACAGGTTGCTTCACGCAACTGGACGGCAAGCGACCGATCAACGCGCTGTACACGTCACTGTTGCGTGCGGCCGGCCAGAATTGTGATCGTTTCAACATGGACGAAAAAATGGCCGGCAAGTTTGACGACAGCACCGGCCCGCTTAAGGAAGTGCTGGTATGAATCGCGGCAGATTCGCGCTGGCAGTCTCGCTTGTGTTGAGCGTTCTTTCCGTCGCAACTGGTCAGACTTACACGCCCGGCCAACCGGTTGAAAAAGACTTTGACGGATTCGCGAAGTCATTTCTGGCGACTCATTGCATTGACTGTCATAGCGACACAGATCCCGCGGGCGATCTTTCGCTTGATGACTTAGGCCCGATCGATGAAATCAACGCAGCCACATGGCGCAGCGTGTGGGCTCAGGTTAGCCTAAAAGAAATGCCGCCGAAGGACGCGGAGCAGCCGCACGTGATCGAGCGACTGCAGTTTTCTGATTGGATTGTCGCAGAACTTTCTCGCGTCATGCGTGACAAAGGTGGGTTTCACGATCATCTCGATCCCAACAAAGGCAACTTCGTCGATCACAATTTGCTGTTCGGTCAGCTTCCTGACGGGGTCAAACTGAAGCCGACGTCCTCTCCGGCTCGAATCTGGCGAGTGTCTCCGCAGGAGCACATTACTCGGCTGAATGAATTAATTAACACGGAGCCGGCGTTTGACCCGAACAAGCCGGGCCTGCGTACTCATGGCGACGTCGTTCCCACAAACCACGGCGGGGAACTCAAACTCTACTTCGGCACCGATCGCATCATCCAGTGGAAAGGCGGGACGGTTGCCTATGCGACGTCCGTCAAGAGTGTCCCGGCCGTGCTGTCCTCAGCTCGCAATCACGGGCTGGAGAACTACCCGGACTTCTATTCCGTCAACAGCGCCGAAGCGACTCAGATTATGGGCATTGCTGGCGACATCATTCGCTACATGGCGGAAGGCCCGCTCAGCATCGCTCAGCCGTATCAGATCACGGATGATCCGAAATCCATCGCAGACAAAATGAAGGGCGATATTCGTGGCCTGCCCACCAGCATCGTGTACAGCACCAAAGTTGTTCGTCCGCTGACGCCGGTTTACGACCTGATGAAAATAGACGCCGTCACCGACGAACGTCTGCGTGCAGCGGTGGACTATTTGTTCGAAGCTTTAACATTCCGGCCGCCGAATAAATCTGAGTCCGATACGTATGTTGGGATCACTCAGCAATCCATCGAAAAGCTCGGCAAGAAGGACGGCGCGGTTTTGGGACTATCGTCCATCTTCCTCGATCGCGACGCGCTGTTTCGACCGGAACTGGTCGAAACCGGTCAACCGGATCAACACGGTCGAGTCATGCTGCAGGATTGGGAACTGGGTTTGGCCGTCAATCATGCGTTGCGATACATCCGGCCCGATGATAAGTTGCGCCACGCCATCGTCGAAGGCCGAATGCGTACCCGTGACGACGTACGGCGCGAAGTCGAACGGATGCTGGCGGACGAAAGCATCCGCAAGCCACGCATTCTGAGGTTTTTTCGCGACTACTTCGACTACGACCTTGGCGGCTACATTTGCAAAGATGGCCGGGCCCTCGCGGCCACGGGAGTCAATAACAGAGGACAGGCTCACTACAACGCAATGTTCGGCGCGACGGCAAGCACCGATCGGCTGATCGAACTCATTCTGAAGGACGATAAGGATGTCCTTAACCAGCTGCTGACAACCGACAAGGTCGTCGCCACCAAAGCCGACAACGTCTACTTCGGCACGCAACGCTCAAGAAAAGAAAAGGCAGCATCGATCGCTGCTGAGAGGAAGGAGAAGGCCGAGGCCGCGAAGAAGTCCGCTGCCGTGCTAAAGGCGGCGGAACAGGAAATTGCAGAACTTGAGGCCACGCTAAAAGAAGACCTCAACGCCAGGGATCAGAAGAAGACGGAGAAGGTTCTGGCGGCGAAGAAGAAGGCGTTGGCGGCGATGGAACGGGCCGCGAAAGGCACGCCGAGACAACCGATTATCTACCATGGCGTCAAGCAGGCAGACTTGTCAGGGCCGGAAATCTATGCTCGTGTGAGTCGCCGAAGTTTTGGCCGAGGTTCGATGAAGCCGGAACGTGTTCTGGCGACGGTTCCCGAAGGCGAGCGTCTGGGGATTCTCACTCATCCCAGCTGGCTCGTTTCACACTCCGATGCCATGGACAACCATGCCATTCGTCGAGGTCGCTGGATTCGCGAACGGTTACTCGGTGGAGGCATTCCAGACGTGCCAATTACTGTCGATGCCATGTTGCCGGATGAGCCAACAAACACGCTGCGTGAGCGTATGCGAGTTACTCGGGAAGATTATTGCTGGACGTGTCACAAGAAGATGGATCCGCTTGGGCTGCCCTTCGAAATGTTCAACCACGCTGGCTTGTACCGGGAAACGGAACTGGACAACCCCGTCGACACATCCGGCGAGATCATTGATTCCGGCGACGCGACCTTAGACGGCAAAGTCACCGACGCCATCGATCTGATTCGTAAGCTGGCCGCAAGCGAGCGAGCCGAACAGGTCTTTGTCCGTCATGCCTTCCGCTTCTGGATGGGCCGCAACGAAACGCTCAACGACGCCCCCGTCTTGCAGGAAGCGTGGAAAGCCTACAAAGACAACGGCGGCAGCATGAACGCCCTGCTCGTCTCACTCCTCACCTCCGACGCGTTTCTGTACCGCTCGCGGAGTGAGTCGTTGCCAGCCGAGGTGAATTCGAATTGAAACTCCTCCCCAGTTGGACCTGGGGACGAGTCGCGTTCACAACCGGACACGCGTTCCATCGGATTGCTAAATGGTAGACAACTGTCTAGATTCGAATTTGTGCCGTGACTGAACGGCAGAACTGAATCTGGCAGGAGTTTGCATTCATGAAGCCCAACCGCAGGGAAATTCTGAAGTCGATCGGAGGCGTCATCGGTGCCAGCGGATTGACGTTTTCGTCACCGACGCTTGTGGGTGACGACAAACTGCCGCGTGAAGCACCGTCTTCAAGTGGCACTGTCGGCTTGCCAAAGAATTGGCGATCGATGCGCAAAATCGATGTCCATGCACACGTGTGGCAGTCGCTGCATCTGCCAGATGCCGATTGGAGTGGCGCGGAGGACCTTGTTGAGGCGGCCGAAACGCTGGGCATCGAAAAGCTGTGTTGCTCACGCCCCATCACTGGCGGTGTGATGGCGGATACGGAAAAGGTGCGAGACGCCAACGATTCGGTCTTAGCGGCGATGAAGCGTTACCCGGACCGCATTGCCGGATTCTGCTTTGTTCAGCCGGGCAACGGCCCCGCCGCGTTAGCCGAAATCGACCGCTGTGTGGACGCCGGGATGATCGGCGTGAAGCTTTACAATCAGTTTAAGTATTCCGATCCGATTCTGTTTCCGATCGCCGAACGCTGCATCGCTCACAGGATTCCAATCATCGGCCATTCGGGGCATGTGACCGACGCTAAAACAAAAGCGTCGCAGCCTAACATTTCGGATTCGCTGGATTTCTGCATGCTGTCCGAACGCTACCCGGAACTCCTGCTGATTATGGCTCATGTGAACGGTGGCGGTGATTGGGAGTGGGCGATTAAGGCTCTTCGAGCTTGCCCCAACGTGTATCTGGATACCAGCGGCAGTGTGTTGGAAAGTGACACGATCGGCATGTGCGTTCAAGAATTGGGGCACAAGCGGATTCTGTTTGGGACGGATTCGACCATGGAAGGCGGCGTCGGAAAAATCCTTTCGGCCGACCTCACACCGACCCAGCGTGGAGACATCTTCTGGCGCAATCTGCAGCAGATTCTGGATCGGAGGTCCGCGTGATTATCGATGTTAACGCCTTTATCGGCCACTACCCATTTCGCAAACTCGCCGCGCGAAATGCAGAGCAGATGATCGAGCTAATGGACGCCAGCGGGATCGATCGAGCGGTCGTGTCGTCGCTGCATTCAGTCTTCTATCGAGACGCTCATCGCGGCAATGAAGAGTTGATGGAACAGATTCAACCGCATGGCTCGCGATTCATTCCCGTCGCCACAGTGAACCCAAAGTACGCCGACTGGCGTCATGATCTGGAAGAATGCGTGACTCGCTGGAAGATGAAAGCAGTGACGCTGGTGCCCGAACATCACGGTTACAGCCTGACCGATGATGACGGGAAGGCGGCTTTGAATCAGATTGCGGAATACGGATTGCCCGTCGTTCTGACGCAGCGGTTTGAAGATCGTCGGCAGCGTCATCATTGGGACGTGGCCAACGATTTGGACGTCGCGACGTTGACGACCGTCGCCGAACAGCATCCACGACTGAAGTTTTTGTTAAGCAACTGGACAGGGCTGAGTGGCACTCGGCTGGCGGCGGCTGGACTGAAAGGACGTTGTCTGATCGATTTCGCTCGGTCGCACGTTGTGTTGTTCAAATCGATCCCCAGGCTGATTGAGACGCTGGGAGTGGAATCGATCGCATTTGGTTCGCACATGCCATTTGACTACGTTGGCCCGTCACTGGTGAAGCTTGCCAACCTTGAATCTCTGCCACAGGCCGATTACGAAAAGATCGCCTGGCGCAACGCCGCCGCGTTCTTGAATGTCGACGTTTGAACTTCGTATTCCTTTTATCAACCACCCGGACAGGACCCTTGTGATGTCAACACCGTTTACTCGCCGTGGTTTCTTCGGCACTGCGGCCGCCGCCGGTGCCATGACCGGCCTGGTTGGTGAATCCATGCCAACGGCTGCCGCGCGTCCGGCTGATGCGAAGAAGGCAAATGTCGCGTGGCCCATCTGGGACAAAGGCGAAGAGGAATCTTTGCTGGCCGTTTTGAACTCGGGGAAGTGGGGCCGCACGAGTGGCGGTAAACACCTGCTGGACTTTGAGGCCGCGTTTTCAGAACGCATGAAGGCGAAACACTGCATCGCTACTTCTTCCGGAACAACGGCTCTGATGACGACGCTCGGGGCGCTTAACATCGGCCCTGGCGAACAGGTTATCATGCCGCCGTACACGTTCGTTGCCACCTTCAATGTTATCACCAACAGTTTTGCACTGCCTGTTTTCGTTGATACGGATCCGGCCACGTTTCAGATCGACCCGAAAAAAATTGCGGCCGCGATCACGGACGACACACGTCTGCTGCTGCCCGTACATATTGGCGGTTCGCCTGCTGATATGGAGGCCATCAATTCGGTCGCAAAGCAGCATGGTGTGAAAGTGATTGAAGATGCATGCCAGGCGCCTTTGGCAGAACTGCACGGTAAGCCCGTAGGGACTTCCGGGCTGGCGGGGTGTATCAGTTTTCAGGCCAGTAAGAACCTGACATCCGGGGAAGGCGGAGCCGTACTGACCAATGACGATGCGTTCGCCGATCAGTGTTTCGACTTCCACATGCCAGGCGGTCGCCGGAAAGGAGCGGACTTTGGTCGAGGGGCCAACTACCGACTCACACAGTTTCAGGCTGCACTGTTGTCCGTGCAGTTGGTGCGTCTGGAACAGCACGCGAAGACACGCGATGAGAACGCAGCCTATCTGACGGAAATGTTTAAGCAGATACCGGGGATTACGCCGGCAAGCCTCGTCCCAGGATGCACTCGCAGTGCGTGGCATTTGTACATGATGCGTTACGATCAGACGCAGTTTGCCGGGCTGACAAGAAGCCGATTTCTGAAGGAATTATCCAAAGCGGGTGTCCGCTGCAGCGGCGGCTATTCTGCCCTGAACAATAGTCCCCACGTGAAAGCTCTGGCCGAAAATCCGCACTACCAACGAATCTACGGGGCAGACACGATGGCGAAGTGGGTGGAAGCCAATCAATGCCCCGTCAACGACAAGCTCTGCGCTGAAGCGATTTGGTTTTCTCAGACGCAACTACTGGGCTCGCGAGCGGAAATGGAGCACATCGTCGAAGCCATTGACGGCATTCGAAAACGCGCGGGTGATCTTGTGAAGATAGGATAGGGTGGCTGGTATCTTGCTTTACGGTGCGTGCATGCAAGCGTATGATCGTGCTCGCCGACAATTCATCAACCAAGTGGGAGCTCATTAATGACGCAGTCGTCTCGCCGCCAGTTTGTCAAATCCACCAGCGTAGCCGCTCTTACCGCCGGGGTGATCCCGTGGTTTGCCCCTGCTTCCAGGGCCGCGACATTTCGCAGCGCCAATGATCGACCGGTCCTGGGCTGTATCGGCACAGGCAGTCGCTGGGGAGCCGTCGGACCCAACGCGTTGAAGTTCAGTGACTGCGTTGCCGTGTGTGATGCCGACGCCAATCACGCGGGTAAGGCGAAGGAGAGAGTTAAGGGCATTCAGGCGAAGCGGCAGGTCGAAAACGATATTGAAGTCCATGAAGACTATCGCAAAGTCCTGGACCGCAATGACATCGACATCGTCACCATCGTGACGCCCGATCACTGGCATACAAAAATCGCGATCGAAGCGATGAAAGCAGGCAAGGACGTCTACTGTGAAAAGCCGCTGACGTTGACGATCGACGAAGGTAAGCAGATTCGCAAAGTGCTGGACGAAACTGGCCGAGTGTTTCAGGTGGGAACTCAGCAGCGAAGCGAAATGGGGCTGAAGTTTCTTCACGCGGTCGCCCTCGTCCGCGAAGGTCGCATCGGAGACGTGAAGAAGGCCACGGTCGCGATCGGTGGTGCTCCAACCAGCGGCGAAATTCCCGAGGTCGACGTTCCCAAAGGTCTGAACTGGGACCTCTGGCTGGGCCAGGCACCTGAAGTGGCGTACCGCTTCAAAGAAAACGGCAAATGGGGCAACTCACGCTGCCACTACGAATTCCGTTGGTGGTACGAATATTCGGGCGGCAAGATGACCGACTGGGGCGCTCACCACGTCGATATTGCGTCATGGGCACTGGACGTGTGTGACACTGGTCCCACAAAGGTGGAACCGATCATGGCCGTGCATCCCGTCGAATTCAAAGACGGCCATCCATTGGATGATACTCAGTACAACACAGCCACAAAGTTCCACGTGAAGACAACCTTCGCCAATGGAGCGACTTTGGACATTCGTGAAAAGGCTCAGGATCTGGGCTTTGACAACGGCATTATGCTGGAAGGCACCGAAGGTCGTATCTTCGTCAATCGCGGCAAACTGACTGGCGCGGCGGTCGACGGGTTGAAGGACAAACCACTGAAGGAAGAAACGCTGAAGACGCTGTACAAGGGCAAAGAACCCGGCGACCACATGCGTAACTTCTTCGAATGTGTGGCCGACAGAACTCAACCGATCAGCGATGTGCATACGCATCACCGAGCCATGACAACGTGTCACCTTGCCAACATCGCAATTCGTCTGGACCGCACCCTGAACTGGGATCCGGAAAAGGAACAGATTGTCGGCGACGAAGCGGCCGCCATGTGGCAGGCTCGCGAACAACGCAAGGGCTATGAAATCGAAGTGTAGATTTGTTGCGAGCATCAAATCGGATTGCACAGGAGCCCGGTCAGGAAGAAGGCCGGGCTTCTTGCTCAATGGAAGGGGCTTGAATTGAGGCGCAAAGAGTCGAACCGGCTGGGCCTGACTTTGTTGTTGATCGCACTCGCGATCTGCGCCCAACCGGCCTGCGCCGACGAACGCGAGCAAAGGATCGATGCCGGTGTGAATCGCGCGGTGGCCTGGCTGGCAAAAGAGCAGCAACCGTCCGGTGCGTGGCCGTCGGAAAGTCATGGCGACCTGACGGCTGTCACATCAATGGCGGTGATGGCTTTTCTGGCGGCCGGGTATGTGCCGGAAGAAGGACCGTATGGTCGCCACATTTCCAAAGGTGTGGCGTGGATTTTGTCGCAGCAACAAAGCAACGGCCTGCTTGTCGGCAAGCACCGCAGCCACGGGCCGATGTACAGTCATGGCATTGCCACTTTGATGTTGGCGGAAGTGGCGGGGATGGTCAGCGGCGAACAGGCTGATCAATGCCAACGAGCGTTGGAGAAAGCCGTCAAGCTGATTATTGACGCTCAAAATTACCCCAAAAGCAGCCAGCACGATGGGGGCTGGCGGTACCAGCCGACCAGCGGCGATTCCGATTTAAGTGTCACCGCGTGGCAGCTTTTGGCGTTGCGAGCCGCCAAGGATATTGGCTGCGATATTCCCAGCCAGAACATTGATCGCGCGATTGAGTATATTAAACGGCTGCGAGTTCGTACGACCGGTGGGTTTGGCTATATGGGGTCAAGTGGAGCCACTGTGACTCGTTCCGGCTGCGGCATTGTGGCGTTGGAAGTGTGCGGTGAACATCGCACGGAAGAAACTCTGGCCGCCGCTAATTTGATTTTGGCTCGCCAACTAACCATTCAGGAAAGCTACTTCTTTTATGGAGCCTATTACTGCACGGTTGGCATGTACAAAGTCGGCGGCGACGAATGGCAGACGTCTCGCCCTTTCCTGTATGATACCATTTTAAGCATTCAGAATCCGACGGGGTACTGGAAACCGATTGACGGCAGTGAACGTGGAGCAGGAAGTTCGTACGCCACGTCAATGGCCATTCTGGCACTAACGGTCGAATACGGCTACCTGCCGATCTATCAGCGTTGAGGTCTCGATGTCGCACTTTGGAATCTTTTTTGCGCCTGTTCCTGAGCTGTTTTGGTCAGCGTATTCGGGCGAGCCGTTCTTCAAGTGCATCGACTGTGAGGTGCCGCTGGCGGAATCGAACGTGTATGTCGTCCAGAAGCGGTTTGTGGGGGGCGAAGCTGTCTTCGAGATGGCAATGTGCGAGCGTTGTCGCGAACGAATGACGCAGGAGTATTCGGAAGAGACCAAGCAGAACATCACCGAATACATGAGCACTCAGTTTCTCAGACGCGCGGAAGACGGGCTGGAAGACACCGAAGAGCCTCAGGTGATCGAAGTCAGCGAGATTGAAGATCCGGAAGACGGTCTGGCGCTACTGAATCGCTGCATTGAAGAGTGCCTGATTTGCGGCACCGAACGCAAGGACTGTCACCGCTATTCGCTGGCGGGACTGTGCAGGCTGGACGAGATTGTGGCTCAAATCACGCCGCTTAGCCGCACACCGCTGATGGTGTGTGAGAAGTGCGAACGCGGCATGGCCGATTTGGTTTCGCAGCAGACGCGCGATTCGTGGGACCGATTCGTCGAAGAACACTTTGACGGCCCGCCCGGCGTCGAACAGGATTCGCCGGCCAATTATCCCATGGCGTTTTGACGGCTGGATTAATTGCGGCGCCGCAGCGTTTCACATTGACGCATGACTGCGGTCAACGCTTCTTGTCGGACGTAAACCGCGTCAAACGAGCCAAAGCCACCGGTAGGTAAAGATCGAAAGCTTCAGCTTAGTTCGTGCTGCAGACAACCGGTCAGGTCCGGGTGGTCGTATTTAAAGCCAGCCTTTTCAAGCTTCTTCGGAACCACACGGGTGCTGGCCAGCAACAGAGCTTTCGCCATTTCTCCGAGGGCGAGTTTCGCGGCGAATGCCGGCATCGGAATAATTGTCGGGCGATTCAGGACTCGGCCAAGATCCTTCGTGAACTCGCGGTTTGTCGGAGGGTGAGGGCTGACAGCATTGACCGGGCCGGACATCTCTTCGTTGTCGATGCAGAACGCGATGATTCGCGTTAGGTCGTGCAGGCCAATCCAGCTCCAATACTGAGTGCCCGGTCCGACAACTCCGCCTGCTCCCAATTTAAACGGCAGCAGCATTTTGGCGAGTGCTCCACCTTTGGGGCTTAGCACCATCCCGATGCGAACGTTGACGACGCGACAACCCAACTCCGCCGCAGCGTCGGCTTCCGCTTCCCATTCTTTGCAGACGTCCGGCAGGAACCCTTCACCCGGCTCAGCAGATTCCGGCAGTTCCATACTGCCGCGGTCACCGTAGTACCCAATCGCCGACGCGCAGATAAACAGCTTGGGGCGTTTCTCGACCGACGCCATGGATTCCACAAGGCTGCGAGTCCCGTTGACTCGGCTATTGCGGATGCGCCGTTTCACTGAATCGTTCCAACGGCCGGCCGCGATGTTTTCACCGGCCAGGTGCACGATGGCGTCCACGGATTCGAGACGGTTCGGATTGGTTAAACCGGATTCCGGATCCCACCGTATGGTGTCGTCGTAGCCGCCGCCGTCGCTGCGGCTGATGGCTATCACAGACTTGCCGGATTCGCGAAGGCGATCTGCCAGAGCTGAACCTACCATTCCGGTGGCTCCGCTAATGGCGACGGTTTGAATTTGAGATGAATTGCTCATGTCACTGTATAGACCTTCGCCAGAACGTTTCAACTCAAATTATGACCGCTGGAATTCCGGGTCATCGACCTTCTTCAGGACCAACGACACATTGTGCCCGCCGAAACCGAAGCTGTTATTCACCGCGTACTTGACATCTTTATGGATCGACTGGTTTGGAACATAGTTCAAATCACAGTCCGGATCCGGCGTTTCGTTATTGATGGTGGGCGGCAGCAATCCGTGAGTCAATGCCATACAGCAGGCCGACATTTCCACGGCACACGCTGCTCCGATCATGTGCCCCAGCATGCTCTTGATAGAGCTGATCTGCAGCTTCTTCGCGGCGTCACCGAACACCGTCTTCAACGCGACGGTTTCCATGTTGTCGTTAAGCTTCGTGCTTGTTCCGTGAGCGCTCACGTAAGTTTCATCGGCGATGTCGGCGGGGTTTAAGCCGGCCGCCTCAATGGCCTGATTGATGGCGACGATCGCCTTGCGGCCTCCCGGATCCGGTTGCACAAGGTGATACGAATCGCTTGTCGACGAACCGCTCAGCACTTCCGCCCATGCCTTGCCGCCTCTCTTTCGCAGGTGCGATTCCGTTTCGAAGATCAGAATGGACGAACCTTCTGCCATAATGAAGCCGGATCGGTCTGCGTCGAACGGCCGCATGGACTGTTTTGGCTCGTCGTTTCGATTGCGACACATCGCCTTCATGTTGGAAAACGAAGCAATGCCAAGTCGAGTCAGCGAGGCTTCCGTTCCACCGGTCACGACAAAGTCGGCTTTGCCATTGCGCAGATAATCAATCGAATCGATCATAGCGTGGCCGGACGACGAACACGCGCTACTGGTGGTGTAGGCGGTGCCGTGAATGCCGAAAGCCAGGCTGATGTTGCCCGGTGGAGCGTTCGGCATCAGCATTGGGATCGTGAACGGGCTGACTCGGGAAGGCCCCTTGGTCAGAAGTCGTTCCATCTGAAATTCGTAGGTTTCCAGGCCCGCCAGACCGGCGCCAATAATCACGGCAGCACGATCGCCGTTTTCGGTGGTCGGCAGGCCTGCGTCTTCCAGCGCTTCATGAGCGGCGTAGACGGCAAACTGGCTGGCGCGGTCCATCTTTTTGGCCGCGACCAGATCGTTGACGTTAATCCGTTTGAGATCCAGGTCGGATACTTCGCCGCCAATGTTGACTGGCAGGTCTGTCGTGTCGTGCAGCTTGAGTTTATCCAAGCCACAGTAGCCAGCCGTGAGGTTCTTCCAAAAAGTGTCTCGATCGTTGCCCAGACACGTGGCAAAACCCATTCCCGAAACAAAAATACGTTCCATATCGTCTACCGAATGTCCTGCTGCGGGCCGGCCCGCACAACAAATAAAACAACGATCGGAAAGGCAAAACGCGTTCCCGCCAGCGTCGGCTGCCCGGCAGCCGGTTTTCACAGGTGTACTACACCATACGCCGTCGAACCTGCAACTTCACCAGCCCGCAAAAAGCGGGGATCGGCCGGTTTTTGTGACGTTTCCGTGGGTTGGGCAATAATCGGAGCGGTGAAAAAGTGCCGCAGGTCCGGTTATGGGCGACTTTCCCCATAGAGCCGGTGTTCGTGGACAAACGCTTCGACGGCTCGCGGGACCATGAACCGCAGGCTGCGGCCTTCCTGAGCGCGTTTGCGAAGGTCTGTGGCTGACAGATCGGCCCCGGGCATTGTCACCACGCGAATGCCGGAAGCAATTTTTGCTCCGACCCAATCGACCACCTGCGCCTGGTCGGGAGCTGGAAAACCGGGGCGATTGACGGCTACCACCGTCGCCAGTTCCGTGATTCGCTCCGGTTCCCGCCAGCCGGGCATGTCGCGCAGGGAATCCGCTCCCATCAGAAAGAACAATTCGGCGTCCGGTAATTCCGCCGCGAATTCGGTCAGCGTGTCGACGGTGAACGACGGGCCGGTGCGTTTTAATTCTCGCCGATCGATTGTGTATTCCGGGTACCCGGACACCGCCAGCTTCAACATGTCGGCTCGGGCATGCCCGTCCGTAATTTTTGCATCGGTTTTGTGCGGCGGGCTTCCGGCGGGCACGAAACGGACTTCATCCAGTCCCAGTGCTTCGCGGCACGTTTCCGCCAGCAGCAGGTGTCCGTAGTGAATGGGATCGAATGTCCCGCCGAAGATTCCGAGCCTCATGTCCGCCGCCTTCCGTGAATACGCATGAATACGCAAAAGAGCCGGAACAATCCGGCTCGCGTGGGAAGGTTATCGAACGAACAAAGCGGCGTCACGTGAGCAGCTGGAAGCGCCTACCGACGACTCTCAGCACCCACGGCTCGCCAGCGAGCTTCCTGCTGAGCGGCTCGTGAATTGGTTCGGTGCGTGATCGGGTCATCACCGGCTGGCGGAACAGGTTGAGGGTTCAGGTCCATTGGGATGGACAGATCGTTACCTGGGACTGGCAGTGCATCGCCACCGGTCGGAGGCTGCGTCGGTTGTGGCTGGATCACGTTCGGTGGTGGAATCTCTGGCACTGGTTGCCCCGGCAAGACAGCCTGTCCCGCGTCGAAGTTTTCTGCGTCGAGGGCTCCTGGCGTTGAAGGACGAGCTTCGTTGCCGAGTGATTCCCAACTGTTGGCACCAGCCTGGCCGACGAACTCCATCGGGCTCGTTTGCAGCTTGTGAGCGTCCCATGCCTGAGATCTCGCTTCAGCTCGCATCATCGCGATCGGATAGGCGGCTGGATGCCAGTTACCTTCTGCAAGATGGACGCCGTTATCCGTCAGCAACGTTCCCTTGCGGAACTTCAAATCGGTGATCGCTTTGTTGTACGAAATGATGCTCTGCATGTAGGCCTGTTCGGCGTCTCGGTGCTGAATTTTTGCCTGCAGCAACAGATTGAACAGTTCCGGGCTGCCGTATTCCTGGTTCTTGACCTGTTGATCAGCCAGGAAGACATAGTCCTCAGACTTTTTGATCCGGCGAGTCGTGCTGTCGGCGAGTTCATACCACCGCTGCATTTCTCGCATGGCTTCGGCCAGTTCGTACGCGATTTCTCGTTCCTGTTCGCCCAGCATCGCTTTGGCTTTGCGAAGTCGCATTTCATAGTTGCTTTGCTGAATGCGAGCCGTCCGCAGGCCAATTGGCACTGAGAATTCAACGCCAATGTCCCAGCCTTCGTTTTGTCCGCTGCCAATGTCGCCGCCCAGTGTATTGCCGCCGCCGTAGGCTCGATTGCCCAGTCCGTTGCGACGGTACTGAGACACCATGTCCAGGCGTGGGCGAGTCAGGCTTTCGGCCGCTGTCAGCTGCAGTTCCAGACTCTTGATTTCCCATTTCTGCCGTCGCAGCTCAACGCGGTGAGACAGTGCTTCCTGTAGAGAAGCTTCCCACATCGGATTCAGTTCTGCTTCCGTTGGTGGGTCGGCGGGGTACAGGAAGGTGTCGTCGTTTAGCGGCAGATGACATAGACGGCGGAGTCGAGCTTCGGCTCCCAACACGTCTGTTAACGAACCTCGCAGACGAGCTTCTGCCTGGAAGATCTGAGATTCCGTCTGCAGAATCGGCACGCCGCTTTCGTTGCGGCTCTTCAGGAAGTTGCGGTATTCGACCAGTTGATCGAACGCATCTTTTTCAGATTCATACAATCGCAAAGCCAGGTCCAGATCCCAGTAGCGTTGTTCAACGTCGCGGACCAACGTCAGGACATTCTGCTCGAAATTTGTCAACGAAATGTCGTTGTTGATTCGCGAAATCAAGACACCCTGAGAAACGCCGGAGACACCGCGAAGACTCTGGTTTTGAGGACCCGCGATCCGGTTGAATTCCACGCCTGAACCCGCCAGCAGCGGTTGCCTGATGCGAGCCTGAACCAGTCCTGAATACGACGACTGGAATAACTGAGTTCCAGGGGTACGGTTGTTGCCGTCATAGTTCAACTGGTGTTCGAGCGATACGGTACCACCAGTCACCAGAGGTTTCTCAAGCCGAGACTGGTACGACATTGTTTCCTGCGTCAGTGTTCCACCAGGCAGGATTCCGCTGTTGGCGACGTTTTGAGGAACTTCGTCGCGGCCCCAGGTAATGCTGGTGGTGGCCAGAGCGTCAAAGTCAGCCAGGGCTGCCTCGACACCTCGGTTACCAAACAGGAAGCCCGTATTTTGAATGGCCGGATCAAAGATCGAAGCCGCCTGTGCGGGGCGCGACAGAATCGGATTGCCGGGCGAACCAAACGACGCGTCATCCAAAATCGCAGCAGATTCTGCCAGTGCGAGGCGGATGCATTCGTTCAGCTTGATTTCTCGTGGAGTGGCTTCTTCCGGACTGCGGATATTTCGCGGCGCGTTGAAGAGTAGAGGATCAGTTGGTTCTTCGGATGTTTCGACGGGATATTCGATGGCCGACGCTTTATCGACGTAGTAAGACAGCCCGTCGTCGTTTGGCCATAAATACTGAAGGCGAAACGGACCGGCCGCGCATCCCTGCAGTAGCATGGATGCCAGCAACAACATCGCTGTCATTCTGGTATGCGGCTTCTGCACTCGACCTGTCCCCCAGCGGCGGAGTCTCCGCCAACCTCTGCAAAGTTCACACTTCCTGACAGCCAGCACCCGCTGGTTGCCACTCGACCTGTCATTGCCACCTGTCCGTTTTACGGGGCTATATCCCCGTCCCGGCACGCGGCACGACAAACCGTCATATCCGATATCGTCAGATCGACCGCCAAACTTTGCTTCAATGGAATAACTGGACCAATCGCTTATATCGCTAAGGTTTAACACGCCGATTCTGCTGGTTCACAGACCGCCCTTGGGGGAAATTCCCGCTACATACTGGGATCGAACCTGCCACAGGTTTAGACTTCCTCTGGAACGAAGCGTGCCGTGCTCGAATCGACTTCGTAAGCGCCAATGCAACGCTTCTCAGCGGCAGTTCGAATGGATTGAGGCACTGGGCTTTCTCAAACATTGGGCCGTCGAAATTGCGGGGCGCATATTCCTGCTCACGACGATGCCAGGCTCGCTACCACCAGAGGTACACACCACATGTTTTGCCGACCGCTGATGCAACGTCTTCGTTCTGTGCTCACGCAGGAATCCGCCCGTCGCCGCAAGCGAGTGCCCCAACGCGGCATTGAAGTTCTGGAACTGCGGACGCTGTTGGCCGCTGTTTCTGATGACAACGGCACTTTGCAAATTGAGCTGTCTGAAAACGAACAGCTATCGATTGTGTCTCAAGGAGACAGCTACGCTCTGGCTTCTGATTCGAACAACTTTACGGACGCTGGCGTCGCGGACGCTGCTGCCTTCGCTGGCTTCGGCACCAATTCGCTGATTTTGAACGATCTTGCGGCCTACTCATCGGTTCACATCACCGACAGTGCTTCAGGGGCCTCGCTGCGTTTCAACGACAGCGGCAGCCACGCCTATCAGCATTCGTTTGCGGTCGACCTGACCGGTGAAATCGCCGGGGACCAGGCCGTCGGGTTTGAAGGAGCCAGTCATTTTGGAGACTTCAATCTGGCGATTGCCACTGACAGATCCATCCGTTTGTTCGACGGCAGCAGTCTGACCACCAATGACGGCGACATTCAGCTTACCGCACTGAACGAAGGCGATGCCTCAGGCGATCTGCGAGGTATTGGCCTGGATAACGCAGCGATCACCAGCACAGGCCAGGGCCAGATCCTGCTGACCGGAACCGGCACCAGCGCCGGACCAGCAAGTGACTTTAGGGTCGGCGTTTGGCTGGAGAATGGCTCAGTCATTTCATCAACCGCGACAACGCCCTTGGCTGGCACGATTGCCATGAACGGACTCGGAGGGTCCGGCACACGTCGCAACAACGGAGTGCTTATTGAATCCGCTTCTACCGTTGCCAGCGCCGCGGGCGACATCGTAATCACGGGCGATGGCGGTCAAGGAACTGGCAATTCGAATTACGGTGTTGTGATTCTTCAGGCTTCAATCATCGAATCCACGGGGACTGGGGATGACGCGGCAGCGATCTCGATCACTGGGACTGGTGGCGATGCGGTTGCTTACAACATTGGCGTACTGATGGACGGAAGCACCAGAGTTTCAAGTGTCGACGGCGACATTTCGGTCGTCGGGGCCGGTGGCAATGGAACGGAAAGTTCCAACCGAGGCGTCCACCTTTCCAGCGCGGCAGTGGTGGAATCAACGGGCACCGATTCGAATGCGGCCACCATCACGATTGATGGCACCGGCGGTAGCGGGACAGAAAGCAATAGTGGAGTGAGACTGTCCAATGTCTCGGAAGTAAACAACCAGCCAGCAGAAATCCGCAGCGTTTCCGGGGCGATTTCTGTGACGGGCCAAGGGGGCGGCAATGGCACTGGCGATATTAATCGAGGACTCGACATTCAGGGGCGAATTTCATCGACGGGGACAGGTGTCAACGCTGCTCCGATCACGATCGCAGGCACTGGCGGAACAGGAACGACGCACAATCACGGTGTCATCGTCTCTTCGGCAGAGGGCGAGGTACTTACGTTGGACGGGGCCGTCACCATCTTCGGAGCCGGAGGTGATGGGGATGATCGAAACGAGGGAGTGAAACTGCAGGGCCCGGCCTTAATGTCCACGCGGAACGGCGACATCGTGATCACGGGGCAGGGCGGGACTGGAGACGGCGATTTCAATCGAGGCGTTTACCTCTTAATGGGTGCCACGATTCAGTCGACGGGCACAGGCCCAAATGCAGGTGACGTCGTTATCACCGGAACAGGCGGTGCCGGAGACGCTAACAATCATGGCGTTCAAGTCGCGAGTTCTTCCACAATGTCCAGCGTTAGCGGCGATATTGAGATTACAGGCACTGGAAGCGGCACCGGCGCTAACAATTACGGCGTGCATATCACCGATGCGTCCTTGATTGAGTCCACGGGAACAGGATCAGACGCCGGTGCTATCGCTATCACAGGAACCGGCAGTTCCGGAACGAACTGGAATTTGGGACTCGCAATGGGCAGCGACGCTTCAATCCGAACCGTCGACGGAGACGTCGCACTGTCCGGGCAAGGGGGACTGGGGTCGGGTGACAGTAATCGCGGAGTCAGTATGAGCGGATTCGGCGTGATTGAATCGACCGGCACTGGCGAACATGCGGGTGAGATTACGATTGACGGTCGCGGAGGGACGGGCACTCATTCCAACCTTGGCGTCTTGATCAATGGTGAAACTTCGCAAATCACCAGTCAGGATGGGGGCGTTTCACTCACCGGGACGGGCGGCGCGGGCGACGAAATTCTTAACAGCGGCGTTTGGCTAAGCGCACCGGTCGAATCACAGGGAACGGGATCAATCGACATCGTGGGTATCGGTGGTAGTGGCAGCGATTCAAGCCGAGGAATCACTGTGTCCGGCGCAGCGACCGAGGTTAGCGTTGCTGCCGGTGCCATTACAATTGCAGGAACTGGCGGCAGCGGTGACGGCGGCAATAACGGTGGCGTGCAAATGACTAACGGAGCGACAATCAATTCGACCGCGACAGGGGCCGAAGCGGGGGCGATTACTGTCACTGGCACGGGCGGCTCCGGTGCCGACTGGAACAACGGAGTTACCTTTGGATCAGGCACGGTCATTCGCAGCATCAATGGTGACATCGATTTGCAGGGAACCGGAGGTACTGCTACGGGTTCAAATAACCATGGCATGCATATGGAAAACTTTGAGATCATTGAATCGACGGGCACGGGAGTCCATGCCGGGACAATTACCCTCACGGGAGTCAGCGGGACCGGGGCGGCAAACAATGGCGGGCTGGTCGTGCTCGGGAGTTCGCCGCTAATTCGGACTTTCGACGGAGATATTACGCTGTCTGGGGAAGGTGGAGGGACGACTACCGGCAATGCCAACGGTGGGCTGTGGCTGGCCGCGACTGTCCAGGCGTTGGGGACGGCAGCCATTGATATTGTTGGATCGGCCGGAACAGGAACCGTTGCTGCTGATTTTCTCAGCGGCGTGGACATCGCGGGGACAGGCACCGTGATCCTGTCGAATTCAGGCCCCATTACGATTACAGGAACCAGCAGCAATACGCCCGGCGACTTTCATCACGGCGTAACCATCCACAACGAAGTGACTATCGTTTCGACCGACGGCGACATAACTCTCACCGGAGATTCACGAAGCGGCTTGAACAGTCATGGTGTGAGCTTGAGGGGCGATACGACGTCCGGAGCCAAGGTTTCTTCAACGGGTTCGGGGAATGTTCACATCGCTGCTGCTGCTGCTGCCGGAACCGTGGATGCTTTGCATCTCGGTGAAAATACGGTCCTTGGACACTTGTTGTCGACGGGAAATATCAGTCTCGTCACGGACACGATCGACATCCACCCCGCGGCGATTATTCAGTCAACAGGAACATTCGAACTTAAACCACGACAGCCGGGACTGCCTTTGTCGTCCATCAGCCTCGGAGGCGCGATTGCTGTCGGTTCGCCAGACTTGAATCTCACCGATGCGGAATTGGCGACGCTTCAGCCCGGCTTCACTTCTATCACGATCGGGACACCGGGACTGACGAACGCGGAATCCGTTGTCGCGATCGACACCGCAACTTTTTATGATCCAGTCTCCATCTTCGGCGGAACTTTTCGCGATGAGGCAGGCATCGACATCACAGCTCCGGCCGTCACGGTCAGCGGGGCAATGACTCCCGGCCAGCCAACAGGCAAATTTGATGTCGGTGGTGATCTGCGACTTGATGACGGATCGACGTTATTGATTGAAGCGGCCGGCAACACACCGGGTGAAGGTGGCGGGTTCCACGATCAAATAAGTTCGACAGGGCGAGTCGACATCGGGGCAAACGTTTCTCTGCAAACGCGATGGATTCCGACATGGCACGCCGAAGCAAACGACGTACTGATGATTGTTAGTCGCACCGGCGGCTCCGGAACGTTTGCCGGTCTGCCCGAAGGAGCCACTCTGCCGGAATTCTTCAACGCCACGATCAGCTACGTCGGTGGCACTGGTGATGACATCGTCCTGACTTTGCCTGACATGATTCCGGAAACGGAAGTCCTGGATCTGTCTGGCCTTGGTTCGAAAGGCGTCACCGTTTTCGGGGCCGATGCTAGTGATCAACTTGGGCAGTCCGTAAATAGCGCCGGTGACGTGAACGGCGACGGCATCGACGATTTTTTGATCGGCGCGAACAAGGCCGATTCCGTCGGTAATCAACGTTCGGAAAGTGGTGAGGCATACCTGATCTACGGTAGTGAAGATCTGCCGGAAACGATCGATCTGGCGAATCTCGGTGACCGCGGTGTCATCATTCACGGAGCCAACCTGGGGGACATCACGGCTCATTATGTCGACGCGGCTGACATCAACGGCGATACGTACAGCGACATCATTATCGGAGCGCTGGGAGGTGAAAGTGCCTACGTTGTCTTCGGAGGACCGGATCTGCCGAAGTCCATCGATCTTGCCAGCCTGGGATCAGCAGGAATTACGATTAAGGGTTCCGATCTGAACGATCTCACCGGCAACCCCGTTGCTGAGATCGGAGACATCAACGGCGACGAATTTCCTGACTTCGCTGTAGGCGCGATCTGGGCAGATTCCGTCAACAATGCTCGGGACAAGGCGGGCGAAACGCATGTCATTTTTGGCGGCAGCACGTTGCCTCAGACGATTGATCTTGCCACGGCAACGTCGGGCGTGATGCGAATTTTTGGCGCTCAACAGGGCGATGAGTCCGGAGTGTCAATCGCGGGGCTCGGCGATGTGAACGACGATGGCATTGACGACCTGATAATCGGAGCACGCTATACGGATGGTCGCGACGACAACACGAACCGGGCAGGCGAAAGTTACATCATCTACGGTAATCGTTCGCTCCCGGCGTCGATCGACCTTGCAACGGATGGAGCCGCTGATGTGACCATCTATGGCGTGGATGCTCACGATTTCTCGGGGCACTATTCACGTGGTGGAGGTGATGTGAATGGCGATGGGCATAACGATATTGTGATTGGTGTCGTCGGAGCAGATTCGAAAGACAACACGCGATTGAACGCTGGAGAATCTCACATCATTTTCGGTGGCCCCGGACTGCCAGCTACAATTGATCTGGCAACTCTGGGCGCTGCGGGAGTCACGTTTTATGGAGTCGATGCCGGCGACGAAAGTGGACGCGACATTGACATCGTCGGCGACCTGAACGGAGATGGCTTCGATGACGTCGCCATCAGCGCGCGCGGTGGTGACGGAGCCGTAAACCAGACCGGGGGCGCTGGCGAAACGTACGTCATTTTTGGCCGTGCCGTGTTCCCGCAAACACTGGACCTGCGTGTACCAGGAACGGCCGACCAGATCTTGTTTGGCATCGACGCAGGTGACGAAAGCGGCATCATGGTGCGTGGTGCCGGCGATGTGAATGACGATGGAGTTGACGATCTCATCATCGGTGCTCGGTATGCAGATTCTGTCGGGAACGGTCGCCTGGATGCAGGTGAAGCCTATGTTGTTTTCGGCGTCTCACCGAACAGTTCGCCAGGTGACGTCGATGGCAGTGGCGGTTTTGATGCCAATGATACCTTCCTGATTCATCTGACTCAGCTTTCCGGCACCGACGTTCAAATCGATCAGTCGAAAGGCAGTTCGCCCCTCACGGCAACTCGGATTCGGGACAACATCGCGGCCCTGGATCCTGCCGCCGACGTTGATGGCGATGGAGACTTCGACGCCAACGACTCGTTTCTGATCCACCTGGTCAAGCTGGCCGGCACGAATGTTCAGATTGACCAGTCCAAGGGCAGCAGCTTGCTGACAGCTGCGGAAATTCGAGCCAGAATCAACGCACTTGGCAACAGCGCCAGCGGAGACAATGCCGGCGGAGACACTGGCAGAAACATCAGCCGAACGGCCGGTCGTAAAATTCAGGCGTCGTCGGACGAAGTTTCCCGCGAAACGGTTTCCCCATCGACAGCACGACCATCCGCCGACTTCGCAGCCACTTCACTGCCTACGAAGAACCAAAGTGCGGAACAGGCTTCAAGACTTTTCGGACAGTCAGAAGCCGGTTCGCAGACGCTCGAACCATCAAGTCCAAGCGACGCCGAAACGGTTGCCACCGACTCGGCGTGGGATAGCTCTCGCAGTTGGCTGGACGCAATTCTAAGTGGCAGTTGACCGCGTCGCGGTTCGAGCAGTTTCCGTTTTGTTATTGACGGTTTGGGCTCGTGGGAAACGGCCTTCATCGTCCCAAACGCTTGTTCCTCACGCGCCGGCAAGCGCTACGACAGGCAGCACGTGTCTTAACACTCCAGCACTGGCTCAGCCGGCTGTTTCTTCTGTTGAAGTTCCATCAGCTCCGTCGTGATCTGCTGATTCATCACTTCTTCGAATTCCGCCAGGTAGTTCGCGATCGTGAGGCCATCGTAAACCCGGTGGTCATAAACAAGAGTGACTCGAACTGCTCCTGTGTCGTCAACCGGGCCGTACGTCAGAATAATGTTGCCTACAGATGGCGGATGGATACTGATGCCTCCACTTGACGCAACCGTCGTGAAGCCAAGGGTTCCAGTTTGCCCGCATCGGATGGCCCCTGAAATATGCAGGACGCCCCACCAGACCATGCGTCTGAGAAATGATGGCAGCATAGAAAAGACATACTGAAGCCGAAACAGCGGAATGTCTTCCACGGGATCGGTTGCGGCCGCTGTGAGGATCGCCTGAATTTCAGAAAGCGATTTCTTGTGCGCATCACTGATGCACTGAAAGAAGATCCAATCGTTGCCTTTGTATGGGCGAGCAACGGCAACTCGCGCCAGTTGGTGCGGATGTTCGTACAGATGCATCCACGGATATTTCATGAACACCTGTCTGAGGTCCGGGTGTCTCGCAGCCATCACCGAATACGCTTTGAGGAATATGGCCGCCCAGCCGATTCGGGATTTCAGACTCGTCCGCAACTGAGGCATGTCGCCGAGACGGAAGTTGCGAGTCAGCGCCTGGCTGGGAACTCGTTTAGCGAAGTGCATGAAGTCAACGATGAAACGGCGACTTTGAGGTAACCGTTTCCACGCTCCAAATTTCGGGCCTCCTTCTTCGAAGAATGAACGCAAATACGACATGTGGAATTCCAGAGATGAAAAGCGTGAGGAACGAGCGACCACGTTTAAGGTTGATTGTTTCTCGTTCAATGCATCGAGCGACAGGAAAATGCGAGGAAATTATGTACAAAATTGGACTCGTGGAAAGCGGCCTTTTCCTGCCGGACGGTGATCGCCGCGTCAAAATAGATGAGCATCGCGGCGGCGCGTGGTGTGCCGTGCGAACTGTTTATCGATCAGGACCTGGCCCATCCTCGCACCGCACATTTCTCAGCTGATTTGCCGGCCCGATTGCTGACAGGCGACTACCATCCCGAGTTTACCACTGGATTCAATGGCGAATACGCGTCTTTCTGGGCTTTTTATCCATGCGCCGACTACGCTGGATTTTAGTTCCACCCGTTGCCGTGTCTCTTGATGAGCTGTGCCGAACGGGGGCGAGAATTACTGCAGGCCGCTATTTGGTTCGGCCTACATGCTCGCGTGGTACCACACCCTTGGTGATTGGCATCGCAAGCCGGCGACAGGTCTCGTGGTTCGCCAAATCTTCAGCTTTGCTGTCATGAATGATGCGTCGATTCGAGAGCTGCGTCGGTAGCCTGTGGAGGTTAGTTTCGGGGCCGCCCAGCGGAATTCGCAGTGCGTGGCGGCGGACTCAGGTCGACTGAAAACAGATCATATATCGCGGAGTTCTGGAAGCAAAACACTGGCCCTCCGCGACTCAGTTGCGATGACTTGGACTTTAGCAACGTGGCGATACTATTTACGTTGACGCCGACGGAACGACGGCCGGAACCGGCACTAACATCGCTTCAAAAGGGCTATTCATGTTGTCTTCGAACCATGCTCTCCTGCTTCTGTGTGCCTGGTCTATTTCTGCTCTGGCCCAAGCTGCTGACCGACCTAACATCATCGTGATTCTTTCCGACGATATGGGCTATTCCGACATCGGGTGCTATGGAGGTGAAATATCCACGCCCGTGCTGGATGGGCTGGCGGACAACGGCTTAAGGTTCACTCAGTTCTATAACACGGCTCGCTGCTGCCCCACGCGAGCGTCCCTGTTGACAGGCTTGTATCCGCATCAGGCAGGCATCGGCCACATGATGAGCGACAGCGGCCACGACGGCTATCGCGGCGAACTGAACCGCAACTGCCTGACACTGGCCGAAGTGTTGAAGACTGCAGGCTACGGAACCTACATGTCGGGGAAATGGCACGTCACCACGGACGTGAGGCCTGACGGCCAGAAACTCAACTGGCCACGACAACGCGGCTTCGATCGCTTTTACGGCACCATCCACGGAGCGGGCAGTTTCTATGATCCGAACTCGTTGACGCGCGACAACACCCAGATTTCTCCGATCAACGATCCGGAATACCAGCCGGACACCTACTACTACACGGATGCGATTAGCGACCACGCCGTGCGTTATGTGCGCGAGCACCAGCAGAACCAGCCCGACAAACCGTTCTTCATGTATGTGGCTTATACGGCGGCTCACTGGCCAATGCATGCTCTTCCGGAAGACATCAAAAAGTACAAAGGAAAGTACGACGAAGGATACGCGGCTCTTCGCGAATCACGACTTCAGAAGATGAAGGAACTGGGTGTGGTGCCTGCAGACATCGAACTGTCACCGCAGGCTGAAGACTGGGACAAGGTTCAACATCGCGATTGGGAACTTCGCTGCATGGAAGTTTATGCTGCGATGATTGACCGAATGGACCAAGGCATTGGGAAGATCGTCAACAGCCTGAAGGAAACTGACGCGCTGGACAACACGCTTGTTCTATTCTTGCAGGACAACGGCGGATGTGCAGAAGGTCTGGGCCGGCGAGCGAAAAAGGGGCTCGAACAACGGCCACTCAAACCCGACGCTGCCATGACGAAGGAAGAACTTCAGTTCGACATGATTCCGAAGAAGACGCGAGATGGTTGGCCACTGATTCAGGGGCCCGGCGCGATGCCAGGTCCAGCTGACACCTACATCGCTTATGGCAAGGGCTGGGCAAACGTTTCCAACACGCCGTTTCGTGAATACAAGCACTGGGTTCACGAAGGCGGAATCAGCACGCCGCTGATCGCTCACTGGCCGCGAGGAATCAAACGTCACGGCGAGCTCGAACATCAACCGGGACACCTTGTCGACATCATGGCCACGTGTGTTGATCTGGCTGGAGCAACCTACCCGAATCAATTTTCTGGCAAGCCAATCACGCCGTTAGAAGGCCGCAGCCTGAAGCCAACATTCGTTGGCGAAGAAATCGAACGCGAAGCGATCTTCTGGGAACACGAAGGCAACCGCGCCGTCCGAGTGGGCGACTGGAAGCTGGTGGCGAAGGGCAATGACGGACCGTGGGAGCTATACAACGTTGCCGACGACCGCGCTGAATTGAACGACCTTGCTGCATCCGAACCAGCCCGCGTTCGCACTCTTGCGGCCATGTGGCACAAGTACGCCGAACGAGCGATGGTGCTGCCATTGATTCCATACTACGGCATGACTCACACCACGAAACTATCAAAGAAGAAACGCTTTCAGTTGGCAGCAGATGCGGATCTGCCGCGAGAAAAATCGCCCATGCTGGACGGAAAAGCGTTCCGGTTCACCGTCAAGCTTAGCAAAGTTGGCCAGCAAGGCGTGCTGTTGGCTCAGGGAGGTTCGGCGGCCGGTTTCGCACTTTACCAGCAAAACGGCCGCCTCTGGTTTGCTCTGCGAAAGAGCGGAAAGCTGTTTACTCTGGACGGAGACGCTCCTTCAGCCCCTTGCCTGCTCACAGCAGAAATTCAAAAAGACGGCGCCGTCAAAGTGCGAGCGGACGATACGGAATTGCTGAGCGGGAAGATCAACGGCGTGCTCGACACAATGCCTATCGATGGGCTGCAGGTGGGCCGAGATTTAAGAGGCAAGGTCGGCGAATATGCTGGCGACTTCCCGTACGATGGCACGATCGACGAAGTCGTGCTGACGATTTCCAGGTGACGGAACTTCAGTCGTTTTTTTGACGTTGCTGCGAGGCGATTTTTTCGGGCCTGTCGTCCGGTGGCGCGAGTTCGTCGCACTTCAGGCAGTCGAGTTGGTACCCCAACATTTGTGCACGCCCTGCGGCGGTCGTCACCCATTCACGAACCGTCCATGGCGGATCATGGCGCACATGCTGATTGTGACCACACCTTAATTGCGCGACGCAATGGCCATCGCTGTCCGTGTGGTACCCCGTGATGGGCTGCTTCATCGAGCCACTTCGCGTAGCGGCACGATGGGATTTGTGGAATCTAAAAGCTCACGAATTGTTACGCCCGCAAAAGCGGCTTCGGTAGCGGCGAACGCTTTGTCGAGCTCCGCGTGCAACGGGCATAGTGATGTGTGCGACTGAAGTCCGAGCGGGCACGAGTTGATGCGTTCCAGCGGAGACACCGCATTGATGACATCCAGAATCGTCACTTTTTCTGGCGCCGATGCCAGGACATAGCCGCCGCCGGGACCGCTGCGTGACGTGACCAAACCCTGCCCTGCCAGGTCCTGCAGGACGCGAGTCAGATAGCGGCGCGGTACTTTTGTTTTCTCCGCCAATACGTCGGCAGACGCTGGGCGTTCGGTGTCGGTGGCAAGACACGTAACCGCTCGCAAAGCGTATTCTGCTGTCTTCGATATCATGGCATTCCCTGGAGATCTGGCTGAGCTTCATTCTGGTGGTAGGCGCCTGCGCCTTCATTCTATAGCTCTTCGCGACTATTGCGCGCAAGCTAATCGACAATTTTTGTAACAACAACATGAACCCGACCTTCTGATCAGAAACGAGAGGGAATTCACGATGGGCGTGCGTTGTGGCACACCGGTTGCAATTGGTCAGGGAGTTATTCGGTCATCTGTATGTGACTGGAATCTCTGACATTGACTGGAGCAAAAGCATGACGGCACATCATTCTGTTGCAGACGAGCTGGCTGAACGAAACATCCGAAAGTGGATCCACGCGAAACACGTTCAAGACCGAGTTGCAGATCCGACCGGTCACGAAACGATTGGCCCGTATGTCACTGTCGCCCGCGAAATTGGTTCCGGAGGCGGCCAGATTGCTCGGATGGCAGGCGACAGACTCGGTTGGGACGTGCTGGATGGGGAAATTGTTGACTACCTTGCGGAGCGGTACGGAACGCCGCGTAACCTGGTGGAAATCGCGGACGAGCGGCATATCGGCTGGATCGAAGAAATGCTGACCGGCTGGATGGGAGGAAAACAGTGGACGTCAGCACGATACGTCCATCGGCTGCACCATCTCCTGATGCTGGCCGCTCAGCACGGCAACGTGATTGTGGTCGGTCGGGGAGCACGCTTTATTCTGCCTCCGGAACACGGCTTGAGCGTCCGCGTTGTGGCTCCCGCCGAATTTCGAGCACGGCGCATTGCGAAGGAACGTGGCATCGACCACAAGGCGGCTCAAGCAGCCATCGCGGCCGCCGACCGCGAACAGGCAGCGTACATCAAAGAACATTTCCACCACGCGGTTGATGATTCGCACATGTACGACCTGGTCATTAATGTGGAAAAGCTGAGTCTGGAAGAAGCAGCGGATTTGATTGTGGATGCCGTTCGGTCGCATGGTCATAAGATGCCAACTGCCGCATCGATGTCGGCGGCAGCTTTATAGTGCGGTGCTCCACTTTCGCTGCAAGAACCTGCAGGTGAATGCACATTCCTGCAGTCCGCCGACTTCCTTTACGCACGATGGTGATACAACGTTGGGTTGCCAGACCGGTCACGATGCTGGCCGCGTGATTTAGAAACCTCCACCGCCAAGAGCCTGATAGGCGTTGACGACGGCTGCAAGTTGCTGCTGCTTGGTTTCGATCAGCAGCATTCGAGCTTCCATCATTTCTCGCTGAGCCAGAAGGACTTCTACGTATTCTGCCCGAGCATTCTGGAACAGTTTGCTGGCGGTATCCACGGATGCTTCAAGCGCGGCCAGTTGCTGTTTTTTTATCTCGATGCTTTGGCGGTAGTTTTCCACCTTGGTCATGTGGTTGACGACTTCGATATGAGCCGTCAGGACGGTTTGCTGGTAGTCGTAGATCGCCTGCAACTGAGCTGCATTGGCGCTGCAATAGTCCGCCTTGATGGCTCGCTTATTGATGAGCGGGCCAACCAGATCGAGTGTGGCGTTGTAGATCAGCGATTCCGGTGTCGAAAGCAGATACTTCATGTTGAAAGCGTTCAGGCCGACTCCGGCACGTAGGCCCAGCGAAGGATAGAAACGCGCTCGAGCAACCTGAACGTCCAGTCCAGCCGCTGCCACGTTTCGTTCGGCCTGGCGAATGTCGGCTCGGTTCTGAAGCAGTTGCGATGGCAGACCTGCACTTAATGCGTTCAGGTTCAGATCGATGTATTCCACAGACGCTCGTTCGACCGGCTGCGGGTAGCGACCGAGCAGGAAGTTGATTCGGTTTTCGGCTTCGACGATTTCCTGCTGAATAATCAGCCGGTCACTTTGGTTCTTGCGGACCTCAGCCTGAAATCGCTGAACGGCCAGTTCGGTACCGCGGCCGGCCGCCTTTTTGGCTTTGGCGATTTCAAGACTGTGCTCCTGGATCTCGATCGTTTTTTCCAGAGTCATCAGTCGGTTATCAAACGCCAGAAGTTCGTAGTAGCTTTCGGCGACTTCAGCGACCATGCGGGTCACGATGTAGTTACGTCCTTCCCGGCTACCGAGATAACGCATGCAGGCCGCACTTTGAGCGTTCCGCAATTTGTTCCAGATGTCCAGTTCCCATGACACGTTTGCACCAACCAGAAAGTCGGGCAGCGGTTCTGGAAAGCCGCGACCGGGAGCGGCCTGCAACAGATCTTCGACGGCTCCATCGCGCGAGAAGCGGCTGGACTTTTCGATCCCCGCACCCGCGCCAAGCGTGACGAAGGGACGGTATTCTCCGCTGCGAGCAAAGACTTCGTTGTTCGAGATATTGATCTCTTCGGCCAGAATTTTTAGTTCCTGATTGCCCGCCAATGCCTGATTGATCAAGCCGATCAGAAAGGGGTCGTCGAAGAATTGATTGAGCGGAAGTTGGGCCGAACTTTCCACGCTGGTGACGCCTGCTTCCATCTCAATCGGCGGCAGGATAGGAATCGGCGTATCGGCCGTGTCGTCGGTGGATGCCGCAGCGACCGCTGTCGACGTTGGGTTGTCATCCTTGCCGACGCTTGCGACAGCACCGGGGGCTGTGGCTTTTTCATGAGGATTGTCGGTGTCGTTGCTGTCCGACTTCACCAGGCTGGCCAGTTTGATGGGGCTGAAAAAGCTTTTCAGTCGAGCCGTCTTATCACCTGATTCGGCGGCGTCGCCTTCAGCACCTGTTTCATTTTCTGGTGCGGTTGTTCGATTTGAATCTGTTGCGTCGGCGGGACGGCCATTGTCGAGGTCGTCAATGTGGCTTCCGGTCTCGTGACTCCAGAGGACCGCGCCGTTGTTGAGACTGTAGTGCTGTGGCAGTGCTTGCGCTGGCAAAGCTCGACGCAAAGCCGGAATCTTGCAACCCGGCAATATCAGCATAGAACCCACAAGGATTGCGGAAACGCAGGCTCGTTGCTTTGACTGCGCACGAAATGCGGCTGTGAATTGGTTGCTCATTTTCATCCCTGAAGAACCTGCGAGTGTGGGCATCCTGCCAAACTGCGATTGACGTTCGAGCCTGTTCCAGGCGGACTGAGCGTCAAAAGCTGATGATCATCGCTGCGGAAGTCACCGGCTGTTTAAGTATCGTCGTCGCGGTTGTTGGTGATTTGTGTGTCATCACGCTGGTATCGGTTGTGCAGCAATTTGCAGGGTGTCGCAGGCAGTCATGACGGACAGTAAAGCTGTAACAGATATTCGGGAAAGCGCGACGGCTGCCGAATCAGATGCGGGACCCTCTACAACGTCGCAGGCCACAAGAATGCCTGCTTCGCGCACGCGAGAAGGTCTTCAAGGCCGCGGCTGAGTGCCGCAACTATTTGTCGGACTGTTCCGACGTTGCCTTCGCGACTTCACGGAAATACATCCGTATCAGGGATTCGTATTCGCTGTCGCGACTGATACCTCGCCGATCGGATGTGGCGGTATCCAGTTCGCCGTTCAGCTTGCCCCAGTCACGCGAATCGGCAGGAGCGTTGCTGGAATCCGGCGTGCGGCCGTCCCACATCGCCGCGTTCCCCATGGCCGCTCGACCGGCTGACGAATCGCTTCCGTCAGAAGTCTGGCCGGGCGTGAACTGCTGCGGCAACGAATCTTTCGCGGCCTGAGCCAGCGCCTTGGCGGCTTCCGATAGTTGCTGGCTGCCGGAAGGTTGGCCCGGCTGACCATCGTTGCCTGTTTTTGGGTCACCCGGTTGCGGCTGACCGGGCTGGCCCGACTGCGATTGATCGCCTGGCTGGCCGTTCTGACCAGGCTGACCTTGTTCGCCGGGTTGCCCATCGGTCGACGCAGACGGATCACCTTCGCCGGGCTGTTGTCCCTGCTGCGCGTTGGCTCCCTGTTCTGCAGACTGACTCTTTTCGCCGGCTGCCTGTTTCTGATTCGAATTCTGTTTCATGGCCGAAGCCGCCTGCTGCAGATCCTGCAATGCATCGGCCACACTCTCCCCGACTTCGCTGGGGATGGGTGAATCCTGTTGGCTTTTCTGTTGACCTGCTTGCTGAGCCAATTCCGCCAGTTGGTCTAATTCCTGAGCCGTTTGCTTGCCGGCCTGTCCGGCCTGCTGCAACTGGCCCTGTTGCAATTGCGACGAAGCCTGCTGACTGCTTTGTTGTGCCTGAGCGGCCGCCTGTTGAGCCGACTGAGTTTGTTCGGCTTCGGCCGCCATCTGCAGTTCGGGAATGTTGAGGCGTTCGGACATGTCGGACAGTTGCTGAGGCAGCTTGTCGACTGATTCGGCAATACGCCGCTGAGTCCCCTGCTGCGCTGCAGCCTGAGCGGCATCGTCCTGTTGCATGTCCTGCAGCATGTCGGCCGTTCGGTTGAGTTCGTCACCGAGGCCCTGCATCTGCTTTTGCTGATCGGCCAGAGCTGGCTGGTTCAACTTCGCCGCGCCCTGCTTAGTCGCCTGAGCTGCCTTGCGCAGTTGAGCTGCCGACTTGTTGAACTGTCCAGCCGCCGCTTCCTGGCTTCCTTGTTTCGCTTGTTGTGCCGCTGCTTCAGCGTTTTTCTTTGCCGAGCTATTCGCGGCCGGATCAGCATTCAGACGATCCACATTCTGCTTTGCAGCGGCTGCCAGTGCTTCAACTTGTTTCAACATATCGCCGACTGGATCTGCCTGCGGTTGAGCAGCGTTTGCATTGGCTGGCTGACTTTCGTTGGCGGCCGCTTCATCATTTTCATTTCCACGATCCTGGCCCTCAGAAGCTTTTCCGTCCGCCGCAGCCTGTTCATTATTGCCAGACACGTCTTCTGCGCCGCGTTGTCGCTTCAGGCTTTCGATTTGCTTGCTGATCTCCTCAAGGCGGTCTGCCACCTGTTGCGACTGGTCGGCGACTGCAGTGTCCTGCGATTGTTGCTGACTCTGGTTGCGAAACTGTTTGGCCGCCTCGTCCACGCTCTGTTGTGGCTCAGCCAGATTGCCCTGCTGGAGTTGTTTGATTGCATCCTGCAACGGTTGTACGTCTGGCGGTGACGCGTCTTCGTCTTTTTGCTTTGCTTGAGCGTTCAGTTTCTCAGCCGCCTGCTTCGCTTGCTGCAATTGCTTCGCGATTTGGCGAGCGTCCCGGGCAGCTTCTTTGGCTTCTTCATTGACCCCGGTGGCAACTCGGTTTTGTTGCTCGGCGAGTTCGCGGACCTTTTCCGACAGTTCCGCCAGTTGTTCTCGCTGCGCCTGCTGAGCGGACTCCAGCAGTTCTGGTTGGTCCTGCAGTAGCTGGCCCAGATCTTTGCTGAGGTCTTCGCGTTCGCGGCTGAGTTCCTGCTGTCGCTGGTCGAGTTCCTGTTGCCAGTCTTGGTCTGACATTTCTTCCGGCTGGTTCTCCGGTTGACGGCGGTCTTTGTCGAGTTGTTCGGAATCCTTCGCCAGTTGTTCGGCTTCCAAAGCCAGACGATTTAATTCTGCGAGATCCTGTTCCTGTTGAGCCCGCTTTTCGATCTCTTCAATTTGTTCCGCTAAGTCACGTGCCGCCTGTTGGAGTTGCTCGGCCGCTTTGTTGAGCTCGTTGCTCGCCTGACGCCGATCCGCATCAACAGCTTTGTCCAATTCGTTGGGGATCTGTTCGCGCAGTTGCTCACTAATGTCCTGCAGTTTCTGTGCTGATTCCTGCATCAGCGGATGCGTGGCGACTTCCTTGGCGAGTTCAGCCAGAACTTTGCCCTGCTGCTGTTCCTTCTCGCTGAGTCGAGACGTCTCTGTGCGTTCGCGACCAGTCCAGGATTTCTGGGATTCGGATTTGAGTTCCTCTGCTTTTTGTTTGTCCTTCTTCAGCTGTTCTTCCAGCTGCTTTAACGCACCGATCATCTGCTGCGTTTCTTCTTCCAGCGCGCGAGCACCGGCGGCTTTGGCGTTGTCGTCGATCTTTAGTGTCAGGTCTTTCGACCACACTTCCTGCGGTCCCGGCGTTGGACGTTCGTCGGCCGTGCGAACACGAATGCTGACATCATCACCATGCTTAAGGCTTAGGTCTGCCAGTTGCAGACGAAAGCTGTGCCGCACTGTTTGTGAGCCGCGATCAAAATCGGTTGCCGCCAGAACTTCCCGCACGTCATCACCGACGCGGTAATGCAGTTCCAGAAGGCCGACTCCCACATCGTCGACGGACTCGCAGTTGACAGCCACAATGTCGTTCGCCCGATAACCATCTCCACTTCGCAATCCGGTGACGGTAAGTTCGGGGGGAAGGTCGTAAGCCACTTCCAGCGTGCGATCCGGTTCCGAGCCATTCGACAGGTCGAATTCGTCTTTCACTTCGAACACGAAGTCGCCACCGACGTCAGCCTGAAAATGGAAGGTGGCTCCCATGCGATCGGCTGTCAATTGGCCTTCGATACGTTCGGCCAGTGGTTCGTGTTGAGGCACCAGCGGCGCATCGGGGTCCATGTCTTCAGGATTGACGGCTTCCAAATTGAATTCGTCTGGATGCACGTCGTCGATTTCCAGGTTGATGACTTCTTCGCCCGTGACGTGGTCGAATTGTCGATCGAATACCGCCGTTTCGGAAATCGGTCGAGCGTCGCGGCGCTGCCACACCAACGCGACCGTTTCGACCGGCTTGTTAAATTCCAGCAGCACTTCCAATTCACTGCGTTCGAAGACTTCCATCGTTCCGACCATGCCGTCAAACCGCTCGATGGCTCGGCCGATGTACACGGGCGGCGTTGCTGTCATCACGGCGGCTTGAATTTCCGGAGCGTTCACAACGTTGATTGCGAACAACTTCGACGTCGCTCCGCCGCCGCTGACGCGAAAGCGGACTGAATTTGCGATGTTCGCCAGCGTTGCTACATAGTTGCCGCTGACCTCGTCGAAGTTCATCGGCAACGTTTCGGTGTTGCCGTCACTGGCCTCAAGCTGCACCGACACATTTTCTGGTCGCTCACCCGCAGTCTCTGTTCGCCATTTCGGAGTTGCCGCGATTCGCACGTCACTGCCACGAGCGACCGTGCGGTCTCCGTCTGCGACATCAAAATACAGGTTTCTGGCGGTTTCGAGGTTCGCGAACGGCATCACCAGGCGGCTGACCAGTAACTGACTTCCCGATGTCCACACAATCGCAGGAACCAACGCCGCCACCATCAGCAATCCGGCGACGCCCCAACGTTTGGCCGTCTGTTTCGAATCGACGAATTCTCGATTGCGCAGCTGGTGCAACTGACCGGACGTCTGTTCGGCCAATCGTCGCCGCATCAGGTCGGAGCCCGCTTCACTGGCTGTCACGTCAGCTCGCTGCAGCGAAACCAGCGTGGCCAGCCCTTCGTGTAGTTCGGGCGAACTGATATCGACCGCAGCGCCGAGTTCTTCGTCCGGAATTGGCGTTAACAGCGGCTGCAGCAGCCTTCGCCATGCGACGACGCCAACCACAGTTACCGTTGTCGCCAGAAATGTGGCTCGCAGAAATTCGGGCAGCCCGAATACGTAATCCAGCGCCGTCGCAACCAGAACGCAACTGATGACGGCCGTCAGCACCAGAGCCAGCCCGATGATCGCCGCGTGCATGCGAATCTGGCGACGACATCGCTGAAGGATGCAGTCCAGGTGCGAATTTTGTGTCAGACTTCCTTCGGACATCTGGTTCTCCGAAACATCGGGCGACGGTGTGCGCTGTTGGGGGGTAGCCAGAGCCACGGTGGCAGATTGTACCGCGAACTTGCCAAATCGGCATTGGTTCTCTGCTTCAGTTACCGTCAGTCGTGCCAAATTCGCGAATTGGCCCGCAATTCTGCGTTTTCCCGGTCCTTCATTGATCCCTTACCCCCGTTGCTGAATACTTCTGCGGCAATTTCTTTAAAGGCACCGAAGTAATGATCGAGAAAATACTGAGTCTGCAGGACGTCAACATCCGTGAAACAACTCCGCTGGTGTCTCCGGCCGAGTTGAAAGCGAAGTATCCGCTGTCTGACGAGACGGCTCAATTCGTTTACGAATCTCGTGAAACGGTGAAGAGTATCCTGAAGGGGGACGACAAACGTGTGATCGCGATTGTCGGGCCGTGCTCAATTCACAACCCGGATATCGCCGTCGAGTACGCTCACAAGCTGGCTGCTGTCGCAAAAGACGTGAAGGACCGCATGATCGTGATTATGCGCGTCTACTTCGAAAAGCCTCGCACGACTGTTGGCTGGAAGGGGCTGATCAACGACCCTGGCCTGAATGACACTTTCGACATGGCCACCGGCCTGAACCTCGCGCGGCAGATTCTTCGCGAAGTCAATCAGGCTGGACTGCCCGCTGCGACGGAAATGCTGGAACCAATCACGCCGCAGTACATCGCCGACCTGATCACGCTGGCGTCGATTGGAGCTCGCACGACCGAATCGCCGACTCACCGGCAAATGGCCAGCGGCCTGTCCATGCCGGTCGGGTTCAAGAACAGCACGGAAGGCAGTCTGGAAGTCGCGACGAACGCGATGAAGGCTGCAAGAGCTGAACACTGTTTTCTGGGCATCGACAACGACGGCAACACGTGCATCGTTAATACTCGCGGCAATGACATGGGCCACCTGATTCTCAGAGGCGGTCGAAACGGTCCGAATTACGATGCCGCCAGTCTGGTAGAAGCCAGTCGGCTGTTGGAGAGTGCCAAATTGCCTCCGCGGTTTGTTGTTGACTGCAGCCACGCGAATTCAGACAAAGACTACAAACGTCAGCCGATTGTCTGGAACGATGTCATTCAACAACGAGTCGACGGGAACGAAACCATTGTCGGCTTGATGCTGGAAAGCAATCTGAAGGCAGGTCAGCAGAGTCTCGGTTCCGATGTCAAAGCTCTGGAATACGGCGTGTCGATCACCGACGGCTGCATCAGCTTTGAACAAACCGAAGACCTGCTCCGTTCTGCCCACGAAAAACTGGGCGGGTAGGCCGGTCAGCACCGGCTGGCGATTGGCGTGGTGGGCGAGTGACGGTGTGCTGCCTGTAGCGCCGGCGTTGCTCCCGATGGTCGCTGGGTGGCCGGCATACGGACAGCAATCTGAATATTGAAAACCGCAAACAGAAAACCAAATTCAATGATCATCGTCATCGCGACCATCACGTGCCGCCCGGGAACTCGATCTGATTTTCTGAACGAGTTTTACAAAATTGTTCCGGACGTGCTGCGCGAAAAAGGGTGCATCGAATATGCGCCAACCATTGATGCGACGACAGGGCTGGACAATCAGCATTTGGACGAAAACCGAGTCACCATCGTCGAAAAGTGGGAGACCGTTGACGACCTGAAATTGCATTTCACGGCACCTCACATGATGACTTATCGCCCAAAGGTGAAAGACTTCGTGGTTGGTTCCGAGCTCCGCGTGCTGGAACCGGCTTAACAGCCCATCGGCATAGCCGAATAGCGATGTGCGACGGTGTGGCGCGAAACCACAGCGTCGGCCCAATCTCCAGCGGTTCTGAAATTCTGATTCGTCGTTGGTCGATCGCCTTGCGGGCAAACCCTGTTCTTTCAGGCTTTCTGCGTTTCCGGGATTCCCGAAAAGCGGCGCTTCTGCGGTATTTCCATATTTCGTTGTGGCGATTTGGTTTTAATTTCGGTAGGTTGCCGCGTCTAAGAGCCTTCGAAGTTCGCACAGCTTCGATAATCAGCGGCCCCGTTGGCCGCTCGGATGTTGCTACCTAATTAAACGCAACCGCTCCCCAACCGGCTCACATGCGACAGGTCTTCCGAATGTTCTGCTCCGGAACGCCGCCCGTGTCGAATTCTCAGGCTTCCGTTTCGCACTGACCGTGCGGCTGTGGATGGCGAATTCGATCTCGGCAGCGAAACTCCGAAGAGTTCGAACAGTCCCCAACGCCGGGACCAGGTTTACGAAGCAGCGTCGCATTCTGTGTTTTTTAGATGCGTACGCTCAATCGCGGTCCCCCGCTTTTGCCGCTGACCGCGCGCGCCGCCTCTGTGGCTGCGTCCCTGTTGACTCGGAAGATTGAAAATCGTTATGTCGGATCAGAACACCAATCAAGCGTCAGGTTTTGATGTATTCCAGACGTTTCAAACGTTTGAAATGCCAACTACATCCATCGTCTTCGAACCCGAAGCGCTGTCCCAGCCGGAAACAGTCAAGCAACCGGAAGAATCTCGTCAGGAAGTCGCTGAGGCACCTGCTGATGAGCCGCTAATCGTCGACGATATCGTCGAGGGCGAACCAGCCGGTTTGGTTGAGGAATCAACTCCGGAACCGGTTGCTGAGGAAGCAGCGGCCGAGGAGCCAGCCGCCGAGGAACCAGTTGCTGAAGTACCAGTTGTCGAGGAACTGGCAGCCGAGAAATCGCCTGCTGAAGAAGTGCCTGTTGAAGTTGAAGAAGTGGCCAGCGAGCAACGCGTCGTTGCGGAATTGAATGTCGAAGAACCGGTTGTTGAAGTTGAGCCGGAAGAATTCGTTGCTATTGAGCGAGCGGAATTGCCGGTCGAAGCAGTCGAAGCTGCAGTAGAGCCCGTTGGACCGACGGTTGCTGAGTCTACGGTGCCTGAGCCTGCTCCTGAGGCACAAGTTGTCGCGCAGCAAAACGCGGCACCGCCAACTGTCGTGAAAGTGCACAACGGCGCAGTGACCGTCCAACGGCGGCCCGAAGACAATCCCGTGCAGCCTGCATCAGCAGTTGCCGAAGCAGTGACGCCAGCTTCAGACGAAAGTCAGACCGTCGAAATCGAAGCGTCCACAGAGTCTGCAAAAGTCGAAGTGCGGCAATCGGAACCTGTCGTTGAAGCCGCTTCCCAGCCTGTTGAAGTGGTTGCTCAGGCCCCGGACCCCCAAGCCACGCCTGTTAGTGAACCGTCTGCAGAGACGACAACGCCACAGACACCTAAGTCTGCCGTCGCTACCAATCCTGCACCGCAGCCGGTCGTCGCCAGTGCGATGGCGTCGGAAACGCCACGTGCCTACGGGAAAGCAGACAACGAAGTGAACAACCAGGGCGCGGCAATGCGGCAAGCTTCTGAGGTTAATTCGGGACAGCCGAAGTCTGCCTCGACGGACCAAAAGCCCCGCGTGCCGGGCGAAGTTACCTTCCGCGACCTGCCGCTTCACGAAGATGTGCAGCGAGCGATCGAACAGTCCGGCTACGAAAAGCCCACTGATATTCAGGCTCAGATCATTCCGCACGTGCTGGAAGGTCGCGACGTGTTGGCTCAGTCGCAAACCGGAACCGGTAAAACGGCTGCGTTCGCTCTGCCAGTTTTGTCAAACATTGACACCGGTCCTCGTCAGCCACCTCAGGTGTTGGTGTTGGCTCCGACTCGAGAACTTGCCATTCAGGTGGCGAAATCATTTTCGACTTACGCCAGTTGCATGCCTCGCTTCGGAGTCGCCGCGATCTACGGCGGCCAGGACTACGGCATTCAGCTTCGCGCCCTGCGAGACGGCGTGCAGGTCGTGGTGGGCACACCTGGTCGAGTGATCGATCACATCAAACGCGGCACGCTGGACTTGAGCAACATCAAATGCCTTGTGTTGGACGAAGCCGACGAGATGCTGAACATGGGCTTTCTCGAAGACGTGCAGTTCGTCCTCGACCAAACACCCGCCGGCCGCCAGGTTGCTCTGTTTAGTGCGACACTGCCGCCACCGATTCGCACGATTGCTCAACGCTACCTGAGCGATCCAACTCGCATCACGATCAAAAAGAAAACGATGACCGCCGATTCGATTCGGCAGCGAGCTCTGTTTGTTCCTCCTCGCGACAAAGTTGAAACGTTGATCCGAATTTTGGAGGTTGAAGAAACCGACGGTGTGATCGTGTTTACGAAGACACGCGAAGCCACTGTCTCTGTGGCCGAACAGCTGTCCAAGGCGGGACTCAATGCCATCGCGTTGAATGGTGACATGGCTCAACGAGTTCGCGAACGTACGATCGATCAGTTGAAGTCGGGGCATCTGGACATTCTGGTTGCGACTGACGTCGCTGCTCGTGGGTTGGACGTGAATCGCATCAGCCACGTCTTCAACTACGACATGCCGCAGGACACTGAGTCGTACATTCACCGAGTTGGCCGAACAGGCCGAGCGGGCCGCAAAGGCGAAGCGGTCATCTTTTTGACGAACAATCAACGCGGCAAGCTGCGGATGATTGAACGAGCGACCAAGCAGCCAATCGAAGTTGTTCAGCCGCCGACCGCAGACGAAATCAATGCCAAGCGAATCGAACGGTTCACTCAGCAGATTACAGACGTCACGGCTGAAGCGGACCTCACGATTTTCAAAGACATGATCAGCAAGTACGCTGAAGAATCCGGCAAACCGCTGGAAATGATCGCGGCCGCGTTGGCTCATATCGCCCAGCAGGGACGTCCGTTCTTTATGAAAGACCGGCCGGCTCGCAAACGCAACGAGCGGGATGACCGTGGCGGACGTGAGCGATTCGAACGCGGCAATGAGCGAAGTGGAGGTCGCAGCCAGTTCTCCGATCGTCCGTCGCGACCGAGTGGTGGTGGCCGTCAACTGGGGCCACCGGAACCAGGCATGGATCGATATCGTATTGAAGTCGGCTGGCAGGACGGCGTGAAGCCGGGCAACATTGTCGGTGCCGTGGCCAACGAAGGTGGTATCGACGGCGACAACATCGGTCCGATCAGTATTCATGACGAATTCAGCACGATCGATCTTCCGACCGGCATGCCACGCGACGTCTTCCAGACTTTGCAGCAGACACGCGTTGCCGGCAAGCAGCTTCGACTTAGTGCTTCACGCGGTGAACAGAGTTCGCCACCTCGCCGAAACCAGGGCTACCAGGGCGGCAAGCCCGGCGGTTTTCGAGGCAAAAGCAGCGGCAACTTTTCGAAGGGCCGCAAGTTCCGGAAATAGCCGTTCGTTCGTAAAACGAAAAAAGGACTCTCACAGCCAAAGCTGCGAGAGTCCTCGCTGTCGTTCGCTTGCCGCAGCGTTGGAACGATCTGCTTTCGGTGGAATCAGCGATTGCCGAACAGTTTGGCGGCTCCGCTGTTACCGCCAGGTCTCGGTCCGGTGTGGCTCGGTGGAGAAACTTTGACTTTCGAGTTGCTGAATTTCGGTCGCGAGCCGCCTCCGGAATTCGAGCGGCGGAACATTGAGCGAGCTCCCGGCTTTTCGGATTCCAGCTTGAAGCTCGCACCGTATTGTTTTTTGCCGGAAGCTGTTGTGGCGGCTGCTGGGCCAGACAGTGGTGTGAATTGCACCCACGCGTAAATCAGTCCGTAGCCAGGTCGATAGATTTCGATCGCGGCGTCGCGGTTCGCTCCGATCGCCATCTTGGTGCATTCCATTTCGTAATGGGACCGCAGGTAGTACATCGTATTGCCATCCACGGTGGCTCGCTGCAGAACGTCGCCCGGCTGCAAGCGGCCGACGGCCGAGTAACCCGGGATGGTGGAGGTAACTCGCATGCCCTGCTGAGTCTCGTTGCCGTAAATGCCGAGCAGCATTCCTGAGGTCACGTTGCTGTAATCCTGAGCGACAGACACGGTTGCGGTGAGGGCCAGAAGCGTTGTGGCGACGGTCGTTTTCATTGTTCATTCCCCTTAAGTGATCGATTTTGGAAGTGTTTTGTTAAGTTGTTGTCTCCAACACTTCCTCATTTGCCGCTGCCGGGGAGTTGTTACAGTCTTCTTTCAGAAGTTTTGAACCTTCTTCGAATACTGCGGAATGCCTGCCTGAATTCGGGGGCGACGTCGGCGTGTTTTCTGCATCCGCACGCTATTTGAGTGGCCATTTACATCCAGCTTAGAACCCCACCACGTTTCCGCTGGATGCAGCCGTCGTGGCATAACCGCTACGACCCGACGCAGGATTGTCGGCCGCAGCTCTGTCGGCGTGGCTCACCCGGTGGTGAGTAAGTTCCGGGGGCTATGTTTCGAAAAGGCAACAGTTTGCCATCGTCGAAACCAGGGGCGCTCGCGAAATGTGGAATCGGGATCTGAAGTTGAAGCTGTGGCTGATTTCAGTGACCGGCTGCGCAGCGTTTATTCTGCTTCTGAAGCATGGCATGCGGTTCGACTATTTTTCGGCCGCGACGGCCATCGGAACGGTCGGGCTGCTGCTGCCATTTGCCGTTGTGTTTGATGGTAGAAAGATATCGGCATTCGCCAATCTGCTGACCGGCTTTCTGTGCATGGTTGTCTTCAACCTGTTTTTAGCAGTTCTGACCTACGCTGGGACGCCGTTGAATGCGCCGCTGGCTGATCCGTGGCTGATGGCCTGCGACGGGGCCGTGGGCGTTCATCTGCCGAGCATCGTTGCGGTGATGGCCGAACATCCGGGCCTGCGGAATGCGCTTAGCCTGGCCTATTTTTCTGTCTTCCCTTCGACGCTGCTGGCGCTGGTGGTGTTGGGGCTGGATTCCGACGTGCGTCGTCTGCGTGAATTCGTGTTGCACTTTATTTTGGGCGGATTGATCACGACACTCGCCTTTCTGTTCCTGCCAGCGGCGGGGCCGTTCCACGCATATGGATATGCGCCGCGACCCGATCAGCAGCGCTTTCTGGAACACTTTTTCGCGCTGCGAGCCGGAGAGTTCCCGCTGGTGTCGGTGAACCGGCTGGAAGGTTTGATTACGTTTCCATCGTTCCATACGACGTGGGCCATTTTGGTGGCCTACAGTTTTCGACACTATCGCTGGGTGTTCGCTCCGATGATTGTGCTGAACGCGGCCGTTGTGATTTCCACCATGACAACCGGCTGGCACTACGGCGCAGATGTGCTGGGCGGCATTGCTACGGCAACGGTCTCGATCTTGATCAGCCGCCGTCTGGCCCCATGGCTGCAGGCTGGCAAGGAAGAATCGTTAGCGTCGTTATTCGGCCGCGAGGTTGTCGCGAATTGACATCGTTGTGGCGGCTCGCACGGCAAACACGGCGGCCAGCGAACCAATGATGGCAACGGCCGCAAGAGTTCCCGCCAG
This sequence comes from Fuerstiella marisgermanici, assembly GCF_001983935.1. GTDB lineage: Bacteria > Planctomycetota > Planctomycetia > Planctomycetales > Planctomycetaceae > Fuerstiella > Fuerstiella marisgermanici. The sequence goes on along the minus strand of NZ_CP017641.1, from coordinate 4,719,644 downwards.
CAACGGCCATGGCAGATCGGCTCCTGTAGAACGCAGGTGAGGCAGCATGGCCAACAGCGCCGATCCGGTCCCCAGCAGAATGCCCCACAACAGCAGCAACCAGTTCTCCACCAGTATCAATCGCGCGACGCGGACGGTCGTGAAACCGACGGCCCGCATGAGTGCAATTTCGCGTCGACGTTCGACCACGTTCCTCATCATCACCGCCGCTAAACCAAACGTGCCGACCAACAGGCCGAGTCCCCCCAGCATCTGGAACGTCGAAAGATAAGTGTTCTGCACGGCCAGAAATCCGGCCAATCGTTCGCTGACCGGTTCTGCGTCGAGGCCGTAGTCGTTGAGGCGGCTTTCCAGCACGGTGGACGTTCGAGCCATGTCTGCGATGTCGGGCGTGTCGACCAGAAAATAGCGATAGCCAGCAACTTCCGATTCCAGTCGTTTGAGGTTGTCATCCGCCATGATCAGCACGCCCTGAAATACGCTGCCGTCCAGCATGCCGACGACTTTCAGCGCGTATTGAGGGTCCGTTTCATTCGGAACCATGATCACGCTGCCGATTCCTTTTTTCAGACTGTACATCAGCGTGTTCATGTCGCCGATGACGGGCACCACCGGGACGCCGTCTATCGCTTCGACGTCTTCGTTCAGCAGAGTCCACGGCTTCTCGCCGGGTGTGTCGGCAAAACGAAAACCGCCGCGAGCAATGAATCCCTCGGACGCACCCAGCAACGTAGGGATGCGAGTTTGGTACAGATTCACGCAGCTTGCATCTGAACCTGGTTTCATGCTGAACGGAAAAATCGTGACTCCATCCGGCAGGCTGCTTTCGTCTTTTAAACCAAGTCGTGATCGTCCTTCGACGGTATTGAAATCGAACAGGACCGGCTGAGCTGATTCGGCAACCAGGCTAAAGCCGCCGTTCCCCGATTTCAGGTCCGGCGTTTCGGACAGCGGGTTCCGTCGTCCGGCCGCGACGGCCACAATCACGAATGTGGCGAAGGCAATCAGCGCCGTCGTCAGCATGCTCCTCATCGGGCTGCGCGCTGCATTTGCAATGGCGAGTCCCGGGATGCTGGACGCCGCACCTCGCACCTGATCGCTGCGACTGCGACGACGCAATGCCGCATTCAGCAAATAGAGTCCCGCTGTGAGGCACGAAAATCCGGCCAGAAAGAAGCAGACCATTTGCCATGTCAATCCGCCGAAGGCTTCCCCCGATGGTATCAGGTTTGCCAGCACCGCCGATGGAAGGGCAATTGCTGTGACGATGGAACCTGCTCCGACCAGGCGGACGAGTTTGGACCAGCGGCTGCTGCCATCCGCGCTGCCGGTTTCGGCGAGGTCTGCGTTGCCCGCCAACTGGTCTCGCAGTCCGATTTGTTTGAAGGATCTTAACGCCAGCCAAATCACAAGACCGGCGAGGCAAAGCGAAATCACAGACGCGATGATCAGTCGCACGGGTTGGACATCCAGTAGCAAAAACTGAGTCCCGACGGCACCGACCCACCACGTTGTCAGTCCGTAAATCATCAGCTGTGCGAACAGAAGAGCCAGTGCAGATCCGACAAAACAGCCGGCCACGCACACCAGCAATCCTTCGCCGACAAACAGACCTTGAATACGATTTTCCGGCCAGCCCACGGCGTTCAACAGGCCGAGTTGATTGATGCGTCGCTGGATACCGAGTCGAAACATCAGCGACGCCAGAATGATGGCGGAGAGAATCAGGAAGAAGCTAAAGCCGATGAACAATTGTGTGAAATCGTTGGCCCCCACGGCCGCCTGCAAGCCTTCCGCCAGTACCGGCCGGAATGCCAGACCCAATGCTGCTGGTTCCAACCGCTGAGGAATCTCAAACTGCAGCCGATTGATCAGGCTTTCGAATTGAGCTTCTGATGGAGTCGTGTCTCCGGTGGCCGCCGCAATTCGAATCGACGTGTACTGACCGTAGCGACTTTTCCAGAGTTCTTCCGCAGTCGCCAGTGACACAAATGCCTTCGGAGTTGCCTTACGCAAATCCCAGTACTCGTCGTCTCGTGAAGTCAATCGGTCCATGTCCATTTCGAACGGCTGATCCACATCGCTGAAGGATTCGACATCCGTAATGCCTTCGACGTGGGGCGTCAGAAACGAATCCAGCGTCACCGGATCGTCATCGGCCAGAACGCCTTTCACGGTGAAGCGGCGTTCGACTTCTGGCAACTCACCATGGCTTCCGACTTCATGCCACTTCGTTTCGACCGTGTCGCCCGGCTTAACCTTGAGGTCGTCTGCCAGCCACGTTGACAGCAGGATTTCGTCATCGTCCAGCGATGGCGCAGAACTGCCGTCAGCCAGCTTAACCGGACCCAGCGGAGGTGGGCTGCTCAGCGGCAAACCGGCAATGATCGAGTACATCGAATAACGTTCGTCCGTTTCCGATCGATCGGCCGCGTAGATTTCGTTACTGAGATACACGATCGTGGGTGCCGACTGCAGCCCCAGATCGTCAGCCGCCTGCAGCACTGCGTCTGCCAGCGGCTGTTCCAGAATCATTCGTTCGCTTTCGACGCTGACGTAGCCTCGCTGCGGATTGGGCCGCAGTGTCAGCCCGACATCTTCCAGCGTGAGTGCTTTCGTTAGCGCATCATTCAGCGGCGTAGAAGTGTCGCCGGTGGTCAACGTTGGCGTCTGGTCTTCGCGACCGGACAGAATCGTGTTGATTCGTGCCGGTTTGGCGATCGGGCTGCGGCGGCTGGCTTCGATTTCTTCAAGGCTCAGCCGTTCCTGCAGCGTCGCCAGCGGCAGAAAAGCGTTGTACGGCAATTGCTGTCCGGGGTTCAGATCAAACCGCGATGCGCCAACGTCTTCGGGGATGACGGCGGCAACCGTCATGACCATTTCGACGTTTACGTCTTCGCGTTCGCCCAGCAGGCTGTCGCGAGGAATGGACGACGGGACTTCCACCCAGACGGAAACGTCATCGCCGACGTCGACCTGCAATTCCGTCGCGGTGCGATAGCCGAGTAGTACTTCGCGATCGACGGGCGCCGGAATCCCACCGTTGTTCAGCAGCGCCCAACCGGCGTCGTCGATTCCCAGCAGAGTTACCGAACCGGCCCGGCGGATATCTTCGTCGCCTGTCGAACGTTCGACGCTTCCCGTGACCAGAATCGCTGGTGCCATCTTCTGACTGGTCACCGAAGCATCGATGTCCGCCGTACCTTCTTCGACGTTTGGCGCATCCCCGGCGATGCTGTCGACAAGCTGCTGTCGAAAGAACCGCGGCGAGTGCAGCACATCGGTGATTCCGCCCAGCCGTTGCTCGGTCATGTGACGCAGGCTGTAGCGGACGGAATCGCCAACGATCAGCGAACCGCCGATGACCGCCGTCGAAATCGCGACGGCCACCATGACAACAATGTTAATTCGTCGGTAGTGCCAGACACCTTTTAATATGCAGGAAAACATGTTTTCAGCATCTTAGACCGTTACCTCAGGCACTTCATACTTCGCTCGGTATTCACGTTTCAGGAAGGCGTTGGCGACGGCGGATGATTCGCCGGTGAAGACTTCCTTTTCGGCGTCGACGGTCAGCATTGGACTAAGCTTGATCTGGTCGCTTTCCAGTTTGACGGAATGAGCGGCCAAGTGTTGGCTCATTTCTTCCACGATGCGCTGCCAGATTCCTTCGTCACCTTTCACGGCTGACGCATCTTCGCTGTTGTACGGCGTGCCCGTTTGAAACGCGATGTTGGCCAGGTTGCACCAACCTGTCGACAGGTGACCAACTTCCACGTCCGAGTTCAGGCTGCTGACGTTGCGACTGCGAACGGCGTCAATAAAGTTCTGATGATGGACTCCATTACCATTGTTCCCGGAGAACTCCTTGACGACTTTGCCATTGTTGTCGAAGGCCACTCCTTTGCCCCGCTGGCCTTCAAAGCGACCACCTTCGCAATAGGCAATGTAGCCACTCCCGGGACCAGGATGCCTGGGCGATTTGCGAGAATCGCCACCCGCGGTCAGATTGGTCAGGCCGATAACGACCGGAATACTGCCGGTGTCAAAGTAGACGAAATGCACATTCGGCGTATCACCCACGTCATTCCACGCGACTCGACCACCCGCCCCGAAAACTCGTACGGGCAAACGCACGGAATCCTGGAACACGTTGTTCCGCAAATCGTCCAGGACATGCACGCCCCAGTTGCCCATTTCGCCGGACCCCGTGTTGAAGTCCCAGTGCCAGTCGTATTGCAGCTTGTCGCGGAAGATGGGTTTGTCCTGAGCCGGTCCCAGCCACAAATCATAGTTGACGCTGTCATCGATCTTTAGCGGCGTGTCTCGTTTGCCGATGGGACCTCGCACGCCGTATCGGTTGACTCGAGCTGTTGTGATTTCGCCCAGCGCTTTTTCTTCGTGCAGGAACTTCTTGATTTCAGCCTGCATCGGGTCGGAACGCTGTTGGGTTCCCACCTGACAGATGCGGTTGTACTTGCGAGCCGCATTGACCGTCTGGCGGCCTTCCCACTGACTGTGCGACAGTGGTTTTTCGACGTACACATCCTTGCCAGCTTCCATGGCCCAAATCGATGCCAGGCAGTGCCAGTGGTTGGTTGTCGCTACGACGACGGCATCCACGCTTTTGTCGTCCAGCAGTTTGCGAAGATCGGTATAGCTTTTGGCTTTGGGAAACCGTTCGGCCGCTTTTCCCATGCGGTTTTCGTCCGGGTCACACACGGCTGCCGTGTTGACGCCGGCAATTTCGTCGAACATCCCCATGTGCCCATTGGCTCGGCCGCCGCAGGAAATGTAACCGAGGTTTACGTCATCGGCGGCCATGGTGGCTCGCATAGCAGACGGAAAAGTAACAGCGGCGGACGCAGCAGCTGCAGTCGCCATAAACTGGCGTCGGGATACGTTGATCATGGTTCAGAAAATCCAAATTGCGTGATTTTGCAGACCGCCGGGTCGTGCCGGAAATCGAACGCTCCCAGCCTGCATCGACAGTATGGAGTTCGTCGGCGGGAAGTTCAACCCGGAGGAATCGCGGCAGCGTTCGGTTGAGTGGTTTGAAGTGTCGACATCGCTAGAATTCAGCAACCGTCATGAAATTGCGTTTCCGCGTCCACTTTAGCTCCAGAACACAGGCCAATCAGCCATCATGGACCTTTCCAGTCACGGTATCAGTGTCACCGACATTCAGCACAACCTCGCCCCATCGGTACTGTACGAACACGCCATCCGATACGAACCCGGCACAAGCATTTCTGACACCGGCTGTCTGATCGCGTATTCCGGTGACAAAACGGGACGTTCGCCAAAGGACAAACGCGTCGTTCGGCACCACCTTTCTGAAAACGATGTGTGGTGGGGGCCGGTGAATTTTCCGCAGGACGAAGCGACGTTTTCGATTAACCGCGAACGAGCGGTCGACTACCTCAACACGCGACCACGGTTGTACTGTGTCGATGCGTTTGCAGGCTGGGAGCCGGGCACGCGCATCAAGGTTCGAGTCATCTGTGCTCGTCCGTACCACGCTTTGTTTATGCACAACATGCTGATTCGGCCGACTGATGCCGAACTGGAAACCTTCGGCGAACCCGACTTCGTGATCTACAATGCGGGCGGCTTTCCGGCCAACCGCTATACCACCGGAATGACATCACGTACCAGCGTGGACCTGAGTCTGGAACGCAAAGAAGTCGTTCTGTTAGGCACGGAATACGCCGGTGAAATGAAGAAGGCCGTGTTCACCTATATGAACTACGCACTGCCGAACCAGAACATTCTGTCGATGCACTGTTCGGCCACCAGCGACAAAAAGACGGGCCGTTCGTCGGTGTTGTTTGGGTTGTCGGGCACCGGTAAGACGACGCTTTCGGCGGACCCCAATCGCTACCTGATTGGCGACGACGAACACGGCTGGTCCAACGACGGAATTTTTAACATCGAAGGCGGCTGCTATGCCAAAGCCGTGTACCTGACTCGCGAATCAGAGCCTGAAATCTTCGACGCTCTGCGCTTTGGCGCGGTGCTCGAAAACGTGGTCTACGACAAAGCGCGGCACCATGTCGATTTCAACAATACGTCGATCACCGAAAATACGCGTGGTGCGTACCCGATCGAATATATGCAGAACGCGCGCATTCCGTGTGTGGCCGATCATCCATCTGACGTTATCTTTTTGACATGCGATGCGTTCGGGGTTTTGCCGCCCGTCAGCCGACTGACGCCCGAACAGGCCATGTATTACTTCATCAGCGGCTACACGGCCAAAGTCGCGGGCACAGAAATGGGCATCACCGAACCCGAAGCCACTTTTAGCCCATGCTTCGGCGGCCCGTTTCTGGTGTGGCATCCGTCGCGCTACGCAGAGCTACTGGCGGAGAAAATTCGCACACACAATTCGTCGGTGTGGCTGGTGAACACGGGCTGGTCAGGCGGCGCCTACTGTGTCGGCAGCCGGATGCCGCTAAGGTTTACTCGAGCGATTATTGACGAGATTCACAAAGGCCACCTCGCAAACGCACCGACCATCGCGGACGACATTTTCAAGTTCGAAACGGTGGCAGAATGCGAAGGCGTGCCCGCCGAAATGCTTCAGCCAAAGTTGTCGTGGCGTGATGCAGCGGAGTACACGGCGACGGCCGAAAAACTGGCCGCCAGCTTTCGTGAGAACTTCAAACAGTACGAAGACGCGACATCACCCGGTGTTGTCGCTGCCGGGCCCGCCTGATCGGCAGTGGCTCAGGAAGACGCAAGCAAGTGGCCGACGGCACGCTTTACTCTGCTGTCTGTAGAATCACTTTTTCAACGAAGCAATTCAAAGGAATATCCACTCATGAAACGCCAACTCATTCTGCTATCAGTGTTCGTAGGCCTTGGCTCGGTCGTTGTTTCGTTGACTCAACCTGCGGGACTGAAGGCCAACGCTTCTCCATCGCCAGCAGCAGCAACCGCTGTCGCGCCGGCCGATGAGCCAGCCATTGTGGAAGACAGCATGCACGAATTCATGGAGTACGTTTTTCAGCCGACTTACAAGCGACTGAAGGTTTCCATGGCGGCTGAGCCATCGGACAACAACGGTTGGAAGGCTATCAAATCTGACAGCCTGATTCTGGCAGAAAGCTGCAACCTGCTGTTCGATCGCACTCCAGACGACGACGGGGCCGATTGGATGAAACACGCGGCCGCATCACGGGGCGCAGGTGCAGAATTTTACAAGGCGGCTCGCGAAAAGAAGTTTCAACCAGCCGTGGCTGCTTACAAAAAGATGCTGGACAATTGCAATGCGTGTCACCGTCAGTTTGAAGATGGTCGCCACATTTTGAAGCCGTAACTGATGTCGTCTTTGATTGCCCGATCGCAAGGCGAAGCTTCGGCCTGGCCAGTCAGCTTCCAGCGATGCGAGACATGATGTCGTCGATTTCTGCCGCTTCGACCGGGTGGCTGGCGAGGTCCATCAGCGGCAACGCGTACTTTTCCTCACGCGTATTCGAACGAACGGCTTTGATCGTGGTTGCTGAGTTCATGGGCGTGTCGTCGGCGTGTCGCAACTGGACGGCGTTGCTGTCATGCACGTCGCGCGCGTCGACCGATAGCTCAAATCCCAGAAAGGGACTCGGGCTGTCACTGTTCATGTGCAGAAAACTGCGAGCCTGCTGGCAGCCGGTGAAGCCAAGCAGCAGGGTGGCGAGAATCAGTCTGGTCATCTGTCCGTGAGTTCAACGATTTTGAAGGCCGAAAAACGTCGCGTTGCTCGACCCTGGGATCTGTAGCCGCGGGCGCAGAAACATACCAATGTCGCGAAAACAGGGCCAGATCGTTATCTAAACTGTGAATTGACTGACCTTGTTGAGGCCGTCCTGTCACGCCGTTCTCAGGAACTTCGGCAGATTTTGCCGTTAACACGGCTGCCAGAAATGGCTTCGCTGCATACGCTTAACTTTTTCAAAACAATTGCTTGTGTCTCAATCTTCTCAAGTGGTCCGTGTCATTCTGCTGGTTTCGTGCGCTCACGCGCTGGTTCACTTGCTTGAGCAGTCTGTGGCCAGTGTGGAACAGGTCATCTCCGCCGACTTCCAGCTGACCATCGAACAGTCCGGTTTTATGGGCTTCGCTCTGCGCCTGCCCTATGGCATCGGAGCATTCTTCGCCGGGTTGCTGGCCGATCGGTTTGGCGAAAAACGCATTCTGGTGCTGTACCTGTTGGGTTCAGCTGTCGTGGCGGCGTCGTTTATGGTGACGTCCACATCGTCGGTGCTGTACGCGCAGATGTTTTCAATGGGGGCCTTCGCCAGCATGTATCATCCGGCCGGACTGGCTCTGCTGGCCAACCAGACAACTCCCGCCGAACGATCCCGCGCTCTGGGATTGCATGGGGTGTTCGGTTCGCTGGGAATCGCGTCTGCCCCTTTTCTGGCAGGTTTCATGCTGTCGCTGCGGCCGGGCGACTGGCGAGGATATTACCTGCTGCTGAGCATCATCAGCGGTTCGCTGGGGTTCCTGGTGTGGGGGCTGCTGAAACCGGTCCGGCACGACGACAAGGCAACATTGGGCATGGCGAAATCGGCCGATGCAAGCAGCGAGCCCGCGTCACAGGCACGGCCTTCGATGCCCTTTCAGATTTGGCCGTATGTACTGCTTGTCATCGGCACGGCGTTAAGCGGCGTTGTGTATGGCGGCGTCCTGCATTTTCTGCCGCGGTATCTGAAAGAAGCGGGCGCGATGGGCTGGCTTGAAACATTCGTAGGGCATTCCATATCTGAGGCTGCGTTGGGCAACTACGCGGCGGCGCTGGCGTTGGTGTGTGGTGCTTTTGGCCAGTGGACGGCAGGACGCCTCGCGAAACCAGCGAAATTGCCAATGATGCTGTCGTTGGTGTACGCCGCCAACGTTCCGTTTTTGTTGTGGATGACGTTTGCGGAAGGCGGACAGCGTTTGCTGGCGGCATGCCTGTGGGCGTTCATTCACTTTATGAATCAGCCGCTGTACAACAGCCTGCTTCCTGAATTTTTGCCGTCTCGGCGTCGCAGCGTGGGTTTCGGTTTCAGCAATATGATGGGATTTGGCGTAGGAGCCGTCGGGCCGCCGCTGGTCGCTCAGTTTGACGAACGCTTTGCCGACTACACTTATAGTTATTCCGCATTAGCAGTGCTGGCGCTCATCGCGGCGCTGTTGCCTTTGCCGCTGCTGTTTGCGGGATTTGCGAAGCGGGAGCATCAGGGAGACTAACTGGGCAGCGCCATGTTGGTGCGAATGGTAATCCGAAGTGTAAGCGAGGTGTCGAGTTGCGACGAATCCCTCGCTTACACTTCGGGTTACCAAAAACACGGCCCAGTGCCCAAAGGTGGCGCTGTCCGGCTAAGGTCCTTCGCCGATCAGCAGACCATCTGCCCCGCCCAATGGAAACACTTTTAGGACACAAGTAAATCACATGAGCAACGAATACGTTGAACCACTTGGAATGCGGATTCTGATTCGCAAAGACGAAGCTCGCCAGGAAACTCGTGGCGGCATCGTGCTGCCGGACACTTCGGAGATCCCAACGATTACCGGCCGTGTTGTTGAGATCAGCGTCCAAATCGATCGTGACGAAGACTTCCCGATCCGCAAATACGACAAGGTGCTGTTCCATCCGAAGAATGCGATCCCCGTCGATTTTGAGGCCGACAATCTGCTTTTTGTGGTGCCGGTCGACGACATCGTGGCTGTTTTTCGAAAGCCGCCTCGGGAAAATTCGCCGCGTCAGTCATTGTCGGATTCGGCCGACGACGACGAATAGCCCTTGAGTTCTTTAGTTGGATTCTGGAAATGCTGCGTCGGTTTCTGCAGAACTACCTTCCTCGCCATCGCAACCGGACCAACCAGTTGTTGCACGCTGTAGGGGTTCCGCTGTCTTTTCTGGTTGCACCGATAGCAGCGGTGTTTGGTGCGGCCTGGTACTGGCATGTTGGTTGTTTTGTTTGTGGTTATCTTTTGCAATTTGCAGGTCATGCCGTTGAGGGCAATGATGCGGGTGAGGTCATCTTTGTGAAGAAGCGACTCGGATTGCCGTACACTGAGTACGGTCGGGGCGCCTCTGCGTTAAGTGCGGGCGAATCCTGCGACGATACGACTCCCGCCGGGCCCTGATTTCTAGTGGGATTTTCGCTGCAGATCGAGGGCCGGTTCGAATGAGACACACCTGATTCGATCCAGAACACTTGTGACAGGGAAGTCGCATGCCCCCGCTACGCTCAAAAAAGTCAGAACGTCAGTCTGCCCGTGCTCGAGGGCCGATGCTGTCCACAGTGACGCGATTCTTCTGCGCGTCATCCCTGCTGACAACCATGATGCTCGGTTGTTCCACGCAGAAGGCGACGGTGTGTGACCTGAAGTACTGTGACGACAAGGAAGGCATCGAGCATTACGTCGCGAAGACGTCGGCCGTTGCCTATCCGTGTCTCGACAACCAGACGGCTGAAGCCGTTGCCACCAGCACACCGCCGCGGAACCTGCTGCGCCGATCCGAAGACGCGCCGCGAGAAATCACGCTTAACGAAGCACTGCGGATCGCGCTCACACACAATCAGGTCATTGAAACCAGCGCGCTGGGCGGCATCGGTTCAAAGCAGGTGCTGACAAGTCCAGCGACCGCGACATCCGTTTATGATCCAGCCATTCAGGCTTCCGGTGTTCTGTTTGGGCGGCGAAGTGTGGAAGCCGCTTTGGCGGACTTCGATGCCAACTTCACCAGCACGCTTAACTTCAGCCGCGACGATCTTGTCGGCGGCAACTTGAATGGCAACGGCAACCGAGCGGACTTCACATCGTCGCTTAGCAAACAGTTTGCAACGGCCGGTACCATTTCGCTGAACCACGACTGGACTCATACGACTGACCCTATCGGATATAGCGGCGAGACACCGAACTACTACGGACGAATCGGCGTCGAGGTACGCCAACCGTTGCTGGCGGGCAGTGGTACGGCCTACACGCGAATCGCTGGCCCTGCCAACCCGAACTTCGGAGCGATCACCGGGGTGAGCCAAGGCGTTGTAATTGCCCGTATCAACGAAGATATTTCGATTGCCGATTTCGAAGTTACCGTTCGAGACGCTATGCGCGATATCGAACATGCCTACTGGGATTTGTACAACACTTACCGAGCTTACGACACGGCCGTCGTGGCTCACAAGAGTGCTTTTCAGACGTGGCGCGAAGCGAAGGATCGTCTTGAAGTTGGCGTCTTAAAGCCGGCCGACGAACTGCAAGCTCGAGACCGTCTTTATGAAACCAAATCGCAGGTCGAAGTCAGTCTGAACACATTGTTTAAAGCAGAAACAGAACTGCGCCGCCTGATCGGACTGCCGATGAACGATGGCACGGTACTGCGTCCGATTGATGAGCCTGTTCTGGCAGAACTAATTCCTGACTGGGAATCGTCTTTGCGAGAAGGTCTGACTCATCGCGTGGAATTGCGACGTCAGAAATGGACGATTAAGAGTCAGCAGTTGCAGCTCCAGGCGGCTCGAAGTCTGGTTCGACCGCGATTGGATATTCTGGCAGGTTACGACGTAAACGGTGCCGGCGACACGTTGGTGTCTCAATCCAGCTCGCCGTTTCGCAGTGCGTACGGTTCGATGAATGACCAGAACATCAATAGCTGGAACGCCGGTTTCCAATTCAGCATTCCGGTGGGACTGCGATACACACGCAGCCAGGTCCGAAACCTTGAACTGCAGGTCGCCAAAGCGAGTGCTGTGCTGGCGTCTCAGGAAAAGAATATTGCTCACGATATTGCGACCGCCATTCAGGACGTTACCGCGTCTTATGCGACGGCTCAAACCAACTACACTCGGCTGAAAGCGGCAACACGTCGTGTCACACTGCTGGAAGCCGAACGTGAAGTCGGTACGCTGACACTGGACCTCGTTCTGCGAGCTCAGGCCAGCGTGGCAGCCGCGGAAAGTGCGTACTATCAGCAGATTGTTAACTACAGCAAGGCCATCACATCGCTGCACCTTGCGAAGGGAACGTTGCTTGAGCACAACGGAATCATGCTGGCAGAAGGCCAATGGCAACCTGAAGCCTACTGTGATGCACTGGTTCGAGCTCATGCCCGCACACACGCGAAAGAGGCTCCTTATCTTTGCACGGAGCCGCAGGAATTCGTTTCGCCAGGCCCGACCGGCACCGTAGATCTGCGTTCTTCGATCCAGCTGGATAGCACGGTGCCTGAGTACGGTGAAATCACACCGGTGCCGGCAGCTGATTCAAACATCGAAGCTGGCGACGCAGCAGACCCAATGACGCAGCCGGCTGAGGCGTCTGAAATTCAGGTCCCGGCTCCGCCTGAGAAGCCATCGGTCGACGCTGGAAAGCTTGATGGAGCCGGGGCTGACAAGTTGAGTGCGGCAGTGAATTCTCCGAAGCCGCGGATGACGATGAAGGAACCGCTACCGATTTACGATCCACTTAAAGATTACGACAACGATCCTCCTCGAGCCGCATCGGCAGAGGACAGAAAGTTGCTCGACCTGGATATCTTCAAGCGGTAGTGCTGACAAAATGACGCATCGCGAACGATCTGCAATCGCGATGCGTCAGGCCTGGTCAATGTCACGCCTGGTCAGTGTCCGGCATGAGCGATGCGGATGATGCGGTAGCCGCCAGGTTTGGCTTCGAGCGTGTCGATCCAGAGTGTGTCCTGCCAGCGGTAGCGAATCTGCACTCGTGCGATACCCCCGGACAGTAGTGACGTCTTCGCCACTTGAAGGTTCCTGGCCGCGTCAGCCTGTGACACGTTTGCCTGAGCGGTCCGCGAGGAACGCTGCATCAACAGGATGTCGGTGCCGAGTTGTTCAATATCGGCGAACAGCTCCTCCACCTGTTCGGCCGCCAGAATCGCCTCTCGCATGGGCGGAAGTTCGGACATGTCCATGCCGTCATGATTCGGCGGATGAGCGACCTCCGCAAGACCGGGAGCCGTCTGGCCAACGGTAGCCTCGCGAGTCGTTGACGGAGTCGGCTCGGGCGCTGGTTTCGGCGGGCGGAGTCGAAACCAGGCTCGACGTGAAAGTCTTTCGTTACTGTGCATGCGTTGACTTACGATTGGATCCGACAGGTTTGGAGGTCAGTATTTCTAAGGTCCAGTGGCAACTGAGGAACACGAAGTCAGTGTAACAACCAGAGTGCTGTGCGGCTGGGCTTGCTCTCAATTCGATGCGACCACATTCCGTTATTCTATTTGAGGCGGTTTCAGAAACGTTGGCTCTGCAGCAAGCATTGTCTGGTCCAGTTCGGAAGACGGGGCGTGACACTGTTGGCAGTTTTTTCGCCACGGATGAGTTGTGCGAATTCCTTGCGGGCCAGCGAATCCGTGACAGCTCAGGCAGTCAGATCGCATCCACGTTGAATGTGGAATCTGAGGCGGCGCTCCGGGGTAAGCTCGCGGGCCGCCGTTGGGAGCCGCCAGGCCAGCGAACGAATTTTCTCGGAACAGCGACGCCGTCATGTGACGCGGAATTGCCTCAATATGACACTGCGTGCAGTTGGCCAGAAACTGATGCGACATCTTAGGGACGCGCAACGTCTGAGTCTTCGCTCCTTCACTATGACACGCGACGCACGCTGCCGTCGACGTTTGATGCACGGCGTGCGGAATCGTGGGAGGCGCACCGTTGAACGCTCGGTTGTGTTCACGCCGTTGCAAAGCGAATGCCTTTGCTGCCGGAGTAACTTTCACTTCGGCGAGTGGATCATTGACTGATTTGAGATCCTTAAGACTGGTACGTGCCACAGCAAAGCGTTGCCGAGTTGCAGCGGGCATGTCCACGTAGTTGGTCGCCGTGATGATCCCTGCCGCCAGCGGATCCTGTTCATGCGTGACCAGTACTTGTGGCGTTGTCGCCGACGCCGTCATCGGCGCTTGGAGCCCCGTGAAGTAGCCCACGACAGTCGCTGAGATCACAATGAAGCACGCAACAGCGACGCCATTTTTATAAGTGGATTCCTGCATCGTTGATCAAACCTTCCGAATTCGCACGGCACTTTTCTTATAGTCCGGCTGTTTCGAAAACGGGTCGATGGCGTCCAGCGTCAGGTCATTTACCAGTAGTGTTTCGTCGAAGAACGGAATGAACACGGTGCCGCGAGGTGGTCGCCCGCGACCGTCAATCCAAACCTGAATTTCCAGTGTTCCGCGCCGCGATTCAACTTTCACTTTGTCTCCATTGGACAGATTTGCTGCTGCGGCGTCTTCGGCATTCATTTCGATGTAGGCGGAAGGCATCGCGCGGCTAAGCTCGGGGATCCGCCGCGTCATCGAGCCGGTGTGCCAGTGTTCGAGAACTCGGCCGGTACACAGCATAAACGGATATTCGTCGTCCGGAACCTCAGCAGGCGGCTCCCACGGATGAAACCAAATCTGAGCGCGGTCGTCTTTGGTTGACGAGTGGTAAAACTGAATGTCTTTACCTTCCGCAACATAGGGGTCGTAGCCTCCAGAGAAGCGGAACTTCGTTTCCAGCCACTTGCCATTTTGTTCGACCACCGGCCAACGCATGCCACGAGCCTTCACATAGGCGTCGTATGGGGCTAGGTCTTTGTGCTTTAAGCGTGAGAACTTCCGGTATTCGTCAAACAGGTGTTGGTCGACGTTTGTGTCGTAGTAGTTCTCCCAGTTCCACACAGGAATCGGCTTGCCCTGGTCGTCTTTCACTTCGAACAGAAAGCGGCCGTCGCGGTCTTTCATGCCATCCATGCCGCGTTCGAACAGTCGATGAGCGACCGCCAGAGTTTGCCAGCAATCGTCGCGTGCGTCGCCCGGTGGATCGACCATTTTGAACCACTGCTGCGTGCGGCGTTCGGAATTTCCGACAACGCCATTCTTTTCTACCCACATAGCGGACGGCAATATCAGGTCGGCCAGGCGAGTCGTCGCGGTAGGATAGACGTCGCTTACGATGAGGAACTTGTCGTCGAGTTTTGCTTTGGGATTGAACAGCTTGTTAAGGTTCGGAAGTGTCTGGCCGGGGTTGGTGACCTGGACCCAGATCGTGCCGATGTCACCGCCATCGTCGGTGGGCGTGCAGAAACTCTCCCACATTTGCACCGTGTGATAGCCTGGTGTTTCGCTGATGCGGCCGGGAGTGACATTCCAGAAATCCTCTGCCTGCTGACGATGTTCGGCATTCGCGACGACTCGCCCACCCGGCAACGCATGAGCCAGCGTGCCGACCTCTCGGACAGTTCCGCAGGCTGACGGCTGACCAGTTAGGCTTGTCGGTGCATTTCCCGGCGGGCCGAAGTGACCGCTTAGCAGGTGAACGCCGTGAACCATCGCGTTGATCGCCGTACCGAGGGTATGCTGATTCATGCCCATGCACCACAGCGACGTGATCTTCAGTTCAGGATTGCCAAAAAGGTCACCCAGCATGCGAATCTGATCCGCCGGCACGCCGCTTAGTTCTTCGACGTGCTCCGGCGTGTATGGTTCGAGAGCCGCTTTGAATTCGTCGAACGTAATCGCTTTGCCGTGTAGGTTCGGATTGTCGTTGTCCGGCGCTTTGAAGTTGCAGAATGATTCGACGAACTTCTTGTCGTAGGTGCCGTTCTTGATCAGCAGATGAGCGATCCCGTTGGCGATCGCCACATCGCCATGGCCTTTCATTTCCAGGTAATGCTGGCAGGCGTCGGTCGTGCGCGTGCGGCGAGTGCCAATGTCAATCAGTGTAACTTTCTCACCCTTACTGCGACGATCGATGACTCGGGAAAACAGCACGGGATGCATTTCCGCCGGATTATTGCCCCACATGATCAGCACGTCGCACGCGTCCAGGTCGTCGTAGCACCCGGCGGGTTCGTCTACGCCGTAGGTTGCCAGAAAACCGGTCACCGCCGACGCCATGCAGAGTCGCGCGTTGGGGTCGATGTGATTGTTTGCCAAGCCACCCTTCATGAATTTTTGAGCGGCATAGCCTTCTGGGATCGTCCATTGGCCCGATCCGTAAAATGCAAAACGTTCGGGCGCTTCTTCGATGCGGTCGGCGATGACGTCGATCGCTTTATCCCACGAAATTTCTTCGTATTTGTCTGTCTTGCCAACTCGCAGCAGCGGCTTTGTGAGGCGATCCTTACCGTACAAAGCGGCGCCGACGTGATAGCCCTTCACGCATAGCAGACCCTTGTTGACTTCGGCGTTGCGGTCCCCTGCGACAGCCACAACTCTGCCTTCCTGAACACCAACCTGCACGTGACAGCCGGTGCCGCAGAAGCGACAGGGAGCTTTATCCCATTGAGCATCCGAACCCGCCAGCGCCTGTGCATCGTCGG
Organism: Fuerstiella marisgermanici; assembly: GCF_001983935.1. GTDB lineage: Bacteria > Planctomycetota > Planctomycetia > Planctomycetales > Planctomycetaceae > Fuerstiella > Fuerstiella marisgermanici. The sequence goes on along the minus strand of NZ_CP017641.1, from coordinate 4,703,342 downwards.
CGTTTAGAATCGGCAGCAATGAGGAAGTCGATCCACCCGCCACTGCCGTCGCGGCTGCCATGGCTGTGGCTTTGATGAAGTTTCGCCGTTCTAACATGGCCGCCTGAGAAGCTGGGTTGGAATGAGTCATTTGGTTCAACGCGTTTCTTCTTCAAAGTGCACAAACACAACGTCCACCATGAGCACACCGGGCTGAGTTCGCAGCCATTCTGTTGAGTCTTCCATTTGGTGCCGGTTCTTCACATCGATTGTCATCGGGATTCGGCTGCTGTCTGAGTTCGTTTCTCCCACCTCCAGTTCTGCGCGGTTTGTGACGTTCGCCAGAAACTGAGTTCGCTGGGCGGGATCCTGATCCAGAGTCGCTACCACACTTGCAATCATAAGCGTGTCTCACATGGTGATGTCAGTTGCTCTGTTTGGTGGAGTTGCGGATTGTTAATCTTCATCACGTTGGATGTTTTCTGCCGTGAACGCATCGCCCCAAAAATAGACTTCAGGAAATGTAGACAACAAAGTCTACTATTACTAACATGATCTCGTCAACAGCCAAGTACGCTCTGCGAGCCGCCGTTCATCTGGGAAGTCAGCATCATGACTTCGTCGGGCGAATGGAAATTGCTGAGGCGACACTTGTGCCAGTGGATTACCTTCTGAAAGTCCTTAACGAACTCGTTACGGCAAGACTGGTTGAATCTCGGCCCGGACCGGGCGGAGGGTATCGGCTGACGAAATCGCCAGACGTGATGACAGCGTTGGAGGTTGTTCGGGCCGTTGATGCAATTCCTCGGATCACGGAGTGTCCGCTGGGGATCTCAGAACACGAAAAACTTTGTCCTTTGCACAAGCTGCTGGACGACGCGAGTCGCCTGGTGGAAGAAGCATTTCACAGTGCCACAATCTCAGATTTGATCCCCGGCCGAAAGCGTTCAAAGACGTGCGACTTCCCCCAAAAACGACCCGCCAGCTAGAGCAGCTTCCCTTTCGTTGTGGACGGTTCGGACTCGTGGGAAACAGCCTTCATCGTCCGCAACGCCTGTGCCACGGCGACAGGTCAGCGAGGTTCGCTGCAGGTCCGCCGGGACGCGCTGGTTCAATCAACGGTGGGTTTACGCTGGCTGTATGCGTGTTGGGCACAGTCAGCTTCTTCGTTGCCGCTCAAGTCGGTTCCGGCGGCCCGACGAATGGCTCAACGCTGAGCGAGTCGTCCGTCGATTCGGCAACTCAGAACATTGCTGCTTCAAGCGGGGCCCAAGCTACCGGAAAGCCGCGGAATGGCACTGAGTCGTCGGCATCGGCAATCGTGCACGCCGTAAGAATTCGTAAACCATCGGGCCCGCCCGAAGTGATTACTGGTGTGACAGATCCGCACGGAAACGCAGTAACGGTTTCATGTTCGACATGCCATGCCACCAGAACGCCAAACTTCGCGAACAAATCGGTTGCTGACCTGAATGAGTTTCATGGGGCGATGAAGTTCGACCACGGGAAAATCAGCTGCCTGTCGTGCCACAACGCCGAAGACTATGACGCTTTGAAACTTGCTGACGGTAGTCGAATCGAATTTTCCGACGTCATGACGTTGTGTGGTCAGTGCCACGGCCCTCAGATGCGTGACTACGAGCACAACGTGCACGGTGGGATGACTGGCCACTGGAATTTGGCGTGGGGCCCGCGAGAGAAAAACAACTGTGTCGATTGTCACAATCCCCATTCACCACAGTTTCCGAAGATGCAACCAACGTTTAAGCCAAGAGATCGTTTCCTGGAGAAGCCACACTGACAGGAGGAGAGTGAGTTTTGAAGAGGTCAAAGTGAGAAATTGAAATTGCCAATTGTGGTGCCGTCACAGTTCGCCGCCGTCATTTTGAACTTGCAAATTGTCAATTTCACTTTTTCAAAGTTCCATGAAGAAACATCGATGACCAGCCACCCCAACAACCCTTCCAACGAACCCCTGTTGCCGATCCTTGACCAACCTTCGTCGCGACGAACGGCACTCAAGGCGGCCGGCGCTGCGCTGGGGCTGGCGGCGTTCGGGAAAGCGGTGTCACCATTGATGGTGATTCCGGAAAACGTGTCCGTCGATGAGTTCTTGCAGCAGCATTACAAAGAGCTGACCGACGACGACAAAGCAAAGGTGTTCGCTCGTCTGGAAGCGGAAACCAAAGAAGACTACGGAGCCGACGTCACCATCTCCGATCCGGAAGCCATCCCCGGCGTGAAGTTTGGCTACGCTATTAATCTCAGCAAATGCAATGGCAACGGCGCGTGCATGGAAGCGTGCAACAAAGAAAATAATCATCATCGTGGAGTCGACCAGTCATACATTCGAGTGCTGGAAATGTCCAAAGGTTCGATGGACATGGAGCAAGGCTCTACGACGTACGATCACACCGTGCCCCAGGACGACAAGTTCTACATGCCGGTGCAGTGCCAGCAATGCGACAATCCTCCGTGCGTGACAGTGTGTCCGGTCGAAGCCACGTGGAAGGAAGACGACGGCATCGTGGTGGTGGATTACAACTGGTGCATCGGCTGTCGTTACTGCGAAGCGGCGTGTCCGTACCACGCAAGGCGGTTCAACTGGGAACAGCCGGAAATCCCGGCGGAGGAAGTCAACCCGGATCAGGGATACCTATCCAATCGAGTGCGGCCGCAGGGCACGATGGAAAAGTGTCACTACTGCCTGCACCGAACTCGCGAAGGTCGAGCTCCCGCTTGCCTGGAAGCGTGTCCGACCGGCGCGCGCGTCTTCGGTGACATGAATGATCCGGATTCCGACATCAACTACGTGCTGAAGAACAAACGTGTCTTTGTGTTAAAAGAAGAGCTGGGGACACAGCCGAGCTTCTTCTACTTTTTTGACTAAGCCGAACAATGTCCACCACCACTCCTGACGCAATCGCCAGTGACGCTCCGGAAGATCTCGTGCGCAGTTACCCAAGATTCATTTGGTGGGGACTCGGCGAAGCGACCAACGGCGGCGTCGGCTTCTATCTGTGGATGTTTGTGCTGACGGCGATCGCGCTGGTCGGGGCCAACGCATGGGCCGTGCAGGTGGCAGACGGAATGATCGTCACCAACATGACGGATCACGTCAGTTGGGGACTGTACATTGCCAACTTTACGTTCTTCGTGGGGCTGGCAGCGGGCGGCGTTATGATGGTGATTCCGGCGTATCTGTACGATGACGAAGAGATGCACAAGGTGGTGATCTTCGGTGAGATTGTGGCCATCGCTGCGATCATCATGTGTACATTGAGCGTCCTGGTGGACCTTGGTCGACCTGACAGATTCTGGCACCTTCTACCCTATATCGGGCGAGTGAACTTTCCCGTGTCTATGCTGACGTGGGACGTCCTTGTGCTGAACGGCTATCTGCTGATCAACCTGCACATCGTCGGCTACCTGCTTTACATGCAGTTTCTGGGACGTCGTCCCAATCCAAAGTGGTATGTGCCGTTCGTGTTTCTTTCCATCGCGTGGGCGATCAGCATTCACACGGTCACCGCGTTTCTGTATTGCGGCCTGGGCGGTCGCCCGTTTTGGAATACGGCGCTGCTGGCTCCTCGGTTTTTGGCATCAGCCTTTGTCAGCGGGCCCGCCTTCATCATTCTGGTGATGAGAATCCTGCGTGTCACAACCGGCTACACGGCACCAGTGAGTGCGGCGAACACTCTGATACAGATCATTCGCGTGTCGATGACGATCAATCTTGTGATGCTGGCCAGCGAAATCTTTACGATGTTCTACACCGGTGGAGCACACGGCGCGTCGGCTCACTACCTGTTCTTCGGCCTGCACGGTCACCATGGCCTTGTTCCGTGGATGTGGACAGCGATCATCTGCAACCTTATCGGCACGGTCTTTTTCTTTCTGCCGGCGGCGCTGGAACGAGGTTCGATCCGCATTGCCGCGTGCGTACTGTGCATTGTCGGCATCTGGATTGAAAAGGGAATGGGCTTGATCGTGCCAGGGTTCATTCCCAGCACGCTGCATGAGATTGTCGAGTACACACCCAGCCTTACCGAATGGAAAGTCAGCGCCGGTATTTGGGCGTTCGGCTTCATGGTGCTGACGGTGCTTCTGAAAATGGCGACCGCCGTATTTCATAGTTCGGGCGAATCGGCCAAACCCACGGCATAGCGGCTTTGAATTCGCTGCTTCACCTATCTCTGCTCCGCTCATCGCGGCTTCGCGATCCAGCCAGGGAAATCTGGCAGAATCCGCCGGTCAGCTTGCGGCGCGTTCCTGCCACACCAGCGGCGTTTAGAGATCGCCTGTAGGAATCGGTCTGATCGTGACGATCACATCGAGTACCTGCCCTTCCCTAGCGCCTGTTGCGCTGCCGGGAGGCAGGAAATCGCGGGATCGCCAACTGTTAAGGCGACACACAGCACTCTGATCAAAGATCGGTCGAACTCGTGGCCTCTGACGGTGACAAACCGATTGGATTCCTGTCGCGCCTGCTGGGCAGCGTTGTGGGCTTCGGCGCGCGGCGGCCACGGCTGGCGCTGTGGATGATGGTGCTGGTCGGCTGCGCCGGAGTCGGTGTGACTGTCTCCGATTTAAAATTGCGCACCAGTCGATCCGATCTGTTGGCCCCGGAAAAAGCGTGGGACGACTACGCAGAATCCTTCGGCGGCGGATCCGATCTGGTTGTGGTTGCTCAAACGGATGTACCCAACGCAGCGCTGCTGCAGACGGTGCTGGACCAATTGGGCGAACGCCTTATTCGCGAACCCGAATATTTTTCGAACGTCCTGTTCAAAATCGATCAATCCGATCTGCGCCGCAAGGCCCTGCAGTATTTGTCTGAAACCGAATTGCAGGCGGCCATTCGCCGAGTCGACCAGTTCACGCCTGTGCTGTCGAACCAGCAGTGGGACCTGTTGCGAGTCGAACGGCTGGCCGGACAGCTTGATACTCAAATTGCATCCGCCACTCAAAAACAAACCAACGCGACCGGAGCGGTTGCTTATGCCGAACGTTTGGCGACCAGTCTGAGTGGTTTTCTGGACGTCGGTCAGGATGATGTTCGAGTCAACACTCAGGGCTTTCGTTCGCCGTGGCCGGATATTGTGTCCACAGAAATTGAGCATTCGGCTCAGGATGCAGACCTTGCGTATTTGATGAACAGCAACCGCAGCGTTGGCATGCTGCATGTGCATCCGGTACCTGACAAAAAAGGTCTCGACGCGAATTCACGATCGCTGGTTCGACTGCGAGAACATCTGGCAGAACTGGAAGAAGAATACGGCGCTGTCGCTCCCGATTTGAAGCTGTCGCTCACTGGTATTCCGGTTCTGGAACACGACGAACTGCGGCGTTCTGGTCGTGACATGATCAACGCGGCGTTAATTGCCTTCATCGCCGTTGGCCTGTTGCTGTCGTTCGGGCTGAAGGGCATGCGGCATCCGATGCTGGTGCTGATCATGCTCGTTAACGCCCTGGCCGTGACATTTGGTGTCGCAACTCTGGCTGTCGGCCATCTGAATATTCTAAGCATCTGTTTTGCCGCGATCATGATCGGGCTGGGCGTCGACTTTGGAATCCACTTCGTCACAAGGTATCTGTTCTTACGGCAGGAACTGTACGAGATGGACGAATCGCTGGTGTTGACGGGGCAGTCCGTCGGGACCGGAATTCTAACGTCGGCTCTGACCACCGCGATCGCTTTCGCCAGTGCAGCTCTAACAGGCTATCCCGGACTGGCCGAACTTGGAATCATCGCCGCGGGCGGAATTCTGATCTGCGCGTTGATGACGTTTACGTTTCTGCCCGCGCTGATTGCGCTGTCGGACGAACACGTTGAAATTGATGAACTGCCGGTTCCGATTTCGGGTGATTTCTGGCGTTCGGCTGTGTCCGGCTTTCCCATCACGGCCATTGCGGTCGCAGTGATTGGTATCGTGGCAGTCGCATGGAACGCGGTGAACTACGAAGACGGTTCGGTGTCGTTTAACGTTGCTTATGATTCGAATCTACTGAAGCTGCAGGACCATACTCTGGATTCCGTACAGGCCGAACGGACTCTGGCTGCGTCTGACGAATCGTTGCTTTACGCCGTAGCGATCGCCGAAACTCAAGCGGAAACCGATGCACTGCGAGCCAAGCTTCTGGCGCTGCCTACGGTTGCTCGAGTTACCGAACTTTCCAGCCGCATTCCGCAGCAGGCGAGTGCAGGTCAGCAGCAACTGATTGGTCAGCTGAAGACCAAACTTCAGAACATGCCGACTCGCACACCAACGTTTGCGGCGTCGAATCCGGAAGTCGTTGGGGTTAGTCTCGATCGACTATACAAAACGCTGTCTGCGTCCAGCGACTTGAAGGCGCACAAAGCGGCCGAACGCCTGGACGAGTTCCTGAACAAGTTCGCATCGCTACCCACTAACAAACAGGCTCAGGTCATCGATGCCTATCAGGACATGATGGTAGGTTCGCTGCTGAAAGAATTCGGACAGGTCGCCACCGCGACATCACTTGAGCCCGTTGGCCTGGAAGACCTTCCGGAAGCCTGGCGCAATCGCTATCTGCGAGTCGACGGGGAACGCCAGCTTTGGCTGGTGAAGATTTTCCCCAAAGAAGAAGTCTGGAATGAAGTGGCTCTGGCGTCGTTCGTGCGAGACATTCGCACGGTCGCTCCGGACGTGACCGGCGTGCCAGTGCAGAATTACGATTCCGCCGTCAAAATGAAGGCTTGCTACAAAACGATTGCCGTCTACTCACTGGCCGCGATCGCACTGTTTCTACTCTTTGATTTCCTGCGACCCGGCCAGAAGCTGTTGACTGTGATTCCGCCGCTGCTGATCGTTGGATTTATCGGCTATACCAGCATTCAACGGCACGGCGATCTCAACCCGAATATGCTGGTTGCGATCTATCTTGGTATGGTTGCGTTCGTGGCCACGGTGTTCGATTTCCGCAATCTGCGAGACACCTTTATCGCTTTGGTGCCACCCATCGGCGGCGGACTGATGCTGTTGGGCATAATGGCGATTCTGAACGTTGACTTTAATCCGATCAATTTGATCGTGCTGCCGTTGGTGCTGGGAATCGGCGTGGACGACGGCGTTCACATGGTTCACGATTACCGGCGTCAATTGATGGCGGGAAAGAAAGAATATCGGCCGTCCGGCGACACCATGAACGGAGTCTTCTTAACGTCGCTGACGTCAATTGTTGGCTTCGGTAGTCTGATGATTTCTGCTCATCAGGGACTGAAGTCCGTCGGGATTGTGCTGGCCATCGGTGTCGCCTGCTGTCTGGCCGTGGCGCTTATTCTTGTGCCGCCGATGCTAGTGCTGGTGGCGAAGTACCAGCCAGCGTCATTTGAACCTGTCGTCATTCGACTGCCGAAGAAACGCAAGGCGGAAGCCAGCGACGATTCGGACGGCGATTCGGATGGGACGGACAGCGAAGGCCGCCGCCTGTCTCGTAAAGAACGCCGTCGCCAACAACAGCAGGCGGCCGCTTAGCCAGCCGTTTAGCACCGGTGAGCATTGGCGTTGTGAGCGAGCCTAAAGCAATACGCTGGCGTCGCGTCCATTGGGCGCAGGAGATGAGCGACAAAAACGCGACCTGCCGAATGCCGGGCATAAACAGTGTTCGGCCTGCCGCTTGCGTGGAACAAGGTCGTGCATAATCAAAGCGACTCGTCGAGCGGAGCACATCGGACGTGCCACTCTTCGCTCACTATCTGGAACCCCGACCGTTGGTAAAACGGCAAAGCGGCCGGGCTGTCCCATTCGCAGGTGGTTAGCCAGACGCGGCTGTTGGCGTCTGTCAGGGACTGAGCCTTGCGGACGACTTTTTGAAAGAATTTGCGGCCAAGTCCCTTGCCGGTGAATTGCGGCAACAATCCAAAATATGCGATTTCGCAGTCGTCGCTCGAGTGTCGACAGAGTTCCGTGAAACCAACTTCAGTGCCGTCCGAGGTGGTCAGGGTTGCAACGTGGCGATTGCTTTCTGCGAGCAATGTCGCGAGTTCGGTCGGCGGCATAAGGCGACGATCGACCCACTTCCACGGCTCGCCGACCCCTGTATACAGCCGGAGGTATTCTGCGACGGATATCTCGGGAAGCCAGCGGATTATTGCTCCAGCGTCGCTGGCTGCCAACGATTGCGGCTCGCGAAGTTCGAGCGTCCATTTTCGAAACGGCGTTTCAGGCATGGGCATGCACAGCACACTCGATTGATCGGGATTTTGTACGGTTTGTTCTGTCCGGAATTCAACGGGGCGACGTCTGCGTGGATCTGTGATCCTGCGTTGCAAGGATGAAGGCTTTCGACAGCTATCGCTTCCGCACATCGAGACATACTACTTCGCGGTCATCTCGCAGGTACAGGCGACCATTCGCGATGACTGGTGCCTGGCGAGTCATCTTCTGCAACACTTCCGCACGCGAGACCTCTTCGAAGCCGGACGGGGTTGCTTTCACCAAAACCAGCTCGCCCTTTGCTGTGCTGATAAACAGCTTGCCGTCAGCCATCGTCAGGTTCGACTTGCCGAAGCGAGGTTTCATCCAGACCTGTTCGCCGTCGGCAATTCGCACGCAAACAAGATTGGTAATCGGTCCCGCGCTGCCGATGTTGTCCATCGCGAACAGGTGACCGTCGTGCAAGATCGGGGTCTGCCATTCGGCTCGCAACACGCTGCTGTTGCCAAGTGACGACCAGGCGGAGGCGGCCGTAAAGCCGTCTGCTGCTGATTCAATTTTCAGAATCGTGCTGCCGTGATTTTCACCAGCAGAAATCAACAACGACGATTTATCCAGTTGAACGGGGCTGGCCGTGTTGCAGGCGTATTCTGTTTCGTAATCGTAACTCCACAGGAGATCGCCGGAATCCGGATCGATCCCCAATACGGACGCTCCCACAAAGGCGACAACCTGCTGTTTGCCAGCCAGCGTCAATACAACGGGCGAAGAGTATCCCGCCGCGCCGCTGCCTGCCGTCCAGATCAACTTTCCGTCGTTCCGGTTGTAGGCGGCCACGGCTCCCTGTTTTGAGCCGACCTGTACAATCACCGCATCGCCGGCAATCAGAGGCGACGATGCCATACCGTAGTCGGCGGGCTTCGCTTTCAGACTGCTCACGGTGTCGACTGACCACAGTTGATCGCCCGAGGCCGCACTTAGCGCCGCTAGAACGCCTTCGCCTGAAAAGACAAAGACCGTGCCATCGTGAACGGTTGGGGTCGCTCGCGGACCATTTCCCTGGCCGTTGTTGTATTTGGGAGCTACCGAAGTGCGCCAGACTTGATCGCCAGTTTCTTCGTCAAGAGCGACGGCATACTGACTGCTGTCGTCCTGGTACAGTGTGAAGACTTTTCCGTTGACCACCGCCACGTTGGCCATGCCCACGCCGAGTGAGCTACGCCACAGGATTTTGGGGCCGGTGTCCGGAAACGCGTCGATCAGGTTAGTTTCGGAAGAAATGCCGTTGCGGTTTGGTCCCAGAAATTGAGGCCAGTCGGCAGACTGCGCTGCAGCGGACGCCAGGATGACGGCAAGCGAGATCAGGTTGGATATTGCTCGATTCAAGTCTCTTCTCCGGCTCAGTGTGATTGAACGGATCACACCATAGCAGACCGCTGACTTGCTGTTGAGCAATGGACGATCTAAAACACGCCCGATTCGATCTCCAACATTAATTCACGAAAGACAAGACATTGAGTGCTGATCAGAAGGCAAAAGAATTGGGAATTTCTCTGGAAGCTCAGGAACCGGGCTACCTGAACCTGTGCGTCCGCAGCGGCAACCAGCTAATCACGTCCGGCCACGTTAGCGATCAGAAAGGCATTCTGGGCAAAGACGTGACTATCGAGCAGGGCTACGAAGCCGCCAAGAACTGTGCCGCAAAGATTCTGCGATCCGTCTACAACACACACGGAACGCTGGACGGGCTGCGAGTCATCAAGGTCCTCGGCTGCGTTTATTCAGCTCCGGATTTCACCGACCAGCACCTGGTGATTAACGGCTGTTCCGATCTGCTGCACGAAATCTTCGGCAAAGACGGCGACGGCTACCACGCACGCAGCGCACTCGGCTTTTCGGCGTTGCCAACCGGCGTGGCTGTTGAAGTGGAAGCAGTGTTTGAGGTGAAGAACTAACTAACCCTTCAGCACTTTATCAACGGTGTCTCGCAGAACGCTTCCGCTTTTCTGCAGCGCCGTTTTTTCTTTGCTCCACAGATCCACTTCGATGTGGCTGTTCACGCCGCTGCGACCGACAACTGTTGGGACGGATAGGCACACGTCGTTGATGCCGTACGCTCCGTTTTGCAGCGAGCTGATAGGCAGGATGCGTTCGTCGTCCAATGCAATGCTGTGGACAACGTCGGCAATGGACACACCGACGGCAAAGCCAGCTCCGCCCTTCTTCTTAATGACTTCGGCTCCACTGCCACGAGTCTTCTTTTCGACTTCGGCGATTAAGGAAGGCGTGACACCTGGGAACTTGTCGAGAGGCAGGTTGGCGATCTGAGCCTGGGACCAGATCGGCACCATGCTGTCGCCGTGTTCGCCGAAGATCGTGACGTTGACCTGAGTCGCCGGGACATCCAGGCGAAGGGCAAGCATGCTTCGCAGCCGAGTTGTGTCCAGAACCGTTCCCAGACCAATGACCTGAGATGCCGGAAGGCCAAGATTTTTGACGGCAAGGTATGTCAGCACGTCCACGGGATTGGACACCACGAAAACGATGGCGTCCTTCTTCAATCCGTGCTGCTTCACATCCGCCAGAATATTCTTAAAGAGTGCGACGTTGCGGTTGATCAGGTCCAGGCGGCTTTCGTCCGGCTTACGACGTAGTCCAGCCGTGATGACAACGACATCGCTGTCTTTGCATTGTTCCGTGCCGCCGGAAGTAATCTTCTGAGGAGCCATCAGGGATGCTCCATGAATAAGGTCCAGAGCCTGGCCTTCGCAGAGTTCCTGGTTCACGTCGACAAGGGAAATTTCTTTGACGATCTTACCGGCCTGCAGAGCAAACCCTGCACAGGAACCAACCAGACCACCACCACCAATTATGCTGACTTTCATTTCGTATCTTTCGGGTTTGGTTTTAACCACGGAGGCACGGAGGTCACGGAGAAGAGCGCCACAGATCTCTGTGGACTCTGTGTCTCCGTGGTTCAATTTTGCGTATTAGAAATTATTTCCCCAATGCCGCCAGCACCTGGTTGGTGATCATCTGGACCAGGTCTTCGCTTGCCCCGCCGGCTGGTGTTTCGCAGGCTGTGCCGCAGGCTTCCTGCATGATTCCGGGGTAGTCCGGTGCTTTGGGGAACGCTCGCTGAACGGGAATGTTTTCTTTGTAGCCTTCTCGAAACGCACTGTTGCCGCACAGGTCACAGTCTTCGTTGTGGAAGCGAGGATCGTCGAAGCCCCATTTCTTTTTGAGGTCAAGCAACTCGCGGCTCTTTTGTTCGTTCAGGTATTCGACGGAACCCATCTGCTTCGCCAGCAACAGCATGCGGCAGTATGCGTCCAGGATTTCCGTCTTCCAGTATGCATCTTCGACGCTCTTGCCGAAGCTGACGGTGCCGTGATTCTTTAGAATGACGGTGTTGGTGGCCTTTAGAAATGGCGTAACCGTTTCCGCGAACTTCTGATCGCCGGGCGTTTCGTAAGGAGCGATCGGAACTTCGCCCATGAAGACCTCGACTTCCGGCAGGATGCACTGAGGAATTGGTTCGTTGGCGATCGCGAAGGCAGTTGCGTGAGGCGGGTGGCAATGCACAACAGACTTAACGTCCGGTCGGTTCCGCATGATTTCCAGATGCAGCAGGACCTCACTTGTGCGCTTCCGTTTGCCTGCGATCTGATCGCCGTTCATGTCGACCGCACAAATGTCTTCGGGCTTCATGAAGCCTTTGCAAATCATTGTGGGCGAACACAACACCGCGTCGTCGCCGACTCGAATGCTGATGTTGCCGTCATTCGCTGCGGCAAACCCTTTGTTGTACAGACGACGTCCGATTTCGCAGATGTCTTCTTTCAGTTGTCGATCGTTGATTCCGCTGTTCCAGGTACTCATGAGTCTGCTTTCTAAAATAGCCGCCATCGCTTTGCGTGACGAGTTGGCAGTGAAGGTTCACGACCGAAGTTAAAGTTGATCGGGGGATTTTGGCTTCGTGCCTTTTGTTTTGTGCCGCTCATCCGCGCGACATCTCGTTGTTTTCGGTCAGGCCGCACAGCGTCACTGATTGGGTGAAACTATGTAACGTTGATGTGATCTAGAATTGCCGCGTTGTAACCGTCGATGGGTTTTGTATTCGGGTGAAAGGCGGCTGCTGCTTCGGCACTTTCGCTGACAGCCATCAGACTGCCATGACCGGCTCCTAATTCGTCAAAAATTACAATTCGCTCCGTTCGTCCGGATTCCTTACCCAGCAAACCGTCATGCATCAAAGGCACGGCCAGCTTCCACGACGCTCCGTCCAGCGTTGGGTGGCACTTCGACAGAGTGACCTTGCCAATGCATTCCATGATCCTCATCGCGACAGCTCCTTCCAGCTGGCAGGCGTGCCGTTGCCAGCCGAGTGTCCTCGCAGGAGTTTCAGTAACTGACTGAACGCCCACGCTGATTCCAGACACAATACGTTTGGTTGCATGGCTGCTGTCAATGCAGGTACATCGGTCTGTAGAGTCACCACGGCGGCGCGAACCTTTTCGCTGCGGTTTAGGAGGCATGCCGTGATGGACGCTACGCCTCCGCAGCACACGACTGGTGAGCCCATCAGCTCGCGAGCCTTCGATGCCGCATCTCGTTCGCAACCAGCGGTGAGTGCCGTCCAACCCGCGGTCGAGGCTGCGGAAGTTGCGGCTGAGCACTCGCCAACAGTGATGACCGTTCCCGTTGAACTCGCTGTTTTGCGTGCAACGGTGCTGGAAATTGTGATGCTATGGCGGCGAATGTAGTCGTGGCCACTCGGAGTAATAATGGCTCCGGCAGCAACGCTGATTGTCCTGCCTGCTGCCGCCGCAGCGACGAGTGATTCTTCGGTGATGACCTTTTCGTTTAGCGGCAGGCCATTGGTTTCTGATTTCGATGCAGCTTGCGATTTGCCGTTAGGCGGACGCGCACTTGCTACTGCAATGCCACGAGAATTTAGTTCTCGCAGAACGCGTTGTGTAATCGCTTCGATTTGTTGGCTGCTGAAGTTCATTTATTGGTCAATCATCCCCTGTACTGCGAACCGTATGGGGCAGTCGTCTCGTCCGGTCATGTCACGAATGTATTTGCCGTCGCTGGTAAAAAAAATTCTGTCACCCTTGCCTGCTCCGAGTTGATCGATCGCCAATACTGGAAACCCATCGGCTTCGTCGCGGATATCCAGTGGCTGCAGAACAATCAGCCGCCAGCCATCCAGTGAAGGGTGCTTCACTGTGGCAGTTGCGTTTCCGATGACGAGAGCTGATTGCATGTACGTTTGTCCGATTCGTTCACCACGGAGTCGCAGCGACTAAGTGGTTGCACTTCGATTGGTGGCCGTCCTGTTTAGATAATTCTCAGGTCCTCAACCATTGCGCATCGGCGTTGTCGAGTGAAGGTCATTGGACTGGTGACGCCTTCCCCTGTTGGTGTCGCGATGCTGAATGATGGAAAGCCTTCGCCGCCAAGTCCGAGTCCCGCCATGCAGGGGCCATTCTTGACGAACAGCGTTGTGTTCATAATGCGGCCCATCTTGGTGATCGTACGAACGTCTCGTGAATGGATGATCGCCGTGTGGCCGAAGCCGTGTTCATATTTCTTTGCGAGGTCAATCGCGTGGTCTGCACAGTTGGCTCGAACGAAAGGCACGAATGGCATCATCTGCTCGACGGGGACAAACGGGTTGTGTTCATCGGTTTCGCCGTACAGGATCAAAGTTTCCGGCGGAATCGTCAGGCCAATTTGAGCGGCCAGCCATGACGCGTCCATGCCGATGAAGTCGCGATTCAGGTGATAGTCGTCGTTGGCGTCTTTCGGCGGAGTGAATGCCTTGGCGGTGAACTGCGCGACCTGTTGAGCGTTCAGGCGGTAGCCGCCGTTCTGACTGACCGCATTCATCAGCGGGGCGAAGATTTCGTTGACGGCGAAGACTTCTTTTTCGGCGATGCACAGCAGGTTGTTGTCGAAGGCTGCTCCATCAACGATGGACTTGGCGGCGTTGTTGATGTCGGCCGTGGCGTCGACGACGACTGGTGGGTTTCCAGGACCAGCCACGATGGCTCGCTTGGGGCTGCTGAGAGCCGCTCGAGCAACGCCCGGGCCGCCGGTGACAACCAAAACCTTCACGCCCCGGTGATCGAAGATTGCCTGAGCCGATTCAATTGTCGGTTCGCCAATGATGGTCAGCAGATTTTGCAGGCCTGTGGCTTCGTAGATGGCTTTGTTGAAACGTCGCACACCTTCAGCGGCAATGCGTTTGCCGCTCGGATGCGGATTCACGACAACGGTGTTGCCGGCGGCCACCATGTTGACAAAGTTTGCAGCCAGGGTAGGCAGCGAATGTGTGACAGGCGTGATAGCGCCGATGACGCCGAATGGAGCGTATTCGGTGATGGTCAGACCGAGCGATCCGCTGACGGCTTCTGTCTTGAGGAACTCAATGCCGGGCACGGACTTGATGACTTTTAGCTTGCCAATTTTGTGTTCGAGTCGTCCGATTTTGGTTTCTTCGAATTCCAGACGCCCCAGTTCCTCGGCCTGTTCGTCACACATGGTTTTGACGATATCGATCGCTTTGGCGCGATCGGTCATCGGGGCCGCACTTAGTTGTTCAAAACCCTTCTGAGCAGCCGCGACGGCCTGGTCGACGTCGTTGAAGACGCCCCAGTTTCCGGACGCTCCATTGGAATGGCCATTGGTTCGTCCGAGTGATGTGCTATTGCTGGAAATCTGAGTGAGGACTTCCTGGACAATCTGGCGGACGGCTTGTTCGGTGGCTTGCATGGTATTTCGTTTTCTGTGGGCAGTGTTCAGTTTTTAGAATGAATTCGGCCGGTGTTAGTCTGCGTTTTCTGAACACTGAAAACCGCACACTGAACACAGCAGCTTCGCTGCTATCTCATTTCAATTTCTCTCAGCCGATCCGTGACTTTGTTTTGCATGCCGAATACCGTTGGGATCTTGAGGACTATAAGTAAGGTTAAGATCGCGGCAGCGATGACATTTCCGATGTAGTCCGTCGCCATATAGAAGACAACGTTCATGAATGCGGCACCTTCAAGCAATGCACATGCGATGATGTGACCGCCACGAATCGGACCCAATACGGCCATGAGTTTTTCATCGTCGGATGACGTTTTCAGTGATTCTGCGGTCAGCCCCTTCAACTGATTGTTGACGATGGTTGGCGGAATGATGAGATGTTGGGCGAACATAAAGGCCGCCATACCCAGTCCAAACCACGCTAGAAAATCTGGTTCGCCATCCACCTTTCCGCCATTCACCGCCAGCATGATTCCAAGAGCAATCGTCGCTCCCATCACCATTGCGAAGGTGATGATCTGCATACCACGAACGTTCTGCTTGAGGGCCTCAGACGACTCCGTGTTGCCTTGTGGATCGGGTGATGCGTACGGGTTTGACATAGTGCTGTTGGCAGCTTGGCTCTAGTGAGTCGAGCTACACATCTCCGCCTTCGTAAATCTGTTTCTCTTTTAGTGTCACCGAATCGACGATGCCGACGATGGCACAGTCGATAGGTAGTGTTTTCGTTCCTGGCGTGAATCGAGCACTGCTGCCCTGCACGCAGAGCACCACTTCACCCTTGCCGGCACCAACTGTGTCAACGGTGATGAACGATCGGCCTGTCGGTTGCAGGTCGCTCTGATCTTTCTCGTTGACCCGCAGTGGCTCGACGATCAGAAGTTTCTGACCGACCAGTTCTTCGACCTTTTGCGTCGAAACAACACTGCCTGTGATACGTGCTAGGAACATAAGAAGTTTTCAGTTGTCGGTGTTCAGTATTCAGAGAATTACAGTGTTCTCCAGCGTCCTCTGCACACTGAAAAATGAACACCCAAAAACTCACGCAATAGCGTTTGCCGTTTGCCGTGCTACAACCAGTTCTTCGTTTGTGGGGATCACCCACGCCTGCACCTTGCTGTTGTCAGCACTGATGCAGACTTCTGTGTTTCGTTTGACGGCTGAGTTCTTCGCCGCGTCCAGTTCTATTCCTGCCCACTGCATGTCGCGGCAGACGTTTGTTCGAATGCGTTCGCTGTTTTCTCCGATGCCGCCGGTGAAGACGATCACGTCAATGCCACCCAGCAACGCCATGTAACCTCCGACATAAGACCGAATCGATGCCTCAAACAGCTTAAGTGCTTTTTCAGCTCGATCGTGTCCATCGGCCGCCGCCTCTTCCAAATCACGACAGTCGGCGCTTAAACCACTGATGCCCAACAGGCCGCCTTTGGAGCTCATTTCCTGCAGTACCTGCTCGAACGTGAGCCCCGTCGCCTTCATGATCACCGGAATCGCGTAGGCATCGAAATCACCGACGCGATTGTTATTTGGAAGGCCTCCCTGAGGACTCATGCCCATCGATGTGGCCTGGCTCTTGCCATCGGCAATCGCACAAATCGACGCACTTCCGCCCAGGTGGCAGCTGATGATTTTCAGGTCGTCACGTTTCAGGATTTCTGCCACTCGCCCGGCGATGAACCGGTGACTGGCTCCATGGAATCCCCAGCGGCGAATTTCGTGGTCCGTGTACCATTCGTAAGGAACCGCGTAGGCTCGGTGTTCGAACGGAATCGTTTCGTGAAAACCTGTTTCCAGAGCCGCCACCAATGGCATGCTTGGAAACGCTGACTGCAACTGCCGCATAGCGTTCACGTACGGCGGGTTGTGTGCCGGAGCAATATCCGACAACGCTTCCATCTTCTGTAGCAGCTCCTCATTGACCACACGCACACCACTGAGGTCGCCAGCGAACACGGCTTTGAAACCGATGCCAGCGACTTCTTCGACGCTCTTCAGGCAACCATGCTCCGAATCCGTCAGCTGCTGCAGACAAATGCTGACAGCGGCAGCGTGGTCCGGAATGTTCTGATCGACCTCCGCCTTATGGTCGCCGATTTCCACGAAACAGTGACTGCTCGCTTCTCCGATGCGATCAATGCCACCACGAGCAAGTTCCGTTTCGTTCGAGATGTCGAACAGGCGGTACTTGAAGCTGGTGGAGCCTAAATTGGCGACGAGAACTTTCATGGGACTCTGGGGTTTCAGGTTTAGGGGGTTCAGGTTTCAGTAAGCACAAGCAATCCCGAGTTTTTCTGAAACCCGAAACCCTTAAACCCGAATCCGATCGTCTCTGGCGATTAAACAAACTGATCCAGCAGCGTCTGCTCAGGGCGAGGAATCAGGTGAGCGCTCACCAGTTCGCCACTTTGAGACGCCGCAGCGGCCCCGGCATCCACGGCCGCTCGGACAGAGCCGACATCGCCTTTGATCACAGTCGTGACAAACGCGCCACCGATCTGTACCTGCTTGACCAAAGTTACGTTTGCAGACTTCAGCATCGCGTCGGACGCCTGAATCTGAGCGACCAGGCCTTTGGTTTCAATCATTCCAATTGCTTCGGACATTTTCGTTTTCCTGTTGTGTTGTTTGGGTGTGAAGTTTGAAATCCGCGATTTCAGGTTACGACGCCTTCTTTGCCTTTGGCAGTACGGCGACGAGCTCTTCGTGCGGTCGAGGAATCACTTCCACGCTGACGACTTCGCCCAGTTTGGAGGCGGCTTGAGCACCCGCGTCGATCGCAGCTTTTACGGCTCCGACGTCACCCACGATGAAGGAGGTGACCAGGCCGCTTCCGACCTTGTCCCAACCGACCATTGTTACGTTTGCTGCTTTGAGCATCGTGTCGACGGCTTCGAGCATGCACACGAAGCCCTTCGTTTCGATCATTCCCAGAGCTTCCATCTGTTTTGCCATTTTCGTTTCTTTCAGAAGAAGAGGTTGAGTGTTCTATTAATGTTTACACGCACACGGTTCCGGTTTTACCAAATCTACCTTGGTTGCTTTTTCGAGATTGATGGCATTGCCTTCGTCTGTGTCCAGGTGGACTTCCAGCTTGATGTTGTCGCCTGCTCGCACCGTTAAGTCTTCCAGCACCGTTGTGCAGCCGGGCGATTCCACTCGCAGGTGAATCGTGTCTTTGTTCTTCACGCCATAGTGAACCAGGTCTGCCGGACCCATGTGAACGTGTCGCATGGCTCGAATAACGCCTTGCTGCAGTTCGACCACACCTTTCGGGCCAACCAGCACGCAGCCCGGGGTTCCCTGCACGTCGCCACTGATTCGAACGGGCAGATCAATGCCCAGTGAAATGCCGTCGGTGAATGCGAGTTCGACCTGCGAATCATCTCGGCAAGGCCCGAGGACGCGGACGTTTGGAATCATGCGGCGGCGCGGGCCAACGACGGCGACGGTTTCGGATGCGGCGTAGTAGCCGTCCTGGTAAAGATCCTTTTCAGGAGTCAGCGTGGCGCCTGGGCCGTAAAGAATTTCAACGTGTTCCTGAGTCAGGTGCACGTGGCGAGCAGAGATGTTGACAACCAGCGGGTTGCGGTGAGCGGCTGCGGCCACGGCGTGCTCGGTGCTGTTCGTGCCGCTGCCACGTAAAACGGGAATGCCGTTGCTGGGCGAACTTCCGAACGAGCTTGGCGACTGACTGGCCAATACACGCCGAACGATATCTTCAATGTCAGAACGCTGCAGAGTTGTCATGGAGACCACTTTGTGATTTCTCGCTTGCGGCCGTCCGTGCCTCAATTCTGTGTCGGCAAGTCTCCAGACCTGCCTCAGACCATCGTGATCCGCCAACTGCTTGTTCGGCGTTCCGCCACTGGCGGCTTCGCGAATTGCGGATCAGTTCGAAGAAACTACGTACTCCCCGCCATCGAGCGGTCCTGCACTTCCACCACTTCCAGTTCAATCCCACCCGCCAACAAAGTCTGCCGCCATTCGTCGCTCATTCCGTCATCTGTCACAATTTCGTGAACGGCAGACAGCGGACACAAATGTGATAGGGCTCGCTGGCCAAACTTCGTGCTGTCCGCAACCAGCGTCACTCGTTCTGCAGACGCGATCATCTGACGTTCTGTTTCCACCAGCAGAGCGTTGCTGTTAAACAGTCCTTCCGATGTCACACCACCGGTACTCATCACCAGCCGTGAAACATTGATCTTCTTTAATGCTTCGATTGCCTGATCGCCGAGTGCCACTCCGGTTTTTGGATAGACGTAGCCGCCGACGAAGATCAGTTCAATTTCTGGTTGATTCATTAACAGCGATGCGATCGGCAACGAATTCGTGACGACCTGCAGCGGCTTGCCGTTTAAGAATCTGGCCACTTCCAAAGTCGTCGTGCCTCCGTCCAGCAGAACGGTTTCTCCCGCCGGAATTCGCTCCGCCGTTCGTTGAGCGATCAGTTGTTTCTCGCGAGATGCCTGATTCTGTCGCACGTCGAAATCCATTAACGACTCGCCCGCGTACGCCGCTCCGCCACGAGTGCGGTGCAGGTGTCCCTGGGTGTCGAGATATTCCAGATCTCGCCGAATGGTGGATTCGCTGGCCCCAACTTCAGCGACAAGTTGCTGCAGTGAGACAAACCCCGATTCCTCGGCAATCTGGAGGATTTTTGAACGTCTTTCGTCAGTAATCATCAGTTATTGAAGCTTTGTGAGCGGTGTTCTTTCAATATCATGCGTTGTTGATGCGGTTTTTTCAACTGTTAATGGCTGAAGTTGCTCTGTTTTGACTGAATGTGACCCATCTGCTTCACTTGTTCTTGCCTGTGTATGTTTTGCTGATGACCTGTCCAGTGTTTTTCGGGCCTACGGTGCCGGTTGAATGGTTTAGCAGGGAGAGGGATTCCGTGAATCTCAGTTTCAACACGATCACGCATGGAAATGAGTCGTTTTTTCACCCCGTGAGTTAGGTTTGCGTCATCGATTTCCGGGCCATTATTTGGAGCACCTGATGACCTTCTCCCCAACCAAAACAATCAAACTGTCAGGTCGCATGCAGCGATTGGCCAAAGCGGCCCATGATGTTGAAGTGGCTGCCTCGGTGGCCATGACGAACCTTTCCCAGCGGTCAGCGATCGTGATTGGCGTTTCATCGGTTGACCTGCGGCTGATAGTGGACGGTAAACCGGAATTTGGCGAACGGATCACAGTCCAGATTCCGGTCCCCGGCAACGGCCGGGAAATGTCGGTTGAAGGGATTGTTCACTGGGCCGAAATGCGAGGCAGCGAATACGAAGTCGGAGTGTTCCTGCTGGGAGGACTGCCGAGGGAACTGCGTCACCTGCAAAAAGATCCGCGTCGTCAGGCAGAGCGCTACCGCTGCTGGATCTCAGGTCGAATGGATTGGGGCAATACTCAGCCCGACGCCGAAGGTGTCGTGATCAACTACAGCCACGAAGGCATGGCTGTGAAGAGTCCCACCGAAGCGGCAATCGAGGAACTGTTCACGTTTCGGTGGAACGACGGGAAATGCGTGCGGCGCGTAGCGGGGATCGCGTTGTGGCAAATCGAACAGAACGGAGGCTTCTTGATTGGCTGCAAACTGAACCCCCGCGACGGATTCCAATTAGCGGGGCTGAACGCCGAACATCTCTCATAGGTGCCAGCAGGCCGGGATGCCGGTCGAGCGCCCCCTTGTTCCACTAAACCTCTGCACTGCCCGAATTTTGTTTGTGGGGGCGGCTTCCATTCCGGTTTGAAATGACTTGAAGTACGGCAGGTCGGCCTAGAATCGGCTGTCACCGCCACCTTCACTCATTGACCAAATTGAAAATGCCTTCTGAACCTTCCCCCCGCTACGACGCACTGCTATTCGTTTCCTTTGGAGGGCCCGAAGGCAAAGACGACGTCATTCCGTTTCTGGAAAACGTACTCCGCGGTAAACCGGTTCCCAGAGAACGCATGCTGGAGGTTGCCGAACACTACTACCATTTCGGCGGCGTTACACCTATTAATCAGCAGTGCCGCGATCTAATTGAGGCTCTTGAGGCGGAACTTAAGAGCCATTCGGTTGACCTGCCGATCTATTGGGGAAACCGCAACTGGCATCCGTTGTTGCCGGACACCATGAAGCAATTGAAGCAGGACGGCGCGCAGCGCGTGCTGGCATTTGTGACGTCCGGATTCAGTTCCTATTCAGGCTGCCGCCAGTATCGCGAGAACATCTATGCGGCACAGGATGAAGCTGACGCCAACGACATTGATGTCCACAAGATTCGGACCTTCTACAATCACCCGGACTTCATTGCCGTAAACGCTGAAAACGTATCGGCAGCGCTGGAAGAAGTTGCCGACGGCGACACCAGCAACGTTCACGTCGCCTTTACGGCACACAGCCTGCCTGTGTCGATGTCCAGCACGTCTGACTACGAAAAGCAGTTGTTGGAAACATGCCGGTTGGTGGCAGAGCAACTAAACCTTGATGATGGTCAATGGCGACTGGTGTACCAGAGTCGCAGTGGCCGTCCTCAGGATCCGTGGCTTGAGCCCGACATCTGCGATTACCTTGAAGACTTGAAAGCGGCCGGGACGCAAGGCGTGGTGGTTTCGCCGGTCGGTTTTCTATCGGACCACATGGAGGTTCTATACGACCTCGATGACGAAGCTCGGAAACTGTGCGACAAGCTGGGGCTCAAGATGGCTCGAGCCGCCACGCCAGGAACTCATCCGCAATTCGTGACGATGATCCGCAAGCTGATCGAAGAACGGATGGCCGCATCGATGCCGGAATGCATTGGACAATACGGCCCGAATCACGACGTCTGCCCCACCGACTGCTGCCCGGCTCCTGCCCGTCGACCATCGTGATGGGCAGAGGCCTTGCGAACGTCCGTCAGTCAATCGCAATCGGAGCGTCTGCCGGTTCTGAGATGCGGCGTGGCTTGTCGGCGTTAGTGGCGTTGTTGGCATCAGGGCCGAAGTGCATGAAATGGGACTTCGTGTTCGCTGGCGGGTTCGACACTGAATTGCCTGTAGCAGTGCCTGACTTCGGTGCAGTCTTAGCTGCTGGCGTCATGTCGATCGGTGTCGTCAGCGCGGACGATGGGAGGCCAGCTGGGGCCGCCTGTGTCGCAGCAGGTCCAGCATCCAGAGCTTCTGCAACTTTCTCAGCGTGCGGCCCGAAGACCTGGACACCACTGGCGGTGCGTGCCGCTGAAGAAGTGTCTTGCCCTTCGCTCGCAGGATCTAACGTGCGTTGATGTCCGGCCGTCACGATGCCGGAGCGTCGTTCATTCTGTCCGGTTGGCCCGGGCAAAACTGAGTTCGTGTCAGAAGCTGGATGCACGGGAGCGGGATGTGCGGTCGGCCGTTCTTCGCCTTCTTCGTAGTATTGATGGAACACCGCGTGATTAACGGAGCTATTGTCTTCGCCGAACGAAAACTCAGCCGATGCCTGTTGAATTGCATCGTCCGTGCTGCGCAACGCGTGCTGTTCGTGAACGGGCATGACTTTCTGAACGCCGTCAGCAGAATGCACGGTGGAATAGGATCCGCTTCGCAGTCTGGCCGCGATCTGTCCTCGCAGATGATCGCGAACGCCCAACAGCTGGCCGGGTGAGGCTTCTGTTTGAATTTCGTCGACCACCCAAAAATCGTATTCGGTAACCAGCTTGGCAATCAGCTGAGCGTTCGACCCCGGTTGACGCAGCCGCACGGTCGCTCTTTCCTGAGTGACATTCGTTTTCGATACGGGAGCGGAAAGCAATTTGTCCAGCGATCCGAACTGTTGCGGCACGCCGTCCATGTGGGTCCACACGAGCCTGTTGAAATCGGACGAGCATGACTTCTGAAGCAGTTCCAAGTCATTGCTGCGCCAGGCAGTCGCGAACTCCAGAATCGGCACGGTCAGTTCAAGTTGCGTTTTCAGAGATGTGACCTGAGCTTGTTCGTTAGGATATTGAACGTCATCCAGTCGCAGCTCGCCGTTTTGGTTGATCATGCGACAGGAAAACACGCGACCTTTCGCGTTTACGAATTCCAGTTCTGTTGTGTCGCCAAACGTGTGACCGTCTGTGACCTTGACGCCGTCGTCGTAAAAGTCCGGAATGTCAAGCTGTTGTAAAATTTCAGGAGAAACACGATTCCATGTCGCTCGCGAAAATTCACCAGTCGACAAGTGCGACAGCCTCTTGTGGTTGCGTTCTGACAGCGCCTTCAGAAATACGGAGGCTCGCATAGGAGCCGTGAACACGGCTGAAAGCGTGCGTTGACGTTCCGTCGCCAGTTCGTAAAGCGTGACTTCTTCCACTGTGAAACGCGGCAAGCGATCTCGGATGTCCGAGGCAGCGGTGGCCGCCACGTTTGGTAGCCCTTCCTCGCGTTCCTGCAGATGCATTCGCACAATTTCCTTGCCTGCAGGAATCATCAGCGTCAGTTGCGATTCGTAGGCACGTATCACAAATTCGGCGGGAACGTCGTTCGGCGAAGGCAATTGAACAAGCGACAAGTCTGAAAGCTTGAGGGCGCTTTCATACAGTTCTTTGCCGGCGACCATTTGCAGAGCGTCCTGGTCTTCGGCTCCGTATGCCGTCAGGAATGCGTTTACCGCGTTGATGGCGTCGGCCTGGCGGCGAACCGAACCGGGATGATCGTCGTCGCTGCGGCTGATCGCTTCGACGTCGTTGACCAGCCAGCCTTCCGACCCGCGAACGATCTTCATGTACAGATACCCGTTCTTGGCGGGCAGTTTGACGACTGCTTCATTGTCGTTCAGGTTGGCTTCCGGTTTACGAGCCATCCCGTCTTCGTAGGTCGACGCGATTTTCGCGGTCAGTGCCTGCAGCCATTTGTCGGGTAGTGGTTCCAGTGAGGCGGAAAGTTCGGGCGAAGTCATTGCGAGAATTTCATCTCGTGATCCGGTCTTCCAGACGTCTAGAAACTGTCGCAGGGTGACCAGAAGGTCCATGACTTCGATCGTGGATTTAGCTACGCGAGTTCCGTTTTTACGTTGACGCACGACCACATCGTCCACCACCCAGTAGCCTTTGCTGTCGTCTCGCACCAATTGAAACTGATACTTGCCACCGCTTTCTTCCTTCACCACGACATCGCGGCGTCCGTCTTCTGATTCCTTCACCTCAACTACCGTTAGCTCGCCGGTTGGCAGGTGGACCACTCGCAAGTCGGTGAGTGCGTCGTCAGAAGCCATTGCTTTTTGCTCGAAACGTGCAGACGCGATCCGGCGCAGCGCCGTTTCATTTTCTTCGCTGACGGCGTCGGCAAACTGCTGCACAATCCGTTCTTCCATTTTTGCCTGGTTCAGAAGTGAATCCATGCAGCCAACGCTGGCAAAAATGGTGAATAGCCCAAGCAGGCAGGAGGCAGTCTTCATGACGGAACGATCCTTGTTCGTCAGGCAAGCTAAGCAATGTCTGCGATTGGCAGGATTTGCGTTGTAGATTGAGTGATCATCCGGTTAGAACTGCCGCAAAACACCACGCGCAGTGGTCGCCGCGCCAGTTCGGTCCGGATATCTGCCTTGTCGCATTTTCTGCCAATACCGTCAACGCGGCATCAGCCTGCGGGGCGTGGCGGCTGGAAAATGGAATGCAGTGCACTGAGGAAATCGGCAGTTTTGACCGGAACGCACGGCCCCAGCGGCAATGGGCAATCTACAGATGCACGGGGATAAACCGCTCCGACTCTCCTTCGGCGGGCGTTTCCGGCGGATCAATCCACGGTAAAGGCTTACCATCTGCACGAAGCTGCATCACGGTTTTCTTGAACTGCTTCATCACTGATGTCAGCACGTCACGTTCTGTCGATCCTGCCGCCGTGATGTCCGGAAAGTTGGCGACTCGAGCCTGAATCCGGCCAGCGTCATCCGCTGGTGACAGAATCACGTGGCAATTGAAAACCGGCACCGGGTTGACGTCGGCTTCAGACAGAAGTGGCAGGTTATTGGAATCGCTCATGGGATTTCCGGCCGGTATTCGCAGTAGCAGTTGAGTATTCGTGAATTGTTGAAGCGGATTGTAGCAGGAAGTTCAGCAAAGTGCCTGATCTGACTCGCAGCGCACGCTTCCTGACGCGATGCCACTTCGTTGAGTCGCAGGAAACGAAAGCGTATGGTGTGCGGTGACGAAAACGGGAAATTGGCTGTCCATCCGGACCGGCTGATTGAGGCCACTCATACCATCTGGAAAAGTTCATGAAATCACAGCTATTGGCAATCGGGTTGATCTTCGGAGGCAGTCTGCCCACCGTCGGTGCACAGACGCCCGCCAACACGAAGCCTCTGACAATGGAGGGTGATCTCGCTTCACAAATGGTGGACGGCATTGACCGTTTCTTACTACGCAAGATCGACGAAGCACCTCAAACACGCGATCAGTTCTGGGATCTGGACACGTCTTCCGTTGAAGCCTTCAATAAGTCGATTCAACCGAATCGCGAACGTCTGGCGAAGATGCTGGGCGTGCGCGATGGACGGATCGACTTCGATTCGCCTGAACGAGTGGCCACGGTGGCGACCAGCAACCTGATTGCGGTCACCGACAAGTTTAGAGTCTTCGCGATCGGCTGGCCCGTGCTGGCTGATCCAGCTCCGACGGCGAAGAACCTGGCGTCGATTTATGGCGAAGGTCTGATGCTGGTGCCCGACAGCAAGCCGATCGCGGATGTTGTCGCGATTCCTCATGCTGATCATTCGCCCGAACAGATTTGCGGTCTGGCGGAAGGTGTTCCTGCCGCGTCGCAGTACGCTCGACGCCTGGCCGAATCCGGCTGCCGCGTGATCGTGCCGACGATCATCAGTCGTGAACGCAGCAAGCGAAACGGTCGAGCCGACATGACCGATCGCGAATACCTGCATCGAGCCGCCTTTGAGCTCGGGCGGCACTTAATCGGCTACGAAGTGCAGAAAGTCATGGCGGCCGTCGACTGGTTCGAAAAAGACGATGACACTGACGACCCCCAGATCGGCGTCATTGGCTACGGCGACGGAGGCATGCTGGCGCTGTATGCGGGAGCTCTTGACACGCGTATCGATGTCACGTGTGTTTCCGGTGCGATGGGCTTCGATCACGAACTGTGGAAGCAACCGCTGGACCGCAACGTGTTCGGCCTGGTGCGTGAATTTGGCACAGCAGAGCTTGCGACGATGATCCAGCCGCGTGGATTGGTTACTGATTTTGTCAACTGGCCCGAAGTGGAGCTGGCGGGTGACGGCGGTGCCCCGGCGGAACTGAAGACGCCATCGCAACAGTTGAAGCAAGCGATCCACGAAGAACTGGATCCGGCCGCCGCAGTGAACGTGAGGTTGGTAGAGTCTGGTGCTCAGCATATCGGAATGACCAATCACTTCGGCGACACCGAAAAATTTTGCGACAGCGTGCTGGGATTGTTTATCACAGCCGTCGCTGGAAACGCGGCGGATGCAAATCGGATCAAGCAGTCCGCCACGCCGCCGTCCATCGAAACTCCCGATCGCACAGCCGCCATTGCCGCCCGCCATCGTCGTCAATTCGAAGAAATCGATCGGCATAACCAGGCACTTTTGCGCGAAAGCCCGTTTGTGCGGAAGGAGTTTATGAGCAAACTGGATACGTCGTCCGTTGAGGCCTATGAAAAGAGCGTCGAGGCTTATCGTGACATCTTTCGCAAGGACGTGATCGGTGAATTTGACGAGCCACTTCTGCCGTTCAATGCTCGATCACGCCAGTCGTGGGAAACTGAAAAATGGACGGGCCACGAAGTTGTGCTTGATGTCTTTCCTGATGTCTTCGCATATGGCGTGCTGTTGTTGCCGAAGGATTTGAAACCGGGAGAAAAGCGGCCCGTCGTCGTGTGTCAGCATGGGCTGGAAGGTCGGCCGACGGATACGTTTTTGGACGACCATCGAGCCTACCACGACTTCGCCGCAAAACTGTGCGAACAAGGCTTCATTACGTTCGCTCCTCAGAATCCATACATCTTCAAAGACCGCTTTCGAACTCTGCAGCGCAAAGCCAACCCGCTGGGCAAGACACTGTTTTCCATCATCGTGCCGCAGCATCAGCAGATCGTGAACTGGCTGAAAACTCAGCCCAACGTCGATCCCGATCGCATCGGCTTCTACGGATTAAGCTACGGCGGAAAATCGGCCATGCGAATTCCGGCGCTCGTCACCGACTACGCGCTGTCGATCTGCTCAGCCGACTTCAACGAATGGGTGCGCAAGAACGCGAGCACTCGACTGAATTACAGCTACATGTGGACGGGCGAGTACGAAATTTTTGAATGGGACTTGGGCAGCACGTTCAACTACTTCGAGATGGCGGCATTGATCTGCCCACGACCGTTCATGGTCGAACGAGGCCACTTTGACGGCGTCGGCACAGACGACTGGGTGGCTTACGAATACGCGAAGATACGTCACCTGTATGCTGCCAAACTGGGGATCGCGGCCAACACCGAAATCGAATGGTTCGTCGGGCCTCACACAATAAACGGCAAAGCCACCTTCGATTTCCTGCACCGCCACCTGCACTTGCCACCGATTTCGTCCTACAGAGCGGTTGACGAGCGTCCAACGTCGGAAGAGTAAGCGACTGGTGTTCGCTTCCTGTGTCGCAGACGTGTTGAGTTAAACGCATCGCATGTGACTGAACGCTTGACCACACGAAGGTTATGTCGGCTGGCAAAACTCGGCGGCACACTTAGACTGAGGCACCACCAGTCCCAATTTGACGTTTTTGAAAGTCAACGCATGGCCACCGTTGAGCTACAGGATAACGATCTCGCGCAAATCGCTGCGTTTATAAACGATGCTGAGGTCGACGTTGAGTTACTAAGTTCCACTGAGGGAATCTCGGAACTCTATTCCTGCACGATTGAGTTTACGCTGCGAACTGCAGACGTGCGGCTGGCGATGAAAGATGTGATCGGCACCGCAGCGTGCGTTGGGATTCGATCGCGAGTTTCGAATTCGAGTGTCTGGGAGGAGCGGTACATTCATGGAGTGATCAGTCGGCTCCGCTATATGGGCGAGTTACTTGATCCCAATTCGACGAGTACAAAAAGTCGCTACTCAGCCACGATTGTGCCTCCACTTTGGTTTCTGACTCAGAACCGAAAGTGCCGAATCTTTCAGGGCGATTCGATTCCCGACATTCTTTCCACGGTACTCGGCGAATACAGCATCAGCTATTCGTTTGGCGATGCGGAGGGAGCTGCATTAAGAGGCGTCTACCCGCCGCTTGAATACTGCGTTCAATACAACGAATCAGATTATGACTTCGTTGCTCGCCTGATGGAACAGTGTGGCATTTCGTACTTTTTTAAGCACACCAAATCCGAAGCGACTCTGTACCTGTCTGATAGTACGACACCGTACTATTTTTATCATGATGACGATAACGCGCAATCTACGCTGACATTTGGAAACCTGAGTACAGGGACCACAGGCGATCATATCGGGGCATGGAGTCACGATTGCGAATTTCGACCTCAATCTTACGCCCATGGAGACTTCAATTACGAAAACGCCAACGCCGACATGCGGTCTCTGGCGCGAGCCAGCACGCTGAATTTTCCCGGCCACCATTATGATCATGAGGTTTACGAATATCCGGGCGTCTTTACAGATAGCGGTGGAACCGGCAGTTCGTCCGAGGATCTGAAGTACGGTGAAAATCTCGCAAATCGGCGCATCGAGGAACAGGAAGGGCTGCACGAGGTCATCGAAGGTAATGGCCGTTCCATTGTTTTTGCGCCGGGGGCGAAGTTCAATCTGACCGGACATCCGGTTGCTGAAGAAAACGCGAACTGGGTTGTCAGGCGGATTCACTACACATCCGCACCTGACGATGGTGTCACTCTACCGTCCGGAACTGCCGTATTCGCGTCGTTCGAATGCCTGCCGGCCGAAACAATTTTTCGACCACCGCGCCAATCGCCGCGACCTGTTGTTCGAGGTCCGCAAACGGCCATTGTGACTAATGCTGCAGGGGCGATCGAAAACAGTGCAGACAGCGGATCAAAGGCGGATGTGAACACCGATGCCAAAGGCAGAGTTCAAATCCGGTTTCACTGGGATGTTGCTGATGACGCTGACAGTTCGTGTTGGGTTCGCGTGTCGCAGGATTGGGCGGGGAATGGCTATGGGAGTCTGATGATCCCGCATGTCGGCCATGAAGTGGTCGTAAGTTTTCTGGAAGGGAATCCGGATCGCCCGCTGATCACGGGCCGAGTCTACAATAGCCAAAACCAGCCACCGGGCTATTCGAACGACAACGGAGTTGCCACCAATCCCAATCGAGCCATCGTGGCGCAGGACGAAGTGGGAAATAAAATCATTTTGGATGCTGACGAGAAACGGGTCGACATTCAGAATGCATCGGACAAGATGGAACTCACTGTCGGCACCAGTGCGACAGCGACGGCTGGTCTTAACTTCGAAGTGACGCTAGGCCTTGGTGCCAGTATCAATCTTGGTGCGGCGGTGTCTGCAGAACTGGCGGCGTCTTACGGACTGCAATTCGGCTGGTCGACTTCCGTCTTTGCGGGGGGAACCTGGAGTGCTAGTTTCGGTGCCGATTTCACATACGCCAAAGGGCGATACGTAAATGCCGGGGATTCACTGGGGCAAATTTCCTTCAAGGAAGGGGCCGATTTTATCTCGAAGGAAAGAGCCAGTCTGGCAGGTGGTAGTGGAACGAACAACTCCGTTGTGAAGGCTGACAGTAGTGCTTTGACGCTTTCGTATGGGCCGGCTGATCCGTCTATGTCAGCCGACTATTCAATGGGGTGGGCCATGTTTGGCTTAGGAGTTGCGGGGTCCATCGGAGCGGCAGCTGCTGGTGCAACCGCGTTTCTTGGAGCGACGGCAGCCGATAAGGGGGAGTTCGACGGACATGCAGTTGGGGCGCTCGCGACCGGTACCGCGAGTGCAGCGGCATCGATTGCGGCCTATGCGCTTTTGCGAAAATATGCGACGGAATGCACGGCCATTCAACAACCGGTTCATGCTGTCCCGGTTGCGCAAATGCAACTTAATGCGCGAGGCGCCGTTCTAAGCTCATCCGCGATGGTCATTCATCAGGCAGGTACCACGATGCACAACATTGCCGCAGAAAGTTTTGCAGTGATGTCCCCCGAAGCAACTGTCAGTGGCAATTTGAGTGTTGTCGGTCAATTCAGTTCGACCAATATAAGAGATCTCGGCGACCCAGCTGCGGCAGCGGCCGCTTTGGCAGAGTGTCAGGCCCAAATCGCCGCATGGCAGGCAGACGCCGCCGCTGATGCTGCCGCTGAAGAAGGTGCTCGAGCCGCTGATCAGATTGCTGCTGCGGCTCAGGAGGAAGGAGCTGGCGCGTAGGGCGTCGACCGCGTTCAGTAGCACTTCCTTCCGCAAAACACCGAGTGTCCCCTATGTCAATTCTGCTCACAATCGAAACCGGCCCTGATAGCGAATCTGCCGCACACGATTCGACGCGGACGACTTACCTGATCCGTATTGGACAGTCGCTTGTCGTAGGACGCGATTGGCACGCCGCCGATATCGTCATCGAAGCGGACACGGCACTTTCGCGTGCTCACTTCCGAGTCGCGGTTTCTGCAGACGGTGGTCTGCTGACCGATCTGGGAAGCAGTCACGGGACGCTCATCAATGGCCAACGGGCAACGGAGACCGAGCTGAATGATGGTGACCAGGTTGCTGCTGGGGAAACACGATTTTCGGTCGAGCACATTGATGACTCGGTTGTCCAACGCGTGGCCCCTGACGATGCCAATCAGCTCGAAGCTGACCCTGCGCGGACGGACCAGCCGCCACAATCTACTGTCACACTACGAATTCTGCAGACGATTTCTGCGCCGGCCGGCCAGCTTCAGTATCGTTGGTTGTTTGTGACACTGCTCGCTGAGGAGTCTGTGATACTCGGGCGAGTGGCCGAACGATCGGACATTTGCATCCCGGATGATTCCGGTATGTCCGGGCGGCATCTTGAAGTCTCTCAATCCAAAGGCCAGTGTCGTGCGGTCGATCTGAACAGTTCCAATGGCTCGTTCCTTAACGGGCAGCGGTTTAGCAATGAGCTATTGCACAACGGGGACGAAATTCTGTGCGGCAGCACGTATGTTCTGGTGCAGATCAGATCAGACGAATCCGAAAATAAACCGACGGCTCAGCAGACGATTGGTAATCTCGCGGGAAGTCGAGGATTGCGGCAGCAGGCCCGACTCCAGTCTCGGGGATACCAGATTGTCAATGCGACGCCCTTTTCGTTCGCACCGCTTGTCGGCCGAATAGGCTTTCCCGGTCATTCGCTGACGATGATTGTGAAAGCCACTTTTCAACTTGTCCACGACGGTGTCATGGAACTGGCAGAAGAGCAGGCTCTGCCGACTGGAGATGTGCCTTTCCCTGGCGAAGACGATCCGGCTGTGCCTCAGCGTTACGAAAGTGACTTTGCCTTCTATAAACCCAAAGCTGACGTCTTGCTGGCCGGACACTGTCATGCGCCGGACGGGCAGCAAGTACAAAAGTTGAATGTCGCATTGCAGGTTGGCGACTTGCAACAGCAATTGATTGCTTACGGTGAACGCTTTTGGCAGTTGAAAAAACGTGAATGGAAAATGACGGACCCCGTTCCGTTCTCCAAGCTGGAATTACGATACAAGCATGCGTTTGGCGGTGAAGGCTTCGACGAAAACCCGCACGG
Source organism: Fuerstiella marisgermanici (assembly GCF_001983935.1). Taxonomy (GTDB): domain Bacteria; phylum Planctomycetota; class Planctomycetia; order Planctomycetales; family Planctomycetaceae; genus Fuerstiella; species Fuerstiella marisgermanici. Next base: position 4,671,665 of record NZ_CP017641.1, on the reverse strand, counting down.
TGTTGGATGCTACGACAAGAACCTAAAACGGGCAGACAGCCCGCTTCCTTTGCCACAACTGCTCGCCCCAAGCGACGTTCCCACAACACCGGCCGACCAGTTGGAAGTGGTTGGTTTTGGACCAAAGGGCAAATGGCACGGCCGCCGGCGCGAACAGCTTGGCACTTACGACAAGAAGTGGGAGGAGACTCGCTGGCCGTGGTATCCCGATGACTTCCAATGGGACCATTTCAATGCCGCGACAACAGCGTTGCAGATCGATCCCTATTTGCAGGGGGACGAAGAAGTCGTTTTGACGAACCTGAATCCGGACCACTCCGAATTACGATGTCGGCTGCCCGGAATTCGCATTCGGTGCTTCATCAACCGAGCCGGCGAAGCGTTTCGTGAAGTCCCGACGAAGCTGGATACGATGTGGATCGACGTCGACACTGGCCAGTGTGTTCTCGTCTGGCGAGGGAATGCTCAGGTGGTTTCTGAGGAATGCGAAGACGTCCGCCAACTCTTCATGTTGCAGGAGCGGCTGGATGAACCGCCTCTGTCGTTGAATGATTGTCACGCGAAGCTGGTGAACGAACTGGCGGCTCGTAAATTGAAGTTTGTGCCGCCACTCGAATCTCCGCCACAGAAATCTGGTGAAGACCTGGCTCAGTCATCTCGGGAGTCAAAGGCCCCGGATGGTGCTGCGCCAGTACAGGAACTGGCCAATGAAGTGGACCAGCAGTTCCAGCAGTTGCGGGCAGAAATTCGAAATGCACAGATTGCGGCCGGCGTGGATCCAAACCAGTTCGACAAGCAAGTCGAAGCCGAAACAGTCAGGCTCGCGAAAGAATGGAACTTAGACGGTGGGACGATACCGCCCGGGTTCGAGTACAAAGCAGCGATGGAATTCTGGAATCTGCAAAAGTCCATTCACGACGCTCAAGTGGCTGCTGGAGTAGAAGCGAATCCTTTGCCCCCGCCGCCAACGCCCAAGCCGGAGGTGGTACCTGAAGTGGAGGAAACTGGTTGGACGAGAGACAAGGTCGAGGCACACCATGCTTCCGGCGGAAGTCTGGAAGGGCAGATGCTGGCAGGGCTGGATTTATCGGGACTCGATCTAACAGGGGCCAATCTTCGTGCGGCCATTCTCCGCAAGGCAAAGCTGGTCGGGACAACGCTGCACGATGCGAATCTTGGCCTGGCAAATTTAGCGGCAGCCGATCTAACAGACGCGGACCTCACCCGTGCCAACCTGAAGCATGCAGACTTTTCAGGCGCTGTATTGCACAAAGCGAGGCTTGATAACACGGACGCCACAGGGACGATCATGGCCGGCGTCTGGCTGACTTCAGCATCTATGCAGAATGCGAATGCAGTGCGAGCGTGTTTCGCGGACGCTGATTTGACGGGAGCGATCCTTAACCATTCCAAATTTGACAACGCCGACTTTACTTCGGCACGTTTGACCAGAAGTTCGTTGATCTCCTGCTCGCTGGTGTCTGCCAGACTTCAATCCGTTTCGGCGAGGGACGCGAAGTTTGATCATTCGGACATGACAAAAATACGTGCGAGCGAATCGGATTGCGTGATGGCCACGTTCCATCAGGCGTCTGCACCGGATTCGATATGGGAAATGGCCAATCTGACCGCATGCGATTTCACCTGGGCGAAACTTCAGCGAGCCAACTTCACAAAAGCGGCGTTGAAAGATGCCAGGCTAACAGCGGCGGATCTCGCCGGCGCGCGGCTGACGAAATCCGTGATGCGTCGAGCATTGTTGGCAGACGCGAATTTGTTTGAAGCCAACCTTCAGCAGGTGGACTTGCGATATGCAAATTTAAGCCGCGCCAGTTTCTACGGTGCTGAGGTGTCCGACGCGCTTTGGGAACACTCTGTTCAGGATGCTGTGAACTGGAAGATGACCAAGCGGGCTCAGGAGCAGACATCATGACGGATTTCAACAGCTCGCCACCTGACGTTGATCCGGCAGACTTTCAAAATCACGGCCGTTGGCTAAGCGCGGCCGAAGTGCGACAGAAAGCTGCTGCTGGTGAGTCACTCAATGGCGTGACGCTGTTTCAACTGGATTTGCGCGGCCTTTCGTTTCATAGAGCGAAGCTGGTAGATGCCAATATCATGGCCTGCGACCTCAGTGGTGCCGACTTGTCCGATGCGTCTCTGGACCAGGCGACACTCAGCGACGTTAATCTCAGGAATGCACGGCTGCCGCGATCTGGTTGGACGGACGCCATTTTGACCAACTGTGATCTTTCCAACGTTGACCTAACCGGGGCGATCCTGAATGGCGCGGACTTTCGAGTCGAGGCGACTTACCTGAAGGACCTGTCAGAAGTTGATGTCAACGACCCGCAATGGCAACCTGATCCAGCCGATTTCGCCATGGGCGTCTGCAGCCTGAATGGTGCCAATCTTCGCGGAGCCCAAATGGTGGGCGCGCTGTTGCGCGGAATAACGTTGTGCGACGCGAATCTTGCTGAAGTCGTCGCGAAAGGCCCTTTATTTCGGAACTGCCTTATCCAGCGAGCCAATCTGTCGGATGCGTGGCTGGAAGGAATTCAGCTTGTTGATTCCGACCTGACAGAAACCACTTTCGATGGTTCCGCCTTCCCCGGTGCCACAATCAAGAACTGCAACGTCACATCCACCAGTATGAAAGAGTCTCGATTCGAATTCACCCGGTTCGAAAAGATTGACGTGACAGAGATTGCCAACTTTTCTACGAATACGCTCAGTTGCCGGTTCACCGAATGCCATCTTGCGGGGCTGGATTTTGCGAACGCCACATTAGACAAAACCGCGTTCGTGAACTGTTGTCTTGATGGAGTTGCGTTAAATGGAGCTGTCCTGACGACGTGCCGGATTTCGGGATGCGAACTCGTGGGCGTCGACTTCAAAGACACGCGAATTGAACAGACTGGAATTGCCAATTGTAATCTGACCGATTCGGATTTTAGTGGGCACTCCATTGCGTCAATGGATTTCAGCAAGGGAATTCTCCGAAGGGCACGGTTTGAAAACTGCGATTTGAAGATGGTCGATTTTTCCAGCGCCGACCTGCAATCTGCGAGTTTTTCGAACAGCCAACTGGCGAGTTGCATCTACACGAAGGCTAATCTTCGTGATGCGAAGTTTCGCTCCGTTGCCGCAAGTCACTGTGACCTTTCAGGCGCTGAAGTCGCCAACGCCGACTTCAGTGGGGCGGCCTTCAGTCAGTCTGAATTCATCAAGGTAGACTTCTCAAAAGCCCGGTTTCGTAACACGCGATTACTTCTAAGCATGCTTCTTGAAACCAACTTTGAAAGCCAGGATCTGCGGGAATGTGAACTCACGGACTGCAATTTGACCGGTGCAAATCTAAGTCACGCTGTTCTTGATGGCATTTCATGCCGACAAGTGCTGTTTACCGAATCCGATCTGCGAAACGCGTCCTTCAAGCAGGCGGACTGCACGATGGCACACTTTCAGCGATGTCAGCTTTCGGGGGCCAATTTGCAAGAAGCGAACCTCACGTGTTGCCAGTTTGATGACGCCGACATGACGTCCGCGTGCTTTGACGATGCCTTGATGGAACGCAGTCGGCTTGTCGGCGCAACCTGTTCCGGAACGAGTTTTTCAAACGCGAAGTTACGCTACGCGGATTGCTCGCATGCCGATTTCAATGAGGCCGTGTTAAAGGCCGCAGACCTGCGTGACGCAAACGTCCACGGCATCGTGGATGAAAAAACGGACTGGAAGGACGCTCGGCGAGATGGAATTCGCGAGACGGACAAAGATCGTGAGCAGGCTGAGAACTGGCTCCCCCCGGAAGTGCCTCAGCGTACCGTCGAAGCACCATAGGGCTCACACACGTATTCGCCGGAAAACATCATTCACAAGATCAGACTATGACGATTGCAGATTTTTCTCCCACCAACACGGCCGCTCCAGCATTTGTGACAGCGGAAGTTCTTGAGACCGAAGATCGTGGACAGTTTGTTCGGGTCTCCGCACCAGGACAGTGGGACGAACCTGACTTCTGGGCCAGACTGGCCACGGGGCCGTTGTCGCGACCCTGTGTTGGAGACCAGGTTTTGATTGCCGGTGCAGGCTCGACCGAAGCCTACGTTATCGGCTGCCTGACGCCACCAGCGGCAGATCGACTTACGTCGGCGAGCGGAACGTACGCAGAATGTTGCAAAGATCAAAGTGGCCGCGAAGTTGTTCGCGTCCTGACACGCAACGACGAATTGATGTTTGAGTACGATCCTGAAAAACAGGTCACGCGAGTGGCCGTACCTCAGGGATCACTGGAATTGATGACGGCGAAAGGCGACCTGTCCCTGAATGCAGCCGGGACTGTTCGAATCGCAGGAAGTGCAGTTGAGATCAAGGCGCGGCGTCGACTGTCCATGGCAGTGGTTACCGCGGTCGGAAAAGCGAAGAGCTGGTTCCGGATGCTGGAAGACCGGTTGCACACGGGCGGGGCAAAGTTCGATTTGGTGGCCAAAGAAACAGAACTGAATTCACCGACCATGCGGCTGAATTCCAACGATGTTTCGGTCAACGCAGGACAGGTGCACGTCGAAGCAGAACATCTGGAAACTGCAGCAAACACAAGGGTCGAGCGATCGGGAAGCGTCTATCAGACAGTGGTGGACGTGCTTCAGCAGCAGACCGGGCGACTACGGACGTACGTTTCCGGGTTGAGTCATTTTCGATCGAAGCGAGCCTATTTCAGTTCTGAAGAATCCTTCAACATCGACGGTGACAAAGTGAATCTGGGTTGAATCCGCTTCTGGCAGGTCATTGCTGGATTCAATAACGTCGCTTGTTATTTACCACGGGCATTCAGGTATCAGTTAACCGACAGGTACGAAAGTTTAACATGCTTCCAGCTTCCACAAACGGTGGGGGAACGTGCAACAATTCTGCTCCGGACGTGTGCAATACGCCTACGCCTGGCGGGACAGTGCCAATTCCGTATCCCAACATCGCTCAATGTGCAATGGCGGTCAACACGGCTGTGAACGTGATGTTTAGCCAACGCCCGGTCATTCATAAGATGTCGGAGATCCCCCTGAGTTCCGGGGATGAGGCGGGGACAGGCGGCGGAGTGAAGTCCGGAGTGTTCATTCAGAAGGCCACTTTCACAATGGGCGCGTCAAAGGTCACGATTGAAGGGCAACAGGTTGTCTATCAGTCAGCCAACGTTGCTCACAACGGAGCAAGCTTCAACATTCCCGGCGTCCAAACGGCCCCCAGTCAATCCAACGTGATGGTGACGCCGTAACCGCACAACCGAACCCTCTGGCGACGTTGTAGCAGTTGGCTAAATGCCTGTTCTCTTTTCAGTTGATTTGTGAGCGGCACGGCGCAGGTCGTCGGTGGAACCACAAACCCGCGGCTAGCGGCTCACGAGTTCATTGGCGAAATTCGAATGACGGGACAGAGCCTACCGTCGTGTTGCACTCACGCAGAATCGCTTCGACTCAGCTGCCGCTGCACGCTGGCTGCTTTCACGCTGCGATGACAGCGGCTATAACAATCCTCCCCCTTAATCCCACCGGTCAATTTTGGAGTTCCGCATGCACACCTATTCTTCCTGCGCCGTTTTGATATTCGCCGGATGCGCGGCTGTCGTTTCCGCTGACGATTCGGCGGCCGTCGTCGATATTGGCGGTCGACGAGAACTGTTTGTTGATTCCGCTTTGATCGAATCAATGGACGGAGCGGAACGCCGACTTCATCATCCTGTGCCTCAGCAGATTTCCGTCGTTCACGATGCTCCATGGGAAGGCGCGGGCAGCGCCTATCACAGCGTCATTCACGATGGCGATATCTATCGCATGTATTACCGCGGCTCAGCGCTCGGCGTGAAAGATGGAAAGTTGAAAGCTGGGAAATCGGTGTACTGTTACGCAGAAAGCACTGATGGAGTTACCTGGACGAAGCCGGAACTCGGCCTGTTTGAACACAACGGATCCAGGCAAAACAACATTATTCTGGATGGGGTTGGCTGCCACAATTTTGCGCCCTTTCGAGACACAAACCCCAACTGCAAGCTGGACGAGCGATTCAAAGCACTGGGCGGGCTTCACAGCGAAGGTGGTTTGTTTGCCTTCAAGTCGGCCGACGGGATTCACTGGTCGCTGTTGCGTAAGGAACCCGTCATCACCGAAGGAGCGTTCGATTCTCAAAACCTTGCGTTTTGGGACGCTACTGCCGGAATGTATCGAGCCTACTTCCGGACGTTCACTGAGGGTGTTACTACTGCAAAAGACTGGAGTCCCGCTGGATACCGAGCGATCCGAACCGCCTCTTCGGCCGATTTCAGTTCATGGAATAACGAAGCCGACCTCACGTACAAAGATTCTCCTGTCGAACATCTCTACACCAACCAGGTCGGCCCGTACTACCGCGCGCCGCACATTCTGATCGGTTTTCCAGCGAGGTATGTGGAACGCGGCTGGTCAGAATCCATGCGGGCGCTGCCGGAACTCGAACACCGTGAACAGCGTTCGAAAGCTCATCTTCGCTACGGGACGGCCATCACCGAAGGTCTGCTGATGGCAAGTCGGGACGGCGTTCACTTCGAACGCTGGAATGAAGCCTTCCTGCCGCCTGGACCAGAACGCAAAGATACCTGGCTTTACGGTCACCAGTTCATCGCATGGCACGCTGTTGAAACGAAATCGAATCTGCCGGGAGCCGCCAATGAAATTTCGCTGTATGCCTGCGAAGGTTCCTGGACGGGTAACAGCAATGCCATGCGACGATACACGCTTCGTCTGGACGGCTTCGTGTCCCTCAAGGCGCCGTACAAAGGCGGTGAGGTTATCACCCGTCCCCTGAAGTTTAGCGGAAACAAACTCTCCGTGAATTTTTCAACATCCGCCGCCGGCAGTCTCCGCGTCGAAGTTCAGGACAAAGACGGCAAACCAATTCCAGGCTTCGCAGCAGACGACTGTCCGGCGTTGTTTGGAGATTCCGTCGACCGGACGGTGACATGGAACGCCGGAGCCGATATCAGCAAGCTGGCTGGTACACCGGTTCGATTGAAGTTTGTGCTTCAGGACGCGGACCTGTATTCGTTTCAGGTCGTGAAGTAAACGCTTTCGCTTGTGTCTGTGAGATCGATGTTCCGAAGGTGCGAACCAGCGTTGGCTGGTCAATCGTTTTCCCATCCTTTCGACATCTGCAAAGCAGCATGGTTCGTAATCAATAGTTTGGCGGCATGCGTAATATGGTAGAGCTGGGTGGTTGGGGCAGGCGGTTTGTTGTGCGGTCGATCTCAATTGTTGTGTTTCCGCTCAGCGGGCGCAAGCACGTAGCCGTCGGTGTCAGCCGACGGTAAATGCGATTCCATGTGTGAAAGCCCCAACGGGGCGTCAGTAAATTCACGCACGGATGCTGCTGTCGCCCCATTCGGGGCTGGTGCCTCGTTGTCGTTGTCGTTGTCCGTTTCCGCCGGCTCACGCCGGCTCACGCCGGCGGCTACGTGCTACGACCCCGCCGGGGTCCATCGCAGAGTCACAAACTCAAATCTTATTTTCACGCCCGTGCATCACGCCAGGAATGAGTCCTGCGTTGACGACCCAATCGCGCGTGAAGCTGCTGCAGCTGTTGAACGCGCTCAACTGGCAGCGGCTGCGTGTGAGAATTCTGAGGCGCCGCGGCACTACAATAAAACACGGACAGATCCCGCCGTGACAAACGGGCGCACAAAAAAAAGGAGTCGCACATGGTGTGTGACTCCTTCGTTGATTTGGGTCGGTCTACTGAAATCGAGTTATTCCGTTTCGGCGACGACGGCAGAGACTTCTTCTTCGCCTTCGGCAGATTCCGTCACGATTTCTTCCTGGCTTGCGGCAGCTTCTTTGTCTTTGCAACATCCTTTTTCGCAGTTGCCGTGGCACTCCTTATCGCTGACCGAAGTCAACATGGCGTCGTCGCCTTTTGAGCAGCATGAGCTTTTCGCCTCGCTGCACGCTGCTGAATCTTCGCCTTCGACGCTTGTCAGCATGGCTTCATCGCCAGCGGTGCAAAAAGCACAACAGGCGCCTGATTCGGATTCTGCTGAGGTTAGCAGTGGCTCACCAGTCGAGGGGCAAACCAGGCAGCTCTTGCCATCTGATGCTGAATACGAATAGCCAACGTACGAGGTAGCCGCAACCGCGACTAAAATAAATAGTGCCTTCATGTCATGTTTCTCCGTTAAGAATCGCGGACAGGCCGCTGGGTGATGTTTGGTTTGGGTAGTGAATCGTTAGATTCCAGTTGGCGAAATGCGCGAGTGTCCTCGCTGCCCTCTGGCAGTCGGACGGCCAGATTATATCCCGTCTTACACTTTTAATGCGTGAAATAACGGTGTTCGTTCAAGTTTTTGTTCCAGTTTAAAAGAGGGGTCGCTTGCGCAGAGAAGCAAGGAGCCATCCAGTTTCTGGAGCGAGGACCAGCTCAAGCTGCTCGTAAGTAGGTGCATATCCCCGGCGTTCTGGCGGTCTCCCCCGGCGCTCTCGCTCCGAAATTTGACATTCCGTGCCGAACGTACCTTCCGCTGCATGCGTGTTTGACGTGGTGCCACCGGCAGGCGAATTCGCCCTGGCATCACGGCAGCAGATTCAGGTCGATCGAATGCACATCGATCACGTCGCGGCCCGGTTTTTTCAATGCCTTCAAACGTAACGCGCACTGCCCTTTTGATAACTGCAAATGCCCCAGAGTCAGCGGCTTAAAATCTTTCACAAAGTAGTGTGACCGCGGCACGCGTTCCTTTGATTTATCATACAACGGCGGATCAAACGCTTCGGTCACGAACGCCGTCGCTGGATCTCCCTGAGTCGAGCCGTTAGTCCCTTGAGCTTCCATTGCCAGTTGGAGCTCGGCTCCCTGATCACCGTTAGCACACGTGTAGTATACGACCACTTCGTATTTGCCCGCCCTTCCAACATCCACATCCCATGTGATGGAATCGTCTGTGCTGGTCCAGTTTTCGAAGAACGAGTTGTTCGGTGCTTTGGCACTGCGCTGAATCGTGCCGTGAGCAACTCCGTCACGCGCGGGGAGGGTTGTGGATGGGCCGTAGCCTACATGGAACGGGCGGTTAGCGTACGCAGTGGCGAGTGCCTGCATTTCCTGTTGGAATTGCTTTGTTTGCAAGGATAATTCGGTTGCGAGTTCCGGATGCTCATGGGCGATGTCGGTCTGCTGACCCGGATCAGCGGCGATGTCGAATAGATGCCCGTCATTGTCGAAGCGGTACTGCTGAGTTCTAAGGCTGACCTTGTTCCGCCAGATAGAAAACAACGGACGCTCTGGCAACTCCGTTGTCGCGCCGCGCAACAATGGAGCGAAACTGCGTCCGTCTAACGGTTTGGCCGACGTGCATTCGATGTTCGCCAGTTCCGTCAGCGTTGGCAGCAAGTCAATCGCTCCGGCCACCTGCGAAGTCTTCAATCCCTTCGGTACGCTTCCAGGCCAGCGTAGAAAGAATGGCGACCTCAATCCGCCTTCGTCGACGGAACCCTTGCGGCCTTTCATGCCGCCGTTCCAACGCCACGAATTCGGTCCGTTGTCCGAAAAGTAGACAACAATTGTGTCGTTGCGAAGCTGCAGCTCATCGAGCGTTTGCAGCACTCGCCCCACGTTCCAGTCGATGTTCTCGCACAGCGCCAGTGCGGCCCGAGTCATCGCCACGTCTTCTTTTTCTGAATCGCGATGCTTCATCGTTGGGTCGAAGTCGGTGAACTTTTCGTACCACCGATCCGGCACCATCATTGGCGAATGAGGCGTATTGAAGGGCAGGTAGCAGAAGAACGGCTGCTCGCGATTGGCTTTGATGAATTCGATCGCGTGGTCGGTGAAGTCGTCGACAACAAAGCCATTCCCGCGGACTCGCTGACCGTTGTTGTCCAGCGGAGGACTGAAGTAGTGGCCCCAGTGCCCGGACGTGAACCCGTAGAATTCGTCGAAGCCACGGTAGTTCGGGTGCAGGGGCGGCTGAGTCCCATTATGCCACTTGCCGAACGCTGCGGTCGCGTAACCCGCCGCCTTAAAGTGATCGGCAATGGTGACTTCATCCGCGTTTAAACGTTCGTCGCCCGTGCTGACACCGCTGACTCCTGTGCGAGGATGGTACCGCCCTGTCAGAAATTCGGCTCGCGTTGGGGCACACACCGCACATACGTAGAAGTGTTCTATTGTCGCGCCGTCGTGAGCCAGTGAATCGATGTGCGGAGTCGCCAGGTTGGTGTTGCCCGAGACACTCAGATCGCCCCAGCCCTGATCGTCTGCCAGAAAGATGACGACGTTGGGATAGTCATCGGCTGTCGACTCGTTCAACCGGCTGAACGCGATAATGATCAGGCACAGAGTCGTTCTCAATTTGATCATGTGAATCTTCTTTGAACAGGAGCTTAGCGGGTTCATCCGCTGGTTGGGACGCGACGACCAACCATAGTCGGGTTCGCCAGAATTCCCACGGAACGTGTGTACAGACCGGGATTCCTTGCGAAATCCATTACGTCCCAATGAGATACACCGAAGCGCACGTCGTTTGGTTTGTGCAATCGGATTTTATGGTCTGCGATGTTACCATCTTTTGCGGCGTCCACGAATCCTGTAAGTCCTGTGTCGGATAACTCCCCACGTCAAACAACCGCAGCCGGTTCGTTGGCGGGGCGATTCCGTGCCGGGGAAATAAATGGTGTGAACGCGCGACTTCCATTGTGGTGGGCTGGCTGTTTTGACGCCTCATCCAATCTTCAAATATGCAAAACCGGAACATCGAAACCTTACGTCTTTTCCAACACAACAAATGTCATTTGACCCCAATGATCCGCGCATTGACGAAGGACTCAGGCTGTTTAACCAGCAGGAATTCTTCGCGTGTCACGATGTCTTCGAAGACCTATGGTCCGAATTGATCGGCCCGGAAAAAACATTTTTTCAGGGCCTTATTCATGCGGCCGTGTGCCTGTTCCATTTTGAAGGCACCAATCTATCGGGAGCACGGAAGATGTATTCCAGCTTCCGAATATACGTCAGCGATTTTGCACCGGACTTCTGCGGCATTGCCGTGCAGCAACTGCTGGACGACATGGCATATTGCTTTGAAGAATTGGCAGCCGTCAAAAGTGGATATCCTCACGGACTCACCTTAAAGCCGGAACGCATCCCCAAAATCGTTCGAAAGCCGATCCCGGACAATTGCTGAAGCTCCGGAACGCGATCACTGGCGCGATTGTGCAGTCGCATGGCGTACGCTGACTACCGCACTGGCTTGAAAATAACACACCAACGTATCTGCGGCATCCTGCCGCAGCACGGCGACAGGATGTCACCGATACGGGTATTCTGTTTTCTCGCTGGTGCCTACCTACCTCGCAAGGCTCGCCGGATGACGTTCTGAAAGTTCGAAACGGGAACTAAGAACGTCTGAGCCCGTCGGCCTGTGGGCTATAGCGTCACTGGTTTGGATTATAACTCGTCGACGCTGACCAGTCCGTCGGTGAACAGAATGAACTCAACATCGGTCAGGCGATTGACAACCGTACTGCCATTTAGTCCGGGGCCTTCGATCTCGACCAGCAGTGAATCCGGATCACGCCGAATTGTGAAGTCGGCTCGCCCACCTTCGTAAATGACGAGGGTGTCGATTCCGGAACCGCCGTCGATTTCGTTCAGTGAGCCAACCGGAGCATAGATGAAGTCATCTCCAGCGCCCGCTTCGACGCGGCCACCGGGGTCGGGCAGGGCAAGCCAGTCGTCGCCGTCAGTTCCCACCGTTGTTGGCACATCTGGATCATTTGGATCATCTGAGTCGCTCAGAAAGATCAGCCCGTCGTTGAACAGAATGCGTTCGACGTTCGTGAGTTCGTTGCGAACGGTGGTGCCATTCAGGCCGGGGCCTTCCACGATAACAGTGCCATCGGATTCATAAGTCACGGTGTAGTCTGTGCTGTCACCTTCGTAAATGACCAGCACGTCATCACCGCCTCCGCCATCGATGATGTTGTTTCCGATCGGGGCGAAGATCTCGTCGTCGCCGTCACCGTAAAGGATTGGGTTTCCGGTCGAACCACTGAGTTGAAGATTGCCGATTTCAGAATTTTGAATATCCAGAGTCCTGTTGCCAGTACCGCTGTTGATAATTAGATCGTTGAGTACATCGACGCCATCAAAAGAGAAACTGTCGGTTCCCTCACCACTGATAAACGTCGCGTCTTGTATGGTGCCATCGCCGGTGACTTCCACTGTTGTGTTACCTTCGCCGTTGTCGGCGAAGAACGTTCCGAGGAGGTCACGTTCACGATAATTCAAGTCGAACGTATCATCACCCTGTCCGTTGTAGATCCGAAATTCGTTGAATCGCAATGGGAAGAGACGTTCCGTCAGATTAAACGAGGTTAAGCTGCCACCGTCACCGTTGTGGACTGTCACCACTCCGGGCTGACCTTCCGGATCGCTGTTATAGGAGCCCGCACCGTCCAGCCGCAATTCGTCGAAGCCCAGACCGTTCTGAATCGTTAATCCATCTGGAAAGAATGCTGCCGTCAGCCAGGTGTCTGTGTCTCCCTCACCGCTAATGAAGTAGCTGTGTTCGCTGGCTGCGAAATCGCCGAGGAAGATGGTGGAATCGCCTTTATTGACATTCGTAAACAAACCACCTCTGACAGACGAGAAGATGGATCTCAGCTCAAAGTCTCCGTCGCCAGCGTTAACGTAAAAGTCGCCAAAAATTAGTCCGCCCAGACGAACGAAGTCGGAGCCGGTCCCCATGTTGTCAATCGTGACCGAACCATGAATCTGTGCGCTTGGGCCGCCGTTAAATCCTAGGGTGATCGAACTGCCGCCGCTGGTACTTATAATGTTGACATCGCCGTCCACCGTCGTACTGGAAAGGACTACAGTCTGATCACCGCCCCCATCGCTGATATACAGATTTCCACCGATGTCAAAATTGTTGGACCGAAAATCATTGTTGCCTTCCATGTCGTAAACGTAAACGTTGTTGAGGGTTTCCAGAGAATTCAGCGTGATGGAATCGTCGCCTCCCTGTCCGTTGATGAACAATTCTGCGGTCAACGCTACAAGCTCAAGTCCGTTGACAGTCAGATTGTCATCCCCGGCCCCCAGATCAATTACGAGTTGATCGGTCGGTAATCGAAAGACGATCGTTTCGAACGTACCGTTGGTACTTCGGAGCTGCACGAGATCGTCAAGTGCGTTTCCGTTGTCTTCCAGAACAGCATCATTATCCTCGCCGTCCAGAACGATGTATTCTGCATAAGCAGCAGGTGGTGGTGCGTCGTCACTGTCACCTTCGCCAGTTACTTCCGATGAAGCGACGAGGTCAGTGTTCTGTGCCGATGCGGCCAGCTCAGCAATGTCGATGAACTGCATGTTTGTCCCATTCCCGTCTGCAGCCGACAGTTCTTCACCGAATAAGCCGCCGAAAACAGCATGCTCTGTCATTTCGCCTGTCAGGTTTTCGGACGCCATTAGATCGACTGGCTCAGCATCCACATCCATCGCGGAAGCAGACATGAGAATCAACTGTTCAAGTGTTTCAATCTTGTTGAGTTGGTGACGTTTTGGCAATTTTGACATGTTTTGTGAGTCCACTGTCGACGAAAGGGCCGCACACGTTTGACTCGCCGTTACGCTTCAGCGAGTGAGGTACTACGCAGGGACTGACAAACTACCTGGTAACAAGCCAGGTCGTTACCCAGAACAGGCACCATGGACACCTCCGGCAAAGAACTGGCATTGTTGAATCCGATGATGCCGAGATGTTGCAAAAAGGCCACATTCCGTCATAGCTCCATCCGTCGTAGCGGGAGACGCAGAATCTCTCGAACATTTTTACCGCGATTTCGCTAGCATCCAACGGGCCCTCCACATTGAAAGGTCGCTGTCTATTTTGACGTGAGGATTGGTTTGTCGTGGGATTGCAGAAGCCGGTACGACCCGGGTCTCACGGATTCTGGCCGAATCGCTGGCTGGCGCACTACTGGACCAGTTTCACAACCGATTGGGCTGGTGGCGGATACGGAGCCAGTCACTTTCGTGCAGTACCGACCTTGTTGTCGGCCTGCTCGACTACAGACTGAGCGATGGCTGCGACTCTACCCTGCACCTCCACCCTGCCACGAACACCGTCCTCAGCGGCTGAGGGTTTCCACTCGGTTTTCAGAAAAATCCCCTGACAGCCGGGGGACTCCTTCACCCTTGAATCGAATTCGCCCGCGACATCGCCGTGTAACCGTTGTAACCGTCATGGTTTGACAGGGACGCGGTCGATGTTGCGAGGGAGTCTTTCCGTCTGGACGCGAGGCACGACTCTCTCGCCAACGTCGGGAAATGAACTTCAAAAGCGATCGACATCAAGGCGAAGTTGCACAGATGGCTGACGAAAACGAAACAACAGAGGCCGATACCGAAGCCAAGCCTGCGAAGGGTGGCGTGCTGCCGTGGATTCTGGTGACGCTGCTGTGCGGTGGTGGTGGAGTTGCGATTCCGTTTTTCCTGCCGACCAAGGCAGACGACCCGCTTGATGAAATTGTAGAGCCCACGCCATACGAACTGCCACCGCCGGAAGAGACCGCATTTGTGCCGTTCGGCGACGCTGTTGTTGGCAATCTGAACGAAACCGCACTCACTCGCTATTTGCGAGTTGGTGTTTCACTGCAGGTCGCCAAGGACAAGGAATTGGAAATCACCAAGAAGATTGAGGAAAAGAGGACTCTGCTGAAGAACTGGTTGTTAAATCAGATTTCGGACAAGAGCCTTGACGAGATCCGCGGAGCATCAGGACAAAACAAGTTGCGGCGCGAGATCCGTGACCAATTCAACTCGGTCCTGTTTCCCGATGGCTACGACCGCATTTACGACGTGTTGTTTGATGAATACGCAGTGCAATAATGACAGACACGGAAGTCAAAGCAGCCAGCGTCTTTGCCGAACCTCGTCGCTTGACGAGTGGGGCGAATCGTGCGCTGACCGCGTGGCAAACCACGGTGTGTTCGATGCTGCAGGAAAGCTGGCAGGCTTTGTTGGGCAGCGACCTGACGCTGCGGTTGGTCAAAAGCGATTCGACCACCGCCATCAAAGCCGTCAACAATCTGGCTGATCCCGGCTACGCGGCCAGGCTTCGGATCGGCCCGTCTTCCTTTCCCAGTGTCTTTGCGTTTTCGTCGCGGATGGTGCAGGTACTGGTCAATGACATGCTGGGCACGCCTTCGGAAGAATGGCCTGAGGTCCGCGAACTCTCCCCCGTCGAAACGTCCATGGCGGAATTGTTGTTCGGTGAGATCACTCGTTCCATCAGTCAGGCATGGCCGGAAGTGGAGCCTCTGGAATGCGAACTGGAGAGCATCATTTCCCGTCCGATGCGCAGTCGAGTGTATGGGCCGGACGAGCCACTGGTGAGGACCCGAATCGCGCTGCAGACGGCGATGGGACAGGAAGAAGCTGTCTGGCTGCTGCCTCAGGCCGGGCTGGCTGAGATTGGAATTGCAGAGACACACGAAGACGAATCTCCACCCGCACCGGCTCCTCAGCTAAGAACGCTGGCTGAGCAACTTCCGGTGCAACTTGTTGTGGAACTTGGCAGCACCAGCATGCGTCTTTCCGAGTTAAACAGGCTGAAGACCGGCGACTACCTGCCGTTGGATCAAGCCGTGTTTCAGCCGCTTGAAGTTTCCATCGACGGACGCCTGCAGTGGCTCGGGCATCCCTGTCGGCTGGGCGTGCGGCAGGGTTTTCAGATCATCGCATCGAAGAAGGACTAACTCGTGAGCGAACCTGGCGATGACATCAACGATCAAAGCGCGTCTGACGCGGCAAGTGCAACGGTTCCGGAAACGGCTGCCGACATGAGCGCGCCGGCGGGCGGTGCGCCGGAAGTGCATCCGGCCGAATTTCCCGAAGCTGCTCGGCGAACGTCCGGCACACGTTCATCTTTGGAGCGGTTCGCCGATGTCCGCGTGGATATCTCAGTGGAAATTGGCCGCGTGACGATGAACATTGGTGAAATGCTGCAACTGGGCGAAGGATCAGTTGTCGAATTGGAACGCGAATTGACCGAACCCGTGGCAGTGATGGCTCAGGGAGTTCGCATTGCCAGTGGTGAAGTCGTTGTGATTAACGATCGCTTTGCTGTGCGGATCACGGAAGTCGCCGACACGTCAGACGGCGCGACGATGGGAGGAGCCGCGTGATGCACGGCTTTCGCATCATTGGCCGCGTGCTCGCGCTACTGCTGGTCGCAGCGTCGCCATGCTACGGTCAGCAAAGTACACCAACCGCGAACTCTGCTGCGCCTGTTCAATCGCAACATGCACCTTCGAGCGTGTCGAAGTTGAATCCCGACTTTCGGCAGCGGCTGCAGAGGTTGTCACTAAACGACAGCGGAGCCCCAGCGTCCACCCTTCCCGCCGCAGGCCTGGGAGGGGTTGAACGAGCGGAGCGAGGTTCGGGGGAGGGCCGACCTCGCGTTCCAAGTGGGACGTCAGCAGCCAGCTACCATGCAAATCCCCCTTCCGGACTTCGTTCCGCTGGTCCGACCTCCCCCTCAGCTTCGCTGGGGAGAGGTGGCCAATTGCGCGGTCAGGTGGTACCGGCCAGCTTTCAGCAGGAACAACCACAAGCCAGCGTGACGGCCGAAGTTCAATCACCCGCAAAACCTGGCGTCACCGAAACAAACTCGCAGCCTGCCTTCCTGGATCTCGACAGTCCCGAAACCACTCAAACTTCTGCCGACGCTGCTCAGCCTTCCGACATGGACATGATCGCGCGGCTGGCGACATGGACAGTCATCATCCTGTGTTTATGTGTTCTTACCGCATTGGGCGTGCGTCGGTGGCAGCGAAAAAACGGCATGCTGCCGGAGACTCAAGGGCATTCGCGAGTCCTCGAAACCGTTTCGCTCGGGCCCAACCGCAGTGTGAGCCTTGTGCAGTTGCGAGACATTCAGGCGGTTGTTGGATGCGATGCGTCCGGTATTCAGAGCATCGTGCTGGCTCCTGCGTCGTTTGACGAAGTGATGGGCGAAGCGGACCACGGCCAGCCAGTGCCACAACTGGACCACCACTCAGCCAAATTTGAAATTTGAAAACTCTGATCTGTAGCCTGAAATCTCAGAATGGATTCTGCGTCAACAATTCAACAGGTGATGGACACTCCTGGCTTTCAGGAGTTGTCACCGCAGCTAAAAGTGGCGCTGTTCCTTGGCGGGATGGCGTTCATTTCGTCTGCGCTGGTCACGATGACGGCGTTCACGCGAATCGTGATCGTACTGTCGTTTGTGCGCCGGGCCCTCGCCACGCAGGAGATTCCGCCGACTCAGGTTGTGCTGGGATTGTCACTATTCTTGACGTTCTTCGTGATGGCTCCGACGCTCACCCAAATCGAAAACACGGCCGTTCGTCCGTATCTGGATGAGGAGATTACGGGCGACATCGCTTTCGAAAACGCGGCTTCAGCGCTGCAGGGTTTCATGCTGGCTCAAACTCGAAAAGCAGACATCGCTCTGTTCGCAAATATGGCGGACGTGCGTTCGATTGCGACTGCATCTGATACGCCCATGCGAGTTCTCGTGCCGGCCTACGTCGTCAGTGAATTAAAGACGGCCTTCATCATGGGCTTCTGTTTGTATATCCCGTTCATGCTGGTCGACCTTGTCGTTTCTGTGATCCTGATGTCGCTCGGCATGATGATGATGCCGCCAATGATTATTTCGACCCCGTTCAAAATTCTGCTGTTCGTCATGGTCGACGGCTGGCAGCTGATTGCGAGGGTGTTGAGTACGAGTTTCCACTGACGGGGTAGACGGCAGCCAGCGAAGGGCAGAAGGATTTACGGATTCGTTCTCGCCTAGCTGTTTGTGCCTTCGCCCTTCCAGTTTCAATTCTGTCACCCTTCTGACTGCGTCCGTTCCCCGCTATGGCTAACCAGCTTCCAATCAAAAACCCCAACGGTCACTGGCTGCAGCAGAGTGAAACTCTGTTGTCGTTCGGGATGTTAATGGGTTTGATGGTGATGCTGGTGCCGCTGCCGTCATGGCTGCTGGAC
Organism: Fuerstiella marisgermanici; assembly: GCF_001983935.1. Taxonomy (GTDB): domain Bacteria; phylum Planctomycetota; class Planctomycetia; order Planctomycetales; family Planctomycetaceae; genus Fuerstiella; species Fuerstiella marisgermanici. The sequence continues at coordinate 4,653,608 of NZ_CP017641.1, read as the reverse complement.
GTTCTGTTGGCGGGGAATTTGGGCGTGACAACCCTTCTGCTGCTGGTGACACTCAGCGCCAAGCGAGCACTCGAACTCTCCGTCTTCCCGTCGCTGCTGCTGCTGTTGACGTTGTATCGCTTGTCGTTGAACGTCGCGACTACTCGGCTGATTTTGCTGGACGGTAACGCGGGCCACATTGTTACGGCGTTCGGAAATTATGTTGTCGGCGGTCAGCTTGTGGTCGGGCTGGTGATCTTTTTGATCCTGGTCACGATCCAGTTTATGGTGATCACAAAAGGTGCTACGCGAGTCTCCGAAGTGGCTGCTCGGTTTACGTTGGACGCATTGCCCGGCAAGCAGATGGCCATCGACGCAGAACTGACCGCCGGTCAGATCAAAGCGCCGGAAGCCAGACGACGCCGCGACGAACTGGCTTCCGAAACCGAATTCTACGGAGCCATGGACGGTGCCAGTAAGTTTGTGCGCGGCGACGCTATTGCCGGTTTGATTATCACTGCCGTCAACCTGATCGGCGGCATGATCATTGGAATGACGAACGGGTTGTCCTTTGTCGAATCGATCCACACCTATTCGATTCTGACGGTCGGCGACGGATTGGTCTCACAGATTCCGGCGTTGATCATCGCGACGACTTCCGGCGTTCTGGTCACCAAAACATCATCTGACGATAGCCTCGGCGATGAAATCCGCGGGCAGATGTTCCGCAGTGACCGACCGATCATGATCGGTTCCGGCATCCTTGCCGTCGTCGCGCTGATGCCCGGATTGCCGAAACTTCCTTTCCTCGGAATCGCAGGCGGTCTGCTGCTGTTTTTGGGACAGGGTGAAAAAGACATCGAAGCGAAGAAAAAGAAAGCCGAACTGCCAAAAGAAGAGGAAGAAGCAGACGGCGAGCTGAATGACACGCGCAACTTAGACGAATTCCTGTTGTCCGATCGAGCCATCGTGGAAGTCGGTGCGCGGTTGGTTCCGTATATCACAAGCAACCGAGTCAAAGGGCTGTCGGAACGCATTACCGCGCTGCGGCGAGAATTCAGTCGCAGCAATGGAAGCTGGATCCCACCGATTCAGGTGCAGAGTAACCTGAGTCTTGAGGCCGACGAATACCGCATCATGATTGCAGGCCGCAAAGTGGCGAGTGCCGAAATGCGGATGGAACAGCTGCTTGCAATCTATCCCGACGGCAAGGATCTGTCGATCTCCGGCGAGCCGGCCATTGAACCGGCGTTTGGCTTGGGAGCCGTCTGGATTGCTCCGGAAACTTCTCGCAGCGCAGAACTTCAGGGTTGCACGGTTGTCGATCCATTAAGTGTGCTGATCACTCATCTTGGCGAAATTCTAAAACGCCACGCTCACGAACTGCTGACTCGCGAAGCTTTAAAGCAGATGCTGGAACGCGTCAGGGAATTCGCGCCGACGATTGTTGACGAAATCAATCCAGAAACGATTCGCATGGGCACGCTGCACCAGGTGTTGGTGCAGTTGGCCGCCGATCGTATTCCGTTGTCCGACATGGCGTTGGTGCTCGAATCGATTGTCAACCACGCTCATTCCGCCGAGAACGCCGACGTGCTGACGGACAAAGTGCGAATCGACCTTGGCCGATTAGTTTGCGAACCGTATCGCACAGATTCGGGCACGCTGCGAATTCTGGCGTTGGAACCTCAATTAGACGGGCATCTGCGCCAGTGTGTTCACGAAGGCATTTTGGCGATCGGCCCCGGTCCGTTGTCTCGGCTGATCGAAGCAGTTAAGGCGGCTGCCTCGGAAGCCGACCGTCTGCACCAGCCGTTGGCGATCCTGGTTGACCAGCGGCTACGGCGACCGTTGAAGAAAATTCTGGCACGCTCCACGCCGGACCTGGCAATCGTGGCGTATCAGGAACTGCCGATCGACATGAACGTCGAAACGGTTCGCGTGCTTCCGTACGCAGAAATTATGGGTGACGAAGCGGTCGCCTCGAACGCTCGCAACAACGCTCAGACGGCAGCGGGCGATAGTGCGGAGGCCGCATGATGTCAGACGGCAATCCTTTTGACCCGGATTCCCTTCTGCCCAAAGCGATCGGATTCTTTGTGGGGTTTATGACACTTGGCATCGGCATTCTTCGCAGTGTGCAGCCGTTTGAGCTAACAGTGCGAGTCGTAATCGTCGCCGCAGTTTCATGGTTCGCCGTGAAGTCGCTGCGAAAGTTGTTGTATTGGATGTCGGAACAGGCATTAAACGTTGAAGATCAGGAAGCAGGGAATGTCGGAAGCTAGTCGAAGCAAAATCCTGTCAGGCGGCGACGTGCGAATCAGCGCGGCGCCGGTGCGTGTTGGAGCGAACTCCGCCTTCGGCAGGAACGCTGGAACGCCGCATCATCACGGTGACGCCGATGGAACGCCCAAAGTGCAGGAAGTCCGGGACGCATCCGGCAACGTGACCGAGATTCATGTGCAGTGTGGCTGCGGCCAGACAACAGTGATCGCATGTGAATATGCGTGAGCGAAGAAAGGATCAATCAATAATGACTGAGACATCTTTTGCAAAGAAGAATTCGCTACGCGCCGCAGTCGCGGTGCTCATTTCCTGCTGCCTGTCCGGCTGCGCGTCGATGGATCGAACGGCACGTAATGACGGTGAGGATTGCCGCTGCGCTAACTGCCAGAATCAGGTGCAGTCCATTGATATGGGGCCGGCCATCGATATGACGGGGCAGTCTCAGCCGATGATGTCTCCTCCCATGTGTGAGCTGACATCGGCAGAGCAGTTCCTGCCCGTGACAACCTTTCCATCTTCCGACGACGTGTTTTCTCCGGAACGCAGCCAATACATGCCGCCCGCGCCGGATTCCTGTGAAGCTCAGCTAAAGGCGGCCAAAGCAGAATTTGACCGTCGCCTTTTGGCGCTGGAAACTCAGGTTGATCAGGAAAAACACGACAGGAAATCGGTGGATCGTCACCTTGTCGCGATGAACCGCGAAGTGAACCGGTTGTCGCAGGAAATCGATCACTGGCGCAGTGAGGTCCGTCGCATCGACCGGACGACGGAAGAACAACATCGCAGCGACATGGCATCGCTGCAGATGATTTCCGAAATGGTCGACCAGATTGTGGCGGAACGCGAAGCGAGCGGGCAACGGGGGACGAGTCCCGGTTCGTCGACGCGGTAGCGAGTGGAAACAGCGCGACAGCTTGTTCGCCTGCAGAATTCGAGTGGTGGGTTTCCGCCCGGTGGGCCAAGCGCAACTTCATAATTCGCAATTTCTTGTTGCCACCTGTCTTTTTGGCAAGGAGCCGCCCGTAGCCTCCGCCTGCAGCATACCGACATGCTCGCCCCCTCCCGGACGTTGCTTCGCTCCGTCCGACCTCCCCCGACGCTACGCTGGGGGAGGTGTATGCGGACAGACAAACGCGGGAAATAGATGCCGCGCGTGGTGTGACTATTGGCACCAAGTTCAAGTCGCTAGAAGCAAGGTTACTGGCTGTTGACGGCTGCTTCGGTGACGGCAAATGAAATCGATTCGAAGGCCAGCACCTGGCACAAATCGTAGATGCCGATGAACTGCTGGTTACTCGCGTCGTCGTCCACGAACAGAATGATCTGCGAACGAGGATCAATTTCGGCCAGACGTTTCAGGCGGCTGGTGAGTTCCGCGGCATCGGCAATCGGCTGTTCGTTTAGCTGAATCTGGGGGCGTCCGGTGGCGGCGTCATTGGCCAGGCGGATCCGGACCTCCTGAGCCTGAAATTCAGTCGGATCCGGCGGCGGCAATTGCACGTCGGTTTCGGTCGCTCCGGCGGACAATGCGGCAGGCAGCAGTGATTCGGGTTTTTGACCGATCGATGCGCAGACGAAAAAGACCAGCAGCAGAAACACGACGTCGATCATCGGCGTCATACTGTCGTTGTCTAACGTGGTGCGTCGTTGATGGTGGCCTGGGATTCGCATGTCACTGTACATCCACCGCAAACTTTACGCTGCGGATGTCTTGAGACGCGGCGAATTCGATCAGCTTGCGAGTCTGGCCGTAGCGCCCTTCGCGGTGCAGACGCAAACGGAGCTCAGGTTCGATGTTGGCCGCCACGGCTGCAGCGTGCAGGTCTTTGATTCGCTGTTGAACGGACGCCTCATCGGCCGGTTCGCCGGCGATAAACAGAGATCCGTCTTTGTTGATGGTGACCGTCAACCGGTGCAGCGCCTGCTGGTCGTCTGCTTCGCCCGCAGTTGCTGTCGGCAATGCGACTGCTTCGGCCTGTTCGCTGCGGACAAAGTGGCTGGCCACCAGAAAGAAGATAATCAGCAGAAATACCACGTCGATTAACGGCGTAATGTTAAACCGCAACGGCGTCCGCTGACTTAAGTGAGTTGGTAGTCTCATGATTTCCCTCAGCGGGAAAGTGTATCTCATCGTGGTCTTTTGGACGAGGCGGGATTAGGATTCGATGCGAATAAGAACGTCGCGGGTTTAGAAACAGGAACGAAATTCATGGCCAACAAAAGGGTGCTACTTCTCGCAGGGGATTATGTTGAGGACTATGAAATCATGGTCCCATTTCAAACTCTGCTGACAGTCAACGTGGACGTGGACACCGTGTGCCCGGACAAATCTTCCGGCGACCAAATTCGCACCGCGATTCACGATTTCGAAGGCGATCAGACATACAGCGAAAAGCCGGGGCACAACTTCACGCTGAATGCGGACTTCGCAAAGATTGACGTTGCCAGCTATGACGGCCTGCTGATCCCCGGCGGGCGTGCTCCGGAATATCTGCGGCTGAATTCCGGCGTTTTAGACATCGTCAAGGCGTTCGATTCAGCGAGCAAACCCATCGCCGCCATCTGCCATGGCCTTCAGATTTTGGCGGCGGCTGGAATTCTGAAGGGGCGGACCTGCACGGCGTATCCGGCTTGCGGCCCGGAAGTGATGCTGGCGGGAGGCACCTATAAACAGATGGCTCCGACGGAAGCTCTGGTCGACGGCAACCTCGTGACTGCTCCTGCCTGGCCCGCTCACCCCGCCTTCTGCCGCGAATTTCTGAAACTGCTGGGGGTACTATGACCGCTAAGAGATGCCTTGTTTTGGCCGCTGTGTTTGGCTTTTTGGCCGTCCTGCTGGGAGCGTTTGGTGCTCACGGCCTTGCCGATTCCAAATTCCTGACGGACAAATATCATCAGATGCCGCCCAAGGCGGTCGCTGGTTTCGAAGTGCCGGCACCGTACAAATATTTGCAGGATTACCACACAGCCGTTCGCTATCACATGTGGCACGCATTGGCGTTGCTGGGCGTTGGCTTGCTGCTGCAACGCGGACCGTCGAAGTTGCTAAGCGCGGCCGCGTGGAGCTTCACGGCCGGCATCCTGCTGTTTTCCGGAGCACTTTACGTGCTGGTCATTGGCGGCCGGCACACGGCCGGTCTGGACTGGGCCATGGTGGCTCCGTTTGGTGGAACTCTGCTGCTGATCGGTTGGGCTACGCTGGCGGTGGCGCTGTGTCGTATGCCGGCGGACGGTCATCTGAAATCTACGGTTTGAAATTCAACAACGGAAATTATTTCCACATGCTTATCTTTGACGCTCATCTGGACCTTGCCTGGAACGCTTTGGAATGGAACCGTGACCTGCTGCAGCCGGTGTCAGCTCTTCGCGAATTCGAACGCCAGTTTGATTGCTGCGCGACGGGCGACGCCACGACCACTTTGCCCGCGTTGCGCGATGGCAACATTGGGTTGGTGATCGCGACGCTGCTGCCTCGCTTTAACCGCAAGCAAGCGCCGCTAACGTTTTACCAATCGCGTTTGGCCGCTTTTGCTGCGATGCAGGGGCAATTGGCGTGGTATCGAACGATGGTGGAAGCCGGGCAAATGGCGGAGCTGTCGAATGTTGCCGAACTGGATCAACACGTCGCGCTGTGGCAGCAGGGTGACACTTCGACGGCACCAATCGGCTTCATTTTAAGTATGGAAGGCAGCTGGGCTGTGCCAGATCCTTCTTACATTGAACGCTGGTACAATATGGGGCTGCGGATTTTGGGACCGGCTCACTACGGCCCGGACGACTACGGCCACGGGACCGGCAGCAAAGGCGGGCTGAAAGAGAAGGGCCCGGAACTGTTGCGAGAAATGGATCGTGTCGGCATGCTGCTGGATGTGACTCATCTGTCTGACGATTGTTTCTGGCAGTCGCTGGACATCTATACCGGTCCGGTTCTTGCCAGCCATCACAATTGCCGAGCTCTCGTGCCGGGCGACCGACAACTGGATGATGAACAGATTCAGGCGCTGCTGAAACGTGATTCGGTGATTGGCCTGGCACTGGATTCGTGGATGATCGGGCCGGGTTGGGTGCGTGGCAAAACGGATCCGAAGACAGTCGGGTTAGCTGACGCCGTCAATCACATTGATCATATTTGCCAGTTGGCCGGCAACACTCAGCACTGCGGGATCGGCTCAGATCTGGACGGCGGCTTCGGCAAAGAACAATGCCCTCACGACCTGGAAACGATTGCTGATCTGCAGAAGATCGGCGAGTTACTAAGTGCCCGCAACTATTCTGATGCGGACATCGCGGGCATCATGCACGGCAACTGGGTTCGGTTTTTCCAGCGAGCGTTGAAGTAGTCGTTGGAGTAGTCGTTGGAGTCACGTGACGCGATAAGCGAGACGTCTTCAGCAGAATAGTGCCATCGAATGACCATGATATCGCGCGGAAAGCGACAGGAGAGTCCGTGTGACGACTGAAGCAACTGAGCCGACGGCTGACGCTTCACGGACGTCGGGAAGTGCGTCGAAGCTTATTAAAGTGGTCGTCCTCGCTGCGCTGGTGAGTGTGATCGGGGTTGCGTATTTCAATTACGGAGACGATCTGTCTCTGGCAGGGCTGGCCGAAAAAGAGGCGGCGTTACAATCCTGGCAGCAAGATAATCCCGTGCTGGCGTACGGAGCGGCCTGGTTGGTGTATGTCGTGGTGACGGGGCTGTCGTTGCCAGGAGCGGTCCCGCTGACTTTGGTCTTCGGCTGGTTTTTCGGATTCTGGAAGGCCTTGCTGATTGTCAGCTTCGGATCGACCGCGGGAGCTACCGTCGCATTTTTGCTAAGCCGGTATCTGCTGCAGGAAACCGTCCAGTCGAAATTTTCTGAGCGACTGGAATCGGTCAACAAGGCATTTCGCAGGGAAGGTGCCTACTATCTGTTTTCGCTGCGTCTGATTCCGGCGGTACCGTTTTTCGTCATTAACGTTGTGATGGGGCTGACACCGATTTCGGTGACCACGTTCTGGTGGGTGAGCCAATGCGGAATGCTGCCGGGCACCTGTGTGTTTGTGTACGCGGGGACTCAAGTGCCCGATTTACAGACTCTGGCCGATCAGGGCTGGCAAAGTATTCTGTCGTGGCCGCTGGTCGCCGCGTTTGTTTTGCTGGGGCTTTTTCCAATCGTTGTCAAAAAGCTGATGGCAAAGTTCGGGCGAACTCCCGAAGCATTGCAGAACAAAGAAGAACCCGGCCGGGATACGTGACGAGTTGCCATGTCTAAAACCGGTGAACAACCGTCGACATTATTGATCTCAACAGCCGCCAAACCGATTCGTCACGCATCGTCGACCGGGCCTTCACAGCGTAAGAGTACCATTGCCAACAAGTTTGTCTAAGAATTCATGATACGGCGGAACCATTGGCAATTTTCCGTCGCCGCGAATATCCTTCCGGCTCCCACCTTTCCTTACTTCTGCAACAGCAACCTTTCCGATGCGAAAAAGTAAAACTCTGGCACGTCTGCGAAACGGCGAAACCGTGCGAATGTGCTGCCTTGGCCACTATATCCCGGGTTTCGTCAAGCACGCGGCTCATTTCGGTTTCGACTGCATCTGGCTGGATCTTGAACATCGCAACATCGCTGATCGCGACATCGAAACTCTGCTGGTTCATTCGCACCTGCACGATATCGATATCATGGTGCGACCTCCCACGTTGGAAAAAACGCGGCTGTATCGGTACCTCGAAGACGGGGCGACCGGGCTAATGATTCCACACGTCAACGACGCGGCAAAGGCAAAAATGCTGGTCGACAGCATTAAGTATCCGCCGATGGGCGATCGAGGTCTTGACGGAGCTGGACTGGATGCAGACTACCTTGTCGACGGGATGCCGGGCGTTGACGATTATTTAAGCAAAGTCAACGACGAAACATTTCTGGTCGTGCAGGTCGAAACACCAACAGCCATTCAGGCAGTGTCGGAAATTGCGGCGGTACCAGGCGTTGACGGCATTTTCGTCGGGCCAGGCGATCTGGGTCTAAGGCTCAAACATTTCGATGGCGACATGACGCTGGATTCTGCCTTCGCCGACACGGCCGCTGCCTGCAAACAGCATGGCAAAGCGTGGGGCAGTCCGGTCGGCACACCGGAGATCCTTGCAGAACGACAGGCTCAAGGCGCCCAGTTGCTGGCTCACGGCGGCGATTTCGGAGCGATGATGAAACTGCTGCAGGAATGTGCAGCCAATTTCGACAACAACCCTCGCTGAAGAAATTTGGACCGGCCATCGGTGAGCGGCACGGTGCTTTCAAACACAGCTTCTGTCTGCGAATCACTCTAATCTGACGGAGCCATTCTAAATGGACCTTTCTGGCAAAACGGCACTGGTCACCGGAGCAGGGCGCGGCATCGGAAAAGGGTGCGCCCTGGAAATCGCGAAGGCTGGAGCCGACGTGGTAATCAACGACCGCCCCGGCAGCCCCGATTTGGAATCGACGGCTCAAGAAATTCGTGCCCTTGGGCGACAATGCACGGTCATCGCGGCCGACGTGTTTTCGCGAGAAGGCTGCGTTCAGCTTGTGGAACAAGCGGTGCGGCAGACGTCCGGTATAGACCTTCTGGTCAGCAATCCGGCGTTCAGTCGCCGGCAGGCGTTTCTCGATTGCCCACCGGAACTATTCGAAAAGACGCTTAACGGAACTCTGGCCAGCGGCTTTCACATCAGCCAGCTTGTGGCAAACCATTTTGTGGATCGGGGCACTCGCGGCAAGATCGTTTTCATTTCCAGCGTGCAGGCCGAAATGCCATTCGCGCTGTGTTTTGCTTACGGAGCCGCAAAGGCGGGGCTGAACCATATGGCGGCGTCGATTGCGGTTGAATTGTCGCCTCATCGCATCAATGTCAACGTGATTGAACCCGGCTGGATCGACACGCCTGGTGAACATGAAACGTTTTCCGAGGATACGATTGCCGAGGCGGCTCGGGCACTACCGTGGCGGCGGTTGGGCCGGCCAGACGATATCGGCAAAGCGGCCGCCTTTTTGTGTTCAGACGCGGCCGACTACATCACCGGAACCGTTTTGCCGGTGGACGGCTTGTTTCGCTACAAAGACTGCACGCTGGATCATGCTGAACCGCTGAAGGCGAACGACGCACAGGACTGATCGCGATACGAAAATGCCTTCAACCGCTAAGAAGCCAAGGTCCAAAATGAGGCGACTAGTTCGCGGCGGCTTTATTGCATACACACTGGTGGTGATCGTGCTGGCCTTCTTTCAACGATATCTGATGTACCATCCTCGCACCGAAAGTGCGATGCCGGTGGCTCAGGTGCACGACGTGATGAAGATGTATCCGGCGGCCACAGACGTGCGGCTGGAATGCGCCGATGGAAAGCGAATCGGCGGCTGGCTGCTGCAAAAAGATGGAGCGAAGAACGACCGTCCTAATCGACCGCTGGTAATCTTCTTCCACGGCAACGCGGGGCACCGAGGCTATCGCATTGACTGGTACAGAATTTTGGCGAACGCCAACGTCGACGTGTTGGCGATTGACTACCACGGCTTCGGCGATTCTGAAGGTAAGATAAGTGAGCAAGCTTTGGAATTAGACGCCGACGCGGCATGGAAGTTTGCCGCTGAAGAACTGAGCTACGCGCCGGGTGACCTATTGGTGATGGGCACGTCGCTGGGTGGTGCCGCGGCCGTTTACCTGACGTCAAAACAGTGCCAGGCAAAGAATGATCCGGCGGGGCTAATTGCCGTCGCCACGTTTTCGTCAATGGTGGACGTCGCGGGAAGTCACTATCCGTGGTTGCCGGTTGGTGCCGTGCTACTTGACCGTTATCCGTCCGACGACCGAATCAAACACGTCACCTGCCCGGTGCTGCTGCTGCATGGCGATCAGGATACGGTTGTTCAGCAGAAATTCGGCCAGCGGTTATTTGATGCGACGCCTGAAAAATCGAAGTCCGGACGCGCCAAACGGTGGGTCAACCTGCCGGGCGTCGGTCATAACAACATCGTGCATCTGGCCGCGAAAACGATCACGGAAGAAATTTCACGGCTAATCGAAGATGCGCGGCGCGGGTGAAAGTGGCGTGCCCCTTTTCGTTTCTTGCTACTCTGCGGTTGGTCGAGGCGGATTCCCCCAGTGGCCGGCGGCATCGGTACCTCGCACAACCAGACCCTTCGCGTTCCAGCCCATGGCGGCTCGTACTTCTGCCGCTGCATAGCGCAAGGTTAAACCACAGCGGCGGCGGTTTGAGTGGTTCGCGTCGGATCCGTGCAGCAGCAGGTCGTTATGAATCGACGCCTGCCCTGCTTTCAGGTCGTCAATGACGACCGGTCCATACTGTTCGGGATTCTCTACCACCTGGTCCAGCACGCTGTGATCGCCCGGATCGCTTTTGTGGTAGGTGAGGTGTCCCGAATGCTGGCTGCCCGCAATGAACTTCATGCATCCGTTTTCCACATCGGCATCGTCAATCGCCAACCAGACAGTCACTGCCTTTGATGGCGACAACGGCCAGTAGCTGGCATCCTGATGCCAGGCCACATCTTTGCCGTCGCCTGGCATCTTGCAGAAGAAATGAGATCCCCAGGCGATGACGTCGTCACCGAGCAGATCGGCAACGCAATCGACGATCACTTTGTTGGTCAGCATGTCGTACACGCGACCGTATTTCATGTGAGCCGTGCTGATGGAATAGCTGTTGCCGCCAGCGGCCAGAGTTTTTTCGAGCAGGCCGTCGAAGTAGTCACGAATCTCTGCGATCTCTGCAGTGGAATAAATGTCGATCGGTTTGATGTAGCCGTCATCGTTATAGCTGCGAATCTGTTCCTCATTCAGCACGGCCGGGGACGATGTGGCGGCCGGGTGAAATTTCAAGTCGCGAGGAATATCGGCCAGTTCGTTGTCGTCGGGTGTGATCTTAAAGTCCGGGGATGCCGACATGGTGAAGCCTTGGTTGACGGTTAAGTTCTTGCCTTCGCTCGGATTTGACAGTCCGTCAAACCGCAGAACACGGCGCGTAGCCGAAATTGTAGAACACGTCCGATCTGCATACCAGAACGCCGGTGATGGCATGCGAAGGTAAAGCAAAGGCGCAGAAAACCGCCAATTCTTTCGGTCCACAGACGAACAGAAGCACGGATTTGCTGAGTATCGGCTTCTGGCGAATTTCCGTTAGTGTGTGAATGGTGGGTTGTGCGTCGTTCACAGAGCCGTCGGAAACTGTCAGAATGAACTCACGCAGGCGGACCGGGTAGCAATTCCGTTCCCCACGGCTGGCATTCGCTGGTGCTCACCAAAGCCGTTTCCAGTCGCCGACGCGACACAGCAAGGCTGTGTTCCCCATCTGGTTCTGAAAGACAACACTCATGAAGCCAACACTGTTCCTCACTGCTACGGCCGCGTTTCTGCTGAATTTCGCAGCATTGTCGGCCGACGAAACTGCCACAAAGGATGCGCCCGAAAAGGACAAGCCTGCGGCCGCGAAGAAGACGGGTAAAGCTGTCATCCCCGTCTTTCGGCTCACGGGGATCTCCGAAAAGCCGGTGGCCGAAGACATGCCGTTTTCGTTTGGTGGAAGCACGCCGGAATCATTGCACAGCTTGCTGACCCGGCTGGAAAAAGTAGCCAGCGACGACAAAGTTCCCGCCATGGTCCTGGAACTCAGCAACGCTGGTTTGGGCCGGGCTCAATTGGAAGAAGTTGTCCGAGCGATCAAGAAGATCGAAGCGGCTGATAAAAAAGTTCATGTCCACACAGACATCTTCACGACCGGCCAACTGGCTCTACTTGGCAACGCCAGTGAATTAAGCATGGTGCCGACGGGCTACATGTTCATCACAGGCATGTACGGCGAACAGATTTTTCTGCGAGGCATGCTGGACAAAATTGGTGTCGTGCCGGACTACTTCACCTGCGGCGATTACAAGAGTGCGGGCGAAATGTTCATGCGGACGTCGCCCAGTGAGAACGCGGCTGCGATGTCTAAGTGGTTATACGATGGCCTTTACGACAACATGGTTGAAACCATCGCTGAAGGGCGTGGCGTGTCAGTGAAGACGGCGACCGAATGGATCGACGAAGGCGTGTTCACGGCAGAACGAGCGGTCAAGAAAGGCATCATTGACGTCGTCGAGCACCATCAGGGGTTCGAGGATCGTTTAAAGAAACTGTACGGCGATGATCTGAAGTTTGATCGTCGTTACGGCAAGAAATCCGGCAGCCAGATTGACCTGTCGTCGCCATTTGGCGTCATGAATTTTTACGCAGAACTGCTGGCTCCATCCACACCTCGCAAAAGCACCAAACCGGGCGTGGGGATTGTGTATCTGGAAGGAGCCATCATGCCGGGCAGCAGCGGTGGCAATCCATTTCTGGCCGACTCAGCCGCATTTGCAGACACCATCCGCAAAGCGTTGGACGAAGCGGCCGAAGATGACGCGATCAAGGCCGTCGTGTTTCGAATCAATTCTCCGGGCGGATCAGCTGTCGCGAGTGAAGTGATTTTGAATGCCACCAAACGAGTGGCCGCGAAGAAGCCGTTTGTGGTTTCGATGGGCGATGTGGCAGCCAGTGGCGGCTACTACGTGGCCTGCGGCACAGACACAATTTTGGCAGAAGAATCCACGATCACTGGTTCGATTGGAGTTGTCGTTGGCAAGTTTGCCACCACTGCCATGTGGGACAAACTTGGGATCAGCTTCACACCGATCGAACGTGGAAAGAACGCGGGCATGTTGAGTTCCGCTGCCGTGTTTTCTGATTCCGAACGGGCGGCCATGAGAAGCTATATGGATGAGGTTTACGAAGTCTTCAAGGGGCACGTCACGGGAGCTCGCGGTGATCGCTTGAAGAAGCCCATCGACGATCTGGCTGGCGGCCGAGTCTACACCGGTCAACAGGCGCTGGAATTGGGCCTCGTCGATCGCATCGGCGGATTGCATGACGCGGTCGTCCTGGCCGCTGAAAAGGCAGATCTGAAGCCTGGTTACGACACGCGGATCGTCCCACGCCCCAAAAACTTCATGGAAATGCTGATGAGCGACCTTGCGGGGCCAAAGGACGACGGCAAGCATTTGAGTTTGGGGCAAACGGAAGCAACTGTGCCGCCCGTCCTGCAAGTGGCGCTGCCGCTGCTGCAGAATATCGATCCGTCGCGAGTGACGGCGATCAAGCAAGCGTTGCTACAGCTTACGATTCTGCAACACGAAAAAGCGTCACTGACGATGCCAATTTTGTCGCTCGGAAAGTAGTGGCAGCCTCTGCGGGTTGACGGCGGAAAAAGCCCCCAGCGAAGCACTGGGGGCTTTGGCTGGAGTATGAGTTTCAGCGGCGAGAACTTGGGTTGGCTTCGCCTGTAAGCACCCTCCGTTTTGTTGCCTTCCAGCCTGGCCATCTTCGCGTCGTGTTCGCTTCCATCCTGGACGCCCGATGGATAATCTCATGTTGTTCAAATCTACACACAACCGGGCCTGCAGATAGACTCACTTAAAGGAGCGATCACATGAAACACTTCAGTCTGTTAATGACGGCGGTTCTGATCACCGGAACCACCACTTTCGGAGCGGATCTTTGGGGGCTTCAGCGAGGCACGCCGGAGATCAAGTCGGCGGGATCGCTTACATTTGGGCCGGACGACATTCTGTTTGTCGGCGATACCAAGTCGGCGGCGGTATTCGCGATCGCGACAGGCAACAAAGAAGGCGATGCGTCAAAGTGCAACATCAACGTCGACGATCTTGGTGCAAAGGTAAGTGATGTTGTCGGCGGTAAGGCGACCATCAATGACCTCGCCGTGAACCCTCGCACCGGCAACGTCTTCGCTTCCGTCACTGCTGACGGCAAACCCGCCATCGTGCAGATCGACGGAGCGGGCAAGATCACTGAACTTACCTTGAAGGACGTTCGGTTTTCCAAGGCGGAACTGGCGGACGCTCCGGAAGACAAAGAGGTGGGCGAAGGTCGACGACGACGCAACAACCGCACCGATGCGATTACGGACCTGGCATGGTATGAAGGCAAAGTCCTGATTTCCGGGCTGCGTACTGGCGAAGCAGCGTCCAGCGTGCGTGAGCTAAACTTTCCCTTCGCGGATGCGGACAAGGGCACCGGTGTTGAAATCTATCACGCGGCTCACGGCCGAACCGAAGACTACGCCGCCGTGCGAACCTTCGTGCCACTGAATATCGACGGCGAACCCAGCCTGCTGGCGGCCTATGTCTGCACGCCACTGGTCAAGATTCCGCTGAAGGAATTGAAGGATGCGGCTGACAAAATCAAAGGCACGACCGTCGCGGAACTGGGCAACCGCAATCGCCCGCTGGACATGATTAGCTACAAAAAGGGGAACGACGAATTCCTGCTGCTTAGCAACAGTGCTCGCGGCGTGATGAAAATCACCACGGCGGGACTTAGCCAAAACAAGGGCCTGACCGAAAAAGTCAGCGGCGGCGGAGCTGCGGGGCAAAGCTATGAAACGATCGAATCGATGCAGGGCGTCGTGCAGCTGGACAAGCTGAATGACGACCACGCGGTCGTGCTGCTGGACAAAGACGGCACGCTGAATTTGAAGACTGTAGCACTGCCCTAATTGGCGGCGATGACAGGCGATTAACTCGAAGTGACCAATGGGAGCTGAAAGCACTCATTGGTCATTTTTTATTTGCCATTCCGGCATTCCAGCCGGCAGGCATTTCCGGTTGCTGCCAGGCACTCATGCCGCCGTCGACAAATAACATCTGGCCGTGAATATGTTCGGCCGCATCGCTGAGCAAAAACACGGTCGTGCCGCCCACAACTTCCGGCCCCGGCACTTTTCCATTGGGCGTGTGCAGTTCCATCCACGCGCGCGCGTTCGGATCTTTCAGCCCAGGTTCGGTAAGCGGAGTTCTAAACAGCCCCGGGGCGATACCGTTCACGCGAATGCCGTGTGGCGCGAGGCTGACGGCGAGCGATCGCACCATCGATTCGATGGCGCCTTTGGATGTGTCGTAGGCCACGTGAGCGTCTTCGGCCAGACGCCCGTTGATGGATCCCGTGATGACGATTCGCCCTGCGACACCGTTCTGGATCCATCGGCGCGCGAAGTGTTGAACCAGGACGAACTGCGAATAGACGTTCAACTTCATGGTGCGATCGAATGTCGCGAAATCCATCTCCAGAAACGGCTTATCGATGTACGTGCCGGCGTTGCACACCAGCAGATCCACATCCGGAAACAGTTCGATCGTTTTTTCGGCCACATCCAACGCGCAGCCTGGCAAATCGGATGCCAGGTCGCCGGTGACAAGCGCCGCTTCCCCGGGACAAGCCGTCAAAGCGTCTTTGGCCGCGTCATCATCGTGCAAGCCGTGCAGGACTACGTTTGCTCCGGCGGCGCTGGCAGCGACTGCCATCTCACGACCGATCCCGAGCGTGCTGCCGGTGATGAAAGCGGTTTTGTTTTCCAGAGCGTTCATGTGAAGGTTTACCACGTCGATCTACTAATGGCTGTTGCTCAACTCACTAAGCCGCGTATCATAAACACACAGCTACCGACTGCCACTCAACGAAAAGCCGGAAACAACTTCAATGAAAATTCAACGCAGCATCGGCGTGGTCGTCGTCATGGTCCTGGTACCATTTTGGGCACCAGCGTTATGGGCTCAGAAGGCAGCCGACCAGGAAAATTCATCACCTGCCACTGCCGACGCGTCTGAAAATGAGAAAGTGGATCTGTCCGCGATGGCGCCGCTGCCGGAGGCTTTGAAAAAGCTGATGCAGTCTGGCGTTCCTTTAAATCCGCATCAGACAGTGGTGCTGGACAAAAAGAAGAATCGCGTTCTGCTGCACACCGAAGTCGCGTGTGAAGACTGTCCGCTGGAAATGTTGTGCTGTCTTGAACAGACAAAAGAACACGAATCGATTTTGTGGCTGCGGAGCAAAGCGTTTGTCGTCCATGCCGGCCTCTTGGCGCTCGGTATCGAACCTGGCAAACCCGCGACGTTCACTCCGGAATTCAAAGCATCGTCAGGGCCGACGATTAAGATCTTTGTTAACTGGATGGACGACGCTGGCAAACTTCAGCGTAAGAATGTGCAGGAATGGATGCGGCACACGGTGTCACGCTACTACTCTCAAAAGCTGGCCGCACCGCCGGCAGGCGTCAAAATTCCGTTGATGGAACTGCGATACGATCCTTACAACAAAGAAATTCTGTGGTTTGGCCACATGTCCGAAAAGCAGCGTGACAAGTTGCTGACATTGAACAAGGACGATGCGTACCAGGCCGCCATTCGCAGCTTCTATCGCGACAGCCAATCGCGGCCTATGGAAGCCGAATTCGTGTTCGCGGGCAGTTATCAGTACGTGCCGGAAGGCTTGACCCAAAAACTTTACGCGGCCGAAGGTGGTCAGTTGATCTGCGTGGCCAACTTCGCCAGTGCGATGATCGACGTGCGTGAAGCCAGTTCGGCCGATGATGGAGGCCAGTCCTACGAAGCATGGGCCGGTCGAGTGCCTGCTCGAGGTACGCCGGTTGTGGTTGAGCTGGTGCCCGAGATCAAGCCTGAGCCGAAAGTGGAGACAAAGCCGTAGTGGATCTCCAGGTTAATTTGAACCTGGCCGACCTAACGTTGTTGGGCGAGGCCGAAAGACGCCTGACGAACTTCAATCGGCTGCGCTTCATTGGCCGTTGGCGCGGCATAGGATTCGTTTGTCTCGTAAGAAGCCACTGTAGCCGAGTTCTGTGAGTTGCGGCGGGACCAGTTGGCAAGCACCGCTCCGCCTTCGCTTTCGTTGGACACGACATTTTGAGCGGTGACCTGACCGGTCACTCGGTCGTCGAGTCGCCACATGGCACCGGTGGCGACATCGGCCGCAATTCCGACAACGCCTCCAAGCACCAGGTTGCCCGCTGTCCACCAGTCCAGGCGAGCCTTCAGTCGATGTTGTTCAACACCATCGCGGCCCGCATACGTGACGTCATATTTTGCTGGCAGCAGCCATTTTCCTTTGGCGGGCAACGTCACCTGTTTGGGCGTGACGCCGGAATGGACAATTTGCTTTTTGTCGTCCTGCACCGTGAAGTATGTCGGACCACCCGTGTTGTCCATCGTCACTTCATATTTGCGTTCACTCATGATTGTCGCACAGCCCGTGACACTGGTGCATACCAAGATCATGAGCGAAGCACGTAGGGTGGCGTATCTGCAGGTCATCTGAAGTCTCAGCAGGGGCATGGCTGTTATTGGAGTAAGAATGCCCCAGTGTCGGTCACCCGTTTGCCGGCCTGCAAGATGAATCGCGGTCTGTTCCCTCCGTGGGTGAAAGCGCATCGACCGACACGAAACGATGTCCGGCAATTGCTGCAGGAAGGTCTGCGCCGCCGGAATTCTACACCGTTTTATTGCTTGGTGTTTCGCTGGTTTCCTTTTCGTCGTTAGACGTTTCACCGGACGACTTCGCGAAGTGTCGGTTGTCGCGAACCCAGTCTTCGCGCGTGTAGATCAGCGTGGACGTGTCCGTTTCCTGAACTTCAAGACGGTCCAGTCGAAAGCCCATTTCGGTGATTTCGCTAAACATGATCCACGCGAGGTTTTCCACACTTGTCGGGCCGTCAAAGACCTTCAGACGGAAATGTTCGCCCGTGCGTTTGGTGTGATCCAGCAGCGTTTGGTACAGCGGGTCGTTGCAGTTGATCAGCATTCCGTGGTCGAAGTTCGACTTCAGATACGGTTCGATCTTGTCATCAAAGTCGCCAAACAGCGTGCTGATGTCGCCTTCCCGTTCCACTTCGAAGTGAATTCGCAGGCCATAGCGGTGCCCATGAATGTTGCTGCACTTGTCCTGCAGCGTTTCGTTGCGGTGAGCCGCATAAAACTTGTACTCTTTGCGAATGATCATTGACGTTTCCTTTGCCTGACGTACCGTAGCACCTCACTTTAGCTGCCCCTGCCGTCGATACAATCGTTCAATTCGCCAAATCTTAGCGCCGTCACAAACGGATCTCCGCACGAGGCCGAAGTCTGCTGCAGTGATTTTCGATTCCGACCGATAGGTGGAAGTTGCCGTGTAAGCCTTGCCACCTGGCGTCGTACGGGAACCTGCTGTCCCAAATATCTTAACGCACGCCGCTCAAACAGACATTCAGCCTTCAAAATCCAACATGCTCACATCCGATCGAATGCGAATCGTCATGGCCGCTTCCGAAGCGGTCCCATTTTCCAAAACCGGTGGTCTCGCTGATGTCTCAACGGCATTGGCGAAGGCTTTGGATGCTCTCGGCCACGACGTCACCATCATCATTCCGGACTATCGCGAACTGCGTCTGAAACAGCAGGAGAAGCTGCCGACCGTCGCCGACACCGGCATGAGATTCTCGCTGTCGATGAATGGTCGCTACGTGAACGGCGGCGTCAACTGGACGATGTTGCCGGATACGTCCGTAAAGGTGCTGATGATTAGTCAGCCCTACTACTTCGACCGACCTCAGCTTTATATGGAAGCGGGCGAAGGATACCGCGACAGCTGCGAACGCTACTGCTTTTTCAGTCGAGCCGTTTTGGAAGTCTGTCAGCAGATGGTGCTGCGGCCGGACATCATTCATTGCAACGACTGGCAAACAGGACTGATTCCAGCCCTGTTGCACGCTCATCACGCGCGGCGTCCAGGATTCGAAAACGCGGCTTCGGTGATGACGCTGCATAACATGGCGTACCAGGGCCGCTTCTGGCACCTGGACATGCATCTAACGGCCATGGAGTGGCGCTATTTTAACATGCGTCAGATGGAAATGTTCGGTGATCTGAATCTGCTGAAAACCGGCATTGCTTTCGCCGACCAGGTGACGACTGTCAGCCCAACCTATGCCAAAGAAATCTGCTCACCGGAAGGCGGCGAAGGGCTGGACAGTCTGCTGACCTATCGCAACGGCGATCTGGTCGGCATTTTAAATGGCATCGACGACACGGTCTGGGACCCTTCTGCCGACCCGCATTTGCCCGCCCACTATTCCACTGCCGCGATCAAACCCGGCAAGGCAGAATGCAAGGCCGCGCTGCAAAAGCGAGTCGGGTTGCCGGACCGACCGAACGTGCCGCTGTTCGGAATGGTTTCGCGAATGTCCGATCAGAAGGGGTTAGACCTGCTGGCCGACTGCGCAGACCGTTTGCTGTTTCATGATATACAGATGGTCTTTCTCGGCACTGGCGACCCCCACTTTGAAAACTTCCTGCAGCACCTTGCCGAGCACAATCCTGGCAAAGTTGCGGCAGTTATTGGTTTTGATGACGGACTGGCTCATCAGATCGAAGCAGGCGTGGACTCTTTTCTGATGCCAAGCCGATTCGAACCATGCGGCTTAAACCAGATGTACAGTCTGCGGTATGGCACTCTACCGGTAGTGCGCCTGGTCGGCGGACTGGCCGATTCTGTGGTGGACGTTAATCCCGCCACCATTCAGGACAATACGGCCACCGGGTTTGTGTTCGAAGAATATTCGTCAACCGCTTTGGCGGAAGCCGTCGAACGAGCGGTCGAAGTTTATCGTCAGCCGGATGTGTGGCATCAGTTAATGATCAATGGCATGTCGATCGACTGGTCCTGGCACACCAGCGCAATGCGCTATGCCGACGTCTACCGTCAGGCCCTCGAACGTCGCCATGATCGCGCGAACGACGGGCGCGAGTAATCTGCGACAGTGGAAGGCAGAACCTGGCAGGCGGAAGGGAAGCCCTGTCGCGCCTTCTGCCTTCGCTTTCAGACCTTCACGAAAAAGCGATTGCGGTACATCCAGTAAGCGACCAGCCAGAAGACAGCGAACGTGGCCGTCGGCAGGACCATGGCTCCGATGTGATCGGTGTCTACCGCGTGGGGGCCAAATGCGGACTGCAGCACTCCGGCAAAGTGAGTCTTGACGACTTTATTTGTTGTCCAGCCGCGCAGCATCTGTCCCATCATGTACATGGCAATCGAATTCATGCCCACCACGACCAACGGAAACGCCAGCTTCTTCAGTGGCAGCACGTCGAACAGAACGTAGAAGCCAGCCAGCATCCACATTGTGTAACCGCCGCTGAACAGCACCCAACTCGGTGTCCAGATCCGCTTCACGATCGGGCAGACGGTGTGATGAGCGGCAATGCCTAGTACCAAACACAGCGCGCCGCCGATTAGCAGCCGCCGCAGTTTGTCGCCGTGTGATCGACGGGACAACATCAACTGCCCGCACAGAACGCCCAGCAACATCGTGGCGATAGACGGGACGAAGTTCAGGGTGAGGTACCCGCCGCCGTTGTGAGTGTACTTCTCCGGCGAAGAAAACCACCAACGGCGAATAGGCCCGGCTGATTCCTTCGTCAGTTCAGGGTCGACGCCGTCTTCCACCGGCATCCGAAGTTTGTTTAGAAACCAAACATCAAACGTGTGTCCGACGTTCGAATTCTTACTCCACGCCGCAAAACGCCCCGTGTAGATTTCGTCTCGTTCTTCCGAGACTTGCAGGCCCTCGTAATCAAAATCTTCCGGAGGCGGATTCATGACGAACAAACCCCAGTAGCCGACAAGAATCGCAGCGATGGTGGCCACCTGCACTGTCGTCGATCGTCCCAACAGCAGGTACGTAAAGAAATAGCCAAGGCCAATCTGAGCCAGCACGTTGGTGAAGATCCAATTCGTCTGGCCCTTGCTTAGTGAGTACAGAAAGACGCCCATCAGCACCAACACGATGGCTCGCCACAAGGCGTGTAGAGTCAGCCATTTTGAGGGGCTGCCCATCACCGCCCGCCGCGAGTAGGAAAACGGCATTGCGACGCCAACCATAAACATAAACGACGGCTGAATCATGTCCCAGAACGAAACGCCCATCCATCCGGTGATGCTTGACCAGTCTGGATGAGTGAAGTGGAATTTCAGCCGCTGAAACCAGTCATAATCCCAGTTGTTCCAGACCTCACTGTTCTCTGGCAGCGACGCAAATTTGGCGATGCCGAAGCCGTTTGCCGCCAGCATGATCATGATGAAGCCGCGATACGCGTCCAGCGAAACGAGTCGTCCTGGCGGTTTTAGTTTCCCGCTGTTGTCGGCCGACGATGGTGTTCCTGGCGGGGGTGAGGGCGGCACAACTTCTGGTGTCCGTTTCTGCAGCGCGTAGGTTTCACTCATCGGCCCTGGCTTTCGTCCGGCTGTTCGGTGTTGAAAATCCGGTCGCCAGCGTCGCCTAGGCCCGGCAGGATGAACTTGCGATCGTTCAATTCGCGATCGATCGCGCACGTGTAAATGGGGACGTCGGGAAACTGGGCCGTCACTTTTGCGATGCCTTCAGGTGCCGACAGAATTGTCATGAGACGGACGTCGCGAACGCCCCAGTCTCGCACGGTTTCGATGGCACTCACGGCCGATCCACCGGTGGCGAGCATGGGGTCCAGCACGATTGCTGTGTCGGTGGGCCTGTCGGGCGGAAGGTTGTCGTAGTAGCGAACAGGTTTCGCCGTTTCTTCGTCGCGGTACAGCCCCAGGTGCCAGACTTCGATGTCGGGAATTAACTCGGTCATCGGAGTCACCATTCCCAGACCGGCTCGCAAAATCGGAATCGCCGCAATCCGGCCGCTCAGTTCTTTGGCGGGAACCGTTTCCAGCGGCGTGGTGACAGTGCAGTCTTGCAGAGCCAGGTTTCTGGTGACTTCAGCTGCCAGCAGCGTCGCCAGCGCATTCACGTGCAGACGAAATTGAGCTGCCACGGTATCGACGGACCGTAGCCGTGAAAGATGATGTTCGGCCAGTGAGTGCTTCAGCACGTGGACGGTGGGCGACGATGGCGACATCTTGTTTCCGCTTCCTGATTTCGCGTCATCCAAAAGAATTCGAAGGTTGCCAGGCTCGACAGATTGGCTTCCTGCATATCGTGACTATGATGAAGCGTATCGTTGAATGCCAGGCATTGATTGTCTCGCGCCGTGTTTGGCAGAAATTTGTCGTCAGCAACTAAAAAAGCGAAGACGGCGACTGAGTCGCATGTAATGGTTGGCGGCTCAGTCGTCGTCGAGTCCGACCTGGCCTGGCGAAAATCGCGGCGACGAATCTTTGACACTGGCCAGCCGCGCTTGGGCCCTGCTTTCCTGAATCGCAGCTTTACACTTTTTACACGACAGGAATCCGCAGGTTCCGAACGGCATTAAGACAATGCGTTTTGCAATCATTGGAGATCATCCCGAGGCTGCGTTTCTGGCTGAGTCTGTGCACCGGTCGGCTCAGCACCAGCTTGTGGACTGCTGCGTCGACGGTGATCTCGCCGTGGCAATGACCAATCGGGGCATCCCGTTTACGCTCGCACCTTCGCACGATGACGCGATTCTGAATTCCAACGTGGATGTGGTCGTGGTGGCGATTCGCGACGTGGATTCTTCGGTGGCGATGGTGCGGCGAGCGTCGCAGGAAGACGTACATGTCGTGGCCGTGCCGCCCGATGACGTGTCGACAGCTTACAGTTTCGAATTGAACGTGCTGCTGGACGAAGGCAAGGTGGGTATCGTGGTACTGACCGGCCGCTGGTACGCGGTCCCCGGCTGGGAATCTCTGGCGCCTGCCGATGTCGAACGACTTCAGCAAATCCGCATGACGTTGCCAATGGCGGACGAAGCAAAACTTCAGTGGCGCAGGCAACTGCACGCGATTGATGCGGTTTGTGGCTCTGGCTTGGTGTTTAGTCGTGTCACCGGAATGGATTTGACCGGTGCCGATGAAAAAGTTCTGTCTCGTACGGTGACGTTAGCTGCGTCAGACGTTTCTGAAACGAAGGTGCCGCCGGCTACGATTACCTTCAATGACGAACAGTCGACCGATTACCAAATCAGGTTGGCAGATCCAAACGGCACCGAGACGCTGCTACCCGTCAGCCTGCCCGATCCGGCAACCGCAACGGATTTTGGTCGCAGCCAAACGATGTTGGATCAACTTGTCATTCAGTTGGCGGATAAGTCGGGCTGCCAGGTGGCGATGGAGCAGTTTTCGAACACACTGGAAATTTGTCAGGGGCTGGAAAAGTCCTTTCGTCGACGGCGGACGGTCGATGTGTACTTCGACGGCGTTTCGGAACGAGCTGTCTTCAAAACACAAATGACGGCCATCGGCTGCGGGGTGCTGACCTATGTCATTTTCGGGATGCTCACGTTTTTGGTGGTGGCTCAGGTGTTCAACCCGCCACCACTGCTGCTGCAGATAGGCCGAGCTGTCTGGATCGCGCCGGTGGTGATCTTCCTGTTGGCTCAACTGCTGCTTCCATTGACTCGAGATCGAGCGACCCGGCGTTCGGAAGGTGTCGAAGAAAACCACTGATGAACACGGACGGTCACGGATTTACGTCCCGCACAGCGCGAGCCTTTGTTCTGCGCTTATCTGTTTGCATTCATGTCCATCCGTGGTTGTAGAACCTGCGTCACGTTTTATTTTGTCACAAGATTCAAGCCATGAAATCACTCCCACATCGCGCCGCATTGGTTTTCTGTTTGTCGTTTGGCGTTGTTGCGTCTGCTCAGGAAGTGGTCCCACCGCTGACGTTCGACGAAGCGGAGGCGATGAACAGCATCACAGAAGGCCGCGTACTCAGCACCGTGTCGTTTTTGGCGAGCGACGAGATGGCGGGCCGCGACACGCCGTCCCGTGAGCTGACGATTGCTGAAAGTTACGTCGCGGCCAGATTTCGAGGTGCAGGGCTTGAGGGGCTTGGACCGGACGGCAGCTACTTTCAGGAAGCGAGTTTTCCGATGGTGCAGCCGCCAGCCACGGACGCCACTGTTCAGGTCGCAGGTTCTGATGACTCCACAAACCTGATCGTTCTGACTGGTCCCAAAGATCGCCTACAGTTAACGGGCGTGGTTCTGGCCGAACCGAAAGCGCTCGCAGCGGCGGATCCACGGATTGCCATCATCGATGAAGTGATCGTGCCGCCTCAGGCAATTCAGCAGCCGGCAAAGACAATGGCGCTGTTGGCTCGGCGGACACGGGCCCTGGAACAAAAGGGAGTTCAGGTCGTGCTGGTACGCTGTCAGCGAAACAGCATGCTGCGAGAACTGGCCGCAAAACTGCAGCAGACCCCGACGCCAAATCGAGCGGGGTTGATTCCGGATTGCAGCGTGTTGCTGGTTGCGGCGGATTCAGAACTGACGAATAAGACGGTCACCATTGACGTCGATGCCCAGATCGCAGACGACGCTGTGGTCCGGAATGTGGTCGGTGTGCTGCGTGGTTATCACGAAGAGCTGCGTAGTGAAGCCGTGCTGATATCGGCTCACCTGGATCACATTGGTCGACAGCAGACGGGCCCGGACAAAATCAATAACGGAGCTGATGACAACGCGACCGGCGTCACGACCGTGTTGAGTCTCGCCGATGCATTCGCAGCACTCGAATCCAAACCAAAGCGATCAGTGGTGTTTGTGACGTTCTGGGGAGAAGAAAAAGGGCTGCTCGGATCGAAACACTTCGTCGAACACCCACTTTGGCCACTGTCATCGATCGTTGCGAACATCAACATCGAGATGGTCGGTCGACCGGAAGCGGACGCTCGGCAAAAAGCGTGGATGACCGGGTGGAAGCATTCCAATCTCGGCGACGTGATGAATACCGGTTCGTCGCGTGTTGGCGTGGAAATTTTCAACCGAGAGGATGTCGGCGAAATGCTCTACACGCGAAGTGACAACCACCCGTTCGCTCAGAAGGGCGTGGTGGCTCACAGCATTTCTGCGGGCTCGCTGCACAGCGATTATCATCAGCCCAGCGACGAATGGCAGAAGCTGGACCTTCCGCACATGACGAAAGTCATTCAGGGCGTGTTCGCTGGTGCTCTGGTTGTGGCAAGTGGCGATGTTGAGGTCAAGAGAACGGAGAAGTAATTCGGCCAGCCTGGAAGGCTAAGCCACCTCGCGGTCTACTTGCTGAACAAACCGAACAGGCCGCCCTTTTTCTTTTCCGTGGATATGAATTCAGCCTGCTCGTCTTCGCTCATGTTTAAGCGGCGAGTCAGATCGGCGATGCTGCGTGTCAGACGCGCTTTTGGTGCGAAGCGAGACAGGGGAACTCCGTTGTTGCGGGAACCGACCATCGTGGCGTAGTCGTTCGGCAGCTGCCAGAACACTTCTCGCCCGATCGTTTCCAACGCTTTCGTCAGGCTTATATCGGTGTCTTCCAACCCCATCCGGTTGACGATGATTTCGACCTTCTTGTCCAGCCCCTCATGCAGGTCCAGAAACTGCATGACTCGCACAACATTTCGCAAACACGTGAGGTCAAGTTGTGCGACCAACAGAATTGTGTCGGACACTTCCATGGCCGACATGTCCAGCGGGCCGAAGGACTTGCTGACGTCGATAATCAGATGACTAAACGTTGCCTTCAACAGCGCCAGAATTCGGCGCAAGTCGTCGGGGCGAACCAGGTCCTGACCTTCGACTTCGACTGGTCGAGGCAGCAAAAATACGCCGCATTCGTGACGTGTTAATGATCGTTTCAGCAGACCGTAATCCAGTCGACTGATGTTTTCAGACACATCGCGGATGGTGTAATCGGGAATAATGTCCAGCCAGACATCGGCGTCGCCCAACGTGAGGTCGAGGTCGATGATGACAGGCGAATTTGTTGGATCCTGAGCCAGCGACGCAGCCAGATTGACGCTTAGTGATGTGCTTCCGACACCGCCGCCGACGCCGACAACGGTGATGATCTGACCGGCACTTCCATTACCGTCACCATCTGCACCGCCGGTCGAAACTCGAATACGGTCCAGCGCGGCAATGAAGTCGTCAAGCTGCAACGGCATGTTCAGGAATTCGCGAGCACCGTGCCGCATGACCTGCAGAATCAGGCTACCTTCCTGCGAACTGCTGATCACGAGCACAGCACACTGCGGGCTGGTGCGCGTGATTTCACCGATCACTTCGACAGATTTTTGAGGATTCGCATCCACGTTGACCAACGCGATGTCGGGCTGTGTCTGCTGAATCACATCCATGAAGAATTCGTACCGGGAGCATTCTGCTTCCAGCCACACGGTGTCGATTCCCAGCAACAGAGTCTTCAACTCATTTCGCGTATCCTCATTCGGATCCACGGTCGCAATTCTCAGGACACTCTTCATTATAGTTCTCGATTCTCAAAAACTGAGGTGCATCTTCTGGTCGGTGTATCGTCTGGTGAAGACCGGTCGCACTACCTCATTAGTGGCTTCAGCAGGCCTCGAAACCCGGTGGACTTCGCTTGCCCAACTGGTTCCTCAGTGCTTGCCCCTGTTGTGCTGGCTTCCGGCGTGATGGTTTGTGAGTATCCCACCAGAGAAGCTCCACCGGTTGTCGTTCGGCCGGACGTTGATCCGGACATCGCTGAGCTATTCTGCTTCACCTTGTCCGGGAAGATGCTCTCCGGTCGCTCCTGTTGCTGAGCCTGAGGCGATCGGATGCCTTCCTGCGGCGAAACATAGTTGCCGCTCCCTGCCGGATACTGCTGCGACTGTTGCTGCATCATCACTGGTGGTTCAGCGGTGCTGCCCTGAATCACCTGCGGCTGAATCAGCATTGGCTGACCGGTGCCGGACATGCAGTCCGTGCAACCGCCTCCGTTACCGCAACCCGCTCCGCCACATCGGCCAGAGCCGAAGCCCCATTGTCCGTGAGGGTGTTGGTCGCAATAGCCGTTCTTGCTGCATTCGGAGCAGTTGAACACGGCATCGCAGTCAGAGCCGGTGCGAGGTACTTCCAACAGGCCGTGCCAGATAAGTTCGTGGTCCGTTGGAGTAGCCGTAAACTTGCCAGGTCCGCCCGCTGGTACTTGTTCGGGTGACATCGGAGCTACGTATTCCGGTGTGACCAGGATGATGAGTTCCGTTTCTGATTCGTCGTATTGTTTGTTACTGAAGGCAGCTCCAATCCATGGCAGTTCACCAAAGAAGGGAAGCTTCGCCGTTGTGCCGCTTTCTCGCTTGGACACAAGTCCACCGATGACCAGCGTTTCGCCGAAGTTCATTTCCACCTGAGTGCTGACTCGACGTACTGTGAACGAAGGAATTGTGATGCCGTCCACGACCACTGCGTTCGCGAAGTCACGTTCCACAACCTGAGGTTCAATCTGCAGCCGCAAGCGGCCGTTGCCCAGAATGTGTGGCACGGCATTCAGGATGATTCCGAATGGCTTAAATTCGATCGCAGTGGTTCCCAAACCAGCAGGTACCAAAACCGGAGCTTCACCACCGTTGAGCAGTTGAGCAGGCTGGCCGTTGTGGGTTGTCACCATGGGTTCAGCATGAATCTTCAGCAGGCCTTCTGTTCGCAATGCAGAGACGAACGCCTGGAAGATGTTGTTTGGGTCCATAAACCCGAATGACAGTGACGATTTCGAGAAGCCGCTAAACGTTGCATTCGCCGAATTGCCTGTCACTGCAAGGTTGGTCACCGGAGTGATCGGGCCAGGCGTGCTAAGCAGGTAGCTGCTGTCGCCGACCAGGCCGAAGTTCATTCCAAACTGTCGCAGCTTGGAACGGTTCACTTCCATGATGACAGCCTTCAGCATGACCTGCTGGACGCCACCAATTCGCATGTGGTTCAGAACGTTCGGGTAGAACTGTTCAGCAATGCTGAAGATTTCGTTGATGTGCTCAGGCCGCGTGACCCAACCGCCGAGTAGCACGGCACCTTTGATTTCTTCCACCTTGATGGCATCGTTCGGATACAGCCGTCGAAGGTAGGATTCCAGGTGGCGTACGTCGCCCTTGACCAGCACTTCCACCTTCATGAACTGATCGAATTCGTCGATCAGCGTCACCGTGGTGATGCCTGTCTTGAGGGCGTAGACGGTAACCTGATCGGGATGCCCCTGGACGGGGTCGATCTGGATTACATCCGCGTCAAAGTCCAGCACCTTTTTGATTCTGGCGGAGTGCTGCAGAATCGTGGTGAACTTCTCGTAAATCGAGAGCGAATTGGGGCCGGGCTGGGTCTGGTACACCGGAGATGTTCCAGCGGTCTGCCCGTGGGCAACCAGAGAAGTGGAAATGCCAAGAAGCATCGCCAGAGTTGCCGTCTTCAGAAAGTGAGCCTGCATCCTTGCACTCCAAACGTATGGAAGTGAAGAGCGGGCCCGAGCAACAATGCTCGGGCACCGCATCCCCAACTCATAACGCGCTCCGCGCGAACCCGGTTTCTTTTCGGCCACCAGAAGCGGCCGCAAAGAAAGACTGTCTTAGAAAGATTCCGCCGAACGAAAATCGCCCCTGTGCTTCAGACATCCGTTGTCCGCCGCACCCAATCGCGTTTGCCGTGCCGTCCCAATCAGACGTCAGACAATTCGTCGGCTGAATACCACCCCATTTCATTTGCGACTAGTTGAACAGGTCGAGCAACCCTGTGGCCGCTTCTTCCAGTGTTTCCAGTCCGCTACCACCCTCATCGCCGCCTGCATCCCCGCCGAGGCCGGGAATTGGGGGCAGGTCGCCAATGCCCGGAACCTTAGGCGTTGCAGCCTTCGCTCCCGTTGTTGGCTTGTTCGTTTGTGAGCCGCCTCGTGTATCCAGCGGTTCATCCGAACTTGTATTTACTCGTTCAACTCGAACAGCACCGGCTTCGTGAATCGCCATTGTCCAGTACTGATCGCTGTCATCTAGTCCTGCAACCGGTCCGGAACCAGAAGGTCCGGTCAATTGCAGTTCTGCCTGCAGTTGATTCATGATGTTCTGAGAAGAATCTTCCGGCAGCACAAAGG
Source organism: Fuerstiella marisgermanici (assembly GCF_001983935.1). GTDB lineage: Bacteria > Planctomycetota > Planctomycetia > Planctomycetales > Planctomycetaceae > Fuerstiella > Fuerstiella marisgermanici. Next base: position 4,624,640 of record NZ_CP017641.1, on the reverse strand, counting down.
CCGGTTGTTCACTGTTTCGAGTATCTCGTGAAGAAACCTGACTCAGGTCGCCTGGGTGTCCGCCACTCAGACTGTCCTCTGTCATTTCCGTCAGTCGAATCTTGTCTACGTCTTCACTGGACCGCAGGGCTGTTGAAATCGTGCCCTTCTTGCGAGCCAGTGTGATCTTCATCAATTGTTCTGTATCAACCAGAAGTGAAATGTTTCTGGCCTTGTCATTTTCGCCGCTGGCATCTGCACCGTAGACCTGGCTGTCGACAGCAAAGACTTCGATGTACTCCAACAGCGGAATGACTTTTTCTTTTTGAGTTCCCGTGCTTGGATCACGTTCCCGATACGACAGGAACAGGTCAATCCGGTTACCTGGCTGCAACATTCCACTGTGGTTTGTTGTCGAATCCACCGGGACAGTTGTCAGTCGCATTCCGTTGGGAATGTTACCGACGGCCCCGAATCCACCCTTGGCTGTTAAGTGAGCCGCGAGAATCCAATCGCCTGGATCGCGAGCCACCTTTGAGCCACGTTCTTTGATCTGTTCCGGATCGGTAACGCATCCTTCCGGACACGTCCCCACTTCTACTGTTTTCATCGTCGTGTTTTGGTCGTTCAGTTCTTCGCCCGGTTTAATGGAAACCGCAGCGACCAAAACCTGTACTTTTTCGACTTCATCTTTCTGATTGTGACTGGCAAGGTACTGCCGGACGGCCAACATGGTGACCAGCCCGCAGGCTCCTGCAACGATCAGAAGTACTACCGTATTATTTTTCATTGTCAGGAGACTCCCGCTCACCGCTGGATCGGCTGTCGCCTGCATACCCCGTCGACACTGTTTATGGTCGTCGGTTATCGCAGGGAAAGCACAATCGTCACGATCGAGCTATGCCCCATCAGCATCAACATCGGCAGAGAAGGAATCTTCGCTTCAATAATGCTGGCAGGTTTGCTTAACAAGTTTCGTCTTACTACCCATGTAGCAAGATCTGTTCGTACATAAAGACGTGTGTGGGGACACCCCCATAGGCTCTGTAGCACCGTCTAATCGCGGCATTTGCTTTGTGGCGCCCCACTTACTTGCGTCTGACGCAGTGTGGCGGGAGGCCGATGCTGCTGGCGAGCGAACGATTGGCTTCGGCCGTTTTTGCCGAACCGGCCCGATAGTAGCCTCGCCCCCACGTTTCTATTTCCCATTGGCCGTGGTGGCTGCGGCGGGTCGCCACAGCCACGTGTTGTTTCTGTAGACACCAGTGACCAACGGGAACGGCACCTTCCTGTCGGAGCGTTAGCTCCAACGCGCCGTCGACCGAAGTCGCTTACATCAGGTCGGCGAAGATGAACCAGCCGATGGTGCCGATGCAGATCGGAATTCCGTAAGGCAGCAGAAACATCGATGACTTACGTTCAGCGGCAATTTCTGACAGCTTGTAAGGATTCTTGATCACGGTCCATTCGCTAAGAATGGTCAGGAAGTTTTCATAGTGCTTCTTCCATGCACCGGTCCACGCAACCATGATGATAGCCATGATGGCACCAACCACAGTAGAAACGCAGAACGCATAGAAAGTCGTCTGCCAGCCTACCCAGGCACCGATGCCGGCCATCAGCTTGACGTCGCCTGCACCCATGCCGCCAACAGCGTACAGTGGCAGCAGACAAAGCAGGCCGCAGCACATACCCAGCATTCCGCCGCCAAGTCCCGCGAATCCGAACGCGTACGTGTTGTAGATCAGCCCTGAAAGGACCATCGGGAAGGTAATCCAGTTCGGAACCTTCAGTTCTTTACCATCAATCCATGCGGCCAGAATCAGGATGGCCGAAACCAGCTTGATGGGCCAGTTTTGAATGAGTAGTTCGTTCCAGTCCATTTTACTATGTCCTGTTTGTTTAAGCGTCGTGAGTTGTGTTATGAGTTAGAAGACCTGATGGTGACCTGCATAAAGGGACATGCAAACGCCTGCTTATCGGTCGGAACCGATGCGAGGCAGATCAGGCCGAAGGATTCAGGCTCGGCTGGATGGCAGCAGAAACTGAAACGTCAGCACAGTGATGGCCATCGCTACAAAGCCCGTGCTTTGCAACAGGTCTGAAATCGAAAGATCGATCCAGTAGGGCAACATGTGAGTAGCTTTCTTTTTGCCAGACGTGTGTCTGACGTTGAACTTCAGGTCGAATGTAACTTGCTCGTCGTGAGTCAGAATTTCAGAACGACCAGCGGGAGCGTTTCCGGGCGATAGCTCGAAAGTTCTGAGGCGTTGGCCTCGTGGCTGAGTCGGCAAAACCAGGTGCCGGGCCGCATTGGACCCAGCACAGGCTTTGCTTCTCCAGTTGGAACCCATCCGGCTGACAGATGCGTCATCCGATGAGTCCACCGGCTTATGTCAGGTAGTTACCGACAGTCTGGAACTTGCTGTTTGCAGCGCTACCGATGGTAGAAACAGCGGCAAGACAGACAACGATAATCAGAGCCAGCATGACTGCGTACTCAACTGCAGTCGGGCCATCTTCAGATACCAGGAACTTCTTTACGCTGTTAGCGAACTTCAACATCTCAATTACCCCCAAAGGAAATCAACGTGTGCGACAGCACGACCCCCCGTGCTGTCAAAAACGTGGCCTTTCCACAACATGTGGAAAGCCTTGAACAATCAGGCAGTCGACGCAATCTGAATCAGACTTACCTGCTCAAAGCTAGGTTGGGGTTTTTGCCGGTCAAGAAATTCGGGAAGAAAATACGGCAATCAGCAGGGGAGATTCTGACGGTTGCAACGATGCGGGCCGTTGGTGCCGATGTTTCAATCCACAAAGCAACGTTGAAACGTCCGCGACACGGTAGCATCATCTGCCTGGTGTACGGCGGCTTCGACCTGCTCCGTGATCCCCGGATAGAACCGCGCGGGAGCCATGGACTGGATGGCCAGACAGGCGTGAAGGGAATTGTCCCGAATTTTCTGCAACAGGAACTCAAGTCCATCGGGCTGTCTCGACAACCCGATGCTTACATAAAATGCTTCCACAAGCTCGGGCGAACATTTCGCGACAGCCGCAATTAATGCTTTCACCGCCGCCGGTTGATGGCTTTCTCCCAGCGCCGTTGCGGCTTCGATGGCCACGTCCGGATCACCGTCCAGATAGCCAGCGACAAAGTCGATGCTTTCCTGATTGGGTGAATGAAGCATTCCACGAAAGCACTCGCCCTGCACTTCCGGGGCCGGATCCCCCGTCAGCACCTTCATGCGCAAGAGTGGCACCGACGCTGGCGAATTCATCAGGCTAATGGCCCGAGCGGCGTGGGCTCGCGACTGTGGTTGAGAATCGTTGAGTAAATCAACCAACGCCAGCATTGTAGAAGCTGGCGACGCCACATGTGACCGAATCAGTCCGTGAGCACACAGGCCGCGAAGGTGAGCGGCCGAATCCGTTGGCGGGCCGCCTCCGCCCGGACCACGCCATTGCGGTTCGGCCTGCACATACTTCATGCCGCGCAAGTAGAAGTCCGGTTGGTCCACGTCACGATGCAGCATGGCTTCGACCAGCGGCACTTTGGCACGGCACGCTTTGTCCGTTTCGCCGTTGTTTGCGCAGAACCGGTCAAAAGCGTCGATCAGTGTTTGTTCCGGTGCGATAATTTCGCGATCGACAATTAGCCTCGCGGCCAGCTCAACCATTAGGTTGGAAGCATCGCCCAGGCCGGCCACGACAGCAGACGTCAGTTCATCAACAGAGTTCGTGTCCGCGGCCAATTGTTGCAGGACGGCCAATCTGTCTTCGACGCTGATCCGTTTCTTTTTTCCCACAGTGACAGTTCCGAATGGTACGGAAACAGGCCAGTCTGAACGCCATTCGCGTCGGAGTTGAGCTTACTTTTTCTTCGCGTCCAATCGTCGTTCCCGGAAGAACTGCTGCAGAAGTGCCTTGCTGTCATCCTGCATCACTCCGCCTAAAACGGCCGCCTGGTGGTTTAGCCGGATGTCGCCGGTAATCTGAAACAGCGTATCGCACGCCCCGCCTTTGGGATCCGTGGCTCCATACACCACAAATGGCAGTCGCGACTGCACGATGGCTCCGGCGCACATCGGGCACGGTTCCAAGGTGACGTATAAGGTGCAGTCCAGCAGTCGCCAGGAATTCAATGCTTCGGCCGCCTGAGTGATCGCGATCATTTCAGCATGAGCCGTCGGATCGTTCAGCGTTTCCCGCTGATTGTAGGCTTCGGCGATGACCCGTTCCTGACGCACAATGACTGCGCCGACCGGAACTTCTCCGTGGTCGTAAGCCGTGACGGCCTGATCAAGAGCTCGCTTCATCCAGACATCGTGTGGCTGCAGCGGGTTGAGCGGCATCATACCGGACATGAACGATTCTTTTGCTACGAGTTCTAAGCGTTCTTACGAGACGAAGCGTCTGAATCGTCGGCGCTGTGTTTCCTGTCCTGATCGGCGTCGTACTCATCCATAAGCACAGACGGGCACGTTTCTTCCTGTTCACACTGTTTACATACGACGCGAATCAGATCCGATCCGCTCAGCCGCAGCTGATGGGATTCGCACAGCTGGTACAATTCTTTCAGGTGACTGCAAACCATTTCAGTACTCCTTGTGTTGGAGCACTCAATGTAACGCGGAACGCCGTGCGGGACAAACGCAGCTGTGGGTTGCCTGGCGCATGTCTGTCCACGCGGGATGCGAGCACGCAGTATCTATTGTTCGTAGCCGCGAGTCGCTGCGTATTCTCGCAGGCGAGTTCGTGCGGCGTCCAGAATTCGCGACACGCGGGATTCGGAAAGCCCCATCACGTCGCCGACTTCCTTCAGCTTTAATTCTTCGTTGTAGTGCAACGCGACGGCCATCCGCATCTTGGGAGGAAGCTGTTCGATTCCATCCGCCAGTACGCGCTGCATCTCCTGCTTTTCAAGACTTGTGGCGTTGTCGTTGTCACCGATGTGCCCTCGAATACGTACCGAATCGTTCCACGAATCGGGCCGTGTCAGCCGAGAACTTTGAATGCATCGCGTGACTTCGCCAACCGACATCCCAGCGGCGGCCGCAAGGTCTTCGACGGAAACCGAACCTTCAAACTCCATACGCACCTGACGCAGGTAAGCGATCTTTTGCAGCATCTGTTGCGACAACGGACAGTTGCGCCGCAGTTCGTCCAGAATGGCGCCGCGAATTCGCTGATACGAAAACGACTTGAACTCCACGTTCCGCGACGGGTCGAACTGAGCGGCCGCTTCGATCAGCCCCAGCACGCCGGCAGATTCGAGGTTCTGAGCGTCCACTCGGCGGGGCAGCTGATTTAGCATTTTGGCCAGAATATGGTCGACGTAGCCAAGGTGGTCCATGATCAATCGATCACGATCCGCATTGGAAACGTCGGCAGGCGGCGGTCCGGCAGATTGTGTTTCCGTCGAATGTATGCGCGGTGAAACTGATGTAGCGGTCATATTATCATCATCTCAAACAGATGGATTCTGTTAGTGCCCCGTCGATGGTTCGACCAGACCGTCCGGTTTAATCGAGTTTGCCGATTCCTCCTGATCGTTACTGTTTCGCCTCCTGACCTAAACATGCCACAACTCGCGAGCAGCGATGAAGGATGTTGCACAACTAAGGGTTATTGCTTAGGTAGCAATTGCCTGTAGCTTTCCGCGATTCGACGCAACTTGTTCGCAGTCGGCAGTATTTTCCCCCGGGCGGCGCGAGCGTTTCCGGTCGGCGCTTCGTAGAATGCCCCCCTGTCCGGACCATTTTCTGGTTGCTGGACAACTCACTGCCGCATGTACAATGAAGAATGCCAAGTGCGGCAGACCGCAAAATTCAACCGCCCACCCGCCTCACCACGACGAAGGTTTCGCCTTCCCGGAGAACATCATGAAAACGTTGATAACATTCGCCTGCCTTGCGCTGCTGATCACCGCGTGTCCTGTATTCGGCGACGAAAAGGCCAAAAAGCCTGCAGAGGAGAAGTCTGCCGCCGTTAAGACGTCGCCCGTGAAGGTCCGCGACATCACGCTGCAGATTCCCGAGACATGGGAGACGTCACCCAACACCAATAGCCTGCGTCTGGCCACGTTTGCTGTGCCTGCGGCAGAAGGCGATTCTGAGCATGGCGAATTAACGGTCTTCAGTTTTGGCCAGGGCAGCGACGTGGGCTCAAACCTCACACGCTGGATCGGCCAGTTTTCCGCCGAAGGTCGCGAAGCCAAAGCCCTGAAAGGGAAAGCGGGCGACAACGATTACTACCTGGCCGACATCAGCGGAACCTACAACAAACCCGTCGGTCCACCCGTTCTGCAGAAGACGAAGGCTGCCGAGAACTATCGCATGATGGGCGTGATTTTGATTGTCAAAAACAGGGGCGTCTACTTCCTGAAGCTGGCTGGCCCGGACAAGACAATCAAAACTCAGGCGGATGCCTTCCGTAAATCATTCGGCGGCGATGCGAAGACGGAAAAGGAATTCGAGTTTTAGGCTGGTAGCCGATTGTCATCGCTGAGCAGCTTCATCAGAAAACCGGCGGTCGCAAGGCCGTCTGTGATGACGTCCTGCTGGCGGCCGGAATTCGGTGCGGCCACATCGACCAGCACGACTGTGTCGTCGCCAGGCCTGGCATGAGCCGTAACGTGGGACGCTGTGGTTCGCACGGAATGATTCATCCAGTCGGCCAGTTCAACGGCAGAGAGCACTCGTCCTCGCGGCGAACGAACGGTCAGGAAGCGATCGTCGTCGTCGATCGTCAACAGCGGCTGAACGATTCCGTCTGCGACCTCGCCGGTGCGGCGAATTGTTAGATTCAGCGACAACCGCTTTGTGATCCAGCGTAGCCGTTCGAGCGTCGCATCGCTGTCGGTTGCGAATTCCACCGGCAAACGACATTCACGTGGCCACCATCGCAGCAACCATGATCGATACAATGATTCGGTGTCCACTGCTGTCGACGTGCCGCTGATTCGGTGGGAACGAAAGACCCGTCTGGCGTGACTGCTGATGTGGGTGAGTTCCTGTGGTCGAGCGGCTTGCTGCTCGGTGCTGTCACTTTCCTGCCGTGTGCCGGATCGGATGCGGTTCAAAGTCTGCTGCACGGCACCGGAAAACGTGGCCACGTCTGATTCTTCGTCAGAATTCGACATAAAGCGGATTCCCACGCCAAAATCCTGCCACGGGATTGCGGTGGTCTGCCCGTCTGCCAGGAATACGTCCAACCCCGTTTCGGACGGCGCTGCACCGGCTCCGGTCACCATAATCGCCCCGAACGCGCGGCGATGTTGACGGCACACGTTCAACAATGCGGCTGCGGACGTTTGCCCGGCGTCTAAAACGGGGCAACCGTTCTGCCGCACCGCTGACACGACGCCGGCAAAAAGATCCGGGGTGCCGCGGCTGCCATCGAAGCCCACGGCAATTGTTGTCGCTGGCGGTGAACGAACAACCGGCGTAGCTTCGTCAGCACTTGCTGGCTTTGCGTTGTCCGCGACTTCCGTTCGGCGTTGATCGACCGCTGAATGCAGGTTTGTTAGGTGTGTGGACAGGATGGCGGCCAATTGACCGGCCTTGAAGCGGTCGATGGCATTTAAATAAGCACCTCGCACACCATATTCCGTGCGACGGATCGCTGGCCGCGGCGCTGCCGTTTCGTTTCTCCATCGGCACTCAGCGCAGCCCGGCCAACCGGACGCCAAACGCCCCAAATGCACGGCGGACGAGACCGGGCTGGTTTCTCCCGGACAGACAAATCGCGACGTATCGACGATTGTCAGCAGGTCATCGTCGTATTGAACGGGCATAAAACCGGGATAAACAGGGAAAAAGTCGAAACGCAGACTGACGGCCAGCCGGCAGAAAACCGAGGCGTCTGGCAGCATTTTGCCGGAACACGCACTCACCAGCCAGATCAGAATCGGCCTACAGCGAATCTCGCTGACTTGTGGCCGCGCAGCAAGCTTTTTGAACTATGAGGGCTGTTCCCCACGAGCCCAAACCATCCACAACAAAAGAGAAACTGATCTAAGACGCAGCAAATTCGGCGGATTCAACTTCCCATTGCCACGATCTGCGGAATCTGCCAGACTTCGCAGCACACGGCACCAGCCTGCGGGGGTTGAGTGTTCTGACGTGTGGTTGCTTCGCGCGAAACGCATGCGGTGCAGCGTCGTGGTAAGAACATTGCGACGCGGTTCATCGGATCTGGCGAACGCTGGCAACAGCAAAAGCCCCATAGCGGGCATGGCAAAGGAGTGCCAGAAATGTACAAGATCTTGCTTTGCATGCGGTATCTGAGGACCAGGTATATCGCATTGGCCAGCATCATCAGCGTGATGCTCGGCGTGGCCACCATGATCGTGGTCAACAGCGTGATGGCGGGCTTCAGCACCGAAATGCGAAGCCGAATTCACGGTTTTTTGGCCGATGTCGTGATGGAATCTCGCACGATGGACGGCATTCCGGACTCCGAAAAGCAGATGGATCTGATCCGCAACGCTGTCGGACCGTATGTGGCCGCGATGACCGCCACCGTCGAAGTGCCAGCCATGGTCACTTATAACGACCCGGTCACCGGTGAAACGTTTACTCAACCGATTCAGTTGATCGGCATTGATCCCGCCGGAAAAGCGGATGTCAGCCCGTTAAAGAAGAGTCTCGCAAGCTATCAGCCGGAAATGGAAGACGGCGTCGAAGTTCGCTCGCCATTACGTGCTATCGACGAGCCCGTCAGCTTCGAACTCACTGAGCACGCAAAGAAGCACAGGAAGATGGTGAAGCAGCAGGAAATGCTGTACCTACAGCCAGCTTCTGCCACCACGCCACCTTCGCCCTTCGAATTGCCCGGCCAGTCTGCAACTGGTGATAATACCGAACCTCCTCCACCAACTTTTGATGCGGTTGCCGACGTCGCTCCAGCGGAAATTGATGCCACAGCGACCGAAGACGACGCCACGCCGACAGTCCCCACGTTCGGCCCCTCTCCGATGGACGGCATCGCCGGGCAACAGGAACCAGTTGACCCGACTGCTCCGTTTCCTGCGAAACTGTTTGTTGGCGACCAGATCACCAGCTTTCAGGCACGCGATCCGGAAACTGGAATCGTGCGAAAAGTGGACATGGTCAGTGAAGGTGACGACATCATTATCACCACGATTAGCTCAAAGACGCCGCCGGAACCAATCAGTTTTTCGGCCACTGTTGTCGATAAGTTTCGCAGTGGGATGAGCGAATACGACAGCCAGTTGGTGATGATGAACATCGACGAACTTCAGAAAAACCGCGGTATGATTGTGAATGGTGTGGACGCGATCACGTCCGTGCAAATTCGCCTAAACGACTACGACGACGCAGACATTGTGGTGAAAAAACTACGAGCCGCATTTCCGCCGAACGCGGTTACCGTCAGCACGTGGGAAGCCAAGCAGGGCGTTTTGCTTTCAGCCGTGGAAGTGGAAACCGCAATCCTGAACGTGCTGCTGTTTCTGATTATCGCCGTGGCCGGATTCGGTATTCTGGCGATCTTCTTCATGATCGTAGTCGAGAAGACTCGCGATATCGGAATCCTGAAATCGTTGGGTGCCAGCTCCAACGGAGTGATGAGCATCTTCTTGTCGTACGGTTTCGGTCTGGGTGTCGTTGGAAGTGCGGCCGGTGTGGCCATCGGCCTGCTGTTTGTTCATTACATCAATGAGATTGAAGACCTGTTAAGTGCCATCACAGGTCGCAAAGTGTTTGACGAAGCGGTCTATTATTTTCCCGAGATTCCGACTCAGGTAAGCCCGTGGATGGTGTTCTGGGTGGCAATGGGGTCCATCGGTATTGCGGCTTTGGCCAGCGTTCTGCCGGCTCGTCGAGCATCACGACTGCATCCGGTGCGAGCGTTGCGGAATGACTGACCTGGGACTTTTGCACACGCCTCTTTCATCGGATGACCACTATGACAATAGTCTTCGACGACCACCAACAGACGACTTCGCCAACGCAGCCTGAAACGTTACGCATGACGACACCACTCATTGCCGCCAACGCGATCGAAAAATCGTACTCCAAAGGTCAGCACAAGGTGCCCGTGCTGCGGGGCGCCGGCCTGAGCGCTTCGCGCGGGGAATTCATTTCTGTGATCGGGCAAAGCGGGTCTGGCAAAAGCACGCTGTTGCACGTGATGGGACTGCTGGATGATCCGGACGTCGGCGAAGTACTGCTGGACGGACGACGCATCGATAATCTTAGCCAGAGTGCTCGTGATCAGCTTCGCAATCACGTGTTCGGATTCGTGTTTCAGTTCTATCACCTGCTGCCGGAACTGTCGTTGCTGGAAAACGTGATGACGCCGTTGATGATTCGTCATTCGTTTTTAGGGTACTGGCGACAGCGCAAACAAATCCGTCAACAGGCGATGGACATTTTGCAGCACGTGGGGTTGGAACATCGCGTCAAGCATCGGCCATCAGAACTGTCCGGGGGCGAAATGCAACGTGGCGCGATCGCTCGCGCCTTGATCGCTAAACCTGAAATTTTGTTGGCGGACGAACCGACCGGCAACCTGGATTCGTCCACCGGCAGCGAGATCATGGACACGCTGAAAAAGTTGAACGAAGACAATCAGCTCACCATTGTGATGGTGACTCACGACGAAGCGGTCGCTCAGCAAGCTCATCGCATTGTCCGTTTGAAAGAGGGCCGTATTGCCAACGTCGGACGCGAAGAAGCGGCGTAGCGGTATTTGGCACTTTGGGCTAGACTGATTTTTGAACTGTGGCCGGAAGGATCGGCCGCGCGGGTGTTTATTTTTTGGAACTGTTTTCTGCGACGATGATGTTGCAGATTCGCAAGGCAGCCGCCGCACTTCCGGGGTGGTTCAACCGTTTGGAAAGGAAACCAGATGCAGATTCAATGGAGGGATTGGTGCGGGTCGTTGAGCGCTGCACTACTAACAGTCACGATTTCGGCCGTTGCGGTCGCTCAGGCTCAGCCGCCTCGAATCGGAACCAACCGATCCGAATTCAGTGACGTCAATCGCCTGATCCAAAACGGAGCTGACGCTGTGCCCGGCTTCGGCTTTGGCAACAGCGGCATCGGCAATTCGGCTCCGGTCGATCTTTCACGCGTCGACAGACGAGTTGTACAAAACCTGTTGACGGAATCGATTGACGAATCCGAACGGTTGTACCGGTCTCTCCAGACTGACATGCAACGGGCTCCGAACATTCGGCCGTTCCTGAGCGAACTTTTGAGCATGCGGACGCGTGCGGCTCGGATGGCTCAGGACATGAACGCCAATGTCAGCCTCGAACGACTGCAGCCACAGTTCCAGCAGTTGGACAGTGACTGGCGATTTATGTCGCACAAACTGTCTCAAACACTTCAGCTTAGCACGGCTTCGCGAGACAGCGTGGAGCGGATCGATCGCATCGGTCGCAATCTTGAAAAGCAGTTCAAGATGGGACCGCAGCTTGACCATCGAGCACTGATGACGGAACTCTCCGGACTGGTCAGCTCTGTGCGGAACCTGGTTCAGGATCTTGAACTCGACCCTTCCGGCAGCAACATCGTCTACCGTCTTGTGATGGACGCTCGCAAACTGGACCAGCAGGCAATTCGCGTTCAGAACCTGGTGATGGATCAGGCTCCCTACACACAGATCGTGACGGAGTATCAACGCGCTGCACAGATGTGGAGTGCCCTGTCACCCGATCTGCGAAAACTGAACAACCGCATGGTTGAACGCAGCATGAGGAACATTCTGCTGGCGGACAGCCGTCTTCACGACTTGCTGTGGCTGGACCAGCAGACCAATCGCGAAAATCTGCGACAGATCGCTGACGGTCTGATGAAGGACGTCGACGAATTTTATGCTCGCGTCAGCCTGAAGCTGCTGCTGCACTTTAAAGACGTGGAAAGAATCCTTCAGACGTCGGACGATTTCTACGGCACGGTGCAAAACTTCCGCGACTGCGTCGACCGAAATGAAGATGAACGCACGATGCTGGAATGCTATCGGTACGTCGAAGAGTACGGGAACGCGTTTGTGCGATCGTACGAACCATTGCGCAGTGAAATGGGACGTGTTGTTCTTCGAGAAATCGAAGACGGCATTGTGTCGCTTCGCAACGAATTGAACCTTGCGGGGACGGTTACGTCGATTGACACGCGAGCCATGTTGCCGACAGCGGCGTCGCTGGAGAATCTGGCTGAGCACCTCAATTACGACGTGAAAGCGTGGTTGTACCAGGCTCGCCCAACGATCAGCAGCCAGGTTCAGCAGGCATCAGACCGCTTCGTGAAGCGAACGGCTCGAATTCACCTGATGCTGGAATCTCGCCCGACGGCTAACGAACTGAAAAAGGAAACGTCAGACCTGATCGAAGAATGGCGTGCCATCTATGGATTCCTCGGACGGTGTAATACGCACCACCGCGACCATTTGCGAGACCTCTCGCAGGAAATCAGTCAGGCAATCTACGACCTGCGAGCTCCGTTGCAGTTGTAAGCTTGAAGATGGACATCTGAGAATCTGAATCAGGGACCCCAGCTTCTGCTGCGGTCCCTTTTTCGTGCGCGGACGTCAAGTTGATTGTGAATGGCGAATGCGAGCGAGGTCCGAGTACGTGGCTGGCGAACCGCACAAGCAAGTGGAGACACTCATGCTTATGGTTCACTTGCGTCGCCGCGAGCGGTCTCAGGACGAACTCAAGGCGACGCTTTGGCCGCTTTTGTGAACACCAGGATATGCTGCCTTGGCAACACGTCTATGGTCTCCGTCCACTTCATATTGAACTCTGCCTGTTCCACTTCGGCCTTCGCCTGCTTTTGAGACATCTTGTGGACTAACTTGATCGGGACCGTGGGATCCTCCATCCGGTATTCCACGAGGACGACTCGCCCACCCGGCCTGATCGCTCGGCTGATGTCCGCCATCATTTCGTACGGGAATTCGAATTCGTGATAGACGTCAACCATGATGGCGAGATCGATCGATTGCGGTGCCAGTGACGATGATTGCTGTGAGCCTTTGATCGGCACCACGTTGCTGACGCCCTTCTTCTTCATGTTTTCCTGAAGTCGCCGCAGCATTTCGTCCTGCACGTCGACCGCGACGACATAGCCGTTTGGTAAAACCTGTTCGGCCATCAGCCCACTGATGACTCCGCTGCCCGCGCCGATGTCGGCCACAACGTCGCCCGGTTTCAGCTTTAGCGACTTTACCAGCAGCGTGAGGCGTTCTTCTTCTTCGCGAGTGTCGCGTTCCAGCCAGAGGGCTCCTGAGAAGCCCATCACGTGAGCGATCTCGCGGCCCATATAGAACTTGCCGATCCCGTTCGGATCGTGGTTGGGGCGCCACTCATAGCGACCGCCGCGGGTGGGATCGGGCTCGTTCGCGGTGATTGGCTTGTCCTGAGCCGACGCCAGCGAGCAGATAAGGGCGGGAACGAGTAGCAGCAGTCTGAACATTGTGTTTCTCCAGAATTGTCGGACTGAAAGTGTCTCAAAGGCGGCGGGCATTGTCGAATCTAGCGGCTGATCCAGCTTAGACAGTCTATTCCGACCCACTTCTGCTTCAGACGCCGATTCACCACTGGATTCCTTCTGCCAAAAACGCCTAAACTCCGTAGATGGAGTAATTTGTTACGAAGGATCAGCTCTGATGCACGCCCGAAACCTCAAACTCAACACACAACGTGGCTGTCCGTCGCCATTGTTCGGATGTGCGATCCGGCTGCGCTCGTGGTTTGCAGCGGTGCTTGGCGTGGCGTTTCTGGTGGCCATCGAAATCACGCCAGCGCCGGGGCAGAATTCTGAGGCGTCTGACTTTCCTGCGTTCGACGACTTGATGAAAAACGTGCGACCGAACCCCGGTACGGCGCCCGCTACGCGCGACGACAATATCTATCTCCGGCCGGCGCAGCCAGTTGATGAACGTCCTGCGGCCAATGACAGCCGGTCTGATTTCGATCCACGTTTCCGCGACGAGCCTACTCGCGACGACAGGGCTCGAGAAAACAGCGGTCGCATTGACGAAGGGAACTTCAACCGCAACGAAGGCGGCGTGCGGTCTGACGGACGACGTCGTGAACCGACCGAAAGCGAATATCGATTTGGGCCGCTCGATTACAACCGCCGCATTCCACTGCCTGCAGAACGCGAATTCGAACCAGATCCCGTGCTCCCGGCGGCACCGATCGCCGATCCGACCGGCTTCAATTGGGCTGAGCAATCGGTGTCTGTGGCCGACCTGAAGTTTCCGAAGATTCCTGGTTCCGATCAGCCCAGTTCAAAAGCCTTCGAACATGGGACTCCTTTGCTGACGCTGGCCGAAGAATCCGCTTACCGGGATCTGCTGGACGCGATTGGCATACAGCGACTCGCTTTGCTGAAACGGACGGCCAGTGATATGGAGAACTCACTTCAGGGAATCGCAATTTGGGAAAAGGCCTTCTACCAATACGCTCACGCTCGAGAACTCGCGTGGAACAACGGCCACCTGCGGCTCAGCACTGTACCGAAGGCATTGAACGGATTGCCTAACCCGTTTGAACGTAAAGAAGACATTCCCACCGCATCGACGAAGTTCGATCTGTTGTCGGACATTCGCCGCTTTCCGGAACATTACGTGGGCCGTCCGGTCGTGATCTATGGACGCTATTCGGCCGGTTCGATCATTCGCCTCGGTGCCGATAAGGAATTTGTGAATTCCGACAGCGAAGGGCCGGACGATGATGATGGGCCGAAAGAAATTTCCCTGATGCGAGGTTCATTGTCGACACTGGCTGGGGGCATGCAGTTGGCTGTTGTCGACACTCAGGGCCTGCAGACACCGGACGATGGCGTGTTAAGCATTCGAGAATGGCCCGCCGGAAAATCTTCTATCCCGGTGTTGGTCAAAGGCTGGGTGGTGAAAAAGTGGGATCAGCGACCGCTGATTTATTGCGAAAGCCTGCGTGAACTTAGTCCTCAGCCACACGCCCAGCTGGTCAGGCAGAACACGGTCGAAAAAAGCCGTCTGCAGAAGGAGGAGACGTGGATCTATTACGAAACGCTGCGCCAACTGGAATTGACCAGCAAGTCGGTTCAAAAACAAATCGCTGCCGAAGTTCTACGGCAGCGAATCAATCATCTGATGCAGCACATTCAAAAACGCACCAGCCAGGATGTGGCGACGGCAACTCAGGCTTTTAAAGACGGAAAGATCACAGAATCCGAACTTGGTCGAAAAAAGGCCGGGCTATTGCGGCGGCTGAACAGTCGCGTGGCCTTGTACCGAAAGATGCAGAGGAAGCCCGACGAATTTCAGACGTTTGTGGACATGTTCCAATACCCGGAAGTGTACCAAGGCTATCCGGTCACGTTGCACGGGCACGTGCGGCATGTTGTCAGCTACCCGGGCGACGATGTTCTGTTTGGTGGCCGAATGCTGCATGAATTGTGGCTGTTTACGGACGATTCGCAGCATAACCCGACCGTCGTTGTGACATCGCAGTTGCCCCCCGATTTTCCGACAGGAGCCGACATTGTTGATCGAGTTTCTGTGACGGGCTGCTTCTTTAAGCGTTACGTTTATGGGTCTCAGGACACCGCCCGGATCGCACCTTTGATTATTGCTGGCGGCATCGACTGGACGCCGACGGTCGATCAGGTTCAGGCACTGGTGAAGGAAGGGCACATGTCGGCGAAGTCGCCTTTGGCAGCGAAAGCCACTGAGCTGGACGGCCGCGGAACCAGTCGCGGGATGATGTTCGCGATCTGTTTCGCATTCATTCTGACACTGATGATATTGTGGGGCCGACACCAGCGCGAAGAACGCGATCGCATCCGATTGCGAAAGCGAGTGAACGAAGTGGTGCCCGAATTTGAAAAGCCGACGCTGTCCGGGTACTCTTTGCCTCGGTCGGAATACGGGCCGGAATTGTAGATTTCGCCGCAGCCAATCAGCGTGGTGCTGTGTCAGCAGATCTTGAGATGTGTGTGTGCCATTGGCTCTGCCCGTGTATTCGTCCCAGTTGGGAACTGGCAGAGCCGGTGGCAAACCTCAATCTAAGACGGACACAATCTGGCGTAGACTCCGGTGAGTTCACAGCGCAACGTCATGGCAGCTTGACACGCATTCAATAACAGACAGACGGAACTTGCACAATTTTCCCGCCATCAACGATCGTCCCGTGCGACTGGGAGTTTTAATCAGCGGGGGCGGCTCGACGCTGCTGAACTTTCTGGATTGCATCCGCGACGGGTCACTCAATGCGGAAGTCCCGCTCGTGATTGCCAGCCAGGCCGATTGTCGAGGCGTGCAGCGAGCCCGCGATGCCGGGCTGGAGTGCGTTCCGATCGTGCGGCGTGACTTTGCATCGTTGGCGGATTTCAGCGATGCCGTGTTTGAGCGTTTGAAGGCTGCCGAAGTCGATTTGGTAACAATGGCGGGTTATTTGAGCCTGCTGAGAATCCCGGACGAGTTTCTTGGGCGCGTTTTGAACATTCACCCGTCGCTGATCCCCGCATTCTGCGGAAAGGGCATGTTTGGCGACCGTGTGCATAAAGCGGTGGTTGCCCGCGGTGTAAAAGTCAGCGGCTGCACGGTTCATTTTGCAGATAATGAATACGATCACGGGCCAGTCATTCTGCAGCGATCGATCGACCTGCCTGAAGCTGTTTCTGCCGACGAGGTGGGTCGGCTTGTGTTCGAACAGGAAAAGATCGCCTATCCGGAAGCCATTCGGCGAGTTGCTTCCGGGCGGTTGAAAATCGACGAGCGACGCACGATTTACTCGTGACGGGCGACGTCAACGCCGACAGTGAATGACGATTTGGCAAGCAAATTGTCAGGCGAAGTTGTTGGAAACGCCCCAGTCAGAAGTCACGTTTCGATTCCTGAGACGCGGTGTGGTTGTCCTCTGTTTTTGGTTTTTCCAGCCAATCAGTGGGATATAATGCCTTAACCCCGTCGCCCTCCAGTTGCCCATCCTTCCCGGGCGTTCGACGGAATCCTACTGCTGAAATCACTCGCCCCATGAGAACCTGCGCTACCATTCTGCTGTTCTGCTGCCTGCCGTTGGTTCAACTGGCCGCCGGTGAATTTTCCGTTGATGCCGCCGCCAAAGACTTTCTGGCCGCGAACTGCATGGATTGCCATCAGGGGCAGGATGCAGAAGCCGGACTCGACCTGACCGACCTGCCGACGGCGTCCAGTGATGAGGCCGCGTTTGATAAGTGGGTTCACATTGTGGAACGCGTGCAGTCGGGCGAAATGCCACCTCGTGACTACGACCAACCCACCGCAGAATCGCGTTCACGATTCGTGAAAAAGACGTCTGCACCGCTGATTGCCCACCAGCGCCAACAGCACGAAAAATTTGGCCGCGTGCGGGGACGTCGGCTGACCAACCTGCAACTCGAACGCACTCTGCAGGACTTGCTGGGCATTGATATTCCTCTGGCCAGTCGCATGCCGGAAGAATTACGAACCTATGGCTACACAACTGTGGCGGCCGGCCAGTCGATTTCACATTTCCAACTCGAAGACCATCTGAAGGTCGTTGATGTGGCGCTGGACGAAGCGTTTCGCCGTGCTCTTTCAGAACCTGACGAATGGTCGAAGCGTTTGTCCGCCGAGCAGGTAGCTCGCCGTCTCAAGCAACGTCGTTGTCGGGAACCGGAAATGCTGGACGGTAAAGCGGTCGTCTGGTCGTCTCGCCTGATTTTCTACGGCCGACTGCCGGTAACGACGGCGCGACAGGATGGCTGGTATCGATTGAAGATCAAAGCGTCGGCGCTAAACGTGCCTGAAGACCATGGCGTCTGGTGTACCGTTCGAACCGGCAAGTGCGTATCCAGTGCTCCGATGCTGGCGTGGGCGGGAGCCTTCGAAGCGACCCGTGAGCCGCAGGAATGGACGTTTGAAGCGTGGCTGTCGGAAGGCGACATGTTCGAAGTCCGTCCCGGCGACGCGACTCTGAAAATGGGCCGCTTTCAGGGCGGTCAGGTGGGTGTCGGCGAAGGCACGTCTCAAAATCTATGCGGCCTGGCCACTCACGAAGTCGAACTCGAACGCATTCACAAAGGGCCCGACGATCAACAGATTCGTCAGTGGTTGTTTGGTGATCTGAAGGTTCAGCCCGGCGCGAAAAGGACGGCAGGCACTGTCGTTTCTGATTCACCTCAACAAGACGCCGCCGCATTGATCAAGCAGTTCGCGGCGCGAGCCTTCCGTCGGCCTGTTGCCGACGACGTCGTGGCTCCGTACATCGCGATGGCGAAGCAAAGCCTGGCCGACGGCGATTCGTTAATGGAATCGCTGCGAGGAACTTATCGAGCAATCCTGTGTTCGCCCCGCTTTCTGCACTTCTATGAAGAACCTGGCCAACTGGACGACTTCGCACTGGCGGCGCGGCTTAGCTATTTGTTGTGGGGCACTACGCCGGATGACGAACTGATGTCGCTGGCCACTGCTGGCAAACTGCATCAACCGGCCGAACTGAATCGGCAAATCGAACGGCTGTTACAGCATTCTCGCGGGCAAGACTTTGTGAAAGACTTTGCCCATCAGTGGCTGGATCTTAGCGAGATCGATTTTACCGAACCCGACCGCAAGCTGTACCCGGGGTTCGACGTGATCGTGCAGCAATCGATGCTGGATGAAACTCACACATTTTTGCAGACGATGCTGGATCAAGACCTGAGCGTCGGAAACCTGATCGATTCAGATTTTACCTTTCTGAACAGCCGCCTGGCTCGCTATTACGACATCAAGGGCGTTGAGGGCGACGAATTGCGACAGGTTTCACTGAAGCCGGACCACAAACGCGGCGGCCTTGTGACTCAGGGAGCCATCATGAAAGTGACGGCCAATGGCACGACAACGTCGCCCGTCATTCGCGGCGTGTGGGTGTCTGAACGCCTACTGGGTGTCGATATCCCGCCGCCACCGAAAAATGTATCGGCCATCGAACCCGACATTCGCGGGGCCAAAACAATTCGAGAACAGCTTGCGAAGCATAAGTCGTCGCCCGACTGTGCGTCGTGTCACGTGAAGATCGATCCGCCCGGGTTCGCTTTGGAAAACTTTGACCCGTCCGGCCGCTGGCGAAACTTTTATCCGGCTGTTGCCAAAGGACGCCGGTCGAAAGGGCCGAAGATTGATGTGGAATTCGATATGCCGGACGGACGTCACTTCGATACGCTGCCGCAATTCCAAAAACTGGTTTTGGACAACAAATCGGCTCTCGCCGCGAATTTCGCGCGGCAGCTTGTCGCGTACGGCACCGGAGCCACCTGCAGTTTTGCCGATCAGGAAGTCATCAACCAAATTGTGACGCAGAGCGAAGAAGCAGACTACGGCCTCAGATCGATCGTCGCAGCGACTGTCACCAGTTCACTTTTCAAAACGAAATAGCATCATGAAGAACGTCTACTTTGGATTTCAGCGCCAGCTTCACCGCCGCACGCTACTGCGCGGCGCGGGCATTTCGATGGCGTTGCCGTGGCTGACAGCAATGCGATCTGCGTTTGCGGGGACGGAAGAATCCACCGCGCCACGCCGCTTTGTCGCGATGACATTGGGGCTTGGCCTTGTCGGTGACAACCTGAATCCCACGACCGCAGGCCGCGATTACGAACCGAGTCTGTACCTGAAGCCGTTACAGGATCTGCGGGATCGGTTCACTGTAATTTCCGGTTCGTCGCATCCGGACGTGACGGGCGGTCATCGAGCCGAAGCCAGCATCCTGACGGCGAATCCGGTGGGCAGTTCAGGCAAGGCGAAGAATTCCATTTCGCTGGACCAGTACATGGCCAAGCATCTGGGCGATGCCACTCGATTTTCATCGCTGGTACTAAGCAGCAGCGGCAGCAACAGCCCCTGCTACACTGAAAACGGATCGATGATTCCCGCTCAGAGTTCGCCGTCGCGTCTGTTTACTCAGCTGTTCGTAGACGATTCGCCGAAGGAACAGATTCGTCAGGCGGAACGAGTCCGTGAGGGCCGCAGCATCATGGACCTGGTGGGTGAAGACGCAAAGCGGCTGTCAAAGCAACTGGGACACGGCGACAAAGATCGTTTGGACGCCTACTTCACCAGCGTTCGCGATCTGGAGCAACGGATGGCCGCATCAGAAGCGTGGGCGCGACGGCCCAAGCCGAAGGTCGACGTGCCGAAGCCTGTCGACATTGGCAACGGCAACGACTTCGTCGGCCGACAGCGTTTGATGAGTGACATGATTCGGCTCGCGTTGGAAACCGATTCCACGCGATTCATTACTTATCATCTGGGCGGCTCAGGCGGTGTTGTGCCACTCGCCGGCGTCGATGAGGGCTACCATTCGCTGAGTCATCACGGCAAGGCCGAAGAAAAACTGGAACAGTTGGCATTGGTCGAAGCCGAGATTGTGGCGTCATGGGGCCAGTTCCTTCGCGATCTTACGGTCAACGGCGAACAGGGCTCCAGCGTCTTGGACAACACCTGCGTGCTGCTGACGAGCAACCTCGGAAATGCCTCCAATCATGACAACCGCAACATGCCAGTGCTGCTGGCAGGCGGGCATTTCAAACACGGCCAGCACCTGGCGTTCGATAAGAAAAATAATTACCCGCTGCCAAACCTGTTTGTGAATCTGCTGCAGCAGGTTGGTCTGGAAACTGACCAGTTCGCCAGCAGCACGGGAACCGTAACCGGGCTGGAAACGGCATAGCGCTTCGTCAGCTTCGCACGCTGCAAACGGTCAACGTTTCGCGGATAGCAGTCGCTGTTCAGGCGCCGCCCGACATCACGGCCAGACACGCGGCCGTGGCGGCGGCAACGTTTAGTGACGGGACCGGTCCCAATGCGGGCAGTGACGCGAGCGTGTCGCAGGAATCGCGAGTCAACCGGCGAATGCCATCGCCTTCGTTGCCCATAATCAGCATCCAG
Source organism: Fuerstiella marisgermanici (assembly GCF_001983935.1). Taxonomy (GTDB): domain Bacteria; phylum Planctomycetota; class Planctomycetia; order Planctomycetales; family Planctomycetaceae; genus Fuerstiella; species Fuerstiella marisgermanici. The sequence goes on along the minus strand of NZ_CP017641.1, from coordinate 4,603,766 downwards.
TGGCGGTCGCGGGCCACGTTGCGAAGGCTGTCGGAAGCGTGTTCAGACGTGCCAATGACCCAGACCTCTGACTTCTGAGCCTGCTGAATCGACTGAGCCAGGTTCGACACCACCGCAAACGGCACGTGCTCGACTCCACCGGTTGCGACGTCGCATACCGTGCCGTTGACAGGTGCGCTTTTGTCCTTCGTCATCACGATGCCGCGTACACCGAAGAATCCGGCGAGACGAAAGATGGCTCCCAGGTTTTGTGGATCCTGAACGTGATCGAGCCCCAGCCAGATGCCGAAGCCTTCTTCTTTCGGCGGCTTCGCTTTCAGCAGGTTGCCCAGCGGAATGGGCGACGGCGGTTCAATCATTGCTGAGCCCGCGCCGACGCGTTCTGTTTCTCGTGCACCTCGACCGCGGTTTCGGTCCTTGCCCCCACGACCGCTGGGAGCCGCCGCTCCGTAGCTGACCGCGACGCCTCGTTCGGCTGCGACGGCCGCGACTTCGTCCCATGCGGTTCCAGATTGCTTTGCGTTTAAACGCACGGACCGGACGGCTTTCGGCCGGCGCTGAAAAGTCGCTAAGACGCTGTGAGGGTTACGAAGTTCCAACATGAACGAATGACTCTGAAACGTGAAAAGGTTTGGGCACGTCTCACAATCGTACGCGGTCGGGACCGCCGATCGCTCGCACGGCCGCCACAAAGCTCGCCACTTTCTCAGCGTTCTTGACGCCGGGACGCATTTCCACACCGCTGGCCGTGTCAACGCCCCAAGGCATCACTTCTTTGGCAGCGGCACCGACAACGTCTGGTGTCAGGCCGCCTGCCAGGATCATCGGCGGCCATGTGGAAGGTCGATCGTTTAACAATTTTGTCGCTACGCGATGCCCGGTCCCGCCGTATTCGCCAGCCACGAGTGCGTCCACAAGAATCGCTGCCAACGGTACATCGGCGGCTTGCAACGCTGCGATGGCATCCGACATCTCCGCGGTCCCTTCTTCACCAATCCGGAACGCGCGGATAATTTTTGTTGCGGGGGCGAGGCGATGAAATTCCGTCAGAGTTTCCACGGTCTCGTCACCGTGAAACTGAACGGCTGTGGGATTGACGTCCGCGACGATCTCAGCAACTTCCCCGGCGGTCGAATTCACGAATACCAGCACGATGTCGACGTCGTCGCCAACAGAGTTACGAATCTGGATGGCGGTGCTGACGGGCACATAGCGTTTCGATTGCGCGTAGCAATTCAGTCCGATTGCGTCGGCCCCGGCCGCCACAACCGAAGTTGCGTCGTCGAGAGTTGTGACACCACAGATCTTTGTCCACATGTCGACCATCCCATTGTGATTCGAAGCTGCGGTGTGTGCCGCATCGCAGGTAACGACATATGGCTCCGAACCTCATCATGAGTGGGATTGTGCACTGCAATGCGGCAGAATTCCAACGCCTCAGTCCGAACATCTGAAAGCGGAGCGACAAAATGCAGAATGTTGACCAACTGATCACTTTGATCCGCGACAAAAGCAATAAAGAGGCGTTGTGCATGCTGGAAGGGGCCCCCGAACTCGCAAAGGCGCATTCGCAGAAAGGTGGTCAGCTACATGGAGCGTCACCGCTCCATTGGGCGGCACATCGAAATGCGGCCGAAGTCTGCGAGCGACTGATTCAACTGGGAGCCGACGCTAACGATAGCGCAAGTGACTGGTGGCTAACTCCGCTCTCCTGGGGAGCAGATGCTGCGAGTGTCGATGCGGTCGAACTACTGCTGAAGCACGGAGCGGATGTCAACCAGGATGCCATCGTCGGCACGTCCGCCTTGCATGCGGTTGCGATGGGCGGGGCCACTCAGGGGAAAGAACGAGCTGAAGCGTACGCACAAACGGCTGAGATCCTGATCGCTCATGGCGCCGACGTCAACAAGCCAACAAATCGTAAACGAACGCCGTTGGACGAAGCGATCGAAAACGAAAACGATCGTGTCGCGGCAGTCCTTAGAAAACACGGCGGTCAGGTGTCAGAGGTCTCTGGCTCGTAGACCGACGTTGATCGGCATGCTTTACTCCAAAATCGCCTCGTAGCGCGCTGTGAGAGCTGCTCGCCGCCGTTAGGGCATGCGGTGCCGCTGCAAACGCCTCCATCTGATCGCTTTGAGTCGCGAAATTGTCAAAACGACAATGGGAGACACCTCGCTGACGGAGTGATTTGCAATTGATTCGTTACCCAAACCCCGAAATTGTAGAGGTTTCGTTGACCGGCAAAGCCTGCCATTCGACGTAAGTTGTTTTCACAGTTGTTGTTGCGGTTGAATCGCATTTGCGTGGCGCGTTTGAATCACTTTTGGCACACCATTGGCATTATGTAGATCACAGTGACAACAAATGATTCTGTTCAATACCAACAGAATTGGATTTCTGGACGAACAACTTTTTCAGGAGGTACTTAGAAATGCTCGTACTAACACGCAAAGCTGAAGAAACGATCCAAATCGGCGATGACATTGTTATCAAAGTGATCAAGACATCACGCGGTACTGTGAAGATCGGAATTGACGCTCCGGAACACATTCGAGTGATGCGGGGTGAGTTGCTGGAAAAGGTTGCTGCGGCACTCACACCTGCCCTGCCCGAACCATCTGTTTCGAAGCTGGCCGACCATTTTAAGGGTACTCAGGTCCTGTCTGACCAGTATCCACACGTGGCGTAGAACGCCGTTTCGATGCCGCCGGACCAGTCGCCGCAAGCCCTCGAACCCAATCCAATATCGCCGACTCAGAGAGCCGGCTTCAATAAACTCAAGAAGGAGAGATGGACATGATGACCCGTTCACAAACCATAATCACAATGCTCGCTCTGGTGCTGACCGCACCCGTGGCCTCCGCTCAATATAACAGCAACCCTCGTAACTGCCCGACAGGCGGATGCAGTCTGAACGGAGTGCAGCCGACGAACTACCGAACGCCATCCACCGACTACTCTGCGTCAAATGGCTACAACAATACTGACTACGGCTACTCCACAGACTTTCCCGCCTTCGATCGTTATCAGCCGTCTTCGTACGACAGCCAGCCGCCTCTTTCCAGAGTTGGTCAGGATCTTCGTGGGCAATACCTGCACGAAATGAGCCGCCTTCAGAACGGTTACGATTACCGAGCTCCACTGGACAGTGCGGTGGACGACAGCTTCCGTCGTCCGGTGACGTACGATTATCCCGATCGTGGGCGCGATCTGGACTATGGCCGACGAGAATACGACACGCGTGACTACGGCAGCAGTGACTACCGCAATGACAACGACATCCGGGGGCGATTGACTGATCCGTTTCGACTGCCATCTTCAACGGAACGGGAAGGAAGTCGCACTAATCGGCACTTCCGCTACGCTCCAATGCAACGCGATTACCAGGCCGATTCCGGCTATCAGTCTCGCCGTCGAATTCCTCTGGATCGTATTGACTATTCCAACTACAGCAACGACTACCGTCCGCTGGATCAGAATCGATTTGAAGTTCCTTCAGACAACTACGGTTCGACTGACTACGACTATAATAACTCGTTGCCACCGCGAAACGATCAGACTCAGCCCGGACTGGACCCATTCACTCCACCGCTGCCTCGCCGTGACGCTGGCGAAACTGAAGCCATCTATAAAGAGATCTCGGTTCGCTACGGCAACCCCGTTAACGTTCGAGCCGTTCAGGCGATGACACCCACTCAGTCACTGGCTTTGTTCCGCGAAGTCTCTCAGCAGACGGACCAGCGACACCTGGAACCGAGTAACTACGACCTGCGAGTTCGTCGTGGCATCCGTAACCTTGGCATCGCATTGGAAAACCCGACGTTCAAACAGTCACTAGGTGTGCAGGCGGATTCCTTCCGTATCGACGGCTTCCGCACAACACTGTCACGAATCGCAGATTCTATGCGAGTGGCCAACTACAACGATGCTCAAAGAGTCATGCAGACGGTCATGCAGGAAGCTCAGAATGTTCCTGGCCTGACTGCCAACGTGGTTGCCTTCGAATTTGCGAATGCCACCATCGATACGCTCGACAAATTTTCGGCTCTGGAACCCAACGATCCCGGTCGTGGTGCGTCTCTTGATCTGGAGCGAGCTGAAAAAGTTCGCAGTGCGATGCTGGAAAGCGAAATTGTTGGTATCGGCGTGGAAGTCAAACTGCACGACAATGGCTTGCTGATCATGAAAGCTCTGCGAGGCGGCCCGGCGGCGGAAGCCGGTCTGCAGTCTGGCGATATCATCACGGCGATCGACGGTCGCAGCATTGATGGTGCTCCAATGGCCAGCAGTGTCGACCTGATGAAAGGTGGCCAGGGCAGCCGTATCCGACTTCGAATTGTGCGAAACGGTTCACGAGGCAGTGATGTCAATTTGGTCCGTCGCAAGGTTCGCGTCTACACAGTTAACGATGTGAGGATGCAGCCGGGAACTGACAAAGTGGCTTACATCAGCCTTAGCCAGTTTGGTCAGAAGTCGACAGAAGAACTGGACCGGGCATTGCAGCAGATGCACAGTCAGGGAATGAAGTCACTAATCGTTGACCTGCGAGGCAACCCTGGTGGCCTGCTGAATGTTTGCGTGGACATCACCAATCGGTTTCAGCCATGCGGAACAATTGTTTCTACCAAAGGACGTTTGTCTTCTGACAACATGCTGGAAACGGCCAGCTACAGCCGAACATGGAACACACCACTGGTTGTCCTGATCGACGGTGACAGTGCGAGTGCCAGCGAAATCTTCGCAGCGGCTGTGCAGGACAACAAACGAGGAATTGTTGTTGGCGAAAAAAGCTACGGCAAAGGTACTGTTCAGACTCACTTTCCATTGAATTCCATCAACGGCAACCTTCGACTGACTACGGCTCGATTCTACAGCCCTTCTGGTCGGCCAATGTCAGGGCAGGGAGTGACTCCTGATGTTCGCATCGCTGATGCGGATGGCCCTGCTAACGGAGACCGAGTTCTGAACGATGCGATTCGGATTGCTCAGAGTCAGCAGTTGAAAGACCTGGCTCAGGCGGCTGCTCGCTGCAAACCAACAGCCAATCAACCTCTTCAACGCAACAGCTTCCGAAAGGACAACTATGACGGTGGACTGCCGCAAATTGTGCTTCGCTAGACAACTTTACCCTACCGGCCACTTCAGTCTGAATCACGATGATTCAGCGGCCAACCTTCACTCAACAACGGTACTCAAGAGGAGCACCCCACGTGAAACCGATAAAACCTGTCCGACAATCTGAGAACTCATAGCCGGTTGATTTCCAAAGGGAATCAACCGGTTTTGCGTTTCAGGCCCGGCAGGGAATTGCTTTCCGAAAGACGGACATCAATCAGCACGTCGACGAATCGCGCTTACTGTCTCGCACAGGGGGATTGCACGTTAAGTCATTTGCCGAACAGGACTTTCGCGAGGTATGTCTCATCCCAGGCAGCATTGAGTCTTTTGTTTTTGATCCCCACCTTGGCTGTGGATTCGTTTTTCAGAAGACTCAACGCCGTGCGGCGAAGGATGCTGAAGTTCATATCTGCGTGGCCTTTGCGGATCCTCGATTGATCTTCCTGGAAAGTGACGTCCAGTTGCCAATGCAAATTGTTCTCGACACCCCAATGGCTCCGCACAGCTTCGGCGAAACGACGGCCGGAGACATAACGGCTTAAAATGTAATAGCGGATGCCGATGCACATTTTGCCGTCGCGGAGAGTGTTGTTGATCGCGATCCCGATCGCCTTCAGGTTCTTCCAGCGATGTGCGTCCGGAAGATCCTCCGGCGCACGACAGATCAGATACTGTCGCAAATCTTCGCGGCCGCCGGTGTTTTCTTTCGTTTCAAATCGTCGCACCGGACAGCGTGCAAAGTCATCTTCCAAATGGTCGGCGAAGAACGCGACAAGACCTGCGTGTAGCGTGGGCTGATTGCCTTTCGCGGCAAGACAATAGTCCGCCTCTGCGTCGACAATCTTCGACGCGATTTCCGTTTGGCAACCCATGGCGTCAATCGTCACTAAAGCACCGGAAACCTCGATCAATTCCAGCAGTTTGGGAATCGCCGTAATCTCATTACTCTTCGCATCGACGACGACTTGCCCGAGACTGATATGATTGGCTGTGGCCCATGCACTGACCATGTGGATGGCCGACTTGCCACTGGCTTTGTCATAGCTGCGACGGAGTGTCTTACCATCGATCGCGATGATTTGTCCGTCACTGATTTTCTGCAGAGAAGTGATCCAATTCAGTAAGCACTTTTCAAATTCTGCAGGACGAATCAGAGCGAGGATGGCGTTGAAACGATCGTGCGACGGAATCCCTGCGGACAGATCGAGATACTTCGCAAACCAATCTCGTTTCGTTCTGCCAAACTTCGCAATCGCGACAAAATCATCCGCGCCACTGATCACAGCACAGACTGCAATGAACAGAATATTTTGAAGCGGATAGACCGGCTCACCGCGCCTTGGATCCGTAACATCAGAGAAATGATCGACAAAACTGGTGGACAAAGGCATGGCAGGAATCCTTTCGCGGCTCAAACATTTCAGCACACATAGCAGCGTGAAACATCACACTGACACTGAAGGTTGCCATCTATACCATCTTATCCAATGTCGCGCAATCCGCCTACTGTCTCGCATCAATGACGGCACCTATACAGCGCCTGCGATATGCAGCAACCTCGACTAGATCGCAGAGTTCGCTGCTTATGCGTCCGCTTCCCGAGTCGTCGCAAACAACTCGGCATTGATGTTGGCAAACGCCTTGAACTCCAGTGCGTTACCGCTTGGGTCTTCGAAGAACATTGTATGTTGTTCGCCTGGCAGACCTTCGAAGCGTACGTAGGGTTCGACGATGAAGTCGTTCACAAACGTGCGAACTCGTTTGGCGAGTTCTTTCCATTGATCGATCTCAAGTACCACGCCGAAATGCGGCACCGGAACGGCATGGGCGTCTACCGGGTTGCAATGGTTTGCGACTTTGCCGTTCGGGCCAAGCGTTGGATTCAGGTGAGCAACCACCTGATGGCCGAACATATTGAAGTCAATCCACGCTGAGTCGCTGCGGCCTTCCGGCAGGCCCATCTTGCGTCCGTAGAACTCGCGAGCCTCGTCGATATCACGTACCTGAAACGCAATGTGAAAGGGAGTCAGCATTGGAGAATGCACCTTTTGCGGCTGATAAGAGTGTGCCATGTGCGCTGCATGCTATCGGGCGTGATCGGCAATTCAAGTCGTTGACTTGACGGTCGGCTTGAGTGCTGGATAGGGAAACGCAACACCTTTCGCAGTCATCGCGATCAATGATTTGTCTTCACGATCCGATGAAAATGGAGTTCCACTTCGCGATCGATGACTCGGCGCAGGCCTTCCACAAGGCAGTTGGGCTCATGGTCCGATTCGCCCTGCCGTTTGATGTCTTCCAGCGGCGTCCCGGGCGGCACGTTAAACGATCCCTGATGAATAATCTGGTTGCCCGCGTCCAGCTCCGGCACAATGAAGTGAACTGTCGATCCGTAGCAAAGCATGTGGTGTTGAAAGGCGTCTTCGTACGGCCGAAAGCCAGGGAACGGCGGCAGCAGTCCGTGATGCAGATTGATGATTCGTCCGCCCGCAAACTTCCAGCAAATATCTGCCGGAAGGACTCGCATGTACCGAGCCAATATCACGTAGTCGATTTCATGTTCGTCGATCAGTGATTCCATCTTCGAATAGTCGGGAACCCCTTTGCTGTCCGCGATGTTCAGCCAGGGCACCTCGAACTGCTCGGCCACACTGTGACAGGCATTGCGATTGCCGATCATTACAGCGGCCTCAGCCTTCAATCGCCCGTCCCTGATGGCTCGCAAAACAGCCAGCGGCGGTTCGGTCCGGTACGTCGTACAAATGGCCACTCGCGGCAGCCGCTGATGTTCGTCGCGCGCCCAGACGCGGACTTCCAGGTTGCGAGTGTTTCCAATCTGCTGAAGGTGATCGCGCAGCTTCGCGACGGATCCCATTTCATCAGGCCACTCGATTCTCATCAGCATCGCGAACAGATGTTCGGTGTCGCGGTCATACATCTGAATTTCGTAGATGTTTGCTCCCGCTCCGGACACGTAATGCACAATCGGATCGGCCAGTCCTTTGTTGTCCGGGCCAACAGCCGTGATGGTCACCTGCATTTTCGAAGACTCCGCCAGTCTGGTAACGTTTCAATATGGCGGGAGTTTAGCAAACTGCCCCGCGTTTGCGCGGCAACACATCAGTAGCTTTCATCGCCACTTCAGCCCCAAAGTCTCCCGGAGTTCGATATCGAGCAGCAGTAACTCGAGGCTTGTGGCACGGAATGGCCGCGTAAAGTTGGTGAGGCGTCAGTCTGCCAGGCCGAACTTCTTGAGTTTGCTGTAGAAGGTGCTGCGAGGCATGTTCAATGACCGAGCGGCCCGCGCTTTGTTGCCGTTGGCCGACTGGAGAGCGGTCACGAGTCGAACGCGTTCCGAGTCCTGATTGGTGTCTGACGTTTGGCCGGATAGCACCGTATTCGTCGTTACTGTCCCGGCCGCTTCGCTGACGGCGGAATCCGGTGACCACGACTGCGGTGTCGCGCGAGCGTCTTCAATCAGTGCCAGGTTGGTGGACGGTGTCATCTGAGCGGGAAGGTCCTTTAGCATGATCGTGTCACCGTCGGCCAATACGACCGCTCGTTCAATCATGTTTTCCAGCTCACGAATATTGCCTGGCCACCGGTGCTGCTCAATGGCCGCCAGTGCTTCCGGCTCAATCTGACGAATTGTCTTCCCCGTCTTCTGCACAGACCGATTTAGGAATGAAAAGACCAGCTCAATCAGATCTTCCCGGCGATCTCGCAACGGCGGCAACGTCATGCTGATGACGTCCAGCCGGTAGTACAAATCTTCACGGAATTCCCCCGTTTCGATCATGGCCTCAAGGTTGCGATTCGTAGCCGCAATCATTCGGACGTCGACGTTCACGGGACCATTCGACCCGACCGGTTCAAAGCAGCGTTCCTGCAAGACTCGCAGCAGCTTGACCTGGACTTCCAGTGAGATATCACCGATTTCATCCAGAAACAGAGTCCCGCCGTCCGCCGCTTTGAAGCGACCCTCTTTGTCAGAATTCGCGCCTGTGTACGCGCCACGTATATGGCCGAACAATTCGCTTTCCAGCAGCGACGGCGCCAGCGCGGCGCAGTTCACCGTGATCAGCGGTTTGTCTTTACGATCGCTGTTTCGATGGACAACGCGAGCCAGCAGTTCTTTGCCAGTGCCGCTTTCGCCGCGAATCAGTACCGTCGATGTGCTGGCGGCGGCTTTGCGAGCCATCTCAAGGACGGCTTCGATCTGTTGGCTGTTGCCTCGAATCTCACCACGATCGAAACCGCCGGCTTCCGCAAACAGCCGTTCTTCGCCGGCTCCATGCTGCAGCGATGTCAATTCGGCTCGCAGCAACGACAACTGCCGCTGCTGTTCGGCGATGCGATCCACTTTGACCTTCAACTCATCGTTTAGTCGAGACAGGTTTTGGTTGGCTCGCGAACTGTGCAAAGCAAGCACGGTCATCTGGCCAATCGCCTGCAGAAACGCCAGGTCTTCCGGAGAATACGGCGCTCCATTTGTGCGTTTGCCCAGCACGATCATACCGTCCACACCGGTTTCGCCTCGTAACAGGCAGATGAGTTCGGCTTTCAGATCGTGTAGCAACTGTTGGACGGGGGACAGCAGATCACGACTCGACGCAGGAATGCGACGGATAATCAATTCCGGCTGGTCGAGCTGTGGAAGAATTGAAGGCGGCAGTGAGGCTGGCACCTTGGAAGCCAGGTCAGAACCGATCAACCGGAGATTGCCCTTCGCTTCGCGGACCAACATCGAAGCCGTCGATGCGTCCATCACGTCGCGGCACGTGCCCAGTGTGATTTCGGCCAAGGCCGACGGATCGGTCAGGTACCCGGATGCACGATTCAGCTGTTTCAGCGTTCTGTCGATCTGGTACTTTTCAGAAAAGAACCGCTGATCGACCACCGCCTGAATCCGATCTCGCGCCCACAAAATGAAGGCGATGGCGATAATCAAAACGACAAACAGCGACAGGTGCAGCGGGATTGAAGAATTGCCAGGCAGCGCGTACACGCGAGTCGCCACGGCTCCAATCGCGAGCACAATAGCGGTGGCCAACGTCACGAGGCTGGAAGTCACGAAGTATTCGCGCCCCCGCATGAGCAGTTCGTCGGCCAAGATCAGTCGATGTTTTAGCATGCCGTGAGCGTACGCGACCATAAACAGGCCACTCGCCACAAACATCGGGAACTGCGCATGTCCAAGGGCGAAGGATTCCTTCTGGTAGAACGCAAGGTACATCGTGTACGCAATCGGAACCGTGGCGATCAACGAAGCAATCAGAATGCCAAACGTCTGACGCCGCTCAACCGGGTTCTGAGTCCGCATCAAATTCAGTGACAGGCAAAACACGGTCAGTGAGAAGTAAACGCAACTCAACACGATCGTGCCGTATACCAGGTACCTCAAGACATACAGCAAGTGTGCACAAACTTCGGCGTCATTGAAGTGCAGAGTCCCTCCACTGGCCAGGCCGGACGAAATCGCGGCCAGCTTCTGGAAGACCGAATACTGTCCCACGTCAGCAGAAGCGCCGCTAAGTGCGAACGCGGCCCAATAGGTGAATCCAATCAAGCCGGCCGCCACCATCGGCGGACCATAAATGACGGCCATCGCCAGCCATCGGCGAGTCTTCAGGAATATGTTTTCGCGAGGAAAGCTGCAGAAAAAGTGCAGCGTCACAGACGGCAGCAGGCACGCACAAAAAATGAATGGCAGGTTCAGTAGTGGGCTGGCCACCAGAATCCACCAGTGAAATCCGCCCACAAACGCCACCATCGAAGCGCAGCACATCAGGCAGAATGTTCGAACGACCTTATCGCCGGGGCGCTGCCACAAGGCGGTGATGGCCACTAACAGGATTCCGAGCTGGCACAAAAACCAGACGATTGTCATTAGGAATTCACTGGCCTGCGGCGATTTTACGGCCACGTAAGTTCGCTGCCGGAGGGTAGGCACTGAAGAGTTGGGCTGGCGGATCACTAACTCCACCATGCGCCGAAGCGAACCCTCTTTGTCTTCGACACCGGCCGAAATGTCGACCAGTTCCGGTACGAGCTCAGGTTTCAATTCGGAAGGATCGGAACCAGGATTCAACACCCCGCCAGGTGGGATCTGAGCAGATCGCAGGCGAGCCAGGTTGTGGACGTACAGTAGGAAGTTGTTGGCCGGCCGCCGAGCAATTTGGAGCAACTTGTCTTGTCGTTGCACAGGCGGTCCAAGGATGTCGCCCTCGTCGTGAACGAATTGCGTGATCAGCAGTTCCTGTTCGTTCGGTTGCGTGGGTAGCAGTGAACGCAAACCGATGTCCGGAAACGTGGTGACATACCAAATCACAATCAGGCAATAGAAAACTGAAGCGCTGGCGCTGAACGCCACCCCTAGTCGTCCCGACTTGCCTGTGTTTTCCTGTAGCATGCTAAACCTGACACCTGAGCGCCGAACTGAAGTGTCGAAGTGTACGGGCGATCATTCTCATTTTCAACGAATCCAGCGCCTTTGTCGGCGCTTTCGGCGCTTTCGACGAAAGTGTCGAAGCGTCGGCGCGTGCGAAAACACGGGTGTTTTCACGAAGTTCAGTGACTTGCATCGAATGGCACGCAACGTGCATGACTATCCGGTACCCAGCCAGCCCTTTGGTTAAGTTGAGGCGTGTTGAACTGGAAATTTCCGACGAGGTAGTCACCCAGCCACCTTTTGGATTCCCCAAAAAATCTTCCGGTTCAGTCCCCCACGCTCAACTTCCAAGGGCTGTTTTTATGCGCGGACGGACAGACGTCGGGCCGCTGTAACTCAGGGGGCGGACGAGCCGATTCATGGAAGGGATAGGGGCCAATGGGAGGGCGCGGCGGTCCATCGTGAGAGTGGACAGCGTTGCAAAGTGCTTCAGTGGTGCTCGGCCACGCGGCGAAACGCGGTCAGGCGGTCGCTTCGGCGGGTGTCTCCATCGGCAACGGTTCCATACTCAGAAGCTCGCGAACTCGGTTGTTCACGACGTCGCGGCCTCGCGTCAGCAGCGTGTCACGCAGGATTTCGTCGTCCAGGTCGATGTTCAGTTGTCCATCGCGGACCAGCAGCTGAAGAAACGTGACCACGTTCTTGCTGAACATTTCGCTGGAATGCACGGGAATGTCGGACGCCAAATTGCACGGCCCGAGGACGGTCACGTCGTGATGAGTGATCGTTTCTCCCGCTTTTGTGACTTCGCAGTTGCCGCCGCGTTCTGCGGCGATATCGACAATGACTGACCCCGGAGCCATGGCTTCCACCATCTCGGTCGTGACCAGGACGGGGGCTTTTCGGCCCGGAATCGCGGCGGTCGTAATCACGACGTCACAATCAGCAATCACCTTTTTCATGGCTTCACGCTGGCGACGATAGAAGTCTTCGTCCATTTCCTTGGCGTAGCCGCCGGAAGATTCTGACTGGCCGGTTTCCAGGTCCAGCTCCACAAACTTGCCGCCCAGACTCTCAACCTGTTCACGAACGGCCGGGCGAATGTCGTAGCCGTATACTACGGCTCCCAGCCGTTTCGCTGTGGCGATCGCCTGAAGGCCTGCTACTCCCGCACCGATAATCAACACGCGAGCGGGTTTTAGCGTGCCGGCTGCCGTCATCATCATGGGGAACATTCGCTTGGATGCCGTTGCAGCCAGTAAAACGGCTCGGTAACCGGCCACCGTTGCCATCGACGAGAGAATGTCCATGCTTTGAGCACGAGTGATTCGCGGCACCAATTCCAGTGAAAATGCCGTCACACCTCGTTCGGCAGCCGTCTTCACCTGGTCTGGAAAAGACAGTGGGTCGCAGCTCGCGATCAGCACTTGACCGTCCTGCAGCAGTTCAATGTCTGCCTCGCCGTGGTCGCCGCACGCTCCCAAAGCCTGGACCTGCAGCACGACATCCGCCTGTTTTAGCAGCTCTGCTCGGTCGGTGACGATTTCCGCGCCCTTGTCGATATATTGCTGATCCAGAAACCCGGCTGCCTGCCCTGCACCGCTTTCTACGCGGACTTGCTGGCCAGCTTTGATCAGCGTGGGCACCATGTTTGGTACCAGGGCGACTCGCTTTTCCGCCGGATCGGCTTCTTTGCTAACGGCAATGACAAGTGGAGACGATGTGTCAGACATTTCGGAGCTTCCAGAATTGCAAGTCGATTAAGCAATGACGGACGTATACGTCACTTCCGCTGGCAAAACAAGTTGCGAGATCTCAGGTGGTAAATACCTGGTCATGCGGTTAACCGGTCGAAAAAACAGGGTTTCATAGGTTGGTATACTGATTTTGAACAGCGAATTCGCACTTCTCAGGCAACCGGGCGGCAGAAACCCCACGTTGCTGCCAGCGCATCAGCCGCTTCTTCGACGTCAGTGATTTCGCCCCAACCGCCGTTCCTCAGGAATGCGTGAGCGAACTCATGGGCGATCACGTATTGCGCGAACGCTTCTGATGCAGCGTCGAGCTTAGGTTTCAGGACCACGCACCGACTTCCGCCACCGTCCGGGCCAGGCGTGGGCATGAACAGAGTCCAGCCTTTGCCCGGTTCATAGTTATCCAGTTCGACTCGAAACCGATGATCGCCCAGAAAGTCCTGCTGCACGTCGGGCGGCAAGGCTTTCAAGACAAACAAAACTCGCTTCTGCAAGTTCGGCAATTGTCGGAAGGGATGCAGGTACGTGGCGAATTCGTCGCTGGTGGAAGTTGTCATGGCGGGAATTGTAGCGATTTGCGAAGGCACCGGCAAAAACGGCCAAAGCCGAGAGGCCGGGCTTTCCCCAGACCCCCGTTTTTATTAGATTTCCCGAAGCTGGCTGGTGTCCGCTGCTTTCCTCCGGCACGAAATGCCGGTGCGGCAAGGCTTCACGCCGGTGTGGACGGACGGATTTTCGCGGAAGGGATTCTGGGCGATGGCATTTCAACCGCAACGATTTATTCACGCAGCCAACATCAGGCTGGATGTGCCGGTTAGCGTTCACTTTTCAGAACAGCTCACGGACGAACTCCGTCATGCTCTGGAAGACGCAACGCTCACATCTTTTGACAGCGTTGTCGATAGTTGTATCGCTCACGATGTCGACTTTCTACTGTTGTCCGGCAACGTGTTTCTGGAATCTGACCGCAGTCTGCGAGCTCGCCTGAAGCTGCTGGACGGATTCCGCCGGCTCGACAAGAAGAACATTCCGGTGTTTGTGCTGCCGGGCGACGCCGATCCGCCGGGAGCGTGGCGGTCGATCCCGGAGATGCCAACAAATGTGACGGTCTGCTTCAGTTCCAACCCGGAACCCGAAATGCTGACGCGCGGCGACCATGTGATTACGACGGTTTCTGCGTCTATGTGGTACGGCGAAACGGATGCTTTCGGCATTCGCGTCATCGGGCGGTCAGAAAGCGGTATCGAACCGTTTCGCGTCGGCGTTGTTAGCCGAGCCAAATACGATGAATCGCGGCGGATGGCGTCGCTGAGTGCTTCGTCAGACGAAGACTTCTTAAACGTGTCGGTTTCTGACGACGCAGACGAATCCGAGCAATCTGACGAAGTGGTTGAAGTCGAACGACAGACCCGTTTGGCAGACGTGGCTACGGAAGCTCAAACAACCGCCGAGTATGAAGCCGGTTTTCGAGACTACATCGACCAGCTGATGGTCGAAGGTCGACTTAGTTACGTCGCTTACACCGGTGATTTGGATCGGTTAACGTTGTCGCTGAACAGTGGCAAAGTTCACTGCCCCGGCACGACTCAGCCAAGAAGCCAATTAGAATCCGACTGTGGCACGTGTTCGCTGATCGAAGTGGACAACGAGGGCCAAGTGCTGATCGAACAAATCAACACCAGTGCGGTGAGCTGGAAAAACATCGACCTGTTCGTCGAAGCCGATGCGACGCTTAATAGTTCGCTGCAGAGAATGAAGGCTCTGCTGATGAAGGAGCCACGCAACAAGTCTGACCGGATCTGGTCTGTGTGCTGGACCATGCGAGGTCCGCTGCCGGTGCTGCACGACTTTATCGAAGAAGACCTTGAACTGGCCGTCGCTGTTGAGCTGGAAGAACTGGATGCCGGCAACCAAAAGATTCGGCTCGTTCACGAAGTCCGCACGCTGCCAGATCCGTGGGAAGTCCCCGACAAGCAATCACAGGCTCAGGAATATGCGGACCTAATCACCGAAGACGCGATTGTGTCTCGCCGCAAGTTAATGAACTACGTGCGCAAGGAAAGCGATCTGTCCGAAGGTTGGCGCCTGCGGTTCGAAGCGTTGGTCGCCGGTGTTGACCGCGAACGAATTCTCTCGCGAATGCGAGTTGATGGAGCTCACTGGTTCGTTCCTGATATTCATTCGCTGCTACCGGACCTGGACGACTTCGACGAAGACATTCTGCAGGACGAAGCGATCGAAGAGTTCGGCCTGACGGGCGACGCAGAAGAAGATGACGACGACTTCGACGACGAAGAGGAAGAACTGCTGGAAGACGCCGACGAAGAGGTCGGTGAGTTGGATGAAGAAGTTGCAGATGATGAAGTTGACGACGAGGCTGACGAGGAAGAAGTGAGCTAGGTAAACAGCCATCCCTGCTGCGATTTCCTGTGGAAGGGGTGAGCGACCGAAGCAGGTTTGGGGGAGGGCCGACCGCTCAACCTGCTGGGAAGTGCTAACAGAATGTGGACCTGCGCAGCATTCTTTCCTGACTTTGTGATCGGTGGAGGTAGCAACCACAGCAGGGACGTTGATGAACATATTTCTTCGGCAAGAGTCGAAGAATTCAGGACTGCAATGACGCGGTCTGTCAAACACCACCGAGGGTGGACCGGATGAAGATTACCGAAATTGATATCGACAGGTTTCGCATTTGGCGCAGCCTGTTATTGCGACTCAATCCGACCGGGTTGAACGTCATCTACGGACCGAACGAAGCCGGCAAGACCACGCTGATGCGCTTTGTGCAGTCTGTGCTGTATGGCTTCGAACCGCTGTCTGAAGAACCGGCGTGGCATCGCCCGGAAGACGATATTCCGTGGAAGGGAGCCTTGCGCTGTGAAGCGGCTGGCCGAACCTGGCGAGTCGGTCGAAAAGCGGCGGACAAAGATCGCGGCAGCGTGCGTATTTCCGGCGGACCGGAAGATCTGAACAAAGCACAGCAGATGAGTCTGCTGTTGTCGGACACTGAAGAGCACATCTTTTCTGACGTGTTCGCCGTCGGCGTGCGTGAACTGCAGCAGTTGTCGACGCTTGGCAGCGAACAGGTGGCGGAATACATCTATGGGCTTTCTCTGGGGCCGCAGGGACGCCAGTTACTGGATTCGCTGTCTGACATTCGCAATCGCCGCACCGCCATGTTTTCCGAAAACGGAAGACACGGCCAACTGCCCGATCTGTTCGACCGCTATGCTGACTTAAGCGTTACAAAACGTGGCAAAGGTGAATCTCGCGAGCAGCATGCGCGACTCGTCCGCCGTCGTAGCGAGCTGAATAAATCGATCAGCGAACTGCAAACTCGCGAATCGCAAATCGCCAACGAACTGCGCGGCCTGCGATTCATCAAGAGTTGCTATAAGCCGTGGAAGAAGATCGGCGATCACAAAAACGAACTCACCAAAATCCCCCTGATCAACCACAACCCGGATCAGGCGCTGGAACAGCTGGATGCATGCGAACGAGACATTCAGCAGCATTCGTCAACTCGCGACAAGCTGTCCGAACAGTCGACTCAATTCCTGAATCAGGCCGAACGGCTTCAGATCGACGAGCGTTTCGAAAAGGACCGCTACGCGATTCAAAGTCTGGTTGATCAGTCAGAATGGCTGCGCGATCTGGACGAACAAATTCGCACGGCCGACGATCGCAGCAGCCATCTGAAGCGCGATCTGGACCTGGCACTGAATGACATGGGGCCGAGCTGGAATGTCGAACGCCTGAAAGCCATCGATACTTCCCCCGCCGCGCACAACAGCCTGCTGGTTTCAGCCAGAAGGTATCAGGACGCTCTGCAGCGACGCGGAAAACTGCGTCGCTGGAACCGGTCGATGTCGAAGAAAAGCCAGCAGGAACTGGTGGATCTCGAAACGGACATGCAAGTGCTGGGCATCGATTCGATCGAAGACGCCATCACGCGAGAACAGCACCGCCTGCGCGAATTGGAAAACCTCGGTCGTCTACGCCTTCAACGCGAACAGATGGCGTTGAAGATCAAGACGGTTCGTAATGTGATGAGTCGGGTTGATACGGACGATTCGATTCCGCCGTGGGTCGATCGAGCGGTATTCACGATTGCATCCGCCGGTATTACGCTGTTTTTCTTCGGCTTGCTTCTGATTGCTGGCAACGTAGTGGATACCGGTCGGGTCGTCGGCGGTTCGCTGGCCGCCGCTGCGTTTGGCTTGGCGGGCATTATGTGGTGGGGCATTCGAAATGGTCTGAACAATTACTTCGACCGCAAAACCGGCATTCAACTGGACGACCTGAACGCGGAAGCTCGCGAAGCAGAAAAGAGTCTGCGCCAGGTTCACGAACGTATTCAGCGGATTCAGTCCGAAGGAATTGCTGGCCAGTTCTTGATGAAAGCGGATGCACCCGGCACCAGCACAGCTGATCTGGTGAATTGCATCGGCGAATGTTCGCGGCACATCACCGAATTGGAAAACCTGTCGCGCCGGCAGGATCGAGCTCGCCTTCGACGTACTCGACTGAAGACGCTGCGAGACCGGTTTCGATCGTCGCAGCAGGCGGTTAACGAACGCCGGCAGGAATGGTGCCAGTTACTGAATTCGCTGGGTATGGAAGAAACCGTGAAGGTTAAGGAAGCCTTCGACTGGTGGCAGCAAATTCAGGAAGTCCGCGAATTACACACGCAATGGCGTAACGCCGCGCCGGAAGCGGAAGGATTGAAGCGGATGTTCGGCGGGATGAGTGCCCGCGTCGAACAGCTTGGTCAGCAGGTCGCTCCGGAATCGAAGCTCAACTATGTTCGCCCGCTGGAAGTCCTCACCGGCTGGCAGCAACAATTGAAAACTCACGATCGCGATCGTACTGAACGCGAACGGCTAATGCAGGAATCCGAAAAACTGCGTCGCGAATCGATCAGCGAACAAAATCAGGTCGAAGGCGCCGAACTCCGACGCAGCGCGGTGCTTGCACGAGCAGGCGTGATGTCACGCGACGAACTGGTGCAGCAACAGGAATGGCAGAAGAAGCGAGTCGCCATTGAAGGCCTGCTGGCCGCCGCCACCGAAGAGTTGAACGAAGTGGCGTACTCAGAACCGGAATTGGCGGTTTCAGAAGAAGATATCGCGCGTTTTGATCCCATCAACGGCAAAGAACGTATCCAGTTGCTGGAGATGGAGCAGCTTGAAGTTGAAGAAAAGCTGAACAAGCACCACGAAGAACTTGGCAGTCTGAAGCAGGAAATCAAGCTGCTGGAATCCAGTCGTGAATCACAGGCACGCTACTTCCAGAAAGCTCACGTCGCGTCAGACATCTACCGAGCGGCCGAGGAATGGTTCGCTCTGCAGATCGAAGAAGATGCGTTGCAGCAGATGCGGCATCGTTTCGAGAAGGAGAACATCTCCAGCACGCTTACCACAGCGTCGTCATATCTGCATCGTATTTCGTCTGGCCGTTACCACAAGATCTGGGCTCCTCTGGGCGAAGACTTCCTTTGCGTCGACGATGAATACGACCGCACGTTCCGAGTCGAGCAGTTAAGCGGTGGTACTCGCGAACAGTTGTTCCTTGCTTTGCGTTTCGCTCTTGTCCGTGAGTTCGCATCGCGTGGCATCGAACTACCAGTGATCATGGACGACCTGTTTGTGAACTTCGACGAAGAACGCACCGAAGCGGCGGCCGAGTGTTTAATTGAAGTCGCGAGCGAAGGACAACAGATTCTGTTCTTCACCTGTCATCAGCATTTAGCTGAGTTGTTTCAGAAGAAACAGGTCGAACCGCTGTGGCTGCCTGGCCACAAAGTGGCTTACGACCTTCACAAACCGGAAGACGAAGCTGTCGCGTTTTTGGGTGGCGATAAACAGGCTCGCATCGACGCCGCCAGCGCGGGGACGTCAGAAGCGAAACCGCGTGGGCTGTTCCTGCCCGATGCGGATGAACTGTTCGACGAAGAGTCTACCGACGGCGATTCGGGTTCTATGTCGCAGCCGGAAGGTGAAGGCGTATCCTCGCCCGCCAACCTTCGCCAGAACGCGAACTAAATTACCTCCCCACGAAAGTGGGATCACCGTTCCATCAGGTGTGGCCGGGGTTTCCATCGCTGCGCTGTGACGGCTGGCGCTTACCCGCGTTGTTCGTGCCAGATTTCGGACACGATGCTTGGCACAATTTCACGCTCCGCTCGCTTTGTCGCCCATGCAATCGTGGCTGGGTCCTTTGCGGCGGTCGTACACATTTTTTTTGCGATTGGAGTGATGTAAACGCGGCCGAGATCCAGTCGGTCGGCGTCCCAGCAAGTTTGAATGGTGACGTCCGCTTCTGTGCAACCGTTGGTATGATCGCGGCAGGCGATGTACAGCAGTTCAAATTCTTCGTCGGTGACATCGAAGTATTCACCGCGCAGTGTCGCTGCGTATTCCGCCCCGCGTTGACCGTGCCCGAGGTCGAATCCGTCGTTCCATCGCTGTGAATCATGAAAGAAGGCGAACAGTTCGACAACTTTGACGTTGGCTCCCGACTGTTCGGCCACTTTCATGCCGTTGGCATACACGCGGCCCCAGTGAGTCAGCCCGTGAATGCCATGCCAGTCTGTAGTCTGGTCTTGCAGGATGCGGCGAATCAGTCTGTCGAAGTCGATTTCCATTATTCCCGAGTTAGCACGCCGTTGGCTGCTTCTGCCATCTTTGCCACCTGCAGCAGTTTCGCTTCTTCAAAAGCGGGGCCCTGAAGTTGAAGTCCGATTGGCAGTCCCGAATCGCTAAGTCCGCACGGAACTGAAATCCCCGGAATGCCCGCCAGATTCGCGCTGATTGTGTAGACGTCGCTGAGGTACATGGCCAGCGGATCGTCCATCTTTTCGCCCAGTCGAAACGCGGTCGACGGACAAACGGGACCAGCGATCACATCAACTTCCTTGAACGCTTTGTCGTAGTCTTCACGGATGCGGCGGCGCACTTTTAGGGCTCGCAGATAGTAAGCGTCGTAGTAGCCAGCCGACAAAGCATACGTGCCCAGCATGATTCGGCGTTTGACTTCCGGGCCGAACCCTTCGCCTCGGCTGCGGCAGTACAAATCGACCAGCCCGTCGTCTTTAGGATCGAAGTTTGGCGAACGATAGCCGTAGTGAATGCCGTCGTAGCGAGCCAGGTTGCTGGACGCTTCGCTGGGAGCGATCAGGTAATACGTGGCCACGCTATATTTTGCGTGAGGCAACTCGACCTGCTTGACGGTTGCTCCTGCCGCTTCCAATGCATTGATCGATTTTCGCACGGCGGCTTGAACTTCGTCGTCCAACCCCGCGCCGTAGTGTTCGTCGACGATGCCAACTCGCAGGCCTTCCAGCGGCCGGTCGATGCAATCCACATAGTCCGGCACGTCAGCGTCTACCGACGTGGTGTCTCGCTTATCGTGCCCGGCAATGGCTTGAAGCAGCAATGAGGCTCCTTTTACATCGCGTGCAAACGGACCGATTTGATCCAGCGAACTGGCGAAGGCGACAAGTCCGAACCGAGACACTCGACCATAAGTTGGCTTCATCCCCACCACGCCGCAAAACGATGCGGGCTGACGGATCGAGCCGCCGGTGTCTGATCCCAGCGCCAGCGGCACCATTCCCGCCGCGACCGCCGCGGCCGATCCGCCGGACGAACCGCCGGGTGAATGTTCGGCGTTCCAGGGGTTGCGAGTGACTCCGGCCACGGACGTTTCGGTCGATGAGCCCATTGCGAACTCATCCATGTTCAGCTTGCCGACGATCACACCGTCGGCCGCATTCAGTCGTTCGACCACGTGAGCGTCATACGGTGGTTTGTAGTTGGCCAACATTTTGCTGCCGCAGGTTGTCGGCGTACCGGTTTGGCACATGTTGTCCTTGATGCCGATGGGCAAGCCGCTCAGCAGGCCGACGTCGCCACCGGAGGAGCGTTTGGCGTCGACGGCGTCGGCTTTGGCCAAAGCGGCTTCGGCGTCGACACTGACGAAGGCGTTAGTCTGCGGATTCAGTTCGTCAATCCGCGCCAGGCAGGCTTCCGTCAGGGTTCGGCTGGTGAGTTCCCCGTTGTTTAGTGCCGAAAGCAGGGCAGCGGTGGATTGTTTGTGGAGGTCACGCATCTTTCTGCTCCAGAATCTGAGGCACCTGGAAGTAGTCGCCGTCGGTTTTCGGAGCGTTCGCCAGTGCAGCCTCGCGTGGCAACGATTCTCGGCGTTCGTCCGTCCGGAAGACGTTTTGCAGGTCGACGGCGTGTGGCATCGGCTGAACGTCGTCCACATCGACCTCGTCCAGCAGTTTGACGTAGTCCAGAATCTGCGTGAGCTGTTGGCCGTATGTTTTGAGTTCGTCTTCGCTAAGTGCCAGTCTTGCCAGCGAGGCGACTTTGCGGACTTCTTCGATTTCCATGGGTTTTCGTGGTCTGTGTGAAATAATGGGTGGCTGGTGGATTGGACGGCTGCAGGGCTGAATTCGGGCGAAGTTTCTCAGGAAGGCCCTGGATATCAAGCCGGGAGCCTCCCGAGGCACGGAATTCACCCGGCAGACCGGGAAATTCCGGTGAAATTGGGAATTGTCCATCGGTGATTGGCCAACTTCCCGCTAGTATCCCCCGCTTCGCTGCCGGGACCACATTGCTGAGATCACCGTCCGCATCTCAATTTCCGGCCCAAATTTCGGACCCACACATGTCCATCGTCGCTCCCATGATTGAAACTTCCAGTGACCAGGTGACTCGCCGCACTGACATCCGCAACATCGCGATTATCGCGCACGTTGACCACGGCAAGACGTCCCTCGTCGACTGTCTGATTAAACACAGCGGCATGTTCCGCGATAATCAGAAGATGCAGGAATTCATGCTGGACAGCAATGATATCGAACGCGAACGCGGTATCACGATTCTGGCCAAGAACATCGCGATGATGTACGAAGGCGTGCGAGTCAACATTATCGACACGCCAGGCCACGCAGACTTCGGCGGTGAAGTTGAACGAGTCCTGAAAATGGCCGACGGTGCTTTGCTGCTGGTCGACGCTTTCGAAGGGCCTCGCCCGCAAACTCGGTTCGTTCTGCAGAAGGCGCTGGAGAACGGCCTTAAGCTGATGGTTGTGATCAACAAGATCGACCGACCAGACTGCCGTCCTGACGAAGTGCTTTCAAAAACGTTTGACCTGCTGGTGGAACTCGGGGCCGACGACGAAACGCTGGACTTCCCGTACATCTTCACCAGTGCGAAAGAAGGCTACGCCGTTCACGATCCGTCACAAAAGTCTGGCGACATCCGCCCGCTGATGGACATGGTACTGGAAAAAATTCCTGGCCCGCCCGTACGTCCGGACGATCCGTTGCAGCTGATGGTCACATCGCTGGAATGGTCGAAGTACGTCGGCCGCATCGCCACTGGCCGAATTGCTGCCGGCAAGGTACGCACTGGTCAGCAGATTGCGTTGATGAAAAAAGACGGTTCCGTCGTGAAGACAAAAGTCGATCAGGTGCAACTGTTCGACAACCTTGGCCGTACCGACGCTGAAGGCGCATCCGCCGGCGACATCGTTGCATTGATCGGACTGCCGGAACCGGCCATCGGTGACACAGTTGCCGATGTGGAACAGCCAGTGGCGTTGGAACGAGTCGAAGTGGACGAGCCGACTTTGTCGATGAAGTTCACAATCAACAGTTCACCGCTGGCTGGTCAGCACGGCAAGTTCGTGACCAGCCGCAACCTTCGTGAACGACTGATGCGAGAGCTGCAGTCCAATGTGGCACTACGAATCGAAGAAACAGACGAAAAAGATTCATTCAAGGTTTCTGGTCGCGGCATCCTGCATCTGGCCGTGCTGATCGAAACCATGCGACGCGAAAGCTTTGAGCTGTCCGTCGGCAAGCCGGAAGTCATCGTCAAGGAAATCGATGGCAAGAAGTGCGAACCGTACGAACTGCTGGTCGTTGACGTTCCCACAGCCGACGTCGGTCCCGTGATGGAATTGGTCGGTTATCGTCGAGGTCAGGCCAAAGAAATGACGGCCACTGGCACCGGGATGACTCATCTGGAATTCAGCATTCCAGCGCGAGGACTCATCGGGTTGCGAACGCGATTACTGAACGCAACTCGCGGCGAAGCGATCATGCACCATCGATTCGAAGAATACCGTCCGGTCGAAGGCGACGTTCCAGCGCGAGCCAACGGGGTCCTGATTTCTCAGGTCGGTGGCAAAGCGGTTGCTTACGCGTTGTGGAAGTTGCAGGAACGAGCGGAAATTTTCACCAAGCCGGGCGAAGACGTTTACGAAGGCATGATCATCGGTGAAAATAGTCGCGACAACGACATGACGGTTAATCCCGTCCGCGAAAAGAAGCTGACCAACGTGCGATCATCCGGTGCTGACGACGCGATTGTGCTTCGTCCGCCGCGAGAAATGACGCTGGAAGCGGCCTTGGAATACATCGAGTGGGATGAGTACGTGGAAGTCACGCCTCAGGTCATTCGACTCCGCAAGACGTTCCTGACGGAGAATGAACGCAAGCGATTCGCTCGAAAGTAGGCGGATGCCGACGTGGCGGCCAAGGCCGTCACGCTTCGATCGCGAGCACAACTTTTCCAAACTGAGTCGAGTTCTGCATGCGTTCAATCGCTGCGTTTCCATCTGCCAGTGGGAGCGCGTCGTCAACGATCGGTGCGATGCCAAACTTGCTGACAAACTGCAGCATGGCGGCGAAGTCGTCGGGTGAACCCATCGTCGATCCGATCAGGTGTAGTTGCTTCCAGAAGACGGAGAACAGGTCTAGCGACTTTGGTGGCCCTGTGGTTGCTCCGTAGTTGACGATTCGACCACCGGGTGCCGCCAGTTTGATCAGATCGGCGTATCCGTCGCCACCGGCGCTGTCGATGATCAGGTCAACCGCACCGTGTTCTGAGGCAAGACGGTCACTCCAGTCGTCTGCCTTGTAGTTGAAGCCCGCAGTCGCGCCGTGTTCGATTGCTCGCGCAATCTTTTCTTCCGACGACGACGTGACGATCACTTTCGCATTCGCGGCTGCCGCATACTGCAAGGCGAATGTGGCGACTCCGCCGCCGATACCGGTGATGAGAACCGTTTCGCCGGACTTCAATCGGCCCTGTTGGAAGACCGCCCGATAAGCCGTCAATCCGGCCAGCGGCAAAGCGGCGGCCTGTGTCCAGTCCAGATGAGACGGCGCGGAGTACACGTACTCGGCTGGGACTCGTACTTCCGTGGCGAAGGTCCCGTCCGTCGGCATGCCGAGAATGGTGAAGTCGTTGCTTTGAGCGGCGTCGTTGTCACCCCAGTGCCAGCCGGGATTGATAATCACGTTGGCGCCGACCAGTGACGAATCGACGTCGGCACCAGCGCGCGACACGACGCCCGCTCCGTCCGAACCGAGGATCACGGGCAACTGGATACCGGGATACATTCCCTGAGTGATCCAGTAATCGCGTCGGTTCAGAGACGCTGCTTTGAGTTGCACGACGACTTCGTCTGCTGCCGGGACAAGGTCGTCACGGTCTTCCAGAACGAGTGGCGTTTTCAGTTTGTTAAGGACGAGTGCTTTCATATTTGCATAGTACCTTTGCCGCACGCGTGCGGCTACCGGTTGTCCGGGACTTTAATTCTGAGGCGAAGTGGCATAGATTCCGGCCGTGCGAGCTGGAATCATCAGAAAGCTGAAATACGAACGAATGGCAAAAAAGAAGTCAACCGCTAAGACCGCTGAGAAATCGCCGTCGATTGAAGACGCGATGGAGGAGCTACAATCAATTGTGCAGTCGCTGGAAAGCGGACAGGAGCCGCTTGACGAATCGCTGCAACAATTTGAACGCGGCATGAAGTTGCTGAGAACCTGTCACCAACAACTGGAAAAGGCGTCTTCACGTATCGAAATCCTGACGAGCATTGATGGCGACGGTAATATCGTTTCTGAAGACTTCGACGGTACCGCCACGGCGTCAAAATCGCAGCGCACCAAGTCGCCTTTGGACGCATCGCCGGACGAAGACGGCGTTGATCCCGCGTCGTTGTTTTAGGCGTTCGTAGTTCTCACAGAAACCCTTTGCCAGAAAATTCCACAACCGTGAACGACGCTCTGCAGAACAGTCGCTTTATGAAAGCCGTGCGGCGCGAACCCGTCGACACGACTCCAGTGTGGATTATGCGACAGGCCGGTCGCTACCTGCCGGAATACATGGCCGTCCGCAGCAAGACCACGTTTATCGAACTGTGCAAAACGCCGGAACTCGCCTGCGAAGTAACCCTGTCAGCTCAGCGAATCCTAAACGCCGACGCTGCGATTCTGTTCGCCGACTTGCTGCCCATCCTTGAGCCGATGGGCATCGATCTCGAATACGTGAAGGGCGAAGGCCCCGTCATTCACAACCCGTTGCAGGAACCTGGCGCCGTCGATCGACTGACGGCACTCGATTCAGTCGACATGCTGGATTACGTCTTCCAGGCAGTGAAGTTGATCCGCAGCGAACTGCCTTCAAACATCCCGCTACTGGGTTTCGCGGGCGCGCCGTTTACGTTGGCGTCGTATTGTATCGAAGGCGGCGGATCAAAAAATTATGTCCACACGAAGACGCTGATGTACAACGATGCCGGAGCGTGGAATGCTCTGATGTCAAAGCTGGTGGATTCGGTGTCGATTTATCTGAAGGCTCAAATTGCGGCAGGTTGCCAGGCGGTGCAGGTGTTCGACAGCTGGGCGGGCTGCCTTTCGCCAGCGGACTACCGCGAATACGTTTTGCCTCACACAAAACGACTCATCGCATCCGTCATCGACGACGCGCCGGTGATCAATTTTCTGACCGGCAACCCTGCCTTGCTTCCGTTGCAGAAAGAAGCGGGCGGAACGGTCATGGGCGTTGACTGGCGAGTGCAGCTGGACGACGCATGGAAGACCTTCGGCCCGGAATTCGCCATTCAGGGCAACATGGACCCGGTTTCCATCTATGCCGAGCTGCCGATTTTGAAACAACGAGTCAAAGATGTGCTGGATGCGGCAGGCGGACGGCCGGGCCACATTTTCAACCTGGGGCACGGCGTGATGCCGGACATGAATCCTGACCATGTCAAAGCTGTCGTGGAATACGTGCACGAACTGGGGGCACGATGACGGAAGCAGCGTTGTCATGAATGGCCAGCGAGTCGCGGTGATCGGCGGGGGCATTACGGGCCTGGCGTGCGCTCATCGATTGATTTCGATTGATCCGGACGTTCAAGTCACGATCTTCGAAGGCAGCGACCGGCTGGGCGGCATCATTCAGACGGTGCAGCAGGACGGTTTTCTAATTGAACTCGGGCCGGATTCGTTTATCACCAACAAGCCCGGTGGTGTGCAGCTTTGTGATGAGATCGGTTTCTCCGACCAGTTGATCGCCACCGACGAAACGTATCGCCGATCGCTCGTGCTGCGGAAAGGCCGCCCGTTGCCTGTTCCCGACGGCTTCATGCTGATGGCGCCGGCAAACCCCGTCGCCATCATGACGACCCCGATCCTGTCGGCGAAGGGCAAACTGCGATTGCTGCAGGAAGCCATCACGGCCGCGAAGACAACCGACGAAGACGAATCGCTGGCCAGTTTCGTGCGACGCCGCTTCGGTACGGAAGCGCTCGAACGACTTGTGCAGCCACTGGTTGGCGGTATCTACACGGCCGATCCGGAAAAGTTAAGCCTGAAAGCGACACTGCCACGTTTCCTGGACATGGAACGCCAGCACGGCAGTGTCATCCGCGCGACACTTGCCGGACAGAAAACGAAATCGGATGATCAGAATTCACGAGCGAAGGCTGCAGCGTCCGGCAGTGGAGCTCGGTACGGGCTGTTCACGACCCCAGCTGATGGGCTGAGTTCGCTGGTGACGGCGGTCGAACAGAAACTACTCGCCAGCAACCGAGTGACCATCAACACGGAGCGTGCCGTCGTATCAATGCACCGAATCGATAATCGCTGGCGTCTTCAACCAGACGGTGCTGCGAGCTGTGATTTCGACGGCGTTGCAATGACGCTGCCGTGCCACAAAGCGGCCGCACTGCTGGATGATTCCGCGACCGAGTTAGCAACGACGTTGCGAGAATACGAGTATGCGTCGAGCGCCATTGTGGTGAGTGGGCATCGGATCGCCGACTTCACTCATCCGCTGGACGCCTTTGGCTTGGTGATTCCCGCGATCGAAAATCGCAAGATACTGGCCGTGTCGTTTACCAGCCGTAAATTTCCTGGGCGAGCTCCCGAGGGGCAGGTTCTGCTGCGAACCTTCGTCGGTGGCGCCATGCAGCCGGAATTGCTGCAGCTTACCGACGACGAAATCATGTCGATCGTGCAGCAGGAACTGACCAGTATTCTGGGGCTGAAGTCGGCTCCGGCATTCCAGCAAATCATCCGCTACAACAATTCGATGCCCCAATACCACGTCGGTCACCTGGATCTGGTCGGCCGCACGGAAACGTTGGTCGGCGACGTGCCTGGGCTGGAACTCGCAGGAAGTGCGTACCATGGAGTCGGCATTCCCGACAGCATCGCCAGCGGTCGCCGAGCGGCGGAATGTCTGCTGGCCTCACAGAAATCGACGTAACCGCTGTCCCTAAGGCGGTTTGCGAGTCGTTGTTGAGGCGCCGAATTGCCCGATCCGCGCGAAAGTTGGTCGATTTTCGCCCAGTCTGGAAAAACTGGATAATGCGGAGATAATCAACCTGTCGGTTCGATAGAATCCCGACTTGCGCCGCAGCCTGCCCTTCAACCGAGTGGCTTGATTTGCGCGGTCGTTCTTTTCCTTCAGTTTGTCACAACATTATGTCATCAGCATCTGAGCAGATTGTCATCACGGGCATCGGGCTTATGTCGCCGATTGGAATCGGCGTCGACAGCGCATGGGACAGTCTCTTGAACGGCCAATGTGGCTTTCGCCCAGTTGAACATCTTAGCTATGTCGGCACGCCGGACTGCATTGGCGGAGAAGTGACTGACTTCACGGATTCGTCGGCCAAGAAACAACACCTGAAAGCCGTTCGCAAGCAGATCAAAGTGATGTGCCGCGAAATCCAACTCGGCGTCGCGTCCGCTCTGCAGGCCATCACTCATGCCGGCGTTGATCTGGATGCGGTTTCGTCCGATCGAATCGGCGTCGACTTCGGCGCGAATCTCATGTCCAGCCCGCCTGCCGTGCTGATCGATGGCGCGGTCCAAAGTATCGATGAAGCGAGGCACTTCGATTTTTCGAAGTGGGGCCTGAATGGCGGCGATCGGTTCCGCGGAATGGAACCGTTGTGGCTGCTGAAGTACTTGCCCAATATGCCTGGCTGCCACATCGGAATCGCACTCGATGCTCGCGGGCCAAACAATTCACTGACGCAGGACGAAGCGTCAGGCGGACTGGTGATCGCCGAAGCAGCAAATATTATTCGGCGTGGCCGAGCCGACATTATGGTTACCGGTACAACCGGCACCAAGCTGCATCCCGTGAAGGCGTGTCAGCACAAAAAATGGGACGTGCTGGCCGAAGGTCCGGCCGATCAGCGTTGCCGACCACTGGACAGCAATCGTCACGGCGAAGTCCTTTCAGAAGCCGCCTGTACGCTGATTCTGGAATCGCGAAGTCACGCAGAAGCTCGCGGTGCCAAAATCTACGGTACGATTTTGGGAACCGGAGCCAGTTGCGTGAACTCCGCTGATGGCCAGGCCGACGAAACTCAGGCTGTACAACTGGCCGCCAAAATGGCGATGGCAAATGCCGAAGTCAGTGCGGCTGATTTAGGACATGTCAACGTATCTGCCTCAGGGCACCTCACACGCGACGCCTTCGAAGCGAAAGCCATTCGTACGCTTCTGGGTGACAAGGCGGCTGAGACGCCTGTGACGGCGCCGAAGAGCTACATCGGCAGTGCAGGAAGCGGATCTGCTTTGACTGAAATCGCCATTTCGCTGCTGGGCCTGCAGCACGACGTGATCCCGAAGACACTCAACTTCCAATCAACCGACGATTGTTGTGCATTGAATGTCGTCGGCAATGAGCACCTCGCCACCGACAACAAGCTGTTCCTCAAAACCAGCGTCACACGTATGGGCCAAAGCAGCGCCGTTGTCATCGGCGCTTAGCCGGTATGCACCGGCGGGCGATTGGCGTGGCGGATGGAGTTACGGTGTGGAGGCTGAAGCGCCGGCGTTGGTCGCCGGGGGATCGGTTTTTGCTTTGGGCGGTTTTGGTAGACGTTGATCTGTTTTGCGTTGGATCCTTTTGGTCAGTGACCAACGGGAACGCTGCCTTCTATTCGGAGCGTTAGCTCCAATCGGCTGGCGGGCCGCCCCGCCCCGGCGTGGATTGAATCTTCCCGGCCAGTGACGAATGGGAACGCTGCCATCTATTCGGGGCGTCAGCCCCAATCGGCTGGCGGGCCGTCCCGCCCCGGCGCGGCAGGAATTGCCGATCGTGGGGGATGGAATTCGGCGTTGGGTGGCGTGTTGCGTGATTTGCGGTGTGAAGCGTCTTTCCAGCGTGTATGTCCTATTGAGGCAAACTGCGTCGGCGTTTAGATTTCCGGCGAATGCGGGCAAACGCCTTCAAAGCGTCAAAGGATTGACAATGACATTTCGTACTCTTTCGTTCTTCGCCACAGCGGTGCTCGCTATCTTCATTTCCGGCTGTGCTTCGACCAAGACCTCAAATACTGCGCGGACGGCAAAGGAGCAGATGCTGCTTTCGAATGCTGTCGACCAATCGTTGGACAAAGTGGACTTTACGCCACTTTATGACCAGAAGGTGTATGTTGAGGAGAAGTATCTTGAGAGCATCGACAAACCGTACATTGTTGGGTCGGTGCGTCACCGAGTAATGCGGGCTGGCGGGCACATCGTTGACAAAGCGGATGACGCTGAAATTGTGATGGAAGTCCGCAGCGGCGGAGTTGGCACCGATACTACGGAAGCGTATCTGGGGACGCCTGAAATCGCCTTGCCTGGTATGCTGACCATTCCGGAGATTCGCCTGGCAGAACGCAAGTCGCAATTCGGATACTCCAAGATCGGCATGGTGCTTTACGATGCAAAGACCAGACAGATTTTGGGTGAAGGCGGCGTCGCGATGGCTCAATCCAACGATAATAATTCGTTTGTGATGGGCATTGGGCCGTTTCAGAGTGGTAGCTTACGCGGCGACATCAGCAAGGCCAAACAGTCATCGCCGGGGCAGAGTCGCCGACAACTGCCGAGTACCGTTGCGTTCGCGAGCCGACCGTCTCAGTCAGTCGCCAATCCGTCAGCGATCGAATTTGCCAGCGATTCCAAAGAGCAGTAGCCGTAATCACGAACGCAATTGCTTTCGCAACGTGGTTTCCGTTTCATTGAAGTTCACCGAAAAACTCGGTTGATATCTTCAAATCGGGGGCACTGGACGGTTAGCATGGCGGGTCCTGAAGAAGCCACAACCGTTTGCGACGTTGGCCATTATGATCATTACCATTGACGGGCCAGCCGGGTCGGGCAAGAGCACGGTCGCCAGAATGCTGGCCGAACGACTGAACGTCCGCTTTCTCGACACAGGAGCGATGTATCGAGCCATCGCGTGGGCCGTTTTGCAGGCCGGGGTTTCAGAATCGGACGAAGCTGCCGTCGCAAAAATTGCCGCGGAGACTCATTTGGAGTTCCGCGGTCAGGCTTTGTTTCTGCACGAAACTGATGTTTCAGAATTGATCCGATCACCGGACGTCACGGCGGTGTCTTCCGTGGTGGCCGCCAATCCAGCGGTGCGAGAGCGGCTGGTGAAACTTCAGCGAGAAATCGGTGAGCAAGGTAGCCTGGTGACAGAAGGTCGGGACCAGGGGACCGTCGTATTTCCCACCGCGAAATACAAGTTCTTTCTAACGGCCAGCGTTGATGCGCGAGCTCGTCGGCGACATCGCGAAATGGTCGCGTCTGGATCAAGCCTGACACTGGCAACGGTGACCACTCAGTTGCGACAACGCGACGCGCGGGATGAAAACCGCGCACATGCACCGATGAAGGCAGCTAAAGACGCTCGCACAATCGACACGTCGAATCTGTCTATCGCTCAGGTGGTCGACCTGCTGACCAAAATTGTGTCAGCGTGAGCTCGACGTCGCTCGGTTGATTTTTTGTGTCGAACGGTTTCGCCCGGTCGCCCCCTCCCACAACGAATTGTGGGAGGGAACTGTGCCGACGTGTTTATCAGCTCTAGTCCTGCTTCAGTTCATCATCAGGAGCTTTGCCGATGGGCCACAATTCGTAGCGGCGGACATACATTTCGGCCTGCTCCGTTTGCAGCAGCAGTTTTCCGAAGTCCGGCTTCGCTTCGAACGCTTCATTCACAACCACGCCATTAACCTTGTAAACAAGATGGCCGCCATCAGCGATGACTTCCATACGAGTCCACTGTCCCAGCGGGCTTTCGACGTCGTTCTTGCCTCGAAAACCGATCGTGTCTGCCCAGTCTTCGTCGCGGCCAAACCAGTTGATACGTCCTCGGGACAGAGTCATCTTTTCGCCGCCCTTTTTCCACACTTTTTCGCCGTCGCGGTCCTTACCGATTTCTGCGGTAAGTGATACGGGGTAGGCCTGGGTGGTTTCGGGATCGACGCCTGACAGCACCAGGATGTCGCCGACACCGCCTTCGATAATCTGAGCTTCGATGCTGGCCATCCACGTCTTGCCGTAGCCACCGTCTGGGCCCCAGCAATGTAGTAGAATGCCGGAATCGCGAGTTCTGTCTTCACGATTGCCCCACGTCTTTTCGCCCCACTTGAATTCGATGATCATGTGGTAATCGCGGTACGAATCGTTGGTGATCAGGCCGCCATAGCCGTTGCCGCTCACGTGAATCATGCCGTCTTTCACCGTGAAGACCTTGTTCGGGTCGGCGTACTGCTGGTCACGAATCCAGGTGTAAAAGCCTTCCAGGTTTTTGCCATTGAAAAGCTTAATCGGGCCATCGGTTGGGCTGATGGCAGTTTTTCGTGAAGGCGGCGTGGCTGGTTCGCCCGGCAGTTCACGAATTTCGATGTTTCGAAACGCGACCGGATCGTTGTGGCCTGCGAATCCGAAAAAGCCGCCTTTGCGTTTTGGGCCTGGAGGTACTTCGCCATCCTTCGATTCGGTGATCGTGGAAAGATCACCTTCCAGAATCGTGAAGCCGTTTAGTTCGACTTTGATGTTGGATCCATTCAGTGTGACCTGCTGAAAATTCCACTCCCCAGCCGGACGCAAATAGCCACGATGAGCGGCCATCAGGCCGTACACAGATCCGTGATATTGACGCGGGTCCAGCTTGGCGTACTTGGGATGTTCAGAATCCAGCACCTGCAATTCCATGCCGTTGATGTGAGGCTGGCCTTCTCCGGAATAACGCAGGACGAGCCCGTTATTGCCACCGGGAGGCACTTGGAATTCCAGGCGAGCAATAAAGTTGTCGTACTGTTTTTCCGTAAGCAGATTTCCGCCTTTGCCCTGCTTGCAGCGAATCGCACCGTCTGCCACTTCGTAGTTTTCTGTCGCGCCTGTCCAGCCGGAAAAGTCTTTGCCATTGAAGACGGGCTTGAACTGATCGGCATCGCGTTTGGCCAAAATTTCATTGGCTTCTTCTGCACCGATTTCGCGAATGTAGATGTTGCGGAAATACAGTGTGTTGCCGTGGTTTTGAAGTTCAATCTGTTCGCTGGGGTAGATGGGAAGTTCGCGATCCCAGTAATTTTCCAAAACAACGTTGTCCGTTACGAGTTTTCCGTTCAGCTTTGCGGTCGCTCGTTCACCCACCATTTTGACGTGGAAGGAGTTCCATTCGCCAACAGGTCGATCTGCCTTGACCAACGGGAACCGTGGATTTTTTTTGTTGTTCCAGAAAGCACCAGATCCGTTTTCGGCGCCGTGACGAAAGTACTTTTCGAATTCGGTGTCCCAGATTTGAAGCTGAGGCGTTCCGCGCAGATAGATACCGCTGTCGCCGCCTTCCAGAATCTTCCAATCCACAAACAGTTCAAAGTCACCGTAATTTTTGGCGGTGCACAAACTTTGTCCTTCGCCGTCGAACACCAGCACGCCGTCCTGAACGGACCAATGAGCGTTCATGCTTTCGTCGGCCTCTTTCTGCTTGGCCGCCAATTCGTCAGCCGACATGGCCGCTCGCGTTTTAGGGTTGCCCACAAGCCCTTTCCAGCCTGCCAGGTCTTTGCCGTTGAATAGCGGCGTGAAGCCTTCCGGTACGTCGCCCTGAGCCATCAATTTTGGTGCCGCCAGAGCCGCGACAAGCAGCAAAGCAGCAAACCGCGTTACGCGAGTTCGTTGAAGGGATAGAAGCACAGACTTGAGGTTACCCATGGAATTGGTCTTTTCGAAAAGGGGGGCGGCCTGACAAAATCAGACTCGACGATCGGAGGGCGTGAAGATGGCAACGTGCTGAGCCAATGCCAACATTCGTTGCGGTACGGATACCAAACAGACGCCGATCCGGCCGGCCGCCGTCTGCATGGCCGCCTGATTGTATCGCCAGGTCTGACGGGATCAATGTCCCGGACAGCGATAACCTTTTCGCGCAGGCTGAACGCCAAACGACTGGCACCGTTTTGCGAGTTGAGCGCTACCAGCGCCCGGTCGCGTTACGAGTTACCATCGCCTGGTTGCGACGCGAACTACCAGCGCCAGGTCGCGTTGCGGACTTTTAGCGGCACAAAGTTGTCGTTGCCGGAATCTCGAAAGCAGATCTCTCGAGTCAGCGCGAACAGGTTCACAGCCTTCATAAACACCTGGTAAAGCGGATACAAAGGCAGCACCAGGGACAGCGCCAAATCCTTCCAAATGCGGTCTGAGTAAAACAGCAACGCCAGCATTTGAAGGAACTCAAGGCACAGCCCGCAAAGGTACAACAACGCCAATAACCGCATGGCGCTGGCGGGATACGCTGCGATAACCCAGATCCCGTACAACCAGAAGGTATATACACAAACAACGTTAAAGAACCATCGTTCGGCCATCAGCAGAAAGTTAGACCAGCGGAAGTTCGCTCGCCACGGTATACCCATGTCGTTGTGCTTGCGACATTCAAACGTAATGACGGTGCGATCCCAGCGGCAGCGCTGCCAGAACAAACGCCGCCAGCTGGTGGGCACATTGGTGAAGCAGGTTGCATACGGCGCAACACCCACTCTGTAGCCCGCTTTCCGGATTCTCAGAACCAGATCGCCATCTTCGCCAGGGCCGACATCCCATCCACCGAGTTGCTTCAGGACGCTGGTGCGAAACGCGCCGAACGCACCAGATACGATTCCCAGAACACCCATGCGTCCGCGGACCATGCGTGAAATGAAAATTGTCTGACGATATTCGTAGGCTTGCAGCCATGCCGCAAGGCTGGCAAACGGATTCCACGCCTGCACAGTGGCACTAACTGTAGCCACTTGCGGATCCTTCAGCGGCTGCACCAATTCGTAGATTGAATTCGGATTCAATTTTGTATCTGCATCGATCGTCACCAGTACCTCACCGGTGGCTTCCTTCAGGCCCATGTTCAAGGCCGAAGATTTTCCACCGCGGTCCCTTCGCGCCAGGACTCGGATGTTGCTTTTGCCAACTGCAAATTCGCGAGCCGCCTGGGCCATGCCATCGGTTGAGCCGTCATCCACGACAATCACCTGCACGTCGCAGTAACTATCGACCACGGAACGGATGGTTTCGACAATCGTGTCGGCTTCGTTGTGACCGGCGATCACCACGCTGACGGAAGGGCAGTAGGTGTAGCCATTCGCATGAGGGCCGGGAAGCTCGCGCGTCCATACCGATTTGATGGCATCCCAGAACGCCATGAACAGCACGCTATACACGTAACGCGGCGCATCAACCAGCAGCAGGACTCCTAGAACGAACAGGAGTTCGTCCATCCGCATGCTGGCGACCCAGTTGTACCATTCCACGACCATGATTTCGTCCCTTGTGAGCTACCGTGCGAGTGCTACTGCTGGTTGGTGCAACGGCGAAGGACTGGGACTATCGGGAACCAGGACGGGTTTTCCGCTTTGGCCGGCTGA
Source organism: Fuerstiella marisgermanici (assembly GCF_001983935.1). Taxonomy (GTDB): domain Bacteria; phylum Planctomycetota; class Planctomycetia; order Planctomycetales; family Planctomycetaceae; genus Fuerstiella; species Fuerstiella marisgermanici. The sequence continues at coordinate 4,568,471 of NZ_CP017641.1, read as the reverse complement.
TAGTTCGACTTTCCATGCACAGTTGCGTCCGGAACGTTTGGCCGCGTAGAGACATTCGTCGGCCGCTTCGATTAGCTGCACCGAACTGAAGTTGTCGCTGACGTAATGTTGAACGGCCGCGCCAACGGAGATCGATGGCAGCTTGTGGCGGTCGATTCGTGTTTGCTGTTGCGACATCACGCCATTACGGATGCGACGCAGCACGACATCGATTTCATCAACGCCGCAGCCGCAGCAAACAATGGCGAATTCGTCGCCGCCGTAGCGAGCCACCATGTCGTAAGATCGCAGCGTTTCACGCAGCAGGCCGCCCACAACTTTTAGTGCGCTGTCACCGGCCGCATGACCGTACTGGTCGTTAATCTGTTTAAAGTAGTCCAGGTCGACAAAGACGATTGCCACCGAATGGCCGTCCCGGTTCGCTCGACTGCATTCCACTTTCAAATGGTGGTCGAATGACGAACGATTCGGAAGGTCCGTCACGATGTCTCGGCGAGATTCTCGCAGCGTTTGCTGAACAGACCGCCAGCTTAGCAGCACGTCGCGCCGAGTCATGACGCCCAGCACGTGGCCATCGTGAGTGACCCGGGTGCAGTCGCCGGAATCGAGGTCCTGAGGAGCGGCCTCGTCCGGAATTCGAATACGACTTTGCAGGACCGCTTCGACCGGCATTTCCAACCAGCGATGAAATTCGCTGCCACTGGGATTGGTGACATGCCGCATCACGTCGTCCGCGCTGACGATGCCGATTGGCACGCCGTTATCGTCCTCAACCAGAACGAAATGGTAGTCGCCATCCGCGGTCTTGCGAAACACGTCCATCATGCTGGCGTTCGCCGAGACTCGACATGCATCGCCGGAAACGAATGATTCCGGCGTGAGTGTTGATTGTTGAAATTCCATTATTTTGTCTGCCGTCTTAAATGCTGTAGGAACCGACAGTGTCCGGCTGCCATGTGTGTTGATCTGCATTTGCCACGCGACGCGGCGAATGGAAGTTTGGCGGCGTCACGCTTGCCGCGTCCAAAGCTCTGCCGATCTGGTACCCATAGATTTCCATTTCAATTCCGTCCGCCATTGCAAATCGATGTTCGCACGCCAGGCAGTGACCGACCATACTTAGTTCCGACAGGATGGCGCTGCAGTCAGAACACTTCAGGCACCCTCGCATTTGTTCGAAATCGGAACCGGCCACAAGGTCTGTTAAACGACACTTGGGACACGCCAGCCCACTTTTTGAATAGAACTCCTGTTCCGGAGCCACGTGGGCGCACGCATAGTGATGGATGATCGTTTCAGGGACTGTCCACGCTCCGCCACATTCGCCGCAACCGGCTCGAAACGTCGGCACGGCGCTGCATTGCGGGCAGACGATGATTTTGTCCAACGGGATTTTTTTCACATCGGGATCGGCTTCCCATTCCGCAATCTGCAATTCGTTGTGCCCGAATGTGAATCGGCACGAAACGGCATCAAATGCCGGTACGTGAACCTTTGGGCGATCACTCACGACATCAGGAGCACTCTGGGGCGTGTGAGCCGGATCAACGCGTTTGACCTGGTCTGACGGAACGATATGAGCTCGCATACGCAGTTCGCGAGGTTCGAAGTCGCCGATCAGCAGATCGTTGGCACCGGCAATCAGCATCTGAGCTCCCAACGGCCGTTCGTCGTTTCGCAGGATCACAATGATGCGAAGATCATCGTGAGACCGCTGGAGACGAATGCGTTCGCAGAAGTCCAACGCGTCGATGTCGATTGACCAGGCGCGAATGATCACCTGTGATATTTCGGAATCGTTTTGAACAGCCCGCAGACCCGCGTCGTTGGTGGTTGCGACCACGTACGATGTGTCGGTGTCGACGATCGTGTCGACGATCGTTTTTTGAGTCGCCTGATCGTCATCGACGATCAATATTTTGTTGGGTTTGGTGTTCATGAGATGGCCCTTCACTACACAATGGCAAAAACGGTGGCGGTGCGATTGATCATTTTCTATCCGCGATGCGAAAAGTGCGGCAACTTGGCAACTGCTCCGACAGACATTCGTCGATCACCAGCGAATTCCTGCGATGGTCGAACGCGAATTGGCAGCAGCGTTACGTTCTTGCGGTAGAAAACTTCGATGTTGGGAGGCGGCTGGCGATGCTCAGTTCCAATAGCCGTCACTTCGCAGGGAACCAGCTGTTCAAACGGTTCGATCTTCAGTTTGATGGTGTCGCCCACGTTGTAATCAGCGGTCAATTCCTGAGGCAGGTACAGTTGAATCTCAAGTGATGATTCTTCCATGACAGAAAACAGCGGCTCATGCGACTTGATACATTCGCCTGCCGGATGGTGCCGCGAAAGCACAACTCCATTGACCGGTGCTTTCAGCTCGCCCTGTTGAATCCATTCGCGAATGCGTTCGGTTTCGTTCAACAGCATGTCGACTTTTGCTACCAGCGGAGCAATCTGTTCAGAACCAAGTCGAGGGATCCGGGCTGCCGTTTCCGCTCGTTCCTTCAATACTCGCAAGGCTTTCTGAATTGCTCGGAGTTTGTCAGTGCCGGCTTGTTCGCGAATCGTCTGATTTCGCAAGTCCATTTCTTTGGCAGCATGCGTTTGCGATAGCGCCTGAGTGCGAGCCAGTTCGTTGCGAATGACGCCCAGTGCGGCGGTTTCCTGATACATGTTGCTGGCCCCTTCAAAGAAGTCGGCCATGGATTTTGTCATTTCCGTTTCCTGCACCTTTGACTGCCACTGCACCTTGGCAATCTCAGCGTGCAGGCTGGCCTGAGCCATCTTCAATTCATCAGAGATCCGTTGCAGACGATGTTCGAAATCCAGATCGAACACCGTTGCCAGTCGAGCGTCCTGGCGGACATGATCGCCTTCACGCACGTGAACGTATTGCAACACGCCGTCGATCGGGGCCGATACGTTGATGACTTTTCCGGTCACAATGCCATACGCCTGGTATCGCAGCAGCGAGTCCCAGACGGTGGCGATTCCCGCTCCGCACGCGGAGAACATCAGGATGGCGATCAGCAGCCGACCACGCGGTCGTGTTTTCGGTGCTACTGGCGCAGTCGGGGGCTTTGATGACGCCGCGTTTGAGGTTGGTGGGCTCGCAGCGGTTTCGCGATTTTGGAATCGGTACGCACTGCGCGCTGTTTTCGCCAGGGTGTCGTCCGTTCGTGCTGACGGTGGCTCGGCCGGGAAAGTACTTGTTGAGTTAGACATGACTATGCTTCGATCCTTGTAGTCTGAAAATCTTCCGACGATTTTCTGCAAATGACCCATTCGGAAAAGTTTTCGGCAAGTTGCGTTAAGACAACTCGATCACCAATCGAAACATAGGTTGCAAAAAGGCAACACCGCCGCGCAACTGTCTACGGGATGGCGAGTTCGGGTAATCCAGTAGCGAGCGTGATGCTTGCGCTGGTTATGAGGAACGCGCTGTCGGATAGCGAAGGCGGGACGGTCTCAGGCTGCCAATGGCGATTGCAGCGGCAATGTCGCTGGCGGAAGCGCGACGGGAGCGAAGTGTTTCCTGGCCGCTGCAACAGAACCCTGTCGCGGCGGCGATTGGTCGGATGCCAGCGTGTGCATCAGCGTTGGTGGTTACGACAGCGCAGCCGCTGTGCCCTGCAACGAAGTGAAGCCTTGGAAGCGGGCTATCTCACGCGGAACTCGACAGATTCCTGCGCCTTCTTGCCACTGGTGCGATCGCGCAACTGGACTGCGATACGGTAGCGGCCTGAGGTCAAGTGCGACGGGATCGTGAGCTCGAAACTTTGGTAGTAGTCGACTCGTTCCGAGGTCGATTGATCCGTGATCTCGGCCAGTTCAACTGTTTCGATCGCTTCGTCGCTGCCGTCTTCGAAGAACTTCAGTTGAGCGTCGAAGCTGGTTTCGTAGCTGCCAGTCGTGGTCAGCCGTGACGCGAAGTTTTCGAGTTCGACATACAGCAGGATTGGATCGCCAGGGTCGAATTCGTTTAACGAAAACGTTTCGACTCGACCAAAACTGTAAATCTGGCTGCAGATGTCAATGCGTCGAATCTGCAGCGTTGTCAGGGGGGCGAGTCTTCGGACGGCGGTACGCAACTGGCCGACTGTGTTACTCAAACGCTGCTGCCGCGGGACATCGGGTTCGTCAGAACGGTATTGAGCCAGGCCGAGCATGACTTCCTGCCAGAAGTCCTGATCGCCGTTAGGCAGGGAATCAATAGCGGCAACCGCAGCACCTGGTTCGTTGGCAATCAGGTATAGCAGTCTCAGATCCTGCTCGCGACGCTGGTACGCAGCCAGGTCGTCTGGTGTGCCGTTGGGTTGCCGAGGCCAGTCCTTGAGTTCATTGTTGATGGTTTCAATCAATTGCGATAACAATGGATTGACTTCGGACGAACTGCTTTCGACTTCATCTGAAAGTTCGACCGTTTGCGGCGGCAAGGGAGACTGGTCGCCGGACGGGCTATCCGTCGTTTCTTTGTCTCGAAAGACGTTCCACGGCGACGATAACTTCTGGAACGGTTTCATCCAGCGCTGTCGAGTTTTTTGTTCAGGCGCAGCTGGCCCGTAGAAGCCTCGCAGCCGCTCCAGCATCGACGGTTCTTCTGCTGTAGGTTCTTCAGCTTCGTCCGTTGATGTCGGCACTTCTCGCGATTGAGCTGCTTCCTGAATGGTCGACTGTTGCGTGGAAGTGAATGGCTGCTGCTGTTGCCCGGCCTCAGCTGATGCCGGACTGATTGTGTTGACTGAGTCTGCACTCACGTTCGATGCCGTTTGCGTGGCTGTATTCAGGACCTGCCATTTAGGTTTCAGGTCGCTGAGCACTTTTCCGTCCGACATCTCATTGCGAGACTGGCTGTCCATCAATTGTCGAATGTGATCTGCAGTGAAGCCGATGCTGTGTCCGGAACCTTTGCTGGTATGCGATCCGGTGATCTCGGAATCATCGGGCGTCTCCGTTTGTGACTGCTTTGGCTGAATGACGATTCCCGAGTACTCACCGGCACCTGCGGGACGACGTTGTTCGCTGGCTGCGGTGGCAAAACTTGGTGTCAACAGGCGAGCCTGTGGCCGCGTTGGTTGTTCGGGAGGTTCTGGTGCCGTCGCAGCGGATTCCATCAAGGAATGCCCGGACGTTTGCAGGATATCTTTCAGATGATTTTCCGTCGCTGGCTTCCCGGCCTTGATCGTCATCGTTGGCATGCCGGGCAGGCGAGCATCCTGGGAACGAAAGACGGACGTATCCGGCTCCCAGGTAGAAGCTGTTCTTGGGCGCAATGACGAATGGGACCGCCCCAGCTGACTCATGCAGCCGGTGGTCGAAAACGCGATGGTGGCCACCAGCAGCCAATGGGCCGGCTTGATGGCGTATGTGGATGAGAAAGACATTCGGTTCGGCGTCCCTGCGCAAACCTGATGAGGTGTGCTGCCGATTTCACGGCTGCGATTGCGGTGGTTCTCATGATCGTGAGAACCTGCGGGCACATGTTACGCGTGCGCAATGAACAGCAACAAGGTGAGAAGCCGGTCCTGGGCGGCGATGCGGGCGACGGCACGCTGCGGCAACACGCCGATCTGCGGATTCTGCCGATCTACGCCTCCATGCGCGACTGTAGTGGCATTGTTCCGACCAGCGCACGTGGCTGTTTGGTCTACGGGGCGATTTTCATGCCTTCGACGACAAACGCGTTGTTTTGTCGAGCGGCGTGTGATGTGAGGGCGATTTGTTTTTTTTGCAGCTCCGTATCTGTATATCCGCCCTGAAATTCATAGATCACGGAACCCTTTTCTGTGCGGCGAATCGTGGTTGCGACTTCGTCCGGCATGAAGGCACTGTTGAGTTCCCGGCGGTCGGCGGTTCCGATCTCCACGCGAATATCGGCAACTCGGTTGTCTGCGGCATCCGGCGAACCCTGGATTGGGTTGAGGCGGACCTGCAACGTTCCGTCAGGCAACAGGGTATTGGAAATGCGGCACTTGGGAAGCGAATCTACGCCGCCAATCAGCTCGCCTTCCTGAGTCACGATCGGCTTGTATTCGACAACAACTTCCGGCGTTGTCCGTTCCATCTTCCAGACAGCGTCGACATAAACGAGGTTGCGTCTTTCGGGCCAGTCTTCGATGACGAATCGCCAACCAGGTGCACCCCACTCTGACGTGAATTCCTGTTCGACGCGATCTGGCGGAACATCATTGCCTTCTGACCCAAAAGTGAAATCGACTTCGGCAGGCTGTCGGACTGGCAGATCTCTTCGGTCGTGGTCCAGCATCAAACTGAAGGCGACTCTTAGCAACCCATTCTTGTTTGCTTCGGCATACGTCGAATATTCAACCGGTTTGTTCAGCACAGATCGCAGCATGCGAGGCGCATCGCGTTCGGCGGCTGAGCTGCTGGCCCTTGCCGGCTGCACGAGTCGGCTGCTGCCGTCACGGCTGTAGTTGAATTGGTTTACGTTCCAGTTGACGAAGAACCTGACCAGATCACCGGCGCGTAAGGAGACGTCCTGACTACTCTTGATTCCGGCAAACTGCAGAGTGTAGTCATCGGCCGGTTCTAATTGGGAAGTCGGTTCGCCCAGCCTGGCACTCGTGTCTACACTCCGAAGGCGACTGGCGACGGTGTACTCTTGCGGGTCCAGACTGTCGTCGAATTTGTCATACAGCTCTTCACTGTTGGAAGCGTCGACGACGTCATCCTCTTTTATGCCGCAGTCGTTGACGAAGACTTGTGTCAGAATCCTTCGCTGTAGTCCGCCTGGCTGAAAGTCGAGTGCGACGATTACGACTTTGCTGTTTTGGCTAGCTTTCAACGCCTCCCGTAAAGGCCCTGTATGATTGGTGTTCCCTGGTGGCGCTGGCTTTCCATCGAGATCCAGGCCCATGTCTGTCGCAGCACCGTCGGTCACGGCGATAACAATGCCTGGCTTTCCGTTCAAACCATCCTGGTTGACCAAAGATTGTTCGATCGCCTGGCCAAGAGGCGTGATCCCCCAGTATTTCAGTTCCCGAAGTTTCTTAATCACTTGTTTGAATTTTTGCTTGCCATCAAAGTCCATGCTCGTCAACCGAAGTTCAGTGCACACGTCTTTATTCGCCGTTACCCCCGGCGGAATCGATTTACCAAACAGTCGCGTGTAATCCGGGTTCTCGACTCGTTCCCCGCGTCGGGACCTGACGCGATGCCCAAACACCTTCAAACCAGCGAGTGTGGTCTTGTCGAATCGGTCGTTGTCGATGAAGTCTTCGAGAGTGTCGAGTGCGACCTGGTATCTCAATCTGTCGCCGGACGGATCCTTCATGCTTTCTGACATATCCAGCACAAACATGATGGGGCGGTTACTCGTTCCCTGCATCACGACACTGGCCGTTTCGGTGCGTTTTGCTTTGGCCACCACGTAGAAGTCGCCTGCACACGGATTGACTTCCAGCGTGCTAGTGGAATTCCAGCTGCGACCTCGAAAAAAGACGTCGACCGCATACGCCGCCGGATCGCATTCGCCTTCCACTGGCGCACCCCTGCGTTCAACAGTGGTCGTCACGTTTGACGAATCTGAAACCAGCGGCAAAGCTATCGGCGTGCTGGGGAATTGAATCGCTGGGACAGGAATCTGAGGAAGAAGTCTGACGGCGGCTGTACCGTTTTGGGGCACGTTGGCGCTGCGGACAACGTCCAGGCTGACGTCGTCAGAAAATTGCGCCTGTTCGCTAAGGTCAAATTTCTTCGCGCCGGTAGGAGCGACCGTGACGTTCCAGTTGGCAGATTCGGTTAGCCTCTTTCGAGTGGCGTTCAGGTCGTTATCCAGGAACGCGGGCAAGCCTGATCTGGTAGTCATCACGGCCGCCAGTTCTTCCGCCGTGTTTAACCACGTGCCTGCGCGCTTCGCGTACCAGGCGTTGTCGATCCACGGTTCGCTGTCGTCGGGACGCACCCACTGGCTGTGCAACAGGCGGTCGGCCTGCAGAAGGCAGTAGTCGGCCTGCCACAACCGATGCAGTCGTTCCGTCGGAGAACGTTCCAGCAGTGTTTCGTCGAACGCAGAAAACCCTCGCACGCAAACGTCGGCATGTTCGAGATAGCTCCGCGTGTTCTCATCCACAGCGGTCTCGGCATTGTCTGCGGCGTCGCGACGCTTCTGCCAGAATGCGCGGACGACTGTTCCCAGCTCAGCCGCCTGCTTCTGGCTGACGTCGCTTTTTTCTGTCAGGATGTTGGCCAGTGACTGTTCGACATCCTTGGTTTCAGACGCTTTCGATGAGTTATCGATGTCGCGTGCGGCATCCAGAAACAGGTTCAAAAACTGCATGCGCCACAGCACGCCTGCCATCGTGTCCTGCGACGCGACGCTTTGATTGTTGTCTGCGTTTTCGGCCGACTTGTCGCTTTGATCGTCGGCCGGTTGACTTAACGCTTCATCCAGCTTCAGCAGTGCAGCGATCAGTTTGCCTCGCTTGTCGGGGGCGAGGTTCGCGATGTTCAGAGTCGCTTTAACCTGTTGATACGCGAGCACCTGTTTGTCGCGTCCCTTTGTCGATTCCGACAGCGCGGCGGCCAGTTCGTTCTGCGCGGTCTGAACGGCAATCAACAACTGCGTGGTGACTTCGTACCAGTCGTCCATCTTTTTCGACAGGTCAGCCATTTGAACGGTCGACAACGTCGTCTCGGCTTCTTCTTCGTGACGCAGCTTCTGCAGCATTCTGGTTGCCACCAACAGGCGGAAGGCTTCGGAGCAAAGCCGCTTGGCTCGCCCCGCCACGTCCGATGAGAATGCACCCGCTAGTTGTTCTGCTCGGTCGAACAGTTTTTGGGAAGCATCGTCAGACGGTTGATTCGCGGGTTGGTTTTTCCTTAACAGATCTTTCCAGTCGCTATGGAATTTTTCATCCGCCGGCAGAGGGAATTCCGCCGCCCAGCGAGCCAGCGTTTCGGCCGAAGTGAGACACCGTTGAAACAGCACATCGTTTTTCTGATGTGCGGCGATAAAGTCATCCAGTTTTTGCCAGCGTTCAGCCCCTGTCTTACCTTCGTCCACCGCCACGGCGCTGGCGTCCAACTTTGGTGGTCGCAGAAAAAATTGATCTTCCGTTTTCAGCAACTGATCTTCGGCTTCCAGCAGCGTAGTTTTGACAGTCGCCGTGATGCCGATGGCTTTCGACGCGATCTGTTCCGCTTCGCTTCGCCGCTGTTTGATTGCATCCACATCAGGCGCCGCTGGCTGGGTCAGCCCCAAACGGCCAAACGGATAGGCTGCGATGTTGGCTTCCAGCACGTCCGTGGGGGGATCGTTGTTGCTGTTCCGGACCTCATTCAACTTCGATGCAATTGGTAGACCACGGTCGCGGCCTAATTCAGCGATAGTCGGCGCTGCCCGCTTCGTGGCTTCCTCCAACTGTTCAAGCTGCCTTGCCGCTTTGTTGGCAAGCGCGGTCGCGCGGTTGTTGTCTCCCTCCAGCATGGCCGCTTGAGCTCGCAAGAGGTATTCCGTGGCCGCCTGCCACTTCAACGGTCGCCATCGCCATGCGAGTTGCGCATCCAGCTCGCTACGTTTTTCCCAGTGGCTTTGCAGCGTCCTGACGATGCCAGACGGGTTTCGGAAAGTGAGTGTTTGAGTCGTGTCCGGCAGTTCTTTCATCAGCGCCAGATTTCGTTGTTTGTGTGAAGACTTTAAAGCTTCGAGGTCCGGGCTGATGCGAAGCGTCTGCCCGCTCGGCCGCCGATTTTGTCGTGCCCATTGGTCGACTCGGTCTTTCACAAAGCCACAGAATTCTCGGACGTTAAGTGTCCCGTCTCCTTCGTCGGCACCTTCCGCAGCGGTGTCTGCTAACTTACTGAAACCCTGCTGTACGAAATGCCCGAAGGCCGTTTGACCACCTGAGCCCGCATAGCCCGCAGTGCTTTCTTCGGCGCCCGAACAGGATGTCATGACCACAAGGCGTGAGAGTTCTTCGTCGTTAGGCCAGTCGAGGATTTCCGCCGAAACGTCTGCGTGCAGGTCGCCCAGACGCCAGTCGTGCAAAGTCTTCTGCTGATCAACGACCAGCAGCACCACACAACCCGACTGCGTTTCGGTCATCAGTTGTTTTAATTGCTGTCTTAGCGTCGATAGCTTTTCGCCGCCGCCGGATCCCACGACATCGGGCGTGCTGCTTTTGGTGAGGCAGATGAAATCGCCGTTGTTGTCGGGGATAATCTGCGTCTGCAAGTACACGACGATCGCTTGCGCTTTTGACGGATTGGTGTCGCCTTCGGCGATCAGTTTTCCCAGTCCGTCAAACCGTGCCTGAGTCGTCGTAGCGACCTGCGAGTTCGCCTCGGAAAGATCCGGGAACTCGGGCGACGGCGTGGCATCAAACAGCGGTGAGTCCTTCAACAAATCAAGCACAATAAAGTGCGTGTGGACTTCTCGTTCGAAGTTGTAGAGCCAAACTCCCAGAGCAACCAAACCGCTTAACAACAGCAACGGTAGAATCACTTTTGTGTTGCGACGGCGACCGGTGCCAGTGACCGTCTTGCGCTTTGTTCGCTTCCATTCCGGTGTTGCGGCGACCTCCCGATCGGCAGCTCGCTGCGACTTCCGACCACCGCGCCAGTTGTCTGGATTTCGGCTGCTCATGACGCACCTCCGCCTGTCAGTCCGCGGGCCAGCAATACGGTCAGAACCATCAACAACGCGGCTGCGCCAAAGCAGGCCCAGGCAATTGTCGACGAACGCTTTTGCGATCGCTTTAACTGCGGAGTCCACGCCACATCGCCCTGCGATTCCGGCAACTTGTCCAGCACGCCTCGGATGAACGCCTGTTCTGTAGACGCCTGTCCTGTCGCACAAAAGTAGCAGCCCTGCAGGCGAGCTCGCGGTGTCACGACTTTGTAAAGGCTCTCACGCAGCAACGTCACCAAAGCATTCTTGCGCTGGTTAACTTCGCACAGCATGTTGAACAGCTTTTGGTTTTCTTTGTTGTCCAGGTCGTACGAAAACGCTGAATACACCCAGCCACGAAACCACTGCATCCCACGTTCAATGACCCATTCGGCGTTCTTGTCGCTGACGTCTGCTCCGGCTGCAAAGCTACTGCCAGCGCGAGACAGCCGCAGCCCTGGCTGAAGCCGGTTCGCGCGCAGAATGAATTCTCGCATGCCAGGTACGTCGTCCAGTTCCGTGACGACAACCACAACCGGAAATTGAAGCTGCAGTCGTTCGTGAACGGCGACCACGTCGTCTCGAATCGCAGGTGCCAGTTTGCGAGCGTAGTCTACTTCTTCGGCCCATGAAAACGGCACGGCCTGCAGCATTCCGTTGATCGGACAATATGGTGCTCGCGATCGATTGATTAGATGGCACACAAATTCGATGCGTCGAATGCCGATCATGCTTTCCAGTTCGGACAGCGGAGCCAGCCGCTTCTTGCCGTAGCCTTTCGCATCGCTGCGGTTTAACCCGGAGAATGTCTCCATCGCTCGCTTCAGCCCACCCGGCGCAATTGTTCCGAAAAACGCGCCGATACCTTTTGACTGCGTGCCCGTGCCGGCAACGGGGGCCGGTGGCGGAGGTGGGGCCATCGGAGCACCGCCCGCCGGAGCAGCACCAGCAGGAGGCGGTGGAGGTGGCGGAGCGCCCATCGCGGGGTTTGTGCCGGTCACGGATTTGGCCCGATCGACCACGCCCTTCAACTGGCCAGCGGCCTGAGTCCCGGTGACGCCACTATGAGCGACCGGCGCGGATGACCGTGACGATGGTTCGTTCGAAACTTTCCCCTGTTGCAGGTTGGTTGAGCCCACTCCGGTGCAGCACAGAAATATCGCGTCGTCGTTCGCGAATACTCGAAGCACGGCCGATTTTTGAGTGACCGGCGGCGCAACGACTCGCCATTCAATTTCCGATGCTGCATCGAACGCGCTTTGTTCCTGTTGAGGCGTGAAGCCGTTGACGAGGAACAGCGGCACATCGTCGATCGGCAGTCGTTCGCGATCGAGCGCGTCTAAGATTTCTTCCCAATCGGCTTCGATGTCGGGGAATTCAGAATCGTCTTCAATGCCCAGCAGTTCCATAAGGTACAGCACGATGCGGATGATGGCATAGACGATCAAAAACGCGACGCCGCACCACGTTCTTTCCAGCCAGTCCCACATTTTCAGGCCACCGCGCAGTCCGGGAACGGCGTCGCGAATGACATTGCTGAAGATCGCCAAAGTGATGGCCACCAAAGCGATAAAGCAATAATGAATGATCAGATAGACCTTCACATTACCCACGCCTGAGCGCGGCATCATGCCGAACAACAAACGTGTCCATTCCAAAACCTTATAGAAGATTGATCTCATCCGATTCCGTTGTCCTTGATCCAACAGCCCTGGTTATCATTCCGCGAAGTGAGCGTACCTGCAGGTTTTCGCGCTTCGCTCGCGATGTGTTGAGTTCGTCTTGTCTGTGTGAGGTGCAAAGTACCTTTGGCGGCTTCGTTCGTGACTTTGTGGCGTTGTTAATGGCGAGCGAGATATCACTGTACAATCTTGAACGCCTGTTCGAGGCGAGAAGCCGTCGAGGGAGTTATATGTGTCCGCCTTTGTCTATTTCTTTGGAGCTTCCGGTTTTACCGGTTCTTCCTCCGGAAGCTTCGTCGTCTCACCCGGCTTGACTGTAACACTTAGCATGCCGCCTGGTACGCCGTAAAGCTTGTACGTGCCCGGTGGAACGTCCTCAAAGACTACCTTGCCTTTTCCGGACTTGCTGCGATTTGACTTCAGCTTCGAGCCTTCAAGAATCAGAGTCAAAGTTTCTTCGGATTCTGATTTGTATTCGATCGCACCCGGTTCGGCGGACGGAGCTGCCATAGAGGCAGCGGGTGGGCTGAACAGAATTGTCTTCTTCGTCACCTCAGTTTTAATGCCCGCTCGGTTTGCGGCCTGAATATACAGTGTCGCTTGTTGCCGTCTGTCGTTTGGCCCGAATTGCGGTACACCCGGATCGTCCGGCTGAATCTTCAATTGAGCGGTGGCTCTGTATAATTCGCTGACCTTTAATGGACGCATTTCGCCTTCGATAAGCCCTGCGCTGATGTCTGCCACACCAGATTCCGCGTCTTCAAATGGAATACGCACGATCAGTGGCTTGTCGGCGGGCCAGCCCTGCCGGGAATCATATTCGACTAACTCAATCCCCTGTGCACCAATTTTCGGAGCTGTTGCATCGAACACAAACTCAGCCGAATCTTCATTCGACTGGCCTCCGCTGGCGTGGCTTAGTCGGCCAATCACGTTGTAGCGGCCATCTCCGTTGTTACCTCGGTTCGCAGAAATGTTGTAACCGCGGATGCCCCACAGTGCGGTGTGAGTACTCACGTTCCACGCTGCGTCTTCAGAAGCGACTGCCTGGATTGTTTCGTCGTATTTGCGACGGAGTTTTTGGGGATTCATTATGGAAAATGGCTGAGCACCGATGTTGGCGGCGTCCACCGCCTGCAGTTGTAACACCCAATTCGGTTCACCACCGGAAAAGTCGCGTTCGCCACCATGAATGTGCAGCAGCACGTTCAGTTCCGCCTGCAGCCAGTTTTCGCCCACCATCAAGACGTCCTGTCCTGGCACTGGCTTGACGACTTTCGAATCTGCCAGTTCCAGTTCTGTTCGCACGGCAGGTGTTAGTTCACTGTCGAGATGGTCGACACCCGAACTTCGTAGTCGATAGCGGAAAGCATGCGGCACCCCGGCGACACTTAAACCAAATTCGAGCCGTTCGGATTCATACAATCCCTGAATTTTGTCGTTAAACGTGTACGTGAATGTCTGGCCGCTTTCCGGCAGGCTGGGCAGACCGGTCGAACCTCCGCCCTCGCGCAGACGTTCCAGTTCCGCATTGAAATGCACCTGCACGCCGATCTTTTCGGGCCGCAGTGTGTCGTTTGCCTCTCGGGGGGTCACGGTAAATGTCAGCGGACTGTTGCCATCGTGTTTTGGCCGCGATACCTGCACATAAACGCTCGGCGACGTCAGCTTTGGGTAGATTTTAATGGGCTCCGCCGACGCTCCGTTGGCCGTGATTTCGAAGGTAATGCCGTCCAGCAGATTGAAGGATTCAGGAACGGCTGCTGCGGCGGACGGCGGCGTATCGGCGGCAGCAATGGGCTTCAATGGAAGGAACGCGCTTAGCTTATTTTCCACCTTCAGCACCTGTGGTGCCCCGGGCCAGAACGCCTTGCCAGCAGAGTCGCGGCACTGCACCGCCACACTGGTTGCTCGCCCGGATTCCTGCTTCAGTCGGACCAGCAATGCGACCGGTTTGTCTTTGCCCTTTTCGTCGCGAGTTGTCGGGGGCAACTCCAACTGATTGTTGAGTAACCTTAGAAGCCTTGTCGGATCAGACTTGGCGAAGAACTGGACCTGCCACTCCGTGTTCGGGTCAGGTTCCAGCACGAACGGCTTTGTTGCCACGACGATGTCATCCTGATTGGCAATCGCCAACAGTATCTGTGTCTTGTCCGTAACTCCGCCGCTCGATCTGAACGTCAGCTTCGTATTGGCCTCAACGTTATCCAGCATTCTCCAGGTCTCGGTCAACTTGTCGTGTTTGTTTTGCAGGTCTACGTTGGCCTGTGACACGTACAACCGCGTCGCTCCCTGGATCGTCAACGGAACCTCAGCCTGAAGGTTCACCAGGTTCCGTGGCGCGTTTGGAACTTGTAGAGCGTAAGACGTCGTCGGCGGGGCGGCGTCCGTTACGTCTGAGTATATCGATGCATAGTTTTGGCGATTTCGATCACTGGCTTCATGCCGTTGAGCTAGATCGGCTGCCACCAGTTCTTTGGCCCGGTCCAGCGATACAAAGATCGGTCGCGACTTTTCGCCGCGGTCAAGCTTCTCTGGTCGAAGGTCATTCCAGGCGGTGCGTAGTGAAGACGCCAGCCGAGCTCGCGCGGAAACCACTTCGGCCGAATGACCTTTGCTTCGCAAGTTGATCAGGCCCTGCCATTGCTTCCACAAGTCGGTTTGCTTCTGTTTCGTCGCTGCGTCCAGCAAGCGAATCGACCAAAACGACAGCCACAACCCGGTTCGTCTGTCGTCACCGATTTCGGTCGGACGGCCCGACGATGTAAGTTGGTCGACCAACGCAAACCGCTGGTCACCAAGCCCTGGTAGCGACATTAGTCGCATGCGTTCTGATGAAGTTGATGCGTCGCTAACTCGTTCCTCAATATATTCATTCAGCCGAGTCAGATGGTCGCGATCCATCGCACGCGGTGGGTCGGATTGCGAGTAGTCTCGCGTGAGGGCAAACATCGCGTTGATATCCGCCTGACTCAACCCCGGCTGCTTAAAAAGTCCAACGGGAAACGCGTCCACGCCAGCGGTGCCGTTCATGGCCGCATCGGCCAATTCCGCTGCAGATTCAAACATCACACGCTCAAACGGTACTTCTTCCTGCTGTTGAGCAATAAACTGAATCAGCAACGGCAGGTCCGTCGTCTGTTGATCCTTGAGTGACACCAGGCTCTGCCGTTCCGCCAAAGCTCGCTTCAATTGCTCAGTGCTGGCCAGTGCCTCGCTGAGTTTCTGTTGGGCCATGTCCAGGCCACGCGGTCCTATGGCCAGCCAGCGTTCGGCAGCGGTCAGCCGCGTCAGTGTTTCGCGAATGCCGTTTTGGACCTCGGCCTGATCCCATACGTCTGAACGAATCAGGCGACCGTCGGGCAGTTTGCCTGTGGCGACTGAAAGAATACTCCGCCGCGCTTCAATCAGGTCCAGCAAAGGTTTCAGCAGGTCCGGGTAATCGTCGGGGCCGGCAGCTCCCAGCACTTCGTCGACGGTGAAGAATTCCTGCGGCCATTCGTTCTTCGGCCAGTCTTCACCCGGCAATCGCTGCAAAAAGCGAGCTGCCACGGCCAGCTTCTCTGATTGCTGTGCCGCTGCAATTTTCGCCAGGCTGTTCAGGTCTGCAACAAACCATTCCACGAAGGCATCTCGCGGAACGCCTTCTCGCGTCAGGTCGTCGTCCAGCGAACCCGGATCCTCGGCCGCCCCGACGTCTCTTACCGTTCGCGGAAATTTGCGCAACAGTTCGGGCGTCACCTGATCAGAGGCAGCAGGTTCGGAGGGTGCGAAGGTCAGCCAGGGAGAGAACCGGCTTCCGTCGTTGGTCGTCGTGGCTTGAATGAGCTGGTCTGAGATCTGCGTCGAAAGACTTTTTACGTCTTCGTACATGCTTTCAAACACGGCTTGATCGCCATTTAGTAAAGCGAATTCCGCCGCCAGCAACGATGCGTTTAGTCTCACCCAATGATCCGGCATGGCGGCCGCTGCGTCGCCGGATGCGGCAAGCTGATTTCGCAATTCGATCTGCTGTTGCAAATGAGCTTCATCAGAATCCTGCTTGCTCTGTTCGGCGGCTGCGACCTCAGACTTCTTCGCGTCGGCATCTTCGCTACCTTCCGCCGCCGCCACTGCCTTTGCTGCGGCTTCTGCCAGTGAGCTCTTTTCCTGTAGGTCACTTTCGCTAAGACGTCGACCAGCGTCCAACAGGCCTCGATCTGCCTTTGCTTGTTTCGGCAGCATCACCACAGTTTGGTTTTCGCCGTATTGACTCTCTACCCATTTCGAGACATTGTCTCGCACGTTGCTGAACAGCGCATTCGGTGTCCCCGTATGGCCGTCCATCACAGCCTGCCGAACAAAGTGGCCGAACGCGGTGCCGGAAAATTTTGCGACGGCTGGAAGTGGATCGCTGGCGACTGCGGACTCACCTTCTGAAGAGGCATCGGCTGCGGAATTCGAATCGGCCACGTATTCCCAACTGCGCTGGCCCGCGTCGTGAGCACAAATGACCACCAGCTTCGATAGATTCGCTTCATCGATTGCCGCTGCCAGCAATGGCATCGCATCATCACTTAGCCCGCCGTTGGCCAGCCCGCTGGTGCGTGACGGTGGGTCGAGCAGCAGTGTGATTTGTTCAGCCCGCAGTTCATCAAGTGAGGCTATGAATTCGGCGACGGGGACATCCTGCGACACGTCCTGTTTTCCACTGGGGCGAAACTTCAAGACCGCCTTTGAGGAATCTTTGTCGTACGCGACGACGGTGTCCCATGCGGAATACAGAATCAGCCGCTTGTCAGAGCCGACGGCACTGTTGAGTTCTTCCGGCGATTCAACGCGCTCTGGATTCAAAACTCGGTCTTCGCTGAGTTCATGCAACTTCTGGAAGACTTTGTGCAGCGCCGCTGAGCTTACCGTTGAAGGCGACGGTGGCAGAACAGGCAGCCCGGTGCGATCCGGCTGATATTCGTCCGGCATCAGGCTGACAAATCGAACGGCCGGTTCTCGCAAGAACGGGGTGATTGCCAGAAAGCCGACCAGCGCGACAAGTAGCCCGACCAGCACAATAATTGTGCGGTTACGCGACTCCTTTGCATTGACCTTTCGTTCCGGACGCCAGGAACGCCCCCGAGCTGACGACACCGCTGTTCTCCCGCTTTATAGATCTCGCTTCCTTACACCGAAGTTGTAAAGAATAACGTGCGTGGCAATGTAACAAAAGCGGCTTATGAAAAGGGAGGCGAACACAGGTCACGCAACCATTCCACGCCACTCGATGCTTGTTGTGAGCCTGAGCGAACAACCGTAGTCGGATTGGATGCGTGACGGGCTGCTGTCAGTTCACGGGCAAAGTCTTCATCACTGAACGTCTGGTCAGTCCATGCCGTTAGCGAAACGACCTCGCACTCGCCAACACACTGCGGATTGAGGAGGTCCGATACACCTGAATGACGGATGCTCCCTTGGCGCTTAAATGAGTGTGCTGGCGGTCACCACCCAACGCGTCTCGCTGCGACATACCCGGTATAAACCACTGCTCGATGTCGTCCCACCCGCCAAACGTCACGTTCGTGCCACGGAAATTTTCTGACTGAGCATTGCCTCTACCGTAGAAGATCTTGACATTCTTTTTCACATAGGCTTCCACCAGCATGTCGCAATCGCTCCACTGAAACAACACGGCGCTGGCTTCCCGAGCGGCATAGCCTAATCCGCGGCCCAGTGAATCCTGCTCGACGCAGTACTTCATCATCTTGTTGAACGCTTTTTGTCCTGACCACCAGTTGGCAGCTTCAGGATCGACTCGGCCTGCCTCGTTGTCCATTCTCTTCTTGTCAGCCACTCGATACAGCTTGGTGCCGGGCGACAACCTGCGCACGGCTGGTGATTTCATGCCGGACAGCAGGTTCGTCTTCGCCCATTTGGTCATCGAAATCCCCTGATAAACGACGACATCACTGGTTGCGGGCATTGCAGAAAAGCTTTAACGGTTAATGAAGGCGGACTTATCGGACGCAGAACCAGAGGCACGCATCTGTCGTCATTCTCGAATGATTTCCGCTGGCGTTGACTGTTATTCAGGGAACGCCCACATTTTCTGCCGGAAAACGACTGAGAATTACGACTTACTCGCGAAGTTCGGAACGCCAGGGCATGCATAGCACGTTTCGACACGGTATGCTCAGGTCTCTCACCCCCACACAATTACGTGAGGGAAAATTACACCAGAAAAGGTTAGCTTGATGAAGAAGTACGTATTTTGTTTGTTCTCACTGATGCTGATGGTCGCAACTGTTGGTTGTGGCGACGGCGGTGCTGAGACAGATACAGCGCCCGCACCAGCTGGTGACGCCGCTCCTGCTGACAGCCCTGACGACATGGGCGAAGAAGCAGAAGCTCCTGCTGAGTAGTCGAAAAACACAAAAAGGGATCTGGTCACCCGGATCCCTTTTTTTTTGTGCACTCACGCCAACAGTCTACGTTCGTGCAAAGCTGGGCGCAGCTGTCGTTGGCGAGGTTGGTGGATCAAGGAGTTCCAGACCATACAATGCTACGGTCGACCTGCATACGCATTGTCGGTCGCAGGTCTTAGCCTTTCACCTAACCGCATCGTCGATCGGCGTGGTGAACTGATTTTGGTTTGAGGATCAAATGAAGGAGCAACGTGAGAAAGGCAAACGAGAATTTGGTCCTCTTCATCGAGCGACTTTTTTTCTGATTGCCGTTCTCTTTGCTGGAAGCCTCTTAGGTCTGACGATCGGTGTGCGACAATTCGCCCCGCCAATTTTCAGCGTGGCAGAAGCTGTCGATGTGGCGAACTCGCCCGACGGCTGGGCCGACGAAAACGCGTGCGTCAACTGCCACGAGCAGGCAGAGCAGTTCGATCAAACCGGCCATGCGAATACGTTGGTGCCAGCATCTGACGCAGATTCGCTAAAACTTCTGGCCGCTTTGGCGGCATCCGAAGTTGGGCAAAACGAACAAGCTTCAGTGGAAGTCACAGACGGCAACATCATGGCCGTCTGCGAAACAGGTGGCGTTGTCCAACGCGCTGAAATCGACTGGTGCTTTGGCAGCGGTAAGCACGCTCGCACCTGGGTGGGGACCTTGCCGGATTCCTTTGGCGCACTCGACCTGTTGGAAATGCGTTGGACATGGTATCGCTCAACCGATAGCTTCGACGTCACGCCAGGTCAGCCCAAAACGAAAGGCCATGGTGCCGTCGCAACGCTGGGGACTCAATTCGACGCACCTCGGGCATGGCGTTGCTTTTCGTGTCACGCAACGCGATTGCCAGCCGAGAATGGCCGCATTGAAACGGCTCATATTGCGCCGGGAGTTACATGCCAGCGATGCCACGGTCCCCGTAAGCGGCACGTGGAAGCCGAAGGGGCGTTTCACGATCCACATTGGCAGACATCGGATCGCATGGACGCCGTCAACCTTTGTGCCGAGTGCCATCGCCGGCCTGAGGAACAAAAGCCGGGGGACATTCATCCTGACAACCCTGAGATCGCACGTTTCCAGCCGGTTGGGCTGTCACAATCTGCCTGCTTCATCAACTCAGAAATGACGTGTACGACATGTCACGATCCGCACAAGCCGATGAGTGCTCAGGATTCACTCGGAAAGTGGCAGTGTGTTCAGTGCCACGATCCTGAGCATGCCAGCCACACTCTTTGCGCCGCTGGCAGGACGGACGACTGTGTGAGCTGTCACATGCCAGCCATCAAACAGGAATCCCCCGTGTCGTTCACAGACCATTGGATACGAGTGCGCGATTTTAGTGAGCAGCGGCCATGAGTAACGCCGGCTGGAAATTGCCAGCGATCGGTTGGTGGCTGGCGTCGTTTATTTTCCTCTGCAGTCGCCTAACATCGGAAACCGTCACGCAGTCAAGTGTTGTTGAGCCACTACACTCTTCAACCATTGCAAGTAGCGCAGCCTGGGGTCCGCCGCTGTCAAAACTGGAATTCGCTCAGGCGTGGGCTTACTGGCCCAACTGGATTGTTGCTGCTCTTGTCGCGGCCTTGATTGCCGTCATCGCGAGGCGCACCGCCGCTCGACACAGTTCATGGTTAGCGGCGTGGATTCTGCTGGCGCTAAGTCTATCGGCACGGCTTGACCAGTTGATTGCCGTCATTCTGGTCGTGTTGGCATGCTCAAGGGTAGCTCCGGCAGATCTGCCGCGCAGCAGGACGGCAACCCTGATCACAGCACTCGTGGTTTCTTTGGCTGCAATGTTGACGACCATCGAATTTGGAATCGTTCTTGTCGTGGTGTTTCTCGGCTTGCTATCAGCAGCGAGCCCCCACTCGACGTCGGTGTTTAATAGCGTCGTCCGGAAGGCACTTGCCGGGATTCTTGTCGCAACTCCATTTGTCGTGGCGTCATTCATTCAACCATCGTTCTTCCACGCCATGATCCGCCCATTGACTGCGGCGTGCTACTCTGTTGATCACCAAATCCTGCCAAGTCTCGTCCATTCTTTCGGCCGTGGGAGCGATTGGCCCGCAGCATTCTGCCTGCTGTTGGTCGCCGGCGCCGCAATTCGCTATGCGTGGAAGCAGGCGGACGTTGAGAGGGCGTTGCTGGTCATTTTTCTGGGGATCATCGGCATCGTCAGCAGGGCCTACCTTTGGCTGGCTCTGGCAGGCACCGCCACATTCTATATCGGTCGGCTGCGCCACGAAGTTCGCGTTTCACCGGTAACAGCAACCCGCAACAGGATTGTGGCGCAGTTAGCGAGCGTGTTCATTGCCGTAGTTCATCTTTACTGGACGACCAACGTTCCGGAGGACGAGTTTGCAGCGGCCACTGCTGAGCGACGGATGGTGGATACTGGTTCGTGGCGAATCAAAGGTTCTATCCTGTTGACGAATCTCGATCACGCCGGCGACTGGAACTCAATGCAGGCTCCGGCGAATACATCGTTGTTGATGGACAACCGTTGGGACGTCAATCGTACTGAGCTACTGGAATACGTCGGCGTTTGCCAGGACCTGATGGACGGACGGCGGCACAGTTATCGTAGATCCGATGGGGCTTGGGGAGGCTTCGCGGAACGACTCGGCGAATGGGAGCCATCTCTCATCGTGCTCGATTCGCAGCAGTTGCAGGCGATTCGGCGGCTGTCAGTTGATCCCAACTGGAACGTCCTTTCAATCGATGCGCGGCGAACCATCTTCGGCAATCCAACTTCGCCTCAGGTCCGTGCACAGGCGCAGCGAGCTGGCGAATTGTTCTACTTTCTGGAATGGCCCAATTCGCGCCAAGGGGTAGCGGCGGACGGCGTCCTGGAACTCGGAACACCTTCGGATGCGACGAAAGTGGCTGCCGTCTTCAATGCGATCCGCCTTCCTTATGCCGCCTTACGGGCGCTGCCCGATGATAAAGCGATTCAAACTGAGTTGGTTCGCGTTTGGTGCTATGTCGAACTGGCTCACCGAGCTTTGCGGCAGACTGGTCGGTTGTCGCTGATTGACCAGGCTCGCGCTGTTTCCGGTCTGAGAACGCTTGAGGAGAATCGGTGGCTCACAACCAGCCAGCGTCGGGACGTAGACACACGGCTCCGGAGCCTCACTGAACAAGTAAGCGATTCCGTGCTGGTTCCGGGTGACGGCATATCAGCAGCGGAACAGGAAATACGAATTCTGCTGGCCGACGGCCGACTACAGGAGGTGCGGGAAAGCCTGCAGGCGCTGGAGACCGAGGCGATTCGAGAATTCTATGCCGCCATCGAGGCCTGCTGTTCCTCGCTAAGTTCCGCCGCACTAAAGCGCATGGAACTCGCAACCGCAAGTTCTGAGCTGCCTCAGCAGCTTCAGGAGGAGGGCTATTTTTACCTCGGCGGACTGGCGTTAGAGCTAAGAATGCCAGGAAAAGCGGGGGAATTCCTGCTCCAGAGTCGTGACACCAACGATACGTCGCCGCGGAAGAGCCTGAGAGACCTGTACTTGCGTCAACTACTGTTAATTAGTAATTAATAATAAGGAAAAGTGCGAATTTGGGTGGTAACGCAGCCTAATTTTTCTAAGAATCGGTGTTGGCAACGTTGGCACTCGCTAAACACGCCATTTTCTTCTCATTCCTATTCTGGAGGATCGACTGATGTTAGCCAATCGACAGTTCG
Source organism: Fuerstiella marisgermanici (assembly GCF_001983935.1). Taxonomy (GTDB): domain Bacteria; phylum Planctomycetota; class Planctomycetia; order Planctomycetales; family Planctomycetaceae; genus Fuerstiella; species Fuerstiella marisgermanici. The sequence continues at coordinate 4,546,045 of NZ_CP017641.1, read as the reverse complement.
CGAAGCGGCGAATCCGAGGGTTTACCCTTATTGAGCTCTTAGTGGTGATCGCGATTATCGCCATCCTGATAGCCTTGCTGTTGCCCGCCGTGCAACAGGCCCGGGAAGCGGCACGAAGAACGCAGTGCAAAAACAACCTGAAGCAGTTGGGCCTGGCACTGCACAATTACCACGACGTACACAAGATGTTCACGCCTAATGGTGTTGCTGGAACAACGGAGAACGTCGGTGGGCGTTACAACCAGGCTTGGTTATCGTGGAGCGGCCTAGCCATGCTGCTGCCGTACATCGATCAAGGCCCGGTCTACAATCAGATCGATTTCAACTATCGATGGGACAACAACAATGGTGGCACAGTGAACAACACCATGGCACGGACGCGAATTCCAGCTTTTGTGTGTCCCAGTGACCCCGGTGCGAACGCCAGCTACACCGCCAACATGAGCCCGACGTCGTACGGCTTTTCGGCAGGGCCGGCCTCTAACTGGTCGATGCGTACCAACAATCCTGGCTTCGCCACCCTCTACAAAGGTTCCAAAGTTCGCGACTTCATCGATGGTACGAGTAACACGATCGCAGTCGCCGAACAGCAGATCGGTTTGAACACTGGTATTTGGGACACATCAAAAACGAAACGGTCAAACTGGCATCGCGTCGTTACTGGCACTCGACTGCAGCATGCCAACAACACCAATGGTCGAGTCTGGAGTACAGCACAGACTCGCGTTGATGCGATCAATGCGTACTACGACAGTTGCAAAGCGATGTACGATTCGGGAAGCGGTTGGAATGGGTCCAGCGATGAGCAGGGCCGATTCTGGGCTGCCGGTCGTGTCTTCTGGGGGCCTTGGCTGACAACTTTGGTTGGTCCAAATGCCGGCCCTTCCTGCGACAACGACAACTCTGTCACAGACATGTCGATCAAAGAACCAAGCAGCTACCACACAGGCGGTGTGCAAGTACTGCTGGCAGACGGATCAGTACGGTTCGTGAGCGAAAACATTGACCAGCGCACATGGATCGGCGCAGGTTCTATCTCCGGTGGTGAGACTCTTGGCGAGTGGTGATCCTGTTAACCACTTTTCGTGACTTTTCGAAACGCACGGTTGCTGTGAAATGCACCGTGCGTTTCGTTTTATTAGGCTGCGTACTTGGTTCGTGCGCCCTTAGTTCACAAATTCGAATCTCAGAATGGAAACCAAAATGACAAAGTACGTCTTCTCACTCTTTGCGGCTGTACTCATGGTGACAGCCGTTGGTTGTAGTGATCCCGGTGGTACCGCAGGCGATGCAAACGATCCCGCAGAAACTGAAGACACGGCACAGATGCAGGATGAGTCTGACGAAGAAGCTGCGCCTTAAAACAGCCGGCAAAAAAGTTGAGTGTTTCTAGGGGAGCCCGTTTTCGGCGCCCCTTTTTTTGTGCGCTGCAAATGGCGGCCCACAGGCAGAGGCTCAGCGGCCGATGCGGTATGGTGATGGGGGGATATGTGTTGGTTGGCCGGTGATCATTTCGGAAATCAGCTTTCCTGTCGCGGTGCCCATGCTCAGGCCCAGCATGTTATGGCCGGCCGCCACCCAAATGTTTTCGTGCTTCGGCGTGCGGTCTATGTACGCGAGGCCGTCCCAGGTCATCGGCCGCCATCCGTACCATTCTTCTTCCACCGGTTCGGCCGTTGGCTCCTTCAGGTACATAGCCGCTCCGTCGCGCAGGTATTGCAGTCGTTCGGGACGAAGCTGAGTATCGTAGCCTGCGAATTCCATTGTGCTGCCGATCCGGTAGCCACTGTCGAATGGTGTGATGCCCACGTGAGCTTCTTCCAGCAGCATGGGATATGTCGGGCAGATTGTCGGACGAGCCATCGTGATGGAATAGCCTTTGCCCGGCTGAATGGGAATGCGACAGCCAAGTTCCTGATTCAGCATTGGTGTGAGCGGGCCGGTCGCGACGACAAATTCGTCCGCTTCGAATTCGCCATTGTTTGTGCGGACGGCTGAAACTTTGCCGTTCGTTTTCACGAAAGACTGAAATTCCTGCTGCGGCACAATAGTGACGCCCGATTCGACCAGGCGACGTTTGATCTCCGACATCAGTCGATCGGGACGCAGATGAGCGTCGTTGCGATAATGCCATGCTCCGGCGAGGCCCGGCTTCAGTGCAGGTTCCATGTCGGCCAGTGAAGCTCCATCGATCCGTTCGGCCGGAACATTGAACTCTGCCCGCAATAGTTTTTCGGTTGCCTCATAGTGATCGAATTCCTTCTGATCACGAAATACGAACAGCAATCCGTTTGTCTGCCATTCGACTTCCAGCCCCTCCGTTTCGATGAGTTCCTGGTAGAGTGTTCGCGAAGATGCCAGCAAGGCGTTTCTGCCTCGTCCGGCGGTTAGCATGTCGCGACGATTGCACCGCGTGGCGAACTTCAGCAGCCACGCCCACAGCGAAGGCGAAACTCGCGGACGAATCTTCAAGGCCCCATTGCGGCTGAACATTGCCTTCAGGCCAACGCTGATCTGTCCGGGCTGTGGTAACGGCAGCACGTGGCTTGGCGACACGTATCCGCAGTTTCCATGCGAGCACCCCGCGCCAAATTCATTGCGGTCGATGATAGTGACCTTTCGGCCAGCCTTGTGCAGATACCATCCGCAAAAAGCACCGATGACTCCGCCGCCGATGATGAGTGTATGCTTTTCTGAGGAAGTCATTTGCTGCCGCTCGTGTCCATGCGGATTCCCATTCGAAATGGGTCGGACGGATTCAAAATTAATGTCGTTTCGCCAGTGATCCAGGCCGACCCGGTGATTGTGGGACTCACGACCGGCCCATCGGCATCTGGAAAATCGTTCGCACTGTTAACCACTTCAAAGCGCCCGTCGAACACGCTGCCGATGATACTTTCCTGCTTCCATGTTGCTCCCGCTGCCAGTTTTCCGTCCGCCGCCAGGCAGGCCAGCTTCGCGCTGGTGCCGGTGCCACAGGGAGAACGATCATAGGCACCGCCCGGGCAAAGCACAAAGTTGCGGCTGTCGGCAGTGCGGGCGTTGGAAGGTGGCCCAAACAGTTCAATATGGTCGATCACTTCGCCGTCGGGACCGGTGATGCCGTCACGCTCCAAAGCTGCGCGAATTCGAAGCGCGAATTCCGTGAGTGCTCCGCAGGCATCGCTGCTCAGATTCTTGCCGTGATCGGCGACCAGGAAGAACCAGTTGCCGCCCCATGCGATATCGCCCGTCACGGTACCATGCCCTTCAACCTGAACGGGCACCTGTTTTCGAAACCGCCATGACGGCACGTTTTGCACCATCACACGATGCTCGTCCAGCAGGTTCACGGTCACAACGCCGACAGGAGTTTCGATACGATGCTGCCCCGCGGTGATCCTGCCCATGTGAGCCAGCGTAACCACCAGACCGATCATCCCGTGGCCGCACATGCTGAGGTAGCCAGCGTTGTTGAAGAAAATAACTCCCGCCACGCAGCTGGCATCCGTGGGCGTACACAGTAAGCCGCCAACCAGAACATCAGAACCACGGGGTTCCAGAATGATCCCGGTTCGTACATCGTCGAATTCGTTCCGAAACCGGTTGCGACGATCCGCCAGTGATCCGTTTCCCAGTGGCGGGCCACCGTCGACAACAATTCGAGTCGGTTCGCCGCCGGTGTGTGAATCAATGACACGGATTTCACGGGATGATTGAGACGCCAATATTGCTTCCTCGCTGCGCCAAGCAGGAAAAACGATCACGCAACGCCGGCGAATTAGCCACCGGCTGTCACCTCGTTGACCCAGTCTAGGTACCCCTGAGCCCCCGCAACAATTGCGGTCGCCAAAATTTCCGGCTGATCGTACGAATGCACGTCCCGAATCGCGGATTCCACAGCATCAAACAGATCCGCACGCGTCTTCGCCACGCACATCCATTCCGTCGCTTGTTCCAGTTGGCCCTGCCATCGATAGCGGCTTTTGATTGGCCCGGAAATCTGCACGCACGCAGCAAGCTCTTGTGCCAGCAGCGCATCGGCAATCCGCCCCGCTTCTTCTTCTGAGCTCGCCGTCGTATGAACCTGAATCAGATTCGTCATCGCGTTCATCCTCATTCGCTAAGCATCGCTGCTGTCAAAATGGCTTCGACCATGCCCGACGCGTCTGCCGGTGTTGCGGGGTTCCATGCTCGGTCGAATGCCGTCCCGTGAGTTGGACTTGTGCGGACGATTGGCAGGCCCAGAGTAATGTTCACAGCCGAATCGAAGCCGATCAGTTTGACCGGGATGTGCCCCTGGTCATGGTACATCGCAACCACGCCGTCAAATTCGCCAAGGAAGGCTCGCCGCATGAGCGTGTCGACTGGCAGCGGACCGGCCACTCTTATATTCCGATACCGAAACTGCCGGACGGCCGGTTCAATGATCCTCGCTTCTTCATCGCCGAACAGCCCATCTTCGCCGCCGTGAGGGTTCAGCGCGCAGACTCCGATCGCTTTGCGTTCACAGCCCATTCGCCCCAGAAATTCGTCCATCAAGCGAATTTTTTCCACAATCCCCTCGGTCGTCAGCAGCCTCGGAATGCTCTTCACCGATGTATGCAACGTCACATGAATGACGGGTAGCCCCGTCGGGCGATTGGCGTGGTGAGCGGGTGACGTTTGGTTGGCGGAATCGCCGGCGTTGTTTTTGATGGTCGTCGTAGACACTGGTTCTGGACGGTTTGGCAAGAGAGATGAAGTGTCGGCGTGAGCGTGGGGTGGCGTTGCCATTATCTGCCGTAGCGGGGCCAGCTTTGATTCGGGAAGGTACAGCATCATGCCGAATTCGGCGACGCCGCACTGTTCGGCCAGAATTTCTGTGTGACCAGGGAAATGATGCCCTGCCGCGTGCAAAGCCGCTTTGTTTAGAGGGGCGGTCGCGATCGCATCGACGACGCCAGACTGCGCCAGAGTGATGGCTGCACTCAAATATTGAAAAGCGGCATCACCGGCGGCCGCTGAGATGACGCGGGCTTGAACGGTTGCTGCTGCGTCTCCCGCCGGATTCAGGCATACAAAACGCGGCGTTTCCGACGATTCGAAACCTTCGAATCGCTGCCGTAGCTCTTCGGCACTGGCCGGCACCGCGTCAAGCAGATCGATCTTAGGGATTCGGTTCGGCGTGAAAACAGTTGCCGCTCGCAGCAGGATCTCCGGATGACAGATCACGAGGGGAAGACAGGCCGATCGGACGGTCGGGCTGTTGACTGCGTGAAGCAGAATCTCAGGCCCGATCCCGGCAACGTCACCAGCAGTCAGGGCAATTATGGGACGTGGCATAAGTGATGCAGTGATACTAAAACGATTGCGTATTGAAGGCCAAAGTTGGGGCAGCTGCTGAATCGTATCGGATTCCACCGGCAAATTCTGCCGGACGCTGAGGCTCCACAATTGCGAGACCGACAATGGGTTGGTCGCGGGGGTGCTCGTCCGCATGCCACGCAAATACTGGCTGCAAATGCTTTGCCCTCGTGCATGCCTCAAGCAACGGCAAACGCCGGACCATGCCGATTCTGTCGCAGTGGCTGCGTTATCTGCCGGAGATGCGAGAACCCACGAAACGAAGTCGTTGATCCGTAGTCTGGTTTGCCCGTCCCGTATTGCAGCCGGTCGCCGAAGCGGTTTACTGTCCTCCTGGATTCTCCAATCCACAACCGGAACAACCAGTCGACCAGTTGCCAATCGGGCCGCAGACCTCTCACTTTCTGCGGTGGCAACAGAATGGCCGCATGTTTACGTCACATGCCAAATTCGCGATCGACTGACGTTCCCCCCTCCTCTCTCAAAACCTCGGGAACTCAGGCTGTCATTCTGTTACCGGCGCTCTGTCGTGTCGCCGGAACACGCTTTGACTGCGGAGTGCAATGGCATTCGCCATGAAACGAAAATTGTCGTTCGACTCAACAGTACGAAACGTAGATCCTCGACGAATTCTGCTGCCGACGCTGTGTCTGGTGGTCGTCATGTCGGGGATATCGGGCTGCGCGAGTAGTCTGTTGAACATGGCGGGATCGAACGCGATTGGATCGAAGTTTGCCAGTTTGGTTGGCAAAGACAAGAAGTCGTCCGTAGAAAAAGAAGACGACAACGATTTTGATACCTCGACGAAAATCGAGACGCCACTGTTAAGTGACTACATCAGCGTCACCGGCAACAATGTTGTGGTGCTGCGAGGTGTGGGATTGGTTACCGGGCTGGATGGTACCGGCGGCGATCCGCCTCCGTCTCACTATCGTAAAGAATTGCTGGACGAGATGGCTCGCATCAAGGTGCCTAATCCCCAGCAAGTCCTCGCGTCCCGCAATACGGCACTTGTGACTGTGATTGCCTACTTGCCAGCGATGGTTCGCGAAGGCCAGCGATTTGATGTTCGAGTCGCTTTGCCGCCGAACAGCGAAGCGACCAGTCTGAAGGGCGGCACGCTGCTGGAAACTCGGCTGACTGAAGAAGCCACCGTCAGCGGACGCAACCTGAAAGGCCACAAATACGGGATCGCTCAGGGAGCCATCCTGACAGCACTCGGCGACGGCGGGAAAGCCAATAGTGGAATGTTGCGTCGAGGCTCCATTCCGGGCGGTGCCGTCTCATCAACAGAACGTGACCTGGAAATCATTCTGCGAAACGAATTCCGTGGCTCAAAAACGTCGCATCAAATTGCGAGCGTGATCTCTCGCCGACTGCATCACTACAACCGCATTGGCCAGCGAATTCCAATGGCTGAAGCCAAGACGGACATGATGATTGAACTGAAAGTTCATCCCATCTATCGAAACAACTTTCCTCGCTATCAGCACATGATTCGCAGCATCGCATACAAAGAATCCGATGTGTCTCGCCGACTGCGAATCGAACAACTGTCTCGCGAAATTCTGGAGCCGCAAAGCGCCAAGCGTGCGGCATTGGCTCTGGAAGCCGTTGGTACCGACAGCATTCCGTTCCTGCAGGCCGCACTCACCAGCGACAATCTGGAAGTCCGGTTCCATGCGGCTCAGGCCCTAGCGTACATGGAAGACAGCAGCGGTGTTTCAGTACTGCAGGAAGCGGCCGAAGGAGAATCAGCGTTCCGAGTTTACGCTCTGGCCGCGTTGTCCGTGATCGACGACGCCGACGCAGTGATCGCGCTGCGGGAGCTGATGTCGTCCGAAAATCTGGAAACACGTTACGGAGCTGTGCGAGCTCTGAAAGAGAAAAATCCCCACGATCCGGCCCTTGGAACTCAGAACTTCCCGCGTCAGTTTGTCCTGCATGCGGTCGAATCGACATCGAAACCAGCTGTGCACGTGGTTCGCTACCGATCGCCTGAAGTTGTCGTCTTTGGATCTCAACAGACACTGCGAATGCCGGCCGTCCTGAACGCCGGAAATCGGATTCGAGTGATGGGCCGCGCCGGAGACAAAACGGTGACTGTCACGAAGTATCGACTGAATGCAGAACCAGAACGGCACACGGCGTCTACGAACCTGGTCGACATTTTGCACGCTGTCGCAGCACTGGGAGCCACCTATCCGGACGTCGTGCAGATGTTGCTGGAAGCCGACGACCAGAAAGTGCTCACCGGCGACTTTGGCGTTGACCGCCTGCCTCAGGCCGGTCGCACGTTCCAGCGGCAATCAAACAACTCGTTGGAGTCGTCTGAAAAGGAAGCTCGCCTCGGAACACCATCGCATACCCCCGGTTTGTTCGATCGGCTAGAAGATGCTGAACAGCGATCCAGCGAAGAATCCGATTCCGCCATGTCTCGCCTGTTTGACGCGAACAGTGAGGAACTCGATGAGCCTGAGAAAACGACACAGGCGGACGAACTGCTCGAAAATGTCGAAGGCTTCCTTTCTGAAGATGCCGATGACGCGATCGAAAAAATGAACCTGTCGGAAGAGGCCGTGCCTATGGAAGTCTTGAATGATTTAGAAGATAACTTCGAATTTGAAGAAACCGATTTCAAAGAACCCATCGGATCAAAAATGCGGCGTCTATTTACCTCACCATTTAATAAGAAGAGTGAGGGTTAGGCCAGGGGCACATCGATGTGTGTGATGGCTTCGAAACCATCGCCTCCTTTCTCCATTCCTCCCTTCTTCGATTTAGCTCCCTATGCTTAAGTCGCTCGAACTCTTTGGCTTCAAGAGTTTTGCCGACAAAACCGTTTTCGAATTCCACGATGGCATCACTGGTGTCGTGGGGCCGAACGGTAGCGGCAAGAGCAACGTCGTAGACTCAATTAAGTGGCTGCTGGGCGACCAGAGCGCCAAAAGCCTGCGTGGCAAGGAGATGACGGATGTCATCTTTAATGGTTCCACCAGCCGCGGTGGAGCTCAGTTTGCTGAAGCGACACTGACCTTCGACAATACCACGCGCTATCTGCCCGTCGACAGCGACGAAGTTTCCATTGGCCGACGGTTGTGGAAAACGGGCGATTCCGAGTACCTCATCAATCGTAATCCGGGCCGACTGAAAGATGTTCGCGAACTTCTGATGGGCACGGGCGCCGGTGCGGCGTCTTACTGTATTATCGAACAGGGCCGAGTCGACCAGATTCTGCAATCGAATGCGGCCAACCGTCGGCTGATCTTCGAAGAAGCGGCGGGCATCAGTCGTTTTAAGCAACGCAAGGTCGAAGCCGAACGGCGGTTGGAACGAGTAGAACAAAACTTGTTGCGGCTGACCGACATCGTGGACGAAGTGGATTCGCAGGTAAAAAGCATTCGCAGCCAGGCCAAGCGAGCGATGCAGTTTCGCGAAGTGTCGACTGAGCTGGAGAAGCTGTGGGTCGGCATGGTGGCCGACGATTTTCGCCGTCAATCGATGGTCCGCGAACGCCTGAACGCTCAAAAAGAGGCGGCCGCCGCCACACTCACGGAAACACGCGAACGGCAGCAGCAAGCGGAACTGCAACTGGCCGAAGCTGACAAAGCTTTGTCTGCCGTTGACGACGAACTGCGAGAAGCCGAACGCAGTCGAGCCGAATTGCGTAGCCGTATTTCCAGCCTGGAAACCACGCTGCGGCATCATGTGGCGCGCGAATCAGAACTGAATTCCGAAGCCGTTCGTCTGCAACGGCAGCAGGCATTGATGGATGGCCGCGTTTCGGAAGCGGAAAAAGAAGAAGGGCACCTGAAGAACGTTCTGACGCTGGAAGAAAAACGATTTGCAGAGCGTAAATCCGAGCAGGAAACTAACGTCCAGCGGTTGCAGGAACTGCACGCGGCCGTCGATGCGGCTCAGCTGGCCATTCAGGAAACTCGACACGAACTGGTGTCCGAAAGCAAAGTCAGCACAGAGCTGGCAACGGACATCGGCGGACTCCGGCACCAACAGCAATCATTAAAACAGCGTCGCCACGAACTCACGCATGCCAAAGAAACGCTGGCTCAGGAACTGGCGGCGTTAGAACAACAGGTGACGGGATTCCAGCAGCAGGTCGAAGCTGCGCGACAACAGGTCACACTAGCCGAGGAAGCAGCCGACAAGGTCATTGGTGATCGCGATCAGCTGTTGAACGAACAAACGCAGTCACGAGAATCGCTGGCTGACTTGCGTGAACAACGCAGCGCCGCGATGGCTCGGAAAACGGTACTGGAAGATCTGGAAGACCGGCAGGAAGGCTTCGGCATCGGAGCTCGCGAAATTCTGCGCCGTGCGGAAGAAGGCAGCAGCGAACCGTGGAGTTTGATTCGCGGGAGCGTCGCCGACCTGCTGGACGTCGACATGGACAACGCAGCATTGCTGGAAGTGGCGTTGTCTGGCCGAGCTCAGTTGCTGGTCATTGACCGCTTCGCTCCGCTGGTGAACTATATCAATTCGGGGCGCTGTCAGATCACCGGGCGGGTCGGCTTCGTTTCTCTGGAACATGCGGATGCCGTCGGGCCTCGAACCCCTCAATCGTCCGAACCGATCGATGCAGAAGACAGCATCGACCAGAAACGCGGCGCGGATAAGTCGTGGCACGGGGATCTCGGGCTGGGCATGTTCGACGACGACTGGCTGGGTGGCGACCTTGAATCCTCCGTCGGCGACGAATTTGTACCGCAACTGAAAGTCGCATGGGTCGACGAAAATGGCGAGATCCCAATCGTGCGCTCTGTCTTTGCGGATCGCAGCACGGAAATCGTGAGTCTTGTCGGGAAGCCTGGTGTGCTTGGGCGAGCCGACAGTTTGGCTCGATCACCCAAACACATTCCGTCGCTGGCGGCTCAATTACTGGCAGACACATGGGTGGTGCGATCATTGGATGACGGCCTGCGACTGCAGCAGGAATTCGGTCCCGATTATCGCTTTGTCACGCTGCAGGGCGAACTGGTCGAAAAAGACCGCACTCTGTTTACAGGCACCGTCCGCAGTGAATCCGCCGTCGTGTCTCGTAAAAGCGAACTGCGTCGGCTGAAGAATGAACTGAACAGAATTGAGCACCTGATTTCGGAACGCGACCTGCGATTGCGGACGCTTGTCGCGTCAATCGAAATGGCAGACACAGAATTGCAGGCCAGCCGTGAGGCCGTTGAACAGCAACTGGTCATTCTGCGAAACGAACAACAGCAGTTGGCCGAAGTTCAACAGACGTTCGCCAGCAGCCGCAAGAATGATGAGATTCTAAGCGGCCAGTTGGAATCGATGACTGCCAACATCGATGAGTTGACGGAACAATTGACGGCCAAAGAGACGCAACAGCAGCAAGCTGACCAACTGGTCAAAGACCTGCAACAGGAAATTGACGAAGCTGAACGGAGCCTGCTGCAGGACCGCCAGCAGATAGACCTTCTGGAAAAAAGTCGCACCGAAGCGAATTTGGAACTCACGCGATCCGAGGAACGCCTGCTGGGAATCCGCGACGCGATCCAACGCTTGGAAGACGACCTGGAACAACGCCGCCTGCAACAGCAGGAAGCGTCGCGTCGTCTGTTGATCGGTGTCGAACGGCTTGGCGAGCTGAATCTTGGCCGATTGAATGTGGCCGCCGAGATCGCGGAAATGCTGGTCTACGACGATCAACTCACGTCTGAAATCATGCGCCGCAGCAACGCTCGCAACCTGCTGAGATCACGCCGACAGGAAGCGACATCAGCAGAACAGCAGGCACGGCAGATCTGTCGCCAGCACGAAAAGCAGTTTCATGAAATTGAACTGAAGGTCAGCAGTATCGACCATCAGTTGGAAACGTCGGCCGAACGAATTCAGGACGAATTTCAAATCACCGTCGAAGAAGCGGTTGAAGCTGGCCGTTCGGCTGTCGCCGTTTCACTGACGGAAGAGGCCATCGCAGAAGCCGGCGGCGGGCAGACAGCACGTGCATCAGACGACGACGATTCGGATGACGACGTCTCAGATGCAGAAGAAAGTGCGGTCGACGAAGCACATGATCTGGAAATCGAATACGAAGTCACAGTCGACGATCCGCAGGCTCAACAGATTTTGCGTGACGACGAGCGTTACGACGCACTGCGTGAGACAGTGGACGCGCGAGTCGGCAAGCTGCGGAGGCAGTTGAAGAAGCTTGGCAACGTCGGCACCGACAGCCTGGACAACCTGAACGAGCTGGAAACACGCTTCGAACGCCTGCATTCACAATTGAAAGACCTCGAAGCGGCCCGAGACACCCTGCGAGACATGGTGCGGCAGATCAATGTCGAAAGCCGGCGTATGTTTGAAGAATCGTTCGCGTGCATTCGTGAACACTTTCGCGAACTGTTCCGTCGGCTGTTCGGCGGCGGTGAAGCAGACGTCATTCTGGAAGACCCGGAAGACGTGCTGGACTGTTCGATCGACGTCGTGGCTCGCCCGCCCGGAAAAGAGCTGCGTAGTATCTCACTATTAAGTGGTGGCGAAAAAACGATGACGGCCGTGGCGCTGTTGCTGTCGATCTTCAAGAGCCGCCCGAGTCCGTTCTGTATCCTTGACGAAGTCGACGCCGCTTTGGACGACGCGAACATCGGCCGCTTTGTCGGTGTCCTGAAAGACTTCCGCGCGGAAACTCAGTTCATCATGATCACCCATCGAAAGCCAACAATGGCGGTCACGGACGTTCTCTACGGCGTGACGATGGAAGAAAGTGGCATCTCAAAACGGCTTGTCGTACGATTCGAAGAGATCGATGAGAAGGGCAACTTCGTGCCACGGGATGACCGACAAAGCCGAGCTGCGTAGGGTTTGCATCGCGGCCGGTTGGAACGTAGATCGACGATAAGTATTGAAACAACACGGCTGGAGTGCGAATGTCGCCACTCCAGCGAATCTCGCTGACTTGTGGCCGCGGATCAAGCGTTTCGGACGATGAAGGCTGTCTCCCACGAGCCCGAACTGTCAACAACAATAGGGAAACTGCTCTAACCGCCAAGACCGACGAAGAAGTTGGACTCATTCTCGGCCCCATGCTCGGGGCATGGGAACCGCTTCCGCTGCAGGAGATTGTGAAGTCTGCGAATCCGCCCACGACTTCAACAAACGGCTGTGTGGTGTCAACCTTGTCGATTTGCGCGTTTCTGGCCGTCACTGTTGCAGCTATCGCATCGGGCGTTTATTTCAAGAGCGTTGTTGTGGGCTTCGTTGTGGCGTTTGGGCTGGCGATTCCAATCACTATGCTGGCCGCGCGGTTCAGCCGGATCGCCCATCTTCGGACCCGACTCGGCGTTTTCGAACGGGGGATGCGGTGTGGCCGTTCCGTTATTCGGTTCGACGAGTTGAAGGTGACTACGTTCGGAGCTCCCAGGACATTCGCTGAACGCTAAATGCCGACACCACGAAGCGGCCAAAAATCCATTGAAAAGTCAGGAGCGCGCGAGGCAAGTGAAAGAATTGAATGCAGCCGAAGAATCGCTCTCACGATGGTGATGAATAACGGGAAGCATGTCGTCTGGCTTTCATTTCATGCGATGTACCCTCAGCAGGCAATCACGGAATTCTTCGAGCTCCTTGACCAGCACGCTCATGCACAGCTAAGAGGCCTGGATCTGACGGAGGCTGAACGTCGCCGCGTCGAAGATCTCTGAACGCAACACTGGACAAGTGATCAAGTGCTGCGAGTTTTCCCTCTACGACGCTATTGTGTCATGGCCAGCGGTCGATCTGCTGATTGCTTCAGCACGTATTGCCGCTCCGGGAGTTTTGTCGGGATGAACGGCGAAACGAATGGCCGAATTGAGCGCCGCAAGCTCTGGTATGCCCTGCCTCAGAGCGTCACGGCACAGCGGCGGCGACAAATCGCAATTATTTTTGCGACTGACCTGCAACGGCTGTTCTGGTCAGGCAATTTGCGGTGACTCTGCCGGTCGCGACTTCTGACGACGATGGCAGCGACTAACCGGCGGTGAACTGTACCTTCTGACCCGCAACTGCGTGTTGTGTGGAAGATAGGCAAGGCCTTCAGGTGTTGGGTTTGGTGCAGGTGGTGCTTCAGGATCAGGCGGCAGGTCGGGTGCGTCTGTTAAGAAGGTTAAAGTCGTCCCTATCCGCGTGACGAAATTAAGCTCAGGCGAAAGTCACCTGTTGTGGCAACAAGCGACCCGATGCTTGTTGCAGGGAGGCCAGGAAACACGACCGGCTCGTTCGCCAAGGGGGGATTGAAGAATTCGACCGTGCAGAAGGGATTCTGCCAGTGTGTACGCACATCCGGTTTTCCGGGCGTGAGTGCCTCGTTCTCTGATGTCCTTCCGCCCCAATGTGCCATGTGATGGTACAGGGCTGCCCGCACGCAGCTCGCATTGGACCCCTGTCACTTCCCCGACCCGTAACCTGATTGCGGTCACACGACGTATTGATTGTTCGGATTTATTCGAGTGGTCTTCCGTAATCGGACAGTAGGGGGTGACGATCCGGTATCTCAGGATGGGATTCCGGGTTGTGAAGTGAGAATTGATTGGAGAGCCCGCCCATGAAAACGATCTTCACTACTGGACAGGTAGCTAAGATCTGTAAAGTTGCCCCGCGAACGGTCTCGAAGTGGTTCGACTCCGGACGACTTCGCGGCTATCGAATTCCTGGCTCACAGGACCGACGCATTCCACGCGAACATTTGATTCGCTTCCTTAAGGAACATGGAATGCCTCTCGGTGAGTTGGAAGACGAAGCGATGGGTAAGATATTGTTAGTTGGATCAGACGGCATGACTCGATCGAGTCTTGACGAAATGATGGCTAATGATGACTTTAAGATCGACACTGCTTCCAGTGGATTTGAAGCCGGCATCCAGGCAGAGTCTGTTCACCCCGATTGCGTGGTGATTGACTTTGTTATGGGCCGCGAAGAAGCCCTGATGATTGCTCAGAACCTGAAAAAGAACGGTGAATACGAAGAAACCGTTCTGATTGGACTTTTGAGTGATGAAGACAATGCGTCCGGTTTCGACCGTACGGTCTTTAATGAGACGTTTCGTAAGCCGTTCGACTCAGCATTGCTGGCCGAACGAATTCGAACGCTTGTTAATCGCAGAAAGCAGTTGGCCTAGCCAGCTGATTTGGAACAGCATCGCTTGCGGTGCTGAACCTGAAATATGCCATCGGATGGTTCGCTCTGAAAAGAACGAACTTTCGATGGCATTTTTTTATGCGCGCATGGGGCGTGTCACGGTTTATGCAGCACAGCCCATGCTCTGTTCCGTTATTATCTGAGCGGCAAGATGCCAGCCGCCTGTGGAACGAAAAGCCCGCGGCCAGCGCCTTGCGGCTCACGAGTTCCTGCGCAAATTTCGAATTCCGGGACTGCGCCTAGGCTCAGCGTGCGAGCGCGGTAAGATAGTCGCCCGAAAGTTGGCTTTCGTCATCAGCGCGGCTTCCTGTCTCCAAATTCTGCAGTTCCCAGCCCGCCTCAACAGAAAACCGTATCCGTGAAACTAATCTGCGAATGAACTGGCGGCTCATTCTTTCCGGCACTCAATCATTCGCGTGGACGCTGGCCGTCTTTGCCGCGATCGTGCTGGCTGTCGCGCTGTTTGCTGTGTTGCGGAAGTACGAAGCCAGGCTGGTATCACCCGCTGTCGGCCGGACTCTGCTTTGCCTGCGGATTCTCGTCCTGTTTTTATTACTGATTACTCTACTGCAGCCCGTGCTTACGAAGACGTGGGACGAAGATCGTCGAGCTCGGCTCGTCATCGGCTTCGACGTTTCCGAAAGCATGGAAACCGCCGACCGCCACGCCGCTCCGGCAGAAATGCTGAGATGGGCTCAGGCATTGGGAATGCTGGGCAACGACGCTACCGCAGGACTGCTTGACGAATGGATTTCCGCGTACGATTCCGGACAGCAACCAGACTGGGGCAACGGAGACGCGGACCTCGGCAACATTCGGCACCGCCACGTGGAAGGCGTTTTTTCGGAATTGGGAGCGATGAGTCGCACGGAATTCGTGCGCCGGTTGTTGCTGTCAAAGCCGAATGACCTTCTGCCAAAGTTGAAAGAACAACTCGAAACAGACCTGCAGGTCTTCGGCACCGATCAGCAACGCGTTGCTGGTGAGCAGTTGCAGGAGCTGCTGGATTCTGATCGCAAAGAACTGCGGCCCGGCGGGACGGACGCCATCGGCCTGCTGGCCAACAGCATCGCTCAACAGGACGGCCGCCAGGTGCAGGGGATCGTGCTGTTCACCGATGGTCGGCAAACCGTGACGGCCGATACGGCGACAGAAGCCGCACGGCTGAAAAGTATGGGAGTTCCCGTCTACTGCGTGCCGATCGGTTCTGCGTTGTCGCCCCGCGATCTTTCCATCGCATCCGTGCAGGTTCCTCAAAGCGTTTTTCTCAATGATAACGCTCAGGTTCAAGCCACGATTGCGGCCAGTGGTTTTGCGGGCGACGACGTGACGGTCAGTCTGCTGAAAGATGGTGACGCCGTCGACCAGAAAACCGTTACCGTGGCGGCGGATTCATTTGACGTCGAATTTGCAATTCCCACTGAACAGGCTGGTAACCACGAATACACAATCGCCACCGACATACGTCGCGGAGAAATTCGCGAAGATAATAACTCACGCGACTTCACCATGGCCGTGGTCGACAGCAAAGCGAAAGTGCTGCTGGTCGAAGGCGACGCGCGGTGGGAATTTCGCTACTTGATGAGTGCTCTTGAACGCGACAAGCGAATCGAACTGTCGACGATATTATTCCGCCAGCCATTCCTTCAATTGCTGAACCGGCCTTTCCTGGACAACCAACTGCCGGAAGCCGTAGAACTAAAGCAGAAACTTTCCGACACCGATATGCTGATTGTCGGTGATGTGAATCCAACCGACCTTCCAGAAACGTTTTGGCAGGCGGTCGAGCAAGCCGTTGCAGACGAAAGTTTGACGCTGATGGTCTTACCCGGCCGCCGCTTCATGCCGCATAGTTATCAGTCGGCCACGCTGCAACGATTGTTGCCCGTCAGCGACGCCAAACAACAGCTCGCGGAACGCATTCGACGCACGTTGCCCGATGAACTGCCGACCGAGTTTCGGCTGCAACCGACAGCGCAGGCCAGTGATCTAACGCTGTTTGATTTTAGCGATCCCAACAGCAACGAAAACCAAACGACACTCGCCACCCTGCCCGGCCATCCGTGGGCCTACGTTGGAATTCCCAAACCAGTGGCGTCTGTCTGGGCGGCCGTTGATATCGAAGGTATGAATCTTGACGCTCGAGACATGGCAACCGTGGTGCATCAATACTACGGATTCGGTCAGGTGGTGTGGTCCGGCATAGACAGCACATGGCGCTGGCGTCGGCGAGCGGGCGATCGTTGGCATCATCAGTTTTGGGGGCAGGTGGTCCGCTGGGCGGCTCGCAACAAATCGGCGGCGGGCAACGATCAGGTGCGGATGACTCTATCCGACGTCATCATCGATGAGTCCGAAGGCGTCGACATTTCAGTCCGCTGGAATCCAAACGTTGCGGCGCAGCTTCAGGATGCTTTGATTGAAGTGACGGTCGAATCACTCGACGACGCACCTGCTTCACCGAACGCTGAGGCGTCGGCATCTCAGCGGCCGAGAACTCTGCAGCTGTCGCCCATGCCGTCGACTCCCGAACGATATCACGGTCGGCTGGCTGAGCTGGAAGCAGGCAGCTATCGAGTCAAGTTGAAGGTCAGCAATGCGCGGTTCAAATTGGACGAATCGATTGAATCTGAATTGGTCGTGCAGCGGCGCTTGTCTACGGAATTGGCGAATATCAGTTGCAACCGAGACTTCCTGCAGCAACTTGCGACAGCCACAGGCGGACGCATGCTTGAGCCGTGGCAACTGCAGGAACTACCCGACCTGCTGCGTCCTGACGACATGCCAGCCAACGTCGTGCAGGAAAAAACTCTGTGGGATCACTGGTCGATCCTGCTTCTGTTTTTCGCGCTGCTGATGACCGAATGGGTGATTCGCAAGCTGAACGGATTGCCATGATGGGTGTACCAGTAAGGCGCAAATGCAAGGCATTCGATTGCAGGTTTCTTCGTCACTCCGCACGCTGTAGTTTTGCGATCTCCCACAGCAAAATCGACGTGTCAGCATAGCTTGTCGCCAGGAAACGTCCGTCGGGGCTGAGTGCCATCTTCTGAACGTCCATACTGGCAGCTCTGCGAATCGGTTGGCGGGACTTCGTGTCCCAGATGTTGACAATTGACCGCTTATCGGTGCCGTGTTCACTGCTACAAACGGCCAGCCATTGCCCATCATGCGACGCGCTGAGTTGGGTGACAGTGCCCGAAAGTTCTTTCTGATCCAAGGGGGTCTGTCCGCTGAATGGGTGCCACTGCAACATGCTGTCAACAACCGATTCTTCCCGAACTATTACTCCCGGCCGACGCGCGTTGAGGGCAAACTCACGAGACTTGTTCGAACTTCCGACCAGCATCTCTGCGTCGGGCAGAAGGACACCATGTCGAATTTTCGGCCGTTCCGGAAGGAATTTGCCCTGTTCCTTACCCGTCTGTAAATCGTAAACGAACAGGCCCGCTGTCGTACGAAGGAAAAGTCGCTCTGACTTGCGGTCGAAGCAGCATTCGTAGCTGGACTTGTACGGAATGGAGAGTGAAGACAGCGGGGTTTCGTCGCCCACCGTCCAGCGTCGGATCTTGTCGTCGCTGCCGTAAGATCGAAGTTGCTTCCCGTTTTGTGAAAACGCCAGTTCTGTAATCGTAACGCCGCCGCCCGTGCCGTGGCCCGGCAGCGTTTTTACCAAATCGCCGGTGTCGCTGTGCAATACGCGAATCACGTTGTCCTGGCCGCACGATGCCACCAGTTTGCTGTCCGGTGAAAACGCCAACGCCAGCACGGAAGACGTTCCTCGCGGTGGCTGCTTGTGTTGGCACTTCGCGATGATGCTTCCAGAGTTGACGTCCCAAACGTTCACCGTCCCTGCCACGTCGCCTGATGCCAGCAACTTTCCGTCGTCGCTGAATTCCATGACGGCGGGTACCGCACGATGTCCTGGAATTCGATCACTGACGCGTTCCTTCGATGCGACATCCCACACGACAAACGGAGTCTCATCCCCTGCCGCGACCAGTAGCGTGCCATCGTCCGACATCGCCACCACGCTCGGTGCCACCGTCTCAGCTTCGAAGCAATCGACTTGCTCAGCGGTGTCGACGTCGAACACATCGATACATTTTTCGAACAGGTTGGGGACGTAAAGCCGTTTATCATTCGGCGAGAAACAAAGGCTGTCGCGATGGCTCGAATCTCTTGCCGTCGTGATTTCGCCCATGATGGACTGAGTTGTCAGACTAAACAGCTGCACGTGTGTGTCGGAGGAATTCGCGATGGCCAACAGAGTGCTGTCGTGAGAAAACCGCAGTGAATCGACGGGGTGTCTACCGAGTTCCTGGATCAGTTTGGGGGGCGCGTTGGAGTTCGCGTATTCCCACAGCACGACGCCTTTTCGAGTCGCAAACGCAATCCAGCGACCATCCGCCGACCAGTCGATACACCGAATGCCCGCTCCTGCGATCTTCGACTGCGTTGTGATCTCACCGGTGCTGACGTCTCGCATCGTCAGATGGCCGAGACTCGTGACGGTCACCACCAACTTCCCGTCGGGTGAGCACGCCATGCGCCGAGTCCTGATGCTGGGCGGTTCGTTCCACTTGAATGCGATCCCGCCGTTGCCGCGGCGCATGCGAAAGTCGACTGCGTGCGTGCCATCCACCAGATCGGGCCGTCTTGTCAGAATCGCAATTTTACCGTCGCGGGTGGCACTCAGAAGGGACCGTCCAATGGCTCCGGGAGCCGCTTTCCTGAGAGGGCGGCCAGTCAGGGCGTCGAAAATCTGCGGTCCGTGAGTTTCTGAGCAGATGACGATCTGGTTGCTCTTTGCCACAAAGTGAAGCTGTTTCCCGCGGCCGGGATGCCGGTAATGAGTCGTCCCCAGCCGCTGAACGGCTCCTCGCGGCAGACGCACCAATTCCCCGTCCGCCGCTTCACCTGGCCTGACTGCGAAGGACAACAGCAACGCCAGGACCAGCAGAATAACGGTTGTAATGCGGGATTCGCGACGGGCAGGCGGTTTTCTGCAGGCGAGCCGCAGCGGGAGTTGCTGAAGGTCAGTCTGCTGTCGGACCACCCACAAAGTGCCGCGATTCGGGCTACGTGAACTGGTTCGTCCGTCGTCTGTCACGAGAGCAGTTCTCCTTTTGCCGTGGACGGTTCGGGCTCGCGAGAAACAGCCTTCATTGTCCGAAACGCCTGTTCTGCGGCCACAAGTCAGCGAGATTCGCTGTAAGTCTAAGGGTTTCATGGCGTTATTGTTGATGCTGTGAGCGTAACCGATTAGCATCCGCATTGTTCCAGCCAGGCAAGCGAGCGACTAGTGACGCACGAAATTATCGGCATTCAGATCATTAGCATCTGCGACATTATTGTCAGCAGCGAAGTCTGACTTGCCTGAGGAACACAGAATCGAACTTTTCCAAGCCCTCAGGTTTCCTGAGGGCTTTTTTGTTGAACTTTTGCACGTCCTGCAACGCGGGACACCTCAAGTTACATAATCTCAATTCAACCACGGACACACAGAGTTCACGGAGAAAGTCAGTCTGGCTTCTTCAGCGTTCTCCGTGCCGCCGCGGTAAATTTGACGGCCCCGGAATCATTATCATGTCCCGCATTCAGCTCTACGACACAACTTTACGCGATGGATCTCAAGGAGAAGGCGTCAACTTCTCATTGCAGGACAAGTTGATGATCGCCACCAAACTGGACAACCTGGGCTTCGACTACATCGAAGGCGGCTACCCGCTGTCCAATCCCAAGGACGAAGAATTCTTTAAACGAGCGGCCGACATGGACTGGAAGCATGCCAAAGTCTGCGCCTTCGGGATGACTCGCCGCAAAGAAATCGATGCCAGCGACGATATCGGCATGCAGGCGCTGGTCAACAGTAAGGCCCCCGTCGTCACGATTGTCGGCAAGACGTGGGACCTGCACGTGAATGAAGTGCTGCGAGTTTCCCTCGAAGAGAACCTCGCCATGATTCGTGATTCGATCGCCTACGTGAAATCCGAAGGCCGCGAAGTCATTTACGACGCTGAGCACTGCTTTGATGGTTGGCACGCCAACCCGGACTACGCGATGCAGACGTGGAAGGCGGCCGCCGAAGCCGGGGCCGACATGATCTGCATGTGTGACACCAATGGCGGCACATTGCCCGAACAAATCGCAGCCGGTGTCTCCGCGCTGCAGAAAGAACTGGGCGTTGCAGTGGGCATTCACTGTCACAACGACAGCGAACTGGCTGTGGCGAATTCGCTTGCCGGAGTCAATGCCGGCGCGGTCCAGGTGCAGGGGACGATAAATGGTATTGGCGAACGCTGTGGCAACGTCGATTTGATTTCCATGGCCGCCAACCTTGCGTTGAAGATGCATTACGACGTGCTGGTCGATGGCGGCATCAAGCGGCTGACTGAATTGTCCCGCTATGTCTATGAAATGGCCAACATGAACTTCCGCAACGGCCAACCCTTCGTCGGCAATAGTGCGTTTGCTCATAAGGGAGGCATGCATGTTCATGCTGTGAATCGGATCGCTCACAGCTATGAACACATCACACCGGAATCAGTGGGGAATGCGCGGCGAGTACTCGTTAGCGAACTTTCCGGCCGATCCAACATCATGGCGAAGACCACGAAGTTTCGTTTGGAAGAGGACGGCGTTTTGCAAACAAAGATTCTCACTGCTGTGCAGGATCTGGAGAACGACGGCTATCAGTTTGAAGCGGCTGAAGCGTCGTTCGACTTGCTGGTGATGAAACAGGCCGGCACCTATCAGCAGGCTTTCGAACTCGACCATTACCGAGTCAACGTCGAAAACCAGTCGCGTGAGCCGGTGACAGACGCGGTCATCAAACTCACCGTCGACAACGAAGTGCAGTTGGTCGTGGGCGAAGGCGACGGACCGGTGAACGCACTGGACTCAGCGCTGAGAAAGGCGCTGACGTCATCGTACCCTGGCTTGTCGGAAATGACGCTGGTGGACTACAAAGTGCGAGTCATCAACAGCACCGAAGGCACCGCGGCCAGGGTGCGAGTCGTCATTGAAAGCAAAGACAAAACCGACGTGTGGAGTACCGTCGGCGTCAGCGAAAACATCATCGAAGCCAGCTGGATCGCGCTGGTGGATGCGTTTGAATACAAGATTCACAAAGACCGAGGTGCTGTTGGGGACGTTTAGTTCACCACGGAGTCACGGAGAACACGGAGGGAAGCTCAGTGATTCAGCACGAAGAGCTTACATTCAACATCCGCGCAGCAGCGACGGAGGTTCATATAGGACTCGGACCAGGTCTGCTTGAATCAGCGTATGAAGAGTGTCTTTGTTATGAGTTGTCTCAGAGGAATCTGGCGTTCGAGCGGCAACTTACGCTTCCTGAGAGCTACAAGAACCTCAAGTTAAATTGCGGCTACCGACTCGATCTTGTGGTTGAAAAAACATGTGTTGTGGAGCTGAAGGCAGTCGCGGGAATTTCAAAGGTGTTTAAGGCGCAACTTCTGACATACATGAAATTGGGCCAATTCCCTGTCGGCCTGCTTATCAACTTCAACGTTCCATTATTAAAGGATGGCATCGTTCGCTTGGTTCTGTAGCTCTCAAAGTTCGCTATCGCCCAGACGTTCTCCGTGCCCTCCGTGACTCCGTGGTTTAAAAATGACAGTCGAACTCCCTAAAGCCTACGAACCATCCGCCGCTCAAGCCCGTTGGGTTTCTGAATGGGAATCGCGTGGTTACTGCAATGCCGATCCTCAAACGGATCGTGAATCGCACACCATCATGATTCCGCTTCCCAACGTCACCGGGGCTTTGCACATGGGGCATTGCCTGAATGGCACTGTGCAGGATCTGTTGACGCGCTGGCGACGGATGCAGGGGCGTGAGGCGTTGTGGATGCCGGGCACCGACCACGCCGGCATTGCGACTCAGGCGGTTGTTGAACGCCGCATGCTGGAAGAGGAAGGCCTCACGCGCCGCGACATCGGCCGTGATGCGTTGGTCGAGCGCATCTGGAAGTGGAAAGACGAATACGAAGTTCGCATTCTGAATCAGCTGAAACAGATCGGAGCAAGCTGCGACTGGCGGCGAGTTCGGTTCACTCTGGATGACGTCTGCAGCAAAGCCGTGCGGCGGACGTTCTTCAAGATGTTCTGCGACGGGTACATTTTTCGAGGCAAGCGGCTGGTTAACTGGGACCCTCACCTGCAGACCGCCGTGGCCGATGATGAAGTCTTTACGGAAGACGTCGATGGACACTTTTGGACGTTCAACTACCCGGTGGTTGACGACGACGGCCAACCGACCGGTCAGAAGATCAAGTACAGCACCACTCGCCCGGAAACCATGCTAGGCGATACCGCCGTGTGCGTGCATCCGACCGACGAACGCTACACGGATCTCGTCGGTAAGTTTGTTCAGATTCCCGTCAATGGTCGCCTGATCCCGATCATCGCGGATGCGCTGTTGGCAGATAAAGAACTGGGCACCGGTGCCGTGAAGGTCACTCCGGCCCACGACCCCAACGACTACGCCTGCGGTCTGCGCAATGATCTGGAAATGATCAACATCCTCAACCCGGACGGCACGATCAACGAAGAAGGCGGTGAGTTTCAGGGACTCACCATGGCTGAAGCGCGCAAGGCGGTCGTCGCAAAAATGGACGAACTCGGCCACCTGGAAGGCGTCGAAGACCGCAAGATCCCCAAGAAGTTCAGTGACCGCAGTAAGACAGAAATCGAACCGTACCTGAGTGACCAATGGTTCGTGAAGATGGACGAACTGGCTCAGTCAGCCATGGACGCCGTCAGCGACAAGCGTGTGCGCATCTTTCCTCAGCGCTACACCAAAACATACATGGATTGGCTGGGTGAAAAACGAGACTGGTGCATTAGCCGGCAGCTATGGTGGGGGCATCGGATTCCTATTTGGAGTCGTGTGCTGCAGCTTTCGGAAGACCCCGAATCTCAGCAATATGACAAGTACCAAGCTGAGTTTGCGCTCACGGCTGCGCTTGCGCCCTCACCAACACCAGAACCGCCATTCACGGAATGGGCGTTTCATTCGGAACCAGTAAATTCTGACTCTTCAGCGACTGCCGCTCGACACCTTTTCCTGAATGATCAGCAAGTTGACGGTGTCTCGTACGTTTCGCTCCCGTCCGACGATGGGAAGGAAATTCTAGTTCTCGCATGCGTCGACGCTGATCGTGAAGGGCTGGAGGAACGCCTGAGTGCCAACGGCTTCGAGCAGGACCCCGATGTCCTCGACACATGGTTCAGTTCGGCCCTCTGGCCCCATGCAACTCTTGGCTGGCCCGACACCGAAAACAACCCGCCGTTGCAAAGCGGAGAGCGGAAAGCGGAAAGCGGAAGTCCCGAATCCCGAAAACCGAAAACCGAAAACTCCTCCAACGCCGTCCTCGACTACTTCTACCCCGGCTCTGTCCTCGTCACATCCCGAGATATCATCACGCTGTGGGTGGCTCGTATGGTTCTGACGGGCCTGTACAACATGGGCGATGTTCCGTTTCAGCACGTGTACATCCATCCGAAGATTTTGGACGGCCTTGGGCAGACGATGTCCAAGTCCAAAGGCAACGGCGTCGACCCGCTTGAGCTGATCGAGAAGTACGGCACCGATGCGGTGAGGTTCACCATCGCGTCGCTGTGCGGAGAAACTCAGGACGTGCGGCTGCCGGTTGGCTACGAGTGCCCTCATTGCGAAGCCATCACACCTCAAACGGCGAAGCACCAAAAAATGGCACCGCGCGGAGGTGAAACTCCTTCGATCAAGTGCAAAGGCTGTAAGAAGAGTTTTCAGTTTCCGAGTCCCTGGTTCACGCCGGACGAAGGCGCGCCGGTGGCTCGCATTGTGAGCGAGCGATTTGAATTCGGTCGCAACTTCTGCAACAAGCTGTGGAATGCGTCGCGGTTTGCCTTCATGAACCTGGAAGGCTACACACCCGGCGAAATCGATCCGGCGGATCTGCAAACGGAAGACAAGTGGATTCTGTCTCGCCTGGCCACAACGGCACAAGCGGTGACGACCATGCTGGAACGTTACCAGTTCGACAAGGCGACTCACACGATCCGCGACTTCACCTGGAACGAATTCTGCGACTGGTACGTGGAAATGGTGAAGCCGCGTTTGAAGGACGATGCCGCCCGCCCGGTAGCTCAGCGGATGCTGGTGGTTGTGATCGACAACCTGCTGAAGCTGCTGCACCCGTTTGCTCCGTTCATCACGGAAGAACTGTGGCAAAAGCTAAACGAACTGGCTCCGGTACGCGGATTGGCTGAACAAACGGAAGCGGCCGAAAGCGTGATGATCGCCTCATGGCCCGACCTGCCTGGCGACCTGATCAGCGAAGAACTGGAATCTCGCTTCGAACGTCTGCAGGAAATCATCGTGGCGGTTCGCAACATTCGCGGTCAATATAAGATCAGCCCCAAAGAACCTCTCAAACTGTTCATGAAGTGTGCCCCGGAAGTGGCTGATCAGATGCAGGCCGTGGCTGACCAGTTCGATAACCTGGCTCGCACAATGCTGGAAGCAGCAGGGCTGGATATCACTCCGCCCGCTGGAGCTGCCAGTTTCAGCCTGAAGGATGCGGACGGCTACATTCCGCTGGATGGGCTTGTTGATACGTCGGCTGAAAAAGCGAAGCTGCAGAAACAGGCGGATGAACTGGAAAACCAGATCGCCGGCAGCGAAAAGAAACTCAGCAATCCCAGCTTCGTCGACAAAGCACCGGACCATGTGGTGGAAGCTTTCCGCAAGACGTTGGCCGAGCGACAGGCTCAGCTGGAAAGCGTGAAGCGGCTGATTGACGAGATGGGTTAAGGCAGGTAGCTTCTGCGACAACAGCGGAAGCTCCGGACGGTTGCGGGCCGTCTTCCGTAATCGCCATCTGCGCGGCTCATCAGGCCGAGTGTGATGGCCACGTAGCCGTCATCGCTCCGCGTGACGAGCGGCGCAGAACGGAATTCCTCATGACAAATCGTTTCGCCACGATTGAGTCCGGTTTGGAGTCGCGGGCACCCTGTGACGCCAGATCCTGTCAGCGAGCCGTTTCCAGTAGCTTTGCGTAGACCTCGCGAGCCTTCCGGTATTCGGCTAGCGCCTCGTCTGTCAACACGTCGGTGCTTCGTTTGATTTCGGCATCGATCTGCTGCACAAAAAACTCCACGCGATCAGCGCGAGGGCGTAGCGGCTGGTTCTGGACATCGACGTAGACCGGGTTCGTGTGGGCGAAGCTGACTTTGCCGTTTGGCAGGTCTTCGAAGCACCGTAACGCGACCCAGCCACTGCCGGTCACTTTGACCTGCTCGGCGATGTTATAGGTGTAAACGCCGTCGGAAGACTTCTGCGGTTGGGCATCAAGTTTCTGAGCGACCTCACCGTTGCGGATCAATTCAATCGATGCCAGCGGATGCAGGCTTTCGATTGTGCCGGTCACTTTGATCTCATTCGAAGCGGGTGTCTTTGCCCATGTCGTGCCGGGCAGTTGGTCGTTAAACCGGACATCCAGCAGTGGTCCCTGCGTGACGAAGCTGCGGCCCGCGTTCAGGTTTTGCATCCATTGCTCGTACGTGAAATCGTCACAGTGGACGTACACTCGCCCGTGCCCCAGCGGCACGGGATGCACGCCGGATGCTGTGCCGGCAGTGACTCGCATGCGGAAGCCGCAGTTCAATAGTGTGTAATAAGTCTCCAGTCCGAAATGTGTCCAGCCCAGTTCCGTAAAGCCGCCGCTGTCGCGTTCGATTTCGGGCCAGTTCGGTGGAGCGTTTTCTGCGGTCCATTGCCGAAAGCCAAATTCGGTCCGCCAGTGATGGTTGTTCGATAGTTCAAACAGGTCGACGTTCATCACGGGAATGATCATTAGCGACCAGTTCCACGAATGCTTGTCCAGATCCAGGATCGCTCCCTGCCGTCGAGCTTCTTCGGCAATCGACAGAACCGGCGGAGTGGGCAGGTTAAGCGGCGTTTTGTGGTTCAGTACGAAGACGGCGCCCAGCGTGTGCCACTTTTTGTCGATGGTGAAGATTTCGTATTCCGTATTGATTGGGTAGATCACATGAGTGTCGTCGACCAGGTGTGGCTGAGCGTCCAATGTGGGGCCGCTGGTAGACGGGATTTCCTGGCTGTCGCGCACCCAGTAGTTCAATGGAAGAGCGACATTCAAATCTTCGGCCAACACCACGTTTGGCAACTCATTCATCGTGCGATGCACATGAGTGTCGCCGGAATACCAGCCGCGCTTGGTCATGTTGGCAAACCGCTTCACCTTTAGCTTTATGTTGACTCGGTCTTCACCCTCGTAAACATCGATCAGCGTTTCAGCGGGGATGAATTCCTTCCCGTGTTCTGCTCGCACGCGGTAATGCCCTGGCGGAAGCTGCAGCTGAAAACCGTCGGCGGACAACGTCGTGTGTCTTTCGATGCTTTTGGACTGGCCCTTTTGTTTGTTGTATTCCACTGCGGATCCAGCAACAGCCGTTGAGGATGCGAAGTGCCATTCATCGCTGTCGATATTCTGAACGTACAAGCGACAGGGAATGCCCTTCCCGTTGTCTGCATCGACAACCTTGCCAACCACGTTACCGGTCACATGATGCAGCGGATGCTTTCGCCAGCCGGTTGCTTCGATGCGGGCTAATTCTGCATCGATGTCAGTGCCCTGATAAAAGGAAAACCAGCCTCGCAGCCATTTGGTCTGGCCCGGCGGACAGTCTTCGAACTTCGGATCGGAATGCAGACACGGACACTTGTCGTTGCCCCACGCTCGATGCACCGGATCCCATGCGCTGATGATCCACTTTGTTGCATCAGGCGATTTCGCCACGGCGTATCCGTTGATGAACTGCTTGTTGTCGTTTGACTGCTGATCAAATCCTTCCACGCCCTTCAGCATCACACAGTTTTGCACGCGAAGATCGGAAAGTGGTTGATCTGTTCCGTTCTTTAGCCACATCTTCATCCGCACATGATCCTTTAGCGGGATCACTTTCGTGCCGAATTCGATGCCGTTGGGAAGTTTCCGTTCCATCACGAAGTTGCCATCCGACAAGACCGTCCATTCCTGCTGCGGCAAGTCGATTCCCTGCTTTGTCCAGACCGTGTCGATGTGTGTGTGAGCCAGATAGGTGAGCCCCAGGTTCGACCAGATGGCTTCGGGAACATCCATCACGGCATAGCTGTGGTCATCCCACGGGCAGAACACGCTAAGCTTCGTTTCACGCTGCGGCTCGACGGCTCCATCGAGAAAACCGATCCTCGGATGACGGCCGCCAGGATAAGGCAGGACAAAAAGCTTTTCGGCGGGACGTTTCGGTTTGGTCGCGTCGCTGATATTGAACCGCTTCAGCTTTGCGGCGATTTCCGCTGAGCTTAGACCGGTCACCTGCTGCATCTCATCAACCGTGTAGCCGTGATGCCACGCCATGTTCTGCAGCCACGGTTTAAGTTCGTCGTCGTTGGTGGCGCGACGGACCTGGCCGTCAAACGCGACGGCTGACGCAGGACTGAAGCAGAAAAGAGCGCAGGCGAACGTCAGGGCGAGGCGTAGCATGGAAACGGTCCAGACAGGGCGAAAATGTGACGACTCGCATTTTGCCACAAGCCGGCGGCTAACTCTAGCTTCCGCAAACTCGGGGTAGAACGCTCGGCCCGGTGGAGCAACGTCCGTCGGTCGTGGGAAGCGACCAGCGCCCCCTCCCGGACGTTGCTTCGCTTCGTCCGACCTCCCCCGACGCTGCGCTGGGAGAGGTGCATGGGCACGGCCAACGCTAAAGCCCAACGCCGCAACCTTCTACTCGATTGCAGGAGGGATACGTTCGGCGAGTGGCTTCGCGCATTTGCGTCTTTTTCGAAGCGATACATCAATTCGAAAACATCTCGTGCTTCCGGTCGCCTCGGCTTAGCAGGTACGCCATCAGGTCCAGCACCTCGTCTTTTTGCAGCGTGTTCAACAGTCCCTTGGGCATCATGCTGAGTTTCGATTCGAACATCTCTTCAATCTGCTTGCGGTCGACACTCGTCAGCTTGCCTGGCTTCAACATGTCGGTCTGAACGCGGAAGGCATCGCCAGCCAGATTGATGATGCGTCCGGTTACGACCTTGCCATCAATCGTGACGATCTGAACGCTGCCGTACTGATCGCTGATTTGCTTGCTTGGTTCCAGCACCGATTCCAGGATGTCGCGACTGCTGAAACGACCTGACAGTGACGTGAGGTCCGGGCCAACAGAGCCACCTTGATTGTCGAAGCGGTGACAGGCGAAGCACTTGGCCGCTCCAAACATCTGTCGGCCATTTTCGAAGTCGCGATTCTTCAAACCGGTCTCCAGCAGCGGAACGAGTTCTTCCATTGTCCATTCCTTCACAAACGAACGCGGTTCGGCGGTAAAGACGGGCTGATCAGCGTCCGGCTTGGCGTCGAGAATAGGCTGCAGCCGAGCTTTGTCGTCCTCAGAAAGGTTGGCCACGGCGTCGGCCTTGATGTTGTTCACAAACAACTGAAAGCTGTCGCCGCCTTCATATCCCGCCGCTCGTGTGAACCACTTGAAGTAGCGCTCCTGCAGATCCGGCGTCCAGCCATTCGTGAGATGCCGCAGCGTCGCTGCGTAGTCTATCTGCTGTTCCTGTGTTGGAGCGGCTTCCAGCATCGCGACGATTTCTTTCTCGGCAAAAGGGGCCTGAAGGTAGACCGCCATCTTTGCCCCTTCGGAACTTAGCTGTTGAGTTTCCGCAGGCTTCGAAGCCTGAAGATAGCCGATTACTCCGATGCGATATTCGTAGGTCGGTGGCGCGATTCGCAAGAAGGTCACAGCGAGAACTCGCAACACCTGCAGCTTCTGATCGGGCGTCATGCTGTCGATGTCAAGATGCGACACGGATTCTAAGACTCGTTCCGTGAGTCGTGACCTTTTGGAACTAGTCAGTGCGTTTTGCCAATTCGGAATCGGCGTGTCAATGTTCGGCGGCTCGCCTTTGCTTAGCCGTTCGTAACTGCGAGCCAGCGCCAGCAGCGCCGTGAGCTTCGTTTGCGTATCCGACGCGTTCAATGCCGCGTCCTGCCATTCTTCGACGGGCGCGTGTTCCAAAGCGATGCGAGCTGCGTAGCGGATGGAGCGATCGTCGGAACCAAGATAGGGTTTCAGGTCTTCGAACTTGCCGCCGTCGCCGGTGTGAAGTTTTTCGAGTTTACGACGCGTTTGTTGGTCGGCTGACAGCGTGTGGAAATCCCCGAGTGCCGTGCGCAGTACCGCAACCGACTCGTCTAATTCGCGGCGGGCCATTTCGATTTCCTCATCGGTAAACACCGCTTGCGCGGCATCTCGATTAGCCTTAACCTTGCTTGCAAGTTTGCTCCTGTTTTTGGCTACGAGTTTCTCCTCGTATTGCACAGATGCAGGTTCAGGAGCACCATCTGGATGCGTCACTCGATACAGCCCCGACTGCACCTTTCGGCCACCGATCGTGAAGTACATGGCTCCGTCGTGCGGATTGATCACCACATCCGTCAGCGGCAGCGGCGTGCCGGTGATGAATTCTTCAAGCTTACCGGTGAACGTGCCGCCGTTGGGTTCCATATGAACGGCGTACATCTTGCCGTAGCTCCAGTCACACGCAAACAATGCGTGCTGATACTTCGCCGGGAAGTTAGCTCCTGTGCCAAAGCAGACGCCGGTCGGTGAACCGGGACCGACGTTCACAACCGGCGGCACACTGTCTTCGTAATACGTGGGCCATTTGCCGCCACCGCTGCGCCAACCAAATTCAGCTCCACTGACGACGTGGCAGATTCGAGTCGGGCGGTACCAGGGCGTGTTGATATCCCATTCCATATCCGCGTCGTACGTGAACAGTTCGCCGTTTGGGTCGAAGGCGGCGTCGTACTGGTTGCGGAAACCGCTCGCAAGAATTTCCCAGTTCTTACCGTCCTGATCAACCTTATAGATCACTCCGCCCGGAGCTCGCGTGCCTCGCATAAATTTGCCCTGCGGGCGCGGCAGCAGCAGATCTTCGTCCCAAGAAGGAACTCGGGAACTGCTGTAGTCCGTCAACTGAGTCAGGTTGCCGCAGACGATGACCAGCGATTCGCCGTCGGGGTGTGGCAGCACGGCGTGCGGGCCGTGTTCGCCACGGCCACTTAGCACGCGCAGTGTTTCGACGCTGTCCAGTTGATCGTCACCGTCGGTGTCACGAACTCGATACAGCCCGCACTCGTACTTTTGGCCTTTGTTGACACTCACGTACAGGCTGTCGAATGCCCACAGCAGCCCTTGAGCCTCACCGATGTCGACGTTGATCTTTTCGACCGCAAGCTCTTTAGCGTCGAGGATTCCCGGCGGCGTGATGCGATACAGGGCGCCGTACTGGTCTGATGCAATCAGGCGTCCCTTCGGATCGACGCACATATTAACCCATGAGCCCTGTTCATCTTTCGGTACGGAATACAGCAACTCAACGTTAAATCCTTTCGCCACCTTCATGTCTTCGACCGACGTCGCCGTGGGCTTCTTCAACGCAGCAGCGGCTGCCAGAGTTTTCGTATTGATGGCTGCGGCCCACGGACCTTCACCCAACGCGGCCACGATGACTGGCTTTTGCCATGCTTCGTTCGGCTTAAAGTTGATCGTCTTCCAGCCCTTTTGCGGCGTGGTGGACGCTTGCCAACCCGAGTCTGTCACGGTACTCCAGGAATCACGCCAGCCGGAGTCGAAGTCGATTTTCAGCAACAGCCCGGCGGCACCCGTGCCGTTTTCGCCTTCGACAGCGATGACGTGTTCTTTTTGAGGATCGTCGAGATCCAGGTACTTCGAAATGTCGACCGAGACTGGTGTCTGCCACGAGTCGTGTCTGATGACTTCTTTGCCGTCGATGAAGATCTTCATCACATCGTCGCAGGTGCCATACAGTCGAGCCGCAGCGACTCCACCGCTGTTCACTTCTCTGCGGAAGTAAACTTTCTTCGCGGGCTGGTCGCCTTCGTTTAGCCAGATCCAACTGGCTTCCGGTGACTTGGCCTTCGCCTTACCAGAAGCCTTCGATTTGGCAGCAGCTTGGTTGTCGGCTTTCGTTTTGGCGGCTTCCTGAGCATCGACGCTGCTCGAAAACAGCAGAGCAACCATGGCGGCGAAAATACAAACGTATGATGAGGACCGAATCACGAGGCGGCACTTTCCTGCTAGCGGTGGGGTGAAGTCGCAGAGCGTTCCGAAGTTGGCTCAGCATTTTCGCGCGGGATCGCCGGAATGGCAAGCGAAGGCGACTCAGGAAAAAAGAATAGCGTGCGTCGTGGCTTTACGGTCCACCAGCTCGATCGAGTCCCAGCAGATAGCTGAGGTTGGTTGGCGACGGCGGGCCGAAACGAGGCTCAAGCGCGAAGGCGACGCCCACATTGTCCTTGCTGATGTCGACGCCGAAGCCCATGTGCAGGACCCAGTCCAGGCCGACGCGACTAAACGTCAGCGATGATCCACGCGACTCACTTTCGGCGACGTCGTAGGACAGCGACGCCGTGGAAATCCATTTGGGGCTCATCTGGTAGCTATAGCTGGCCACCAGCGTTTGACTGTCCACATAGTTGGTCGCTTCCACCTGCCGGAAGCCCAGATACATGCTGCCGCGAGTACTTCGCTGGCTGAGTACTCCGACACTCCACACATCCTGCGAGTTATCGAACAGGTCGATAATCCCGTCCGCCAGCAGGCTGGTGCGGTCATTGACGTTCCAGCGATAGTTTCCGTAGATCATCCCGAAGTCTTCGCCAAAGTTGTCACGATCCGCGTTCGGAAACCATGTGGCTCCGGTTTCCCAGACAAACACGTCGCGAATTCGTTCCTGCCCAATCGGACCGACTTTGGTTTGAATGCGATTACGCCAGCGAAGTCGAAGCATTTCCTGATCGTCGACGATTTCGTGAATCGGCGAACTGATCCACAGGCCCGCTCCGTTGCGCAGTGCATAGTTGCGTGGATTAAATTCGGCTGGCACGATGCCTCCGAAACTCTGCAACGCGTTGCGAGCACGAATGCGTTCGATATTGTTTTCGTCGATCTCGTTGTACTGAGCGATCTCGTTCATTCCGCGCGAAACGTCTGTGATGCGGTATTCGAGGAATGTATTGCTCTTATGAGCCAGGCCATTCAGATTCCACAGATCGCTGCGGAAGAATGGCATGATCTTCGTGGCGGACAGGTTCGCCTGCACTCCACCGCTTAAAACATAGCGATCGATGTCTGAGTCCTGCAGTCCCTGATTCCAGAACGCCGCTTCGCCCATCACAAATGGATTTATTGTGACAGGACCCAGATTGAATGGAGCATCGATCTGGTGGCGCGACTTCGCGACAAGGCCGGACGCATCCTGAACGTACGGCAATCCTAACGGTGTATATGGGTCGGTCGGATCGGTGGGCGCTTCTCCCATTTGCAGGTCGGCATAGCCGGCGCTGGAATGAGTGCTGTAGTACGCCAGCCCGTTAAAAAGTGGCTGTGAGAAACCGTACAGGTCGGCTCGCGGCAGCCAGTCGGTTGATGCTTCGAAATCGTTGAGTTCCGTCTTGCCCCAGAACATGCCGCTCCACAGTCCGGAGTCTCGGCGAATGCCCAGCAATGTTTCCGCATCTTTATCGCGGTCGAATTCCGTTTCATGAAACGATTCGCGGTAGTTGCGGTCGGAGAGAAATCCGATTTCGCCAAAGATGTATGTGTCGGCAGGAAGGTGTTGCTTGTGTCGCCAGATAACCTGACCACGATTGGAATCTTCAGGATCCAGCGAGCGACGGTCTAAACCAAGATTGTCTTCGCTGTGGTCCATTTGCCAGATGAAGCTCGCGTTTCCGTGAGCTCGGCCAGCGTTGTTCTGCACATCGTAATCGCCTTCCACGCCCAGTGCGGGGCCGCGTTCGGACAGGTAGTCCGCCAGCAAGTCCCATTGCATGCCACGCTGGTTTTTCTGTCCCAGAATTTTAGTCAGGTCCCAGACCGTTTTGACCTGCAGGCCAAACACGCGATCGTGCTTCACGATGGCTCGACGAAGAGGAATGTTGGGGTCTTCTGCCGGGGCCGTTAGCCGAGGCAGTGACAGCACGGGAACGTCGCCGATCATAAACTGGCTGTCGAGGGCCGTTACCCACAGCGGCTGCCCGTTGGCCGGCAATCCAGTGATTGGATCAAGTTCTGTGAAGGGTGAAGCCGGGCCGGGTTCGACAAAGATGTCCTTCGCCTGCAACCGATAGCCGGGTTTGCCATAGGGACTGGTGGTGGTCCACGCATTTTGAGCGTGAAAACGATTCTCAGACGTCTGCCGCAGACGCTCAGCGCGGATGCGGAACACGCCGCCGGTTTGAGGCAGGAAGGCTCGCAGTTCGGCATTCATCAGCAATGCACGGTCGTTGTTGGCGTCGTAGAACGCGTGAGTCGCCGTGACGGTGTTTTGTCCCTGGCGAACCAGGATGTTGCCTTCGAGGTAGACCTGAAACTTGTTCATTGCCGACTGAACAAGCGTTCCGGTGCCCGTGGGATCGAGGCTGTCAGAATCGTTGGGGTCGGTCCAAATGACGACTCGATCAGCGGAAAGGTCCAGCACTCCCGGCTGAAGCATTCGACCCGCCGTGTCCATTTCGAAGCCTTCCACCAGCACGTTTACGCCGCCGGTGAAAGTCAGCACCTGTTCACGAGGTTCGGTGTCTTTGGAAATTTCAGAACTGAATCCCAGAGGCTGACTGGACCGCGGCCGGATCTGAATTCTGCGTGACAGCGGTGTCGGCTGGTTGGTTGAAAAATTCTGCTGCGGCAGCGTGAACGGATCCGGGTTTGCCTGAAACGCGACCGGTGCCACGGCGGTTCGGTTCGATGGAGTGAGTCGTTCCATCGCCCGCCTCATCAACGGATCCGGATGATCGACGGCATCGGTAATCGTCGCTTTTAATTCCAGCGGTGGCAACGATTGAATGCGGATCAGGTGTGACGCCATGTTGCGTCGATGGCGATTGATTTCGTATTGAACTCGTTCTTCCGCATACACGCGAACGTCATGAACGCCGTTGTCGACGCGATCAAAGACCACCAGGCGTTGAGCGGCCAGTCGCAGGTGTTCGCCCTGCCAGAGCGTGGCGAGCCCCGATTTGTTGTTGCCACCGCGAAGGGTGGTGATGGTTGTTTCTCCCTGCCGCCATGTCGCCATGTGAGCGGCGACTGCTCGAACCGGCACCTGGATATCGTTGTTCTCAGGTGGTGCTTCGTCGGCCTGGCCAATTCCATCAGTGATGAATTCGTTGGGCGGCGACTGAATTCCGACGTCACGAATCTCGTTCACCGGCACGTCGTTCTGCGCGCACGCCATCGGTACCGCAGTCCACAGGCAAGTGGCCACAGCAACCGTGCTGATCAATGCGCGTTGAGCGAAGGTCATGCGAAAGACGCACTGGAAGGACAAGCCGTTTGGCCTGTCGGCGACGGGAAACGAGAGAGGTGTGAGTTTGGAAGCGAGAGCTTCCGGAGAGTTTTTTTTGAGATGTGTTTTGTGGAAGGAGTTGGCACTGCGCGACGATTTGACGCACCATCGCCACAGTTCGCCGCATGGTACGGGGATTTGCAGAATTGGGTCAATATCATCCCCGCTGCGGACCGCTGGTGTAAGTTGCTGCTGCTAAACGACTTGCGATCTTCGGGGTTTCGCTGTTCGATCCTGACTTTGTCGAACCCGTGCCCCTTCGCCTGTTGGGAGACACCTTATTGATGCAACGGGCAGTGTCGCTGTGGATGTGATGGGTATCGGTTGCCTTCTTTTGGGGCAGTCGATTTCGCAACGTTGTTGTAATAATCGCGGCGCAATCGGCTGGCATTGTTCGGCAACTTAGCTGCAGCTTCTGACGTGAAGGGATGCGTCGGTCGCGGCGCGAGTACCGTTAATGGTGGTGACTTGTTGCGCGTTGGACCGACAGTTTGGAGAGACCTGCCGAACCGCGAGTTGCATGCGCGTTGTAAGCGGCGGAAGTTTGTGAGATCTGGTCAGAAAACCGAGCAGTTGGACTTTCCGCCGGGTGAAGGTTGAAGTCTAATCAACCGCTTCATTTTTGAATCGACTCAGAACCGTTTTCAAAGCCGTTGGGCCACGTACACTTTGTAGCGGGTTCCCTGCGATCGCCCGGTTTGCCGGCCATTGCAGCAGTTGACCAGAAGCAAACTCTTCAGGGATAGAGCTCGTGGGTGCCTTTCGACCGCGGTTGGTTGTGTCCGGAGACTCGGACGAAACAGAACGCCAGTTTCGCAGCCTCATGGGTGACGACGTTGAAGTGGTCCGTCCAGGGGCCGGTCAGGGTGACGCCGACGGCATGCTGTTTACCGGCGGGCTGGCCAAGCGAACTCATGATCTGGAATTGTGCGCTCGCGGATTTCTGGACAGCGTTCCGGATGCTCTTGTGCTGATTGATTCGCAGAATAAGGTAGTCTGGCACAACGAAGTCTTTCGAACGATGGCCGACAGCGAACAGCCGCTGATCGGTCTTTCTTTTTTAGAAGCGCTCGGGAACCCGGAACTCATCAGCCCCGCGGTGTTGCCGCTGAACATGGATCCCGGTCCGGGACAGGTGTTAAAAGCCATTTTAAAGATGGCCGAAAAGTCGTTTGTGGCCATTCGAGCATCTCGATCAGCTCTGGCCGTTGGCGACGCAGAATCACGCAACTTCACCACGATCGTGGTCCGCGACGTCAGCGAAGAGATTCTGGAAAACCAAAAGCGCGAAGCGCTGTATCTTGCGGGCATCGAACTGGGCGACCTGTCTCCGGAAGAAATCACGGAGATGCCTCACGAAGACCGGACCGAACTACTGAAGGAAAAAATCCTTGAGTATTCGCAGGATATTCTGGGCTTCGAAACTATCGAAATCCGAGTGCTGAATCCGGTGACGAACGAACTGGTGCCGCTGCTGGAAGTTGGCATGCAGGACGAAGCCGTTCAACGTAAGTTGTATGCCGTCGCAGAAGATAATGGCGTCACCGGCTATGTGGCGGCCACGCGAAAAAGCCATCTGTGCCGCGATACGAAGGCCGATCCGCTTTACATCACCGGCGCCGCAGACGCTCGCAGTTCGCTGACCGTGCCACTGATCATGCACGATGAAGTGCTGGGCACGTTTAATGTCGAAAGCCCTGGCACTCAAAGTTACGACCAAAAGGATTTGGAATTTTTGGAAGTGTTCGGCATCGTCGTCGCCATGGCGCTTAATCAGCTGCATCTGCTGGTGGCTCAAAAAGTCACGGCCGCGACTGCCAGTTCCAATCGCCTTCGCAGCGAAGTGGCTTTGCCCACAGACGACATCCTTTCCAGCGCCACGGCGATTTTGGAAAAGTACATTGGCCACGATCCGGACGTGTGCGAACAGCTGCAGCAAATCGTCGACAACACGCGAAAGATTCGAGGCCAGATTGAACGTGTGTCGGAAGAAGTGGAAACAACAGACGCTGGTTTCCATCCGCCCATAAGTCGTCTACGTGAAGAACGCCCGCAGCTAAAAGGCAAACGGATTCTGGTGGTGGACAGCGATGCGTCTGTGTTGACGTCGGCTCACGATTTACTCGACCGCCATAGTTGCTCAGTCGAAACAGTGCGGTCCGGCAAAGCGGCCTGCCAGATGGCTCGCAGTCATCACTACGACGCGGTGTTGTGCGATATTCGTCTACCGGATATGACGGGGTACGAATGCTTTTGTCAGTTGCAGGAAATTGACGACCACCTGCCCGTGATTCTAATGACCGGTTTCGGCTATGATGCGGGGCATTCCATCGTCAAGTGTCGCCAGCGTGGGTTGAAGGCCGTTCTGTACAAGCCGTTCCGTCGCGAACAGCTTTTAACAGAAGTCGAAAAAGCCGTCACACCCCCACCACCGCACGAATAGCGGCCGGTCTGCAAGTGACACCTCGGTAAGCGACCGTTCCAGCGGAAATGCGTTCGCGCCGATTCCCTCAGCCCCCACGAGAACAACGTGTCACAACCTACCGCCGATCAGCTTCGCGAATGGGACAACGCCCACGTCTGGCACCCGTTCGCTCCGATGAGTGCCTACGTCGAAGAATGTGCTCCGATCATTACGTCGGCCGACGGGTTCGACCTCATTGATACTGATGGTCGCCGTTACCTGGACGGCATCTCATCCCTGTGGTGCAACGTTCATGGACACCGAGTGCCCGACGTCGACACGGCCATTCGTACGCAGCTTGATCGAGTCGCCCATTCGACGCTGTTGGGACTGTCCAGCGATGTGTCCATTCAATTGGCAAAGATGCTCGTCGATCGCACGCCGGAAAACCTGACAAAGGTCTTCTATTCCGACAGCGGTTCCACGGCTGTCGAAGTCGCGCTGAAGCTGGCTTACCAGTATCACCATCAAAAGAAGAACCCGGAACCTCAGCGAGATACCTTTCTGTGCGTGGGGCACGCCTACCACGGCGACACCATTGGATCGGTCAGTGTGGGCAGCATTGATTTGTTTCATCGAGTCTACAAGCACATGCTGTTTCCGACCGTCAGCGTGCCTTCGCCCACGGCGACTCGAGTCATGGACGGTCACACCAAAGAAAGCTGGTTGCAACATTGCTTTGATCAGGTGGAAGTCGCGATCAAAGCCAATAGCGATCGAGCGGCCGGGTTTGTGATCGAACCAATCGTGCAGGGAGCCGCCGGCATTCTGGTCCACCCGCCCGGCTACCTGCGCCACGTTCGTGATATTTGTACGCAATACAATATCCCGTTGATTGCCGATGAAGTCGCTGTCGGGTTCGGCCGCACGGGGACCATGTTTGCGTGCGAACAAGAAGGCGTGCAACCCGATTTTATGTGCCTGGCCAAAGGCATTTCGGGCGGCTATCTGCCTCTGGCAGCAACCATGACAACGGAAGAAATCTTTGCGGCCTTCCTTGGGGCACCATCTGAAAGCCGCACCTTTTTTCACGGCCACACCTACACCGGCAATTCACTCGCCTGCGCCGCCGCGATTGCTTCGCTGGAGTTATTCGAAGCCAACGACCTTTTGACTCACATCGCGCATAACGAAGCCTTGATGCGAGAAAAGCTGTCAACGCTGGCCGACCATCCCCACGTTGGCGAAGTGCGTCAGAAGGGAATCATGGTTGGCATCGAACTGGTGCAGGATCGGACCACAATGGAACCGCTTTCTGCAGAACGGCGCGTGGGCCATCAAGTGACTCTGGCAGGTCGAAAGCGAGGCATCATGATTCGCCCACTCGGCGATGTCGTGATTCTCATGCCCGCGCCCGGGATGCCTTCCGAACTGGTTTCGCGACTGTGCGATGAAACGATCGCGAGTATCAACGAAGTCACGTCATCGCATGCGTGATATCGTATAGATGGGAACGGCTAAGTGCTTCAGCCCTGCCGAGCTACGCATTTTCAGTGGATTGTAGAGCTATTCGTCGCAAGGGCGGCGGTAGCGGTGTCATGCTTTGCGTAGCGGATAAACCTTCCCGATTCCCTACATCCTGCACTGTGCATAACGTCCGGCGCGCCGTCTGGTCGGGAGACGTTGGGAATGGTAATGGGAGTCGCCAGAGTTCCTGCGATTCGGCGGTTGCTTGGGATTTCGGGCGAAATCTACGACTTCCCTGTGAGCAGATATGTTCTTTCTCCCGAACCCGGTCGGTTTACTTTCGCGGGCGAGCTGTCTTCAATGTAACATCAATATCCCGCCAGAGTTTATCCCACCACCCAGAACTTCCACGAACATGAGATTCGATTTTCGCTTTCTGGTGTCCATATGCCTGCTGGCACCACTCGCCGCCGCCAACGCGTTTGCAGACGAAGCACCGGTTGCCGCATGGACGTTTGATTCTGCTGAAGAGCGTTCTGCATTTGAACTCCATGGGGACGTGCAGTTTGACGTCGCTGGGCCTCGGCCGACGGAGTTCCCGGTTTTTTCAGCGAAGAACAAAGCGGTTCGACTCGACGGCAAAGGCACTTATCTGGCGATCGCGGACGAAGGAACGCACAGTCGGTTCGATTTTGCCAACGGCGATGCAATCACTTTAGAAGCGTGGGTTTTGTGCGACGCGGTGAAGAGCACAGCCACTCGCTATCTCGTTTCCAAAGGGCGTACCAATTCTGCGGGCTTTGCTCGCGATAATCAGAACTGGTCGCTGCGAGTTGTGGGGCATGGTGAGTTTGCGGCCATTAGTTTTCTGTTCGCCAATCCGCCGGGGCCCGGCACGGCGCACTGGCATCGTTGGGATTCGAAAGCGGAATTCTCCGTCATGAATGGTTGGCACCATGTCGCGGTGTCCTACCAATTCGGTGAACCGGAAAGCATCCGAGGCTGGATCGATGGCGTTCCGACAGACGGTATCTGGTCGATCGGCGGAGCGACTTCTGAGCCGCCCGTTGAGGACGACGATGCCGTGTGGATCGGCTCATCGCTCGGTGGAAATCCGGGAAGTTGCTTTCGAGGGGCTCTCGACGACATACAAATTCATCGCCGCGCACTGACCGACAAGCAAGTGGCAGCTCGTTTTAATCGCGTCGGTGGGCCGCGTATTGTCGTGGCGATGGAACCGGAAATGCCCGAGGTGGGGGACATTCCGGCAGGCAAAGTGATGGTCACCATGGCGGAATCGTTGGCCGCTCATGATCGTTGGCCCAATCAGCATGAAGGCTGGCCGGAGGAAACGGTTTCGTGGCTGGGAGATTCGTTTCTGCTGCCGCGCATTCCACTGCGTTACGACGACTGGGGAATTCGAACCGGCTGGAAGTCGCCCGTGCTTCTGCGGATGTCGGCGGATGTCGACCTGGCCGCCGGTGAACATCAGTTGCTTTTGCGAGCTCGAGCGCTGGGGCGATTGTGGATTGATGGAAAGCTGATCGCCAGTACGGAGCCCATCACGAAGGATCCTCCCAACGGCGAAGAACGAATTCTGCCGCTCCCGGTTCCCCTGCAGCCAGGAATGCGACTGCCCAGCTATCGGCAGCAGGAAGTGACGGGCGAAGTCAGCGTCAAACCAGGAGCGAAACAGCTATCGCGCGTCGTGTTGGAACTGGTCGTTGGCGGGAAATCGCTGCGGGCCGAAACTGGGGAAGTCAGCATTTCGATCCTGTCCACGGATGCCAAACCGCCGGCCGATTCAACAACGTGGGCCCTTTTGACGCCGCGTGCTGCCGATCGTGTTCCATTCACGGATGCTGCGATCAAGCCGAAGCTCAACGCCATTGAAGATGCGATTGCTGAACTTGACGACCACACGCGCCGCACGGCCGCGAGTTCTCAGGACGAATTCTGGAACAAGCGACACGAATACGCGCGAACGTGGGTCGATAAACATCCGGCTGCGGAAGTCCCCGTCACAAAACAGCCAGCGACTCATCCGATCGACGCGTTTCTGCAGGCTGATATGGAACGAGCGCTGGAAGCCAGTCCCGCTGGCGACCTCGCCGCAGCGCGTCACTTTCACGACAAGGTCTTGCCGATTTTGCGAGACAACTGTTTCCGCTGCCACGACGGCCAGGCGAAAGGCGGACTGACGATCAGTAACCGCGACGCTCTGCTGGCAGGCGGTGATTCGGGAAGTTCTGCCATTGTTCCTGGCAAGCCCGCTGAAAGTGAAGTGCTGGCCCGCGTTCGGGAAACGGATATCGATATTCGCATGCCGCCCACCGGCGGCGCGTTGCCGACGGAGGAAATCACGACGCTCGAAAACTGGATCAAGTCAGGAGCCGAATGGCCAGCGGCGCCAGTCTCCGCAGCGGATGTTGCGTTGTCGCCGATCATCGACGATGCGAAGTTTCTGCGACGCATCTTTCTGGACACCATTGGCATTCCTCCTTCGGCCAGCGATGCGAAAGCCTTCCTTGCTGACAAGCAGGCCGACAAGGAACACGCAAAGAACAAACGTGAACGCCTGATCGATCAATTGCTGGCTGACGAACGTTGTGCCGACAACGAAGTGTCGCAGTGGTTGGACATGCTCGGCGAAAACCCAACGCTGCTGAACAAGTCGCAGGGAAGCACGGGGCCGTTCCGCTTCTTCCTGCACGACGCACTGCGAGACAACAAGCCGCTGGACCGCATGGTCACCGAACTGATCATGATGCGTGGCGGTCGGGAAGAAGGCGGCAGCGCCGGTTTTTCGATGGCTGCTGAAAACGACGCTCCGTTTGCCGGGAAGGCGCACATTGTGGCGTCCGCATTTCTTGGCGTCGAATTGCAGTGTGCTCGCTGCCATGATGCTCCATTTCATGACGTCACTCAACAGGATTTGTTTTCGCTGGCGGCCATGTTGCAGCGAAAGCCAGCAACGGTTCCGGGAACAAGCCGAGTCCCCGCCGCATTCTTTGACAGCATGCAGCGACCGTCAATGATTCAGGTCACGCTTAAAGCGGGCGAACCGGTGCCTCCCGCGTGGCCATTCGAAACCGTTTCCGGAATTGCGGATGGCGCGACCGTCGATCAGCTGATGCAAACTCCGGACGACAGTCGCGAACGCCTCGCGACGCTGCTGACCGCGGCTGACAATCAGCGGTTCCCGAAGGTGATGGTCAACCGCATTTGGAAGAGGTTAATGGGCGTCGGCCTGGTCGAACCGATTCACGATTGGGAAGGCCGTTCGGCCAGCAATCCTGACCTACTAGACTGGCTGGCAAGTGAACTGGTTTCTCACAATTTTGACCGGCAACACATTGTCCGTTTGATTGTGACGTCCGACGCGTACCAGCGCGAAGCGACAGGGCAGAATTCACTGGCGGCCTCCGAACAGCGATTCTTCAACGCGCCGAACCGTCGTCGGCTGTCGGCCGAACAGGTGGTGGATTCGTTGTACGCGGTCACGTCCGTTCCCATGGACAT
This sequence comes from Fuerstiella marisgermanici, assembly GCF_001983935.1. GTDB lineage: Bacteria > Planctomycetota > Planctomycetia > Planctomycetales > Planctomycetaceae > Fuerstiella > Fuerstiella marisgermanici. Next base: position 4,503,729 of record NZ_CP017641.1, on the reverse strand, counting down.
CGGGGAACTCACCTTCGTCTACGATGGTCGTCGGGCGTTAAGCAACCGTCAAACGCTCGGACATCCTTCCCGCGCGTGGATGCTGGCTCGACTGAATAACGAACGAGACCGTCCAAGTCTGGCGTTACCGCGAGCGATCGTGGTGACGGACGTGCTGGAAGCGTTCGGCTGGACGGGGTCGCGGCAGATGCCGATTTCCGATCGCAACACCGACCCCAACGTGCTGCAACCGGGAGCGTTGGCCAACGGAGTTCTTTCCAATACTCTGTCGCGAGCCGCTCATGGAAGCCCGCTCGCGCAGCTTGCCGTCGACACGAAATCGCCGCAGGAATTGGTGGATTCGCTGTTTCTGAGCATTCTGACACGACATCCAAACGATGGAGAACGACGCGCATTTACCGAAGTCCTGACAGAAGGCTTCGAAGATCGTCTCGTGCCGCCATCGCAGATTGCAGTGGTCGAACCACCGGAACCGTTGCCGCTGGTGACATGGTTCAATCATGTGCGACCGAACGCGAACACGATTCAGCAGCAACTGGAACGCCGAGTTCGCCGTGGGCCGCCCGTCGATCCTCGCCTGAAAACAAAGTGGCGCGAAGTGTACGAAGATGTCGTCTGGAGTCTGATCAATCACCGCGAATTTGTCTGGATACCATGAGTTCAATATTCAACATGCATTCGAATCTTAACCGACGTCAATTTGCCAAAGCCAGCGCCGCGGCTTCGGCCGGACTGCTGTTGCCTGGTTCATCCATGGCGGCCGCCGGTGATGCGCCGCTGGGCGGCAAAGCGGAACACGTGATTTCCGTTTGGCTGGGCGGAGGCATGGCACAGATCGATACCTTCGATCCCAAGGTCAAAGGCGATCCCAAGTCGAAGAAGCCAGGCTCATATTACGACTCTATCGACACCGCTGTCGATGGCGTGCAGGTGTGCGAACATCTGAAGACACTGGCTCCGTTGATGGATCGAGTCACCGCTGTGCGGACCGTGCATCACGAAGTGATCGACGAACACGCCGCTGCCACTAATCGCATGCACACCGGTCGAAGCATTAGCGGCACGGTCACGTATCCATCGATTGGTTCCATCATCACACATGAACTCGGCGCAGCGTCGGACGATGCACCACCGTACGTTGTGATCGGCTATCCCAACGTGACTCGCGGACCCGGATTTCTGGGAGCCAACGCCGGCTATCTGTACCTGACCGACACGACTCAGGGCCCGGCCGGTTTGTCTCGCCCCGACTTTGTTTCCCCCGATCGCCAGTCGCGGCGAGAACGCTTTCTGTCCATCCTTCGCAACAATGCCGCCCCGACACAGGATTCGCGCCTGCTGGACTACGAAGCCGCGATTCAGCAAAGCCTGAAACTTAGCGGCCCCGAATTTACGCGCGTGTTCCAACTGGACAAAGAACCGGACGATCTTCGCAATCGCTACGGCGGAGAATTCGGCCAGCGCTGCCTGCTGTCACGACGCCTTGTCGAACGCGGCGTGCGGTTTATAGAAGTTTCGCACAACCTGAACTTTCTGAACGGATCGGGTTGGGACGTTCACAACGAAGGAATCCTGCAGCAGCACAAGCTGATTCAGGAACTGGACACCGCCATCGCCACACTGATTTCCGACCTTGAAGACAAGAAGCTTCTGGACAAGACTCTGATCGTCATCACCACAGAATTCGGCCGACCACCCGGCTTCGACAGCAATGGCGGTCGAGCTCACCAGGGCAAAGCCTTCACCTGTGTCCTCGCTGGCGGCGGACTGCAGCATCGCGGAGCCTACGGCGAAACGGATGAACTGAGTCGGAAGATTGTGTCCGACTCAGTCAGCGTCCCCGACTTCTTTGCCACCATGTGCGCCGCAATGGGAATCGACTACCACAAGAACCTTTACGACAACGGTCGCCCCGTGCCAATCACCGACCAGGGGATACCGATCGCTGCATTGTTCGGGTAGCATGAATTACGTAGCCTCGGCCCCCGCCACCTCCAGCCTGTGAGATCATCAGTGAAGACAATTGAACGCGCTTTTCTTCTGCTCGTCGCGATCCTGGCAAGGGACGCCGCGGCGCAGGAGCCCATCACGCTTGCCGATGTTGAAGAAGGCTTGCCGGAGATTTCTGCAAAGGAGCCTTTGGCGGCTGAGTTCTCTGCGAAAAAAGCGGCGGAGTACCTCGACCGTTCAGCGTTAAACTGGCTGAAGACCAAGAAGTGCGCCACGTGCCATACCAACCTGTTCTACATGGCCGCGCGACCGGCACTCAAGGCGACGCTGGCAGACTCAGGTGAAGTCCGCAGCTTCTATGAAGACTATCGTAAGGTTCGCTGGGAAAAGAAACTTCCCACCGAGAACCAGGGCTTCTGGCCAATTGTCGTCGGCACAGGCCTGACGCTTAACGACATTCAGAGCACTGGAAAGCTTAGCGACGTATCACGCGAAGTGCTGGACATTATGTGGACCGTGCAGCGCGAAGACGGTGGATGGAAATGGCCTCACTGCGACTACGCGCCGCTGGAAATTGACGATCACTACGGTGTAACACTCGCCCTACTCACGGTCGGCATGGCTCCTGGCGACTATGCAAAAACTCCACAAGCTCTCGCTGGTCTGGAAAAGGTTCGTACCTATCTGCGAAACAATCCCCCCAAGTCACTGCATCATCGAGCCATGTTGGCGTGGGTGTCCGTTCAAATTGATGACATCGCGACAGAAGAACAGCGAAATGAGGCATTGTCGGAACTGCTCGCCCTGCAGCTGGACGACGGCGGCTGGTCGACATCCGGTCTGCTGACGGACTGGAAAGGCCTAGAACGCAGTGACGGTGAACCACTCGACACCAAAACCAGTGACGGATACGGAACCGGATTCACGATTGTTGTTGCTCGAGAACTCGGCGTTCCGGCAGACGATCCCCGCCTGCGACGCGGCATCGAGTGGCTGCACGCCAATCAGCGCGAAAGCGGCAAGTGGTTTACTCGCTCGCCCGTCCATGAATGCGGGAACCTCATCTCCAACGCTGGTAGCGCTTATGCTGTCCTGGCTCTTCAGGCCTGCGGCGAATTACCAGATTGGCCGTTCGGCAAAACCAAGCCCGCCGACAAGTAACCTTCCCCCCTGCTCACATCCTCCCAACGCTTATCCCACCGCAGAATAAGAAAGCACAATAATGTCCCCACAACTACATCTTGATCGCCGCCGTTTTCTCGGTGCGGCAGCCGCAGTCTCCATGGGCGGTTTGATGGCTCCCGCCATCGCGCGCCTGCCGGACACACCATCCGGTGAAAACGAACACTTCTGGTGGCGCCGCGCTCCAGAAGGTCCGTACATCGATTCACAGCGTGATAATAAGTCGTTCGCGTTTGGTGACGGGAAGATTTTTCTATCAGAAGACAACAGTAAAACCTGGGCTCACAGTGCAGCGTTTCCCGAGGCGGAAAACATTACGTTCAGCTGCATTCTGAAGAACGGAAATATCCTGTTTGCCACGCGCGAAAAACTGTTTCTCAGTACCGACGATCTCAAAACGCACCGAGAGATCACGGTCAAAGATAAGGACGGCAAGGACTACCTGCCACATACGCCCAAAGATCCGGATCAGCCAGGCTGGTACTTTCATCCGCTGGATGGAGTTCACACGTGGGACATCGATGGCTCAGAAATGCTGGTTTGGGGAAACTACTGCAATGTCCTTGGCGGTCCGGTGCCGGTGAATATCTACTATTCGACCGACAACGGAGAGACCGTCAAGATTGCTTACTCCTTCGGCCGTAACCCGAAATTCCAGGAGAAAGGCACCGATCCCGATTCGTACCTCGGCAATCCCGACAACCCGGTCATTTGCCGACACATTCATTCCGTGGTTTACAATCCTGATGAGAATGCCTTCTACGCATGCACGGGCGATATCGACCGTGGATTCGGAAATGAATGCCATTGGATTCGCGGTGTTTATGATTCGAAGGCCGACGATTGGGACTGGCAAATTTTAGTGTCGGTGAACTCAAACTCGCGCTACAAATCCGGCGGCATCAGCTTCGTCGATGGGCAGCTTTACTGGGCTGCAGACGCCAACGGTCCAAAGCCAGAAAACGAGAAACACGACCGAGGGATCTTCCGTTGCACTCCCGAAGAATTGGCCGATCCGAAAAAGCATACTTTGCTATTCGATGCTGAATTCGAGATGGCGAATATGATCATTGAAGATGGAGTGATCCTGGCGGGACATTGTGCGCCGGCTTCCACCTTCGCCACCGGCATCGCCTTCTCACCGGACATGGGCAAGACCTGGAAGGAATACGACCTTGCTGAACTGGGCGCCCGATCGCCGGCACGTTTTCACCCGAAGAACAGCGACGGCTGGTTCCGAGTCGATCTGCGAGAAGGGTGGATTGCTCGAAAAGACGTGCTGTTCATCAAGCCCAAGTCGTGAGCCCCTGAGGCGGGGGCGATTCTTTCCCTTGCTGGTCATAACGCCGACGTCTGATTGCGTGGCGGTCGCGTATTAACAGTACGTCGGCTGGTTGAGGCACGGGGCATTGTCGTGAGACGCGACAGAGTTTCTGCGATTCGACCGCAGCTTCGGGTTTCTGGCGTAATCGACGACATCACAATTGAGCGGACGCACTTTAAGGCGGTTGTTGCGTTGGAATTTTTGCTCCGGCTACGGTACTTTGACCGCGCGGCTTGCCGCCTTCTATCCTGCCTGTTTGCGAAAATCCCACCGGAGAACTTTCATGCCCTTCACCAACCGTCTGTTATTGATCACCGCGATGCTGTTGCCAGTGTCCGCTCTGGCCGCCCCACCCACGCCACCGGATGGATTTCGAGCGGTTTTCAATGGCAAGGACCTGACCGGTTGGTACGGCTGGAATCCTCATAGCTCGGCAAAATTAACCGGCGAAAAGAAGGCTGAGAACCTCAAGGCACAGCGGGCCGAGTTTTCAAAGAACTGGACCGTCGAAAATGGCGAGCTGGTCAACGACGGACATGGACCGTACGCCACCACAGAAGAAGAATTCGGCGATATCGAATTCCTGATTGATTACAAAACCGTCGCAAAGGCGGACAGCGGTATCTACCTGCGAGGAACGCCGCAGGTGCAGATCTGGGACTGGCACCAGCCATTCGATCCCAAGCGACCGACTCGAAAACCGCATCTGGGCTCGGGCGGCCTGTTTAACAACACGCCGGGTTCTGCCGGACGAGATCCCATGGTTTTTGCCGACAAGCCGTTCGGCGAATGGAACACATTCCGTATCCGACAAATCGGTGCTCACACCTGGGTGTGGCTCAACGGTAAATCGGTCGTCGACGGCGCCGTGATGGAAAATTTCTGGGATCGCAAAACGCCGCTGCCTGAAAAGGGCCCCATCATGCTGCAGACTCATGGTGGTGAAATTCGCTGGCGAAACATCTTTGTGCGTGAGATCCCCAAAGAAGAAGCAGACAAGATCCTTGCCGCCGTCAAGCAACCATCTACTGATATGGCGTCTGCTCTGACGCTGCACGCTTCGTTCGACAAGACGCTTGATGCCGACTTCAGCAAAGGCGATCGTACCAGCTATGTGCAGTCCGGCAAGCAACTGCTGCACGCCGAAACCAACGATGACGCGAAGGTGGTCGCCGATGCCGGAAAGTTTGGCGGAGCCCTGCATTTTCCCCGGAAAAGCGGCTATCGACCGGCGTTTACCGATTCCGGAGTCCTCGGATACAACGACAAAAACTGGAACGCCACGGTGTCCGTTTGGCTGCGGCTGAATCCGGACAAAGATCTGGAACCGGGCTATTGCGACCCGGTGCAGATTGTCGGTGACGATGGCAAAAAAGGCTTCATCTTTCTGGAATTTTCGAAAGACGAAACACCTCGCTTCTTTCGTTACGCCATTCGGCCTTTGTTCGACATCTGGAACCCGACCAACATCTCGTGGGCTGACATTCCGTTCGACAAACGGCCAATGGTGCAGGTTGAACGTCCGCCATTTTCTCGCGACGAATGGACCCACGTCGTCTTCACTCTGGAAAACATAAACAACAAAGACGGCGTCCAGGCAGGCCGGCTGTACATGAACGGCGAACTTAAAGGAGCAATCGAAGATTGGGACCTGTCATTCGGTTGGGACCCATCTCAGGTGCTGCTGGTTTTGGGGGCCGCCTACGTAGGACACATGGATGACCTGGCTGTGTTTAATCGAGTTCTCAGCCATGACGAAATCAAAAAGTTGTACGGTTTGGACGGCGGCGTAAAAGAACTTTATGCGGGAGACACAAAATGAAAACCAGTCTTCTGTGGCGTTCGATCCTGTTTACCTTTGCGGCAACTATGATGGCTTCCTCAACGACAGCGGCCGATCCACTCGTTCTTGTTTCGGCCTTCACGTCCGGTGACGAAGGGGCCATTCATGCGTTTGAATTTGACCTGAAGAACGGGCAGCTCAAGCTGCTAAAACGTACCACGGATATCGAGAACCCGTTCTTCCTTGCTGTGTCACCCGACCAGAAATTCCTGTACGCTATCGACGCGAAGGAATTTAGTGGCAAGGACGATGAGTTTGTTGCCGCGTATCGAATCGAAGGCCGCGACGGGACGCTGACCAGACTGAACCAACAGTCCGCTCGCGGAACGGCATCGTGTTACCTGGACGTCGATGCGACCGGCAAAACCGTCGTCGTGGCGAATTACACAACGGGCAGCGTCGCAGCGTTGCCCGTTCAGGCGGACGGTTCGCTGCGCGAAGCGGCTTCGTTTGAACAGCATTCCGGAACCAGCATCGACCCGACTCGTCAAACCGGTCCCAAAGCACATTGTATCGTGGTCAGCCCTGACAACCGGTTTGCTTTGTCGGCTGATCTGGGGATCGACAAAGTCATGGTGTACCGTCTGGATGCGGCGAATGCGAAGCTGACGGCACACGACACGCAGCCCTTCGTTACGCTTCCACCAGGATCCGGTCCGCGACACCTCACGTTTCATTCCAATGGGAACCGTGTGTATGTGATTAATGAGCTGAAGAACACTGTCACGTTGTTTGACTACGCGACCGAGACAGGCGTGCTCACGTTGCGGCAGACGATTTCGACAGTGCCGGAAGACTTTCAGGGAACGACTCATACGGCCGATCTGAAAATCACGCCGGATGGGAAGTTTCTGTACGGGACCAATCGTGGTCACGACAGCATCGCCATCTTTCGGATTGCGGATGACGGCCAGTTGACGTTGTTGAGTATCGAGCCAAGTCTTGGCAAGGGGCCTCAGAACCTGCTGATTACACCGGACGGCCGATGGTTGCTTTGTGCCAACATGCCGGGCAATAACGTGGTTGTGTTTGCGATCGATGCGGATACCGGAGCTCTGACAGCTACTGGCGATCCGGTGTCCATGCCGATGCCATCGTGCATTCGACTGCTGAAATAGTGCCGTTGGCTACTTGTTCAGAATTAGACCGCCATTGCGAGTCGTCCGCAGGCGATACCGCTGTCCTTTGTGTTCGATCGTAATCTCCGTCGCCCCCTTCGACAGCGCGTCAAACGACAACGCCTGCGGTTCCGGCGCCGGTCGCGTGTCGCCTGTTTGAGGCGGTTTTGGTTTATCGTCGCTGTCTGCATTCATCGTTTTGGGTTGAGCGAAGGGCTTTCAGCATGGCATTCATTGTTGACGGGAAGTTACTGCGACTGAGTCTCAATGTCAACCCTTCGTGGTAGCCAAGGCTGAAAATTGCCGAGCAGGGACTTGCAGACTATCTGCGAGTCTAAGAAGCCAACGTTTGTGCCAACGTCACCGGCATAGTGAGGCTGGGTTAGACGGAGGTTGCTGCCGACGTCGGACGAGCCTTCAGACACAACTGCAAGCGGCACTGTTGGTTGCGACGATAGCGGCCTGCCAGGTTTTCGGGCAGGTGCTTAGTCCAGAAACTTGAAATCGCTGCCCTTGACCGGTTTGTCGCGCGTGATGATCTCCGGGCCCTTACCGGTCCGTTTTTCGTACACGCCATCGCCCGCCTTGACGTACTTCGTGAACCCCTGCTTATCCAGCTTCTTTTCGTCCTTCAATCGGCGCGACATCGACGATTCTGTCCAGATGCCGCCGACAAACACCGGCTGGATCACTCGTTCGACGGGCTCACCCGTTTCCGGGTGTTCCGTTAGAGCGGGGGCTTTAATCGGCTGTTCGACTTCGAATTGTTCTCCGGGTTCGCCGTCAGGGCGGATGACTTGATAAACATAAGTCGGCATGGCGACGATCTGCGAAACAGTGATTGGCAATGAAGGAAACGAACTGTTTAATTCTATAGCCGGACTGTGCTGAGGCAAGAATTGCCCGGCGTCGGTCCCGGGCTACCGAGCCTTCAGGAACTCGAGCAGGTCTGCCATTTGTTGAACGGTCACATCCTTTTCCATGCCTTCGGGCATCAGGGACCGGCTGGTGGCCTGCAGCTCTTCGATGTCAGCTCGAGCCAAAGTCTGCTCCTTGCCTTCCGGCTGCCGCAACACGATTTGCTGCCCGGTGTCACTGACCAGCAGCCCATTGTAAGTGCGGCCATCGACGGTGACGGCAATGTACTCATTAAACTGCGGGTCGACTCGCCGATTGGGGTCCAGAATGTCGTACAGCAAAGCATCGCGTGATCGGTTTCGAGTGTCACTGATGTCGGGGCCAACATTGTTGCCTTTGCCATCGATCTTGTGACACTTGCTGCACGTCTTTTCGAACACGGCCGCACCGCGTTCTTTCGATGCCGTCAGCGTCAACGCGGGCTGGTATTCGTCGGCGACTGCCTTGCGGTTGGCCGACACAACTCCACCGAAGATTTCACCGGCCAGCTTCTTGATCTTTTCATCGCGATGCTGCAGCAGGCGAACTCGCTGATCGATGTCCACCACCGAAGGAGCTATCGTGCCGGCCGACATGAGGTCCAGCAGCTTTTGAGTTGTCGCGGGGCGAGCCAGCATCAGCGTTAGCCCCTGCGATCGCACGGCCGGCGGCAACTGGTTCCAGCGATCAAGCACCAAATCGACCGCACTCAGCCCGGCGGCCTGAATGGCGGCCTGTTGAAGGGATGCCGGTTGACCGGGCGAGAGAATCTTCTCCAGCGACGCTGTTAGCGTTTTGGGTGCCTGGCTGGATAACAATGCCACAGCGGCGACGCGGTCTTCTGTTGAGCGATCCTCATCGACTGTGCAGTCAGCCGCTTCCAGTAAGAGCTTCTGCACCGAACCACTGACATCTTCCATTTCGGGCAATGGGTCGCTTAACAGCGAAGCCAGGCTTTTTTGTTTCATGCTGCCTCGATGGCGAGGCAAGCCCTTGGCAAGTCCGGTCAGAATGGCGGTCGGAGCCCATAGTTCCTGAACGTTGCCATCCGTCGCTGCTTTCAACGTCGCTGCGATTTCGTCGGCGTCACCGCGAGCCCCGACGACGGATGCAAGGTCGGACAGGAACGCCCCGACTGCGGCTCTGTCTTTCGCGCTGAAGGAATCGGGTTCGGTTAACAGTCCCGCAATCACGGCGCCGCTGCAATCGCGGCTGGACGTCAGCACGATCTGTTGGAACCATTTCGAGGTGGCTCGTGCTTTGGCAATTGCCGTCAATGCTGACACCGATTCGGCAGTTGATTGCTGGCCGCTGGCCAGCGCCACCTGATGCTGTACGACGGCCACATCATTGCCCCGTTTCAGCAAGGCTGCAGTCACGCTGTTTGAGCGATCGGGCATTCTTCGAGCGATCTCTGCAGCCTGTCGTCTGACGTGAAACGATTCGTCATTCAAACCGGCCACCAGCTGTTCGTCGTTCAGCTGGCTCAGCCCGTGCAATGTCCACAACGCATGCATGCGAGCAAAAGGCGTCGAATCTTTGGAAGACAGCAAAGCGGCAATTTTATCGGCCACGCCCGCGTCTGCGTTTTCCACAAGTCGGCGCTGAGCGGTAATGCGGCGTTGGCCGTTGGTATCGCTTAGCATCGCCACCAGATCGTCTGCAGATTCTGGCGCCACGTATTTCTGCGATGGTGACGAATTTTCTTCAGGCACAATTCGCCAGATGCGGCCTTTGTCTTCGCCAGCTCGCCAATCAATTTGAGCGGCAATTTCCGGCGGCAGAAACTTCGGATGCTCAACCCACATGCGATACATGTCGGCCAGATACAGTGCGCCGTCCATTCCGGTTCTCATGCTGGCTGGGCGAAACCAGGTGTCGCTGGACGCCAAAAAGTCGGCCTTCGCTTCCGCTCGTTTTGCCGCCAGGACCGGACTGTCTTCCTGCGGCGTCACGATTGTGCGAGTCACCAGAAGCCCTACCGGTTCACATGCAAAGACGCTTTGTTGAAAACTTTCATCCCACAAATCGCCGCGATAAGCGGTGACCCCACAGGCAGACGTGTGAGTTCCCGCGTGCGACAGCCAGTTGCTTTTCATCGTGACCAGCGGAAAGACTTTCGTGTCGCCGCCAGATGGCCCGACATCAGAATGCCGCTTGCTGATGGACGCGAACGGGTTGCGACCAGCCACGTCCTGAGGAATCACTTCCATCATGATCGGGTTGCGATTCGTGCTGAAAAAGCGGTAGCCGTCGTTGTTGCAAGTGTTGCCGAACTGGCCCATTCCGCTGACCGTTTCAAACTTCATTGTCACCGGATGGAATCTCATGTCCTGCCGAGCCAGCTTGACAGGTTCTTTGGTTTCGAATCCCGGCCGTCGGCATCGCACTTCGCCAGGTGCGTAGGTGAGGTAAATCCAGTTGTCCATGCCCCAGCGAGGGCACCCAATCTGCATCTGTGGGTGAGCGGGCGTGAAGCCATCGAACCAGACTTCTCGTACGTCGGCCACACCGTCGCCGTCGGTGTCTTTCAGAAAAAGGATTTCTGTTTGAGCACCCGCCAGCACACCGCCCATCAGCGGCATAAAGCTGTGGCAGAATTGCAGCTTGTCAGCGAAGACGGTGCGTTTGTCCATCTTCCCGTCGCCGTCTTTGTCTTCCAGCATCACGATGCGAGACAGCGGCGGAGCGTCTTTATTTTCTGTACCGTCTTCGTTCACCGGGCCGATGGGGTAGTCGCTGTATTCGGCCACGAACATGCGGCCACGAGCGTCGAAATCGATCCAAACGGGGTCCAGCACCAGAGGTTCGGCGGCGACCAGTTCCAGTTTGCAACCGGGTTCCAGTCGAAAACTAGCCGCTTGTTCGGCCGGTGACTTAGGGGGATCAGGCTTCTGATCAATCCAGTGCCGCCCGCCGCGTTCGCTGTTGACGGCGTCCAGCAGATCGCCCGACTGGTTCTGAAATAAAACGAGCAGCAGAAAAAGTGATGACATCGTCAATACCTGTGAAGACTGGATTGCGCCGAACGGGCAACAGATTATGGCAGGAACAAATACGCGGGCCAATGTGATACCTGCGCAGCGTGGAAATTGGAAGTCAGAACCTGGCGTGGGAGCCAGTTACGATCTTTCGAGCGAGTCGGCTGAGGGCATGTTCCTGCATGCCTCCGAGCGTGACCTACAAAGTTCATGGCTTCGTGAATGTTGACAGAATGGCATCGTCAATCGAAAAGCCTAATCGGGGCGGACACAGGGCCTCGTGGCAGAGATTCCTCCCGGACCATGCAACGCCACAAAATTGCTAACGCGTTCCCTGTTGCTGCGACTTAATGCAAACAACATTCTTGCACAATGTCCAGATTCCAGGATTCGAGTTCTTGACAAGTCGCTTTTTATTTTTTTTAAACTTGTCTTCACTAGGGGCCTCGGGGTGAGGCCCCTGGCGTTACCGAGCTGGGCGTAGTGTTTGCGAGCCAGCTCTTCGCTTTCACTTGGAGGTTGATCTGATGAGCTGGAAGAATTTGGTACTCGCTACGGCCGTAGTGACAGTATCAGTGGCGGGAAATTCACGTGATGCTTTCGTGCAGGGTGCGGACGCTGATGGAGAGGTCGATGGTGCCCGCATGGAGCATACAGAGATTCAGATAAACATTTGGAGACTGTTTGCCAATGCGGACTTCGAATCAAGCGTCGACGGGGGAGCCGCGAAGTCGTGGGATTTCAAGGCACAATTAAAGATAACAGGCCCCGGAAGCACGACGTATGCGACGCTTGGCCCTTTAACCTATACCCTCGCCCCGGGTCAGTCCAGCGACTTTGATCTTCCCACGATTCCAAATCCCACGACATCGGTCACGGGTGTTTACACAGCGGATGCTGAACTTCGCTGGAAAGTTGACGGAGCCACGAATTATGGGAATCTGGCGGTAGACTCCGCCGAGACCGAAATTGAAGAGGAAGAGGAAGAAGATTAAGCGGTCAGGGTTTTGGTCGCTTCGTTGTCGCGGAGAAAGACGAATCGACCAATTTGATTTGTTGGGCGAGCGGCAAGTGAGTTTCTTCCTTATTGCGGGCAGGATGCCACAGATACCGAAGGGAGTTCTTATCTGTCGCTCGTCTTGATGGTTTGATTCAGCAGAGAAGGAGCTAGCCATGTTTACCCGGCCCCAATTCGCCCGTTTGCTCGCTATTCAGACTCTCGTCTTCCTGCACCCGAGCTGGTTGTCGCTGCCCGCAGGTCTTTCGGGCGAGTTGCCCCCACCGTATCTCGTCGAAATCAGAAACTATGATTGGCGGGCGGATCGCCAGGCGGAGATATCTGCACTGGTCGCCGACTCGGCTCCTGCCGGTCGACTGCCACGCGACACCGAAACGCAGATTGCGGAGCGTATCGTTTGGAAATTTGATGTCGGCAACTCAGACTATGTCACCGGCGTTGCAAGTTGTCTTGAGTTCGACGGAACAGTCCACAAGTTTCTCTTTCGGACAATGCCTGGAGAGGATGAATTTCACCGAGTTGTCGCAGCGGAACTGAAGCGTCGGGGACCAAACGCTCGAATGGAGGGAACGGGCGTCAAGGTTCGACTGATCAGCCCGGTAGAGTATCGTGAAATTGGCGACGGAATCAGGGCAAAGATTGCGACGAAAGACTTTTACTGGACACGAAAGAACGGTGTTTTTCTTTCAGACGACACTAAAAGAGTATTCGATGTGCCGACGGCGCATTTGACCGACCATATCAAACGCGGACGCGGCAAGGACTGGTACGCCTATGTCGATCCATCTTCGACTCCACGTGCCGCTCGCGATCTTCTCATCCGGCAATTTGAGACGCAGACCAGCGTCAGGATGCAGCAAAGGGATGGCGAAGCGGAGACGAAACACGCTGTCCGCCGTTTGTTCGGGCAGAATGCGATTGACCTCACCGAAATCCTGTGGACCGACGTGACCAGCGTGATTGCCGACTGGAAGTATCCCTCCGGTACCAAACCGCTCAAAGCTCACGCGATTGTCAACGTGCAGCCCAAGAGTGAGTTATCAGCCCTGATTCGGGAACTACGCACCTCCGGTGGTGCCCGATCGTCTGTACCGCAATCGGCAGACGTGAGTGTCTCCGTCAATATGCGGCTACCGGAGATGGTTCGTGACAGCATGAAGGCTTTAGTGACGAATTCGCTCTTGCATCAGACGTCGGCTGGTCGTGTGCTGGAAGACACAATTGACGAAGGCGACGTTCGGCTTTCGGCATGGATAAAAGTCAACGATGACGACGCGACGATTCACGCCGTGTCACCGGTTTCCGCTGAGGCTGTCCCGTCCACGGAATTGACGAGTCTCTTTGGCGGCACCGTCAATGAAGCAGGTGAAGCCATAGTGCCGCTCAACGTTCCATTCTTCGGCGATGTCTGGCCCGCGAAACAAGTTGGTGCCAAGATCGACAACGGCCAATTACGGCTTTCAATGCCTCTCGATGAAAATGAGCCGTCGACCAAATTGACGGAGGAAGCGACGACCGCGATCACCCCGGACACACTGGTCTTGATTCGGGGTGACCTGAGTTTGTGGGCCGCAGATGAAGACGCACCAAATGACGAAACGGAATCTCCAGGAAAATCTGTGTTCGGCCATCTGGAGAAACTTTACCAGCACTGGATGGTCTACCGGCTGCCCAAACGGATCCGCTTTTTGTGGTTCAGATCGGAGTCACCATCGATACCGGTGACGTCTTTGTTTGAAAATCTGCGAGCGGACGGCGACAATCGTTTCGAAATCCGGCTGACAGCCAACCGCACGGGGACCGAATTGCGGGCAGACTGTACGGTCGGTCGTGAACTCTACGGCCTGCTGATGGCACGACAAATGTTATCCGGCATAGATGTCGAGAAGGCCGAATCCGAACGTTGAACGATATCGATACAACCGACACGACCCACCTTCCCAGTCAGGGCCGAGTGCGGCACTCGCGAAATTCAGCTCGCGCAAGCAGTGGCACCGAACAAATAGTGACGGGAATTCTTTCCTGCTCACCAATTTTCGAGATACATCCCCGGGGATTGCTTCCGGTGGCTTATTACAGCGCAAACTCGTCAGGGAACTCGGTACCGTAGGCTAAGTTCAGCCAACTAAGCTGTCGGACCGCTTCCGGCTCAGTAATTTTAAATTTTACCGCACAGACGCCTGTGAATTCCTTCCGGCGGGGACGAAGCGGAACAATCAGGGGTACTTTCACCCGTTGAACACCAATCCTAATGCGACTCAGGTCTCCCGGTACCTATTTGATCATAGCAGGCCGCTTCGGCCAGTCCGGGACGCTTAGCCACGTGGCTTGGGACGTGTCGATGAGCCTGGCCAGTACGACATCACCGTACTTTACTTCGGCGACAACCGTCGCTCCGTCCGGAACGTTTCGCAGCGCTGGCCGCAGGTCGGCGAGGCGGTGGATGAGCAGGGTGAGTCCTCGCTGCGCCTGCGGATCGTATTCGAACGGCAGCAGCTTAATGTTGCGTTGCGCGACAATCGGAACAAGGTGCTGAATGTCGCCAAGCTGAAACTGATGCGACACGGGAGCGACGTAGATTGTTGAGTCCTCCGGAACCTGCGCCCAGAATTCGCCGTTCAGGCCGTCGGCCCAGTAGCCCGCTTCAAGGCCCAGCCGCTGAGCACCGCGTTCGCCCCCGACGAGTTCACTGTAGCTGTTCAGACAGAACGGTTGCAAAGTCTTGCTGAAGGAAAACAGCATGAACACCATAAATGCAACCACTCCTGCGTGTCGCACCCAACGTGGCTGCGGTAGTTTTTCTGTTTCACCAGTCGCTGCCCCGTCATTTGTCACTGGGACAAGACCGCGAGCCGACAGAACGGCTATGGCGGGCATAATTACCAGAAACAGTCTTGCTCCATCGTAAACCGGCGTGCCCGGGATTGCGAAAACGATCAATGGCCACGCCGCAGATAATGACATCAGCGATTCTGTCGCGGTGAACTTTCGCTGCACCAGGCGAGCCCCAAACAGCACCGTCACGACCACAGGCAACGTGGCCAACGTCATCACGAAGGGGAAATGCCACGGCACAGACTTGTCGGCGAACCGTTGACCGAAATACCACACGTACAGCGTTGGGCGTTGAGCTGTCTTCACAAAGTAGCTCATCGTATTCGCCACGGGATCGAGCCACAGCCACGGCCAGCCGACAAAGAAAACGACCGCGCCGACAATTCCCCAGACAGCCAGCGGCCGGATCGCTTTTTCTTTGTATCGCCACAGCGCCCAACCGATTACCAAAGGCGGCATCAGAATGCCCTGCACCTTTGTCAGCAGCAACAGGCCCCACAAAATGCCGCTGATAATCGCCTGCCGATTTGTCGGAGCGTCCGCCTTCGTCCACCACGTCCACAGCGGAATGAACGCAGCCAGCCAGGCCAGCGTCGTCACCGTTTCTAAAGACGCGATTCGCGAATGTCCGACGACTCGCGGCATGATCATCAAGGCGACAACCGCAAGGACAGCCGTGGTCAGCCCGAATTGACGTCGAGTGAATTCTGCCAGCACCAGCACCGTCAGTCCGAACGCGAAGCAGGAACCCAACCGCGCGGCAGCGACGTTCAGGACACTTTCTTCAGCGCCCGAGATCACTCCGGAAAAGCTTTGATGGGCAGCTCCCAGAACCAGCTTGCCCAGCGGCGGGTGATCAGGAAAGTAGTCCGGGTGCCCGAACACGGCTTCCACGCCGGTCGGAGTGAACAGCGCAGGGCCCCAGTCCAGCAACGATTCAAACAGAAACACGCCCTGTCCGATGTAGAACGATTCGTCCAGCGTCAACGCGGCACCCGGCGGCAGGGGCGAATCGATCAGGCCATGATTGATCCGCGTCGTCGCCAGCAGGAATGCCGCGACAGCCAGCAGCACAGATATCCAATTCGGTTTCATGTAAGTAACTTTGGGCCGTTCGTAAGAAACCGCATCAGCCGTGGTTGAGCTGGTTGGGTGAGGTCGTGGAATCCGAATTTAAGCGTCGGTTTGATGTGAAAGTATTGTTCACCGCGAGCCCCCCGCGCACTACTGTGTTCACGGCGATTCTCTCGCGCAGGAGGCGACTTGAGTAGCGTTTTTTTTAGGGCGATTCTGACCAGCAGGCGTTACCGCCACCATCGCTTAACGATTCCAACGCTGAACTCGTCGCCGCGGAAGGTTCCCGGTGAGTCTCTGCACACTTTTCCAGGGCCAGCGACGTTTGACGCGCCTGCCGTGGCTGAACTGACGCCGTGAAAAAGTTGTGCAGCACCCGCCGGGACAGGAGTGACGAGTGCTGCACTTCGGTGAGCAATACGAATTTGCTCACCGATCACTCGCGCCGCGTTTTCGGCCGCCCAAAAGAGCGTCGCGGAACGGCTTTCCGTTGCACGAGGCTATTCGTCTTCAGGAACGCCGTGGTGCGTCAGATGGGGAAGGTGCAGGCCCCGCGAGAACCATGGGTAGATGCACGGAATGACGAGTGATGTCAGCAGAGTTGACGTCACCAAGCCGCCGATAACCACAGTTGCCAGTGGCCGCTGCATTTCGGCTCCGTCGCCAGTGGACAATGCCATCGGCAGGAAACCGAGACTTGCCACCAGCGCGGTCATCAACACCGGGCGAAGGCGTGCCAACGCGGTTTCATGACTGACGTCCAGTAGCGGAAGTCCGGTGTGACGCAAGTGTTCGGCCGCACTCACCCACACTAGGCCATTCAAAACTGCAACACCAAACAAGGCGATGAAGCCGACCCCCGCAGAAATACTGAACGGAAGGCCTCGCAGGTACAACGCAAAAATACCTCCCGAAGCGGCCATCGGCACGGCAAGGAAAATCAACATGGCAAGGCGAGCCGAACCGAGACTGGTGTGCAGCAGAAGCAGGATAATGATCAGCACGATCGGGGTGATGATCATCAGTCGTTTGCTGGCGGACTGAAGGTTTTCGAAGTCGCCTCCCCAGCGGATTTCGTAGCCTGCCGGCATGTCGATCTTTTCATCAACCGTTCGCTGAGCTTCTGTCACAAACGTGGCGACGTCGCGACCTCGAACGTTCGCCGAGATGAACGTGCGACGGCGGTTGGCGTCGTGTTCGATGGTCGGAGGAGTTTCTTCCATCGTAATGTCGGCCAGCTCGCTTAACGGAATGGGTTTGCCGCCCGCATCTGAAACGGGCAGCTGTTTTAGCAGCGAAACCTTCTTCCGCCATTTTTCCGGAATGCGAACCAGAATTGGAAACCGCGATCGGCCTTCGAATATCTGCCCAACAGGATGGCCGCCCAGCGATGAAACAACATCCAGAACGGTCTGAGCGTCTATTCCATACATCGCCAACTTTTCGGGTTTCGTCTTGATGGTCAGCGTTGCCAGATTCGCCTGGTAGTCGGCTTTCACATCCACAGCACCAGGAATCTGTCGCAACACTGCTTCAATTTCTTTGCTCTTATCGGCCAGCACCTGCAGATCGTCTCCGTACAGCAGCACGGCGACATCGGCTTTGACACCGGCGACCAGTTCATCGACACGCATTTCAATCGGCTGAGTGAACCCGAACGCGACGCCGGGGACCTGATCGTTTAACAAGTCTGACATTTCCTGAATTAGCTCGTCGCGCGTTTTTGGCTGCGGCCATTCTTCAACGGGATTCAACAGCACCCAAACGTCGGTCTGATGCACGCCCATCACGTCGTTTGCGATTTCCGGTCGACCGGTTTTACAGAACACCGTTTGCACTTCAGGAAACGCGCCGACAATTTCTTCGATCTGTGTCGACATCTCAATCGAACCTTCCAGCGTCGCACTTGGCAGGCGAGACGCTTCAATCAGAAGGTCACCTTCTTCAAGCCGCGGCATAAATTCCGCACCGAGATTCATTGCGACGGGAATGCTGACGGCAAACACCGTCAATGCTGTCGCGACTGTCACAAACGGGTGGCGGATCGCTCGCGTGACGATTGGTTCGTAGACGAACTTCAGCCAGCGAATCAGGAAGATGTCCTTTTCCTTCATCTTCTTTGGCAGACACAACGAAGCCAACGCGGGCATCAGCGTCATCGACAGAATCATGGACCCGGCCAGAGCGAACAACACCGTCAGTGCCATCGGGCGAAACAGTTTTCCTTCCGTGCCCTGCAGCAACAGAATGGGAAGATAGACGACGGAAATAATTAGTTCGCCAAACATCGTCGGCTTACGCACTTCCACGGCTGCGTCGCGAATGACATCAATGTGTGGCGTGCCTTCGTTGTTCTTTGACAGACGGTGAATGCAGTTTTCGATCATGATCACGGAACTATCGACAATTAATCCAAAGTCGATGGCACCCAGGCTCATGAGGCTTGCCGTGATTCCGAAGAAGTGCATCAGGTTGGTAGCAAACAGCATCGATAGCGGAATCGCCAGTGCCACCACCAGGCCGGCTCGAAAACTTCCGAGCATCAGCAGTAGGATCACAATCACGAAGATACCACCTTCGAACAGATTGCGCACGACAGTGTCCAGCGTGCGCCCGATCAACGCAGCTCGGTCATAGGTCACTTCCAGCGTCACGCCGTGCGGCAGCGTCTTCTCGATCTCGATGAGTCGCTCTTTTGCAGCCACGACGACTTCGCGGGAGTTCTCGCCAATCAGCATCATGACCAGTCCGGTCACCGCTTCGCCACGGCCGTCGCGCGTGACCGCTCCTTGACGCGTCATCGGCGCGATGGTGACGCTTGCGATGTCTTTCACCAGAATCGGCGTGCCATCGGCTTCGCGACGGACAACAACGTTGCGAATGTCCTGTTCGTTCTTCAGCAATGCGACACCGCGAATAAATCTCTGTTCGCCGTTGTGGACGACGTAACCACCGCCGGCCGTAGCGTTGTTTTGCTGCAGGCGTTCAAACAGAAGTTGCAGCGAGATTCCGTAACTGGTGAGGCGATTTGGGTCGGGCTGAACTTCAAACGTTTTGTAGTAGCCGCCGTGTGTGTTGATTTCCGTTACGCCGCTAACTTCACGCAGTTTGGGGGCGACATCCCATTCCAGAATCGTGCGCAGTTCCATCGGATTATGGTTGTCGCTGCGAACTTCGAACTGCAGGATCTCGCCAAGCGCAGTTGTGAGCGGACCCATGGCGGGCGTGCCGTAGCCCGGCGGAATGCTGTCGGCCGCATCGTTTAGACGTTCGGTCACCAACTGGCGAGCTCGATAGATATCGGTGCCTTCCTGAAACACGATCGTCACAACGGAGATCCCGAACTTCGAAACGCTTCGTAGTTCTTCAACGTCGGGCAACCCTCCCATGACGGCTTCTACGGGATAGGTGACGTACTGTTCGACTTCGATCGGAGAAAGCGAACCCGCGTCGGTGACCACTTGCACCTGCACGTTCGTCATGTCGGGGACGGCGTCGATGGGCAGATGAATGGCCGAATATATTCCGCCGCAAGCCATCAGGAACACCAGGATCAGCACCAGCATTCGATTGGTCAGCGACAGCTCGATAAGTTTCGTCAGCATCGGAAATGACTTTCAGCGTCTTGCCGAGTAGAAGGTGTGTAGGCCGCAGTGAGTGGCCTGCGACGTGGGCCAGCGTGTCGTACGATCCGGCTGGCAAAGAATTGACTATTCTTCTTCGCCCGCGAGCAGCAGTTCCGACTTCAGCAGGAACGCGCCACCGGCAACGACCGGTTCACCCGCCTGAAGGCCTTCTTTGATCTCGACCCACTCTTCGTTGTTGACGCCAGTCTGCACGTCGACTCGCCGAAACGTTTGATCGTCCAGGGAGACGAATACGAATTTTTCGTTTTCGTGTTGCATCACGGATTCGGTACGCACCGCAACCACATCATCAGATTGCGCAACCGGGAGCGAGACTCTGACAAACATGCCCGGTCGCAGCAGACCGTCTTCGTTTGAAATCGTGGCCACCAACGGCAGCGAATTGCTTTCGACGGCAACCTCACGACCGATGTAATGGACCTTCGCGGTAAACGACCGTCCGGGAATTGCGGGCGCGACTACAGTGACGTCCTGCCCGGGCTTGATAGCCATCGCCGCCCATTCGTTTTCGCGGATATCAGCCGACACATACAACGAATCTGTGTTGGCCAGAACAAACATCGAATCCGACTGCTCAACACGCTCCCGCCTGGCGAAGAACCGAGCTTCCACCGTACCGGCAAAGGGAGCTCGGACTTCCATGCGGGACAGCGATTCGGTTGTCATTTCCATCCCTTCATCATCTTCGAACCCGAGCAATGTCTTCAGATGGTTTTGAGCGATCATGACCTGACGATCGGCGTTGTTGCGATCGGCTTCCAGTTGCTGCATGCGGACGCCGATATCGTAGGCCGTTGTTTCGCGGGCCGAACGAAACTCAGCGTCTGCAACGTGCCGGTCGTTCTCGCGTTCTCGCAACGTACGAAGCGGCAGCGACCCGGTTTCGACCAGTGGCCGCGCGGCCGTTACCAGTTGATTGGACAGAAATCGTTGGGAATATGCCGCAATGATTTCCTGACGATACGAGCCCAGAGATTTGTCGCTGAATTGCTTTTCGACTTCGTCCAGAGCTGCGTTTTTGTCGAGCATGACAAACAGACTTCGAAGATTGTTCGTCACTTCCTCGAGTCGCTGGATGTGCTTCAGAATGACCTTCTGTTTCGATTGTTCACTCAATACGGCCGCTCTGGCTTTGCCGATCTCCGGGCTGTCAATAATCGCGAGTAGCTGGCGTTCTGTGACAATATCGCCAGGCTTGACCATCACGTCGACAAGAACTCCCGATACGGGCGTTTTGACTTCGATATGGCGAGCTTGGTCATAGGTCAAACGCCCCGACACCGTACGGATATCTTCGATCTTTCTGATGTTGGAGTTGGCTGTTGTAAAACGGGCTTTCGCAACCTTCTTCGCGGGCAGCGTAAATTCTGATTCCACAGATGGTGTTCCCGCATCGCTTTCAGCCGAGGGTTCGCTCGTATCCGGAGAATTCAACGACCGAACGGCAAACCAACCACCAACCACGACGGCAGCGAGAAACAGTCCGGTCATCGCTTTGGAAACGATAGAAGACACACGAGACGCAGGTTTCACTTTAGGATTCGACATTTCGGCGTAACCTTGAGTTCTGGGGATCAGCGAGCCGCTTGGGCCAGTGATCGGGACAGACGCGACGCAGAAGGAAATTCTGCAGCATCCGATCGGAAGGACTTGCGGTAGCAAATTAAAGCACGTTCGATGCCAAAGTCCTGCGCGGAACGCGACTGGCCTCAGCGACCGTAAACTACGGCCAATTCGCTTCACTTCACCTGATGTGACGCGACTTTGCGGGAAACCTGGCTGCGGACCGCGACGGATTTACGCAGAGGCGATGGAAAGAATCCTCTCACGCAGGTGGACAGATTCTTTCCACAGGCAGCGATTTGGCGGCGAGCGATATGAGTACCGCGGCGGGGCGGATTTCAACGCAAACTCCGTCGCGGCGCTAGAATCGAATTGCGGCGGCCACGCTGGCATGTGGATTGCATCAACGTGGAGATACCGAAGGGTGTCATCAATTCTGCGAAGTCACCGTTCGTTTTTAGTTGGTCGATCTCTTATCCTGCAGTTCTCGGAGCCCGGATATGTCCGGTGAAATATTGGACCGACGGTCCCTTGCACTGTCCGGACTACGAATGCGACGCGAACCGTCACCACGATCCACCTCACGCAACAGCATCCTGCTGCAATTGTTGACCACTCCCTGGCGAATTCTGGGACTGGTTTTGGTGGTGGTGTTCGCTGTCGAAGCCGTCGTGATGCTTCTGCTGCCCAGGCTGTTGCCAGCGGACTTGCCGGGAATTTGGGAAGCACTTATCGATTCCGCATTGCTGACCGCGACGTGTGCTCCATTGCTTTGGTGGGTCATCATCAGTCCGCTGCGGCGAGTTGCCCTTGAAGCTCAGGCCCTTTCCAGCACCATCGTCGAAAACGCTGGCGACGGAATTGTGACCGTCGATCCGTTCGGCAAAGTGCTGTCCTATAACTCGGCGGCTCACCAGTTGTTTGGCCGCGCCGCGGAAGAGATTCTGGCACAGCCAATCGAACAGCTTCTTCCGGACATCCGTCTGACCACCACCACCGTCGGTGAAGCCGTGTCGACGACCGGACGACGCCAAACGGGAGACGACTTTCCAGCATCTGTGTCTGTGAGAAAGATTGGCGAAGGCGACCAGTCGGCGCTGGTTATCATCGTGCGTGACCTGACGGAGGCCCATCGCGCCGAAATCGCTCGTACAACGGCTGCACGCGAACAGGAAGCATTGCGAGCCCAACAAATGGCGACGCTCGCGCAACTGGCCACTGGCGTCGCTCACGAGATTCGTAATCCGTTGACGGCGATCAAGATGTTGATCCAAAGCACTCAAACGGATGGTGACAGCACAACTCTACCAACTGAAGATGTTCAAATCGTGGAAGATCAAATTCGACGCATGGAACAATCGGTGAACGCTCTACTCGATTTTGCCAGGCCGTCGCCAGTGGAAAGAAAATCGCTGGTTTTGCGAGAACTGATTCCCAATGTAATTCGTCTGCTTGAGGGGCAGGCGAAAAAACAGGGTGTGGAACTTCAGTTTGAAGAAGTCGTTGGCGACCTCGTGCTGAATGCTGATCGTGACCAGCTCCAGCAGTTGATTCTGAATCTGGGGCTCAATGCACTTAACGTGATGCCAAACGGCGGCACGTTAGCGTTTAGTCTGAGAAATCATGGTGACGGGATGGCGTGCGTGCTGGTGTCCGACACTGGTCCCGGCATCGCGGCGGATATTTTCGATGACATCTTTCAACCATTTTTCACCACCAGAAAGCAGGGAGTTGGATTGGGGTTGAACATCTGCCGGCGGATCGCAGAAGAACACGGTGGCTCTTTGACAGCTGCAAATGGCCCGTCTGGCGGAGCGGTCTTCGAACTGTGTTTACCATCAGCAGGCCATTCGACGGAAGGAAACCACTAAGATGGCGCAGCTGCTTGTGATTGATGACGAACCGTCCATTCTGCATGCCTTCCGTCGAGTCTTTGATGACCCACAGTTGGAATTGTTGACGGCGGAAACGGCGGCGGCCGGCGAGCATATCGTTCGTGAAGACCTTCCGGACGTTGTCGTCCTTGATTTGAATCTTCCCGATCGATCCGGACTGCAATGCTTCGAGCGCATCAAGGAAATCGATCCTCGCATTCCCGTGATCTTCATCACTGGACATGGCACCGTCGAAAGTGCAATCGAAGCCACGAAGCACGGAGCATTCGATTATCTCTTCAAGCCGCTGGAGCTTTCCGAACTAAAAGCCATAGTCGCGAAGGCACTCCGCCTAAGCGAGATGATGAAGACCACACCGGTCGTGAATCCGGACAACAACAGCGGCGTCGCCGGTAAGCAGGCGATGGTCGGTCGCTGCGAAGCTATGCAGGAAATTTACAAAGCGATCGGGCGAGTTGCTGCGAAAGACATCACGGTATTGATCCAGGGCGAGAGCGGCACCGGTAAGGAACTGGTTGCGAAAGCCCTGTACAAACACAGCCTCCGCAGCAAGGGGCCGTTCCGAGCACTCAACTGCGCCGCGATTCCCGAATCGCTGTTGGAAAGTGAACTTTTCGGTCACGAAAAAGGTGCGTTTACCGGAGCCGACCGTCGCCGCATTGGACATTTCGAACAGGCCAACCATGGCACCCTGTTTTTGGACGAAGTGGGCGATATGTCTGCGATGACGCAGTCAAAGCTGTTAAGAGTTCTGCAGGAACGCACTCTGGAACGCGTCGGTGGCAGCGAAACTATCAGTGTGGATGTCCGCGTTATTGCGGCCACGAATCTGGACCTCGAAAAACTGGTCGGAGAAGGGAAGTTTCGTTCAGATCTGTTCTTCCGATTGCGAGACTTCACAATCAATTTGCCGCCACTTCGCGAACGCGGCGACGACATTCAGATGCTTGTCGAACACTTCCTTTGCAAACACAGTGCAGCTCTTGGCAAGAATGTCACGCAGGTTGCTGAGTCCACGATGGACGTACTGCGAGCCGCTCCCTGGCCCGGCAATGTGCGGGAACTGGAAAGCGCAATCAAGCAGTCGCTTCTGAACACGCCCGGAGCAGTCCTGCTGCCGGAATGCCTTCCCCCATCACTCGGCGGCTCAGAAAAACACGCCGATGGGCATTCGTTTCAGCTACAGAAACTGATCGAAGATCACTTGCGTGAAGACGGCGCGACCGACTTGTATGCCAAGGTGATTTCAAATGCCGAACGCGAGCTGTTCACGACCGTCCTGAAGCATACGTCTGGAAACCAGGTCCATGCCTCCGCGATTCTCGGGATCTCCCGAGTCACTCTTCGGAACAAGCTGCGAACGTTCGGAATTAATGCGGCTGATTTCGACGTCGCGGGGAGATAGTCTGCGAAGTCCGCTTGGGCGATTTCCGTTCGGTTCGATCATGGATGACGGCAGGTTTGCGCCCTGATACGATCTGTACAATAGATCCTTGTGAATTTGGGAGCGATGTGTGTGGTCGAGGTTGGAGCGAGGCACGAGTGAGCCCCCGGGGTTTCCTTCGCTTCGCTCGGTCCAACCTCGGCCACCATTTTGGGAACGGTGCTCCCATTTTTCTGGGGAATTATGTAGCGCCGCAAACCTGGCCAGATCAGCCATTGGACCGCTTCAATCGTATTGCGCACCGCAGGTAATTCGTCATCATGCAGCTTGGCCTTCCCGCAGCGAATCTGTTGCAGAGCTATCGCATCTGGGATTCTTACTTCACGCCCTCTTTCGGGCATCCCGGTGCTGACGGAAGTCTTCGCCTGTTTGCCGATGTTGAACGTTCGATGCCTGCGATTCGAGCGGGCCGGTTTGAGAAGCTATGTTATTTCGCTCACGTCGGCGTGGGGACCACAACCGATCCTGTGTTCGAAAAGCTGGTTCGCAGCAAGCCTGACATCGTCCTGAAGCCGTTGCAGCGCTGGCCGAAACTGCTGTTGGGCATGATTCAGCTTAATGCAAACGATGTTGCCGGTTCGCTGGATGCTATCAACCGCTGGATCGCTGACGGCCCGATGCTGGGTGTTTACTTTCCCGGTGGAGGACCGGCGGCTTTAACATGCAATCACCGCAAGTTCGATCGCCTTGTCGAACGTGTGTCGGAACTGAATGCCGTCATCATGCAGCACACGTGGTTCAAGACCGGAGGCAAGCAAAGCGAAGGCGAATCGACACCATCCGAGTTAGCCGAACTGGCGGCTCGGCACCCGCAGCAAAAATTCATCAGTGCCCATGCCGGCGGTGAGTGGCAGCGCGGGATTCGAGCGGTCCAGTCATCGCCCAACGTGCTTGTGGAAACCAGCGGCTTCGACGCCACCGCTGGCTTTATTGAAATGGCAGTCCGAGAACTCGGCGCGGAACGAATCGTGTTCGGCAGCCATTTACCGTCGCGTTCGTTGGGCACAGAACTTAGCAAAGTTACGGCAGCAGAGATCTCTGATGCCGATCGGCGACTGATTTTGGGTGAGAACTACCGGACGCTGTTGGGCCGAACATAACGCTGCATCCGGCCTCAACAAATTCAGGCCCTGGCGTTATCCATGTTCGACCGTCCCGTCCTAAACCGGCCATTCAGAAGCCCGTTCTGCATGCGATGCAGATCCCGCATGATCGACCGCATCGATCCATTCCCTGACGTCGTCGTTGATGTAGCCCCAGTACCACGACTGAACAAGTGCCTGCAGGATTTCCTCTGGCTCCATTTCACGAAGTCCCCTGTCCAGTCGTTTGCGCAGGCTCATCATCAGCGACTCCTGGCCCATTGGTGATCTGCCCGGGCGAGTCGCATCCGCACCTTCAAATGCCAGAGCAGTTCTTGCCTGATTAATCTCTTCGTCGGTCAGTTCTGCAAATTTTCTGTCAGCCCGTTCGATCCGTCCCCACATTGCGGACAGGCACTGGGCGAATGAAATTGTGGTAACGTGTTGCCCACCCTGAAATATTGACCGCTCGAGTTCCGTGAGTTCGGCCGTAATCCTATCCATCGCCTTCCGTACAGGACAGTGGCGATCGACGCTGGCTGGCTGGCCTCCCACGATTCCGTTCTGCGTTTCTTCAACGATAACGGAGGCCATGCGGCTGCAGAGTTCCACAAGTTTTTCTCGTCCGCCAATCTGAAATGTCGCGTGCGGCCGCCCTCGGTGAACTTCATGGCATGCCGTTGCAATCGTTGTCAAGTGCGCGGCCATCCATGCTTGACTATCTTCATCATGGTGCGTCTGCAGTTCGCCGCCCGACGATCGCAAGTCCCTAATCGCGAACCATAGCCGCGCCGAAAAGCTACCTGCGCCGACGTTCATGGCGTTGATGTCTTCCAGAACAGCCTTTCGATACGCACTGCGAATGTCGGCGCCTTGTTGGAAATTCGACAACCATCCACGTGCGATGCTCCAGCGATTCTGCTGAGATGGCTTCAGGCTTTTTACGCGATCCGCGAATTGAGGAAACGCGTATGTGGTTGTTGGCCAGACTGCTTCACTGAAAATGTCGTTCTCGCGGTACGTAATTTCTTCATGACACGTGAGACGATATGCCACCAGCAAACGTTCGTTTAAGACATCGAACAGTGGAAGCCCGTTACGAGTGTTGGCGGCCTCCGTTTGGTGATGTGGTCTTACACCGTAGTCCGATTTTACAGCGGCAACGTAGTCAGGGCCAGCGCGCACTTTGGGCAATTTAGGCTGGCGCGACAAGTGAGTATTGGTTAGTCTTTTCGTGTCGTAACATCGGACTTCACGAGGAGAGGACAAGAGATGTCGACAGTTGAACTGGCGGTCACCCAGGAGCTGACAGGAAACATTGTTCATTACTTTGATCAATTGAAAGACCCGCGTTCCAACATCAATCGTCTGCATCTGCTTGGTGATGTGATTGTGATCGCCATTTGCGGAGTGCTGGCCAACGCCGACGGCCCCAGTGCGATTGCGGAATGGGCGCGACTGAATGCCGATGGCCTGCAGAAACACCTGGCACTTCCGCATGGCATTCCGAAAAAAGATACGTACCGGCGCGTCCTTTCTCTCCTGAAGCCGAACGACTTTCAAGCGTGCTTCGTGCAATGGATTGAATCGCTGGAAGGACTTTCCGACGAACAGAAAGAAGGCTACAGAAAACAGATTGCGATTGATGGCAAAGCACTCCGTCGATCACATGACAAAAAGAATGGGCTGGGTGCGTTGTTCATCGTGAGTGCGTGGGCTTCTGATCAGGGGATTTCTCTGGGACAGGTGGCGACGGAAGAGAAGTCGAACGAGATCACCGCGATCCCGAAATTACTGAACGAAATCAATATCGATGAGGCGATCATTACGATTGACGCAGCGGGTTGTCAAAAAAACATTGCGCAGCAGATCGTGTCTGGCAATGCAGACTATGTGTTAGCCCTGAAAGGCAACCAACCGAAACTCTATGAGGTCGTGCAGAAGTTTTTTCTCGATCACCTGGAGGATGACTTCGCTCGCTATCCCGTCAGTCGCTATGAAGAAACAGAGAAGGGACACGGTCGGCAGGAACAGAGAATCTACTATCAGGCGACCGTGCCTGTCGATTTTGACGTGGGCCACAAATGGGCCGGACTCAAGACCATCGGAACGGCGATCCGAATGTACGAGCAGGACGGCATTCATCATTCTGACGTTCGCTACTACATCAGCAGTCTGCGTCGCAAAGGCGAGCTGTTCGCAACAACGGTTCGTGGTCACTGGGCCATAGAAAACACGCTGCACTGGAGTCTCGACATGACCTACCGCGAGGATGAGAGTCGAGTCCGAAACCGAATCTTCGCGAACAATTTGTCATGGCTCAGACGACTCACACTCAGCCTCATCAAGAAACATCCTGGCAAACAAAGCAACGTCATGAAAAGAAGAATGGCCGGATGGAACATTGACTATTTGATGCAAATCCTTACCGGCAAAACAACTTAGTATGCGCTGGCCCTGGCAACGTAGTCCGCCGCTCTGCGGCCCTGGAATGAATGAACCTTGACGCAGCGTGGCGTCATTGTGCCCCCTGCCGCCGGCCTTGTATCCAGGTGAGCTGAAGCATTTTGCGTTGTGTTCGCCGCCGGTGTTTGAACCGCAGCGGGTAAATTGTCGTGGCTTGCGAAGTCCCACCGTTCCAGCTCGCGACACAACTGACTCGCAATATGATGGCCCAGGGATCCATACGCAGATACCTGTTCGTCCGTATAAAACTGATTGCTGGTAGGCTCATCCGGAAACGACGGAAAACGATTGCGAATCTGGCGAATTTCAATCGGGTCACGTTCCGTGATGGCCATTTGACAGTAGAACAGCAATCCGTCAGGCGTGTTATCCTCCGGATAGCGAACTCGCATACACAGATAGGGCTGATGAACCAGACGCTGGTCGTCCTGTTTCAGCCGACCAAAATCGATGGGCGCTTCATGGTCCAGATCCAGAAACCGTACGCCCATGCTGGACGCAGCCGATTCGCACATGCGAGCAAGTGTTCCAAGCGGATCGGTCCCTAAATTGGCGCCGGCATCGCTGACGACGATCAACTCACACCGGCGTCGAAGCAGCGGTGTCACGCCCAGATAATCTGTGAAGCCGCCGTCAGCAACATATACTGAATCACCAGGCTCCAACGCTCTCCCGTTGTCTTTGGCAGAACGTGCCTGCGGACGGATCAGGGAGCTGAGGAGGTAGGCAGAGCCCGATTTGTTTTTCAGGCTGATAGCCACTAACCCGGCAAGGCAAAGAAGTGGAATCGCCGAAGTCCATTCGCCCGGGCTAAGCAGCCAAATGGCGATCGCGATGCCGCTCGCCGCGACCAACAAGGCACTTGCGCGTTCTGACAATCGCTGATCTGGAACGTGAGTTCCGTTCGTTTGCGTTTGAGCCGACTCCGGTTGGGGGGACTGCTCTTTCCGACAGACTCGCTGGCCAAGCCCTGTGTTGAAGAAGTCTAACAGCACCGACAGGCAACGGTTTCCAGTCATCAACGGCGTAACAGCCGCTCCGGAAATCGTAATGGTATCGGCAAGCGTTACAGTGGCCCCGCCTGGTAGAGTCACGTCTCGGCTACTGACAGGGCCGACGGTGGGCTTCGATGTTTCAGGAGTTCGCCAGCCCTGGTCGATGCTGCTATCAAAATTGCCACTGTACAGTGGGCTGAAGACAAACGGTTCGGCATGAACCCGATAGCATCCGTTCACGGTCACCGGTTCCATTGAACTTGCAAGAATCAACGGGTACGGCAGTCCGTCTGCTGTTGGTCGCAGGTCCGGCAATTTCACGGCGGCCACATTTCCCAGTGTGTGAGTGTTGGTCAGAAAATTGGCCCCCAGTTGTTCTCGATAGAACCGGTACACGGCACTCAGCGACACCGGATTGATAGACACTTCACTTAGCTCGTAACGGATGGCACTGGCCATGGCGCCGATCAGGGCCAGCAGCATCCACCAACCAAGCCATTCCCATCTTGCCAATCGATCGTACGGTGGGACGACGTGCGTGCTTGGAACGTCCATGCTTTGGATAGCCGATGGAAACAGAGCTTCCAACAAACGCCGATTTAGATCGGCAAAGGCACGTTGCTGGCTGACGGTATCTGTGGTGGCAGCGTTCTTTGTCGTGCCAGCAGCGTTTGGCGACTTGAGTGTTTCAATACGCCGGGCCGCTGTGATCAGACTCTTTTTCGCGCGCGAATTAAGACCGAATTTGTCCGAATTCAGCAGACTTGTTAGTCGGTCACCGAGCCGAATGCTGAGTGCCGTGCCTGCTTGAGAGGGCTCTGCTTCGCCCTTAGCCCGGAAATCTCACACAGAGAATGCACAAAACCGCCTCTGCGTGCGTAAGTCTTTTGTGAGAAGGATTTACGTCAACATCAGGAGGCGGTTTTGTGGTGACAGAGTGTAGCAGAGAGAAGTTGTTATTCGAGGGTCACGGTCGGCGAGAAGTTTGTGCCGCGTTTGATGGTGGAAAGATCACGTCAGATGGTGGCGGGTTGTTGTTGCGGGAAGTCGAAGAGCGGTTTGGTATCCTTCGATCGTTCACGGCGAGCTTTACGGATCATCGAAGTGAGCACAGTGAGTTCTCAGTCGAAGAACTGTTGCGGCAGCGAGTCATGGGAATCGCTCTGGGCTATGAAGATCTGAACGATCACGAGCAGTTGCGACATGATCCTCTGCTGGCTCTGATGTGCGGGCGACGAGATATCACCGGACAGGATCGTGCTGCCGAATGCAGCAAAGGTGTTCCGCTGGCCGGGAAGAGCACGCTCAATCGGTTGGAACTCACGCCGGTTGGGGCGACCAAAAACAGTCGCTACAAAAAGATCGTCGCCAGTGTTTCCACACTTCAGGATACTCTGGTCGATGTTTTCATTCGCATGCGAAGCAAGCAAGGTGTGCCGACGGAACTCGTGCTTGATCTCGACGCCACGGATGATCCGGTGCACGGCGATCAGCTCGGGAAATTTTTCCACGGCTACTACAAAAGCTACTGCTTTCTGCCGTTGTATACGTTCTGCGGCGGCTGGCCGCTCGGCGCCGTGCTGCGTCCTTCAAACATTGACGGCTGTGCGGGAACGGTGAAAGAACTCGAACGCATCGTTCCCAGGCTGCGAGCCGCATGGCCGAACGTTCGGATGATCGTTCGAGCGGACGGTGGTTTTTGTCGCGACAATATTCTCGCCTGGTGCGAGAAAAACCGTGTCGATTACATCATTGGCCTGGCAAAGAACAAGCGTCTTGTGAAGGCAATCGGGGGCGAACTTCAGCAGGCGAAGGTTCAGTTTGAAGCAACGGGCGAAGCGGCTCGGGTGTTCAAAGATTTTCGGTATCGCACGAAGGAGACATGGTCATGCGAACGCCGAGTCATCGGCAAAGCCGAACATCTTCGCAAAGGAGCCAACTCGCGTTTCGTCGTCACCAGTCTTTCGCTCGAACGCGTCGACGCACGTATGCTGTACGAAGATCGTTACTGCGCGCGGGGCGACATGGAAAACCGGATCAAGGAACAGCAGCTTTATCTGTTCGCGGATCGCACGAGCACTCACAACATGCGTTCGAATCAACTGCGGTTGCTGTTCTCGACGATGGCGTATTTGCTGCACCACGTGCTGCGGGAATTCGGCCTGGCGGGGACCGAGATGCAGAACGCTCAGGCGGGCACAATTCGTTCGAAGCTGCTGAAGATCGGCACGAAGATTCAGGTGAGCGTTCGGCGCGTGGTGATCAGCTTTTCCGAATCATATCCGTACCAGCCACTGTTCGAACGAGTCCTTGCTAATCTCCGCCGCCACAGACCGCAGGTCATGCAGGTCTGATTTCAGTGCGACAACATGAGATTCCTCAGCCGGCTTCGAAGATCGGTGACGCACCGCTGCGCGCGTCTGGAAATGTACGAAGCCACGATCCCAATTTCGGTCGAATGGGCCTCAGATTCATACCAGGATCTCAACGCCAACGAAATTCTACCACCGCCGCCTACTCAACCCCGATCGCGTGAGACATCCGGGTTAGGTTTTTCTGCGTTCCTGCCGCTGCCATTAGTTTCCA
The DNA here is from genome assembly GCF_001983935.1 of Fuerstiella marisgermanici. GTDB lineage: Bacteria > Planctomycetota > Planctomycetia > Planctomycetales > Planctomycetaceae > Fuerstiella > Fuerstiella marisgermanici. The sequence goes on along the minus strand of NZ_CP017641.1, from coordinate 4,471,829 downwards.
GACTTGCCAGCAATCTTGCTGTGAACGCTGGAGATTCCAGAGTTCGATTCCAGTTCCGCAAAAAGGCTTGCTGCCGTTTTTGAGTGGCCTTGTAGGCCATCAGTTGCCTGAGCAGTGTTTCGCGAACGCCGCCGGGTTCTGAAATCATCTCTTCGGCACGCAACGAATCAATGATCGAGGGCTGGATTACAGTGATGTGGTAGGCATACGCGGCCCCGTAGATCCGGTGCCATAGATTCCACGCTTCAACGGCTTGCGGAAGCACGGGGTTGATCTCGTGGCGGTCTTCGAATTCCTTTTTTAACCACACGCGGCGAGAAGCAATGGATTCCAGGTAACTGCGTTTCGGCCGCACTGAAATAGGAACGTTGTCGGCAGCTTCCAGGTGGCCGGGCCCGTAGATAAGTTTCATGTACTCCACAAGGCTAGTCAGGTGTTCGCCGAACCAAAAGCTACGGATCGCTGTTTCAACTTTTGGGCGTGAAGGATCGGCGACCCGATCGGATTCGAAAAGGTCGTGCAAAGCGTACCAGTCCGTGACGTCACCAGTTTCCAGATGCGGGTCACGTCTTTGCGTGTAGTGGCTAATGTCTTCACGCGCCATCCAGTGAACGATGGCAAATCCGGCTAACACAATGAGTCCGGCCGTGATCATGCGCTGGCCGTGTTTTAGCCAGTTCTTGGCTTCCTGCTGTTCTGATCGGAACAGGCGATCCTTTCCAAGAAACACGAGGATCTGAACGCCCGCCGCCGCGATGGCAAAAACCTGCGCGTAATGGTTCAGGAAAAAGTCCTGTGAGTTCGCCTGAAACCGAGTCTTGCCGTTGCCGATAAATACGGCCACGGACGCCAACAGTGCGACTGCAAGCAATCCCAGGCCGATTTTTCTGCACGCCACATGCCAACGCTGAAGTTGCGTCCGCCACTTCGACGGCTCTTGCTGTGTCGCACCCCCTGAATTTGATCGCTGAGTCCGCCATGCCGCTACTCCGGCAGCAGATCTGAGTGTCCAGAACACGGCACCTGTCGCGAGATACACCAGCAGCACAATCATGGCCGGAATAAACGCTACGGTGAGTTCGTTTCCAGCTGTCAGGCCTAGAACACTGAAGTACAAGTACCGGAAATCAATGGTGTCGAACGAACGCCACAGCAGTGCGATGAACGTCGCCACGATGCCGGAAAGACCCAGGTAAAACGCGGCATTGAATCCGCACGACCAGAGATAATTCGGTAGCAGATCCAGCGGTCGGCTCAGATAGCCACCGATTCCGGTGAGCCTGTCCTGGCGAATTTGTCCGTTGTCCGGATCGCGTCCCAGCTTCCAGCGGTGCGGGTCGTCGTGAAACGACTTTTTCGCGTTGGATTGGGCTGCGTCAGGCTTCTCGTCTGGTGGCGACTTTGCTCCGTCCGGCAGCGGGTCTGCCTGAGCGGTCAGGTGGCCGGCAATGTAGCCGCCACCCGAGACGCTCGCCATATAGTCTACATATCTCAGAAAACCGCGGTGAGACAACCCCTGCAGGAATCCGTCGTTGTACAAGGCAGACCGTATTCCGCCGCCGGATAGAGCCAGTCCAACCAGATTGTCAGGCCGCTGTTCAGCCTGTGGTGATTCCTTTGCGGGTGCGACGCCGCTATCAGGAAAAGCGGCGGCCCTTCTTTCACGGATCAGTTCCCATTCACTGGGTTGTTCACTCATCGCATCGCCCCAAATGCAATTATTGTCTTGTCCTGAATCGCTCGCTCGGCCGAATATATCCTGGTTAATACTGCGGGCAAGTGTAAAAGTAATATTGCGGTGGGGCGTTAGGTGATGCGTTCGGGTGAGGTGGTCTGGTGCCCGTGTTAGCTGATCGTTTGAGTTGCCTGGCCCGCTTTTTACTTGCCTCGACACGCTGTTTGGCGCATCAACGGCATTCCGCCTGCCGCAAGTGGTGAGATATTTCGGCGCGATAAGCTACATCGACAACAGTTCGTCGGGACCGCCAAATTCCAGCCTGCGGGCTATTTATTCACCGACCGCCACGGGAGAGGCGGCAATCGATCGCCGCTGAAATCGCGAAGAGGACGCGTCACTTCGGACGATGCATTGAAGGCTTCGTTAGAGGGACTTCGTTCGCTTGAATCGTGCTCCGATTTGCTGATCCGTATTTCGCCAGACGCGATGGCGATGGCGGAACTCGAGCTCGAGGCCCGCTCCGATACGGATGATTCATCGGACACAGAACCAGAGATTCACCGCCGGCGCTTCAGTCAACAAGCCGTCACCCGTCCTCAACGCCAATCGGCCGCGGGGCCGTCCCCGCCTGCGGCGACCAACGGGAGCACCGCCGGCGCTTCAGTCGGCACGCCGTCACCCGGTCACCACGCCAATCGGCCGCGGGGCCGTCCCCGCCTGCGGCGACCAACGGGAGCACCGCCGGCGCTTCAGTCGGCACGCCGTCACCCGGTCACCACGCCAATCGGCCGCGGGGCCGTCCCCGCCTAAGGGATGCCGCGTACGATTTTGGGGCCGATGATTTTGGTGAGCCAGACGGGGAGTTTTTGCCAGGTTGCGATCATGCGGTCGTACTTGCCGCTGTTGGGCCGAGCGTCCGTGACGTTTCCTTTGCGGCTGTAGTATTGCCAAACAGCGGGGAACTCTTCTGAGCCCCACTGCTTTTTGAACTTATGAGTTCCCGCGTCGACGGAACTGCGACCGAAGTCGAACGTCGTCTGGCCACGCTCGATGGCTCGTTCCAGCACATGCCAGTACATCAGCATATTGCAGCTAGTGCGATTGAATTCGCGGAGTGCGCTGGCGCTGGGGATTAAAGTTGTTTCGGGTCCGTGCAGCAGGAAGCCGGACGAGACCGGTGTACCGTTGAAGCGAACGGTACAGATTTCTGCATCGTCGCCGAATTGGTTCAGCATCTGGTTGAACAGCGACTTCGGAAACGGGGGCGTGCCGAGGTCTCGCATGTTGCGGCAGAAAATATCGTAGAACGTATTCAATGCATCGTGGCGACCGAACTCATGGGTGAGTTCCGAATTGTTGAGCGGCTTGCGAATCTGGCTGCGGACTTTCGACTTCAGGCTGTCCCATAGCTGTTCGGATGTTTCCGGCAGCGCTAAACGCATGTGAACTTTTTCCGTTGCGGAAGCATTCATGCGTGGGTGTTCGTGGTAGTGTTCGTGACGAAGCTCGAGGTGCTTGACGTCGAGTTCGTCTGCCAGGTCGACGGCTCGATCAATCAACGTCTTTGCGATCGTGTCGGAATCTGCGAGGACTCCGCCAGTGTTGAGGTACGGCTGGCTGGCCAGAAATCGGCCGAAGATTGGACCGGCGACGAACATCAGCGGCAGCACGCCAACGATCCGGTTATCAATAGTTGCCCATAGGAAATGAGGACGGTGACTAAGAGACGACTCGAAGACGTTCGCCCACTCAGCGCGCAGGTGGAAGCCGTCGTACCCCCAGCTCTGCAGATAATCATTCCATCCGTTTGGCGCAGCGTTCGCGCCGTGAATAGTGGCGGTTGTGGGTTTGTCGATGACGATTGTTGACACGGTTACGTTCCTGATCTTTTGAATTCAAACGCCGGCAGGTTCGGCCATGTGTCGTTCCTGCGCATGGCTCGCTGCGATCTGCTGTGCTAAGGATGCGTCCAACTTGCTGTATACGTCTACGACCGTCGCCATCCGTCGGCCAAAGCAAAACTGTTCTTCCACCGTGCGTCGACCTGCGGCAGCAATTCGTTGGCGCAGTTCTTCGCTTTCCAGGCAGACTTCCAGTCCCTGATACAGTTCTTCAACGCTGTCTGTTTCGACCACGATTCCGTTTTCACCGTTGGTGACCAACCGTGGGATACCATTCACGTTAGTTGTCACGACGGCTCGTTGAGACGCCATGGCTTCCAGCACAACGTTTGGCAAACCTTCACGCAAACTGCTTAAAACGAAAATGTCGATGGCTCGGTAAAGGTCTCGCGGATCACTCAGGAAACCGACCAGACGGACGTTGTTTTGCAAACCCCGCTTGTCGATCTGAGCCTGCAATTGTTCTTTCAGGTGGCCTTCGCCGGCAATGAGCAGTCCGATTGGGCGGCCATCGGCGACCAATTGCGCAACCGCATCGATAAGGTGATGGAACCCTTTTTCTTCGGACAATCGCCCGACCGCACCCAGCACGATGTGTTGGTTGTCGAAGCCGAAGCGATTGCGTTCGATTTGGTGCGGTGGCGAAGGATCGTAGTCATCGACCACGATGGCGTTGTCGATCAGTGTTAGCCGTTCCGTTGGAATACGCATCTTGCGGCAACGATCGTGCAAATCCTGCGACACGCAGATGACCTGATCGTACCGCTTCATGCTGAGGCGATCGATCATGTAATACACCGGCGTCTTTGCGGTGAAGCGGACCCAGCCGTGGGCCGTCGTGACAAGGCGCATCTTGTGGGCCCGCCGTACCAGTAGCCCAAGCGCGTTACTCTTGTAATCGTGCGCGTGCCAGATTGTCACGTTGCGTTCTTTGCAAATGCGAATGCATTCTCGCACCACGTTGCGATCAAATGGGCCGCAGTCATCGACGCCAATGATCTCCGCTTTGGCGGTGGCCGCCTTGGTTTCCAGCGTCGCGAAGCCTTCGTCGCCAGGCGGGCGCATAAACAGACAGGCGGAATCGATTCCAAGTTCTCGCAGGTATCGGGGCGAGTTCAGAATCGTTTTTTCCGGCCCGCCGCCCGTGCCTGTCACGACTCGCGTATGCAGGACAAATGGCTTTGGCTTCTGTTTCGGAACTGAATCGATCATGCCAGATGAAGTTCTTCTGAGGTGGAAAGTCTGTTGATGTGCTGTTCGATCGTCTGAGCCTTCGCTGCCCAACTTTCATGGCACAGTCTTTGACGCGCTTGTGCCTGCGAAGTCGGCAGGCCTTCACTAATTCTTCTTAACACAGCATCGGCGAATTCAGTGTCAATGGCTGCGACATCCATGCAGTCTCGCCATTCCTGGACAGACGGAAGGTTGCTGGTGACGACGGGCTTTCCGGTCGCGATGTATTCCTTCATTTTCAGTGGCTGCATTGCTCGCGTCACCGGCAGGTCAGCATACGGCATGATCAGGACGTCGGCTGCCTGAGCGATCTTTGGTAGGTCTTCAAACGGTTGCGAACCGATAGCTCGCACATTTGGCAGCTTCAAAATAGCGTCATCCGGATTCTGCTGCGGCCCGGCAAGGACGATGGTGCCGTCCTTCATGCGTTTGGACAGAGTTGTCAACATTGGCGTGTCCAACCGCGGATCGACAACGCCCCAGAAAACGGCGAGCGGCCCGTTGAAGGCGCCTATTGCGGGCGGAGCGGCTTCAGCGATTGAAGTCGCCTTCCAGAAGTTTAGGTCGACTCCATGAGTCAGCAGTGCGGATTCACGGCCATGCCCGCGGATCATTTTTTGCAGGTGTTCACTGACAGCCACGATGCTGTCGGCTTTTTTGATCATCTGCACGTCCATGTCGCGAAGCGTGTTTCCATCCAGACCTGGCCACTCACCAAAATCGTCGACGCAATAGTACAGCCAGTGATCGACCGGCAGTCGACCTGGCAGGTCCGAAGTGATTGGCAGAGTTGTGATGGCTGAAACTGGTTGCGGTAGTGCCTTAATCAGCGGTGTTAGGCTTCGGGACAGCATCGACGCATTGATCTTTCGGTCAACGCTGCGAGTGAACCATGGCCACATGCGCGGGTTGACTACGGTTAGGTTGCCGTGTTGAGGACTGCCGCCTAAGTCGCTGGCGACCTCACCACGATTCGACTTCCACTGCTTTAATTTTTCTGTCACGCGGCGAAGCGTGGCCATGTCCAGTCTCGGCGCGCGAGTGCCAATGGTGTTGACCCACAGCACTTTGTAGCTGGGAAGCAGTTGCTTAATCAGGTGTTGGCACGAAGACGGGTGCCGTCCCCAGTCGTCGGAAAAGACGACTAGTGACGCGGGTTGGGTCGCTTGTCTATCGGGCATGCAGCATCTCCTCATACATGCGACCGTACGCATTCAGCATGCCGGCAAGAGAGAACGTCCGGTGAGCGACCGCTCGACCTTCGCTGCCAACGGATAGGCACAACGCGGGGCTCTGCTGTAGTTGCACGAGGCTGGCGGCCAGCGCTGCGTGGTCCCTAGCATCGGCGAGGAATCCCGAATTGCCCTGTGTAATCATTTCAGGAATGCCACCCACGGCGGTCGACACCACGGGCAGGCACGCGGCCATGGCTTCGATGATTGTCAGCGGAATGCCTTCGCTGATGCTGCTAAGCAGAAACGCATCCGACGCGGCCAACAGGTCCGCAATGTCTGATCGCGTTCCCGCCAGCTTTATGTGGTCGGCTAAGTTGAGTTGGGCGATTGTTTGTTCGATCGCCGCTCGTTCGTCTCCGTCACCCACAATCAGAAGACGGATGTTGGGCGCCGTTTGGCGAGCCTCGTCGATAGCCTTAAGAGCCGTTTGATGGTCTTTCAGTTCGTGTAAGCGAGCCACCTGAACGGCAACAAAGTCGTCGGCTGCGAATCCAAACTCTTGCCGAATGCGGATCCGAGCGTCATCTGCAGCCGAGGCCAGATCATCCAGGTCTACGCCGTTGTAGACTACTTCACACCGACTGGGCGGCAGGCCTTCGTTGTCGATTAATGCCTGCCGTACTGCTCCGCCAACACCGACTAATCGATCCTGCTTTCGCAGCAGCAGTCGATTCACGATGGAGCGTTTGCGGCTGGGAGCATCCGGAAAGTGGCGACCGTGTTCGGTAAACAACACAGGCCGCGAACCGGTGAGTCCTCGGCTAAGCATGGCCTGGAAAAATGGCGTGTATTGATGAGCGTGAAAGATTTCGGCTCCGTGCTGGTCGGCGAAAGCGTGCAGCCTTCTGGCGCAGCCTCGGTCGATTCCCGGCTGACGATGCAGGTGCTCTACGACAAACCCATCGGCCCGCAACCGTTCACCGATCGGGCCGATTTCATCCAGCACGGCAATCACGCAGCGATACCGATCGCTCATGCGGCGCACCATCACGTCCACAAGGACTTCTGCCCCGCCAACTCCCAACGCGTGAATTACGTGGCAGATGGTCGGGTGAGTGTCCGTTGTGTTGGAAGGCTGTGTTGTCGGGGCGGCCTGAAGCATGGTGAGGGTGATGAGGAGAATAGAAGATCTTGGGATATTGTCGGCTACATTTGCCGCTTCACGGCGTCAATGGTTTTTGCCAGCCGGAAAGGGTTGGCCAGTTTCGTCGCCGCCAGAATTGCCTTCGCGGGATTCTTCAACATAGCTTTGACTCGGTGTTTCTGTAGGACAAACATTGTCCATTCCGGCCATTCGTATTGCTGTTCGACTGGCGGCATGTATTCGGGACGGCATGTCCGGTGAAAGATGTCTCGCAGCCCTTCCGTCATTACAATCGACAGGCATCGAGACGCAAGATGCGAGTCCTCGAATTTGTAGAGGTCATTCCATGCGGCTTCGTTCAATTCGTCCGCCTTGCGTCGCATTGCAGTTTCTTCAGTTGCGTCGTCTGAGCATGACGCGGCAATCCGAAGAGCGTTCGCTTTGCGAAATTCCTGAGCCGCCCAGGCCACGTTGGGGAACTCAAGCCTTTCCGGATGAGCCAGCGCGGGTTCTTCGTTGGCCGCCATCCAGCGACCGTAGTGCGCCAAAGTTTCTCGAACGTAAGCGTAGTGTTCGTCTAGTTGATTGGCTTGCAGTTTGACGGCCAGATACCGCCCCAGCGCCGTCATGCAGACGGTGTAGGACCAGTGACCTTCGGCGTCGGCCAGGTGCAATTCGTCGCAGTCCTGATTCGGGCTCACGACTCGATGAGTCAGCTCTTCCGCCTTGTCCATATACTTGCGGTTGCCGGTGAGCAGCCAGCCATCTATCAGCGAATTGATGGAATTGCCCGCACCGCGACCCGGGCCGTGGAAGTCTTCTGTGACTGTCTTGCTGGCGAGACCACTCGGGCCGTCATCGATTGCGCCCCAGATCGTTTTCGTGCCGTCGTCCATATTGATCACCCAGTCGGCGAGCGACACGACGGCGTCATGAGCTTCGCGATGGCCGGTCAGGAAGTAGTAGTACAGCAGGCCGGTGGTGTAGTTGTGTTCGCACGCCGGACCGCCGCCGTACGTGTCTTTGCCGGTTGCGTTGTGCCGTGAGTACGTTCGGTGAGTCGACGTGTGAGCATCGACGTAGTGATCGGTGTGCCAAAACAGACCGCCATTAAAGCACGCTCGATCTTCCGACGTGTGATAGATGTCGATGTCCATCACGTGACGTGCCAAGGGTTCGAAAAGGTCGAACCATTTTGCATCGCCGGAAGCGGCCATGTTTTGAATGCCGCCAAAGATCAGATCGAACTGATTGTTGTAGTGCGATATGACGGTGTTATCGCCGTCATAATGAGCCTGCTCATGATCGGCCGGCACGTCGCCGAAGTTTCGCCAACCGTACTCATCAATCTTCTCACGCCGCGCGGTGAAGGAATAGTCGCCGGTGGTTGCGGCGGTGAGGTAGTGGGCCAGACGGTTTGCTTTTGCAGTGTCACCAGGAAACCACGGGAAGACGTCGCACTTCTGAACCCAACCGCTTGGTTGAATCAGACGCGGTGGAGCATTCACCCAGCCCAGATGATTCAGGCTTTCGTCCACGGGCCGCAGGGATAACCACGTTGATTGAGTCTTCTGTTCGCCACCCTGCAATTCGTAGGTCTGGCCTTCCAACTGAGGAAACAGGCCAACAACCACGCGACCGCTTTCGACGGCAAGGCTACCGGGAAACTGCTGCCAGAATTCGGGGACTGCAACGGTCAGACGGCTGTCGTCCGAAGTTAGAGCGACCACTGGTTCTGCTCTCTCGCCGCGCGTGCTTTCGCCTGCGAGCGTGGCAACGTAGCCTCGTTCAGCGACTGTGGATTGTCCGTTCGCATCGATGTGGTTCGTGTTTGACCACGCCGGGCCGCCGCTGCCGAGTTGCACAATTCTTAGCGTGTCGGTGGTGGACGCCATTCGGACGGGCGCGTCGCGTTCAGGTTTCCATGTTAGGCTTGTTGTCATGTAATCGACGGTGTGAACGTTCAGGTGCAGTCCGGAAAAAAGGAATGACCCTTCGTCACCCAGATCCCACAGCCCGCCTTTGTGCCGTGCGCGGCGAGTGTTCCGAATTCGTGTTTCTACTTTGATGTGTCCGGCGGTCGGCCAGATTTCCAATCGCAATTGCACGTCAAGAAACGGCAACCCGACTACGGTGGCTCGTACAACAGACACGCAGCGCACATCACCGGATTCTTCTTCGATGACGTCTGTGATTTTCAATGACAGTAAGCGGCCGGTTTGGTCGAAGAGTTCCGGGACGATGCGAATCGTTCCGGCTGTCGGTCCGTGTTCGCGTGGTTGCTGGATGTGCAGCGTGAGTTCGTTCTGCTCCCATTTCAGCGAGGCGGTGCCGAAATGGTGTTGAGCTCGTTTTTGAGGACGGACGAATGTGCCGCTCGTGCGCCCCTGAGGAATGCGGCCGGCGACGAAATGAGCCAGCAGCCAACGTACGCTTCCGTCACTCCACCGGTTAAGCACCTCCGATTGAACGGGCAATTGAGCTCCGCCGATGCCTTCGACTAACCAGTCGCCCGGTTCCTGCAGTGCACCTTTCGGCAGGCACAAGCCACTGGTGACCGGCACATGGCGCAACTTGCTGTCGGCCGCTGACACGAGTTCAAACGGAATCTCGCGACACTGTTTATTGGCAGGCTTGGTTGGTGTAGCGGTTTGTTGCACGGACGTGTTCATAGGAAGTTAGGTGTTGGTAACAGCTGTCTTTTTTGCGGTCGGCGGCCAGTGGCTTTGTTGAGTTGCTGGCTGCTGGGCGGATTGATTTCAGCATGGTGGCGACCATCACGTGCCGCTCGCACACAGGACGTTTGTTGATACCGGGTTGTTAAAAGAGGTGCGATCGTTTCCGGTTGATGTGGTTCCATACGCCTCCAGCCAGCGGCCCAGCATAAGCAGTGACCACAGCACCTGGCCGAAACGTCCCGTCTGATTGCAATGCGACTTGTAAATGCCGTTGGCGTAGTCGGAATTGATGTATTCGGCAATCGGTGCGTCCTTGCGAAGGACCACGTGTTCGACCTGCTCTCGAAGAGGTCCTCGCAGCCATGCGTCAACGGGGAGTTCGAAACCCTGCTTACGGCGGTGAGCCAGCTTGCTGGGCAGACGCGATTGAAACACCTGCTTCAGAATCCACTTCTTCGAACCGTTGCGAATCTTCAGACGTGACGGCATCGACGCGGCCAATTCCATTAACTGCACATCGATCAGCGGCGGCCGAACTTCCAGTCCGTACGCCATGCTGGCTCGATCAACCTTCGTCAAAAAATCGTCCGGCAACAGAAAGTTGGTGTCCGCTGCCAGCATGCCGCTTAGCGCGTCGCGGTGTCCGGTGCGGAAAGCGTCTTCGACGAATGTTTCGGGGCGATGGCCACCGAGCAACCGTCGGAACGGTCGGTTCAGAAGGCGACTTCGCATTTGACGGCGACAGGCAGACAGCGTGTTCGCGTAGGCTCCGGCCGGATCCGCGGACAGATTCTGCAGCAGCGTTTTGAGTCGCAGTGGTCGAGGCAGCCAGTCCGCTTTTGGCCAGACGACCGACAACGGTCGCAACGCCATATTGCGGAACAGCCACGGCAGGCGGTCTCGGATGGCCGCTTCTTTTAGGTCGTGGCTGTAGCGAGCGTACCCGCCGAACGCTTCGTCGCCCCCGTCTCCAGACAGGCACACTTTAACGTGCTGCGATGCCATGCGAGCGACGGCCATCGTCGGGATGGCAGATGCGTCGGCGAAGGGTTCGTCGTAGAAGTAGACCAGCTCATCCAGATCCCGAACGGCGTCCGGAGTGACGATGGCTTCGCGATGGTTGGTTCCGAAGTGTCTGGCCACCTCTTCGGCATACGGAAGTTCGCTGTAACGCTTTTCCTGGAACCCGATGGAAAACGTTTGCAGCGGTTCAGAAACCACGTCCGCCAGCGACGCTACAATCGCGCTGCTGTCCAGACCGCCGCTTAAGAACGCACCGACCGGTACGTCTGCGATTAAGTGCGTCTTAACGCTTTCACGCACCTGGTCGTCGATTCGCTGTTTCCATTCGTCATTGGAAGCGGTGACTTCGTTGTCGAAGGATAGTTGCCAGTACCGTTCGGCGCTCATGTTAAAATGATTGGTACTGACGACCAGCGTGTGAGCCGCCGGAAGACGCTTGACTCGCGCGAAGATACTTCGTTCGCCGGGGATCACACCAAACGTCAGGTAGTCTTCGATGGCTTCAGGAGCGATGCTGCGATCAACGTTGGGATGAGCGAGGATGGCTTTCAGTTCTGAACCGAACAGAAGCTTTTCGTTGTCGCGGTAGATGAACAGCGGCTTCTGACCAAGATGATCGCGAGCCAGAAGCAGTTCGCCCCTGCGAGCGTCCCACAGGGCGAAGGCGAACATGCCGCGCAGGTGTTTCACCAGGCCGCGTCCGTGTTCTTCGTACAGATGGACCAGCACTTCTGTGTCCGAATTCGTTCGGAAGATGTGTCCGCGCGATTCCAGTTGCTGCTTGAGTTCAGGGTAGTTGTAGATTTCGCCGTTGAACACGACCTGGACGGATTCGTCTTCGTTGGCGATCGGCTGGTTGCCGCCTGCGAGATCGATAATGGCCAGTCGGCGATGCACAAGGCCCACGTTGTTGGCTTTGAAGAACCCTTCGCCGTCCGGTCCGCGGTGCGCAATTGCATCGCCCATCGCCTTCAGAACGGCCTTGTCCGGCGTTCGGTGACGGTCGGCGTAGAGAACTCCAGTAATGCCGCACATGAAAATGGTCCGAGGCTGCTGGTCTGTCGTGCTGTCGTGGTCTGAGGCGCAGGTGCTGGGCGCACAAATCGCCCGCCAAACCATAGGTCGCGGGCGGCCGGGATGAAGCACCGGACTCAGGAAGGCCGCTTCGGAAACGCGTTCCTTATTCGCAACATGCGGATGCTGCGGGCAATAGTCTCGTGTTGCGTTCCTGCAACGCGGACAGCGTTAGTGCCTGCGGCTGAGCAGAAGCCGCAGGACCGGTGTAATCAGCGCAACCGGCAATTGCTTGATAGCAGCCCGTCGCGAAGCATTGCGATGCAGGCTTGGCTGAGTGCGGACGATGCCGAAGCTCGCCTCGCCACAGACACGGCGTTCCGTGGGCACACGCCGTTTTGTTCTTGCGCTGTGCGCGTTTCACGCGGCTGACGTGTCGATCAGCCCAGCTGGTGATTCCGCTCGAGGCAGCTTCAGAGTGAACATCGTGCCTTTGCCGACTTCACTTTCCACTCGGATGCGGCCTTTGTGAGCTTCGATGATTCGACGGCACAACGACAGGCCAATGCCCGTTCCGCCCTGGCCGCGCGCGTCTGCTTTCTTGGTGGTGAAGAACGGGTCGAAGATTTTCTGAAGCTTGTCGTTGGGAATGCCGCACCCGGAATCGCCGACAGAAATCTCTGCCCAGCCTTCAGAGGGATTGTCACGAATCACCAGCTTCAGGCGGCCGCCTTCTTTCATGGCCTGTCGCGCATTAACGATCAGGTTGATCAGGATCTGCTGAATTTGGCTGCTGTTCACCTTCGCCCACACGCCGGGTTCGATGGTTTCGTCGACGCCGATGCGGTGCATTTGCAGATCTTTCTGCACCAGCACCATGACGTCTTCCAGCAGCTTGTTGAGTTCACAGGGATCGAAGCGATCGCCCGTGTTTCGGGCGTACGCCAGCATCCCAGTGGTGATTTTGGTCGCTCGTTGGCCGGCGGCCAAGATGCGATCGAACGACTTGTCTCGCGTTTTCGCATCTTTATGGCGGATGCCCATTTTGGCGTAGTTGATCACGGTGGTCAGGATGTTGTTAAACTCATGAGTGATGCTGCTGGCGAGAGCTCCCACGGAACTTAGCTTTTGAGCCTGCATGAGCTGCTCGTCCAATAGCCGCACTTGAGCTTCCAGTTCTGCAATTTTCTGCTGATCACTCATTGGTGTCGTTCTGTCCTAAGTTGCTGTGGCGCGTTTGCGGGTTGTGACGACCGTTACATGTCCTATCGGCACCCGGCGAAACGAAAGTGAAAGCAACGATCTGCAAACACTGGCTTCAACCGTTTCGCAGAATCTGCGGGATGAAAGTGCAATCGGGATATCGCTGAGCGGCCTTCATTCGGCAGAATTCGCCCGTGGCCATGGATTTTCCTGAATCGCAAATAAGAAATGCCCTTTCACGACAGAGACAGCCAGACTTTTCATTGTCCGCATTGCGACGCCGTCGTTAAGGTGGGCGCTCGCGTGTGCCGATCCTGTGGGGCAACCGACGACTGCGGCTGGAATAGTGACGGCGGCTGGAACGACGATGCCGACTTCGACACGGATGCGGACGACGATTTCGACTACGACGACTTCGTTGCGCGGGAGTTTCCGGAGCACGCTGACCCAGCCGCGTTAAAGAACGCGAACCGGCCATGGTTGCCGATTGTCGTTCTAGCGCTGATTGTCACTTTGTTGTTCAGCATGTTTGTCTTCTAACCGTTCGAAAGCACTTGATGTCCTCGTTTCAATCTGAACTGAACACTGGCCTGGATGCGGTCCGCCAGGCCGCTGCGGTTTGTCGGTCTGTTCAGGCTTCGATTTCTGCCGATTCACTGGAAAAAAAAGACAAAAGCCCCGTCACGGTGGCGGACTTCGCCAGCCAGGCGTTGATCTGCCGCACACTGCAGCAAACCTTTCCCGACGATCCGGTCATCGGTGAAGAAGGCGCGGAAGAACTTCGAGCAGACTCCGGCGCTACTTTTCTGGATCGCATCGTTCAGGAATGCGGTGCTGTTGGAGTCGCGTCAAATGGCTCTGAAGTGTGCGACTGGATCGACCGTGGCGGACTTCAGGAATATCGACCTCGCTTCTGGACACTCGACCCCATCGACGGCACGAAGGGCTTTCTGCGAAAAGATCAGTACGCGATTTCGCTGGCGCTAATTGTTGACGGGCAAATCCAGGTGGGCATTCTGGGCTGCCCTAACATGCCCGTCGATGAGTCAAACCCGGACGGCCAACGCGGTCTGCTGGCATGGGCCGTGAAGGGGCAAGGCAGTTTTCTTCAGGCTTTGGACGCACCTGATTCCGAACCTAAAAAGATTCAGGTAACAGAAACGGCTGACAGTGCGGATGCACGATTCTGTGAGTCTGTCGAATCCGGACACAGTTCACACGATTGGTCAGGGCAGATTGCAGCGAAGCTGGGAATCACTCGCGAACCGTTTCGCATCGATAGTCAGTGTAAGTATCTCGCCGTCGCAAAGGGTGACGCCGACATCTATCTGCGGCTGCCAACGCGGAAAGGCTATCAGGAAAAGATCTGGGATCACGCCGGCGGGATTCTGGTGGTTGAAGAAGCAGGAGGCACGGTCACCGACATTCATGGGAAGCCCCCTGAATTTTCTCATGGACCAACGTTAGCGAAAAACGAAGGTATGGTCGTGACCAATGGGCGATTCCATGATGCCGTGACGTCGGCCGTCGCAGTAAGTGCTCCGGTTCGGTAACTAAAATTCGAAAGTCTTCCCATGGAGTGGTTTCCAATCGCTCTGACACTGGGCGTGATTCTGGCGGCCATCGTCGGCATTATGTACTACCGCTTGCCAGCTGACACGTGTTTGCTGGCCGGGCTGACGATACTGCTGGTGGTTGGTGCCTTTGATCCACCGACAGACGAAAATGATATTCAACACGGTTTGACCGTGCCGCTGGGGCTATCCGGATTCGCAAATCCCGGTGTGCTGACTGTCGCCGTTTTGTTCGTTGTTGCCGACGGCCTGCACCGCACCGGCGCGTTTGCATGGCTGGGTATGAGATTACTCGGCACGCCTGGCGGGACCACGTCGGCTCAGCTGCGGACGATGATCCCTGCTGCATTGCTGAGTGCATTCTTAAACAACACGCCTGTTGTGGCGTTGATGATGCCCATCATCAACGACTGGTCGCGGAAGCACCAAATTTCCGTCAGCCACCTGTTTATGCCGCTAAGCTTTGCCGCAATTCTGGGCGGCATGTGCACGCTGATTGGCACCAGCACAACAATCGTAATTAACAGCATGTTGGACGACAGCCTCACGATGTTTGAACTGGCGTGGGTCGGGATTCCGGTCGTCGTGTTGGGAGTCACTTTCATAACGCTTAGCACGCGCCGTCTGCTGCCTGAACGTCAACCGGCCTTCACCGCCAATGACGACCCGCGTGAGTACACGGTTGAGATGCAGGTCGAAGCTCGCAGCCCCCTGGTTGGCAAAACGATTGAAGACGCTGGACTGCGGCATCTGCCGGGCATGTATCTGATGGAGATTAACCGCGATGGTCACGTGCTGCCCGCCGTTAGTTCGCAAACATTGCTGCAGGCGCGTGACCACCTTGTGTTCGTTGGCGTAGTCGAATCGGTTGTTGATGTGCAGAAGATTCCCGGATTGAAACCCGCGACGGATCAATTGTTCAAACTGGACGGGCCACGTTCGCAACGGTGCCTTGTCGAAGCCGTCGTATCCAGCAGCTATCCGTTTCTGCGGCAATCGATTCGCGAATCGAAATTCCGCAGCCACTATAATGCAGCGATCATTGCGGTGAATCGCGATGGCGTGCGGTTGCAGTGCAGGATCGGTGATATTCGACTGCAACCCGGCGACACATTACTGCTGGAAGCCAGTTCCAGCTTCATTGATCAGCAGCGGAATTCCAGACACTTCTTCCTGGTCAGCGAAGTGCAGGATTCAACACCTGTGCGACATGAACAGGCCTGGCTGGCTCGCCTGGTGATGGCCGCATTCATCGTCGCGGCATCTTACTTTGGTGCGAAGGGGATCAAAGACGCGGCGCTGCTTGCGGCACTACCTGCTGCGATGCTGATGATCTTCTTCCGCTGCACGCGGCCGTCTGACGCTCGAAGATCGATCGACTGGAACGTCATTCTGGTGATGGCGGCCGGCCTGGGGATCGGCGAAGCGATGAAAGTCAGCGGCGCAGCGACCTTTGTGACGGATGGTCTGACGGATTTCATCTCGTGGTCAGGTGGCGGCGACACGATGATGCTGTCCATCATCTTTCTGGTGTCGGTCGTGTTAACGAACCTCATCACCGCCAAGGCAGCGGCGGTACTGGTACTGCCCATTGCTTTGGCGGCTGCAGAATCCGCTGGCATCAGCGCTAAACCGCTAATCATCGCGGTCATCATGGGAGCGGCCGGAAGTTTTGCCACGCCGTTTGGCTACCAAACCAACATGATGGTCTACGGTCCGGGCGGTTACCGGTCGTCGGATTACTTGCGGCTGGGCGTGCCATTAAGCCTTATCGTCGGCTTGGTGACCATTCTGATCGCGCCGTATGTCTGGCCGTTTGAACTGCCGCAATCATAGTTCGTCACTTCAGTTCGATCAGCGTTTCCAACGACTTGGCAAATGCCCCGTAGACGCCTTCACTGAACAACACAAACCGCACTTCCGCCGGTGCCTTGTGCCATTTCTGAAAATCGGTACACGTTTTTAGAGCCACGTTTGCCGCCAGGTCCAGCGGGTACCCGAACGCTCCTGCGCTAAGAGCTGGAAATGCGATGCTATTGCAATCATGTTGCTGAGCCAGTTGAAGACATTTTCGATACGCCGACTGTAACGCGACAGGTTCGCCCTGTTTACCGCCACGCCAGACGGGGCCAACGGCATGAAACACGTGCTTCGCCGATAGCAGTCCGGCACCGGAAGCTACCGCGCTGCCCGTGGGGCAGCCGTCGGGGTAGAGGACGTCGGTTTCTTCCATAATGGACGGTCCACCTGCGTCGTGAATCGCTCGATCCACACCGCCGCCACCGGCCAGCTGAGAGTTCGCTGCGTTGACGATCACGTCAACGTTTTGTTCGGTTATGTCTCCCTGCAGCAACTGCAGTCGGCAACCAGAAATATCCACCTGCATTTCTTGACCTCAATCCGTGTGATTCCGCAGATGACCAAGTTTGTGTGTCGGACTACCGCAGCTTAATCGATTTGTTGAAATAGACAAAGGGCTGACAGCTCCTGCATCGTTCGACAACGGCCTCAGTCAGATGGCGTCTGGCCACCGATTCGATACAGCTGAATCGTGAACCCCACCCTCGCATCCGGCTCGCGGTTGTACAGGTATTCCATTTGGCTTGTGCGATCGTTTCCCGAACGCCGTTGCAGAGCCACCTGATGTGCCAGTTTGGTAACACTGATCGCCATCCATTCGGGCTTTCGTTTCGGCGTTGCGGGTTGTTCGTCGCCCGCTGTTTGAAGGTGGTTTCGTGACGACGGGGCAACCACATCAAGTCCCGCCAAAGCCGGCGTCACCGGACCGTAGTAACGCAATTCCAAACCCGCCGCCGACGGATGGTCCTCAATCCATTCGTGCAGGTAAATCAAATCCTGTCCCCAATCCAGATTGGCGTCCGCCATGATCCGATATGCCGTCTTCGGCCCGCCCACAAGTTCGTTGAAATAGGCCAGCGAATGAGGAAAGTAAAACAGGCTGGCGACGACACTCCACGTCAACGCGAGGCCACCCGCCATCAGCATGTTCGGGGATCGCTTCAGCACGTCGGTGGAAAAAACCTGGCTGACCCAGATGAAAGCGAACGGAAATGCGGGCAGCAGATAGCGAAAGAAATTCAGTCCCATCTGGCTGCTAACCAGCACTACAAAGCACACCAACGGAGTCAGCACAACCAGTTGCGAAACTCGGTCCCGCGACCGCAGCGCAACAGGGATTGCCAGCAATGCCAGCAGCCATGTTCCCAGCGGAACCTTCACGGCGGCCGCATACAAATAGAACCACCACCAGCCATCGCCCCCCTTTTTGATCGTTCCGAACAGATAGCTGCGCAGTCCGGTTTCGAAGTCCAGCTTTTGACGGTCGATGCCAATCACGTAGTTTTCGGGAAACGGAACCGGGCAGGCAGCCAGCCACGAATTTTCAAAACGGTTCCCTGGCGTGAAGCTTCGTCCTTCGGTTGGGTGACCGCCCAATGTCTTGCTGCGAAACGCAAATTCTCCGATTGGCTTGCCCGTGCCTTCGAACCCGTACCCCAGATTCAGAATCAGAACCGCCACACAAACCGTCAACGCAAGGTGAGCGGCCTGTTGCCACATCGACGCCGGGTGTGGTTCCGTACAGTGGCCCTCCGAGGCCGTCGGGTTTGTCACGATGGTCTCGGAAGGCTGTCGAGCAGAAATCTCCTGAGAACGTTTCCTAGGCTGCCATCTTTCGACCGCGCGCACCACCAGCCACAGAACGGGCAGCAGGCCACACAGCAGAATCAGCGACGACTTTGTCAGCAGCCCCAACCCCAGACTCACCGCCATCAAAAACGCCGACGACCACGATGGCACCCGCAACCAGTGCCAAAAAAAATACAGGGTCGTCACACACAACGCAGCGGCAGGTACGTCGGCGGTAATCAAAGCACCGTTGCCAAGGATGGTTGGCGAAAAGCACCACAGTGTGAGTGCCACCAATCCGCTGCCGTTGCCAAACAGTTCTCGTGTCCATTGGAAACACATCCAACCGCCCAGCAGAGTGAACGGAATGCAGGCCCAGCGTGCCAGAGTCACCAGCCAGAAAATGCGAGGTCCGTTGGCGTCTGCGAACGCTTCGCCCACGTTGAATTCGGCGCGTCTTTGCCGCGCCGGACGGAACTCGCCCCAGCGTGTTTCCGGCTTCGCCGGCATCACTGGCAGAGCGGCCACCATGCGGACCAGTGGCGGATTCACGCTGTACAAATCCATGCGGCCAAATTGCCAGTGACTGATTCCGGCGGCCAGGTGAGCTGGTTCGTCGATCGTCGGGCTGTGCCGGTAGCCGCTCCACGCCAAGAGAGCGACGTGAATGGTCAGCAGACACACAGTGACAACAACAGGACGACGCATGATGAGCAACTTCGTTAGATCGGTGACAGGCGCTCGCTGATAATGTAAACCGGAAAAACCTCAGGTTGCGGAATTAGTTTTCGATTTTGAGGATAATGCAGAAGATTCTGCTTGAACGGTTGTGGGGGGGGGTATGGTGTGTTTGTGCAGGTGGTCCAGGTGTTGGGAGTACTGGTCAGTGTCACTACTAAAATCACCATTCACTTTGAAGTCCGCTGCGGTTTTTGTTTTATTCGCCGTTGTCGGTGGTGCTCTCGCCTCAATCGATTGGCGGGGCGAACAGTTGGCCGCAACTCCGCCCGCGCCCGTGCTGGACATCTCGCCTGTCGATCTGAATCTGGGTGAGGTTTGGCTGCAGAAGGAATTGCCTTTCGAACTGACGGTTCGCAATACCAGTCGTCGGCCGGTGAAGGTCATTGATTTTTCGGCGTCCTGCAACTGCACGAATCTGTCGCCTACAGAATTCACCGTTCCTGCATCTGGATCAACCGTCGTTCGTGGTGTCATTGATTTGACTCGAAGCGTGGCTGATTTGAAAGCCGCCAGATCGGGATTCAGTGTTACGTTGTCGGCTGAGACGACGCGGCGCAGCAGTGCGACGCTGAAATGGCCGTTGCGTGGGACGGCGTTGCGAGTTCTGGACGTGTCGCCTTCGTCGATCGATCTGCTGGGCGGCAACGAAGTCGTACAGGACACATGGTCTCCGACGGTGGAAGTAAAGATTTTGCCGCAGATGGATCTGGTGGACGTGAAGCCGGAGTGGAATGCGGGTGAAGCGGACGTGGAATTTGAAGGGCCCGACTGGGGCGGCGAATATGTCCTGCGTTACACGCCCAGGACGAACCTTGCCGTTGGCGACATCGACACGCGGATCAACCTGCGAAGTAAACTCGCGGACGGCTCGCCGGGGCCGGAAATTGAAATCCCTGTTCAAGGCGTCGTCGTTCCACCCGTGCGACTATCGCCGGCAAAGGTAGCGATTTCGAAGCCCAGAACTGCGACGACCGCTCAAGCACAGAACAGATCCACTGAAGTGAGTGTTGTGCAGATTGTGAGTCTGAATGGCACAGAGTGGCGTGTCGTCGAGATTCTTGATCAGCCGGATTGGCTTATTACGGACATTTCGAAGACCCGCGCGATCACACTTGGTTTGACCGCCAACGTTTCGACGGAGGAGCCGATAATCATTCATGTAGTGGTCGAGGCAGAAACGGGGAAACGCTGCAAACTTCCACTCACAATCAATCTGATGCAAATAGGAGGAATCACAGGCCTGTGACCGGACAGTGACTCAAATGGTTTGCGTCGCATGATTTTCCGGTCACATTTTTTTGAGAGGAGTAGATGACATAGATCGTTTTCAAAACCCGCGTTGGCAGGATTGTTGACTGGAGTCCTCTGGAGTGTAATCCCAACACTGCAGGCAGCATGTGAGCTCGGCTGTACAGAATCCGTCCACTGGGCTGTCAAAAATCCCGCTGAGCGATGCGCTATCTGGTCTGATCCGCAAGGCGACGAAGGACGGGTCGTTACCGATCATGGAACCTGGACGAAAGTGCCGCTCATAACCAATGACTACGACATCTGCCCAAATGGCGACTGCTCCCCGCTTTGCGTTAGCATCGACAATGTGCCTCACGAGTCGACGGGTAATGGCGTTAATCAAGGATGTACTCTAAATGGTACTGTTTCTCTTTGGGAGTGTTTCAATCCGTAGATTGGATGATTTTCGTGATAATGACTGAACGCACCATCGCCACGTCCACGCTATGCTTCGTCGTCCATTTCGTTGCGACGGGGAGCCTGTGTCTGGGGCAATCTGCACCGGAAGTTGTCGAAGCTTGGCGCGGCCGGCAGGATCAGTTTGAATCGATCAGTTTTCAGATCTCGGGAACAAAGTCCGAACCGCGAGGGTATGTGCAATTACCCGAAGGAATGAGGTCGAAGGCTCCAATTGTACCCCTGCCGCAGAAAGACAGTACCACACCGATCCTCTCGGACGTCCTGCTGGATTTTGCCAATGGTCGACTGCGTTGCCGCGTGGAGACGGTTAGGCAGTTCTGGAATTCAGAGACTGAACAGTTCGTTTCCATTCCGTCCGACCAAACGTCGTACTTCAACGGCCAGCAGGCAAAGAAATACCAACCCCACGCTTCCAATCTGGCCAATGCTCCTGTCGAAGCGATCGGTACTGAACTAAACATATACAAAGGTCGTGCGCGAACTATTGTCTTTGGACTGGAACACAATCCGATCCTGTATGCGTGTGGTATCATTCATACCACTTTGAATTTCGATCCTGCGGACCTGAAACCGGAGTTGCGTCGGTCATCGTTCCGTCTTCGAAGCGAGATCGAACTAGAGGGAAACAAATGCTTAGTGCTTCGTAGTGTTCCCGATCCGTCAAAACGGTTTTACGAATTCTGGGTCGACGCAGACGACCCGCGCATCATTCGTCAGGTTCACGGCTACGGTCTGAATCAGAAAGGCAAGTTGTGGGTAACGACCAAAATTGACTGGCAGGAAACGGAACATGGTCCCCTGCCGTCCGCATGGGAGATCCAACGCTTTGAAGACTCCACCGAAAAAGTTTCAGTATACAACATAAAAGTGGACAAGTTCGAAGTGAATCCGGCTGTAACCGATGCCGACTTTGACATCGATCCGCCGCCAGGAACCCGAGTATCTGATGACAACCTGCCAAAGGAAGCCCGAAAATACGTGGTGGCCGCGCCCGGTAAGCCTAATCTGCCGGTCGGCGAACACATGCGGCAGGAAGAACGAGCCACAAGCCGGGCGTGGCTGTTCATGAGTATCGCCGCAGTGGTTGTGTTGCTAATCGCTGCCCTCATCATGTACCGTCGCCGGAGAGTTTCATGAGACGTAGACGTAGCCCGAAACAAGGCCGTCGCCATTGCCGGAACATCGAAAACCGCTATTCGCGTGATAACATCAGGTTGACGGTATTTTGCCAAACACGAGGCCGAAGTTCCGGCAGAATCACAGTTGGCTCGTTCCGGCCTACGGCCCACCTCGAATTTCGGCAGCGCGCAGAACAAGCGGCCGAAAGTCTACGCGACTTTCGCTACAAACAGGCTGCCAGATCCGGGTTCACCATTATCGAATTGCTGGTGGTGCTGGCGGTTATCGGAATCCTGATCGCTCTACTGCTGCCCGCCGTTCAGATGGCCCGCGAAACCGCGCGCCGCGCCCAATGTCAAAATAACCTCAGGCAACTGGGCGTCGCGGTTCACAATTTCGAAGCGACTCATCGTTATTATCCGTCCAATGGCTGGGGCTATCTGTGGATGGCGGACCCCGATCGCGGCACTGGCCCCAAACAACCGGGCGGCTGGATCTATCAGTTGCTACCTTTCGTCGAAGGTCAGACGCTTCAGCAAATCGGGGCCGGATTACCGGACAATCAAAAGCGAGCGGCTCTCAACAAACTCAGCCACACACCGATGCCGTTGTTCACGTGCCCCACTCGGCCAGCTCAGATCACCACGGCTCTGAATACGTCGCTGGTGTTCAAGAACGCGGACGTGACTGGTCCGGTTGCGACAACTCACTACGCGATCAACGAAGGCGACTACATCACAGACACACCTGGTGGCCCGGAAACACTGGTCGAAGGCGATGATCGAGCGTACGACTGGACCGATGTTTCCAAAGCCACCGGCGTTTCCTATCTGCGGAGTACCGTCCGCCCTCGTGATGTGACCGACGGCACATCCAACACGTATCTGATCGGAGAAAAGAACGTTTCCTCTGAATCCTACATCGACGGATCTGACGACGGCTTCGACCAGCCGATGTACAGCGGCGTGGATCTGGACATCGCTCGCTGGACCACGGCTCCGCCCTTACCGGACGGCCTGTCGCCTCAGTACCGCCGCTTCGGGAGTGCTCACCCAGCCGGTGCTCTGTTCGTTTTCTGCGACGGCTCGGTGCGAATGGTGTCATTTCTGATTGACGTGAAGGTGCATCAGTACACTGGCAGTCGCAGTGACGGTAAGACTTTGAAGTAGTATCGGTTAGGCCGACCCGGTCTTCGCACGAATCACGGCTTCACAGAGTTCGCCCAGTGACAAACCGGCCTTCGCAGCGGCCTTGGGGACAAGGCTGTGGGACGTCATGCCGGGGATTGTGTTGACTTCCAGCAGCCACGGCGATTCGTTCTCATCGACTCGCAGGTCGATTCGTGCAATGCCGGTGACGCCGCACAACGCACACGCCTGTTTCGCGAGTTCACCAAGTGAATGTGATGTGGCTTCGTCTTCGAAAAGGTACTGAGTTCTATCGTCCGCATACTTCGATTCGTAGTCGTACCACGCAACGGCGGGCACAATCCGGATGGCTGGCAGCGGTTGGCCATCAACTAGCGCCACTGTGACTTCCCGACCGGGTATGAAACGTTCAACAAGGCATTCGCTGTCGTACTGAAATGCCAAGCTGAGTGCTGTCTGCAGTTGCTCGATCGAATCCGCAATCGTAATGCCCACGCTGGAGCCCTGCCGTGGCGGCTTCGTGACGAAGTGCTCACCCAAGGGGCGGATCAGCTCGCGGATTTCGTCGAGTGACTGATCACTTCGAACGACGACGCTTTCCGGCACCGCCAGCCCATGCTGCCTGAGCAGTTCGTTGGTGCGAATTTTGTCGAAGGTCAGTGCGGAGGCTTCCGGCGAACTCCCGATGTAGGGCAAACCAGACTTGTTCAGGTCGTTTTGCAACACTCCGTCTTCGCCGCCGGTGCCGTGAACCAGCGGGAAGACGATATCCCAATCGCCGCTCAGATCTGCTATGTCCACGTCTCGCGGATCGAGCTGTTCGACGTTGTGGCCGCGTTGCTGCAACGCTGCCGTGACGCATGCGCCGCTGTCCAGGCTGACTTCGCGTTCGGCGGACGTTCCGCCGGCCAGCACGAGGATCTTCATGGCGTTCGAGTCCAGCTCTGTCACTGACTTGTGCCTTGGGCACATCTTGTCGGAACGTCCAGCGAGCGTCTTTCCGATCGATCGCTTTGGTCGGCTTGCAGGGCGTCCGGCACTACGACCGAGCGTTTTCGTACTTCATTGGCAGCCACGCTCCGTTATCGGCGCTGCTGGCGACGCATTGCTGGATGAAGTACATGCCTTCCGCGCCGTCGTAGACGTTGGGGTAGATCGTGTCTTTGGTTTCGAACGATTCGCCTGCTGCTCGAGCCACCATGGCGTCATAGGCGAAGCGGTACACGTTGGCAAATGCTTCAAAGAAACCTTCCGGGTGACCTGCCGGCAGACGACAGGCAGCCGCGCCCATTTCATTCATGAACGGAGCATTCGGGTCTCGCGTGTACATCTGATGGGGCGAACCATTTTTGCGGACGATCATGACGTTCGGTTCTTCCTGCCGCCATTGCAGAGAACCTTCGGTACCGTCCACTTCAATAAACGCATCGTTCTCACGACCGTGTGAAATCTGACTCGCAGTCACCGTGCCGAGAGCTCCGTTGCTGTATCGAATAACGGCGTGTCCGTAATCGTCCAGCTTGCGGCCTTCGACAAACGTCTTCAAGTTGCAACTGATTTCTTCCGGAATCAACCCGGTGATATAGCGTCCGAGGTTGTAGGCGTGCGTTCCGATATCGCCGAAAGCACCAGCGGCCCCGGACTTGGACGGATCGGTGCGCCACGCTGCCTGCTTTTGGTCTTCGGCTTCAATGGCCGTCCGCAGCCAGCCCTGAATGTAGTTTGCACGAATCGCCTGGATCTCACCGAGTTCGCCGCCCTGAATCATTTCTCGCGCTTGGCGAACCAGCGGATTGCCGGTGTAGTTGTGGCTCACGGCGAACACCACGCCGCTCTTTTCTACGGACTTGACCAGTTCTTCGGCTTGAGCGAAGTCGAACGTCATTGGCTTGTCGCAGATGACGTTGAAACCGGCGTCGGCAGCCGCTTTGGCGATTTCGAAATGAGTGTGATTCGGGGTGGCGACGCTAACGAAGTCGATCCGCTGATCTACCGGCAGCGATTTTTCTTTGTCGATCATTTCCTGATACGACGTGTACGCCCGCGATTCTGCAATGTCGTACGCAGGAGCAGACGCTTTGGCTCGTTCAGGATTGGAAGACAGTGCTCCGGCGACTAAGGCCGCTCGATTGTCCAGCACAGCGGCCGTGGCATGCACGCGACCGATAAACGAGCCCTGTCCGCCACCGACCAGTGCCATACGAAGTTTACGATTAAGCGATCCGTTTGTGGTTTCCATGTTTCAATTGATTCTCTTTGGTGACATCGAATGAACTATGAATGTCGCGAAATTGGCCTGCCGAATTCAGCATGAAGCCCGGCGTCCTGGAACACTCCGGGCTTCATCACCCACGGCCACTTTTCATGCGAGGGACTCTATTCAGGTTTGGCTGCAGCTTCTGGTGCGGCAGCTTCGGGCGACGCGTCCTGCTTATCATCGTCACCGCGCTCGTCGTGGTCACCACCGGCATGTTCCTGTTCACCGTGATCGTGGTCCCCATGTTCGGCATGTCCGTGGTCGCCGTGATCCTGATCGCCGTGTTCATGGCCAACGCCCGCGTCTTCGGCGGCTTTATCCAGAGCGGCCTGACGTTCTTCTTCCGTCATTTCGGCCCACTCATCGACACAAGGAGGGCAGCAGAACCCAATCTTCTTGCCGTTCCATTCCGTTGAAGTTTCGCCGTCGATTTTGCTGCCCATGATAGGACAGTAAGTATTCGCGGCTTCGCCAGCCCCAGCGGACGACGTGGTTTCGTCAGTGCAACCGACCAGCAGAGCGGATGACAGTCCCGCGGCCAGCATTACGATAAGAGTTTTCATGGTGTTTTCCCAAACGTGGCGGAGAACCGCAGTTTATGCAGTTCGATGGTCAAGCAGGATTATAAAGATATCCAATCGGTCTGCTATCTCCACCCTGCGATGAAAGAATGAATGGTTCTGATTCAGTGTCCGTGTGGTAGATATTTCTTGAGCCACCGGGTGTAGCTGTCGTCATGGTCGCGACGGCGGCCAACGGCGCTTCAGCCGCCGATGGAATACATCGGGCGGTCCGGTTGGATAAAGCGTGCCGTGTTGATTTCGTGGCCCTCCCGCTTTGACGCGATGCAACTTAGCATGGCTTCGGCAATTTGTTCGTCCGTGCCTTCGCCTCGTAAGAAACCTCGAACGTCGGTTTCTTCATGGCTGAACAGACAATTTCGCAGCTTGCCTTCGGCCGTCAATCGAAAACGGTTGCAACTGCTGCAGAATGGCTGGCTGACAGACGCGATCAGTCCGATGCGCCCGCGACCGTCCGCGAACTGGAAATCGTTCGCCGGAGCGTTTGGGTTCCTCGCCGGGACGGGTGTGAGCGGTCCAAAGCGGTTTTCGAGGATCGCTACAATGTCGGCGGCAAACAGCACTTTGTCGCGTTGCCATTGGCTGTCTGCGTCCAGCGGCATGAATTCGATAAAACGAACTTCTGTGTCGGTTTCGCGAGCCAACTCAGCAAACGGAATGATCTGATCTTCCGTCATGCCTTTCACCGACACTGCATTTAATTTGATCGGGCTAAACCCGGCAGCTCGCGCGGCTGCGATGCCTTCGATCACCTTGTCATAGCTGTCTCGCCGAGTCACCTTTTTGAATACTTCCGGATCGAGTGCGTCCAGGCTGATATTCAAACGCTGCAACCCGGCGTCGCGCAAAGCTGACGCTTGTTCACTCAGCAGCACACCGTTGGTGGTGATGCCGATGTCAACGATCCCGGGGACGGCACTCAGCTTTTCAACAAGCTTCGGCAAATCGCGGCGGACAAGTGGTTCCCCGCCGGTCAGGCGAACTCGATCGATGCCCAGAGTCGTCCCAATGCGAACGACTCGTTCGATTTCCTCAAACGAAAGCAGTTCTTCCTTCGGCATGAATTCGACGTTGTCCGCCGGCATGCAATAGAAACAGCGAATGTTGCAGCGGTCGGTGACGCTAATCCGCAGATTGTTGTGAACTCGACCAAACGAATCCAGCAGTTGAAGTGGTGAGCCGCCACCGTCGTGATTGTGGTCAGAAGAGATCGTGTTCACGAGGCACCTCCCTGAGGCGTGCCAACGCGTTTGCCGGCGTTGGTTTCGTCCGGGTGGACCCATTCGGTCGATCCGTTGGCGTATCGTTCTTTCTTCCAGATCGGAACTCGTTCTTTTAAAGCGTCGATGAGCCACTGCCCGGCTTCAAACGCTTCTTTGCGATGCCCGGCACTTACGGCCACGGCCACGGCAATTTCGCCCAGGTCGAGATGTCCCGTGCGGTGGACCATGCTGACTTTGTGCAGAGGCCATTTTTCGCATGCCTCAGTTTCCAACTGCTGCATCGCCTGCAGGGCCATGCTGGGATAGGCTTCGTATTCCAGCGAAGAGGTCTGAGCGTCGCCTGTGAATTCTCGCACGGTCCCCATGAACAGCACGACCGCTCCGGCCACGTGCGTGCGAACGGAATCTGTGACAAGCGTGAAGTCGATAGGCTGTGTCGTGAGTTCGATCATCCGTGCATTTTAGCGCACTTAGCCTGCCTTGCACTCGCGATTGGCGGATTTGCGCTAAAACCAACACATTCAGCCGGAGCGGTTGGTGCAGACTTCGTCGAAATCATCATAGGTGCAAACGTAGTCCGGCTGGCTGGCTCGAATACGCTCTTCTGCAAGAGCCTTCAGGACAGCCGTCTCGATCTTTTGCCGACAGGCCCCGTTGATTGGGTGAGCAATGTCGGCAAACAGCCGCGAGCGACCGTCTGAGTTCGACCGATCTTCAGGAAGCCGCCGACCGCATCCGTTGCAAAAACGAGCTCGAACTTCGTTTTTGGCGGTGCATCCCACACACTTTGTGGTGAGCTTTCGGCTGGGCATTGCAATAAACGGCCCGCGCTGACCATCGATGATCTTCAGGTCGCGGACAACAAACTCGCCGTCAAAAGTGATTGAGCAAAATGCTTGAAGACGATCGTCTTCATTGCCCATCAGTTTGATTCTTACTTCAGTGACTTCCACTGCGCGGAATCCTTCAGATATTTGGCCCCATATCTAAAACGCTTGACCGACGAAAATCGCTGGCTCCTGGCCTCTACCTGCCAGCGATTATTCACGGTTCTGCGACGAAGGATACTAGTGCTGGTAATCTGCCGAATTGGGCACGGGACCTGTAAAGGCCACATTCCATTCGCACAAATTGTCTGCGAAGAATTCGCGGTGAACGTCTTCAATGACTACTTCGGACAAGTTCCGAACGGTCGTGTTGTGTATCCAGGATCACGCAGATAACGTGTGGTTTAGCAGTTTTGTACGATCGGTGGCGGGAATTCCCATCCATTGTGGGATTTTTTGGAAGGTCTCCAGTCTGAATGTACGCGTGAACACTGGTTCTGCGAACGGCAGGCCGGACTATATGGGCGGGGTTTGATGAATTCAAAACCTTATAGTCGCCGTCGGGACCGATAACCCGCCAGGTTATCGAAGATTTTTTTCAGATCTGCAGCTGAGGGATTTGTCCCTTACGTTCCAGCTCGCGAGCTTCTTCGGCGATTGCTGCGAAGCCTTCGTGCAGCGTTTCGATCAGTTTCAGGCTGCTTTTCCAGTTTTCCAGCGATTCCGTACTAATCTGATCAAGGATGAACACGCAGATGTTCATGATGTGCGCGGCAGTGGGATCTTCGTCAACCGACAGCCCCTCGGCAATTAGCAGGACCTTTCGCTGAACGTCGATGCGCTGGAACAGCAGTTCCGACAAGTCCCCGGACTCCAGAATTTCAATTCCCTTGTCCAGTGCTTCGATCGCGTTCTCGTAAATCAACAACAGCATGTCGATTCGAGTCCACGAGATGGCTTTGGCGTTTTTATACGTATTGTGCGGATTCATCGACGGTTCTGGAAATCGTGGTTACGGGGCTATGGTGAACAGGATTACTTCTTCGACGAAGCACTCAGTGACGCCAGTTGGGTGCCAACAAAGTCACTCGTCGACTGTAATTCGGACATGGCAGATTCGAGTGCGACAAATTGTTCGATTAACGACTGTTGCTGAATGTCGAATAATTCCTTCTGCCGATCGAAGGCATCCTGCAGGCTGGCAATTTCGTCGTTGAAGCGATCGTCGATCGTTTTCAGGCCACCATTTTCCGGGTCCAGCATGCCGTCCAGGATATTGTCCAGTGACGCTGCCAGCCCCATTGTCACATTCACTTCGGCTTCCGGACCGCTGACGATATCTGCGGGCGACAGTTTGACTCGCAATTGCAGGTCAGCCGTGTACTCATTGTCAGCGTTGCCCGTCAGCACCTGGCCGCGACCAGTTGCGGATTCTGTGACGCCATTTATTGTGAACGTTCCGGCTACGTCTCGCCCCTTGTCCTCCGTACTAGGTGCGAAGCCCAGCGTGGCCAAGGCGGTCCCATCCTTGAACTTCACCTGAGACGACGAACCGTACGTGTCTGACGTTACCGTGAGAGCGCCACCGGATAGACCCACGTTAGCCGTGCGGCCTCTCATTTCTGAAGAATCACGAATCAGAGCTTCAACGTGGTCGGCCAGTTCCTGTTGAGTGTACGTGCCTTCATTCAACGAGATGGTGGCTTCCGCACCGTCTAGCTCCAGTTCGATGGTTCGGTTAGACCCATCGATAACGGTCGACGCGGCCAACGCCGTGCCAGCAGTTACTGTTGCTTTTTCGGCGGCCTGAGTCAGGTCGACCTGAATCGGAGCGTCCGATTCTTTGGTTCGAGACGTACCCAGCACAAAGCTGATTTTCGAATTGGTGCTCTCCGCATCCAGCGTAAACATCCGCCGCAGATCTGTGCGTGAGATGTCTTCGTCGTCCCCGTTCAGGATGCTGTTCAGACGTGTCTTGTCCAATTGCAGGCGTCCGTCGTCTGTGACGGAAACGCCAATCGCAGAAAGCCGGTTCGCTGCGTTGTTAACTCCGGGTACAACAGACACGACCGCGTTGCGCAATTTTTGCTGGATGTTTTGAGCCGATCGGTTTCCCAGCAGCGGTCCGGATTCGTCCGCGTTTTCGTTGAACTGAGATCGGTCGTCGATAAACGACATTACGTCGTTAAAGGAATTGACGAAGTCTTCTACCGCTGTAACAGCCGATGCGTTGTCGTTCGATATCGAAAGAGTGACTTCGTCGCCGTCGGACGCATTCAGCACATTAATCGACACGCCCGTGATCAGCGTGTCGAACTTGTTGGAATCACTGGTGACCGAGATCGCCCCCGGCCCACTTCCCAGCGTTAGCTGAGCGTCTGCGGCGGCCTGGACTGGATTCCCAAAGTCAAATGTTGGCTGAGTTGCATCGCCTGCGGTGGCGGCAAGATTGTTGTTGATGCTGATAGCATTAGCGCTGCCCGTTTCGGACGACGTGAGCAACAACTTGTACGGTGTCGCGCCACCGGACGCATCCTGAATCACCGATGCTGTGATGCCGGAATCAGAAGCGTTGATGCTGTCGGCAAGGCCGGACAGTGTGTTGTTCGATCCATCCACTTCAATGGATGTCAGGTCGCCCGAACCGACTCGCAGTTCGATTGTGCCTTGAGTGATTTCAGAATCTGTGTCTGCGAAACCGGTTGATGCCACCTGGTGAGCTCTGGCGACACTATCAACCGTCATGCGGTACACACCGTTGGCCGCACTGGTCGATGCGGTCGCGGATAGGATCGTTTCGTCGCTGACGGTTGTCTGCCGCCGTTCAAACGGGTTGTTCTGAACGCGGGCGAGTTTCGAAACGTCGCTGCGGAAGGTCAGCATTTGACCTTCCAGTTGTGAAAATACAGCCTGCTCAGCCAGCGCATCGGCTCGCTTCAGCTCCATCCGATCCAGTTGTGTTTGCTGGATTTCGAGTAGGCCGGTCACAATGGCTTCAGTGTCCAGCCCGGAGACGAGACCATCGATTGTGATTGCCATGGGTATTCCCGAGCACGATTCTTTGGAGAGCAACCGGTCATCAGGGTCAGACGAAGCAAACGTTCATGTTGTCTGGCAAAAGGTGCTGCCGCTTCGCCTGACCTCGATGACAGGTCAGAATTGAAATTTTGGATTTGAGGCTTGAGATGGTTAGATTTGGACTATGGTCGAAGGAAGGCCCGGCCGATGTCTGAATTGCTTCAGAATCGACCGGACCGTTTTCCTTCCGCTTACGCGTTCAGACTTATCCCAGCAGTGAAAGCACCTGCTGAGGAATCTGGTTTGCGTTTCCGAGCACTGAGGTACCAGCCTGCACCAAGACCTGTCCCTTGGTGAAGTTGGCAATTTCTTCTGCGAAGTCTGTGTCGCGAATCACAGATTCTGCGTTGACCGTATTTTCCAGAGTCGCTCGCAGGTTGTTTGCGGTCGATTCCAGAGTGTTGGCCTGGAACGCACCGAGCGTACCACGCAGGTTCGTAACGTCGTCGATGGCGGCGTCGATTACAGCCAATGAGTCCTGTGACCGGCCTGCCGAAGTAACATCGATTTCGTTCAGGTTGTTGAACTGATTGCCACCGACACCAAATCCAAGCGCGACCGGATTAATTCGGTCGATGGAAATATTGGCCGTCTGGTTCTGGTTCGGTCCAATCTGGAACTGCAACGAATTGTCCGTAACCGACAAAGTTGACGCGACGGTGGTTCCCGTCGAAGTCGCGTCGGTAGCGCTGGCGGCGGTCTGAATGGAAAGTCCTTTCGCCGCTCCGGAATCTGCCGTCAGCAGATTGCCGCTCC
Source organism: Fuerstiella marisgermanici (assembly GCF_001983935.1). GTDB lineage: Bacteria > Planctomycetota > Planctomycetia > Planctomycetales > Planctomycetaceae > Fuerstiella > Fuerstiella marisgermanici. The sequence goes on along the minus strand of NZ_CP017641.1, from coordinate 4,440,118 downwards.
CGTTAAAGGACGTACCACCGATGGTACCAACGATGTCGACACCGTCGTCTGTCAGGGCCGATGTCCCTATACCACTGCTGGATCCAGAGGCTGCGACATTGGAAATTGCGGAAATTTCCGCATCGCTGCCAAAGTCTTCCGTATACAGACGCGTGGTGGTGCCGTTAATTTCCGCCTTGACGCCTGTCTGAGTTGTGAATTCGTTGATTCGATCCACAACCTGGTTCTGAGTCAGACCGGCCGTCAGCGTGATTTCCACGTCATTGACCGTCAGCGTTTCGTCGGTGTTTAGAGTCGTCGTCTGAGCCGTAGCTGAGACGTTTGCGCGCTCCGCAGCCGTTGTCACCGTCGTGGTGTACGTACCGGCTGTGGTGTCTGAAGTTCCCTTCAGAAACGTAACAGCACTGTCGGTTGAGGTGGCTTTCACGCCAGCTGAACCATCCAGCAGTTTTTTCGTGCCGAACTGCGTGTTGTTCGCAATACGGTTGATGGTGTCCAGGGCGTTGTCAATTTCTGACTGGTTAGCCGCCAGAGCATCTTCATCATTCACACCGGTGTTAGCCGAGTCAATTGCCAGGCTTCGCACCTTGACCAGCAGTGAGTTGATTTCGCTCAACGCTCCTTCGGCTGTCTGTACCAGGGAAACAGCTTTTTCTGAGTTATCAATCGCCGCATTCAAACCGGCAATCTGAGCTCGCTGCTTCTCTGAGATAACCAACGCTGCAGGACCATCCGCACCGCGGTTGACCTTCAGGCCGGAAGACAGTCGTTCAACAGACTGAGCCACACCTCTTGACGCTTTGCCAAGGTTGTGTTGAGCTGTCAGTGAAGAAACGTTGTTCGTAATTCCAAGTGCCATTGCTTAGACCTCTCATCGAGATTCTTGTAACGCGGAACTTCCGCAGGTGCAGAAGAACACACAGGGTCAAGCTTCCATGCCGCTGTTTACCATCCATCCTCGGACGGCCCGCTCCTTGTTGCCCTCCACGCTGATCAATGCGCGAAGTCTCCATAGTGTTGGTCGAATTATCTGCCCGTGCGCCGTCACATCGGTTTTGTGATGAAACACTCGGGTAGGGAAATTCAGAAGTCACATCAGCGATGAACTTCACCAGGTCCGGACAACCGGAGTTTGATCGCTTAAACCCCCAGCCACTTGCGTCGTAAAAAACGGCTCATTCCCGTTCTTTGAGTTGTCGATGAGTCTGTAGCGTTTGTGACGGTCACAACGCTGCGATCTCGCGTGAGAAGGCTTCCAACGGTGGCAGACGCCAACACAAACACAGGGAAATACAAGACTCTTCGCGTTGTCAGCCTGGCCGTAACAGGTCTGCTGATGGCGGCGACCGGGATGTACGTTGGTGGCCTGTTGTCCGATTCACCGGCTCCTGATAGCCAGGAAAACACTGTTGAGGTGAATGGAAACCCGCAAATGGGGGCGGCCGCTTTTTCGCAATCGCCCTTTGAGGAAACTGTTACGGATGAGGCCGCAACAGATGCAGATGCCGGAAATTCACCCGCAGGAAATTCCGATGGGCAATCTGCCGCATTAGCTTTGGCTGACCAGTCTGCGGCCGACGAAGTGATGAACGCATTCGGAAACGCATCCAGCGAGACAAACGCTGATGGACTTCCGTCGACCGATCCCACTGATCCCATCACCAACCAGATCGCGCTGGCTGACGAACAGCTTCGGGCTGGCAGCTACGTCCAGGCTCAACGAGCCTACACGTTCGCGCGGCAGCACGTCGACGGGCTGGCTCAAGCGGCCGTGCAGTACCGACTCGCCCTGTGTTCAGAAGCGGCTGGCAACTTTCGAGAAGCCTCGACGCAGTACCAGCAGATCTCACGCAGCTTTTCCGCCACCACATGGGCGGCTGTCGCTCGTTTGGGCGAAGCGCGATGTCTTGCGGCGTTGGGGCGAGTCGACAGTCTGGCGGCTGGCATTTTGCGACACGCCTTGCTGGATCAGACTGTGTTTTCGCCGCGCATTCGTGGTGAGTTGCTGCACGTCAGTGGACGTGCGTTCTGTCAGTCATTCATGCCGCAGGGGATTGAGCATCTTCTGGACGACGACGGAATGGTGATGCCGCAGTGGGTCACTGATCCAAACCGGCAACTCGAATTATTGCCCGAGTTTCTGCGCGAAGAGCCGTTGCCAAAGCGACCGGTCACCTTCACCATCCTTCAGCAAACGGATCAATTTCCCGACACGATCTACGTGCGAGCTCACACGCCGATATCTGATCTCAAATCGTTGATCACTGCGGTCACCAAGCGCAGCGGTTTCGATTGTCACCTTTCCGAAGCTGCGATTGTCACCATTGCCGGACGCACTCAGCAAGCGTACGTCGACGACATCAGTCTTAGCCTTCTGCTGGACGGATTGTGTGCTCCGTTCGGCCTGATTTGGTGGCATGAAGCCAATGGCATTCACGTGATGGCAGCCACAGAACTGGATCAGGCTGCTGTTGTTTCCTACCGTCGAGCTGCCGGCAAACGTTTGCTTAGCAGTGCTCTGGTGGTCGCGCCTGATTCCAGTCAGGCGGGGTTCAGCCGTGTGTCTTTAGGCATTTTGCAGTATCAAAACGGATCGCCGGTGGATGCGGCCTACACGTTTCAATTGCAAATGGAACTGATGCCGCGTTCCAGCGTCGATGGCGAAGCGGCTCACAACCTTGCCAAGTGCTATCTGGCGACCGCACAACTTGACAGAGCGAAAGAGGCGTTTTTGAAAGTGGTCGATTCGTCCACCCACAACTTCGACGCTCAGATTGGCGCCTACTTGTACGTCGGTCGACTGCAGGTTGAACAGGGGCGTTTTCAGCCCGCCGTTTCGTCGCTGGTCCGTGCACTCGCGATATGCCGCGGCACTGAATTCGAACCGCACGCGGCGTTGCTGCTTTCCAGCGCCTACTTGATGGCGGAAAGTCCTCAGGGCGCATCCAGCGTGCTGATGGAGCGTCGGGAAGCGTTCAACGACGAGCAGCAGCACAACGCGGCCGCGTTTCTGTCTTCCAAGAGTCGCTTCGATGCTGCCGTGCTACCCGGGAAAAAGGAACGCGCCGCTCGAGCTCTCGTGACAGCTCTATCGCAACTAAAGCCGGACCGTCAGTTTGGAGCTCATTGGTATTACCTGCATGCATTGGCTTGCGAGGAACTGGGCCTGACGGATCAGGCGATTGAAGGGTTTACGGAAACGATTAAGCGATTGCCGGCTGCTCCGTTGCGGGATAGAGCAATGGTGAAGCTTGCTAACCAGTATCGCTTCGACAACCGCCTTGACGAAGCGGCCGGGTTGCTGGCCGGGATCAACGCCGATCGCAGCGGATCACTCGGACAGCACATCACCATTCAGGCGGCTCAGGTTGCGTTGGATAAGGGAGACGGACCGGCGGCCGTGCAGCATTGCCGCTACGTGGTCGGCGTGACGGAAGATGAACAACTTCAAAAAGTCGCTCTGCGTTTGATGGGCCGAGCCTACGAATTGCAGCAGAATCACAAGGCGGCCGTTTACTGTTTCGCCGGAATGCTACCGGCGGCCGATGCAATTTCGCTGGAAGAAAAGGCGAAAAATGCTGCGGCCGCTGCGAAAAGTGAGTCGGCAGACGGCGAGCCCGGCGCACTACCTTCGGGCGCGATCGACATGACCGACTACGAACGGAGGACGCCATAATGACGTTCAAAGTTCGTCGCAATGTTAAACCAAAGACCTGCACCCGGAATCGCGTCTTGCTCCGGGCTACAATGTTCATGTTGCTGATGGTGTGCCATGTCTTCACTATGCCGATGGTTGAAGCTGCCGATGGGCCAATGAGCTCTTCACCTGCAAACTCAGCCGGAACATCACAAACGTGGTCAAACGCTCTGTTGCGCGAAACACCGCAGCCACGCAGGGCCGCGCATGTGTATCCGCCACTGATTCCACCGGCTGGGCCGCCTCGAGTGTCTTCAGGAACCACGGCACGAGCACGGAGGCTCATTCATCCGGTTTCTGCAGATCTGGACGCAGACGCAGATTCGGAACACACCCCGCTACCGCAGGAGCCGACGTCCGGTTTTTTGTCTGACGGTTTGCAGTCAGATGTGCAGATACATATTGACCGGCGCAAGCGAGAACGAGACGCTCAGTTCCGTCAGCTTCAACTGCAACTGGAAAGGCTGAAAGAACGTCTCGCCGTCCCGCCACCATCGGTGGACACTCCGAATACGGTCCAAATTCCACCTCCGGAAGTCCCGCCAACGACGCAGCAGGAGTCGCCGACCAATGTGGAGCCGCAGGGTACGCAACCACCGGAGTCCGACGCAGCAGACGAAGTGGAGTTGGATTCGGACCCCACATCAGCCTCACCGCCAACCATCGCGCCGAAGCCGTCGTCGGTCTTTGCAGACAGCCTTGCAGCTCAGGCTTTGGTGAAAGGGCCGGTCGATCGGGTGGGACTGGCCGACAATTTGTATGCTCTGGACGAACTGCAGATCGCTTTGGAAATGTATCAACAAGTCGATCTGAAAGAAGTTCCGGTGAGCGAACGCTTCTGGATCACCTATCAAACGGCGTCCTGTTTCCGTCGTCTCAAAAAGTTGCCGGAAGCTCAGGAAACCTACCGTCGTCTGGCCGGGCGTTCAGATGCTGGCTGGTTGGCTAAAATGTCGACGTGGTGGCTGCACCGCATGGACGCTCGGCAGGAGCTGGAAAACACGCTGAACAAACAACAGAAGATCCTGGACGCTTTGACGGAGGTGTATGATGAACAAACAGTCGAATAGTCTTAGCGGTTCCCCGGCCGGAGTCGCAGTGCCGTCGTTAGAAACAGAGTTGATGGCATGTCTGAAACGGCAGGAGCAGCGTTATGCCGCGGCAACCGCTGTGATCGCCGAGCTGCAGCAGCAGGGCGAATCCGGACTGCAAACCGGACTGAATGCGTTGCAAAAGCACCTTGGCAATATTCGAGTGTCCGGAAACGAAGTGCAACTCGCGGCCGCAGCTCATGAAGCCAGTGGGCAACCTCAGTCACCCGTTCTGCGAGCGGCGCTGGCCGGCCAGGAAAGTCGCCTCAAGACGTTTCTTGAAAAGATCAACAGCCTGCAGTCCGACTTCGAAGCGATGAAACAACGGCTGCAACCGCAACTCGACATCGACGTCACACGGCATTCGATGCACAAGGCCTATCAGCGGTCGATGCGAACGGGATAACGTTGCTTGTCACGCCTCATCTTTCAATCAGAGTTTATGACACGGCTGTTGCAGCTCGCCCGACGCTATGCGCAATCAAGCCACACGGTTTGCATTCAGGGCGAAAGCGGTACCGGTAAGGAACGACTGGCCGAATTTATTCACGCGCACAGCCCTCGACGTGACCAGCCCTTTGTTCGCATCAACTGTGCGGCATTCCACGAGCCGCTGGTCGACAGTGCGTTGTTCGGTCACGAAAAAGGAGCGTTCACGGGGGCCGATTCGCGACGCATCGGTTGCTTCGAAGCGGCCGCCGGCGGGACGTTGTTCCTGGACGAAGTTGGTGAGCTACCAGCGCCCGTGCAGGCGCGGCTGTTGCGAGTCCTCGAAGAAAAAGAGTTTCACCGAGTCGGCAGTTTTGAACCTGTCCCGTCGCGAGCTCGGATCCTGGTGGCCACAAATCGCGACCTTGTCGCGGAGGTTCGCCACAAGAGGTTTCGCGAAGATTTGTACTTTCGTCTGGAAGCGCTGAAGCTGACCATTTGTCCGCTGCGAGAACGCCCCGACGACATTTTGCCGCTGGCGGTCCATTTTTTGGAGGACTGCATCGAGGCGTCCGACGACTCCAGCGCCTCGCTGCAGCCGACGACGTTTGGCCCCGAAGCTGTCAGACAGCTGCAGTCGCATCCATGGCCCGGCAACGCTCGTCAGCTTCGCAATGCCGTCCTGCGAGCGTCCTTTTGCGCAGACGGCGGCGTCATTCGTGACCTCAACGACGACGTGCCGCCAACATTGCCGTTTCATCAGACGCCGCTTCCCGATGTCCCGCGTGAACTGCAGATGCGCGAGATCGAACGGCTGGTCATCGAAGACCGGCTGCAGCAGTTCGCTGGCAACAAGGCTCAGGCCGCCGATTCGCTGGGCGTCACCGCTCGCACACTCCGCAACAAGCTGGCTGAGTATCAATCTGGCCCGACCAGTCGAGCCGCGTAGGCAGTGGCCTAACCAGATAACCAGACGCAAGGCCAAGCCGCGGTTACTCTACGAGCAGCCACACGCGGACTCATGCTTCCGGACAGTTTGCCTGACGCTACACATACGTCGTGTATTCATAAAAGCCGTAGTCGTTGCGAATGACGAAGTGTCGGCTAACATCGCGGCAGAGAAATGTGGTGAGCATTTCCAGCGGCAAATGGAACAGGTCATCGCGCTCCCAGTCGACATGCTTAGAACCCCAAACAAAACCTGTGAGAGCCGCGACGTTTGTGGTTTCGTTTCAGGCAAGAAGTGAGGAGGAGGCGACAAACGTCGTCGACGACGAACGACGCCGCCTGAGGCGCAACCACAAGCGGCCCGGAGGGTTGTGACGACAGCAGCCGATCTGCGGCGTCAGCGCTCCTCGACGACATCTGTCGCCTCGTCACTTTTCCTTGCATCTCGACCACTGTCGTCACAACGCGGCCACACAGGTTTTGTTAGGGGTTCTTACTCATCGTATTGAACGCGATTCCACCTTCGCAGTGGCGAAACAGCAGAGTGATTGTCTGTTGTAGGAAGTCCAGCATCACGTTGTACTGGCGCACCGTGTCAGACGCATTGGAGCCGGCCATTCCCTAGGGAGAGTCACCCTTGCGTTTCCAGTACGCTTGAATGTGAAATAGGGGCGTGTTCCCTGTCTCAGGAGCCGACAGGTGCTGCAGCACTCTTCGTTGACCTTGTGATTTGTCAGCGTCTAGGCAGCACTACGGCGATAGCCAAACCACTCGAAGAAATCGGCGCAGTGGTATTCGACCAGGGCGGTCTCAACTGGCGTTAGCACGTTGACGTGGTTGCCGATTCTGGTCTTCGATGGGTTCAGACCGCTCAATTCAGTTGTCCATGGAGAGAAGAAATTGCTCTTTTTAAATTCTTCGGTCTTCACCATTCCTGGCCGCAGTGGTGCATCTAGATCAATCTGGTCGAATCCGACACCAGTGAACTTTGTGATGTCGACAAGTGTTTGCTGTGGATCTGTCACCAGTTCTTCGTAGTGGACGACGCCCAGTTGGCGTCGGAATTCAGACGACTTGACAGCAAATGCTGGTTGATAAAACGAGAGGAAATGGGCACACAATGACGGAATGTCGCGATCAACAAATAGGTATTGCTGCCCCAGCCTCTTCAGTTTTTCACCGACGGTGATCATGGACGCGATTACGTCTCGCGGATCCCGTACCATCAAAAGAAACTTTGCTTCCGGAACTAATTCAAACAAAAACGGCCAGAGAATCGTGAGATGAGGTTCCTTCAGGATCAGGTGGAGCGGTTTGCTGAGTCGTTGCGTCAGGCCTTCTAAAAATGCGTGTACGACGCCAGACTGAAAGTTTCGAAGTTCCTGCACTGAATCAAAATAGCAGTGTTCGTTTCGGTCATAGTTTGTTCTGGCGTCAACATAACACTGCACCAGACTACGCAGGAAACTGGCCTCGTGAAGATACGGATTTGCCGCAGGCAACTGACAAAGCATTTGCTGCGCGATGGAGGTACCGCTCCTTTGGCTACCTCCAACAAAGATATATGTCATTCTTAGCTCCAAATTGCGGGAGAATATGTTGCGAAGATACGGAGGCGCTACGCCGCGTCCGGAACCAATCCCAGGCGATCATCGTTAGCGACGCGCTCCAACACGGCGCCCGCATGCTGATGTACAGTCTCCAGTAGTTGTCCAATCCGTCTAATATCGTTTTTCGTCACGGCTGGTCCTGTCGGTAGCTGCAGCACGTTATGAAGCAGCCGTTCTGTTACCGGCATCGGCACAGGTTGATGGCCTGCCTGCCCTGCATACGGGGCAGCATTGTGGCAGCCGGGCTGGAAGTATGATCGAGCAAAGACACCTTCCGCTCTTAGAACCTGCAGCAGGCCATCTCGATTGAGGCCAAATTCCTGCTGATTTACCTCCACGACAACGTATTGGCTATTGCGACGTTCCGAAGATGGTGGCACTGCCAATCGGAGCCCTCGGACGCCGCTGATGGCCTTGCGATACGCTTGCATATTTTGTTGATTGTGCTGGATTACATCATCGATCGATTCCAGTGAAGTCAAACCAGCTGCGGCGCAGAGTTCGTTCATCTTGGCGTTTGTTCCGGCGCTGTCGATACTCGTGAGATCGGTGATGCCGAAATTTCGCATCAGGCGGCATCGTTCAGCAACGGTGTCATCATTCGTGACAATCACACCTCCTTCAGCCGCGTGCATCACCTTCGTAGCGTGGAAACTAATGGCTTCCGCCAGACCAAAGTTGCCGATCGGTCTGTTTTGACAGTCACACCCGAAGGCGTGGCTTGCATCGAACAGAAGTTTCAATCCGTTGCGGTCAGCGACCTGTTGCAACTGTTTGACGTGGCACGGATTACCCCACAAATGGACCGCCAGAATCGCCGACGTCCGTGGCGTAATGCAGCGCTCTACTGACTCCGGGTCGAGCGTATGATCGGCATGCGTGACATCCGCGAAAACCGGCGTCAGGCCGATCCACTGCATCGCGTGGGGCGTAGCAACGAATGTCATTGATGGGACGATCACTTCGCCAGCCAACCCGCAGGCTTTGGCCATCACCTGCAATGCTACAGTGCCGTTGCATACTGCGACAACGTGTTTTGCTGTTAGCCGTTGAGCAACTTTGGTTTCTAGTTCGTCAACCATCGGACCGCCGTTGGACAGCCAGCCGCTATCGAGAACAGATTCGATTCTTCGCATCAGCGAAGTTCGATCCGGCATGTAAGGTCGGCCGACAATTAATGGGGTAGCGAATGACGCAGGTCCACCAAATAAGGCAAGGTCGCTGAAGTGTTTCTTCAAGATGCGTCTCCATGTTGCTGCACTCGGCTTTGCTGATCGGGCGTCAGTTCAAGGGGACACGCTACGTTCACTCCGCGTCTGGTCACTATTCTGGCGCACCAGAATAGTTGCAGCCTGTGTCGAATACGGTTGATGGCCCGCAGCGTTTGCGAGTTGTGCAGCAACGCCGCCGTGATAGTACACGCCGTGACACTCGTGGCGTCTGGCATGCTCGGGCCCGGCAGAAGTGCTGACCCCGCAAGTGTGAATTTCATCATGGTCGTGGATGGAGGCGTCACAGTGTTTCCTGACCGCTAATGTCGTTGTGCTGGTCGATATATTTGTGCCACATCTGGCGGTACGCCTGTTCTATGTCGTTTGCGAAACGCCGGCCGTTACAGACTGTGTTCTGCATGGCCGAGCGAATTTGCTGGCGAAGCTTCACCAGCCGCGCCTCATCGCGAGCCAGTTGGCAAATCACGTTCAGGTATTCGTCTACGCCGTTGGCTGCTAGTTCCGGAAATCCGCAGTGGTGCATTAGAGATGTCGTTGTGCGGGCGCCACCTCGATCGCCAGAGATGGTTGGAATGGGAACACCCATAAACATTGCGTCGTAGGCTATCGTCCCGCTGCCCCACGGGAACACGTCAAGCATAATGTCGAAGTTCGAATAGACTTGCATGTACGGGGAAGGAAGTACCCACTCGAACGATACACGATCGAGGTCGATACCTGCTGCACCTAACTGCTGACGCAACTTACGGCGTAGTGATTCGCCTTTGAGCACGTCGCGAAAAATCAGCAGGCGAGCCGTGGGCAACAGGCTCATGACAGTCGCCCAAACCTTCAGTGTCTGTGGCGAAATTTTTTCTATGCGATGGGTTGAGCCCAATGTGATACGCCCGCTTTCGATACAAGGCGGCGGTACGACGTCAATCTGCTCCGGCGCGGAATAGCAGGCGGCTCCGTGAGGAAGAAACAACGGGGTTTCCGTGAAGAACAGTTCCGGGGAAACGGGTTCTCGCGCGGCATCGGTCAGGAAGTAGTCAATGCGTGTCAGGCCGGTTGTGGTGGGATACCCCAGAAAGGACACCTGCACCGGCGCCGGCTTTCTTGCAAATACCGGCAGTCGGTTGTTAGCCGTGTGCCCTGCCAGATCCACGAGTATGTCGATGTGATCACTTTGAATGCGTGTTGCGAACTCTTTGTCTGTCAGGTTTCGTGTCCTGCACCAGCCGTCCACAGTGTTCTTGGCGGCTTCTGTCACGTAGTCTTCGCTGGTCGTTTCTGAATAGCAGTAGATCTCAAATTCTGTCCTGTTGTGAGATTCCAATAGCGGCAGCATGTATCGCATTGTGGCATGATCGTGAATATCCGGAGAGACATATCCGATACGCAGGGTCTTGTCGGCCGCAAGGTCCGTGCGAATATCGCACATTGGTGCTACGGCTTCGATACGCTGCCCCCATGCTGCATGTTCCTGGACAACCTGTTCGATGGACAGCAGCGGACTTAGCGTGGCTGCATACAAATAGCAGCTTTGGAACTTTTGTGATTCGGGTGCGAGCTGGGCAGCAAGGCGAGTTGCTTCCAGGCCTTCTGCCCAACAACCAATCTGCTGCAACGACCTCCCCAGACCGGCTGCGGCGGTCGGCAACGATGCATCGATTGCAATAGCTCGTTGAAAGCTGGTAATGGCCTCAGTGACTTTGCCGGTTTCCTGCAACAGATTGCCTTTGTTCACGTGCAGTTCGGCGCAATCGGGCGACAGTCTTTCGGCCTCCTGAAAAGCTGCGGCAGCTTCCGAATGTTGTCCCTGTAGCCGATAAGCCGAGCCGAGATTGAGATGAACCTGCGGCTGTTCTGGAGCCAAATTGCGAGCCTTCAGCAATGTGTTGATTGCTTCCGGCAGCTGTCCAGCGTCAATCAGGGCCGCACTGAGATTGCATAGTGTTTTCGCCGAGGCGTCGACTTCCACACCCCGGCGAAACACCTCCAGCGATTCCTGATAACGCCGCTGCTGCCGGAGGGCTGTCCCAAGGTGATTGAGCGCCCGGGCATGTTTGCTGTCCTGCCGCAGCACGTTGCGACACAGTGTTTCGGCCTCTTCGTGGCGTTTCTGCTTTAACAGGACAGCTGCGAGGTTGGACTGGTAGACATTTTCTGTGGGCTTCAGCTCGATGGCTCGACGAATCAACTGTTCGCCGTTGGCAAAATCGCCCAGCGCGTTTGATGCGAGGCCAGACAGGTGCCAGGCGTCAGCGTTGCGGGGGTCGGAGGCAAGAATTTCGGAATAAGCCCGCAGAGCCGTCGGCAGATCACCTGCCTGGTGACAGGCGATCGCATCACTCAGTTTGTCTGCATTCCTGTTCGCGACCGCCGACATGTACTGTTGCCCCGCTATACTGACAAAGTCGCGCTAAACTGCGTGACCATTCAGAACAGATCGGCAAACCGCGTTTCAGGATCTTCGCTTTCTACAGAACTGCGGGTTATTGCCCGGTCTGGCGGTGATGCCGGGGCACGCATTACACCGCCATCACTGATCCTACAGATTTTCGTCCCCGCGCCAGACAACCTTGGTCTTGGTTAAGGTGTCATGCACTGCTCGATGCTCCGGGTGGAAGGCACACATGATGAAAGTCATGCCTAACGACAGGACGGAAATAAGTGACGCCGCCGCTCGTTTCAAAGCGAGGTTCGTGTCCATCGGTTCATTGTTGTCCCTCAACACGATCATGCCGAACGTCCATTTTCCAAGAGTCGCTCGGCCCGCCCCGGATTCCCATCGGGAAAAGTAGAATCCCAATATCCCGGCCAGCGCCCCGCCGAAGATCACCCAACGGGCGATCGCAGCGATCTGCGGCGAATTGTACAGATGGCCGACCAGGCCCGCCGCGTAGCCAGAGCCCAGATAGCACGCCAACCCAATGCCTGCGGAAATGATAAGATCCACCTGGATCGCCAGAAAACGCGGTCCAAAACCGGCCGGAGCCAGCGGTGTTTGTTCAGCACACAATGAGAGGTCCGGCTTAAAATACAAACCGAATAGCCCGAAGACTCGCATCATCAAGATCGACGGAAACGCCAGCAGCATTCCAAGCGTCGTGCAGGTCAGCGCTGCAACTGTGAACAGCAACGGCATTCGTGTGAACGCGAACATCCAGCTTGAATCCGCATCTTCAGCGGTGTAGCCAAACATCGCGTTTAGTGCCGGGAGTTCAATTTGGTTGGTGTAGAAGTCTGTAAACTGGTTCCAGCCGACAGCGATTCCGATTGCAATTCCCAACGGGATCATCAGCACCAGAAAGAAAAACAGAACGGAGACATACATGCTGGGCACGAGCGTGTTGACCCAGTCCTTCGCCATCCAGTTAATCAACCACGCGCGATAGGTATATGGCTGCGACATATGCACCATCGCCGGAGCCAGAAACACCATATACGGAATCAGCATCAGGGTGGCAAAGGTTGCAATGCAGGCAACATCGCCAACGCCGGAAAAGTGCATTGCGACAGGGATCCAGATCACAGGATACATCAGCACAATTGGCCAAAAGATTGTTGTGAACCCTTTGGTCATATTGCCGAACATATCGCCCGCAAAGCGTTTAATCTTCTTTTCGCCGGACATCGTGAGGTGAACGATCTTGTCGGCCAGTGTCCATGCCCAACCGCCGCAGCCCAGCGTGAAGATTACGAAGATGAAAGTCCAGAAGATCGCTGGCGGCGAGGTCATCGCGGCGATTCGTGGTGGCGGCAGAATCAGTTGCTTGTTGGCGTCCAGCCGAGTCGACCCGGTTCCGTATTTGACGCCGTCGTACAGGATGTCTCCATTGTCGGTGGGTTTAATAAGGACGTACGAATCTGTGATCTCGACTGGGCCTTCCGCCGTATCGACCAGTTCTCTGATACGCCCATCGATGTACCAATTCAGCACGAACGCCGCCAGAATGACCATGGCGACTGAGATGCCCCAGTTCAGCCCTGTCTTCACGGCCCAGCTCTTGTGGTTCATCAGAAACTTCCACGCGTTGGGCAACGCTTTGCTGTAGAATTCTTCTGGTGGCGGCCCTTTTCGTGCAATGCGGACACGCTGCTTTTCGCTTAGCGCACCGGTTTCGATATTCACGCCGCATTTTGGGCACTCGATATCGTCTTCGTCGACGGGCGACGCACAGCCCGGGCAGACTCGCTGATCCGCATGCTCTGCGCGGCCCAGGTCCAGGCCACCGAACAGATCGTCTGAATCGCCGAAGTCGTCAAACGACGGTTCCGCAGCCGGGCGTGGACGCCGTTTTTTTACGGGGCGTTTCTTGGCCGGACGACTTTTCGCTGCCTCACTGCCTGCGGCGCCCTGTGCTGAGCGACTGGCTTTCGCCTTCCGTGCGGCGGGATTCGGCACGGGCACTCGGCCACCGCACGATTTGCATTTGACTGCGCGGCCGGCGGCCTTATCCGGCACCGCCATTACCGTGCTGCATTCTTTGCAACGAACCTTGATCGGCATAATTCTAAGTCTCTGGGCTTCGATGAACTTTCGAGTCTTCGAATTATTACCTCACGGAGCACCGAATTGCATTCCCGGACACCGCAATGCCCGCCCGTTGAACCGGAAAATCGAGTTTCCGTTGCTGCGATCGTGAAACACAACCGCATCGTCGACATAACCGGATTAGGAACAGCAAGAGCGGGCAAGTAGAAAGCCAATTGTCAAACTGTTTGTTCGACAGACCTTCCATGCTGACTTCAGTGCGCTAGCGGGCGGTGACGTTCGATTTGGGCCTGAAAGTCGCCGAGGCTGTGCCAGTACAGCGGCTTGTTGAGGTCGACTTCCGTGATGGCCGATGTGCCCCATTTTTTGGCTTGAGCCAGCACGGTGCCATCGTGTCCGTAGATGCCGGTGATCATCCAATTGTTGGCGGCGTCTGTGTAGGTGCTGCTGGCGACGTATACATGGTTCTCACACGCACGAGCGGCTCCGAGCATCGGATTGCAGCCCCACACTGGCCACGCAATGATCTCCGCACCGTTCTTCGTGAGTTCCCTCGCGACTTCCGGGAAGAACCCGTCGTAACAAATCATCATGCCCACTTTTCCAAACGACGTTTCGAAAACGGGGTATTCGTTGCCCGGCGTTATTCCGCCTTCGACTTCGCCACGCGGCAAAGTGACCTTCCGATACTTGCCGATAATCTTACCGTCCGGTCCCAGAAGCACGGCGACGTTGTAAATCAGATGCTGGTCGCGTTCCATCAGGCCCGCCACGATGTGAGTGTCATATTGCTTAGCAAGGCGGCCGAAGAATTCCGTAGACGGGCCGGGAATCGGTTCTGCGCAATCGGCATATGTTGAGCCAGAGCCGTAAACCGTCAGAGTTTCCGGCAGTACAATCAGGTCAGCTCCCTGCTTTGCCGCATCCGCAATCAGCGGCTCGAACTGTTCTCGCTTTTCCGCAGCCGTCTTTCCTGCACGCGGCTGATGATGGATAGCGGCAATTTTGACGAGTCTTGGCGTTGGCGGATCGACCTGTTCGAAACGCACGTCCGACCATTCGACCTGTGAATTCGGTGGCCCCCAACGAAACTGCAATTCGACCTTCACCTGACTTGCCGCCTTCGGCACTTTGTAGACGCCAGCGACGATTGCTGAGTCGCCGTCCATGTCGATGTCCGCTGGGAATTCCGGTTCCGCTCGTGGAGGTGTGCCCGGGCGGTATGATGCGAAGGTCGGCTCATCACGCACGACGCGGTTGCCCTTGTTGTCCTGCCACAGCAAGCGAACGGTCGCTGCTTGTCGAGCCTGTTCGGCATCCATTCCCGTTGCTTTGCGTCGCACGCTAAAGCGGTAGTGCAGACCCGGCTCGACGGGCATTGTTGTCGACCACCAGCCAATGACGCCCGTTCGGTCGTCGGCTTTCAAAGCCAACGTTCCATCAGCGCGTTTTTCAAAGATTGGCCGAATTTCGTCGCGCGGCGCGTCAGGTTGCCAGTCAACATCGGCAGCAAACGTTGTGGACGCGATGACACAGGTGATTAAAGTGGCAGGTAACACAAACAGTCGAAACGTATTCATGAGAAATGTCCGGTGAGAATGATGTGTGCAATCGGTTTGCTACCTGGCTATTTGTGCGGCCGCTATTCCTGAGCCTGAACAGAAAGTGTCTCCAGAAGCGACCGGCAGGTGTCGAGTTCCTTTTGCAGAAACCGATCGTCGTTAAACAGGACGAGGACTGATTGCAGGGCGTCAGCTGCCTGCTGTGGATCGCCGTCGCCATCGATGGCGGATTGTGCCTGATCGATAATTCGTCGAACAAGCTCGCGGCGACCGGTATTGCTGTGGTCTGCTTCCCATTCCTGCAGCGTCGATCGTAAAAAATCACGCAGGTACACGTCGTCGTCGGTCAGTAAGTTTTGTATCGCGTGCAACTGTTCTGTTGCGTCGGAAACTCGGCCGTCCGTGTAAGTTTCAAAAGCGAACGCGATCAGCCGATGCAGTTCAGACTGACTGGAACCGTCTGACGGGGTCGCGATTTGAAGTTTGCGGCAGAATTCATACTGATCCGCCATCTGCACCCACTGCTGCATTTGCTCGCGTTTGTCTTCCAGGTCACCGGACGCCAACAACGGCTGAAGCACGTCATCGCGAATTCGCAACCACGCGGCGCTGGGTTCGTTTTCCATAATCTCCTTGGCTCGCGCGAAGTTCTCACTTGGGTCTGGAGTTGTCGTGGTTGAAAAGTAAAAGCCGGCAGCGATCACGAGGCACAGCAAAGTGATCAACACAAACGTGTTGTCAAAAAACTGAGCGAGCGGCGACTTCTTCAACGACGCCTGAATGTCGTCGCGAATGGCGTCGCGCACCATGGTCGCCGGGCCGGGCAGGTACCGTGACGCATCGTCGTGACTGCCCTGAGTTCTGTCGGCAGCAACAGGAGACGTTAAGTCAGGCCTGGGACTCGCCGCCGCGGTCGCCGTTTGTGATTTCTGCTGCTGTTCGAATTCAATTCTTGAACGGATATTCGTCAACTGGCGAATGGCCACAAACGCGTCCGGGATGCGATTTTCCGGCCTCTTTTCCAGCAGCTTGCATACGAAGTCTTCCAGCAGCCGAGGGATCTCCGGGACGTAACGACCGGGCTTGTCGCATTGAGCGTACTGGTGTTTGTGAAGAATGTCGCCTGCGGTCTGGCCGGTAAACGGAGGTCGACCGGTCAGCATCACATACATGACCGCCCCCAACGAATACATGTCGCTAAGCTTGGTGGCCCGCTGTCCTCGTGACTGTTCGGGGGACATGTATTCGGCCGTCCCGACGACTCCACCGGTGCGAGTTAACCGGGTGGTGGCAAACACGTGAGCGACGCCGAAGTCTGCCAGTTTCACGGTTCCGTCGTCCGTGACCATCAGGTTGGACGGCTTCAAATCGCGATGCACAATGCCTTCGTTATGGGCGGCTTTTAGCGCTGATGCAATCTGAAGACTTAAGTCGATGACCTCCGGCCACGGAATTTTCTTTTGCTGTGTCACGATGGAAGTCAGCGTTTCGCCGTCGACGTATTCCATCGAAAAATAATAGCTGCCGTCGTCCGTCTGACCGTCTTCGTAGATCTGGACGATGTTTTGATGACTCACCTTTCGCAACGCTTCGATTTCGCGCGAGAAGCGATTCACAAATCCTTCTTCCCGCGCCATGGACGCGGGAAGAACTTTGACGGCAACCTGTTCGCCGGTGGTTTCATGAGTACCGAGGTACACATTCCCCATGCCGCCGGAACCGATCTTCCTGTCGATCAAATACGGGCCGATCCTGTCCGGATGCATGAACGTTACCGCTTTCTATTCGTGTCCAAACAACACGCAGATGCACGAAGGTGCCAGCACGACGCTGCGATTATACTTCAGTTCGCCAGTGTCCTGATCGACCGCAAACGATGCCAGTGTGTGAGAATCCTGACCAGCCGCAAGCAACCATTGACCGCTGGGATCAATGTTGAAATTACGCGGTGTCGCTCCTCGCACGTTTTCGCGTTCGATCAGTTCCAGCTTGCCGGTTTGCTGATCGACTTTGAAGGCGGTCACCGTATCGTGACCTCGATTGGCCGCGTAGACAAATTTACCGGATGGATGCACGCGAATTTCCGAACAGCTCTTGGCGTCTTCCTTCGCCAGTTCGTCTCGCGGGACGGTTTCGATCGTTTGTTTTGCCGTCATCGTTCCGGCGTCTGCGTCATAGTCGAACACGGTGACTTTTAAGTCGAGTTCATGCAGCACGTAAGCCCACTTACCGTTGGTGTGAAATTTCATGTGCCGAGGGCCGCCGCCGGGAGCGATTTCGGCGAAGCCGTGCGGTTCAATTTTTGAAGCGGCCGCATCTGATTTGTAGATCACAACTTTGTCCAGACCCAGGTCCGGCACGAAGGCGAATCTGTTGTCAGGTGAAAAACCCGCCCAGTGTGCATGCGACTTCGTCTGCCGACCGGGCACGGTGTCGGACGCACCTTCATGATCAATCAGCTGAGTGCGCTCATTCAGCGATCCATCTTTGTTGAGTGAGAAGACCGCTGTCGACCCGCCGCCGTATTGCGCTGTAAGAATGGTTTGTCCGGTTGGATCGACGGCAACGTGAGCGGCGCCGCCATCGCCGATTTCTACGGCGTTCAGAAACTTCAGCGACGCATTCTTTAACTTGCCTTCGATCGCGTACGCCGCAATGGATGCCTTTCCGTCGACACCACCAACGGCGTACAGCCGTGGCAGTTTGGGGTGCATCGCAAGGAAGCCAGGGCCGGAAATTTCGGCGACCAGCGTCGGGTCAGTGAGCTTGCCATTGGCCGTGTTCAGCGTGCAGTGATAAATCCCCTTGCTCGGCTGGCGGCTACTGGTGCCCAGCCAAACATCGATGACATCGTTCTTTTGAGCGACTGCGATCGGCTCATTCGCTTCGGTAACCGGCAGCAAAAATGCAACGGCAACCAGCGCTGGCAGATATTTGTGGAACAAGATCACGAACGGACTCCTGAAACTTCGATTGAGGTTCTAAAAAACGTCGCACTGTCGACATAATGGCGGAAAGTCGGGGTGAAGAAAAGCGAATCGTCGGCCCGCGTCGTCCAATTGAAGGTCAAGGTGATTCGGCAGCTTGAACAAACTCGAACGTGACGCCATGATGGCGTAATGATCGTTTTGTTATTTACGTCCTCAGAAAGTGAGCTGCTATGCGTCGTTTGCACATTGCTGTGCTGTGCCTTGTCCCTCTGGCTGCGATCTTCGGTCAAGCGGCGCAGGCGGCGGATCGTCCAAACATCGTCTGGATCAGTTGCGAGGACATTAGTTCGCACCTCGGCTGTTACGGCGATCCCAATGCCACCACGCCTCACCTGGACGCATTTGCAAAACAGGGCGTGAGGTACACTCAGGCGTTCACCTGCCACGGCGTGTGTGCACCTTGTCGCACGGGGATCATTACTGGCATGTACCCGCCGGGGTTGGGAGCCAACCACATGCGATCGAAGGCGAGTCTGCCGCCACAGATCAAGCTGTTTCCAAGCTACCTGAAAGATGCGGGCTACTACTGCACGAACAATTCCAAGACGGATTACAACCTGCGCTGGGAACGAAACAAAGACAGCGTGTGGGACGAATCGTCAAAGAATGCTCATTGGAAGAATCGCCAGGACCCAAAGCAGCCGTTCTTTGCCGTCTTCAACATGACGATGACTCACGAAAGTCGGATCTGGCCGGACAACTGGAAAGGCGTTGTGAAGAACGTGCCGCCAGACAAGCTGCATGATCCTTCGAAGATCAAAGTTTCGCCGTTGTACCCCGACACGCCCGATGTGCGGGCCGCTCATGCACGGCTGCTGGACATCATCATGGTGATGGATGAGACCGCAGGAAAATACCTGAAGGAAATTGAAGACGCGGGCCTGGCGGAAGACACGATCGTGATTTATTGGTCCGACCACGGCAACGGATTTCCTCGAGCCAAACGATGGCTGTACGACAGCGGGACCCTGGTGCCAATGATTGCGCGAGTACCAGAGAAATGGCGCGTGGACGGGCAGGCGGCTCCAGGCAGCGTGAGCGACCAGCTGATCAATCTCATCGATCTGGGCCCGACCGTTTTGAATCTGGCAGGCATCAAAGTGCCGGACAATATGTATGGCCAGCCGTTTCTGGGCAAGGATCTGCCGAAGGCCCGTGACTACATTCATGGAGCTCGCGATCGCATTGACGAACGCTTTGACATGGTGCGTTCTGTGCGAGACGGGAGGTTCCGCTACCTTCGCAACTTCAACACCTGGCGGCCCGCGTTGCAGCATATTCAGTATGCCGAAACCAGCGTTGTGCGGAAGGAAATGCGACGTCTGAACGCCAGCGGCGAACTTCACGCTGAGTCTGCTCAGTTTCTGAACCCAACTCGGCCATACGAAGAACTCTATGACATCAAAACCGATCCATGGGAACTGAAGAATCTTGCCGCCGACCCGGCCTATGCGGACACGCTGTCGCGGCTGAGCAAGGAATGCGATCGTTGGCAACTTGACATGCGAGACGCTCATTTGATTCCCGAGATCATTCTCGACGAAGAAGAACAAACGGCTGGCAGTCGCTGGGCCATTCTGCACAACGGCGATGCGGGACTCGAACGGACCAAACGCTTGCTGGAACTTGCAAAGCGGGCGAACAGCGTCGATCTGAACGATACGTCCGCAGTGGAGGCCGCTGCCGGGCAATTCATTCTTGCCACCGACGATGACGACGCCGCCATCCGCTGGTGGGGTGTGACCGGGCTGACCAATATCGCAGCTGCGAGCGAAGAAGCGAAGGCAAAGATTGCATCGGCGGCGGCCGATAAGTCACCCTCCGTCAGCATCGCCGGCGCTCGTGGGCTACACAAGTTCGGCAGCACTGCCCTGGCTGTGACGACGCTGCGAGAGCACCTGAAATCTGCCAGCGAATTCGTGCGGCATGCCGCGTTGATTGAGCTGGACGAAATCGGAGCCGCTGCTGCAGAAGCGAAGGCGGAAGTCGAATCGCTGCGGAAAGCATCGAAGAACGCCAACATCAGGAATGTGGCCGATCACCTGCTGCAGTCCCTGTAGAGTTGCCTGCTTCAGTTGAGTCCAGCTACGTTGTCGCCAGGAAGTGTCGCAACGCTTCGAGGACTCCGCTGGTTGCCGGGTGTTGACATTCCAGAAGACGGTCGTTCCAACCGGCTGCCGCGTGAGCTTCTCGCGCGGCCGTTTTGACTTCGTCGGCCGCATTTGCCACTACCGCAGCACGAAAGCCGGCTGTTAGAGCGGCGAGGTCGTTGCCGGAATCGCCGGTGAACAGGATCTGAGCCTGATCCCATTGATGCGACTTCGCAAACCAGTCAATCGCGTACGATTTCGAAACCCCATTTGGCAGCAGGTCGATCAGCCCGTCACCGTTAAAGGGGTCGACGCTGGAGATCAATGACCACGGTGCAGATAACTCTGCCAACGCGGTTCGCACTTCGCCTGACCGACGTTCCACATCTGCCGCAGCGGTGTAAAAGCTAACCTTAAAGAGACCCTGCTTCTCCTTCTCCTGCAACTTAATTTCGGCGATCCACGACACTGCGGCACGTATCGCGTCGGCTGGCCACTTATCCACCAGCTGACTCAGATGCCGTTCGTATTCCGGCTGCACGACCAGCTTGCCGCCATCGTCGGCAGTCAAAATCGTCGTACCCACGTCGCAGATAATCGCATCCGGTTGCGGCAACGAAAAATCCTGAATCGCCTGAAGCACGGATTCGGCATGGCGCCCCGTCACAAACACAAGCGGGATGCCGTGCTCCTTCAACAATGACTGAACGGCTGCCAGGTCGGACCGGTTTTGAGGACTTTCGTCCAGCGGAATCAGCGTGCCATCCAGATCGGTGGCCAGAACTTTAACAGTCATCAGTCTACACCCGACTCAGCCACAGGATTTGATACGGTTCCAGTTGCAGTGTGCTACTGGTCGGATAGCTTTCGCCAGTCAGTGCATCTTCGAAAAAGCGGCCCAAGCCAGCCGTCCGCAGATGATTACCGTCGAAGGTTTGCGCCTGTTCAGAAAAGTTGCCGATCACAATCAGCCGGTGCCCGGTGTTGACTCGGACAAAGCTAAGAAGATGTGGATTGTTAACTCGCACCAGTTCCATCTGTTGACCTGCCAGTGCAGGCAGTGACTTGCGAACAGAGATCATCTTCTGCAGCAGGAGGAAAATGCGGGACCGAATGGAATTGACACCTTCTTCCACGTGCCCGTTAAGTTCCTGCAGAAATTCCCATCTCATCTTGGGCCGATGGACCCAGCGGGTATCGGCTGCCTTGGCTGGGTCTTTGACGAAGTCATAATCATTAAGCATGCCCCATTCTTCGCCAAGGTACAGCAGCGGAATTCCGCCGATGCTAAGCGTGACACCCTGCAGCAGCATGATGCGGCGAATGGCCATTTCTGTGCCGTGAGCGTCTTCCTGTTCCACAGCTTGCTCAAGGCCGGCCAGTGACGCCATCGTGCCCGCGATTCGCATGTCCCCGGTGTCGGGGTTGGCCTGAAACGGAATCCCACGCGCGAACGAACCTTCGTACTGGCCCGTGTAAAACGCATTCAGAAACTGCCGATGATCGAAGGCGTTAATCCCCAGCGAGGCGGCGTCGGCATCGTCGAAGGTCCAGCCGATGTCGTCGTGGCATCTTAGGTAATTGACCCAGGCCGTGTGTTTCGGCAATTGATGACGGTGGCTGAGTGACTTCGTGAGCAGGCGTACCTGCCGAGTCGCCAGCGATTCCCACAGCAGTGCCATCAGCGTTGGGTTATACGAAATCTGACAGCGGTCTTCGCCGATGTAGCGAACCACTTCGTCAGGATGCACAATCGCTTCGGACTTAAACAGCAGGCCGGGCGTGGCAATGCGAGTCAGCCGGTTGAACGCTCGGACAAGCTTGTGGGCGTTCGGCTGGTTTTCGCAGTCCGTGCCCATTTCCTTCCAGATAAATGCGATCGCATCCAGCCGCAGAATGTCGACACCGGTTTGAGCGAGAAAGAACATCTCCTCCGCCATCGCTCGAAAGACGGCGGGGTTGCTGTAGTTCAGATCCCATTGAAAACTGTTGAACGTGGTCCACACCCACTGCTGCATCCCGTCGTGCCACGTGAAGTTGCCGCGACGGACCGTTGGGAAAATTTCGCGTAGCGTGCGTTCATATTGATCGGGTTGGGTTCGATCGGGAAAGATGTAATAGAACTGTTGGTACTCTCGGTTGCCTGCCTGAGCCTGCTGCGCCCAGTAGTGATCGTCAGACGTGTGGTTGAACACAAAATCCAGCACCAGCGTGATACCAACCGCACGCAGCTCGTCGGCCAACAATCGCAGGTCCTCAATCGTACCCAGACGCGGGTCGACAGATCGATAATTGCTGATTGCGTAGCCGCCATCGTTATCGCCCGGCCGCACGGCGAACAGCGGCATCAGGTGCAGGTAAGTCAGTCCAAGCTGCTTAAAGTAGTCGATGGACTCTCGAAGCTTGCCCAGGTTTTCGCTGAACAAGTCGACATACAAAGCGCCGCCGACAATCTTTTCGGACTGAAACCAGTCCGGTTCGTTCACTCGATGCCGATCGACCTCGCGCAACGTTTCCGGGCGGTTGGCCCAGGTGGCGGCTGCTGTCAGAAGGATCTGTTCCAGGTGGTAGAAGAAGTCATACCGCGTGCCGTACAGGTCGAACAGAAGTTCGAACAGTTCCGGCCAGTAGTGTTCCAGCCGCAGTTCGAATTCCCGCCGCAACTCCGGTGTTACGTCTTGTGAATCCCAGAAGTCGGTCAGACGGGGTGTCAGCCGTTGAAGAGAAAGTTCGGCCTCAAACGACAGACCCTCCAGCGCGAAGAGGGATTGGTTGCTGCTGCCATTATGAGTCGACCTGATCATTCGGGATAACAATATTGTCCAGGAACTGATAGTAGCTCATGCCTTCCAGCACTCCTCGTGCATGAGCCGCTTTAGCAAAGTAAACGCGAGGTCGTTTCCGCAGTTTGTTCAATTCTTTGGCGTGGTTGCCGACGACAACACCCAGGGTTCGCCCCAGAAGCATCCCGGCGTCGTTTCCGGAATCGCCCGCCACCAGCACGTTTTCCGGTGAAAAACCCCACTTCCATAGCAGGTGTCTCATCGAAAGTTCGCTGCCGCCGCGAACGGGCAGGATGTCAAGATACATGTCCAGCGACAGCACGACCTTCGCCTGCAGACCGGCCTGCCGAAGCATGCGTCGAATCTTCGTGACGCTGGGCGCTTCTTTCAAATCAATTTCGTAGCTGATTTTGTATTCGGATAGGTGACTCTCTTCTTGAAGGTACATCCCCGGAAGTTTGTCCAGAATTTCCCGAATCTCCCCCGGCTTCCATGCGTGACCGATCTGCTTCCGCCAACTTAGATCGGGTGTGAGTTTGTCGCCGTAATGCAGTTGAGTTCCGGCGTCGGTGTCCATGACATCCGGTCGTGGCAGGCCGAGTTCTTCAATCAGCTCCATCGCGCTGTCCAGCCGTCGGCCGGTGGCGATCCCAAACCCGATGTCCTCACGATCACGAATGATTTCGTTGAACTCCGCCAACGCTTCCGGGTCGCCGGTGAGCGTGTTATCCAAATCCGTGACGATCAGACGGTCGAATTCAGGCAGTCGCCGCGACCGTACCTTACTATCCAGCAGGCTTGGGGTAGGCGAATTTTCTAAAATGTCATTCAGATCTCGCAGATAGCGGCGAGCATGGTTCGACCATGAATAATGCTTCCGAGTGCCTTCGATACCTGCCTGCGACCACTCCTGCCACTGGTCTGGTTCCGTCAGAGTTCTGAGTAACGCATGTTCGATCGCTTCATTATCGAGCGGGTCAATCAGCAGGCCGTTGTCGCAGTGGCCGATGATGTCGCGAGGTCCGCCGTCGTTGGTCGCGACAATTGGCAACCCGGTAGCACCCGCTTCCAGCAGAGTCAGACCAAACGGTTCCGTCAACGCGGGATTGATGAAGACTCCTTTTGTTGTCGTCGCCAGACGGTAAATGTCGGGCACTTCGTCGGGGCCGTGAGCCTTCGGATATGCGACCTTGCCGTATAGATCGTACTTATCAATCTGGTACAGAATGTCTTTAATGATGCGTTGTTGAGCCTTTGGAAGTTCTCTAAGGTCATCCCGCCCGCCCATGACTAGCACCAGGTTAGCCAGTTCCTGAAGCTGCTCGCTTTCACCGTAGACTTCAACCAGCTTGCCCAGATTTTTCCGTTCGTCGGGACGCGCCATGGTCAGAATCATGGGCTTGTCAGGTTCGTTCAGAAACCGTTTCAAGTCGTCTGCAATCGGCGACGGAGTCCACGATTTATCCACCGGGGCGAAGTTGGATAGATCGACTCCGGGGGGAATCACTTCCATTCGGTCCGGCTGATAGTGGTCGTACAATTCGTACTGCTGTTCCACTTCCTGGTTGGTGCTGGTGACAACCATCGAAGCGGTTTCGAGGGCAATTTCTTCCGCTTCGACGCGCGTTGCGAAATGATAACGACGTTCCAGCTTGGCTCGCTTCTCGTCATCCATGTTGCCCAAAGACAGTCGCTGCTTTTTAACTCGCCCCAGCGAATGGCCGGTAAAGATGAAGGGAATGTGCAGCAGGCGAGCCATCTGAGCGCCTGCCAGTCCGGCGTCGGCGTAGTGGCCGTGAATCACGTCCGGCAGGCCCGTGCGGCGAAAGTGGACCAGCGTCTGATCGACGAAATGTTCGATGTAGGGCCACAGCTTTTCTTTGGCCAGATAGCGTTTGGGGCCAAAGGGAATGCGCACGATCTTCGCGTGCGGGCAGATTTCTTCTTCCAGTTGAGCGTAGTCGTCATCGATCTTGTCGTCGATAATTTGGCGAGTCAGCAGTTCGACATCGCGGACGTTGGGTTGTTCAGAAAGTTCCTTTGCGAGTTCCAGGACGTATTTGACTTGTCCACCGGTGTCAGAGTCACGACCGAGTTCAGGTTGGTTTGATCGAATTAGTCCGTGCAAGCTAATCAGCGAGACCTTGATCCCGCCTTCCTTCTCCAGAATTCCCATTTCGAGATTTTGTCTTTCCTGTTGTTTGGCTGCTGAGTCTTGACGCCCAAAACCCGGGACTACAACAACTGACATTCGATTCTCCTCGCCTGCGAGATAAAGGGTTTCGTTGGCTTAGGGAGCAATGCACATGCCGAACGCGGAAAAATGCGACCGGGCAGTCGTGCGAAGTTGCGAAACCTCAGATTGACCGATTCGCACAAACCTCAGGCGGTACCTGCGGAGCATGAACCGGAGTCCATTTCTAACCCGCAGCGTCGCATCCAGTCGGCAACTATTGGGCGACCACAATCCCGGTCGCTCGCTCACCGACCAGATCCTGCTGCGGGGCGATGCCAAGATTATGCGCAGCAACTGTAGCAATTGCCATCGAACACGGCGGACCGTGCAGGGCACTCAGATTCTCACGCCGAAATTAGGGGCAATCGACGCGAAGCAGTGAACAGTGAGGAATACGGGCGGGGCGAGCCGATCGCCTCCAGATTTGACAGGGACGCACATCCGCAGTGCGTCACAGCTGTTTCGGGAACGTTTTCTGCCGGATTTCGTCTTCCTTCGCTTCGAAGTACAAGTGCACATCCAGCAATTCGTACTCATCGATGGCCGTGTATTTCGTGGCGAGTTCGCGAGTTCGATCCAGACGAGCTTCGATCTTCTTCTGAGTTTCCTCATCGCTGACCGTTGGGTCGAAGGGGACTCGCATCACGACTCGCAACACGCTTGGCGTTCCCTTGTGACTTTTGCGCCGACCGCCATCCACTCGCGGGCTGGAATGATCGTATTCCTTAGACAACGCTTCCTGCAGCGGCATAAAGGGCATCAGATGCAGGTGCCAGTACGTCCACAGAATGCCGGTGGCGACGATCCCCATCGTGAACATCGCCGCGACGACCAGCCGTCCGGAGACGATCTTATCGTTCCTGGGGTTGGGAGCATGGGGCGGCGTGTCGGAAGGCAATGGATCGGTCATGAAAACGTGGGTGTCAGCAACAACGAAGGCGATTGAAAGTCAGAAGTATGTCATTGTAGGCAACAGGTCCAGCAATTGCGTCCACCTCTGACGACGCATTTCCGCTGCGTAGTACTTTTCCTTTGTTCGGAACTGGTGCAACCGGCACCGAAACAAGAACCAAACACCACAGATGCGCCCGCTGGCTCCAGCGCCGAACGCAAACAACGCCGGCGCTTTCGTTTTCACAACGTCACCCGCCCGCAACGCCAATCGGCAGGCGGGCCGCCCCGCCCCGCCAACGTTGGGAAAATGGGTTCTGGAAGCGGAGACGCACTGAAACGATGAACGTTGCGTCATAGAATACGTATTTCCCTGAATTCTTGCGCGCCCGTGACACCCCAATCAACTTAGAGTTGACCGATGACTGAACCTGCCAACGACGGACCTGACAGCACATCGCTCGGTAGCGGGGCCAACGCCAATCCGGCCAACTCTCCAATGGAGCGGCCATTGGAAGAACTTCCGCCGGTCGAACCGCCATCGGCAGGTTTCATTGTTCAGCTGTTCCTGATTCCGGCGTTGATTGTTGCGGCCGTAATCGGCGTGTGGGCGTTGTTCGGAAAACTGGCCGAATCGGAAACTGACTGGCAGCAACTGGTCACCGAATTGGGTAGCAGCAACGAACATCGTCGTTGGCGAGCCGCTTTGGGTCTCGCTCAGGTACTGCGAAACCAGCAGATCGCTCCCGACAAAAACGGCACCGTCCTGGCCGAAGAACCGGCCGTCGCCGAAGCACTGACCAAACTGCTGAAGGAGTCTCTGGAATCGAAATCCACCCTGGACGACGACATCAAGCATCAGGAATTTCTGGCTCGCACACTGGGATCATTGCAGGCCGACGACATCGTGTTGCCGGTGTTGGCCGAAGCCATGCAGCCAGACCCGGCGGAAGATAGTGACCGAGCCGACGTGCGCAAGAGTAGTCTGATGTCGGTGGCGATGATTGCCGGGC
Organism: Fuerstiella marisgermanici; assembly: GCF_001983935.1. Classification (GTDB taxonomy): domain Bacteria; phylum Planctomycetota; class Planctomycetia; order Planctomycetales; family Planctomycetaceae; genus Fuerstiella; species Fuerstiella marisgermanici. The sequence goes on along the minus strand of NZ_CP017641.1, from coordinate 4,413,066 downwards.
GACATTTTGAACGGCAGGCTCAGGACGCTGAACTAATCACAGCGAGCAGCGAAGATGATTCTGCAGAAGAAACTGTGACGCTGGCGAAACCGTTGTCGACACCGACGATCGCTGACGAAAGCGTGTTGAAGCAACTGAAGCTGGCAGCTCAGGACGAAGAAGCGTCGATCCGTCATCTGGCCGCCTACACATGGGCTTTGGTTAGCGGCGACGAAGCGATTAAGCAACTCGAATTGATGTTGCTGGATGCAGACGAAATGACGCGTGCCAATGCGGCGATCGGCCTGGCACGCAACGGTCAGACGGACGGCCTGCCCGTGCTGATTGAACTTCTGGAACTGGGAACTCAGGAACCTGATCGCAGCGATTTCCAAAACCTGACCACCGAACAGCAGCAGGAAGAACTCACCAAACGACAGTTTGAACAGCCGATCATTCTGGCCAACAGCCTGAGGGCGATCGGCAGCCTCGAATCGCTGTTGACGTCGGAACAACGCGAACAACTGAAGCCGATTGTTGAAACGCTAAGCAGCGAACACTCGGCCGCCAACATTCGCATGCAGGCGGGAAAACTGGCGAAACGCTTCAACGCTGCTGAATAGCCTGAAACACCGCGCCGCGACATGGTTTGCCTGACGGTGGCTAAGCGAGTGTAATACGGGTCCACCGTTTGCGGTCCTGCCTACCGCCGTATGTGACCTTTTTGAACTCGCAAGAATCAATATGTCTGACGCACCCGTTGCCAAAAAGAAGCTGCCGCTGCATGTTCAAATTCTGATCGCGATGGTGATCGGCACGATCATCGGGGTGATGGTGAATCCCGGCGATATCGTTCTTTCTGAAGCGATCACAGCCACCGTCACGGCGGACGACGGCAAGGTTCAGTTTGTCGAGGCGCTTTCCAGCGACCCAACTCAAACGCTGTATTCAGAAACGTTCGCTGATCGAAAAGCGTTCGTCGACAGTTATCCCCGTCTGGCAGAAAAACTCGCCGACGACGAAACGGAAACCATCGAAGTCACCAACGCGCGAGCACGCTTTGTCTACAGCATGAACGACGTGCTGATCACCTGGCAGAGAACTCATTCCGGCGTACCGGCGGTCAGTAATATTTCGGAGGCGTCTGTCAGCAAGCTGCCTTCCTATTGGCGGTCACTCGCGGAAAAGCATCCGCCGGGCCTGGCAGGCAGCATCACCACGCTCGCCAAGAGTCTGGGCGATTTGTTTCTGCGACTGCTGAAAATGGTGACGGTGCCTCTGATTCTGACGTCGCTGATTACCGGCGTCACGGGGCTGGGCAGTCAGGGAAATTTCGGACGCATGTTCCGGAAGACCATCACCTATTATGTTGCCACCAGCATCCTGGCAATTTCGACCGGGCTGCTGTTGGTGAATCTGATCAAACCCGGCGTGGGAGCCATCCTGCCCGGCGGCGGGAAGGCTTTGGAGCCCGCGGATCAGTCGCTGACGGAGATCATTTATCAGCAGTTGAACCGGATGATCCCCACCAATCCGTTTGCCGCGTTCGCGGGGGGCGAGTTTCTATCCATCATCTCGTTCGCCATTCTGACTGGTATGTTTATCAACTTTGTTGGTGGCGAACATGGACGTCAGTTGAAGAACTTCTTCGAAGCGGCATTCGCCGTGATGATGAAAATGACGGCGTGGATTATCAGTCTGGCACCGATCGGCGTGGCCGCGTTTATGGTGTACGCCACTGCAACTCAGGGCCTAAGCGTGTTTCAGACGCTGGCCTGGTACATGCTGACCGTGTTCCTGGCGTTGTTGTTTCATGCCGCGGTAATACTGCCGATCATCATTAAGTTCTTCGGGAAACGCAGTCCGCTGGAATACGCGCGGCACATGAGTCCCGCGTTGTTGACCGCGTTTTCGACGGCATCTTCCAACGCCACGTTGCCGCTGACAATGAGCTGCGTGGAAAAGCGAGCCGGCATTTCAAACGAAACCAGTTCCTTTGTGTTGCCGCTGGGAGCAACGATTAACATGGACGGAACCGCGCTGTACGAAGTTGTTGCCGTCCTGTTTATTGCGCAGGCCACACCCGGTTTCGACTTATCGGTCGCTCAGCAAATCACCATCGCCTTCACCGCACTGATCGCCAGTGTCGGAGCGGCCGGGATCCCTCACGCTGGACTGGTGATGATGGCCATTGTACTGCAGGCCGTGGGGCTGCCCCTGGAATCGCAGGGCATCATCATCGCTGTGGACCGAATTCTGGACATGTGCCGCACGTCCGTCAACGTGTGGAGTGACAGTTGCGGTTGTGCGGTCGTCAGCCAAAGCGAAGCGTCATAACTGCAACGCGGTTACCGTGAGCTGGAATCCGTCATTCCATTAGCGACTGTACAAACGGATTGATGTCGTCTTTGTAGGTAAACGCTTCTTCTTCGCCATCCTGCAGCAGAGTATCGTCGAAGCGTTTGGCCAGCTTGCCGTCTTTGCCATAGACCAGCACGGCCGGAATTGAATTCATCTTCAATTGGTCGAACACTTCAATCGCGTCCACGGTACTCATGATGTTGCGGAATTCCGCCTTGCGAGACTGCAGAAACTCTTCGACGCGCGGGCGATAGTAGGACGGTGGTTTGGATTTGATGCCTGCATAGTCCAGATTGAAACTCATGCACACAATGTCATCGCCGTACTTTTCATGCAGCTCAACAAGGTGAGGGAACTCGGTCATGCACGGCAGGCACGATGTGGACCAAAGGTCGACCACAACAACTTTGCCTTTTTGAGCGGCGACATATTCCTCGACGTCTGACCATTCACCTTCGGTCAGTTCGATGGTCGAACTCGGCTGATCTGCTGCTGGCTCCGTCGCCGCCGGTTCAGTTGCCTGCGGCTTTTCCAGGTTTGAATCCGCAGCGACCTCTGATGCTGGCGTGGTTGATTCTGCCGTTTCGTTGCTGCACCCGGCGATTCCAACCCAGGCGAAGCTGGCGGTGAGAACCATTGACGTGTGAAGAAACTTGCCCATTATTCGGCCTTGTTGTTGTGATTGACTGGGAAATATCAGCGACGACAGCCGCGACTGACTTCGACCATCTTAAGGATTCTGACCGATCCGGCCACCGATCCCTGCGAGCAAGCCATTCCCAACACCAACCGCCGTCGGTACGTACCAACCGACCACCGGGAGGACCGCCGGCGCCTCCGCTTCCACCCAGCTCATCCGCCTACCACGCCAATCGGCCGGCGGGGTCGCCCTCGCCTATTGGTTCATGCGGAGAATGGTTTGTCGTTGCATGAAGACGATCATCTGCTGACCATTGTCCGGATCGGGATTCACGCCGACGATCTTCCAGCCACGCCGTCCGAAATCGCCGAGGGTACTGCCAAGGAACAGGTCTTTTTTGGCATCTTTTTCGAGGTAGACGGTGCGATATTCCATTTGCGGCGGAATCATGGCGTCGAAGAGAAGTCGAGTGAACAATTCGGCCGACCAGATTGTCAGGATCAGCAGGAATAGTTGTTTGTAACTCATGGCTTTCTGGTCCGGCATGTTAAGCACCAGGGAGAACGTGGAGGAGCACCGCTTTCGAGGGGTTTTACGGCATCTGTGGTTTCCTGAGAATACAACTGTGCTTGACGGAGGGGCGTTAGACGCGAATCCGCCTAAACTCGCAGGTTTGAGAGTCTCAGCAGCCGTCGTTGCTTTTCTAACTTACCAGTCGGCCACAATTTGCAAGCAAGCGGCCTTCGCATAGACTCCGCGCTCGCTTCATCTAAGCAAACTTCTGAACGCTGAAAACTGAACACCGAAAATTCTTCTGCAATGCCTCGCTACGACTTCAAACGCATCGAAACCCGCTGGCAGGAATTCTGGGAACAGAATGACACCTTCAAAGCCGAACCACCGTCCAGCGGCAAAGACAAAATGTACGTGCTGGACATGTTTCCGTATCCGTCCGGCAGCGGTTTGCATGTGGGGCATCCGGAAGGCTACACGGCTACCGACATCGTTTGTCGTCATGCTCGGATGAACGGCAAAAATGTGCTGCATCCCATGGGCTGGGATAGCTTCGGTCTTCCGGCTGAAGAGCACGCCGTGAAGACGGGCACTCATCCTCGCGAAACGACTGAAAAGAACATTGCCACGTTCAAGCGTCAGTTGAAGATGCTGGGCTTCAGCTACGACTGGTCGCGAGAACTGGCCACCACCGATCCGGATTATTACCGGTGGACTCAGTGGATCTTCCTGCAACTGTTCGACACATGGTACGACGCAGAACACACGTGGACCGGCGTCGACGGCAAACAACGCACGGGCAAAGGCCGGCCGATTGCCGAACTGCCGATTCCTGATGACGTGAAGGCCGCAGGCGAAGAAGCCGTGCGGCGCTATCAGGACAAGCATCGGCTGGCGTACATCAGCGACGCACCGGTCAACTGGTGTCCGGCGTTGGGAACTGTGCTGGCCAACGAAGAAATCATCGACGGCAAAAGCGAACGCGGTGCGCATCCGGTGGAACGAGTCGCTTTGAAGCAGTGGATGCTGAGAATCACCGCTTACGCCGATCGCCTGGCTGAAGAACTTGAAGAGTTGGATTGGCCCGAAAGCATCAAGCTACTGCAACGCAACTGGATTGGAAGAAGCACCGGTGCGGAGGTCGATTTTTATATTGGGCCTGCCGGTTCAGGATCGTCAAACGTTGATTTTGATGACTGGAAAGCAGCTCGCACCACGAAGGGCTTTCCCACTGAACCCGGTGACGATGTGCTGCGAGTTTATACGACTCGCCCCGACACACTGTACGGTGCCACGTATATGGTCATCGCTCCGGAACACCCGTTCGTCGATCGTTTGACGACTGATGAACAGCGCGACGCGGTCAAAGAGTATTGCCGCAAAGCGACTCTCAAGAGCGACCTCGACCGCACCGAACTGGCCAAAGAAAAAACGGGCGTCTTCACGGGTTCGCATGCGATTAACCCCGTCAACGGCGAACGCATTCCTGTATGGGTCGCGGACTACGTGCTGATCAGTTACGGCACCGGAGCCATCATGGCGGTTCCGGCACATGATGATCGGGATATGGAGTTTGCGAAGGCTTTCAAGCTACCAATTCTTGCGGTTGTGATGGCCACTGATGTTTGGCTAAAAGAAAACTTCCCCGATTCTCTCCGCAAGGTAACCGTAAATGCCAGTTGGAAAGAAATTGTCGACGCGTGCGGGCTAAGGGACTCGATGCCTATTGAGCAACTGGAATCGCAACGAGATGAAATAACCGCACTCTTCCGCGAAATAAGCGAAGATCCTTCCACGCTTTCACCCGTGTACCAGAAGGCGTACGCCGAATCTCCGGTGGTCTACGGAACCGCCTTCACCGGCAAAGGCACAGCCATTAATTCCGGCGACTTCAACGGCACGCCCACCGACGACTTCAAATCTCAAATCTCCGATTGGTTGACTGAAAACGGCCTCGGCAAAGCCGCCGTCAATTACAAGCTGCGAGACTGGTTGTTCAGTCGTCAACGCTACTGGGGCGAGCCATTCCCGATCTGGCACGAACTTGACGCCGATGGCAAACCGACCGGCCTGATGCGCACCGAACCTGTCGAATCGCTGCCGGTCCCGCATCCTCACATGGAAGACTTCAAGCCGACGGGAACTCCGGACCCGATGCTGGCCAAAGCGACTGACGAATGGCTGTACAAGACGGACAGTGATGGCACGAAGCTGAAACGAGAAACCAACAGCATGCCTCAGTGGGCCGGAAGCTGCTGGTACTTTCTGCGCTTCTGCGACAACAAGAACAGCGACGCGTTTTTGGATCCGGAACTCGAAAAATACTGGATGCCCGTCGACCTGTACATCGGCGGGGCTGAACACGCGGTGCTGCATCTGCTGTATTCACGCTTCTGGCACAAAATGCTGTTCGACCGTGGTCATGTGAGCATGGTTGAGCCGTTTCAGAAGCTGGTGAACCAGGGCATGATTCTGGGGGAAGCCGATCCGGAAACGGGAAAAGCCGAAAAGATGTCCAAGTCACGTGGCAACGTGATCAACCCCGACGACGTCGTCCGCGAATACGGGGCCGACGCTTTGCGGCTGTACGAAATGTTTATGGGGCCCCTGGAACAAGTGAAGCCGTGGAGTATGTCCGGCGTCGAAGGTGTGTACCGGTTCCTCGGTCGCGTCTGGCGGATGATCATCGATGATCGAGCCGAAGAGGTTGTTCTGCACGAATCAGTGAACGACAGCGAACCGACCGACGAACAGCTGCGAGTTCTGCACAAGACGATCAAAGCGGTTAGCGAAGACATCGATAAGCTGAGTTTCAACACGGCGATCAGCCGAATGATGGAATTCACCAATTTCATGTCTCACGAATCCAGCCGCCCAAAATCTGCGCTGCAGGAATTTGTGAAACTGCTTAGCCCTTTTGCACCGCACTTAAGTGAAGAACTTTGGAACGTGCTGGGCAATTCCGACACGTTGGCATACGCTTCATGGCCGACCTTTGATGAAGCTTTGCTGGTCGAAGATACCGTCGAAATTCCGATTCAGTTCAAAGGCAAACTGAAAGCCAAAATCCATGTGCCGAACGGTTTGGACGCGGCAGCTCTACAGGCCGCCGCTGAAGCGGATCCGGCTGTGCAAAAGCAACTGGAAGGCAAGACGATCATCAAAGTCATCTCCGTACCCGGACGAATGGTGAACTTCGTGGTAAGGTAGAACGTTGCCTCCCACAAGCCGCGACTCTTCGTCGTTTAACCCGCAGCCGAAGGCGCAGGCGGGCGCTCACCGGCTCGCCATTGCGCAGGCAGCTCACGCAGTCCGATACGTTGATCGTCTACTGCATCGACGGCCTCATCACCGAACCACCTCCAGAGCCCCGCCTGCGCCTTCGGCTGCGGGTTAAACGAGGTCAGTGGTACGTGATCCATCCGGGGTCGAGGCCTTGAAACGGCGTGACGAAGGACCAGTGCTGGCGTGGCTTGCCTTCCTTTTCCGGATTCTCTTCGACATATCGAATGGCGGCTTCAATCGCTGATTCACTGTCGAGGTACACCTTCCATTGATGTTTCGCCCACATGTGTGGTGGCCGTTCATTCGGACGAACGCGGTGGGCCAGCGGATGCCGTTGATCTTTGATGAGTTGCGTCGTCGCGGCTCCTTTCAGCAGGTTTACGATCTGTTCAACTTTGTACGTGTGCCGAGCAATCACTATGTGAGTGTGTTCGGGGAGTATTGCACACGCCCACACCGAGTAACCGCTCTTCGCGATCTGAGTTGCGAATCCCTTCGAAACCGACAACGCCTGCTCCCCGGTCAGCTCCACCGGAGGATGCCGCAGTGTCTTCCGAGCCGCCTCGCGCTGGGCAATCTCAACTCGGGATAGCTCGGTTGTTGGCCGTCGATCGATGGACTGGTTTGTTCGGCCGAACTTCGCGAGTTCCCATTCACCCACAAAATCCGACCACGAACCCCGTGGGTCATTCGGTAACCAGAACCCGTAACACGGCATGATGACGTGGTAACCATGAATCATCTGACAACACCCCAACATCAAAGCCAGAAGCCCAAAGTCTACAGCCCATCAACATAAGAACAACTTCGTTTAACCCGCAGCCGAAGGCGCACGTGGGGCTCACCGGCTTGCCACTGCGCAGGCAGCTCACGCAGTCCACTACGGCGGTGCTCTTGCTGCATCGAGAGCCGCATCACCGAACCACCTCCAGAGCGTACGCCTGCGCCTTCGGCTGCGGGTTAAACGAGGTTATGGCTGCCGCAACACCACGCCCACTCCCATGCCGCCGCCGACGCATAGGGATGCCAAACCCGAACGGATTTTGCCGCTCGCGATTTGGTGCGTTAGGTGCGCGGCAAGGCGAGCACCGCTTGCGCCGATGGGGTGTCCGAGTGCGATTGCTCCGCCGTGGGGATTGATATCTTCCGGCGTAAGCTTCAGTTCCTTCAGGCAGGCCAGTGTTTGAGCCGCAAAGGCTTCGTTGATTTCGATTGCATCGAAATCGTTGACGTTGCAGTCTTCAGCCGCACACAACTGGCGGATGGCGTGGACAGGGCCGAGGCCCATTTCGGCGGGATCGCAGCCGACGGTTGACGTCGAACTAACAACCGCCATCACTGGCCAGCCGTTTTCATCGGCGACAGATCGGCGTGCCACCACTAGCATGGCGGCTCCATCATTGATGCCCGAAGCATTGCCCGCCGTGATCGTGCCTTCTTCGTCGAAGGCCGGTCGCAGGTCGGCCAGCTGTTCGGCGGTGGTGTCTGATCGAGGGTGCTCGTCTGCAGACAATTTCGGCAGCGCCACCAGTTCGTCTGCGAAGACGTTGTTGGCATGTGCGGCGGTGTAACGCTGCTGCGATGCCGCCGCGAATTCGTCCTGTTCCTGGCGAGAGATATCGAACTTTTTTGCGAGCTGTTCTGCGCCTGTTGCCATGTGCTGACCGTCGAAGGCGTCCAGCAGTCCGTCTTTCAAAATGGTGTCCACAAGTTTTCCGTCGCCCAGCTTAATTCCAGTGCGCGAACGCGGCAGTACGTGCGGGGCGTTGGTCATCGATTCGGTGCCGCCACACAGAATCACATTTGCATCGCCCGCTCGAATCGCCTGAGCTGCCAGCACCAGTGACTGCAAGCCCGATCCGCACATCATGTTGACGGTAAACGCCGGTACAGACAGCGGAAGGCCCAGCTTCACGCCAATCTGCCGAGCGACGTTCATGCCCAGCCCGGCGCTCAGAACATTGCCAACAATGACTTGATCGAATCTGGCTTTCGGCAAGTCACCGATCGCCGCTTCCGCCGCATGCACGGCCAGATCGACCGCGCTTAGCTTCGACAACGAACCTAGAAAGCGGCCGATAGGAGTCCGCTTGGCTCCGACAATGCAAACATCATTTGTCACTGAAGAGTTCCGATCGGATTAACGTCACGTTGTTGATGATTGGCCGGAAGTTCATCACGTCCAGCACTTGAGTCTGTAGATCAATGCCGGGCGCGACTTCGATCAGTTCCAGGCCATCCGCCGTCAAACGAAAGACAGCTCGTTCGGTCACGATCAGCACCTTGTGGCCAGCGGCGCGAGCCACCTTGCCGCTGAAGGAAACCTGTTCGACCGCGTCCACAAATTTGCGGTGATTACCTTCGCGTGTAATGACCAACTTGCCATTGTCGACGATCGTTTCCAGGCCGCCAGTGGTGAACGTGCCGCAAAAGACGACTCGGCGAGCGTTTTGCGAGATGTTGACGAAGCCACCGATGCCCGCCAGTAATCGACCGAACTTCGACACGTTGACGTTGCCCGCTTTGTCGATTTGAGCGACCCCCAAAGCGGCGAAATCCAGTCCACCGCCATCGTAAAAGTCAAACTGCGCCGGCTGGTCGACGATGGCTTGAGGGAACGCGGACGCTCCAAAACTTAAGCCACCGGCCGGCGTGCCGCCAATCGGACCGCTTTCGACCGTTAGTACAACATCACTGAGCAAATCGCGTTCGGCGGCGATCTGTGCGATGCCTTCCGGCATACCGATACCAAGGTTGGCAATATCGCCCGGTCGCAATTCATCACACGCTCGCGCGGCGATGATCCGTCGAGCACTCATCGGCATCCGCAGTAACGAATCGCCACTGGCGACCGTTGTGCTGGCGGAAACGTAAGCGCTGTTCATGGCTTCGCCGAACGTTTGATCGTGTTCGCCTTCGTTGGCCACGACGATTCGATCGACCAGAATGCCCGGCACGGCAACCTGGTGCGGCGGCAACGGCGAATCTCGCAGACGTTTCACCTGAGCCAGCACAATGCCGCCGCTGTTTTTGGCGGCCTGAGCGATCGGAAGGACTTCTCCGATGATGACCTCGTCGGCCATAGAAAGGTTGCCGGACGAATCCGCCTCGGTCGCTCGAATCAGCCCCACATGAATCGGAAACGACTTGTAGAACAGCCACGTTTTCTGCTGCAGTTCGACGCGTTCAACCAACGGTTCCGTCGTCAGTGCATTTAGCTGTCCGCCATCGTGAAGCGGATCAACGAACGTGCCAAGTCCCACATGAGTCACGCAACCTGGACGACCGGCAGCGATGTCTCGCAGCAGATGGCAAATGACACCCTGCGGAAAGTTGTACGCTTCGATTTTGTTTTCCAGAGCCAGCCGCCCCATGCCCGGCGCCAGTCCCCAGTGCCCGCCGATGACTCGTTTAATCAGCCCTTCGTGAGCAATGTGGTTCAGTCCGCGCGACTTGCCGTCACCCTGCCCGGCGGCGTACACCAGCGTCAGATTCTGCGGCAACGCTTCAGACATAAACCGTCGTTCGATGGCGGCGGTCAGCGCTTCGGGATGGGCTGCTCCCACAAAGCCGCCGCATACAACGGTGGAACCGCTGGCAATCATAGCCACGGCTTCATCGGCGGTGCACAGTTTCTGACTTCGGTCAAACGTCGCCGTCATCCCAGCCATCCGCCATTGACGTGAATGGTCTGCCCGGTGATGTAGTCGGCCAGCGGGCTGCACAGAAACAGGATCGCGTTGGAAATTTCTTCCGGCGTGCCAAAGCGATTTAACGGGATCTGCTTCAGCATTTCGTCGCGAGCCGCCTCAGGAATCGATTCGCCCATTTCTGTCAGTACAACACCAGGAGCCACGGCGTTCACCGTAATCCGACGGCTCGCCAGTTCCTTGCTAAGCGCCTTCGTAAAACCGACGACGCCCGCCTTGGCGGAGGAATAATTTGTCTGTCCGAAGAAGCCCGTGAACCCGGAAATCGAAGCCATGCTGACGATACGTCCGCCGTCAGAAAGTCGCGGTGCCGCCTCTTTGCAGACTCGAAACACGCCGGACAGATTTGTATCGATGACGGAATCCCATTCGTCGTCCGACATTTTCTTGAAGGATCGATCACGCAGAATTGCGGCGTTGTTGATGACGATGTCCAGCGACCCGAATTCTTCCACAACCCGGTCGAACATCCCGCCAATCGATTCTCGACTGCGTACATCACCTTCAACCGCGATGGCTCGCGCCCCCAATTGCAGGGCCGTTTCTTCGGCTCGTTGCTGGTTGATTCCTTCGCTATCGTGGAAGTAGCAGACGGCAACGTTGGCACCGGCTTTGTGCAGCGTTTCCGCTGTCTGCTTGCCAAGTCCCTGTCCTCCGCCTGTGACGACGGCTGTTTTTGATTTCAGATCGATCGGTATCATGCGTGGAGGATATCGAGATCCGAAAAAAGTTCGAGCGAACCCGCCGCTACTTAGCACTCACCTGCCAGCCCATGGCCCATTGAAGCTGGAACTGAGCTTCGTTGAAGGCGATGACGGCATCCAGATACGCCAGCTGAGCAGCCTCGAGTGCCTTCACTGACTGCAGCACTTCGATCGGTAAGCCAGCTCCTTCGCGAATGCGGCTGAGGTTGTGATCGTACGATTCCAATGCTGACTGGATCGATGCCTGAGTCACCATCATGCGTTCTCGCCGATGAACGACCTGCGATTGCGCGGTTGAAATCTCATGGGCGACATCGTCCATTTGTTTGACTTTGCGGAACATTGCCTGCTGTACCTGAGCTTCCGTGCGGCGCCGTGCTGATCGTTCGCCGAAGCCGAGGTTGCGGACTTCCCATGTCATCATGGCGTCGAAATCGTAGCGGTCGTTAACATCGCCGATTCCATTGCCCGTGCCGCCGCCGAAGCCGCCGGCACTCAGTCCCAGCAGAACGCTTGGCACGAACGGCCCGTACTTCTGCCGCTGATAACGGTCACACGCCGCCGCGACCAAAGCCTGCAGCTCTTTTAGCTCGGGGCGTTGACCCAACCCGGATGCGATTAAGCTGGCGGTGTCTGCGTCGGCAGAAACAAGTTCGATCGGCACGACGGTCGGATCCATCGGAACAATTTTCTGTCCGCCGTCCGCGCTAATTGCGTACGACAGTTCGGCCGATGCGACTTCGATGTTCTCCTTCGCCGATGAAATTCTGCCGTCGATCAGCAAGGATTCTGTTCTCATGCGATCGGCATCCGCCTGCAAACCCTGGCCAGCGGCTGCAAAGTCTTCCGTGATTTTCGAAAGTCGTGTCGTGCGGTCGCGAATCTGTTCCAGAATGCGAAGCCGCTGATGCGCATGTAGCAGCTTCGTGTACGCCAAAGCCAAGTCGCGCAGTTGCCGATTAACGACCGCCTTTTCTGCATGACTTGACGCCCACGCTGTCTTGCGGGCGATGTCTGGCTGAAAGATTGCATCCGCGAGGTGAAACTGAGCTCGCAGGCCAGGCTGTGGAGTCGTGCCTGCTCCCACCGCACCGGCACCGAATCCGTATTGAAACGAATTTCGATTCACGTCCACGATGTCGCCGTTGCTGGCTTGGTAATTTCCGTCGTGACGATGAAAACTAAAGCCGGCCTGCAGGCTGGGCAGCCAAAGCACCTCGGCCTGTTCAAGGTTCGCGTACGCTTCCTGCACTTTCCATTGAGCGAACCCAACCGCCGGGTGATCGCCGCCCACCATCGCGAGGGCACTCGGCAGATTCAGCGGGCGGGTGTTGGCGGGAAGGATGGTGTCGGGCAGCAGGTGCTGCTCCGAGGCGACGTCCGAATTCGTCGACTGATCTGCGGTGGTCGTCACGCCATTTTCGTCGGTGTCAGACGGCCAATTTACGAGAGTAACGGGCTGAACACTGTCGGAGTCAGCCGCAAGGCTTGCCACAGTGGCGCTCTTAACGTCGCTGGCCGCAGGTGCCGTGTCACGCTGGTTGTCGCGATTGGCCAGGCTGTCGCGCACGCTGCTGCAGCCGCTCAGCACGAGCAACCCGCATAAGAACCATCTGTCAAACTTCAGCGACGGCATAGAACCTCCTTGTTCTCTGCGATAGCGATCCCGTGAACGCCGTTTTCGTAGTGCCAATGGCGGATTCATCGGCTGTCCGGGATGTGTCAGATTTGCTCATGCAAGGGTTGTTTCCGCCGGAAGCGATTGTCCCGTTGATTGAACCAGTTGTGACCTTCAGACGCATCCCACCGACAGATCCGGTTGCAACAGCCGTGACTTCTGTAATCTACTGGTGGCGCTATCTGAAGTTCTGTCTTATCGCCGTGACGGCTGGTACTCTGCACGCCGCAAAGTCTTTCCAATCCGCAAAGGTTCTCACGATGAGACGCTTCAGGCCCGACCGCAAGCTTCGCAAATTCTCCGGCAGTGGCATTCGTCAGAATGCTGGATCTGTAGCGAGATCCACTACGCGGTTTGCCATTCTGCTGAGTGGCCTCGTGCTTCTGGCCTCAGGCTGTTCGCGGAATTCTGCCGCCGAACGCGATGCGGAATCGAAGGACAAGTTGTCGCAACCTGTCGCCGTGAAAACGGTCGCCGTCACGCAGCAGGACGTGCAGGCTTCCACCGTTCAACCGGCGACCGTGCTTCCGTTCTATGAAGCGGCGATTCGTGCCAAGGTGCACGGCTATGTGAAGGACGTGAAAGTGGACATCGGCGACGTCGTCGAGCAAGGCGCGACACTCGCGGTCATCGACGTACCTGAAAGTTTGACGCAGCGACAACAAGCGGTCGCTCGCCTTCAGCAACAGAAGGCTGAAATCGAACGAGCCAACGCAGGCATTCAACTCGCAGAGGCGAACGTGGCATCGGCTGAGGCGTTGGCGGAGGAAGCGCGATCGAAGATGCAGCAAGTGGAAGCTTCTCTGGCTGCGGCACAGTCTGAATTCGGCCGGACGGAGGATTTGGTCAAGCGAGGTTCAATGCAGCCGCGCGTGCTGGACGAAGTTCGCGAACGCCGTGATTCTGCCGCCGCCGGTAAATCGGCCGTCACGGCTGCTATCGGATCGGCCGACGCCTCGGTGAACGTGGCCAAGGCCGAGTTGGCGGCGGCGAAGGCTGACGCGAAAGCAGCGGAGGCGAAAATCAGAATTCAGGAAGCGGAACTCGCTGAGATCGACGAACTCATCGGCTTCGCGACGCTGAAATCCCCTTTCGCCGGAGTCATCACCGCACGAAACGTTTCGCCCGGAAATCTTGTCAGCGAACGCAGCACGGGCGAGCCGCTGTTTATTGTCAGCCAGATGCACAAGGTGCGAATTCATATTCCGGTTCCGGAAAACGAAGCGGCGCATGTTGAACGAGGGGATTCCATTAGCGTGCGGTTTCCATCCTTTGCGGCCGAAGAAGCCATGACCGTCGAAGTGTCGCGGCTGACAGGGCGGCTCGATCCGAGCACGCGAACGATGCTTGTCGAAGCGGAGGTTGCCAACGACGACCGTAAGCTGATTCCTGGAATGTTCGGGCATGCCACCATTTCGCTTTCCACTGCTACGCCGTCCAACGTTTTGCCCGCGCGAGCCGTCCGGTTTTCGGAAGATGGCGCGGCGTATGTCTACGTGGTGAAGAGCGGCGAGGTTTCGGTGGTGCCTGTGACAACCGGCGAAGACGACGGCCACAACATTCAAATTGTGTCCGGACTGGAAACCGGGCAGACGGTTCTTGACGCTCACCTGCAGCGTTTTCGTGATGGCCAGGAAGTACGGGTGCTGAAGTAACATGAGCCTGATCAACTTTTCACTGAAGAATCGATTTGCCGTGCTGGGCGCGACCATCGCGCTGTGTCTGTTGGGCGCGGCGGTGATCCCCGGCATCACGATCGACATTCTGCCCGACTTTAAACAGCCGGTCGTGGTCAGCTTCTTTTCCTACCCTGGACTGCCGACCATGGACATGGAAAAGTCGGTTAGTTCCCGTGTTGAACGCGCTCTTACCCTGGCCGGCAAGATTGAGCACCAGGAATCGCGCACCGTTCCTGGAGCGGCCGTGATCAAGATCTTCTTTCAGGCCGGCGCGGATCCGGGTTCGGCGATGAACGACATCGTGAATCTTGAAGCGAGCGACATGTTTCATTTGCCGCCCGGCATCGAGTGGCCATTCACGCTCCGCAGCGAACCTTCCAATCTGCCTGTTGTGTTGGCGGCGATTTCCGGCGAAGGGCTTAGCGAATCTGAACTGTACAGCATTGGCTACTACGCGGTGCGAAACAAAATGGGCGGGCTTAAAGGAGTTCAGATTCCTCACCCGTTTGGCGGACGGTTTCGTCAAATGATGATCTACGTCGATCCTGCCAAACTGCAGGCTCACCACGTCAGCGCGAAGGATGTTGTGGATGCCGTGACGAAATCAAACCTGGTACTCGCTGGCGGTACAGCTCGGATCGGCGGCACCGACTACCAGGTCCATCCGAAGAACACACTGCCAACGATCGAGGAAATCGGCGAGATCCCGGTCACAGTGCGCGACGGAAATCCGGTCTTCGTGCGCGACGTTGGCCGAGTCGTCGACGATGCGGCTTTGCAATACAACATCGTGCGTGTGGATGGAAAACGCAGCGTGTACTGCCCGCTGCTGCGTGAACCGGGCGAAAACACAATTGCCGTGGTTGATCGCATCTACGAAGGCATCGCCACAGAAATTCCAAAGATGAAGCAGCGTGGCGACATCCCCGAAGAAACGGAAGTGACGCTGGTTTCTGATCAGTCGGACTACATTCGTCGAGCGATGGCGAACTTGTACAACCAGGTCGGCCTTGGCGCGGTTTTGGTGGCTGTTGTGGTGCTCGTTTTTCTACGCCGATTTCTGCCGACGCTGATTATCGTGTCGACGATCGTGCTCGCGATTTTGATCGGCGGGCTGGGCTTCGCGTTCACCGGACAGACCATCAACGTGATGACACTCGGCGGTATCGCACTGGCGATCGGCACCGTCGTCGACGCGGGGATTGTTGTCGTCGAAAACATCATCCGGCATCAACGCATGGGCAAGTCACCGATGGTTGCGGCCGTTGAGGGAACTCAGGAAGTGTCCGGAGCGATCCTTGCCGGAACCGTGACGACGCTGGCCGTGTTCCTGCCCGCTGTCTTTTTAACGGGCATGATCAAATATCTGTTCGCTCCACTTTCTCTGGCGGCGACGTTCACGATCGGCGCCTCGTATGTGCTCGCGCTGACCGTCATCCCCGCCTTCTGCGCGACATTTGTTCGTGAGAAAGTCCAGCAGGGGGTGACGGCGGACAACGCGGCTGAGAGTGCGACGCCGAAGGGCATTTACGGAAACCTGCTGAACGTTGCTTTGAAGGTCCCGGCGCTGACAGCGCTGCTGATCATCGGCTGTGTTGGCGCATCGTTTGTGTTGTGGCCTCTGGTCGGCACAGAACTGTTTCCGGATGTTGACGCAGGCACGTTCGAACTTCGTGTTAAGACAATTCCGGGCACTGACCTGTTGGAAACCGAAAAGCTGGTCGCTTCCATTGAAGACACGATCAAAGAAGTGATTCCGGAAGACGAAATCGACACGCTGATCGCCAACATCGGTCTGCCTGTGGGCAAAGGAGCCGGCTTTTCAACGGTCCTGAGCTCGAATTCCGGACCGGATACGGCATACCTGATCGTCAATCTTAAACAGGAAGGCCGTCAGACAGCGACGAAGACTTACATTTCGAAATTGCGTGAGAAGCTTGCGGAAGACTATCCGTTGGATCAGTTCGTCTTCGTTTCCGGCGGCATCGTCAACATGGCGTTGAATCAGGGCGTGCCCACGCCGATCAGCGTACAGATCGCAGCAGGCACGCTTCCTCAATGCCGCGACAATGCGGAACGAGTTGTCGAAGCAATCCGACAAATTCCCGGCACTGAAGATGTGCAGATCGCTCAGGCTTTGGACTACCCGCAATTCGACGTGCAGGTGAATCGCACGCGAGCCAAATATCTCGGCCTTGATCAGGATGAGGTGGCTCAGACAGTGCTGACGGCTTTGGGATCGAGCGTGGGCTATTCACCGACAATTTGGGTCGACCCGAAGTCGGGCGTGGACTTTTTTATGGGCGTGCAATACGAAGACAACAAACTCGAATCACTGGACGACATTCGCAACATTCCGATTTCTCTGACGACGAAGAGCGGTCCGGTTACGATTCCGCTGTCGAATATTGCCACCGTCAAGCGAGTGAACATTCCGGGTGAGATTGCTCATTACAACATCGGTCGAGTGAATGACGTACACGTGAATGTGTCGGGCCGCGATGTGGGATCGGTGGCGGCTGACGTGCAGGCAGTGCTGGCCGACATGGAATTCGACAACGGAGTGTCCGCGAGGATTCGTGGGCCGGTGGAAACGATGAACGAAGGTATGAACCTTCTGGGAGCAGGCCTGATGGTCGCCGGGGTTCTGGTGTACCTTGTGCTGATGGCTCAGTTTCGGTCGTTCGTCGATCCTCTGATCATCATGCTGGCAGTGCCGCTGGGACTGGGCGGTGTGTTGGTTGTGCTGTATGCCACCGACACGTACGTCAACATTCAGTCGCTGATGGGTACGCTGATGATGATCGGCGTGGTGGTCAATAATTCAATCCTGCTGGTCGAATTCGCAAACCGCCGTCGAGCAGAAGGGCTGAATGCTCGCGACGCCGCGTTGTCAGCAGCTCAGGTGCGTCTGCGACCAATCCTGATGACGTCACTGACGCTGATCGCGTCCATGCTTCCGCTGGCGATCCAGTTTGCGCCCGGCAACGAAGCCATGATTCCGCTGGCCCGAGCGCTCCTCGGCGGAATGATTGCATCGACCGTGTTGACGCTGGTACTGGTGCCTTGCGTGTATTCGCTCGTGCATCGGAACAATGCGCCACATCGCCCAGCGTAGTTTAGCGGCGAAGCCAGCGGATCGTTTAACCCGTAGCCGAAGGCGCAGGCGTCCGCTGATCGGCGTCGGTGAGTGTTCCGCTTCCGCTGCGACCCAGCCGTCCACAGCAACGCCTGCGCCTCCGGCTACGGGCTAAACGACTCGTATTAAACTCGAGATCCTGAGTCGAAAATCATGCCCGGCAGGACCTGCTGTAGTTGCCGCTTGCCGAGTGGCGTCTGCTCGCCGTCCGTGAGTGCTCGGCAATGCATCTCGCCCACCCGCGTCCCTGTCTTTTTTTCGGACCTACGGCACGGACGTTTCGGTCTGGAGTTCATTCCATGCCCAGCGGTAAAGATTTCGAGTGTCGACGTAGCGTCCGGTCGACGACTTGGCACCAAGCACTGTCAGGATTAGCTCTCGATCGCCGCGGCTTCCTTTTGAGACGAGGCACGCTCCGGCATCACTGGTGGTACCTGTCTTAACGCCATGGAACCCTGTGATGCCCAGAAGGCGGTTCGTGTTTTTCCACATCACGTTGCGCGAATAGCCCGCGGCGCTCTTAACCGTGCAGCCTCGCTGGCGAGTTTCAACATACTGCGGAAACAAAGGAAGGCTTAACGCTGCCTTTGCAAGCTTACACAAGTCGGCCGCGGACGAGTGATGGTTTGCAGCGGGCAGGCCGTGAGTGTTTACAAACGCCGTTTGAGTCATGCCGAGTTCCGATGCGGCAGCGTTCATTGCGGCGACGAACGACGCCAGCGGATCAGGCGACGGATCGGCGTCTTCCGCGTTTGAGTCTGAAAGTCGGCTGCCGAAATGTTCGCCTAAAGCCACGGACGCGTCGTTACCGGACGGCAACAGCAGCCCGTAAAGTAGCTCACGCACCGAAAGCAATTCGCCTTCGCGAATTCCGGACGTCGAACCTCGCGTTCGGTCGGCTCGACCAGAAAATACGACCGTTTCATCCAGAACCTTTGCATCCGCTTCGGCAAGCTTCAGCACGACGTAGGCCGTCATGATTTTGGTCGTACTGGCCATCGGTAGAGATTCCTTCCCGCGATGTTGCCATAGTACATCCCCCGTCGCAGCGTCCGCGATTGCCCACGCTTCGCAACTGACGATCGGCGGTCCGGTCAGTTTGTCGGCCGGTTCTATGGGGAGTTGTTCCGCGTTCACGACGTCCGGTTCCGGCACCGGCGTTGCTTCGGTCAGCAGCGGGCTGAGTGCTGCCCACGTATCGCTGGCGACGATGCCCGTTGCTTTCAACGAGCGCGCATTCTGAAACTTCGTGACCACGGCCGCTGTGGCGGGACCGAAGTCCCCATCGACGGACAAATCCGGTGACGGTGTCATGCGAACGTTCAGCGTGCGTTGCAGCGCTTCAACCAGTTCTCCAAAATCGCCTTCCTGCAGTTCACGTTGTGGAGAACCGCTTGTGCCGCGAGGGTTGAAATAGTCGCAGGCGGCTTTGGCGATGTGGCTGCATAAAAGGTCGCCCGCGTTCTTATCGCCCCAGCTTGTGTCTTTGTTGTTGCTGGTGAGCACGCAGATTGCGATGGGGCCGCTACGCGTGTACATCAGTCCGGCAGCGCAGCGAGATTTGGAAACGGATCCGGTCTTGTGAGCGACCTTGACGCCGGCGGGCAGAAAACGAGGCAGTTTCTTTTTGTCTTCGCATGCCAGCAGATGTGCTTTCATGTCGTCGCACGCTTTCGGCGACACCAGTTTGCCTTCGTGCAACTGCTGAAGCAACGCGACGATGTCGGCTGCCGTTGTGCTGCCCAGCCCGTATTGCTGGCTGCGTTTCGGAAACACGGACGAGCTGCCTCGGTACACTTTTGAATGCAGCTTCGTTTCCGGAAACCCCATCTTCTCCATGGTTTCAGCCGTGGCCTTCATGCCGATCGCGTCGACCACAAGATTGGTGGCCGTGTTGTCGGAATAGGCAATCATCAGCCGAATTGCATCCCTTAGGCTAAGCTGCATTCCATCGCTGAAGTGAGTTGTCAAAATGCCGGAGCCCGGCACTTTGTCGGAGTCGTGCAACGTTAGCATCGAATCCAGGTCGATCGTTCCGGCGTCAGCCTGACGATACGCTTCGATCATCACTGGCAGCTTGATCAGACTGGCTGTCGGCATGACGGCGTCCGGCCGATGCTGAAACTTGACACCGCTGGTCAGGTGCTGAACGTACACGCCAACATCACCATCGTGCCTGTCGATCAGCGGCTGAATTTTTGCGGCCAGTGTTTCGGTAGTCGTGTCGGCAAATAAACTAGATTGCGCGGCGCACACCAACAGCAGGCCAGAGCAACGAAGCACAAAAGCGGCGGTGGTTGAATGAGACATGGAGTCGGCTGTTTTGTGAGAGATGTGATGGGGACTTATGTTTCGCGCGATTGCGGTCCGCGTCCGGATGAGACGCCGCATCCAGCGTGCCTGCAGCTTGCCAGGATTCACGTTTCGAACGGAACTGTGATAGTTTGAGGCGTAGTCACCGCGCAAACCAACGTTGGCTTCGTTTCTCTAAGCCAACCTCGGTTACAGCATTGCGCGGCGCGAGGGGCACGCGGTTAACCTTTCCAGAGTGCGAATAGTGTTTAGCACTCAATCAACCGGCGGATGGGTCTTTGCCGTTTTTCCATGGGCCGGCGAGTTTCATGTAGTCGGGTTCTTCCAGCACGCTCCCGTGGTCGCCTGCTTTCCAGCCGGCGATGTGGTTCGGGGTTCCTCGTTCGGCCGAACGTTTTTCCCACTGATCGGCCCACGACGAATTGCCGTCGCTGATTGTGTAAGTCTTGTCGTCGAAGTGGAAGATCTTTCCTTCGCGATAACTGCGAGCTCCCAGGATCACATTGGTGATGGCGGCGGCCCCCAATGCCGGGTCGTTGTTGCACATCGCCGGATCGTTGGCGACCATCGCTTCGACCCAGTTCTTGAAGTGAGCGTACGTGGTGTCGACGACTGGCGTCGTCGCGATGTGTTCCTTCTTCAACTTACTGTCTCGCGTGACCTGAGGTCGTTCGGGGATGTAGTCGAAGCCTTCGAATTGTTCGCCGGTGCCAAACACCAGCGAACCGAAGTGGCCGCGGATAAGTTGCTTAATTGGCGTGTCCTGGCAGGCCATCGTGGCGGTCACGAGGCCCTGAACGCCTTCCGGGAAGTCGGCAACAACCGTCGCGACGTCGGGCACGCTGCGGCCGTCGTATTCCA
This sequence comes from Fuerstiella marisgermanici, assembly GCF_001983935.1. Lineage (GTDB taxonomy): Bacteria > Planctomycetota > Planctomycetia > Planctomycetales > Planctomycetaceae > Fuerstiella > Fuerstiella marisgermanici. The sequence goes on along the minus strand of NZ_CP017641.1, from coordinate 4,392,204 downwards.
GATAAAGGCCGCCCGCTCCGGCCACACGACCGGGAAACCGCAGGCCGGTACCTTTTAACATGGTCGTCGTGCGGTGCACGAACAGGTCGGTAAACATGCCTGATCCGTACGGCCAGAAACGTCGCCATTGACGATACACTGCTCGGTCAAAGTCTTCGTATTCCGCCAGGCCTTCTTCAACCCCCAACCATTTTTTCCAGTTGATGTTTTTGGGGTTCATTTGTGGGTCCAGCTTGTAGTACCGCCACTGGCCCTGGGCCGAATTGCGGAAGTATTCCGTCTGGTACATCAGCACTTTGCCGAGTTTTCCGGAGGTCAGAATATCATTGACCTGATTCCAAACCGGAAGGCTGGTCGACTGCACGCCAACCTGCATGACCTGGCCACTTTTCTGCCATGTCTTCATGACGTCGATGGCTTCTTCGACGGTTTTGGTCATCGGCTTTTCACAGTAAACGTGCAGGCCGGCGTTGAGTGCATCAATCGTTTGTTTCGCGTGCCAGTGGTCTGGTGTGCCGATACAGACGGCATCCAGATTGGCCTTCTCGTACATTTCGACATAGTCTTCGTACTTCTGCGGCGCGTGGCCGGTTTCTTTTTCGATGTGCTTTGCCGCTCGATCGCGATGTTCGCTGTACACATCGCACACGGCGACCAGTTCGATCGGCTGACCTTGCGTTTGAAGCATCGTTAATCGTTTGACGTGAGCTCCAAAACCACGGCTGCCTGGGCCAACGAAGCCGATGCGGATTTTTTCGTTCGGGCTGGTCGAGGTGGCCGCCGCGCTGGCTGCCAGGTGGGACGCGGCGCCGAGGACCCCGGCTGTGCAGGCGGATGTTTTCAGAAACTCGCGGCGGGAGGAGTCTGAATGAGAAGAATCTGCGTGCGTCATGAGATTAGCCTTCCGATGAGTGGGGAGCTTTACGTTTGTCGCTTCTGCCGGTACACCGCCGCATGGTCCATCAACATAATCCACCGGCGTCAGAGGAAAACAGTGTCGGGGCCGAAACCGGGCGAGTCAAGCGTTGATCGCAGTGCAAAGGTCTGCAGTTTTCAGGACACTTCCGGGCCTTCCCCGGACGACAGCCAGGAAAGTTGCTGTTCGGTGAAGAGGCTGGAGTCTGTGATTTTTTGCCAATCTGCTATGGTGGTCGATTGTTGGGATCTAACGTCAGTTTGGGCGGGATGAGTTTTGCATGAAGATGAAATCGAACCAAAAAGCGATCACGCTGATCGTCGCCGGGACCGTGGCGGTACTGGTTGGGGCGTTCGTGCTGCCGTCACCGGCGGTTGGGAAATGGGTCGTTGGCGTCGGGGCCATTGTTGGATTGGCGAGTCTGTATTTCCTTCGTGCGAAGACAGCCGCGCCTGCTGGTACACTCGCGGCAGAACGAGAAAACCTTCAGCAGGAACGTGAAGAATTCGAACGCTGGCAGAAGGCTCAGGCGGCCGTGTTTCAAACTCAGTCCAGCCGGATTGAAGAACGCAACCGCGACCTGCTGGAACGATCTGCTCGCTTTCAGGAACTGGCCGAATATCCCGCGTGTGACCACAAGGCGTTGGTGGAACATTCGACCAGTGCGCAGTTCTCAGCGCAGGATCAGCAAGTCAATTTGCTGCTGGAACGCGAAGCAGAACGCGTTTACGAAAAGATCCGAAAGAATGATTACACCGTCAATGGCGTGGTGGATCTGAGTACGATTCGTGGCGAGGTGCTGGATCTGATTCAGCGTGTGGCCAGGATTTATTCGCCGAACAGTGCGAACCCGCTTTTGGAAACCAGCTTCGAACAGCTCGCTCGCTCAGTTAGCCGCATCTGCCTGCATTCGCTTGTGCTTTTGGAACAACTTCCTCTGGACGTCAAGCGGTACACGATCAACGAATTGCACGGCTACCTGCGGAAAGCCATTCAGGGATACGGCGCTTATCAGCAGGTTGCCCCATGGCTAAAGCATCTTAGCCGTTCAGCTTATGCCGGAAGAATTGTCGCCGGAGCGAACCCCGTAACGCTCGGCGCATGGTGGCTTGCCAGCGAGATCGGACGCCGCGGGACTCAGAAGATGGTCGAAAACGTCGTCGATCGCCAGGCGGTCGCGGCACTGCACGATTTCATTACGATTATTGGAACGGAAGTCGCCAACGTTTACGGGCCCGGATATCGCCAACGCGACGCGGCGTGGGTTTACGGTAGCGAACTTGCTGAACTGGTCAGCCGCTTTCCGATTTCCCGTGACTCACTGGTGCACGCTCTTCGAGAACTCACGGCTCTGCCGCTGCGTAGCGAATACGACCGCATCTACTTGTATCGCTGCATCGCCAACCACCGTGCGGCCGGACTGCGGCTTGCCGATTCGGCGGGCCTGACTCGAGCGGCGCGGGAAGACATCGCAAAACGCCTGGAGCACTTTTATCGCAACCATGTTCACGGTCAGACGCCTGAGGTGCGAAGTGAATGGCAGAACGATGTGGAATCTCGATTGGACCTGAAGCTGCATTTTGGCGAACCGGGCGAGGTCTCGACCGCTCATTCCGATGAACGTGCTGAGGCGGCTTTACGATCGGTTCACGCATTCCTGGTTTCCACTTTGGAACTGAAGCCAGACGTTGCGGCTGACCTGGCGGGGGCCAGCGATCTGATGCCTTCGGTCGCCCTGCCTCGCCGCAGCCCGCTGTTGCAGGAACTGGCTGAGGCTCGAAGCGACGTTCGCTTTGAACCGCCCGATCTGGACCCTTCGGCAGAAATCACGAAGACATTTCTGCAGTCGCTGATGTCCTGTGTGATCCGATCGGAGAAAAGCGATCCGCACGTCGAAGAGTTATTAATTGAAACGGCGTGTTACTTTCGCCGGACACGCGACGAATCCGAAACGCTGCTGCACGATTGTTTTCGCCAGGAGTTAAAACTGCGGATCGTCGATTCGTATGATTTGCCGCAACTGGATGGCTTGATGGCTCGATCGATCCTGGCCGAGTTGCTGGACGATGAAGAAGTTGTGGCGATCTTCGACGGCGTGTCGCTAAAGCAGGCGGGCACTTTGCATCGAGACGACAGCCTGGCTCTGGTCGTCATTCAGCACGCTCACGATGTCCACCAGCGCCGCGCGGCCCTGGTGTCTGCAGAGCCGGACGGTTCCGGTATTTGGGCGTCCACGTCTTCGATCGCGATCACGCGAGACAAGGGCCTGTTTAGCGACGACTGCGTGATTTCCGGCGGCGAATGGCGCAGAAGCGACGTTCACGTTGCCGACGCGATTACACTGTCCGGTTCAATCAGTGGGGGCGGCTACAAACGGTTTTTCGACCCGGTGCTGTCGCTGGTGAAGTGACACGAGACCAGCGAAGGTTCGCTCCTGAAAGCATTCATTCTACGCGAACAGTTCGGGGATAACTTTCCCCTGGCGGACGATCATCACGGGGCGACCAGTGTTCGTGTGGTATTCCTGTTCGTGGTTGATGCCCAGCGAATGGTAGAACGAAGCGGCCACATCGTCCGGGCTGAAGCCTTCGTTCTTCGGCATCGTGCCCTTTTCGTCGCTTTCGCCCAACACCTGTCCGCCCTTGACGCCGCCACCTGCCATCAGCATGAACATGTTGCGAGGGTAGTGGTCGCGGCCGTTGCGTTCGGTATTGATTTTCGGCGTACGGCCGAATTCTCCCGTCACGTAAACTACGGTGGAATCCAGCAGTCCGCGAGTTTCCAGGCCCGCAAACAGAGCGGCGAGCGATTCGTCCAGCGGTGGCAACTGGCGAGTTGACAGAGCGTTCCAATTGTCGCGGTGAGTGTCCCAGCCGCCGTTGGTGACGGTGACGAACCGAACGCCGGATTCGACCAGCCTCAACGCCAGCAGACAACTCGCCCCAAGGCCCGAACTTCCGAACGGTTCGGTGAATTCCTTCGATTCCTTCGAAACATCAAACGCTTCGCGCGACTTGGCACTGGTGATCATCGCGTGAGCCTGCTGGCCGAACTGGCCCAGACCATCCAGCAACTGGCTGTCATCTTCGAAGTCACCAAACGTGCGGTCCAGTTTGCTCAGCAGGTTATTTCGCTTCTCCACGTCTTCAACCGTCAGCCCGCTGCCGAGCGACATGCCTCGCACACGAAACGGATTGCCAATCTGAGGCGTCGCGCTGGTATTCATCGGAGCGTATCGCACGCCCAGATAGCCTGGCCGCTGTTCGCTGCGAGGAATCGCGACGAATTTTGGTAGCTCCGGATCGCCAGACAGTTCTTTGCTGACGACGGCACCGTAACCGGGAAATTCGAGCGACGGCAGCGGGCGATTGCCGCTGTTGACGTATTCTGTACCCAGCTGATGAGCCGCCACGCTGTGCGACACGCCTCGCAGAATACAGAACTTATCCATCACCTTCGCCAGCTTCGGCAGGTGTTCGGAAATGTAGATTCCGGGGACGTTGGTCTGGATCGGACTGAACTCACCACGATATTCGTCCGGTGCGTCAGGCTTCAGGTCGAAGGTGTCCATGTGCGACGGACCACCATTCAGATTGATGAAGATCGCCGACTTCGCTTTGGCGTTCTTATTGATCTGGTCGGCGTGTGACATCTGCATGTAATTGGCGAGTGTCAGTCCGGCACCGCCGGCCACACCAGCTCGCAGAAAGTCACGTCGGCCGACACCGTCACATGTTCGGAAAAATGCCATGATTGTTTGTCCTGTTGGAATGTTGTCGTGGTCGCAGATCGTTGAACCCACAGCCGAAGGCGCAGGTGTCTTGTGAGGGTGTTCGCAGGTCTTCCGTCTTGCTGCAACACAGCTGTTTCCCGCAACGCCTGCGCTTTTGGCTGCGGGGTAAACGAAGCGCTGACTTCGCAGCGAGAAGTGGAGTTAATGATTCACAATAAATTCTTTTGTATTCAGCAACGCCCACATCACGCCGCGAAGCCCTTCAAGTGGATCCTTCGCATCGGTGATGAATTCAGCTGCCGTGGCTGCTTCGTCGTCGGTTGGCGGACGGCTGAGCGTTCTGAGATACGCGTCCGTGACTGCCTTCGCAACATCAATGGATTGGTTTTCGTTCGCCTGCTTCGATGCTGCAGGACCTTCGGCGTCCGCCGGTCTAAGAAATTTACGCCACTTTTGCTTCTGTTTTGCGAGTGTCGCTTCCAGGCGAGCGATCTTTGCTTCATCGCCGTCCTGTTTTTTCAGTTTGTTGATGGCCTGCTGCTGAGCTTTCACGCGGTTGGCATACGTACGGCGGAGTTGTTCTGCCTTCGCTTTGGCCGCTCGATCAGACTGCGACGGCGACTTGGCGTTGAAGGCCACGCCGTTTTCTTTGGCGACCTGAGCCAGCCAGCCGTCTCGGCTGTCGAGCATGTCCAGCACCTGGCCATCGTTCCGCAAGAATATGGTTTGCAGCAGGCTGGGTTCTTCGGACCGATCGCAGTCGCAATTACTTTCGCGAATTGAACGTCCGAAAATCGTCAACGCGTAAGCAGCACCGGTGCGATCGTTGCGGTAGCGAGTTCCAGCTCCCGGAATCGCGACCGCTCGGCCATCATTGCTGCTGGTGAAGCGTGCATATTTCTCGTCGTTGCTGACGGCCTGTGAAACCATGTCCCACGCAATTTCGGCGGGCAGGCGACGCGGCACTGCTCGAGAAAAGTTGCGTTCGTCCAGACGGTTGGTGTCGTTGGGCTTCCAGCTAAGTTGGTACGTGCGGCTGTTGAGAATTTCCCGATGCAGCCACTTCATGTCAAAGTCATGAGCGATGAAACCATCGGCCAGATATTGCAGCAGTGGCGCGTTGCTGGGTGGATTTGCCAGGTTCAGGTCGTCCGGTGGATTCACGATGCCCGCATTGAAGTAGCTCGCCCAGACTCGGTTAACAAACGCCTTGGAAAACATCGGATTGGTCGGCGAACGCAGCCAGGCCATCAGCGGTTCTCGCACATCTTCGTACTGTGTCAGATCGATCTCCTCTTCGCCCAGCAGCCGAGCGCTTGTGGCGGTACGTCCGCCACCCTTTCGGACTTTGCGTTTCTTGCCGTTGCGTTCCTGAACAACGAGTTTTGGTGGCGGAGTTGTGTAGACCTCGCCGAATGGAACCGTTTCGCCCTTCTGCAGCATTTTGCCGAGTTCACGACGCAGCTGGTTGCCTTTCAAATTACCTGTCTCGAATTTGGCCAGCATTGCGGTGTAGTCTTTCCTGCTGTCCGGCCGGGCGTTGTTGTTTCGCCCGACGACACCAGTAAAGAATCCCTGGAAACCCTTGAAGTCGTCCTGCGTCCACTGGTCAAACGGATGCTTGTGGCATTGAGCACACTGAATTCGCAGACCAAGGAACGTGTAAGAAAAACCGATCACGCGATCTTCCATCTGTTGGAAGTTGCGTCGTGCCCAATAGTGTGGCAGCGACTGGCGGTCGGCCTGCGAGTAGTCGGAATCCTTGTGATACAGACGGCTCATGTTTGTGCAATAGTCTTCGTACGATTCGCCAGGATCACGGCTTTCTGCCATCACCAGACCTTCGACGATGTCGTCATATGGCACGTTCTGTTCAACTCGTGCGTGAATCCAGTCGTACCACTGCTCAGAAGCAGCCGCTCGAATCGGCGTCACATTGTTCAGCTGAGCATCGCTATTGCCGGTGAAGTCGCAAAGCTTTGTCGTCCACCATGCCGTGTAGCCTGGCCGCTCCAATAATTCGTCGATCTTTTTGGCTCGCTTGTCGGAATTCGTATCTGTAACGAAGTCGGAAATTTCCTGAGGCGTCGGCAACGCTCCGGTGACATCAAGGCTGACTCGCCGCAGGAATTCTTCGTCTGTACACAGGTCCGACTGAACCATTCCCAGCTTGCGAAGTTTGCTGACGACAAGCTTGTCCACTTCGGTGGGAGTTGGCGTGGCAGGATACTTATCGCCCGTTTGGTCAGAAACGGGTCGCAGCACGGGGACGGGTACGACAGCATTGTCGTAGTTGACGACAACATGAGTATCGCCTGAAGTTCCAGCGGCGACTAACCCGGAATCTGTAATATCGGCCACCTGATCGTCGTTGGACTGGAAGCGGCACAGTTCGGTAACAACTTCGCGAGTTCCATCTGACCAAACAGCAACAGCCTGCAGCTGAACTTCCTGGCCGTCTTCCGAAAACTGAATTTCAGCAGGTGTGACTTCCAGTGATGTCAGCTTCGCAGCGTCATTGCTTTGGCCGGGCGAATCGCCTTTGATCCAGTTCAGCAAGACGCGATGCTGCCAAGAATTTTCCTTCAGCCGCTGACCGCCTTCATGAGGGATCTGCATGAGTGGCTTCTGAAGTGCCAGGCTTTCCGCCGGCGTTTCGGGGTCAACTCGACCGGTAAGTTCTTCGTGGTCGGATTTAAAGTCGTAGCCAAACAACGATAGGCGAAATCCGCCGCGGCCCTGAAAAGAACCGTGACACGCTCGCCCGTTACAGCCCATCTTGCCCAGCAGTGGGACCACGTGACGCTGGAAATCAGGCGTTTCAGAAGTGCCGCCAGAGAAGCGGGTAGCCACGCCGTCGGTCGTTGATTCGGCGGCGTAAGTGCCTGCCGAAAGAAAACCGCTGAGCAGCAGCGTTGTCAAAACGTATCCGTTGGCTTTCATGCCTTTGGCCTTTTTTCGGTTTTCGATTTCTGATTCTTGTTGTTCGGCGACACGTTCTTCGCCGGTCGTTTTCTGTCTTTTGCAGCCGCTGCTGCCTGGCGAGTCAGGCGTTCCCAATCGGCCGCCAGATCCGCTTCCATCTCTTCGGTGCTCATGCCAATTTGTTGATCAAGCTGCTGCAAACGTTCGGCCACTCGGTTCCGTTCTGCCTTCAGACGGTCGATCCGAGCCTCATAGCGTTCGCGCAGCAATTGCTGAATTTTCTGTTTCAACTCCGGATCCTGTGACATCACCCACTTTGCGGTGAGCAGACGGATTTCAGAATCAAGCTTCCATTTCTTTAGCTCTGCCTCCCGCCTTGCCGGTTGCCGCTGGCCGATGCGTTCCAGGCGTTGAGCCGCAAGATGCACTTCGCGAATTCCGCGGGCAAACTGAGTCGGAGAATTTTTCTGCAATCGGTCTAGCAGCGCTGCGAGTTCGGGGTGGTGTTCTTTGGCGAATTCCAAAGCGGTGGTCTGCTGATCGGCGGTAACCTTCAACAGAGTCGGCCGTTGAGCTTTCCTTGCGTCGAGTCGCTGTTCCGAACGCTGCTTATCTGAAACTCGATCTTCGCCCTGGTCCGGATCTGAATTCGATGCCATTGCGGGGTTGGCACAGCTCACAAGGCAGACCACACCGACCATGACCACGCACGAAAGCGATTTGGCACGAGCTTTAAGATGAGTAAGAAAGTCTGTCAAAAGTTGACCTTCGGTGCGTTGAGGGAATTTTGATTCGATAAGTCTCTGCGATCAGAACAGCAGCGAGTTTTCCGGCCGCCCGCGATCATCGGCTTGTGCATCAACGCCGTCGTTTGAATCAGGATCTTCATCATCAGTTAATGTGACCGCTGCCAGCATCCAGTCCGGGACGTCCAGTTCGTGTTGATCGGTTTCTGCTAGATTGACATCGTCCTCAAAATCATCAGTGAATCCCGCCGCCCACGCCGATACCAGCAACTCGGCTTCCACCGTCGCCTTGTCTGTCGCGGCCACTGAAGATCCAGAACCGGAATCGATCGACACAACCAGCAACAGCAACAGGCAACAGCAAACGGTTGCAACTATGGCGACGGCTGACTTGCCGGACGTCGATCGTCGCGGCATCGCTGCTTCACAACGGACTACTGTCGGACTCAGAACAGTCGCCGCTTTATTACTCTCTGCCGCCACCGCTGACGAAAGTCGAACCGCTTCGGCCACTGCCTCGCACATTGCCGGGCTGTCCAGCATCTGGAGCTCGAACAATTCGGACTGATCAGCCGAAAGCTCTCCGGCGACGAACTGAAACGCCTGCCAGAACTGGTCGTCTGAATATTTTTGTTTCCTGTTCGTCATCTCGCTCATTCGTCCAACTGCCGCAGTTCTTCAGACTCACGTAGCTCATTCAGAGCGCGGCGCATCCATGTCAAAACGGTGCCCAATGGCTTGTTCATTTCCTCCGCAATGACGGCGAAGGTTTGCCCGTTCTGAATCCGCCGAATCACCACTTCCCGATAATCTTCACTCAACCGACTCAAAGCCGTCCGTACTGCCGCACGTTCCTCTAAACTAACCAACTTCAACAAGGCGTCCTGCGTTTCGTCGCTGGACGACGGCGGCAAAGATTCCCAAACAGCTTTATGGAGTCGGCTCTGCCGCAATGAAACTCGGCGCAGTCCGCGAGCTTCATTCAAGGCGATTTGAAACAACCATCCGCGAATTTTGCCTGGGTCAACGCTGGCCGATGCTTCAATCGCTTTGACGACGGTTTTTTGAAACGCTTCGTCCACCAAATGAACGTCACGCAGCACTCCGCCCAGAAACGCTTTCACATCCCGTTCAAATTCCACGCATGCCTGCTCGACACGATTGCGAATTTCGGCATCATGGTCCAAAAACCGAACTCCAACGAAGACGTCACTAACCGGATCGATGCCTGTCGCGTCTGAATTATTTCAACAATCTGCCCGAACTGCAAAGTATGGACTGGGCCAGTGTGTCATAAGATTTTTCGCCAAAGCACTTTATGGCGAATTGTGGCTCTGCGAAAAAGAGAAGCTCAACAGAACTTCACTCCAGTGAATACGTCATTTGGCACAACCGAATGTGCCTGCGACACCACAGCGTTATCCAAGCGGTTCAGGCTGCTTACTTCTTAAACGACAATTAAGGTCATTCATGTTCGAAAAGTTGGCAAAGGTGTTCGGCAAAGAGCACGCTGCGACCGAAGAATCTGCGCCCGATTCCAATATGCCCGACGTCTCGTCAGCCGACTCGCTTCAGTTTTGGTCAACGACGGAAGTTGACGGACATCGCGTGGACGTGTTCGACCCGCGAAAAAATGCCGGCTCGGCAGACCATGGCGAACAGTCGGCTCCCGCCGGTTGCGTTCTGTTTCTGCACGGGCATGGTCGAATTATGTTGAACGACAACCCGACGTTCAGCAAATTGCTGTTGGATCACAATCTGGTGGCAGTGTGTCCGGACGGGCAGCGGTCGTGGTGGCTGGATCACGTCTGCCCGGAATTCTCGACCGACGTCACGCCGCAACAATGGCTGCTGGATCAATTGGTGCCATTCATCGAACAACGCTGGAAGATCGAAACGCCTCATATCGCGTTATTGGGCATCAGCATGGGGGGCCAGGGGGCGCTGCAGTTAAGCTACCGCTATGCGGCAAAGTTTCCTGTCGTTGCTGCGATTTCTCCCGCCATCGATTTCTTTCAGCTTCACGGTCAGGGTTTGCCGCTGGACGAAATGTTCGACAACGCAGAAGAGGCTCGACAGGCGACGGTTGTGCTAAACCTGCACCCGTTGGCATGGCCACGGCATCAGTGGTTTTGTTGCGACCCCGACGACACCGATTGGTTTGACGGAGCCGTGCGGCTGGGCATGAAGCTGTCATCGTCCGGGATTCTGCACAAGCGAGATCTGGACACCAGTCACGGTGGCCATTCGTGGGACTACTTCAACCACATGGCCCCGACCGCATTCGAACACATCGCCAAAGCGCTGGCGACGTACGAGGCGTGATAGCCATGCAAGTTGCAATCGACGGCAACCGGTCAGCCAGTCGCGAGCAGCCCGCTATGGGCAGCTCGATGGCTGCGGCACTGGTCGTTCTGGTGCAGTCGAAATTCTCGGGGACGGAGTCTGCCGCACGTTGCCGGGTTTGCTCAACACGCACCAAATGTAGGACGTAAAGAATTCTTTCAGCACTGGTACTCGGAGCAGTGGTTTCGTCCACGCTGCGGCTCGCGATGAAAATCGTTCCGGATGGATCTGAAAATCGAATTCGGACTGCTGAAAAATGCGTTCGAAATCGCGGATCAGAAACTTGTTAAGATAGTCTGTGGGAATGGATTCGTAGTTGAATTTGTCCGGGATGCGTTCGCCGTTTTTATCGAAGTCGTGCATGTTCGGCTGATACCAGTCTGTCTGATAGATACGTCGACAAACACGCAACATAATCCGCTCGCTAAACAAAACATGCGCCCACGGAACGGGCATCACCGACCACAAGTGCGGAGCGAATGGGTGGTACCAACCCCAGGTTCCAATCAGCATCGAACCGCCCGGTCGAAGCACGCGATAACATTCGGACAGAATCTGCGCTGGGGTTTCGACGTGTTCAAAGACATCGTAGGAAATAATGGTGTCAATCGATTCGTCGGCGAGCGGCAATCTATCGGTGCCGCTGACTCGAAATTCCACATCGGGACCGGCGAATTTGATATTCGCGGTTTCGATCGCGTCGGCATCGATGTCAATTCCGGTCAGCGATGCCGGGTCGAATGTTTTCAGGCTTGAGGTCAACGCACCGTCGAAACATCCGAGATCCAGGACATCGCGCTGGCTGACGGGAACAGCGAGTCGGTGTGCTGCTTCCCGAATTTTTTCCACACATTCGGCTCGATAGCTTTCGTAGGCTTCGCGATCTTCGAGCGCCGCCGTCATCTCTTCCGATTGGCCAAGGTTTCGTTTGTACAGAGTTTTCGCGAGTTGGAACAGGAGTCCTTCCCGAAGTTTGTCCAGCATCCGTTGTGTCTTCTCATCTGGGAGGGTGGTCGGTACAACTGATGACTCACTGCTTTGCGTTTGCCGCAACGGCAGCAGCCGCTAGTTTGTGCGTCTGCAACGAAGATACATTCCGGTTGAGACCCGTCGACGGACTATTTTCAATGAAAGCGCAGCCTCTCACTGTTGGCTGTTGTTGAACCGTCACAATCGTACTTCCCGTCATGAACCGATCCACTGCCCTGATTAAGTTCTGAACAATGCTACCTCGATGTCTGATGAAAGCTTTGCCGTGCCTGTTGATGTCGTTTTCTGCGACGTTGGCGGTCGCTCAGGAATTCGACCTTCAGCCGCCCGGAGAACGAGAATTCGTCAGCGACGAAGCGGGGCTGCTGGATGAAGCGTCAGTCGCCCAAATTCGCGAAATCTGTGACAAGCTGCTGACAGACAAAGCGACGCCGATCATCGTGGTCACGATTAATTCGATGGCGGAACACGGCGGCGGCAACAACATGCCTATCGAAACGTTTGCGGCATTGCTGTTCAATCAGTGGCAGATTGGCCACGCCAAGCTGGAAGGGCAGGATTGGAACACTGGAATTCTGCTGCTGGTGTCTAAGGGAGACCGGAGAGCTCGGATTGAATTAGGAGCCGGTTGGGGCCGCAGCGAAAATCAAACCTGCCAGCAGATCATGGATGAATTCATTATTCCTCAGTTCAAGCAGGGGAACTTTTCCGGAGGCATCGTAGCGGGCGTGGAAGCGCTGGACAAAATGGCGCGAAAGCTGGAGCTTCCCAGTCGGCCGAAGTCAGCGATGGAATATATCGTGCCCCTGGTTTTTGTGGGACTTGCCATATTTACGGCCGTGTCGTTGTACCGTCGAGGGGCCAGTGGTTGGGCGTGGCTGTTTTGGGGCGGCGTGTTCACGGTACTTTGGTTTGTGATGCGGTCGATGGCGAACAGCCGGGGTAGCGGCGGCGGGTTTGGTGGCGGTTCGTTTGGCGGAGGGTTCTCCGGCGGCGGCGGAGCGTCCGGTTCGTGGTAAGTTCGCTGCCGAAGTTTTATCGTTTTATTGCCGCCCATTGGGCCGTGTTGCCCACCGAATGTGAAGAGAAGACCGAACATGCAAACAGCATCCGAAGCCGTCACAACCGACCAGCGAACCAAAGTCGCTGCTGCCGTTAGTGCTGCCGAATCGAAATCGTGCTGCGAAATTGTGCCCGTCGTGGCGACCGCCTCGGGGCGATATGACCGTGCCGAAGATATTGTTGGCCTGTGGTGCGCGATGTTGGGAGCGATCGCCGTCTTTCTGGCGTTTCCTGGCGACGTTGATACCGGACACTGGGGTGGCTTTCCCGTGTGGGCTCAGGTGTTGCTCATGGTTACCGTGATGGCTGTGTGCTTTCTGGTCGGTGCCGTGCTGGCAGACCGGTTCCACGGTCTACGTTTATTGTTTACGGCTCGCCAGCAGATGAAAGAAGAAGTGAATCTGCGAGCTCGCGAACTGTTTTTCGACCGCCGCGTGCATCACACCGAAGGCGCTTCGGGTGTTTTAATCTTTGTCTCCCTGTACGAACGCATGGCCGTGGTTTTGGGCGATCGCACTGTGGTCGAAAAGCTGGGCGAAGAATTTCCGCAACAATTGTGCGAACGCCTCACTGAAGCTCTTCGCAAAGACGACGTCGGCACCGCCATTTGTGACACGATCAACCATGCCGCGACCTCCTTAGCCACAGCGTTGCCGCGCGGCGAAGACGATGTGAATGAATTGTCTGACGCTCTGGTGTTGCTGGACTGAATGGGCAGCATCAATTGAGTGGCACCAGGTTCATCACGATGCAGGTTCACCATGATGAAACTGTGCGGCTATGGAAAAGGCCAGTCCATTGTGCTTTTTGAGCAGACTCACTCACAACAAGAACAAGTCGGGTCCACTTTCGCTTCAACCCCTCCCGCAATTTATTGTGGGAGGGGTCGATCGAGCGAAGCAAGATCGGGGGAGGGCCGGGCGCGGAACGTGACTGGCATGCCAACGCGTGCCCCCTCCCGGACATTGCTTCGCTTGTCCGACCTCCCCCATAGGCTTCGCCTGGGAGAGGTACAGGTGCGTGGCCCTTTTTCCAAAGCCGCATGGTCTTTGAAACGCGAGAGTGAACTCGCAAGTCTCAAACTTCAAACGCCAACACATCCCGCTATCACGTCACTTACCCGTCCATTCGGTGGGTTGCGGAGGCGGCGCGCCGGCGAAGACGGCGTATTTGCCGTCTGGTGAGCAGTCGGGGTTGAGGCCAATCCAGCCTTCCGGGATTGCCGATAGCCGCTTTGCAACTGCACCCTTTTCGCGAGAGATCGTGGCCAGTTCGCGTCGAGCACCATCCTCAAGCATTGCGGTGAACACGATGGACTCGTTGTCCGCCATCCACGACACGTCTTCTTCCATGTTTGTCGACGTATACAATACCTGAAAGCCGTCCGGTGACCCAATATCAGCGACCACCAGTTGATACTTGCCGGCCGGACTGCCCGATTTAAAAGCAATCGACTTGCTGTCGTGAGACCAGCCCAGGTTCCAGTAAATGTGGCCGACCATTAGTTGCTGAGCGGGTGTCAGTAATTGTGTCCGTTCGTCGGTTTCGGTGTTGAGCAGTGTTATGTTATTACCGCTGGCCCACGCGATGTGTTTACCATCCGGTGACCACTGAGTTCCCCAGCCTTGCGCATCAATGGTTTCGACGTTTGAACCGTCTGAGTTCATCGTTGTGATTCCGCGACCGGGAACAGAATAAACGATCTTCTTTCCGTCCGGCGAAAGGCTGGGCATGCAACCGTGACCCAAGTCTTCGAAGTCGCTTCCATCTGCTTTCATCCTGATGATTCGCGATGTGGCCGTGCCTCCTTTCGACATGTCGCACACGATCGTTTTTCCATCGCTGGACCATTCGGCAGATCCGAGCTGTGTCATGCCAGGCGCGGGCTCGGCAATCTTTTTCAGATTGCCATCGGCGAAGGTGAGAACGTACAGCGACCGAATCGGCGTCACGCCTCGGGGAGGAGGCTGCAGCAACCGTTCTGCGGCAAGGCGAATATTTGTCCACACGACTTCCGAGGACGCACTGCCGTCCGAAAGTGAACGAAACTGAATGGCTTTCGGAGTTGTGGGGTCTGCTGTAGCGGTTCGTTGCCCGACGAGTCGAAAGTCGGCGGTGTCATTATCGGCAACAAGGTAGTAGATCGTCTTTCCGCGGCGACTGAGCCTCAGTACACCAGACATGGCTTCGCAGGGGGCCTGACTGTTGTCACCAAAATCGCGTTCGCCGTCGATGATTTTCGACATCGAAACTCGAACTGTTTGCCGTTCTCGCAGTTCTTTGCTTCTTAGAATTCGAGGGATCAGCTTCTGTTCATCGTCAATGGCAATGGCGATCCCGACGCCGCTGAATTCCGGGCCTTTGAATTTCAATCCCGTGAAATCCGCTTCCACGTCAAAGTCGCCGATGAGCTGAAACTGCAGAGTCAGGTTGGTCGATGTCCATGTTCCATTCGCCTGCACGCGTGCGACCAGTCCATCTCGCCGCTGCTGCATGTTGTCCAGGTCAGCATCACCGGCAACAAAAAACTTCGGTGGCAAGCCGTCGTTGGCAAAGTTATGGGAGAAAACCGCCGGGAACTCTGCTCGGCGTTGATTCAAAGCTGCAATAAGTTCCACCGTATCCGATTCTGCTTTCACAGCGTCTTGGCCATTGGCTTCCGGCAGGGTGGACACGGCCACCGTTAGCAGAACCACAACGAGCAAAGATCTCTGTCGATTCGCCATTTGTTTTCTCCACATGCGGAAGGCTCGCATGAAGTCATTGCGAGGCCAACTTGCATTGTCGTCTTCATGGGTCAACAATCAAGCATGTAGTAGGGGTGACCGCTGAGCCATAGGCACATGAAATGGAGTGGACATGGATTCAAGACGTTTCATTACGACCCAACGCGGACTGGCGTTTCTGCTGGTCCTTTTGATCGCAGACGTTCCGGCGACCGCTCAACAAAAGCCGGGCACTGCAGTCGAAAAGATGGCTTCAGCAATCGAGCGGGCATTGAAGGCGCTTACCGGGGCGGAAGAGGCCAGACCCGCGCGGCCCGTGCGACCGGCGATGCCAGCGGCGGGATTCAGGCCGGCTCAGGAGGCTGTTGCTCGGCCCGCAAAAGATGTCGATACACGGCTTAAGCGTCTACAGTCGCACGCCGCCGTGATGCAGGAATGGTTCGACCTTCAGGCGGAACTTACTGAGCCACAGCAACGGGAGCTGGCCGCAGCCCTTGAGGCATCGATTTCCGATTCGCAAAAGTCCTGGAAAGCCGGGGACGCCCAGGACAGACAGCGTGTCTTCGACGACTTCTTTCCGATCGTGTTTACAGACCTGACCGGTCCCGCGCTGTATTTGGAAGGCGCCGGCACGGAAGCCGTCAAAGATAAAGTCGCGCTGCCGGAAAAGCAGGCGAATCAATTGTCAGAGGCGCTGGAAGAGCGAGAAGAATTCTATCGAGCAGCGGCTTTGGGTTATGTCCTGAATCTGCTGGATGAGTACTTCTTCTTCACGCCTGAGCAGCGGGAAAAGATGGCCGAGATCGTTTCTAAGAAGGTGGACTTGAACGCCGCCTGCTATTCGATGCAGACGAAGGAGCGGGCACGACGATCGTTCCAGTATTTCCCTTCGACTTCTGTGATTGGCACAGTCGTCACGTGGAAACCGAACGGTTTCTTTTCGGACAACCAGAAAGTCCTCGCCGTTGCACTGACAGCACCACAGTCCGCCGCGTCAGGCAATAGCGAGGCCTTTCCGGTCATGACGGCAGAAGACGCGGAAACGGTGCAGCAAAGACTAAAAGATGTGTCCGCAGCACAACGAACACGATTGCAGCACAACCTAGCCGTGCGAATCGACTTCTACGAGTCAACCTGCGACCTTTCGGAACGAGACGTCCGACGACTGACACTGGCGGGCAAGGGGACGATGGATTCGGTCATCAGAGCATGGAAAGCGAACACGAGAAAGAACATCGAGCGCTACCAGCAACAGAATGCGGGCCGAAATGTGGTAGTCGCTTTTCCGGTTCCCAGTATTAGTCAACTGCTCGCAAACGAGTTGTGGACGCACACGGTGAAGTCCAGCGTCCCTGAGAATTCCCAGGCGATCACGAATCGCGACGAAACGCTAAAGGACGCTCGAGCGAAGTTCGTCGTGGCGATGCTGGATCGAGAACTCTGGCTGGAACCGTTCCAGCGGGAACGGTTGTTGAAGAGCGTCCAGAAGATGCTGCCGTCAGGTGATGTTGCGAAGAGTAGTTATCAGCGGAACACTGACGAACTCACGTTGCTTTGCATTCCATTGTTCAAGCTTTCGAAACTGGAGCTCACCATTCTAAGCCCAGCTCAACGCACGGTTTGGAAAGGCATGAAGGAACCGTTTACGGAAAACAACGGCTACGTCCGCGTGCAGACAAAACGGAACGGTACGCTGACGATTCCACTTCCGAAATAGTTGTTAATTCGCGGTGAAACAAAAGAGGTCCAAAAATTAGTCGCAGGGGGGGAGCTCGGGCTTCCAGGAAATAGGTCATGACGTGCTCTAACGTTTGGACTGGTCTTGTTCCGCCAAAGTGCGGGCATTGGAGTGTGTTCCTGGCCCGGCAGGGCCGAAGCACGTAGCCTCGGGCGTAAGCCCGAGGTTAGCGAAGCGTCGCCCACAAAAGCCCCGGAGGGGCGACAGCGATAGGATGAAACGAAACTACTGCCACCCCTTCGGGGCTTTCTCAATCTCGCTGGAACGCGCCCCCGGGCTTGTGCCCAAGGCAACGTACTGCCGCCCGCCGGGCGAATCGCAAAGCCAAAACAAAAGCGGAAGTTACGAAGTGATACTTTGTTCCAGCGATTCGACATCGCGCACCGGAACGGGAGGCCAGTGGTCGGGGACTCCGAACAGTTTCAGCATTTCCGTCCGCAGGTCACTCATCAGGCTGTCTTCGCCGCGGCTTCGTCGAGAACTCGGATCGATCTCGATCGCGGTACCAAGCTTCACGACTGCGTGAATATCTTCAATGACCGTTGATTGGTCGGTCAGTTCCTCTTCCAGTCGAGCAACTGTTTCGAAGATGTGATGGTTCAGGCGATCGCCGACCAGTTCTTCATCCAGGTAGCCGGGCACGTGCAGTGACATGCATTGAGCGTAATACAGGTCGGTGAGATGCCGCCAACGCCGCCGGCGTTCTGCTGTATCGACTTTGTTGGCCACCATGTCGGCGATGATTTCGGTTCGCAGATCTTTGACGCGGAAGATCGGGTCGCCGCAGCGAACTTTACCAAGCCATTCCTGTTCGTACGTCTGCAAGATGTGGTTCACCAGGCGCGCCATTCGATCTTCCACACAGCCGGTGGCCGCCTGGCCGAGAATCTGCACTTCGCGAGCACACTGCACCGCCTCGCGCAGCCGGTGGACTCGCTGCAGCATCGGCAGGGGCGTTTGAGTCTGCCAGAACACTCGCTGTTCGAGTCGATCCATGACTGATACCAAGGCCGTTTCCGGATCGCTTTGGTGCTGGTAGCGCAGAGCGAGCGGGTGAATCACGACTTTCGATTCCGGATGATGCTTCGCTCGTTTTTTCGCGGCTGCTCGCGCGACAAACGAGGTGCCTTCCATCAGCGGCATCAGGCGATCGTTGGCGGCCGATATCACGCCCTCCGGAAACACGACCAGAGGCCGTTCGGCGGTGGCGACGATGTCTACCGCGGTGTCGAGAGCTCGGCGGTCCATGCCTTCTCGATAAATACTGAACGCTCCGACGCGGCGAGCGACGAATGTTTCCAGCCAGCTTTGTTTGAACACGTGCCAGCTTGCCATCGCGTAAGCATGGACGGGCGTTTCTGTGGTGACAATGCCGCACACCATTGGGTCGGCGAAGCTGCAGTGGTTGGGGCACAGCACGACGCCGTGTCCGGCCTTCAACGATTCGCGCAGGTTGTCCAGGCCGTGAGTCTCCCAGCTCACGATTCCGTAGCGGTTTTTCAGCAGCCTGGGCAGGTACTTTCCGACGGCCCACGACCAGAACGTGCCGCGATACGGCGGCACAAATTCATAAGGTTCGTCAAAAACAACTTTCTGCATTCCAGTTACCCAAAACTATGACGGGGTGGGGCGGAGCCCGCCAGCCGGTGAGAGGACGGGACGGCCCGTCAGCCGATGAAGGCTAACGCTCCGATAAGAAGGTGTCGCTCCCGTGGGTCGCTGGATGACAGACAGGTAACCGTTTGGGTGAAGCGTCGATTTCGCGGGCAATATAGGAAGTTCGCTCACATTTGCGAAGGATTCTTTGAACCCCTAACAAAACCTGTGTGGCCGCGTTGTGACGACAGTGGTCGAGATGCAAGGAAAAGTGACGAGGCGACAGATGTCGTCGAGGAGCGCTGACGCCGCAGATCGGCTGCTTTCGTCGCAACCCTCCGGGACGCTTGTGGTTCCGCCTCAGGCGGCGTCGTTCGTCGTCGACGACATTTGTCGCCCCCTCCTCACTTCTTGCCTGAAACGAAACCACAAACGTCGCGGCTCACACAGGTTTTGTTAGGGGGGCTTTGTTCGGTCTTCGCAGTAATGGTGGGCCTCGTTGTCAACAGACGTGACATCCGATTATCGATGCATCTTCAATCGCGCAATTATTTGTGGCCAGTGACTTCCGTCGCACGGGCACGGTAGTCAGGATGTTGGCTTCGAATAATCTGCTGTGTCCCCGAATCGGAGTTTTAAATCATGCTTCGCGTGATGTTGATAGCTGCTTGTCTTTGCTTTACCCAGTTCGCGAACACCACCGCCAACGCTGGCGACTGGCCTCAGTTTCGCGGGCCCAACTGTTCGGGAATCGCAAACGATGCCGGGTCACTGCCGGTGGAATTTTCTGACACGAAAAACGTCGCATGGAGTGCGAAACTGGGGGACAGCATCGGCAGCCCGGTGGTGGCCGACGGACGAGTGATCACGTCTGCGATGGTCGATGACAAAACGATCGGGCTGTACGCTTTTGATGCCGAAAGCGGAAAGCAACTTTGGTCGCGCGAATGGCCAATCGGCGACATCGATGAAATTCACAAAACCAACAGCTACGCGGCAACGACGGCGGCTGCTGACGATGAACGAGTTTATTTCTACTTCTGGACGCTCGGCCTGGTTGCCGTTGACGCCGAAACCGGCGAAGACGTCTGGAAGAAAGAACTGCCCATTCCCTACTTTGTGTTCAAATGGGGAGCTGGCATGTCGCCGGTTCTGTACAAAGACATGGTCTTGTTTTGCCAGGACGACGACCTTCATCCCGCCTTCTACGCCTTCGACAAAAAAACGGGCGAGCTGCGATGGAAAGACGACCGCAACGATATGGCCGTCAATTATTCTCACCCTGTCGTTTGCGAAACGGATGCGGGTGATGAGATCGTCGTTGGCGGCACCGGCATTTTAGTCGGCTACGATCCGGCCACGGGCAAGCGATTGTGGAAGGCAAAAACGCTGCTCCGCAATATTAAGACGACACCCGTGTGCAAAGACGGCGTCGTCTACATTTCTTTGCAGAGTGGTGGAATTGCCAATCAGTGGCTGGCGAGCGTCGACCGAGCCGAAACCGGCAACGCGGACGACAAGTTGACTCGAGACGAAGTGCAGGCGTTTGTCGGCAAGCGACCCGTTCCCGAAAGCTTCTACAAGAAGACGTTCGACAAAGGTGACCTCGATGGAGACGGCGATTTGGAAGGTGCGGAGCTGGATATCGCCTTCCTGAATTCTGATAACTTTGCCGGTGCGGCCTACGACGCAAAGAACCCGGCTCAGGAATTTATTCTGGCAGTGAAAGCTGGTGGCCGAGGCGACGTTACAGACACTCATGTATTGTGGAAAAAGCCGACAAAGCATACGGACCACATCGTGTCGCCGCTGGTTGTGAACGATCGCATGCTGCTGGTGAAGTGCGGCGGGATTGCCACATGCTTTAACACGGCGGACGGCGATTCTGTGTTCGGCCCGGCAAGAATCCGTAACGAAGGCGACTATTTCGCGTCGCCAGTTTATGGTGATGGCAAAGTGTACGTCGCCAGTGAGAACGGGAAGATCGTGGTCATGGAGGAAGGTCCAGAGCTGAAAATTCTCGCCGTCAACGACATGGGGGATTCCGTGTTGGGATCACCGGCAATCGTCGGTGACGCTTTGTTCGTGCGAACTCGCGGTGCGTTGCTGAAAGTTAGTGCGAAATGAGCGGTCACGATTTTCGAGCACGATTGAGGTCCGGCGAGAAACTGGTCGGAACAATGGTCACGCTGCCGACTCCGTCGACGGCCGAAATTCTGGCTGACGCTGGTTTCGATTGGCTATTTGTTGACGCCGAACACGGCCCCTTGGATGTGAACGACATTCAGGGGATTCTGCAGGCTGTCGGCGATCGCGTTCCGTGTGTTGTGCGAGTTCCCGAGTGCAGTGAAGCCTGGATCAAGCGTGTGCTGGATTTGGGGGCTCACGGTGTCATCGTGCCTCAATCCAATACGGCCGAGATGGTCGCCGACGTGGTGCGGTTTTCGCGGTACGCGCCGGAAGGTTCTCGCGGTGTCGGGCTGGCGCGAGCTCACGGCTACGGTTTCAAGTTCGCGGAATACGTCGCGTCGGCCAACGATGAGATCGCCGTGATCGTTCAGGCCGAACACCGGCGGGCGGTTGAGGACATCGCCGCAATTGTGGCGGTGGAAGGCGTTGATGCCGTGTTGCTGGGACCGTACGACATGTCGGCCAGCTACGGAAAGATGGGCCAGATCGACGATCCGGAAGTTAAAGCCGCCATCGCCAAAGTGATTGCGACATGTCGGTCGGCCGCCATTCCGATCGGCTCGTTTGGCGTTGATGCCGACGCAATAAACGGCTATGCCAAACAAGGCTGCACGCTTTTGGCTGCCGGCGTCGACGTGTTGTTTCTGGGCGGAGCGGCTCGACGGATGAAGGACCAGACGACCTGATCGCGTCGGCGGTCGAACTGACTGAGTCGAGTTGATCCCGCGCGCGTTGACCCCGCGCGCCGTTTTGGACTTGCCGGATGGCCTCACAACTTTCTTACAAAGTTGTCTGAGTCGGAAAAATGCAGCGTCCCGCCGCGCAAACGAGCTTGATTTTGCGGCGCACATTGACATCGTTCCAAAAAACGCGGAACGAATCGCGGTTTTCTACACTCCAACTTCGAGGAGACGTCCCGGTCTGGTCGGCAGGCCCGCCGGCGGATACCCTCCGGTTGGTTGTTTGAACCTGAATTGTGAGCGATGCACTCACTGGAAAAGTCATGGCGATGCGTAAGTCTTTGATCGTGTTTCTGTCTGTCGTTAGTCTCGGCAGCACCATGTTGGTTGCCCACTCTTTGTTTGCGAAACCCACTACGATGCAGGATCGCACAGCCGATCGACAACGCGCTGAAAAGCTGATGACGGATCAGAACTTCGCGGAAGCTCTTGAGGTCTATCGAACGCTCGCGCTGGACGAAACGAATTCCGACGGAAAGCTGCCGGACGATTTTTCAAAGGCTGTGCAGTGCATGAGCCAGCTCGAGCAGTTGAAGGAAGTCGACGAATTCCTGGAAAGCGTGGTCGACAGACACGCAACGCACTGGCCGCTTTTGTCTCAGGCAGCTTCGGTGCTAAGTCAACAGATTCCACCGCAAGGTTACCTGATTGGCGGCAAGTTCGAACGCGGGCATCATCGCGGCGGCGGGAAGGTGGTGAATTCCGTTGAACGCGACCGCGTGCGGTCGATTCAGCTGCTGCAGCAGGCCATTGCCCTGCTGGAAAAAGACGACGCAGCAAAGCCGGCAGAAAAGTACGACGTTTACCACCTGCTTGCCGACAACATTGGACGATATCGATATTCCGAAGCATGGCGGCTGCAGGACTTGACGGATTTGGAAACGCTGCCCGATTACGAAGAAGCCGGCGGTTTCGGAGGTTTCGGAGGCTTCGGTCCTGGCGGCTTCAGCCGCGGTGGGCGATTCGTTCCGCGTTCGTCCCAGGGAGCTCCCGTCGACGAAGATGGCAACCCTGTGTTTCACAAGCTCCCAACATCATGGGAAGCCGCCAAAACGGACGGCGAACGCTGGCGGTGGGCGTTGGAAAAATCTGCCGAAGTCGATCCAAGTCGCCGCAGCGATGTCGATTTGGAATGGGCCGGTTTTTTGCAATCGCAGTTTGGCGTTTCTCATTCTGTCAGCGGCCCCGTGCCACTGGTTGCTGATGGCGAAAAGGAAGCCGACGACGACATTTGGGCCGTACATAAACTCAGCGATTCCGAAACCGTTGCACAACTGGCCACCGGCGCGAAACGCATTGAATTGCCGGACGAATTCAATCACATCGTGATTCTGGAAAAGGTGGTTGCTCGTAACGACAATCGAAAACCGACCGCCCTGGAAACGCTGATTGGCGTGCGGATGAACCGTCATCAATATCCAAAGGCGGCCGCTTTGCTAAAGCAGTTGCTGGCGGAGACCGAAGGTGAGCGGGCGAAGGAGAAGATACAGAAACGCATCGACCAGATCGAAAAGAACTGGGTGCAGTTTCAAAGCGTACAGATGCAGCCGGCGGGCGATGGAGCAACTTTCGACATCCGCTACCGCAACGGCTCGAACGTCAGCTTCACGGCGCGGCCGGTCGATATCAGTAAATTGCTCGACGACGTGAAGGCGTATTTGCAAAGCAGCCCCGCTCGAGTTGACTATCAGAAGACGCAGATTGAAAACGTCGGCATGCAAATCATCAACGCCGACCAGGAAAAGTACCTTGGCGAAGCTGTTGCCACATGGGACCTGCCGCTTGATCCGCCCGCTGACCATTTCGATGCAGCAACCACCGTCACGACGCCTTTGCAGAAAGCGGGTGCGTACTTCGTGACCGGCAAAATGCAGGATGGCAATGAAGCTCGCATGGTCATTTGGGTGGCCGACACGGCGATCACGCGGAAGCGAGTCGAAAAAGGCACGCTGTACTTTGTGGCCGATGCCGTCAGTGGGAAACCGATTGCCAATGCCAACGTTGAATTCTTCGGGTGGCGTCAGGAACGCATTGACCGCACTCGCAACTACCGCACGATCACAAAGCGATTCGCCGAACGCACCGACGAAAACGGGCTGGTCGTGCCGAATCACGCACAGTTCGAAAACCAACTACAGTGGCTGACGATCGTGCGGACGGACGATGGTCGCATGGCCTACGACGGCTTCAACGGCGTGTGGAATCCTCAACAGATTCCTGAGTTCAGTTACGCTCCGACCAAAGTGTATGCCGTCACCGATCGGCCCGTGTATCGGCCGAAGCACGACGTGAAGTTTCGTCTGTGGGTGAGGAAACCTCGCTTCAGCGAAGACGATGCGAAGTTTGCCAATCAGAACTTCGCCATCATGATTCGCAACCCGAAAGGCGACCTCGTTCTGGACAAAGACGTCAAGTCTGACAAATGGGCGGGTGTCGACGGCGAATGGAAAATCCCTGCCGACGCGACTCTGGGCACCTATCAGATTATTATTGCCGATCGTATCGACGAAACGAAAACTCGGATGCGCAACGGCAAACTCGAGACCTCGCGAACGACAGGTTTCCGCCAACTCGGCAGCGGCAGTTTTCGAGTCGAAGAATATCGCAAACCGGAATTCGAAGTCACGATCGATGCGCCGGACAAGCCCGTCATGCTGGGCGAGAAGATTCAGGCGAAGGTGAATGCGAAATACTACTTCGGTGCACCTGTGACCGAAGCCAGCGTTCACTACAAAGTGGAGCGTACGAAAAAAGACAGCCGCTGGTACCCGGTCGCTCGCTGGGACTGGCTGTATTCGCCCGGCTACTGGTGGTTCGCTCCAGATTACAACTGGTATCCCGGCTGGAATCGATGGGGCTGCTATGGTCCGATTCCGCCGTGGCGTGGCTGGAACCCGGATCCGCCGGAAGTCGTCGTCGAAGGCGAAGCCGAAATCGGCGAAGACGGAACATTTTCGATCGATATCGATACCGCCGCCGCGTTAAACGAACACAGCGACAGCGATCACAACTACAGCATCACTGCCGAAGTCGTCGATCAGTCGCGCCGCACGATTATCGGCACGGGAAACGTGCTGGTGGCTCGCGAACCGTTTCGAGTTTTCGTGTGGACCGATCGAGGCCACTATCGCACTGGCGACACGGTCAACGTGAGTGCTCAGGCGCGCACGCCGGACGGTCGTTCGGTGAAAGGCAGCGGCAGGGCGGTGCTGTACGCCGTCACATACGAAGACGATAAGCCCGTGGAACGCGAAGTCGAATCGTGGGACGTCAATACGGACGACGATGGCCGTACGGCAGTGAAGATGGTGATTCCGGATGCGGGCCAGTACCGAGTTTCCGTGAAAGTCACCGACGCAGAAGGCCATGAAGCAGAAGGCGGCTACGTGCTGTTTGTTCGCGGGCCGAATGAAGACGGTCGCGGCTACCGGTTTAATGACCTTGAATTGATCACGGAAAAGCGAGACTACCAGCCAGGTGAAACGGCGACGCTGCAAATCAACGCGAACAAGGAGAATGGCACCGTACTGCTGTTTGTGAGGCCGGCGAATGGGCTGTGTCCGATGCCGCAGGTTGTTCGATTGGATGGCAAGAGTACCACCGTCGACATCAAAGTCAGCCGCAGCGACACGCCCAACATCTTTGTCGAAGCGTTAACAATCGCAGACGGCCGCATTCACAGTGAGATGCGTGAAATCATCGTGCCACCGGAAAAGAAGGTGGCGAACGTCGAAGTATTGCCTTCTGCCGAAAAGTATCGACCGGGCGACGAAGCCACGGTGAAGCTAAAACTGACTGACGTCGACGGCAAGCCATTCATTGGCAACACGGTGTTAAGCGTTTACGACGCCAGTTTGGAATACATTGCCGCCAGCAGCATTCCGGAGATTCGTTCATTCTTCTGGAATGTGCGAAGGCACCACAACGTGCAAATTCAGTCGACGCTGCAACAAACGTCGGGGCCGGTATATCTGAATGGCGAAGTTACGATGCAGATTCTGGCTGGCCAGGACTTCGGCATGGGCGGCGGATTCGGCGGTGGTATGATCAGTGGCTTTGGCGGTTACGGCATGGGTGGTGGCTTCGGCGGTGGTAACGTGATGCGACGTGGCCGCGGCATGCAGGTGGAATCGATGATGATGGAAGATGCCGCACCTGCCGCAGGGGCTGCTCCAGGGTTCGCTGCTCCGGCCGCAGCCATGATGAAGGCAGCCCCGGCAGCTCCTGGTGGTGGAGGCGGCGGCGAGCCCGTGGTCGAACCAACCGTCCGTTCCAGTTTCGCGGACACCGCCTACTGGGTGGCCAGCGTGACGTCCGACAAAGACGGCACGGTCGAAGTGAAATTCAAAGTACCGGACAACCTGACGACATGGAAAGTCAAAGCGTGGACGCTGGGCGATGGTACGCGAGTCGGCTCCGGCAGTAGCGATATCATCAGCTCGAAAGACCTGATCATCCGGCCTCAAACACCGAGATTCTTCACAGAAACTGACCAGATCACACTGTCAGCAGTGGTGCACAACTATCTGGAAACTGCCAAGTCCACCAAAGTGGTTTTGGAAACCGAAGGCGGGCAACTGCAGATCCAGGGCGACGCTGAGCAGACAGTTCAGATCCCGGCAGGTGGTGAAGTGCGAGTCGACTGGAACGTCCACGTGGTGGCGTCCGGCACGGCGAAAGTCCGCATGAAGGCACTCACTGACGAAGAATCGGACGCTTCCGAATTGTCGGTCCCGGTTCAGGTTCACGGCATTCTGAAAACGGAAAGCTTCACCGGCGTGATTCGCCCCGACGGCGATTCGGCAACCGTCGATATCAACGTTCCGGCCGCTCGCATCGAAGAACAGTCGCGGCTGGAAATCCGCTACAGCCCGACTCTGGCCGGCGCCATGGTCGATGCGTTGCCGTACCTGATTGAATATCCCTACGGCTGCACAGAACAAACGCTCAACCGTTTTCTGCCGTCTGTGATCACTCAACAAACGCTGAAGAAAATGGGTGTCAGCCTTGCCGACGTTCAGAAGAAACGGACCAACCTGAACGCCCAAGAATTGGGCGACGCGGCCAACCGAGCGGCTCAGTGGAAACGCTACGATCGCAATCCGGTCTTCGACGAAACAGAGATGAATGTCATCGTGAAGACCGGCGTCACGGATCTTAGCAACATGCAGCTAACCGATGGCGGCTGGGGCTGGTTCAGCGGCTTCGGCGAACATTCTACGCCGCACCTGACGTCGATCGTGGTACACGGTTTAACGATCGCAGATCGCAATGGCGTCCCCGTTCTTCCCGACGTACTACAGCGAGGCGTCGAATGGTTGAAAGCTTATCAGGCGGAAGAAATTGCCAAGCTAAAAGAAGCCGATTGGCGGCGTGAGCATCCCGATGAACTGAAGGATCGCAAAGTGCCGTACAAGAATTCGGCCGACAACATGGACGCCTTCGTCGCGTTCGTTTTGACAGAACACGATGGCACTGACACTGCTATGTCGGATTATCTGTACCGCGATCGAGGCAACCTGTCTGTCTATGCGAAGGCACTGACCGGCATCGTTTTGCATGCACAGGATGACGCCGAACGTCGCGACATGTTGCTGCGGAACATCGAACAGTTTCTGCAGCAGGATGACGAAAACCAAACGGCGTGGTTGAAGATGCCGCAGAACAGTTGGTGGTACTGGTACGGCAGCGAAAACGAAGCGATGGCTCGCTATCTGCAACTTTTGCTGAAGGTGAATCCGAAAAGTGATGTCGCGCCAAGGTTGGTCAAGTACCTGCTGAACAACCGCAAGCACGGAACCTATTGGAACAGCACTCGCGACACAGCAATCGTGATCGAAGCCATGGCTGACTACATCGCTGCCACCGGCGAAGACAAGCCGAACATGACAGTCGAAGTTTTCGTCGATGGTCGGTTGCAAAAGACGGTGAAAATCAATGCCGACAACCTCTTTAGTTTCGACAACGCCATGGTGTTGGAAGGCGATGCGGTCAAAACGGGAGCTCACACGATTGAACTTCGCCGCACCGGCAGCGGCCCGGTGTATTTAAACGCCTACCTGACTAACTTCACCAAAGAAGACAACATCACAGCCACTGGCCTGGAAGTGAAAGTCCAACGGCGCTTCTACAAACTGGAACCGGACGATAAAGACGTCAGCGTGCGTGGCGACCGAGGTCAGGTGGTGAACCAGCAGACGGCGAAGTTCAAACGCGTTCTGCTGGAGAGTCTCGACAGTGTGACAAGCGGCGACCTGATCGAAGTCGAACTGCTGGTCGATAGCAAGAACGACTACGAGTACCTGATGCTGGAAGACCGTAAGCCAAGCGGATTCGAACCGGACGACCAGCGCAGCGGTTACATCTTTGAAGGCTTACGAGCTTACCGGGAATTGCGGGACGATCGAGTCAGTTTCTTCCTCAGCAACCTGGCTCGTGGCAATCACAGCGTCAGCTATCGCCTGCGTGCCGAAACGCCCAGCCAGAAAGTTTCTGCACTGCCCGCTCAGATCGAAGGCATGTACGCTCCGGAACTGGTCGGCAACAGCGACGAATTCAAACTGCGCGTGACGGATCGGGACTGATGCCGGGACATCCCCGCAATACGTGGGGACTACAACTTTAACAGAAATGGCTTTGCCATCGCCGCAAACTCCGGCGAGTACTCATGCCGTTTAATTTCGACGACTAATTCAGGCTCCGTCGTAGGGCCGCACTCGTTTGATGTGAATTCCATAAGCAACCGGTGCGGGGGCTTGTGCGGTGTTGGCTTCACATAACATTGGCGATGGCAGTGAAGTCCATACTCCGCCGCAAGCCTTCTGAATTCTTCGCCCTGATCGACAGGCAATATGACGGCCAGTCGTCCGCCAGGACTTTGTAACCTCGAAGCCGCGTAAAGCAGATCGCCATGCGGCAAGCCATCATCGTGGCGAGCCACGCGACGCTGATCGTCCGGCGGTTTCAGGCTGCCGGAAAAGAACGGCGGGTTGGAAATGATCAGGTCGAAAGTTGCGTGCGTTGCGTAGCCCTGGATCGCAATATGCTCAACTGTTAGTCGATCGGCCCACTGGCTGGCGGCAAAGTTCGACGCGGCCTGTTCGCTCGCATCCCTGTCGACTTCCACCGCTGTGATGTGAGCGGCAGGAAAACGTTGAGCCATCATCAGAGCGACCACACCGGTTCCTGTGCCGATATCCAGAATGCGTGGGGTGAGGTTACCATCCGCCCATGTGCCGAGTAGAATCGCATCCGTACCGACTTTCATCGCGCAGCGATCCTGCTGCACTGCGAATTGTTTGAAGTGGAACGGTGGGGACATGAATGACACGTTCTATTGATCGACACGAAGGCGTCGCCCTGTGGGATTCGGTCTGGTCGTTGCGCGTTGTCGTGTTGGGCTTGTTGGGCTTGTTGGGCTTGTTGCTGCCCGCGCTGGTGCGGGGCCTGACAGCTTTGGCTCAGAGTTGGCGGCACCTGGTCTCCGGATTGACCGTGTGGCTGATAGTTTTTGTGCCTCCGATTCTTCTAATGGTAGTGCTGCCGCTGGTAACGCGACAACCTCGCGGTGCACCGTTGCTGCGGCCGTCGAAGAGAACCCTCGCAATCGAATTGCTGGTCTCTT
Source organism: Fuerstiella marisgermanici (assembly GCF_001983935.1). Taxonomy (GTDB): domain Bacteria; phylum Planctomycetota; class Planctomycetia; order Planctomycetales; family Planctomycetaceae; genus Fuerstiella; species Fuerstiella marisgermanici. The sequence goes on along the minus strand of NZ_CP017641.1, from coordinate 4,362,872 downwards.
TACCAATCGCCGTGGTGTGTCTTGTGGTGGTGTATTTCTACATTGAAATCGTCACCCGCTACGCTCCCGAAAGTCGCATGGGCACGGCATCTGTCGAAGGGATGATGCGATGGCCTTCCGGGCCGGTGCTGTATTCCTTCCTGTTTTTTATGGTGATCGTCGGCCCCATTTGTGAAGAAATATTCTTTCGCGGATTTCTCTACAATGCGTTCCGTCGCCGCATGCCAGCCGTAGTGGCCGTTGTGTTGCAGGCCGTGATCTTTGGATTCAGCCACCCGTATCCGATGGCGGGCGTCGGATCAGTGACCGTGTTGGGAGTATGTCTTGCCGCTGCTTATCATTGGCGGAAGACAATTCTTGCCCCCATCCTCGTGCATGCCTTTTTCAACGGGCTGATTGCTCTGCAGATCCTTGCAGTGGTTCATACAAACGCGGACATGGCCGTCGTGGGCATTGGACCGCAACACGACGGCGTCGGCTGCATTATTGAGTCTGTCACAGATCATTCACCAGCGGCGGAATCGGGCCTGCAACCGGGGGACGACATCATCGAATTCGGCGATTACTCGATCCTGAACAGTGAACACCTTTACACCGCTGTCCGACTGTACAATCCCGGTGACGTCGTGACAGTGCTGTTTGAGCGAGACGGTAAAACGTGGGAGGTGGACGTCGAGCTTGTTTCGCGACAGACGCTGGCCGAGCGCTGGAAGGACGAGGTCGAATAGTCGTGCCGCCCATGATGTAGCACGCGTCGGCAATGGTCGCGAACTCACAAACCAGTCGCTACAATCATCCACCAACGTCTTCGCATTTGATCATGTTTTATCTACCAATTGATTACCGGTAAAACCGCGAGGCTTGGCGGGCAATCGGGGATATTTCGACATCGGTTGAGGCCGGTTTTTGAGTTGCAGTGAATTCACTTTGGGAGTCAACGGATGCCGGATAAATCACAAATTTCGCGACGCGACGCATTGGCGGCCAGCGTGGCGGTTGTCGGCAGCACAACACTTGCGGCTCGCGCGGCCGCCAGTGCCGCCGTCAAGGCCGAGTGGATTGATGCTCATTCACACATCTGGACGTCCGACACCAGCGTCTTCAAACTTCAGCCCGGCATCACCGTTGAGGATCTCGCGCCGAAAGACTTCACTGCTAAAGATCTTATGGCGGTAGCTGCGCCGCAGGGGGTGGGGCGAGTTGTACTGATTCAGCACAACGTGTTTCATGGCGCCGATAATTCGTATCTGATCGATGCCTGGCGGCAGCAGCCCGACCGGTTTCGAGTCGTTGCGATCGTCGACGACCTGCGTTCCAACGCCGGGAAAGCCATGCGACAACTGTTTCAGCAGGGAGTCACCGGTCTTCGTATTCGGCCGCGGAAAGGCATTACCGACTGGCTGCAAACGGACGGCATGATCAACATGTGGAAGACGGCCGCAGAAACTCGACAGTCCATGTGTTGCCTGATGAATCCGGAGCACATTGCTGAAGTGGACGCGGCCTGTCAACGCCATCCGGACACGCCCGTTGTCATCGACCACTTCGCCCGCATTGGCGTTGACGGAACGGTTCGCGAAAAAGACGTCTCCGCGTTGTCCGGCCTGGCAAAACACAAGCACGTGAAGGTCAAGATCTCAGCCTACTATGCCCTGGGCAAAAAGCGTCCGCCGTATCACGACCTCGTCCCTATGATCAAACGGCTGTTCGAAGCCTACGGAGCTGACCGGCTGATGTGGGCCAGCGACTGTCCCTATCAATTGACGGGTGATAACTCATACGAAGCATCGATCGCGCTGATTCGCGATCACATCGATTTTGTTAGCGACAAGGAACGGCGAAAGCTGTTACGCACAACGGCGGAACAAACGTTTTTCTACAACCAGTAGGGAATCTGTCATGAAGTGTCTGTTACCAACGATCAACAGCGGTCTTGTGCTGGCTTTGGTTGTCTCAGCATTTTCTCTTCCTGCATCATTCGCTGATGAACCGGAAGTGCTGAAGGAATCTTTCGACCAAAAGACAGATCTGAAGTGGACAGTCATTCGGTCGGCCAAAGACCACGTTTCGCTGGAAACAAATCCCGGTATGCTGACGCTGAAAACTCAGCGAGGCACCATTCACGGGGACGAAAAGAATGATGCCTTCAGCGGCGGTACTCAGGCAAAGAATATTCATCTGGTCGATCGCGAGATCCCGGACAACGTTGATTTTGAGGCCACGATTGCGGTCCGCAAATTCGAGCCGCAGTTGTTCTACCATCAAATCGCGTTGATCGCGTATCAGGACGACGATAACTACGCCAAGTTCTCGATGGAGAAGACGAACAATCCGCCCGGCCAGACTCAGGTGCTGCTCGTCTGCGAAGACAGGGCTCGTCCGACTCACAACCTGATTACGCCCACGGAAATTGACGGGCCGTTCTGGCTTCGCTTCGAACGCACCGGACCAGACTGGATTTGTCGTCATAGTCGAGACGGAAAAACATTTCAGGCGATCGGCGTGCACACGTTTGAGTTCTCCGATAAAAAGCGGCTCATTAAAGTCGGCTTCCTGGCCAAAAATGGCGGCAACCCTGCGGCGGCAGAAATCGACGTGTTGTTCGATTCGTTTGAATTGAGAATCTTTCCTCCGGTGGCAGAAGTTGAACAAGAATGATCTGGCCTTTTCGTCCGCAACCCCCCGTTCCGCTTTCGCCTAAGGTTCGGTACGAGCGTGAGTTTCATTCAATCGCACAATGGCTGGGGCAGTCGCGGATTGATCCGCAGCAAACAACCATCCTGCCCAACGATGTCGACGCGCTCATCGCCGACTGCTCCGTCGAACAATGGCCGAACCGGCTGTTCCATTTCTTTCGAGCCAGAATGCCTGGTTCCGCGGAAGGCGTGGAGTTTGACTGGATTGATGCGGACGACGCGGCTTCGCAGGAACAGGCGTCTGACGGTCAGGCAGCGGCTGTCACATTCACCAGAACTGACGACGGGCAAATTTCCGGAGGTCGGTTCCATCGTTCGCTGGCCGAGTTTCCGTATCGATTGAGTGCCGTCGCGGCGATGGCGGCTGCCGTCCATTTTCGAGATACCAGCGGCGAAGAACGTCCGTCAGGAACGCCGTCAGCCGAAGTTCTGCCCGTGTTTTTCGGGCTGGGCCCGGTCATGGCCAACGCGGCGCTGCATGAAACGGAAGACCACGGTTCTACTGCCGGGCAAGGTGCCGATACCCGCCGCAATGGCAATGTCAGTGCGTTGGAATACGGCTACTGTATGGCAATCAGCGACTGGGCCATTGGCACAAATTATGCCAGCGTGTCCAACATGCTGCGGCCCGATGCGCGGGAAGGTTTGTTAAACGGAATTCGATTTCTGCAGAAGACGGGAGATTGCAGTTTCGAACGCGAATCCGTATTCGCCGAGCCGGATTCATCCTTCGATGTCGTCCAGTCACGGCTGGGCGGCTCGAGCAAAAGTGTCCTATTGGCGACGTTGCTGGACTTGCGAGATTCTGGCAGCGTTTCGCCGGAGGTTGCCAATCTTTTGCAGGACGCACTGGACGATCAGGACCCTAGCATCGGGTGCGCGGCGGCCGCTGTGTTGGGGCGTTGTTCGGACATTCCGGAGCCCGCTTTCGAAGCTCTTTTGTGGCAGGCAGAATCCGGTACGGCGGCTGTCAGTCGAGCGGCCGTGGCTGCGTTACAACCGAATCCTCAACATGACGAACGCATCAAAGCTTTGCTGACAAAACGGCTGCACACAGCCGATCCCGCCCTCGCAACGGCCTGCATTCATTCGCTGCTGCGCTTCAATGATTATCCCAGCGAACTGAATCAGTCTTTGTTGAAATCACTGGGCCGGTTTGTGTCAGCGGCCGCAGAAGACGGGATGAATCTGGGGCTGCAGCTATTGCACAAGGTCGAACAATCACCGCTGGATGCCATCGCCCACTACTTCGATGACGACCCAACTGTCGTGGCGATCTTGTCGGAACATCTGTCCGAAGCGTAGCGGCCAATGTTGTGACTCGAGCGATGTCGCCCCCCCCCTGCTCGAATGTTACTTGGTGTGCGCTGGCCACACTGTGGTAGTCCCCCCTATCAATATTTATTTTTGGCTTAGCTGCGGGGCGTTAGCCCGGGCTGTAAAAAATTCGGGGTTGACCGGTGTTTTCCGATGAACGGTGTCTGGAGTTTTTGTTCTGGGCTTAGCCCGGAAGGGCGGCAGCACGTAGCCTTGGGCGTGAGCCCAATGTCACGATCCATGAATTTGAGCAAGCCCCGAAAGGGGTGACAGCGGTGTTCTCGCTGCCGCCCCTCCGGGGCTTGTTTGTGCGTCGGACGCCAACCTCGGGCTGACGCCCGAGGCTACGTTCTGCCGCCCTCCGGGCGAAAAATACAGTGAAACATCCGCTGCCCGGCGGAACAAAAGTTGCGCAAACCAATAACCCACGCAATCCCAGTTTTTTAACAGCCCAGCGTTAGCCCCGGTTCACAAGCGAACAACCGGCGGCCCATGCCCGTCGGCTGATAATCACAACCCCAACTCTTCCCCCTGGTAAAGCAGTGGTCACGCCGCATCTGTCACCGTTCGGGCAAACTTCACGGCCACGCGTTTTAGGCTGATCGTTGTGTCTGTGATCTTACCGACTGCCACGCGAGTCGTCCCCATGTAGACGAGTGGGATCACGTACGCTGCAATCCCGGACAGAATACAGCCTATCAGGAGCGCGGGGTTTTGGGGGCCGCTGCCGAAAAAATTCCCCACCCACAACCCCAGAAAGACACCAGTTGGAATCAACAACCACCCCAGTCCGGCCCACCAATACAGTTTGCTCCAGTGGTGTCGGTGCTTGTGACATATCGGCAGCGTCCCACGCACCGTCCTTGTGCCCATGATCGCAATTGCAATCCCGATCGGGAAAAACAAAATCATGAAGAGAACCATCACACCGGTCAGATTCTCTGACATGTACTGAAACTCCTTGCTCGTCCTGCGCTTCGTTGACGCGCCGCACACGATGCACACGTCTGGCAGGCCATCAGCTTCCACTTGCTGCCGATCCAGCACCACATCGCTTACGCCGGTAGTGTCCAGGTCGTTACCGACCGGCGCAGCAAAGCCTTTAGCTCCCGCCTTCACAAACGCGGCCACCGCCGCCACGCCGTTTTCGAAAATTGTTGATGCACCGGCCGTATAGTTTGGATCCGAGATCGCAGCTGCCGTCGGAGCGATCGATGAAATCACACTGATGCGGCTGCTGACGTCGCTCGCCTTTTGAAACCGTTGATCCGGGTTACTGGCGAGGGCTCGCATGACGACTTCGTCCAGACGGTGGTCCACGCCTGACCGTTTCGAAGGCGGTTCGAATACGCCCGCCGGAACTTCCCCCGTTAGCATTTCGTAGAAGACGACTCCCAGCGAATAAATGTCGGCTCGATGATCTACCTTTTTCGACTGAGCCATCTGTTCAGGGGCCATGTATTGCAACGTGCCCAGCACCTGCCGTGTTCCCGTGAGTCCCGCCAGTTCCGTGTCGCCGCCCAGCTTCGCCAGGCCGAAATCAGCGATGCGAATGCGACCATCGGTGCCCAGCAGGATGTTTTCCGGTTTGATGTCGCGGTGGACCACGCCGCAATCATGAGCGTACTGCAGGGCGTCGCAAATCTGAGCTGTGATCGCCAACGCTTGACTGGGGGTGGTTTCCTTCGACCGAATCAAGCTGCGCAGATTCATGCCGTCGACGAATTCCATCAGAAAATAATACAACACTGTTGGGCCGTGACCGACGTCGAATTCTGTGTCACCAAAGTCGTAAACGCCGACGATGTTGGGATGATTTAGCCGAGCCAGCGTCTTCGCTTCACGATCGAACCGCTCGTTAAATGACGCATCGTCCGCGTTATCCGGTCGCACGATCTTGAGTGCGACGATGCGATCAAGCTTGGTTTGCCGAGCTTTGTAGACGGCTCCCATGCCGCCCTGACCGATTTGCTCGATGATCTCAAGCTGTGGAAAACACTGTGCGAGTGACTCTACACTTGGCGGTCGAAACTTCGCATCAGATTTCATCGTTGGCGCGAATTCGGCACCGGCTCCGTCTTCTGCCGACGGCGAGTCGCTCAGGGCGGCAGCCATCAGACATTGGGGACAGAGCCCCTCAGTCGTTTGGGCGGCCATCCGGGAGCCGCATTCCGGGCATTCCCTTGAATCAAACATCTTCGGCCTTCTGGCAAACAAACAGGTAAAACAGCACTCAAAATACTGTTCAGATTCCTCAGCCAAAGGTTACAAAGATTTTTAACGTTTCTCCGCCAGCACTTCGAAAAGCCTGCGGATTTCGTCCTCAACGTCGTCCGGCGAAGCCACCGTTTGAGCGATCTCGGAACGAATCTGGTCGCGATAACGCGTTCTGAGGCGATGCACGGCGATTTTGACGGCCGCTTCTGTGCTGTTCATCGTTTCGGCCAGAGCCGCATAAGTTTGCCTGCCGCCGCCGGTCAAGTACGGCTTCAGCCAGTCGAAGTGCTTTGCCTGATTCCGGTCGACGTACTCCTGCCTCAGCTGCGCCAGCACCGAATCGATCAACGCAATCACCCACTGCCGTTCGAAAACGACTTCCGCCGTCAGCCGATCCTGCGGTTCCAAAGAATACCGCGCCTCGACCGCATCGAAATCCAGCGACAGCGTTCTGCGGCCGCCGCCTCGCTTTATGGCGTTGTCTTTCTGCCATTCGTTGATCAAAAATCGTTCGCAGGCGGTCAGCAGGAAGGTGCGAAACCGTCCTCGTTGCGGATCAGCCGTGGCCAGAGTTTCCTTTTCCAGAAGGCGTTCGAAAAACGTCTGCGTCAGATCCTGAGCCAGATGTTCGTCACGAACTTTGTGGCGCACGTAAGCGTACAGCGGCGACCAGTATGTCTGACAAAGTGATTCCAGCGCTCGATGCGAATGGCTGCCCCGCTGGTCATCACCCGCCGCCAGCACGACGCTCCATTGAGTTGTGTGAAAGCCGTCAGCCATTTGTTGCACCAATCGTTGTCCGGTTCCGACTAATCCAACTGCGAGAGCTCATGCCGAAATCCGCCCGAAAGGATCGGGAACCGGCACCACGTACGGGGATCCAGGTTCTTGTCATCCACATGAAACGAAGGCGCGTAGCGTTCCCGCTTCCACTGGTTGCGGGACCATAGTCGAAAGAAGCGCTTCAGCCATTCGCTAAGCTGATCTTTCGGGATCTCGGGATGCTGTTCGACAAGGCATTGCAGGACTTCCGCCGGAGCCAGTTTGTCGCCGATCGCGTAATTTTCGATCTCATCCAGAATCGGATACGGCATCAAGTCGCCTTCGTCGGTCTGGTCATATTCCGAAGGACGCAACTCAGCGGTCGGCTGCTGTTGATTGACCAGCGACAGCGTTGGAATGGCGGCCACGCCTGCTGAGCCATCCGCCTCCATCACTTTCAGCCAATCACGAAGAAACGCCTTATCGATTCCGGCAATGGGACTCAACCCGCCAGACGTGTCGCCGTCCATTGTTGCATAACCAACGGCTGCTTCGGAACGATTGCTGGTGGAAAGCAGCAAAGCGTTTTTCAGATTCGCGAACATCCAGATGGCGGGCGAACGGGTTCTTGCCTGGATATTCTGCAGAGTGATGTCGTCGGTTTCCCATTTCAGCTCGCGGCCGATGGCACCTTCGACAACCTGCGTGTAGCCGGCGACCAGTCCGTCGACATCAAGTTCGTGATACGTACCGCCCACGCATTTGGTGACTGCTTCGGCAGCCGAGCGAGTGGTTTCGGAGCTGTTGCGAGTGGCCTGATACACGCCGGTGAACAGTTGCGACATGATCGCATCCAGATCGTTGGCTGCGGCAATACTTTTTAAGTAGGCAACTTTCTGAAGGAAGCCGTCGATGCCCAGATCCGCTGTTGCTCGTTCGACCATACAGCGAATCAGGCAGGCCGTCGCGGAAGAATCTGCGCCGCCGCTCATACTGACCACAAAGCCGTTGGAGTAGCTTTTTCGCATGTAGTCGAACAACGCCAACGAAATGGCCTGAGTGAATTCGCTGAACTCAGATTCCGCGCCGACATCCGCCGTGGATTTGTACGGCTGGTCAGGAGTTTCCAGCGTACCGGGGACGTGAGCGATTCGTTCCTGAACGTCGTCGGTCACGTCAAAAGGTGTGGCATGAACGGCCGCGCGGCGGGTGCGAGACAGGTCGATATCGACATCGGCGACCGTCACGTCGACATCGCGAAAACCAAAGCGTGGCCCGGCGGCAATCAGTTCTCCAGCCGAAGCGATCAACGCGCCGCCGTCATAAATTGCTCGGCCCGCTTCGTTACCCACCAGATTGGCATAGATGTAGCTGACGCCGAATGCTCGCGAGCCTTCCAGTACAAAGCGTTTGCGGATTTCGTGCTTGCCGAAGGCGAAATGGCTGGCGCTGGGATTCAGGATGACGTCTACGCCGCATTCGGCCATGCGGTTGCCCGGTCGCCCGGCCACCCAGGCGTCTTCGCAGATTTCGAAGCCGAACCGGACTCCGTCGCATTCGAAAATCAAATCACCAATCGGCGAGGCACTGCCATCGTGAGAATACTCGCTGATGGTTTCCGCCGGCCACGCTCGAAACCATCGAGGTTCATAATGCAATCCGTCGCCGGCCAGATGCTGCTTCGGCACAATGCCTACGATCTTACGATCAGCCGCGATGCAGGCGACGTTGTAGACGCCATTGGTGATGTACAAAGGCAGACCAATCGAAAGGATCATGCCTTTGGTCGCCGGAATGATTTTCTGCAGCATGTCCCACGCCGTGCGCCAGGTGTGGGACGAAACGAACATGTCTTCGCAGCCGTAACCGGTGATGCACAGTTCGGGCAGACACAGAACGCTCACGCCGTTGCTGCGAGCCATTTCGATGGCCGCCAGAATCCGGTCGGTGTTGCCTTCCCAGTCCAGAGGTGTCTGGTTCAGAATTGCGGCTCCCAGCCGAAGTCGTTTCATGTTCAATTTTCCCGATAAGTGCCAGCGAACCACGGCCCGAATCCTACTCACGCCGCCGCCCCCGCGACACTGTCCCGGACCCGGTTCAGGTGGCCAGGATCGTAAATTTCACGAACTGCCTGAAATAATCCAACCTCAAGGCGCATCGTCCAGTGTGCGAGTCGCCATGTTGGCCGATGTTCGTGAGCGTCGAATCAAACGCAAGCCTGTGATTTTGAGCCTGCAAGAGGAGAACCGTGGAATGACAATGTTTCGTAGTTTCATGTGCCTGACACTGATCGCATTGGTGTCCGGCGTCGGCGTAGCGGACGAAAAAGAAAAGACAGCGAAGGGCAAACGCGGTCGCAAGGAACCAACCGCGACTCAACGTTTTGTGGGCAAACTGGATCTGACCGAAGAGCAAAAAGTGAAGGTGGCGGAGATCGACAAGCAGTTCGCCACACGCACCAAAGAGTTGGCTCGCAAGAAGAAAGAATTGCTGACGGATGAGCAAATGAAGGCGCAGCGTGCTGCCGCAAAAACCGCGAGGGAAGCGGGCAAGAAGGGCGCGGAAGCTCGCAAGGCCGTCATGGCCGCGGTGACGCTGACCAACGAGCAGAAGACGAAGCAAAAAGAACTGCAGGGCCTTCAGAAGAAGCTGAGTGCCGAAGTCGTCGCGGAACTAAAGAAGGTTCTGACGGAAGAACAGCAGGCCAAACTGCCCGGTCAGAAACGTGGCAAAGGCAAGGCGAAGGATGGCGAGAAAAAAGGCAGAGGCAAGAAGAAAGCGGACGCCGCCGAATGATCATGCCGTCTGAAGATTGAACGATCGCAATTCAGCCGGGCCCTTCACAACGGCCCGGCTTTCTCACGTGAGGTTGGCACCGACTGGCTTGCGACTCACGCGGTAAGCGTCGGGCCGCGCGCAGATGCCTGTTAGCGATTTGCTGTTCCGCAAAGACACGAGCGCCGGACAGGCTGCTCAGGCATAAACGTTGGCTTCAGGACTTCTTTGGCCCGGTGTGAATCAACTTTCGGTTGATGAATTCCAAAATGCCAAGGTGTGAGAGTTCGCGACCGTAGCCGGAGTTTTTGATACCACCAAACGGCAACTCCGCCTGTGATCGCGTTGGCTGGTTGATGAACATCATGCCTGTTTGCACCTGCTCGGCGACGCGGCGCCCTCGTTCGGCGTCTTGTGTGTAAACGCTGCCACCGAGCCCATACGAGGAACGGTTTGCCAGTTCGATCGCTGCCGCCTCGTCTTTGACTCGGTAGACGCTGGCCACCGGACCGAACAATTCCTGATCGAATGTTGGCATCTCAGGCGTGATGTCGGTCAGGATTGTCGGATTGAAGTACGCTCCAAGCCGATCCGGTCGATCGCCGCCAAGTACAACAGTGGCACCGGCGTCGATTGTGGCCTGCACTTGCTTTTGCAGTTTGACGGCCGCATCTTCAGAAGAGAGCGGCGCCAGAGTTGTCTGTTCGTCTGCGGGGTCGCCCATTTCCAGTTGTGACATTTGCTGCTTGAATCCGGAAAGAAACCGGTCAGCGACTTCGTCCACCACAATGAATCGTTTGGCCGCCACGCATGATTGCCCCGCGTTAACGGTACGGCCTTTGACCGCCAGCGTGACGGCTTTCTCAACGTCCGCGTCGTCCAGCACGATAAACGGGTCGTTGCCGCCGAGTTCCAGGACGCTGCGTTTCAGGTTTTTTCCTGCCAGTGAGGCAACGGCCGCTCCGGCGACTTCGCTGCCGGTCAACGATACGCCCTGCACTCGTTTGTCGGATACGATCAGTTCGACAAACTCGGTCGGAATGAACAGATTCGTGTACACCCCATCCGGCAAGCCACTCTCCCGGAACAGGTCTGCAATGGCTTCGGCACATTGAGGAACATTGCTGGCGTGTTTCACCATTACGGTGTTGCCTGCCATGACGTTTGGTGCGGCAAAGCGGATGACCTGGTAGAACGGAAAATTCCATGGCATCACGCCCATGATGACGCCGAGTGGTTCGTGGCGGATGTACGCGTCTACATCGTCGACATCCATGGGCTGATCGGCCAGAAATGTTTCCGCACCGTTGGCGTAGAATTCGGCGATGTTCGCGCAGTAATTGATTTCGTAGCGACTTTCCGAGATCCGTTTTCCCATCTCCAGCGTGATCAGGTGTGCGAATTTGTCCACGTTGGCGCGCAGAGTTTCGGCGAGCTTAAGAAGGATCGTTTTTCGTTCGACAAAAGATGTCGTCTTCCACGTTTGATAAGCGTCGTCAGATTTCTCGATTGCCGCAGACACTTCGTCTTTGGTGAGCGGCGGATACATCTTGATTTGCTCGTTTGTCGCAGGGTTAATGCTGGCAATCGTCATAGGGCGTTTTCTTAGGATAATAGATGAAACTCGACCACCGGCCGCTGGTTGTTCGCCAACCAGCGCGAACGTTGACCCGTCAGCGACGGACGCTTGTGGACACGATGAGGGTTGCCGACTAAAGTCCGGGGCGTTGGGAACGACCAGTCCCAAACTTCCCTGGCATGCAAAAGTTGGGCCTTTCGGATGTCCTGCGCAGGGGCTCATCTTTCATTCTCTGCCAACGTAACTCGCAATTCAAATGATGCTTCAGCACGGTACAGGATGTGCTGCGACAATCAGGGCCGGGAGCCCCCCGTTCTGTAGCAAATTGCCGCCAGTTTTCACTGCACTCACTGCACTCACCGTCTCACGCGCTCGCGCTGCCAGTCCTGACAATTGCCCTTTCCACGCCGCTCGACACTATGACACCGCCTTCTTCGAGTCCCAATCCTCAAGTCCGCCGCGAGGACCGTCAGCGATTGGCTGACATCATTGAGACATCCAGCGACGCTATTTTCAGCAAACGTCCGGACGGCACGATTACCAGCTGGAACCATGGAGCCGAGCGGCTGTACGGATATTCAGCGGAAGAAGCCATTGGTCAGTCAGTCACGATGCTTCTTCCGGAAGGAATGGACGAAGAAGAGCCCGAAGTTGCGAACGCGTTGCAGCGAGGACTACGACTTGACCAGTTTGAGACCGTTCGGCGACGAAAGTGCGGTTCGCTTGTCGATGTGTCGATCACACTGGCGCCGTTGCGAAATCAGGCGGGCAAAGTCACGGAATCGGCCAGCATTCAACGCGATATCACTCACCGTCGCCAGGCTCAGGCCGAACTGCGGCAGGCGATGATTTCGGCCGAACAGGCCAGCAAGGCGAAAAGCGAATTCATGGCGAATATCAGCCATGAGCTGCGAACTCCCATGAACGCCATTATGGGAATGACCGATCTGGCGCTGAACGAGCCACTTAGCGAATCCGTCCGCGACTATCTGACCACAGTGAAAGATTCGGCGGACGCGATGTTGATTCTGATCAACGACATTCTTGATTTTTCACGGCTGGAAGCCGACGGGTTCGAACTTGATCCGGCACCGTTTGACGTTCGCCGCATGCTGGAAGAAACAATGCGTTCGCTGTCCCTGCGAGCTCATGAAAAGGGACTGGAACTGGCAGCACAGGTGCATCCGGACGTACCGTTGCGAGTCGTCGCGGACGCAGTACGCGTGCGTCAGATGTTGACGAACCTGGTGGGCAACGCTGTTAAGTTTACAGAAACGGGCGAAGTGGTCGTCACGGTGGAACCTGTAGACTACGACGCGGCTGATTCTTCAGACTGGGACGCGGGCGAAAGTGTGACGCTGCATTTCTGCGTGTCTGACACGGGGATCGGGATCAGCGAAAAAGACCAGCAACGAATTTTTGCACCGTTCACTCAGGTGGATGCGTCCATGACGCGGTCGTATGCCGGCACCGGACTCGGACTTTCTATCTGCCACGAACTGGCTCAGTTGCAGGGCGGTCGCATCTGGCTGGAAAGCGAACCGGGCGTTGGCAGTCGGTTTCATTTCACCGTCACTGTAGAAGTGGCCGCCGCGACTGACGCTCAGACTTCTGCAGATTCAATGCCCATCGACGCGCTGGAGGGAACTCGCGTTTTGATCGTCGATGACAATGAAACGTCGCGGCGCATCCTGGCAGAGATGCTCGAATCATGGTCCATGATTCCCTGTACGGCCGACGGCACTGAATCCGCCATTCAGCAATTGCAGGCGGCGGCGGAAGAAGGAGAAGGGTTTCCGTTGTTGCTGGTGGATGCGGTCATGCCCAACGCCGACGGAATCGAATTGCTGCAACAGCTTGAACAGTCGACTGAATCTGTTGGTGCCAGCATCCTGATGCTTTCGCCAGCTGATAAGCACCTGTTTCGGCGACGGTCCGATGGGCTTCGCGTCGGCGCGTTTGTCGAAAAACCTGTGTCGCAGTCGAGTCTGCTGAATGGGATTCGTGAGGCGATTGGTGATGTCGCCGTCGTGCGTTCGCCGGACCAGGCCATCGTCGCTGCACCGCGCAGTCTGAACGTTTTGGTGGCGGAAGATATTCCTGCCAACCAAAAAGTCGTATCCGCCATTCTAAAGAAGCGAGGTCACGACGTTACGATCGCTCATAATGGCCGTGAAGCGATTGACCTGCGCAAACGCGTTGACTTTGACGTGGTGCTGATGGACGTGCAGATGCCAGTGTTGGATGGGCTGCAGGCCACAAAAACGATTCGCGAGCTTGAACGCGGAACAGGCAAGCAGATTCCTATCATCGCCATGACGGCTCATGCCATGCGTGGCGACCGCGAAGCCTGTCTGGCAGCGGGAATGAATGCCTACGTTCCCAAACCGCTGGACGCGGACCTGCTGTTGCGAACGCTGGAAAAACTCGCAGCAGGCCAGCAATCATCGAAGAGCCAGCAGCTGTCGCTGGTTACCAAATCAGGCACGTGGCGGTACCGCAGTCGCACAGTTGAGCCTCCAGCCTCCCCCGAACCGCCCTCGCCTCCACAGGATCAAAAACCTGTCTGGAATGTCGATGTCGCACTCAAACGCATGGGAGATGATGCGGTAATCCTGGGCAGCATGGTCGATTACTTCTTCGAAGATTCGCCCGGATTGATGCAGCAGTTGGAGGAGTGTTTGCAGTCAGACAACCCAACCGAAGCGACTCGTCTGGCTCATAGTCTCAAGGGCCTGTGTGCGAACTTCGAAGCGACCGCGGCCGTCAAGGTGGCTCAGGAAATCGAAACGATGTGTCGCGACAATGAACTTGCCGATGCCAACGAACGGTTGCCACTTCTTCGATCCGAACTGGAAGCTCTAACCGCCGCGCTGGAAGTCTGGAAAAGCGAACAGGGAACGTAATCCGTCAGCGCCCCAAACGGATCGTCCCGGTTCTCTTAGCTGTCCTTAACGTAAAAAACGTTCGTACACCGGGTTCGTCGTTTCGTCGACGCAGCGGTAACCCAACGTATCGATGAACTCTCCGAATGCCGTCAGGTCATGCTTCGGAACCTGGATGCCGACCAGAATTCGGCCGTAGTCAGCTCCCTGATTACGATAATGAAACAGGCTGATGTTCCAGCCGGGATTCATCCGCGACAGAAACCTCATCAATGCGCCCGGTCGTTCAGGAAACTGGAATCGACACAGCTGTTCGTCGTTGTGCGAGTTCTGGTTGTGCAGCCGACTGCGCCCGCCAACCATGTATCGCACGTGTTGTTTTGCGAGTTCGTCGTCGACCAGATCCAATGCGTCAAACCCTTCAGCGGACAACGCCGCGCTGATTTCGGGGACCTCTTCACGATTGCGGATACTTAACCCGACCAGCACGTGAGCTTCACGTTCGTCGCTCATCCGATAACTGAACTCCGTCACACTACGTTGGCCGATCGTTTCGCATAGCCGTCGAAAGCTGCCCCGTTCTTCCGGAATCGTCACAGCAAACAGCGCTTCCCGTTCGTCGCCCACGTCCGCTCGTTCGGCCACAAAACGCAGTCGGTCGAAGTTCATGTTCGCTCCACACGTCACCGCCACCAGAACTTCATCTCGCAGATCGTGGTCGCTGACATACTGCTTTAGGCCGGCAATCCCCATCGCTCCGGCCGGTTCGAGAATGCTTCGAGTATCTTCGAAGGCATCTCGAATGGCCGCGCACACCGCGTCGGTATCGACCTTTACAAAGTCATCCACAAGCTGCTTTGTCAGCCGGAAGGTTTCTTCGCCGACCATCTTTACCGCGGTTCCGTCAGAAAACAGCCCCACGTCCTGCAGCCGGACGGGGTGACCAGCGGTGATCGCCTGAAGCATGGCGTCGGAATCTTCCATTTGAACACCGATAACTTTGATCCCAGGCCGCACCGCTTTGATATACGCCGCGACGCCGGATATCAGGCCTCCACCACCGATGGGCACAAACACGGCGTGGATCGGACGCTGATGCTGCCGCAGAATCTCCATGCCGATGGTCCCCTGCCCCGCAATCACATCCGGATCGTCAAACGGATGCACGAACACATAGCGGTGCTGTTGTTGCAGTTTGATCGCGTGGTCAAACGCATCTGTATAGCTGTCTCCGTGCAGCACGACGTGGCCGCCCAATGCTCGAACAGCGTCGGACTTTAGCTCGGGCGTCGTTTCAGGCATGACGATGTGAGCTTCGCAGCCCAGATGCAAAGCACTGAGCGCCACACCCTGAGCGTGGTTGCCGGCCGAAGAGCACACAACGCCGCGGGCAAGTTCGTCCGCCGACAGACGCGACATCTTGTTAAAGGCGCCGCGCAGTTTGAAGCTGTGGACGGACTGCTGGTCTTCCCGCTTTAGCCACACATGGTTGCGCAGGCGTTCCGACAGTTTCTTTGCCGGATCCAGCGGTGTTTCGACGGCCACGTCGTAAACATGAGCGTTCAGGATCCTTTGTAGATAGTCCAACATGCGAGTTTCAATACGTGGTGACAAACAAACGGACAACGCACGCTGTTTTCTCTGGACAACAATCAGGGCAACCGCGTCTGCCAAGCATATTCAATCGCAATCCCGCGTTCTATACTCCCGTCAATCTTGAACCCGTTCAGACCACTACCCCGGAAGCAAACTCGACGCGCATGAATACAACAGCCATCATCGGTGGAGGATTCAGCGGAACTCTGGCTTCCGTCAATCTTGTCCGTTTCGCAAAAAAGCAGCAACGCGTCGTCATTGTGAATTCCGGCCGGCCGTTTGGTCGAGGCACCGCGTACGGCACGACGCGGCCTGAACATTTGCTGAACGTCGCCGCGCGCAACATGTCTGCCTTTCCTGATCATCCGGATCACTTTTTTCACTGGCTGCGGTCAAGGTGCGAATTCGATTCTGTGCCTGATGCCGAACTGCGCGAAACATTCGTTCCCCGTCAGATTTATGGCGACTACGTGCGCGGTGTGGCGACTCACTTTCTCGGTTCCCACGATCCACGCTCGCAGGTCGAATGTAAGGTTATTGAAGACACGGCCGTAGACATCGAACCGCGCGGTGATGGTGGAGTGGTGCTGCTTGAAAAAGGTCAGCCGATCGAAGCGCAAAACGTCCTGCTGGCCACGGGCAACCAACCGCCCGCCGGTTTGCCGGGAGCCGAACGGCTGGCCAGCGATTCGCGATACGTCGGCAACCCGTGGAAGAACTGGCACGAAAGTCTGCCGAATGACGACGCTCACATTGTTGTCCTGGGGACGGGACTGACGGCGGTAGACGTCGTGGTGACGCTGCGCAAGAAGGGCTGGAATGGCCGCATTACAGCGATTTCACGCAACGGCATGTTGCCGCAGCGACACTTCCGAGGCATTCAGTGGCCCAGTGTGGTTCCCGATGACGGCCAGCACCGAAGTCTGCAGGAACTGTCAAAACTGATTCGTCAGGATTGCGAACGTTTGCGCGGCGTCAGCCAGAATCCGGCGATCGCCGTCGACAAACTACGCGGCCGAACTCAGGCTTTTTGGCAAAATTTGACCATCGAAGAAAAGCAACGATTCCTGAAAGAGTACGCTCCAAGCTGGAACGTGATCCGTCACCGCATCGCTGGCCCGATCCACGACGCGATTACCGATTCGCTGGACTGTGGTCAGCTAACGATCATTCCTGCCACGATTCAATCGCTGTCTGCCGAAGAACGGACGATCGACGTTTCGCTGATCGACACCAGTAGTCAACCACAAACAGTTCACGGCGACCTTGTAATAAACTGTACCGGCCCGAAGGCACGATTTTCGAATTCCGGTATCCCGTTGTATCAGCAACTGTTTGCACGCGGTTTAGCGAAACCGGATGACATGGATATGGGGATCGCCGTCGACAGTCATTTTGCTGTCATCGATGCGGACGGTCAGTCTTCTGCGTTCCTGCACGCCATCGGTCCCATCCTCAAAGGCACGCTGTGGGAAACCGTGGCGGTGCCCGAACTGCGAGCTCAAGCGATGCACGTCGCTCAGGCCATTCTACTGCAGCCACCCGTTCATATTCAGGACTTCGATACGATTGAGTACTGCATTTAAAGCAGTCTACTTTTTGTTGTGGACGGTTCGGGCTCGTGAGAAACAGCCTTCATCGTCCGAAACGCATGTTCCGCGAGCACAAGTCGGCGAGATTCGCGGTAGGCGGTCTTAAAGTCGCCATCCCCCGTCCACTCGCCATCCCTCCAGTTTTCCGGATGCTCCGACTGTTGGGTGTGGGCAAAAGATGCCGGTACACGTCGGTTTGCTGCGCCTCCTGCGGTGTGCGGGATCCGGAATGTATCAAAGGCGGGTCTGCCTTCATTCCGATACTGAACCCTGCAGAGACTGATGGTGACGCGGTTTTCGGAATGCGTCACTATCCCGCTCTGCGAAAGAAATCGTTCACGACACGAATTCTTTCCTACCGGTCGAAGCACACGCTGAACGCATGCGTTAACGACGTTCAGGCCGAAATAACCCTGGAAACAAGGACCAATCACGATGTCTGAAGAAACCATTGACGCAGTCGACGATCAGGAATTCGAAGAAATCTGCAGCGACGAAGTGGATCGTGTCGTTGAGATTCTTGACAGCCTGATCGAAAACACACAAAGTGAAAACATCAAGCATTTTCTGGAAGAAGCGTCCAGCAACATCTACTACCTCGTTTACGAAGACGAGAGTGAAGACAGCAGTCTGGAACAGGCGGCATAGCGGTTTTCGAACCGACTGACGCTACCGGCGCAGTGAAAAGCGAACTCCAAAAGGCTCGATGTTGCAAACGCAGCGTCGAGCCTTTTTTTGTGCGCTCGCTATTCCACTGCCCGTGTCCTGGGCTCCCTTTTCCCGCGCAGGGTTGGAAGACTCACGCCTTTACCAGGGTACAATCACATCGAATAGGCGAATTGGGATGGTTTGGTGCCTCGGCGAGCTGACCACTGGAGCGATCGCGGTCGCGCCGATGTTGCTCTGATGACTGGCTTATGCAACACTCCGCACTAAGAGGTAACAGGCCGTAAGCCGATATTCCGCCTGCACTTCCGTTGGATTAGGCGGGATTCTGCGTCTGTTTACGATCGGTCACCCGTACATCGCGAAAATGCTGCCAGTCGCGCTGGGTGGAACAAATTCGAACTCGACAGTCTGTCGAAGCGTTGGAACTGCAATGTCTGAAAACGGTGGGTCATCCGAAGATAATCTCAAACGCGTGCGTGAACGAGTCATGCAGTTGGCTCGGGAAGTGGAAAAGATGTCCGGCGAGGAGATTCCGCCGAACATCTTCTTTCAGGAATTTCTGAACCGCGTTGTGACTGCCATTGGCGCTCGCGCTGGCGCCGTCTGGATGATTGGCGACGGCGGTCGTCTGTCGTTGGCGGCTGAAACCAATCTGGAAGAAACTGGCCTGCGCGAAAAGCCGGGCGCAATGCAGATCAACGAAAAGCTGCTGGTTGATGTGCTGCAGACGGGCGAAGCCAAAACGTTGATGCACGGGCAGGGCGTCGACCTTCCGACTGAGCACGTTATGGTGCTGTCGGCTCTGCATAAAGAAAAAGACTGCGTCGGCGTTGTGCAATTGTTTCAACGCACCGATGTTCCCGAAAAAGCGCGTTCCGGGTACATGCAGTTTCTGGAACAAATGTGCGGCTACGCTTCGCGCTACATCGAAGGCAAACGACGCAACGCCGCTCTATCGGCCGATCTAAAGAGCAAGTTCTGGACAGACTTTGAACAGTTCACTTTGCGGATTCAACGTTCGCTGGAAGAACAGGAAGTCGCGGACGCATCGGCCAGCGACGGTCGCCCTTTGCTGGGCTGTGACCGCTTCAGCGTGGTCACGAAAAAGGGCAGCAGTGTCAAGGTTCGAGCGGTCAGCGGTCAGACATCCGTCAACGCGCGAGCAAATCTGATTGTGGCGATGTCGAAGCTGTGTCGTCGCGTGATCGACATGGGCGAAACGCTTCTGTACGCCGGGAAAATCGAAAACCTGCCTCCGCAAATCGAAAAGCCACTGGCCAACTTCGTGCAGGAAAGCGGTTCGCGCATGATCATGATCGTGCCGCTGTTCCAGAACGAAGAAATGGTCCGCGAACAGGGCGAGGACGCCGAACGCAAACGCAAAACGAAACGTCCGAAAGCGATCGGTTGTGTGGTTGTCGAACAGGTGGCGGAATCAGAACCCGCGCCCGAACTTGAACAGCGAGCCGAGCTGCTGGCCGACCACATCGGCGCTGCCATGTGGAACTCACGAACGCACGGTCGCATTTTCGGAAAGTCGATCTTCAAATTCTTCGGGCAGGTGTCTGAATGGTTCCACGGTAAGAAGCTGGCCATTACCACAGCTGTGCTGCTGGCGCTGGCCGGCATAGTCGCTGCGATGACGTTGATTCGGTTGCCGTATCCGGTGGACGCCGATGGCAAGCTAATGCCCGTCGAACAGCATGCCGTGTTTGCGACCTGGGACGGTGAAATCCGTGACATCCTTATTCAACCCGATGCCAATGGGGACTTTCGAGTGGTCGCGGATCAGCCACTGTTGATTCTGGAAAATGATGATCTGGCGAAGGAAATCAGCGACGCCGAAAGTGAACTGAACAAGCAGCTTGAATTGCGCGAACAGATTATGCGAAGTCAGGCGGGACTGAACACCGAGCAGCAGGCCGATGAATGGAATCGGCTGGAAATTGAAAAGATCACCAACCAGGCGGACATCAGAATCGCCAGGGCTCAGGTTGCCAAACTCAAAAAGCGGGCGGAAAACAAACTGACCGTGCGAGCTCCCGCGGCTGGTGTGATTCCCGACTTCAAACGGCTCGACATACTGCGCAACCGGCCTGTGCGAGCGGGAGATCACCTGTTCGACGTGATGAACGATTCTGACGAAGCTCCGTGGCATCTGGAATTGCTGGTCGAAGAAAAACGCATGGGCCATATTACGCGAGCTCTGCAAACGCAAAACGAAGCCAGCGGAGATCCCAACGCGGTCTCACTCGCAGGCGACTTCACGATGGTCAGTTTGCCGTCATCGAAATTCACGTGTCATCTGACCACTATCGCAACGAGATCCACCACCGACCCGGAATTGGGCACCGCGTTCGAAATGATCGCCGTCGCCGACGAAGAAATTCCCGTCCGCCGCATTGGCCTGGAAGTGACCGTTCGCCTGCATTGCAACGAATGTTCGCTGGCCTACTACTGCTTTGGCGACGTGGTGGAATTTGTGCAGCGGGAACTGTGGTGGTTTTAGGATCTGTTTCTTAGTGGCCCGACTCTCTGAGTCGGAGTGCATGCAGTAATGCAGCGAGAGTTGCGCACAGAGGACTCGGCCTGACACACAGTTGGCAAAAGTGACTTCGAATTGTGAAACTGCGATTGGTGGGGTTCCGCCCAGCGGGCGCAAGTACGTAGCCGTCGGCGTGAGCCGACGGAAAGTGCGTTTTTCTGTGCTTACGCCCCGACGGGGCGACAGCAAATCCAGTGGCGGAAGCTGCTGTCGCCCCATTCGGGGCTTGTGTGTCGCTGTTGTCGCATTCCGTCGGCTCACGCCGACGGCTAGGTGCTTCGGCCCTGCCGGGCCAATCGCATCCTGCAACGCAACAAACTGTCGCGTTCGCAAATTGGCGAACCGTTCTGGTTTTTGGTCCGTGCATCAGGCCTTTCCAAAACATTGCTCCGCACGATCTCAACTTGTTGTGAGAGCCGATCGAGCGAAGCGAGACCGAGGACGGGCACGCGTCACGTTTTTCTTTCGCATTTGCCGCTGCTGAGCCGCTAGGATAACTTTCCTGTTGTCCCACCCGGCATACTCGTACAAACGGCGAATGCTCCATGCGAAGTCTTCTTCTGCTGTTGGCCACCTGCGTATCTATCACGACGACGACGGCCGCCGACCACCTGCAACTTCTGACGGATCCCGACCTCTCACCGGACGGCAAAACGCTGCTGTTCGTCCATCGCGGCGACATTTGGCAGGTGCCGACCAAAGGCGGACAGGCATCGCGAGTGACTCATCACCCGGCCGCTGAACAGGAGCCGCACTTTTCGCCCGACGGAAAGCGAATTGCGTTTGTCAGCGATCGCACCGGCAGTCGTCAGGTCTTTGTGATGAAGCGAGGAGATCTGGCGCCGCAGCAGTTAACGCATCACACCGAAGGGTTTTCGCTGCAGGGCTGGTACCCGGACGGGGCTTCTCTGTTGACGCTTGGTAGCCGCGATCACTATTGGAAGTACAGCCAGCGGTTCATGAAAATCGACGCGGCTGAACGGTCTACGGAGCAACATCTGTTTAACGGTTACGGCACGGCGGGACAAATTAGCCCCGATGGTTCGGGCATGTTGTTTGTGCGCGAAGGTGAACGTTGGTGGCGGAAGGGTTACAAAGGGTCTCGGTCGGCTCAGGTGTGGCACTACGACCTTCGCGAGGAAAAGTTTTCGAAGTTACTCGACCTGCCGACCGGGTGTTTTTCGCCCGTCTGGCAACCGGACGGTGAAGGCTTTTACTACTGCGGGTCGCAGAAAGCGGAAAACGGAGCTCGTAACCTTTGGCACTATGACATGCAATCGAAGAAGTCGCAGCAGATGACGCACTTCGATGACGACCTCGTCACCGATCCGACGATTTCTGCCGATGGAAGCACGATCGTGTTTTCACACCTGTTCAATCTGTACCGGTGGAAGCCGAAGAAGGACGCTCCGCCACAGGCGATCAAGATCACCGTATCTCGGGAAGACCTCGCCGACGACATTCATCGCCGAACTCTAAAAGAAGCCACCGACGCCACGTTTAGTGATGACGGCCTCGAAGTCGCGTTTATTTCCGGTGGTGACTTGTGGGTTATGGAAACTGAACTGTGTGAACCCGTGCAAGTCACTCACACGTCTGAATTTGAGTCCGATCCGATCTTCATCAACGATGGGGACGCGATTGTTTGTGTGAGCTGGAAGGATGGCGAACCTGATATCTGCAAAATCCAGCGCACGGACGATTCCAAATATTGGTGGCAGAATCAGGACTTCTCGACGAGGTGGTTGACGGAAGACGCGGCTCTGGAATCCGATCTGCAGGCCAGCCCTGATGGTAAGTCACTGGCCTACATTCGTGAACGAGGCGACTTGTGGATTCGCAATCTGGAAACGGGTGAGGCCACTCGATTGGTGAAATCGTTCACGGCTCCGGACTACGATTTCTCGCCCGACGGTCAGTGGATCGTGTACGACAAAACGGACGATAACTTCAACACCGACATTTGGATTGCCCCGGTGGATCAATCTTCCGACCCCGTCAACATCTCCCGGCATCCGGACGACGAATCGGGCCCTCGCTGGTCGTCGGATGGCAAGCTGATCGCTTTCACCGGTCGTCGAGCCGACGACGAAGTTGATATCTATTACGTGTGGCTGACTGAAGAAGACGCAGACACCGACACGCGCGATCGCAAGCTACAGAAGGCTCTGAAAGCGCTTGAGAAATCCCGCGAGACGCTTCTTAAAGACAAACCGAAACCGGATTCGAAGTCAGAGAACGAAACAGAAAAGAACAGCGAAACCGATGGCGACAAACCCGAGAAGCCGGAGGCCAAAGACAAGCTGAAAGAATCGGCCGAACGCCGCGTTCCCGTCGTCCGCATCGACTTCAAAGATATTCATCGTCGCTTAAAACGCATCTCAAACGCCAACGCGGGCGAGAAGGTGCTCGGCTGGTCTCCGGACGGCAAGAAGCTAATCTTTTCAGGCAGCGTTGGCGGCGCTGCGGGAACGTATTCTGTCGAATTTCCAGACAAGCTAACTCCGAAGAAAATCACCAAAGACACGGGCAGCATCAAGGGCTGGCTGAAGTCGCCCGATCGCATGCTGTGGCTGTCATCCGGCATCCCCGGACTTCAGCCGCTTTCCGGTGAAGCAAAGAAGTACACCTTCAACGCGCGGCAGGAACTAAGCCGGACGGCTCGTTTGCAGGCGGGCTTCGATACCGCATGGCGGATCATGCGTGACTGGTGGTACGACGACAATTACGGCAACCACAACTGGAATCAAATTCGCCGCAAGTACGGTGCGGCGGCCGCAGCGGCGGGCGATTTAAGTTCCCTGGCACGAGTCATCCAGTTGATGCTGGGAGAACTGAACGGTTCGCATCTTGGCTTCTACCCTGGCGAATCACTGACCCCGGAACTGAAAGGCGGAGATGACTGGCGCCCAACGACCTCACACCTTGGCGTTCGCTTTGACAGCAAATTCAAGGGGCCGGGGTTGAAGGTCAAAGATGTCATTCCTGAAGGTCCGGCGACCGACGATTCCAGCCGGATCGAGCCTGGTGAGGTCATACTGGCGATCGACGGAACAGCAGTGGATCCCGCCTTCGATTTGACCAGAGTGCTGAATGGGCCGCTTGATCGAGACATCGCGTTAAAGGTCAAGGCGGCCGGAAAGAATGGCGCGACTCGCGACGTCACGCTGCGGCCTACCAGCTACAGCCTCGTGCGTTCGCTGTTGTATCTGAAGTGGCAGGACGATAACCGCAAACTCGTGGCGAAGAAGGCGGACAACATCGGCTATCTGCATATTCAGGGGATGAACTGGACCAGCTTTCTGGACTTCGAACGAGAGCTTTACGACGTCGGCTACGGCAAGGACGGAATCATTATTGATGTCCGCGACAACGGTGGCGGCTCAACCACTGACCACCTTCTCACGGCGCTCACGCAACCTCAGCACGCGATTACGATCCCTCGCGGGGGCGGAACCGGTTATCCGCAAAGCCGTATGGTGTACGCGACGTGGAATAAACCAATTGTGGTGATGTGCAATCAGAACAGTTACAGCAACGCCGAAATCTTCAGCCATGCGATCAAGAATCTGGGGCGCGGCAAACTGGTGGGCGTTCCTACGGCTGGCGGCGTGATTAGCACGGGGATTCGCCGAGTCATGGATGTGGGAGCGATCCGGCTGCCGTTTCGAGGCTGGTATGTCAAAGCCACCGGTGAAGACATGGAACTAAACGGCGCGGTGCCGGATGTCATAGTCTGGCCGAAGCCCACAGAAATTCCGTCGGGGAGAGATCGTCAGCTGAACAGGGCTGTGAAGGTGTTGCAGCAGGAGATCAAAGACTGGAAAGCGGAAGAACGTCCGCCGCTGATCCGAGCCACAGAACGTGCGAAGAAGAAATAGCGAGCGATGCGGCGAGTATGCACGCAACGTTTATGCTCACTCGCGATGCGTTGTAAGAGGTCTCACTGTAGATCCTACAGTGAATCTCGCTGACTTGGGGCCGAGGAACAGGCGTTTCGTGCTTGCTGTCAGCGGCGATCCGTGCCATGTCTGTCAAGAATTGATGTGTGCCCAGTGGCACACTGCGTCAAGACTTGGCTGACATGTGACTAGCTGGACAGCTCCACCTTTGGGCACTGGGCCGTGTTTTTGGTAACCCGAAGTATAAGCGAGGTATTCGTCGCAACACGATCCCTTGCTTACACTTCGGGTTACCATTCGCACCAACATGGCGCTGTCCAGCTAGTTTACGCCGATGGATCGCAGAAACTGCGTGCCGGCGATCATTGTCGCTGCGCACTGGATCGCTTCGTAAACGGCTTCGTCCGCGACGTCCAGAGCTCGCGCTTTGGCCACGTGAGCTGACGTGCAGGGTTTGCAGGCGTTGATGTCGCTGAGAGCCAGGTTGATGAGCTCGACGGTTTCTTCGTCCAGCGACGTATTCTGAAACGTGTGAGCTCGCAGCCCCACGCCCATGCCTTCAAACACGTCGCTGCCGCTGATGTCCCGGAACTTGAACAACACGTTGTACATGGAATTGGTTGAGCCGACGGCCAATGCTTCCGTCAATTCCTGTTGAGAAACGTTCTTCGATTCCGCGAACTCTTTCAGGAACGAGATCCATGTTTGAGATCCCGCCTGCCCTGCCACGGCGAAGGCGATCAGCAGTTTGCGTTTCTCACCGAGCTTGCCTTCAGACAGGACGAAGTTGCGAAAGTTCATGAAGAAGTCGTGAACGAAGGCAGGCACGTTCGCCATGTAGCGGAAGATCTCAGGCACTTCTTCAACACCAAGAACCTCCTTGATTCGAGAAAATGCATGCACGGCTTTGTCAACGGCATCAGCTTCGGCAACAGGACTGACAAACGGCATTTTGAGCTCTCAGCTTTTTCTTCGGGGGACAAACGGATTGGTGAGCAAACAGCAACCATGCTGCAGACTTCATTTTAGCACTCGATTGTTCAACGTACATCCGACGGCGGGCGTGAGCGATTAAAGTAACGGCGGCTTTAACGAGCGGATTCATCCGCCCCGGGTTCCGGACGGATCAGTTCGAAATATTTGCGAATGGTCTGCCGATGCCCGGGCGGGATGGATTCGTGTTCCAGCACGGCTTCCGACATCTTCTGATACTTTGTGAAGGCTTCCTGAGCCAACCGCTGCGCCTGTTGTTCGCTGGCTTCTCCGGCGATCGTTTCTTTGTCTGAATCGCCTGCTTCCGTGAGTTGTCCCGTCAGCCGCGCCATCTGCTTTTGGCCGTCCAATCGAGTCTTCTCACCATCAATATTGCCAGCCGCCTTCGCCCCGGCCTTGCGACTTGCCGCGCCGCTTTGGCTATCGGATTTGCCTTTGACCAGGTTCAGCCCGGTAGCATCCGCTGCCGCGCCGTTGCCTTCGCTATTGCTGTTGGCTGCGAACTTCGTTTTGGCTGCGGCCAGCTGGTCGGATTTCCTTTTGAGCATCTGATTCATGCTCTTGGCCAGGTCATGCGTCTTGATTTTTGTGGCCAGTTTCTCTGAAGCTTCAGCCGTTTTTGCGGCATCGCCAGCTTTCACCGATTCGGCCAGTTCGTCCAGTGATTCGCTTAGCTTTTTCAGCCCCTTCTCTTTTGCCGACAACGCCGCATCGGAAAGTTTTTCTGCTGTCGGACGCGATTCTGTCCGGTCAATATTCTCGGCGTCGACGTTTTGCAGAGCGTCCGCCGCCTTGGCCAGAGCTTGCTGTTTCAACGAATTCGCCGCAGGTTTGAATGCACTGGCAGTGTCCAATGCGTCGGCCACATCGGCGAGCGACGCATCCATGGCTTCGATGTTCAATTCTGACATCATAGACTGCATTTTCTGCTGCATGGCAGACATGGTTTTTAGCGATTCGCGAACTTCAGCGTCCGGCTGATCCAGCTTCGTCAGGTCGCGTTTCAATCGGACGACCAGATCCTTCAGCGGTTGCAGACCCGATTCTTCGGCGAGTTGGTCGATTTCATCAATGCGGTCACGGATTTCCGTTGCGGCTTCTTTCACGCTGGCAGAACGTACGGTCACCGCAGCCTTCAGTGGTTGGTTCGCGTTCGGCAGTAGCACGGTCCCGATGGCCACGACTGCACAGCCAGCAGCCCAAAGTATGGCGCGGGGCATTTGCAAAGGTACAACCTCAACGGAATTCACCGTTTGAAGATGATTGACCGCGTCTGCGACCTGCAGTCTCGCCAACGGTGCTGAAGTATTGCCACTTAGCTGTAGAGCGGTTGTCGTTCGATCTTTCCAGCCGTAGTGCTGATCGACTTCTGCCGCCGCTAACTTCCAGCCCAGCCGTTCGACAATGCCCCAGACCGCTCCCAGTAGGATCCCGCTGCAGAATACGATCGCGAATAGTCCAGCGGTTTGCGGTGCTGTTGTCTCTGGCCAGTCAATAGTAATGCGCAGAAAACCCAGCAACAGACACAACGCGCCGCTCACAGCAGCCCCGATCGCAGTGCGCGAATGAATATTGCGCCAACGTAATCGACGTTTAACGGGCGACAGCAGTGTTGTGATCTGTTGTGACATAGGTTGCGGAAAGGCCAGGCTCTGTGCCGTCATTCGAAGTTTGGCAAGGAACTCGTGAGCCGCAAGCTGCTAGCCGCGGGTTTTTCGTTCCACCGGCGGCTAGCGCGTTGCCGCTCATCAATTAACGGGCAGAGCCAGGCGATTTCGGTTGGGTTGCATACAACGCGGTGGCCACCCAATCGTGGCCGCCGTATTGGAACAGGAATCTCCGAAGCTCAGTTCTTCAACTCTTTAATCCGAATGTTTCGCCAGGCCACATCAAATGGGCCAGTGCCTTTGGCGATGCCGTGAACCTGAAGACCAATGTGGCCTTTCGGATGAGTCTCATACAGTTCTTTGTGTGTCAGGTCACCGACTGGTTCGCCGTTGATCCATGTTTGAAGTCGAGGCCCCTTCGCCACAATTCGAAACTTGTTCCATTCGCCGTTCTTCATGTGTTTGTGCGAATGCGACGGATCTTTGGGTGGTTCTGACACCCAGCCACGACCTGTGGCTTCGGCATAGATGTAGCCCGCCTGACCGGGGCCCGCCTCGATTTCAACCTGAGGTCCGTGAAAGCGGCCGATGCCGTTACCGCCACTCGGACGCTTGCCGGTTCGTTTTTCTTCTTCGTCCAGGTCGGCTTCCGTTTTTTCACGCGATCGAATTTGGCACCCGGAGTTCAGGCTGTCGTGGACCTTCACTTCGAATTGAAGTTCGAAGTCTCCATATTCGTTGTCCGACTTCAGAAAGCTGTTTGGACTGCCTTCGACCGTCTTGCCATAGATGGTGCCGTCTTTTACGCTGTACTCGGCTTTTCCATGAGCCGCCATTGACCAGCCGTCCAATGATTTTCCATCGAACAACGTTGTCCAGGCGTCTTCCGCCTGAACGGATGCGAAGGACGCTACGACGGTCGCGAGAACAACCATTTGACACACAGTTTTCATCATCGTTTCTTTTCCTGAAGCAATTCGACAAGCGGCCCACGGCCGAAGTGTTCGCATAATCCTAGTCATACTGTTAGTTGTAGTCATCAAGTGTAACGAGTGAGTTTAAGAATTCATTGGTTTAACCGCGTTCCGATAAAACGGGTGGTTGACCGGATCTGTTTGAAATACGAAAGCCACTGTGACTGATAGCCCTCCAACGCCCGGAACCGTCGTCCTGCTTGCCAGCGACCTGATGCTCAGCAGTACTGTCAGCGGTCATGCGGCGACCTCCGGTTGCGAATTTCGTTCGGCCTCGACACCAGCAGACGTCGAAAATCTGCTGAAGGAACAAACAAACGTACTGTTGCTCGTTGATCTCGGCCTGGCAGGGCTAGACGTAGCCGACCTCGCAAGCCGACTGCCGGATGATGTCCGTAAAACGGCCGTCGCCTACGGACCTCACGTTCACGCACAGAAGCTGCAGGCCGCTCAGCAAGCCGGATTGGGGCGTGTGATGAGTCGCGGGGCATTTTCGGCGGGGGCCGGCCAAATGATCGCGGACTTTGCGGCCACCACTCAGAATCAATCGAATGGATCAAACTGTGACTGAAAATGCCGCAACAACGATGGCCGCGGAACTTGTCGGTGCGGACGGTGCTGCCGCGAAGGAAGCTCATGGGCCAGGATGGATCGCCACCCAGCTTATCGACCTTGCTCGACGTAAGCTTCCGGGGGCGGTGCCGGGCGAATTCAGTAGTGACCCGAACGCGATGCCGGTGCGGATTCGAGTCATTCAATACGACGCCGACACACTTGAAGAAGTGGAAATTCGCAAAGCCACCGACGTCAGCGAATTCGCCGCACGATCGTCGATCACTTGGGTCAACGTTGATGGCCTGCGTGATACGGAAGTGATCAAACAGGTGGGGGAAATCTTTGGTATTCATCGCCTGGCGGTGGAAGACATCGTCAATCCTCATCAACGAGCCAAGGTTGAGAGCTACGACGATCAGCTTTTTATTGTGGCGAGGATGCCTGAAATCGTGGGTGGCTTCGATACCGAACAGATTGGCATCGTGGTCTGCGGTCACGCTGTGATCACGTTTCAGGAACGCTCGGGCGACTGCCTGGAACCCGTGCGTAATCGTATCAGAAACAAACACGGTCGAATTCGTGAGCGTGGACACGACTATCTTGTGTACGCGATTCTTGACGCCGTGATAGACGCCTACTTTCCGGTGCTGGCAAAAATTTCTGAGCGGTTGGACGCGGTCGAACAGCAGTTGTCGCGAGAACCGTCTGTCGATTCCGTAGCGGTGCTGCAACGCTTGCGAACGATCCTGTTCATGATTCAGGGCGTTGTGACGCCGCATCAGGAAGTGATTTCGATTCTGATGCGCGACACGACTCAAATGACCGAAGGCACGCATGTGTATTTGCGAGACTGTTCGGATCACGTGTCGCAGGTACTGCACGCGACCGACACAACGCGCGAATTGGCGGCGGACCTGCGAGACTATTGTTTTGCCGACATTAGCTTCAATCAAAACGAAACGATGAAGCTGTTAACCGTGATGGCCAGCGTGTTTATCCCGTTGAGTTTTATTGCGGGCGTGTACGGCATGAACTTCGACCCTGGTGTTTCCGCCATGAACATGCCGGAAACAAAATGGAAGTACGGTTACGTATTCGCAATTTGTCTGATGGCTGCCGTCGCCGGTATGACGCTCAGTGGGTTATGGCTCATGAAACGGCTCAACCAGAAAGCACGTCGAAAGCGATTGCGAAAGACGCAGCGAATTCTGGAGGACACGTAACGAAACTTCCGCATGCCCAATTCGCCATCAATCCCACAACGGTGTGAGACTGCTATGCGGTAGTTCTGCAGCTGCTCGGCTTCGATCACGAATAACTGACAAGGTATCACAACGGTCTCGATCGCCGTCTTACCAACGTCCATGGGAACGTAACAAAGGAAGTACTGACATGAAAATCTTCGTCCTGGTCTGTTTGGCTTTAGCCAGTTCCTTCGTCGTCGCCGACGAACCTCGCAAAAATATTCTGTTCATCATGACCGACGACCAGGCTCCCTGGGCGACTGGTGCCTTCGAAGGAGCTACGCACGCGGATACGCCGCATCTGGATAAGCTGTTCAAGCAGGGCACGTATCTACCGAATACGTTTGTCGTCACGCCGGTTTGCAGCCCGTCGCGAGCGTCCCTCGCCACCAGTTTATACGGTTCCGAAGTCGGGATCACAGACTGGCTGAATCCGAAAGTTGAGCCGGAGCATGGTCTCGATCCGGCCACGTCCACATGGTACGAAGCGGTTCACAACGCGGGCTATCACACTGGTCTTGTCGGAAAATGGCATCTCGGGCTGTTGGACCACCATCATCCCACGCAAACAGGATTCGATTATTTTATGGGGCATCGAGGGGGCGGGTGGTCTCCTGACAATCCCACGCTGGAAAAGGACGGAAGCGACCAGAAGTTTAAAGGCCTGACGACCGACATCCTGGCCGACCATGCGATTGAATTCCTCAACGACCGCCCGACCGACAAACCGTTTCTGTTGGTGCTGCACTTTCGAGCTCCCCATGCACGCTGGTTGCCTGTGGCTCCGGAAGACTGGGCTCCGTTTGAGAACCTGAAGCCAGACTTCCCGCATCCCGATTACCCGGGGCTGGACAAACAGCGTCTTGCCAGAATGACGCGTGAATATCTTGCCAGCGTGCGAGGCGTCGATCGCAACGTGGGCCGCCTGTTGCAGACGGTTGATGATCTGAAGCTGGCGGACGACACGGTTGTCGTCTTCACATCCGATCACGGTTACAACATGGGCCACAACGGTATTTGGCACAAAGGCAACGGTCACTGGATACTGAAAAAGGATGCTCTGCCCGCTGGCACGAAGAACATACCCAAAGGCCAGCGGCCCAACATGTACGACGCGTCGCTAAAGGTGCCCACAGCGATTCGTTGGCCGGGTGTCACCAAGCCGGGTTCCACGGTGAAAACATGCATCACGCAACTGGACTGGTTCCCCACCATGATCGGCATCGCAAACGCTAAAGCGCCGCAAGACAGCGTGTTGCGAGGTCGAGACCTAAAGCCACTGCTGACCGGCAAGGCGAAGGACTGGGATGAGGAAGTGTTCGCACAGTATTCGACCAAGCACCAGACGAGAACTCACATGCGCTGTCTGCGAACGCCGGAATGGAAACTTGTTCGCGATTTTATGCATCCAGAACGCGACGAACTCTACCACCTGACAACAGACCCGGAAGAAACGACCAACGTGATCGACGAGCCGGCGAATCAAGCCATCGTCAAGCAACTGCACTCGAAGCTGCTTAAGCGAATGGAAGAAATCCATGACCCGCAAGCGGAATAGAGGAGAGCGTCTGAGAGTTTGCTGCGCTGACGGATGTTCGGTACGGCCAACAAAGCGTTTTTGTTAGAACGCGGGCTGGACACTAATCGCCGTTTGTCCGGATTGTGAAGGACGGACGTGGAATCTCCGCGCCACGAATGTACGGAGCATGAGACATGGCCACAGATGTTCACAAGTCTTTACATATTGTGACAGTTAATCTGTGTCTTGAGCTATGTGGATAGACACCTATCTCGGCACCGTCCTCGCTACTACCTGTTGACCGTGGTTCCGTGTCTGCGCGCTAGATATGTCACGCGGTAGCGTCGTCGCTGCGGTCCTTGAGCGTCTAAACGAGAAATGTGCCGGACGAGCAAGAGAAGTGGCTGGTGGAAATGTGGCGCATTAAATTTGCAAACAATGAAATAAGCCGCTATACACTTCGATCAAATTGCAATGTCATCTTATCTGGTTTGGGAATAGGGTAATGGAACTGTTCGATACGCTTACGCGGCTTTCTTCACGCTTGGAGTCCCAGCGGGAACTCCTTGGAACAGAAGAAGCGACTAAGAATGCCGTGATTATGCCAATCATCAATGCGCTCGGGTACAACGTATTCGACCCGACCGAGGTGATCCCCGAATTCACAGCCGACGTCGGCGTAAAGAAGGGCGAGAAGGTAGACTACGCAATTGTTATTGGCGGTGAGCCAACGATTCTTCTTGAGTGCAAAGGCATCAACACCAAGCTCGACTTCAAACATGCGTCACAACTCTACCGCTACTTCGGAGTAACTGCTGCACGGTTTGCTGTGCTCACCAACGGCCAACACTTTTGGTTCTATACTGATCTCGATTCACCCAACAAGATGGACACGAAGGCGTTCTTTAAGTTTGACTTGGACGACTTCGACGCCCGCGATGTTGCGGAACTTAGCAAGTTTGCGAAGTCAGTTTTCAACTTGGAGAACATTCTCGCGAACGCAACTGAGCTGAAGTTCACACAACAGCTCAGTGCAGTCCTTGCCGCTGAGGTTGAATCGCCATCAGACGATTTGGTGAGACACCTAACGTCGCAAATCTATGAAGGTAGGTTCACAGCAGGCGTCTGCGAGCAATTCAGGCCACTTGTGAAGTCAGCTTTTCGGGACTTAATCAACGAGCGACTGAGCAATCGACTCAAGTCTGCCTTGCAGGGTGTTGACGCTGAAGCGGAACGCTCTGAAACGTCAGACCCCGCCGGCCCTGATGATGGGATCGATACAACGGCAGAAGAGGTTGAGGGATTTCACATTGTTCGAGCAATCCTCGCAAAACATATTCCCATCAAACGTGTCGTAATGCGGGACACGAAGAGCTACTGTGGGGTTCTGCTCGACGACAACAACAGGAAACCAATTTGCCGATTGCATTTCAATGGTTCTAAGAAGTACCTGGGCATGTTCGACGCCGACAAGAATGAGACTCGGAACCCGATTGATCGCTTGGAAGAGATTTACGGATTCGAAGAACAAATCGTGGCAAGTGTTCATCGATATGACGGGAACGTTGATGTGAGCACTGCTGCAGAACCAGGTTAAAGCATGGCCGGTTGCTGCGGTGGCTAAGCCACGTCCAGGCCTCAACCCGACTGGATCATCCGAGCAGCACACGTTGGCTGACTCGCGCTGTTGAATTTTCGATCACACCAAGATTTCCAAAGCTACGTGGCGCTGGTCACCGCACTCTGCTACCGTCAGAATGGTACGCTCGCAATTGTGACGAACACTCTTCACCCTGGCAGCTACGTACCATGCAACGACTGACGTTAATATTCGCTTTTTTTGCGGCCGTTTGCTTGTCCGGACCACACGCTGCTGCGGATGCGGTTCGCGTGAGCGTCGCCGTTAATGGTCAGGCTCAGTTGCCCATTGCTGTGTCGCCGGACGCGGCAGGCGAGGTTCGTGTCGCGGCTCAGGAGCTGGCGGACACGTTGTCTCGTATCAGCGGCGGATCGTTCCAGCTTCGCACAGAACCTGTGGAAGCGGCAATCTTTGTCGGGACGCTGTCTGACTTTCCGCAACTGCCCTTCGACACGGCATTCGATTTGAACGCTGATCAACGCGATCAGTTCCTGTTGAGGACCTTCGATAAGAGTCTGTATTTGATTGGTACAACGCCGGCGGCTGTGGAATGTGCCGTGTGGGACCTCCTGCATCGACAGGGGTATCGCCTGTTTTTTCTTACCGACACGTGGGAAGTCGTACCGCAAAAGGCGACGATCGATGTGGCGTTGAATACGACTGTGCGCCCCGATTACATCACGCGCCAGGCGCCGCGGGGTGCTCCGTGGTCTGATCGCGAACTGGTCAGGCGATGGCAGAAACGCAATCGGATGAATTCGTCGTTCGTCCTAAACACTGGGCACGCTTATGGTGGCATTCGTCGTCGCAACAAACAGGCGTTTGCCGAACACCCGGAATACTTCGCACTGGTTGGTGACGAAAGACCGACGGGCGGCGACGCGAAGTTCTGCGTTAGTAATCCGGGACTGCGAAAACTTGTTGTGGCTGACGCGGTGGCTCAGATAAAGGCCAAACCTACACAGGACAGCATTTCGATGGACCCGTCAGACGGCGGCGGGTGGTGCGAATGCGACGCGTGCGCAGCGATGGGTAGTCCCAGCGATCGTGCGTTGACGCTGGCGAACGAAGCGGCTGACGCCATTAACAAGTTGGAACTCGGACCCAAATATGTGGGCATGTATGCGTACAACGATCACAGTCCGCCGCCAAACATCAAGGCTCATCCCCGCGTTGTGATCAGCGTGGCGACATCCTTTATTCGCGGCGGCTATACGGTGGAAGAACTGGTGTCTGGCTGGCAGAGCCAGGAAGCCGTCCTTGGCATTCGCGATTATCACGATGTGTTTGCGTGGAGTCACGACGCGCCGCGACGAGCTCGCGGTGGGCAAATCGATTACCTGACTCGCACGATCCCGTGGTTCTACGAACACGGTGCTCGATTTATGAATTCGGAGAACATGGACAGCTGGGGCGCCAACGGACTCGGCTATTGGCTCACTCCGCAACTGCTGTGGGATGTCGAAAATGCCGAACGGGTGGATGCATTGATCGACGACTTCCTGAGTAAGGCCTTCGCGACGGCCCATGAACCGATGCGGGAATTCTATCGCCTGCTGAATCTCGATCACGATTCCGTACGGTCTCATGAAGATGTTGTCGCTCGGCTCTACCGGCAACTTCAGGAAGCCACGACAGCCACAACCGACGAACGCGTGCTGGCTCGACTGAACGACTTGGTCTTGTATGTCCGGTATTTGGAATTGTACGGCGAATATCGAGCGGCTTCCGGCAAGGATCGCCAGCGGTTGTTCGAACAGGTGTGGCGACACGCGTATCGCATTCGAGATCGCATGTTGCTGTCGACGGTCGCTTTGTGCCATCGAGATCGGTTTCGCGATCGTTCTGTGACGGTGCCCGAACAGGCCAACTACAGCGTGCCGGAAGCGGATAATCCGTGGAAGAGTAGTCGGCCATTCGACGACGCGGAACTTCGCGACATTCTGGAAGCCGGCATCGCCGCGAATCAGCCGACCGTTTTGAATTTCGATGCCAGGGTGTTCAGTGCGGATCTTGTTCCAGCAACGAGACTCGGCCTCGCTCCCGTCAAACCCGGTCGATACGACAATCGCAATCGAGGTCGGCAGCAGGTGTTCACGTGGCTTCCGAAGGACGCCCGCGAGATCACGCTGCAGGTCACCGGCGGTTTGATCGCTCACTACCGAGACCGCGGGCCAGTTCGGTTTGCGTTGCATTCTGATCAGGAGGTCCGTCTGGAAGCGGTCGCCACGGACGACAGCGTACCTCCGGATGGGGAGCCACGTTCGGTGGTTCTGCGCAGTCCGCATCAGGGCCTGCACCGCCTCGAATGGAATGACGGGAGCGACATGACTCAGGTCGTCTGGCCCGACGATCTGCCGATGACCGTGCGTTCGACTTTAGACGAACCTATGCGTCTGGGCGGCCGCTGGGACCTGTACTTCTACGTTCCCGAAGGGACATCAATTGTGGGCGGATACAGTGACAGCACCCGCGGACGCTTGGTTGATGGGGCAGGCAATCTGCAGTTCGACTTCGGCACACTGGACGCCGCAGGATATTTCAGCGTCAACGTGCCGGAAGGCCAGGACGGCGCGCTGTGGAAGTTCGTGGATTCACGAGGCAGCCGGATGCTGATGACGGTGCCACCGTACCTGGCGACCAGCCTGGAAACTCTGCTGCTGCCGCGCGAAGTTGTCGCGGCAGATCAGCAAGACCATTAGCCGCTGAGTGGCTTGGTCTCACGAACGCGGGGCAGTCAGCTCACACCGTCAGAAAGTTGCGAAGCAGGTCGAAGCCCTTTTCGGTGAGGAAACTTTCCGGATGAAACTGCACGCCATGGACGGGGAATTCTTTGTGCTGCAGGCCCATCACTTCATAGCCGTGACTTTCGTCGTTCACCCACGCAGTCACGTGCAGGCAATCAGGAATGGTTTCTCGCGGCACGATGAGGCTGTGATATCGAGTGGCCGTGAACGGGTTCGGCAGGCCGGTAAAGATTCCGGTCCCGTCGTGTTCGATCTCAGACGTCTTGCCGTGCATCAGCCGTTCGGCTCGCACGACCTTTGCGCCGTACACGTCTGCCAGGCTTTGGTGCCCGAGACAGACTCCCAGCACGGGTAGCTTTGGTCCGAAGTGGCGAATGACGTCTCGGGAAATCCCGGCATCGGAAGGCGTGCAGGGGCCTGGCGAAATAATGATGCGTTCAGGCTGCAGTTCTTCGATCGCATCGATCGACGTCTGATCATTTCGCTCAACGCGGATTTCGATTGATGGATCGATTTCGCCGATTCGTTGCACGAGGTTGTAGGTGAACGAATCGTAGTTATCGAGAAGAAAGATCATTGTCAGGGAGACTTAAAAGAAGCGGCGGAAAATGCCGGTTTATGAATGATTGTCTGGGCTGAAGCTTACGTGAATGCCTTAGGGGCCGGTCGTGCGTATTGGGCAGGACAGGCAAATTGTCGTCAGAGTTAATGGCGGCACAAGCTGGAAGGCAAGTGATTTTTCGAAACGTCATGATTGCGGGTTAGCCGTAGGGGCCGACGTCCGAAGAAGTATGATGACCGGACGTAAGAATGCATCACGAAGCGTCGCTGCTTGCGGCAAATTTGTGAAGCGTCATTTGTCTGCGTCGGAATGATCGCCAACAAATCTAAGGATGGGATAGGCCATGAGGACTTCCGGCCGCCGCGTTATCGCCGCACTAATTCTGGGGACAGTCAGTGGATGTGCCACGGGCCCACTTGCTGATCTGGTTGGCTCTGAAGAGGCTCAGTGCGATTCGCACGCGGGCTCGGCAGACTGGTGGTCTCAACAGGCCATGCTGCCGCCGGGGGTGCGCCAGAAATGCAAGAAGGGCAAGATGTGGCCTGTGCAGCCTCGGCCCACTGTGCCGCCGCAGCAATTCAGCCACACGTACCACTCGGCTCACTATTGGCCCTTGCCATACGTGTGCCAGGAACGTGACTACGTTCGCAGCATCGTCAATTCCCAGCTGAACAATGGCTGGCAGGAAGGTACGACGCTGTATGATCGCCACTTCGATTCAGATCAATCGCTGAACGTGCCTGGCGAACTGCAGTTAGTGGACATCATGGAAATCACACCAAATGCGCATCGCACTGTCTTTGTGCAGTCCAGCTACAACGCCGACATCGACAATGTGCGAGTATCAAACGTACAGCAAATGGTGGCTCAAATCACAGGTGGAACAGAATCGATTCCTGTGACGCTTCGCAAAGGACGTGACTATAGTCGCCCGGCCAGCGAAGTGCAGGCGATCAACGATTTGTATAACCAAAGCCTGCCAACCCCTCGCATTAGTGCAGCTGGTGGTGGTGGTGGTGGCGGCGGCGGCGGTGGTGGTGGAGCAACACCTGGCGGACCATAGTATTCGGTTCACTGCCTGACAGAATCTGCGATAACAATACGAAGAGCACC
Source organism: Fuerstiella marisgermanici (assembly GCF_001983935.1). GTDB lineage: Bacteria > Planctomycetota > Planctomycetia > Planctomycetales > Planctomycetaceae > Fuerstiella > Fuerstiella marisgermanici. Next base: position 4,325,384 of record NZ_CP017641.1, on the reverse strand, counting down.
GGGAAGCATATTCCCGGTGCTCTTTCTTGTTGCGCCGGATTGCTACGGCTCTGGCGGGTGAATTTGGCGGAAAAGTGCGTCTTCGAATCGTCACAATCGCTTCCGCCGTTCCAATTGTCGTCAGCGTTCTGTCCGGCACTGGTTTGACCGGCCGGAGACGAAATTGACGGCCATTTGCGTGCTTTCGCGGCGTCAAATGATGTCGGAATGCCTCGCGAAGTCAGAATTCTCGCAGACCCATTGGTTCGTGTTGCATTTTGGCAACAACCGATGTTGCCGTCCGGCAACGCGAACGTGTCATCTGACGTCGCTTCAGATACGTTCGCCCTGCATCCCAAATTCGCGGTCCTATGCTTCAGGTGTGCGATACTGTCCGAATTTCGATCGGGCGATTGTCGCGAACATAAACACTGACGCACGCCTAAGGACCCGAGCCATGCGGCTCATCACCCGCAAAATACATTCGACTGCCGACGCTGAAAACCGCCGGGGCACAGCCCTCGTGGAGACAGCCGTCGTGCTGCCGATCTTCTTTCTGCTGCTGTTTGCGTTCATCGAATTTGGTCACTGCTTTATGACCATTCACACGATGAATTCGGCCGCTCGCCGAGCCGCTCGCCTGGGAGTCGGTGATGGCAGCACGACGGCCGACGTCAAGAAAACGGCCAAGGATATTCTGGGCGCCGCCATCAATGCCGACCTTGACGACGTCAAAATCTGGGTGAAGGACGGTAGCTCGTTTGATGATGTCGCACTGGATGCTGGCGACATTTCGTACGACGACCTGCCTGACGTCAACATTGAAGATCTGGAACCTCGCAGTCTGTTTCTGGTTCGCGTTCAGGTGCCGTATCACCAGATTGGCATTCTGGGCCCTCGCTGGGTCCGTGGCCTGAACCTGTACGGCCAGTCCGTGATGAGAAAGGAATAGGCAAGGCGATGATCGGTAAACGACTAATAAGTAATTCAGCTCGAGCCCACCACGACGAAAAACGTCGTGGTGTCGGACGTTGCGGCGAAAAGCGTCGCGGTGTTGCAGCTCTGGAAGCCGCCGTTGTCACGCCCATGCTGCTGGTTTTGGTGCTGGGCACCATTGAAATGGGAACAGCTTTGCGAGCCAGCACGATCATGCAGTCAGCCGTCCGCGAAGCCGGCCGCCTGGCCAGCATGGACTGGCGTTATATCGTGGCTGATGACGACACACCCAACGCGAAATTGGTGCGAGACCTCAGAAACTTTGTGACGGCATCTGGACTTCCTGGTGACCAGTTGACCGTCAGCGTGATCCATGCGGATGGAGACGACGAGGGAGAAAACTTCGACCTGACCGACCCTGACAACAATCTTAAGCTAATCAAAATCGAACTGTCGTTGCCGTATTCTCAAATCAGTCTTTGGCCCAATCGCTATTTGGGTGGTTCCAACGTGAACGCAAGATTGATCATGCGAGCCGGCATGGGGGCAGGGCTGGCTCATTAGCCAGGTCCTGGGAACGTAAAACTTGTTCGAAGCAGCATTTTTTACGTCAGGGGAACATGCTTCGATCCTATGCCGCACCAATACAACTTTGACCCGACCGTGTGAGAGGAAACTATGAAACATTCACGAATCCATGACGCCGTTGTGCGTTTGAATGAGGAACGCCGTAAAGGCGTGTTCTTTGTGCTCGCCATCATTGCATTGATGGGAGCGATGACTTTTGTCGGAATGTCGGTGGATCTGGGGATGATCACCGTCACCAAGACTCGCATGCAGTCGACCGCTGATGCGGCCGCTTTGGCGGCTGTGCAGGAAATTGTCGTGGCCATTCGACAGGCAGGACTCGATGGCGTTGATGATCCCGGCGAGGTTCAGGCGGCGGCCGCCACGGCTGCTCGAAACATGGCAGAAGAAATCGTCAGTATGAACGGCTTCTACGTCGACAAAACTCAGGACGTGATTCTGGGGACGCGAGTGTTGGCTCAGGACGGCGTGAACTTTACGGAAACGTGGGGGACGCCGCCGTATAACCTGGTCAAGGTACAGATCCGTAAAACCAACTCGGATCCGACCGCGGCGGACGCCAAGCTGCCGCTGATCTTCGCACCCGTCACCGGCGAACGTGCTCAGGCGATCTCTGCGGATGCATCTGCGTTTATTGAATCGCGCGACATGGTTGCTGTTTTGGACTATTCCGGATCGATGATGTTCGACAGCATTTTCCGGTCACAAACTGTAAACCGACTTGGTCAAACGGCTGTTGAAGACGGGCTGGATGATATCTGGGACGCTCTGGTGGCTTCAGATGTGCGTTTCAGTGATGACACGCTCACTAAGAAGTTTCCGACGGAAGGATTTGGCGCCATCAACAGCTATGAAGGAGTGTCCATTTCCAGCGGCGACACCGACACCATCTTTGATCAGCTACACCTCGACGGCAGTTACGGAAATGATGATGGCTCAAACAGCAACGCTGACAATGACAGCGACAACAGTACAGATTTCGTCAGGTTCTATGACTACGATAATTACAGCTCGCTGTTGGTCGAACTTGGCCCTGGAACCTACAACCTGAATACCATGGGGGGCAACATTGATGACGACATCAATTCTTTTAAGGTTCCCCAGGGGTTTACCGTTACGCTCTGGGACTTTGAAAATGAGGGTGGATGGCAATTCGGCCCGAAGACCTCAAACGTTAGTTCGATGGGCGGCTACGGCAATGACGCTGAATGGATCGTGATCACTGGCGACGAAACTGAAGAATCGTATGTTCCGTTTCCACAGGAAGGAAAAGATGGGAATGGGACTTTGAAAGGAAAGCCGACGAAACAAGAAAGCGAAGCGATGTGGAAAGACTACATCAAATTCACCAAGAATAACCTCAGCACCTGGGGCTACGAAAAGAAATACGGATACCGAACGCTGATGCACTATCTGATTGATAAAAAGACACGAAACAACCAGTCAGAAGACCTGTGGCGAGCTCCGATCTATCCGCATCATGCGATGAAAGAAGGAGTCACTATGTTGGCAACGTTCCTTGATAACCTGGGATACGGCGACCACCTGGGCCTCGTGACGTACGCAACGAACGCTCGCATCGAAACAGGACTCTGGGACGACGGTGCCGGTGTCACTGTGGACCTGGGTGACAACCACCTGACCGAAGAAGTGATGGACATCGATACGATCCAACGTCACAAGCAGGCGGCTCACTACAACAACTCCACCGGTATCGGCTACGCCCTCGAAGATGCAAAAAGTCTGTTGGACGATCAAAGCCGGTATGGTGCTCAAAAAGCCATTCTGCTGATGACCGACGGTCAGTCCAACCAGTATCCGAATGGCTGGGATTCGGACGACCTGCCAAACGGCTGGAGCTGGAACGACATCACAGACTTCGACGGCGACGGAACAGCGGATGTCGTCTTTGACAGCAGCTACGACGGCGGCGGAAACGGTGATGGAAACTGGAAAGCTGCCATGCACACCTTTGTGCGGGCCAAAGAAGCGTACGACGCCGGATACATCATCCACACGATTTCTGTGGGTGACGGAGCGGACACGACGTTGATGTCGGCAATCGCTTCGCTGACCGGCGGCGAGTATGTTCATATTGCGTCAGGCACTTCCAACGCTGAAATGGAATCTCAACTGGAAGCGGCCTTTGCCGTGCTGGCTGGTCGAGTTCCACCGGCTCGATTGTTGATCGATGGCGACTAGAACAGTTTCCCTTTTGTTGTGGACGGTTCGGGCTCGTGTGATGCAGCATTCATAGTCCGAACCGCTTTTTCTGCGGCCATAAGTCAGCGAAATTCGCTGTAGAACGGAAGCGGAAGGTCGGGTATGCGAGTATTCGGCTCACCCGTCTGACGCTGGACATCTAAACCGCGCGTGGATCGACAGCACCGCACCTGAGGATTCGCAACACGATTCCCGCTGGCCACTCGAAGAGCAATCTTCGAGTGGCTTTTTTCGTTCATTGAAAACCCTATTCGCGGGAAACGCGGGATTTGGCAGCCGATGCAGTACAGCCTGGCGTTTTAGAGTCGGGGGAAACCTGCTATTTTTCGCCTCGGATCGCCACGTCTTCTCACTACAAACAAAACGCTCGATATGCCCAACTCATCCCCGAAAACGCAGGCTCATACCGACATGTCGAACACTGAAGCTGGTCTTGGCCCAGTCGATCAGGAAATTTACCGTCACCTGAACTTCACGCTGGGACATCATCACGAAGAAGTCAATAAGGAGTATCTGTACCGAGCTCTGGCGATTTCCGTGCGCGACCGTTTGATCGCTCAATGGAACGATACCCAGGAGAAAATGGACGGCACCGAGCGGAAACGTGTCTACTACCTGTCGCTTGAGTTTCTGATCGGCCGCTCGCTGACCAATGCCATTCTGAATCTCGACCTGGAAGATTCTGTTCGTGATGCACTGCAGTCTTACGGAACAACACTGGAAGAAGCGGCCGAACAGGAACATGACGCCGGTTTGGGCAACGGCGGACTCGGTCGACTGGCTGCCTGTTTTCTGGACAGCTGTGCCAACCTGAAGCTGCCCGTCGTGGGTTATGGAATTCGCTACGAATACGGAATGTTTAATCAGCGGATCGAAAACGGTCGGCAGGTTGAAGATCCCGATCACTGGCTGCGTGGTGGCAATCCATGGGAACTGGCGCGACCCGAAGATTCGCGGCGCATTCACTTTTACGGCAACACAGAATACGGAGTGGACGCCAACGGAGAGCCATACGGAAGCTGGGCGAATAGCTATGACGTTCTGGCTGTCCCGTATGACATGCCGATCCCAGGCTTTCGTAACGGGACCGTCAACACGCTTCGGCTTTGGAAATCGTCGGCTACGGCTGAATTCAACCTGGAAGAATTCAACGCCGGCGGCTACTCCGAAGCTGTCGCTCAGAAGAATCTGGCCGAACAGATTTCGATGGTGTTGTACCCCAACGATTCCAGCGAAAACGGCAAAGAGCTGCGTCTGAAGCAACAGTACTTTCTGGTCTCTGCCAGCCTGCAGGACGTCCTTCATAACTGGGTGGCTCAGTACGGCAAAGATTTCACGAACTTCGGTGAGCGGAATTGTTTTCAGCTAAACGATACTCACCCCGCTTGTGCCGTTCCTGAGTTGATGCGGCTGCTGATGGACGAATACGGTTTGGGTTGGGACAAGGCCTGGAAGATCACGACAAGCTGCATGGCGTACACCAATCACACATTGCTGCCGGAAGCTTTGGAACGCTGGTCGGTGTCTTTGTACGGCCGCCTGCTGCCACGGCTGATGGATATCATCCGCGAAATTGACGCTCGCTTTATGAAGGAACTGGCGCAGAAGTTTCCAAACCAGCCGGAACTCTACGGTCGCATGTCTCTGATCGACGGTGGCCACGATCCTCATGTGCGCATGGCCTACCTGGCCATCGTCGGTAGCTTTTCTGTGAACGGCGTGGCTGGGCTGCACACCGAATTGTTGAAGTCCGGCCTGTTTGCCGACTTCTACAAACTGTGGCCGAAAAAGTTCAACAACAAGACCAACGGAGTCACTCAACGACGCTGGCTTAGCCACTGCAATCCGGGCCTGCGTGACCTTGTGACTGAAACCATCGGAAGCGACTGGCAAACGGATCTGGAGAAGATTTCGGACCTCGCACCATACGCCGAAGACGCTTCGTTTCGAACTCGCTGGCAGGCCGTCAAACGCCACAATAAGTCGGCTCTGATCGACTATGTCGCACAGCGTACCGGAGTCCATTTTGGTCTGGACGCATTGTTTGACGTGCAGGTGAAGCGAATTCACGAATACAAGCGGCAGTTGTTGAACGTGCTGCATGTCATTCATTTGTACGACCGCATCTGCCAGGGCGATACGGCAGACATGGTGCCTCGCTGCGTCCTGATCGGTGGCAAGGCCGCTCCTGGCTATCACATTGCGAAGTTGATTATCAAGCTGATCAACGATGTTGCCAACGTCGTGAATAATGAACCCAAAGCCAACGAACTGTTGAAGTTGGTGTTCCTGCCAAACTACCGGGTTTCTGCAATGGAAGTGATCTGCCCGGCCACTGAACTGTCTGAACAGATTTCGACGGCCGGAAAAGAAGCGTCCGGCACCGGCAACATGAAGTTCATGATGAATGGAGCGTTAACGATCGGTGCGCTGGACGGAGCGAACATCGAAATTCGCGAGCAGGTTGGCAAAGAGAACTTTTTCCTGTTCGGTCAGACGGCCGCCGAAGTCGCAAAGACACGCCAAGCTTATGACCCGAATGCGATTATTGCGGGCGACGCGGATGTTGAACGAGTGCTGACTTTGCTGGAAGGCGGCCACTTTAATCCGACGGAACCAGGCATCTTTAGCGTTCTGACGTCGGGACTGCGGAACCCCCACGACCCATGGGTCACCATCGCAGACTTCCGCAGCTTCATCGACGCACAAAAGGCCGTGAACAAAGCGTACACCGATCAGCAGGATTGGAATCGCATGAGTATCCTGAATACGGCGGCCAGCGGCTGGTTCTCCAGCGACCGCACAATTCAGCAGTATGCAGACGAGATCTGGAACGTGAAGCCATTGAATTAGCTGAAGCCATCGTATGAGATTTCCACGTTCTTCCGGCGTACTGCTGCCGGTATTCAGCCTGCCCGCTGAGCCTTCGTCATCGGCTGGTGCTTCGGATGCCAGCACGGTCATTGGCGATTTAGGTGCCAGTGCATATCGCTTCGTGGACTTTCTGCAGTCGGCCGGGCAGACCATTTGGCAGCTGTTACCACTTGGGCCGCCGGCGCTGGGAGATTCGCCGTACAGTAGTTATTCAGCGTTCGCCGGTAACCCACTGCTGATTAGCTGCGACTTGCTGGTCGCCGACGGTCTTTTGACGCCGCAACAATTAGCGGACGCTGCCGTTCCACAAGACACCTGCAAGGATCGAGTCCACTACGACTTGGCGCGGGCGACAAAGCTGCCGTTGTTGAAGCTGGCCTTCAATACGTTTCGGCAGCAGCAAAATCATGCCCGCAATTTGCAGTATGCGGACTTCTGCGAACGCAATCAGGCATGGTTGATCGACTTTGCTCGGTTCGACGCCTTCTCACACGACTTTGGTGATCCTGACTGGTCGAAGTGGGACGCGGAACTGATTCGCCGAACGCCCGCTGCATTGGCCGACGTCGACAGCAAGCTCGCCGATGAAATCGAATTTGCAAAGTTCCAGCAGTTTGTCTTCGCAGATCAGTGGAGCAAGTTGAAGTCTTACGCGCATGAACGCGATGTGCAGATCTATGGCGATATGCCGATTTTCGTGGCGTACGAAAGTGTGGATGTCTGGACGGATCAGCACTTGTTTATGCTCGACGATGCAGGGCGTCCGACGGTTGTTGCCGGAGTGCCGCCGGACTATTTCAGCGCGACTGGTCAAATGTGGGGGAACCCGCTTTACCGCTGGGATCGCATCGGAGATTCCGGTTACGAATGGTGGATTCGGCGTTTTCGTCAGGCATTCGAATTTTTCGACATCCTGCGAATCGATCATTTCCGCGGCTTCGAATCCTACTGGGAAATTCCAGCCAACGCTGAAAATGCGATCGCCGGTCAATGGATCACCGGCCCCCGTGACGCTCCGTTTGAAGCTGCCCGCGCGGCGCTGGGGGACCTTCCAATCGTGGCGGAAGATCTTGGGTTAATCACCGACGAAGTTCACTGGCTTCGCGACCGACTCGGCTTTCCTGGTATGCGAGTCCTGCAGTTCGGCTACGAAGACGACAGCGACCCCTATCATCGGCCCGACGCATGGCCCGACCACAGCGTCGGCTATTCGGGCACTCACGATAACGACACCGTGATGGGGTGGTACGCAAAACGTAAGCAGGACGGCACAGACGCAATACTCAATCGGTTTCTGTCCGGAGACCCCGACAGCGTCCATGTCGAACTCGTCCGTTCCGTCTTAAATTCGGCAGCCGATACAGCCATCCTCCCGATGCAGGACATACTGGGGCTCGGCAGCGAAGCGAGAATCAATACACCAGGCGAAGCACAAGGCAACTGGACCTGGCGCTGCTCGGCTGATGCACTTACCGAAGACCTTGCGAGTCGGTTACGGTCGTGGACAGAAGCGTCCGGGCGGCGCCGAACGACGTGACCTTGCTGTGCGGTTATGCCGTGACTGCCGCGTTTCCAGCGAAGCAGATGGTCACAGCTTCTTGCGAAGCTCTTCCAGGCCTTTCAGGTTCGCCTTCAGCTGCACTTCCGCGTCAACACCGCTCTGGTGGTCAATGATTCCAATGGGGCCACGATATCCGGATTCAGCCAATTGACGCATCATCGTCAATTCCGCGTCGCCGTCGCCGAGTGGCAGGATTTTGGCGCCGCCGCCGGTCTTACCGGCGTCCTTTTGGTTCATGCCGTTCAGGTTCACCATCACCAGGTGAGGCAGCATCTTTTGAAGAGCTTCCGGGAAGTCAGGCATGTGCTGGTGACCTCGGTGGAAGTTCAACACTGTGCCGATCTTGATGCCCGTGCGTTCCTTGACGCCGTCGATAATGGCCAGCTGTACGTCGACCGCTCCAAACCATGATCCGTAGTTGTAAAGAGCCAGTTTGCAGCCTGCGGCTTTGCAGTGTTCGGCAAGTTCACTAAAGGCCACGATCATCTTTTCGACCCGTTGCTCCTGCGGCGCATCGTTGAATGCGCCTCGCGGGAACATGGCCCAAATTTCCGGCGTGGCCTTTCGCTTCTTCAGAACATCAAAAATGGCTTTTACGTGAGGTTCTTCACTTGGTGTTTCTGTCTTCATCACGAAATAGACAGAGGTGGTTTCCAATCCGTGCTTTTCATTTTCTTCCATCTGCTCATCAAGAATCGGAACGTACTTTTCGAACGCTTCGAATCCGACTTTCTTGAAGCCCAGATCCGCCACCATCTTCGCACGTTGCTCAGGAGTGCGTTTCTTCGCATCCGTAAAGATCACAAGCCATGCCGTCAGATTTTCATCGGCAAACAGCTCTGCGGCTGCAGAGTTCGTCTTGCTGGCCGGTGACGACTTCACGCTGGGAGTCGCCTGAGCAAACACATTTTGGCACGCGATGGACGCACATAGAAAGATGATGAGCCGCATGGCGAATAAGTCCTCAGCGAAGTTACTTTTAGCAGAAACGGGCGGGTGACAACGTTCGACAATGCGAACGACGCAGATGCAGATGCAGATGGAGTGGATGATTTCGCCGCAATCGCTTCAACGGGCTACGCGGCCTGATCGACCATAGCACACCAGCCGCTTTGGCGCTAGTGCGTGGTCAAGTCTTAATAATTGGGTAGAGTCGTTTTAGTTTTTGGCGTGCGTCGTCGATTTTGTATTGCCAGTCGACATCCCGCTGTTTGGCGGTCGTCTTCTGTGACCACGCGCCGATTTCGGATTGAAGGATCTCCAGGTCGCCGATCCTGCGACCATTGAGACACTGACTGCTCATGCAACTTAGTTCGCACTCAGCGACGTTGAGCCAGCTGCCGTGCTTCGGTGTGTAACAGAACTCGATTCGTTGAATGTAACTTCGCGCCTGCTCGGGCGGGAATGCTTCGTAGAACGCACCTTTCGTATGTGTGTTCAGATTGTCCATCACCAATGTGATCCATTCGCAGTCCGCATATCGGGTGTCGAGCAGATTCGCCACTTCCAAAGCCCAGTCAACTTTCGTGCGCTGGGGACGTGCGGTGGCCTGCCGATATCCTGCCAGCGGCTCAGCAAACATAAAAATGCTGGCTGTGCCGTTACGTTCGTACTCATAGTCAACACGCTTGCCATGAGTTTTCGTCGCTTTGATGGGAACACGCGTTTCTTTGAGTAACTGAACCGGTTGCTCATCCATGCAAACCACAGGATAGTTCGGATCATAACGCCGTTCGTACACGTCCAGAACTTCTTCCATGTTGGCAACGAACTCTGCGTCCGCTTCCGGTGGAATCACCCAGTACTCAATCATCCGCTTCGTCATCCCGTTTTTTTAAGCGTCTTGCGGACCGTTTCGCGACTGATCGAATCGACAACCTCAAGAGCCACCAGTTCGTCCGCCAGCAATCGAAGCGTCCACTTTCCATAACCGGCGGGCGGGTTACCAAGTCGCATTGAAATCAGTTTCGCTTCGCCTTTTCCGTCGAGCAGCGGTGGAGTCGGCGGTGTTTCCCGTTTCTTTCTTTCGAACGCACGCTCGAATCCTTCCGTCACAAGACGTTTGCGGATGTTCTCGACGGTCTGCACTCTGCAATTGAAAGCATCAGCAATCTTCTCATCCGTCCAGGCAGGACCATCTGCGTCTGCCTTCAGGAGAATCTGAGCGCGACGAACTTTCTGCGAAGTCCCCGTGAGCTTCTTAATCACATCTCGGCACGTCTGCCGTTCTTCCTCGCTCAGCCGAACGATATACTTCTTGTTCATGAGTCACCTCCTTGTATCGGAAGTGTCTCAGCAACACACCAAGTTGCCAACCCCGAGTTTTACGCTTGCCAACGCACTAGGCACGGTTGTGAAGGACCGTGGCCAGTGTCAAAACGGCTGGAAAACTGTGTGCCGCTAAAATGGTTGCGATGTTCACTCGCCGGCGATCGGGAAGTCGTAATTAACTTCCTGGTCTCCAGAAGTGATTTCGACCTCATCCTTGTGGGTGGGGAACAGCTCTTCGCCCTGATCCAGAAACGGCTTTGGAATGCCGGTGTAGCCTGTGATCTTAACTGTGTGGGGGCCCAAAACGGGACCCTTTCCAGCTGATTCGTAGTATCCGTCCTTGATGAAGAGCAGCGACTGTGGTCCGGAGCCGCCTTTTTCAACGTTCGGTCGATATTCGATTTGGCCGACAGGCACGGGCTCGCCGTTAAAGGTCACCCGTCCGTGAATTTCCGCACGCTCGGGGCCGTCCGGTCCTCCGCACCCGGAGAACATGCCGAGCACGATTGCTGCGACAAGTCCCACGTGTGCATGACGTACTGACATTGCTGTTACTTTAAAGTTCACGATTACCATTCTCCAATGACTTGACCGTCGTTTCGCATTCCGAGGTTGTGATAGATGGTGAGGTCCATGTTTTCTGAGGCGAAGTGCACGGAACCATCAGCCATCGCGAAGTGGCAACCACCAATGTGTTCACTACCGAATACACGCTGCATATGAGCGTGCGACGGTGTGTTGCCGGGCGCCATCGACGGATAAAACGTGTTGATTTGGTCGCGAGCGGTTGCACAGATGGCTGTTTGTGGAACTGAGTTCCACGCCATGCCGGCCGACGCCCAACCTAAATAGTTGTCGCCGCCGGGGTCACGACCGAGTGAACGTGGGTACTTTGTTTCACCGACCATGAAAGTGTTGGACGTGCCATCCGTGATGTGGCCAATCTTAGTTCTGGAACCCAGGTAGAGGATCCCGTCATTGTCCAACCCGCGGACGTTAATGCTGTCCAGGTCACCGAGATTCCAGCACGTGTATTCACCGCCGCCGGAAACCCCCATGTAGTTCAAGAGGTTGTCCTGGCTGGAGTTTCGAGGGTCAGAAGGACACCGGAACGCGACGACGGGGGCCAGCCACACGTCTTCGTTTTCTCGACCACCGGCCCAGCTTGCGTTCAACGCCCAGTTGATCGCATAGTTGGCATCGTACTGTTGATAGAGCGCATTCATTTCGATGAAAGGCAAAATCATGACAGTCCACGGGCTACGGCCAATGCGATTGCCAGTGCCGTGGTTCGTATTGAAGCAATTGCCTCGACCTGTTCCCACCAGTCTGTTTTCGATGTGGTGTCCCCACCCCATCGGAAACACACTGTGTGTGCTTTCGTAGTTGTGCAGCGCCAGGGCAAGCTGCTTCAGATTATTCTTGCACTGAGTTCGGCGAGCCGCTTCGCGTGCCTGCTGTACGGCGGGCAATAACAACGCAATGAGGATCGCGATGATCGCAATCACGACTAACAACTCGATAAGAGTAAAACCTCGAGACTTTTTGGGTTTGCACCGCATCTGAGTTTCCTTTTTAAAAGACAAAACGAAAAACGTTAAAACCAGAAGACCGAGCGTGATTCCCTGGACATCAGGGGGTGCCATGTTGCGGCATTTCAAGGCGATCTGCCCACGGATCAGCGTTGGCAATCCAGTTGTAAATTCAAGGTTGGGTTTTGAGCCCGCGCATACGACATTGGTCACAAGCCGGGCGGCTGTGACTACGACACCTTCGCGCCATTGCCGAGTGCGTTTGTTGCTCGCGGATCGCTTGCGCCACCCAGCTTCAATTCTGTGAACTCTTTGACCTGTTCCGTGATTGCTGTTTCAGTCGGTAGCCGTTCCATTGAACTGGCACCGTAAAAACCATCGACTTCAGGAATACGTTCCAGGATGTATTGGGCGTCTTCCGGAGATGCGATTGGGCCGCCGTGGCAAAGCACAAATACGTCTTCGCGGACTTCTCGGCACGCTTCAGCAATCGCGCGGACTTCATCGACGCACGCATCCAGCGTTCGCGCTGTCTGGGCACCAATCATGCCGGTCGTGGTTAGTCCCATGTGCGCCACAACCACATCCGCACCCGCCTCAGTCATCAAGCCGGCCTGCTTTGGGTCGAAGGCGTATGGAGTCGTCAGGAGATCGAGTTCATTGGCTGCCGCGATGAGATCGATCTCAAGGCTGAAGCTCATTCCGGTCTCTTCGAGATTGGCTCGAAAGACTCCATCAATCAGACCGACGGTTGGGAAGTTCTGAATGCCGGCGAATCCAAGCCCCTTCAGATCCTGAAGAAAACGGTCGCGAAGCAGAAAAGGGTCTGTGCCGCACACGCCTGCCAGGACAGGCGTATGTTCGACGGCGGTCAATACTTCCGGAGCCATCTCACGGACGATCTCATTCGCATTTCCGTAAGCCATCAGGCCCGCAAGAGAGCCTCGACCGGCCATGCGAAAGCGTCCGGAATTGTAAATTACGATCAGGTCCACTCCGCCCTGCTCGGCGCACTTCGCCGACAGTCCGGTCCCTGCACCGGCACCGACGATCGGTTGCTGCGCCTCTACTTTTGCGCGAAATTTGTTCAACAGGGTCTGGCGTTGATGTTGCATTGAAAAAACCTGTGTGGATAGTGACTGATTGGCGGGACTGCACTTTGCATGTTGTGTGCCACAAGTTTGCGACCACGCAAAATGAAACATAAGTTGTTTAACTGTATCACGTTATGCAACTAACTGGCGAGTCCTAAGGAAGTTCGGCTTGTGTCGTGGTTACCCGAGTGTATACTTGGCGTGTGACACAGGTATCCACAATCGAAGCTTCTCAAGAGGCTCAGGCACTGCGCCGAACTCTGGCTGGCGCCTTCACGGAACGTCCACTTCTGATGGTTGTGCCGGGTTCCGGACTCGTCGCGCGCTGTGCCGTGGAATCGGGTGCTGATGCGCTCATGGTTTTGAATGCTGGCACCTACCGAACTCAGGGCACCGGCTCGCTCGCTTCCTTCCTGCCGTTCGGAAACGCTAACGCTCAGACCGAAGCTCTGCTGCAGCGGCATGTCCTGCCTCGCGCGGCTGGACTACCGGTGGTCGCGGGCGTTCTCGCGTCGGACCCATCGGAGCCATTGGAATCGCGGCTGCGACGTTTGAAGAAAATGGGTGTGGCGGGGGTCGTTAACTGGCCCGCCGTCGGATTCATAGACGGTCAGTTCCGCCAGGCTTTGGAAGCTGAGGGGCTGGGGGCCGCGAGCGAAGCTGAGATGCTGTCTATGGCGAAGGAGCTCGGGCTGGTCGCATTCGGTTTTGCGTTGGGTACCACGGAGGTCGAACACTTCATGCGCGCGGACGTCGATGCTCTGATCCTGGACATCGGCCTGACTCGTGCGAGCGGCGACGTGCGCACGAAACACGATGAGCTGCATCAGGCGATCGCTCGATTGAACCAACTTTCCGAAGCTGCAGTTAGTCGGCCAAACTGCGTGAAGCTGGCGTTCGGTGGCCCCATCGTCACGCCCGAGGACTTAAACGAAGTCTTGCGACACAGTTCCATTCAGGGGTTCGCTGGCGGGTCTGTCTTCGAACGGCTTCCAGTGCGCGACATCGTGAATGCAACGTTGCGACGGTTTAAGGGAATGGCCATGCGGCACCGGAGTGACGCACCAGGTGCATTCGGCGGAATTATCGGTGGCAGCCCCGCGATGTTACGCGTGTTTGATGTTGTACAACGAGTGGCCGCTCAGGATGTGACCGTCTGCATTGAAGGAGAATCCGGAACGGGCAAGGAGTTGGTTGCGGGACTGCTGCATCGACTCAGTCCCCGAGCTAACCATCCGTTTGTGACGCTTAACTGCGGAGCGATTCCCGACACGCTGCTGGAAAGCGAACTGTTCGGGCACGAACGAGGCGCGTTCACGGGAGCAGAACGACAGCGGCCAGGAAAGTTCGAACTGGCTCACGGTGGCACCTTGTTTCTGGATGAGATTGCGGACCTCAGCACACGCGGGCAGGTCGCGTTGTTACGAGTTCTGCAGCAGCGCGAAGTCACTCGAGTGGGCGGGGAATTAACTGTTCCTGTCGACGTCAGAATATTGACGGCATCCAATCGTCCGTTGAGTTCTCTTGTTGAGGCGGGCGAGTTCCGCAGTGACCTGTTCTATCGGCTGTGTGCAATCAACATTCAGCTGCCGAGACTTAGCGAACGGCCGGAAGACATGCCGTTGCTGGTCGAAGCGATACTGTCGGACCTGCGCGGACGCTTGAACCGCGACATTACCGGCCTGTCGGCAGACTTCGAACGGAAGCTAATGCAGCATGACTGGCCGGGCAATGTTCGCGAGCTGGAACAGGTGATTCACCGCTGTGCGATTCTGGAAGACGGCAGCACTTTGGCAGGCTGGTCTTTCGAACCATGGTCCGAGGATCGAACAAAGTCAGCAACGCGCCACCTTTCACCTTCGCACAACCATCAGCGAGCTGTCACCGCAGTGCAAAAAGCGCGTGGCAACAAATCGCAGGCCGCCAAGGATCTGCAGGTCACGCGCCGAACGCTATATCGCTGGCTTCGAGAAGCCGAGAATTCTTCGCGCGACAGGTAGGGTTGTCCTACACCTGTTTTCCCGATTACTTGCTAAGGCCGCAATTCCCCTGGTACGATTGGAGACGGTCTGCATAGCCCGGCGATTGAATCGAGCGTTGCGTCGATCGCAGTTGTTCTTTGAATTTCCGGGAACGTTTCTGCCATTCGTCCTTTTTCGGGGAGTCGAGCCAATGTTGCATCGCTTAGGTAGACGTGGATTCACGCTGATCGAATTGCTTGTGGTGATCGCCATTATTGCGATCCTGATCGCACTGTTGTTGCCAGCCGTTCAGCAGGCTCGCGAAGCCGCTCGGCGAACGCAGTGCAAGAACAACATGAAACAGCTAGGGCTGGCGTTTCATAACTATCACGACACGTTTCGTTGCTTTCCGATCAACTATGCCTGGCGGACGATGCCGGGCGCGGGCGGTGGCGGACCTGCCATCGCCAATACGGGCAAGAGCTGGCTGCAGATGATTCTTCCGTTCATTGACCAGGGCAATCTTTATCAAAGCATTGATTTTAATGTGGGACTGCAGGGGACGACGCCGGCAATTCTTCAAAATCAAGTCGCGGCGAATACGGTGATCCCCGGATACCTGTGTCCATCTGATAACGAAAACAACAATGGGCGTCTTGGGAACCGTTCGGATGTGAACGTCGATCCTCCAGGCACCTGGGGGGTTACGAACTACAAAGCGTGTGCAGGAAGCAACTGGGGATGGGGGATTGCAGCGTGGAATCCTGTTTCATCGCTGGGTGGCCGAAACAGCGGCAGCACCAATGGGCTGAACGAAGGAAACGGTGTCTTGTGTTCCAATCAGGCAAACACCAACGCTCCAACTCGAATGAGAGACATCACCGACGGCACAACCAACACGTTTATCATCGGTGAAGCGATGCCCGGCTGGAGCCAGTGGAATTGGTGGTACAACCCCAACGCGGTCACCGCTACTTGCGCGATTCCGTTGAACGCTGTTCTGCGACGGCCAAAGAACATTGGCGACTGGCCGAACAACTATTCCTTCGCCAGCAAACATACTGGTGGTGGCCAGTTTACAATGGGAGATGGCAGCGCTCGGTTTGTCAGCGAGAATATTGATATCGGCGTTTACCGAGGTGCCGCGACGATCAGCGCTGGCGAAATTCTGGGTGAATTCTAAACACCACTTCGTCGGTACTAGCCACCCGACCCCTCCAGTCCTGTCCTCGCGAAATGCGTGAGTCTCGTAGTGAACACGAAGCCTGGTAACGTTTGTTTCCAGGCTTCGTCACTTTACGGTCAGAGTTCTAAGTATCGTGCTATTCATCTTGATAGAGGAGAAACGCGGATGTTAGTTGCATGTTTGAATAAGCTGTGTCTGTTGGCTGGCGTCTCGGTTCTAATTGTTGGCTGTGGCGGTGTGAGTGGTGCTCCACAAACGGTACCGGTTTCGGGGGTTGTCAGCTACAACGGAACTCCAATGCCAAAGATCTCCGTCGCATTTATTCCGCAAGACGGTACTGGTCAGATTGCGGAAGGAACGACCGACGCAGAAGGCAATTTTGAACTGCAGACTCGTGAGCCAGGGGACGGTGCTGTGGTCGGAACTTACAAAGTGGCTTTGAACTACGTGCCCGATACTGTCGCTGGAATGCCGGGCTTCACAGATGGGGCCAAATCGGAACCTTCTACAATACCGGGCAAGTATGGCGACACGTCTATGTCTGGACTGACCGCGACCGTTGATCCGGATGAGTCGAAGAACGAGTTTAAGTTTGACCTGACCGATTGACGCCGCCTTCACGATACCATTTGCGACAGCGCTCGCCATTCGCTCTTAGTGGCTTGTGGCGGGCAAATCGCCACTATTTCTGCAGGCCCAAAAACGTTTCCACCAGGCTGTCTGCAAAGGCATCGTCGTTGATGTGGTGTGGCAGGCGGACGATTTTTCGTTGCTCGGTTTGTTCAACGCGAGCTTCCAATTCGTCAAACAGTGCGGCATTGGCTTCAGGATCGTGGAAGGCCTGGCCTGGCGCGTCCAGCATCGAAACGCCGCCTTCGGGGATCAGGATGGTGATCGGGGATGTCGACCGATTCACCTTGTCCGCAATCCAATTTGCGATCTGCCGGTTTTCGTCCGGCGTCGTCCGCATCAGTGTGACTTGCTGGTTGTGGACATGAAATAAGCGGTCCTTGTACTTTTCGGGAACCGTGTCCGGTGCGCCGAAGTTGACCATGTCGCACGCGCCGAGACTCATTACACAGGGGACCTGACGTTCGATAATGGTATCGAAGCGTTTGGGCCCAGCGGCGAAAACTCCGCCCGCAATTTCATCAGCCACTTCAGTGGTTGTGATGTCCAGTATCCCACCGATCAATCCGCCGTCGACAAGCTTCTCCATCGCTCGGCCACCGCTGCCGGTTGCGTGAAAGACGAGAGCGTCGAAGCCCTGTGCTTCGAGTGATTCGCGAACGCGTGTGACGCACGGTGTCGTCACGCCGAACATCGTCATGCCCAGAGCCGGTCGCGATGGTTGCACCTGCGACGAATGCTGAACCATGCCTGCCATCGCGTGAGCCGCATTGGCCAGCACTTTTCGGGAAACCACGTTTAATCCGGCCACGTCGACAACGGAATACATCATCGTGATGTCGCTGCAGTCGATATAAGGAGCCGTGTTTCCGCTGGCGACGGTTGATACCAGCATCTTCGGCAACCCCACAGGAAGGGCTCGCATAGCTGCCGAGATGAGCGCCGTGCCACCGCTGCCTCCAATGCCGATGACCCCGGCCACTCGTCCTGCTGCATGTTCTTGCAGCAGGAACGACGTCAACGACTGACTCATTGCAGCAACCGCTTCGCCTCGATCTGTGTACGTCTGGCCGCCGCTATCCGCGCCCACCACCTGGCTTCGCGAAACGTCGGGAGTCACGGTCGGTGGTCCGGCGGTTCCCACATCGACCATCGTCACATCAGCGCCGCCTGCGGCCAGGCAATCTTTGACATAAGCGAGCTCCTCGCCTTTCGTATCCATTGTGGCGACTGCATAAACAAGTCCCGACATACAACAATTACTCCAAAGTTTAAGTAACAATGAAAACGGAAACGCTCGCAGCTGTTCGAGTAAGTGCTGCATGTTTGTCGGAATCGAATCGAAACGCAATCCGAAGAAATCAATGACGTTCAGCCGACTTCGAGCGTTACAGCTTCCGGACCGCGTGTGACTTCAATGCCGTTGGAATTGTGGAACGCTCGCACCTGACCGAAGCAAGCACGTTACTTTGCGTCCGTCGTCGCGGTGATGAAGGATTCCTGAACAGCGCACAGTTTCTTACTCGTTAGCGGTCCGTCAACCCGTTCCGCACATTCAGGCCGTCGAGCAATCCAGCGCGCTCTGATCTTCTCGGCGACTCGACAACCACCGAGTGGCTGGTTAAAAACGCGGGTTTGGGCACGACGTCGTCGCGTCATTTGAGGTTGATTCCAGGAATTGGCAGACCGTGAAAATTATTGGCATTGATGTCTGTCCGCTGACCGGAGCGACAGTGGACGGTGGCTGGCCTCAGGGGCATGAACCGCAGGAAGATCTGCACACGCTTGTAGTTGTCCACACCGATCAGGACATCTGCGGCTACGGAAGTTGCTTCACATCTGGTCAGCTTGTGGCCGGTGCAGTGCAGTTGTTGTGGCCTCTTTTGAAAGGACAATCCGCGGTCGAACCCGAACGCGTGTCTGAAGTTCTGCATCAATCCACCTTTTGGCAAGGCCGCGGCGGAAGTGTGACGCATGCCATCAGCGGCATCGACATTGCGCTGTGGGACATCATGGGAAAGGCGTGCGGTCAACCGGTGTCACGTTTGTTGGGCGGCAATTATCGAGACCGCATCAAGCCCTACGGATCGATTTTGTTTGACGAACCCGATGCTCTGGCGGTGACGCTGAACAGCGTGGTCGAACGCGGTTTTCGAGCCATAAAGATGGGC
Source organism: Fuerstiella marisgermanici (assembly GCF_001983935.1). GTDB lineage: Bacteria > Planctomycetota > Planctomycetia > Planctomycetales > Planctomycetaceae > Fuerstiella > Fuerstiella marisgermanici. The sequence goes on along the minus strand of NZ_CP017641.1, from coordinate 4,306,378 downwards.
TGGCGTCCGTTCGGTCGCCGTGATCGAGCGTTCGATGAGTTGCTGGTCCGGACGGCTCGCAAGACAGTGGGCGACGATGTGGAACTAATGGTCGACGCGGGCGGCAGCGAACAATTCTGGCCTCATGGAACAAATTGGGCCCGCAACACCGCCAGGATGCTTGCCGACTATGGCATTGTCTGGTTCGAAGAAGCTCTGCCCCCTGATGATATCGACGGGTTTGTGGAACTGAGCCGCGTGTCACCGATCCCGATTTCCGGAGGCGAAGTTCTGACTCGGCGACAGGCTTTTCAACCCTGGCTGGAACGCCACGCGGTCGACATCATTCAGCCGGACGTCACCAAGTGCGGAGGCCTCAGTGAATTCCGTCGGATTGCTCAGATAGCCGCAGACCACAACGTCGCCGTGGTGCCGCATGGCTGGAACACCGCCATTGGCCTGGCCGCCGATCTGCAGATTTCGGCCTTCCTGCCGAACGCCTCCCACGTCGAATACCTGACTCCGTGCGCCTACATCGATCAGTTAACAACTGAACCATTTCAGTTGGATGCAGAGGGATCTTTAAAGATTCCGACAACGCCGGGACTTGGCGTTCAGATTGATCCGCAGCGATTGCAGCACTTCTGTCCGGAACCGATCGAATTCCGGTAACGTTTTCTGAAAGCCAGCCCGTGCCACCAACAGGCGACACCGCGACCGAGTCATCCGAATTACCGGCGACAAAAATTCGCTGGACTGTGTTCGCTCTCGCGTGCAGTACGTCATTCCTGCTGTACCTGCACCGCTACAGCTGGAATATTATCGGCCCGAAGTTGCAGACCGAGTTTTCGTTTTCGAATACTCAAGCTGCTGTTCTGTTTTCTTTGTTCTACTACACCTACGCGGCCGGTCAGATTCCCAGCGGCATCATTGTTGATCGTTTTGGGCCGCACCGGTTTCTCACGGGAATCATCGCCGCGTGGTCCATTGCCGTGGCGGGGATCGCTCATACCAGCAACATCATGCTGCTCGGATTCTGGCGTCTGGTGTTCGGAGCGACTCAAGCGGGCTGCTACCCCGCTCTGACAAAAATCAGCCAGCAGTGGTTTCCCGCCACTCATCGAACCGTGCTGCAGGGGTGGGTCGCGACGACGTTCGGTCGAGCAGGCGGCGCGATGTCGCCCATTATTCTGGGCACGTTGCTGATGGGAGTCTGCGGGCTGCGGTGGCAAGTATCTGTCACACTGATCGGGCTGGTGGGCCTGGTTCACGCGATTGTGTTCTTTGCGCTGTTCCGCGATTCGCCCGTGCACGATCCCCGCGTCAATTCCGCCGAGGAAGAATTGATTGCCGGTCGTGCAGTGTCCAAAACGACTGCTGTCGACCATCGTGCCGTGCTACCTTTGCGCAAGGCGTTGCAGAATCGCAGCCTGCGAATCTTCACGGTGCAGCAGTTTCTGGATGCTGGCTCAGACGTCGTCTTTGTGGGGCTGATTGGCACATGGTTCCTGGTCGCTCATCAGTTTGACATCAAACAGACCGGTTGGCTGGCTAGTCTGCCGCTGTTTGGCGGTGCTCTGGGCGGCATTGTCGGTGGCTGGTTGAATGACACGATCATTCGCCGCACAGGCAACCGGCGCTGGGCACGCAGTGGCGTTGGTTTTGTGGGGAAGGTCATCGGCTGTGCCATGTTGGCGTTGGTTGTGATGCAGTCTGATGGTGTGACCGGAGCGTGGCTGCTGATGGCGGCGAAGTTCTTCAGTGACTGGAGTCAGCCAACAACATGGGGCACCTGTACGGATCTTGGAGGTCGGTTCAGTGCGACCGTGTTCAGCATTATCAATACCGCAGGTACCATTGGAGGTGTCTGCATGCCGATTGTGTTCGGCGTTGTGCTGGACTGGTTTACCACGACGTCCGTCGTCGACGGGATTGACATGTCTGTCACCGACTGGAACCCGCTGTTCGTGCTGTTATCCGGAATGTATCTTGCATCCGGAGCCTGCTGGTTGCTGGTGGACTGCACCGACCGCTTAACCGATGAATGAGAAGAACTATGGAACGCAAGACCGTCCGTCCTGAACAACTGGACCTGGATTCACCGGGCCGCCGGGATTACTGGGTGGCTTTGGAACATGACAGCATTTGGGGAGATCATCTGCTGCCGCTGACCGTGTTTGTCGGCCCTGAAACTCAGGACGGCCTGGGGCTGGTGTCCTTCGGTTCGAATCACGGTAACGAATACGAAGGGCCGATGGCGCTAAAGCACCTGATGCGCGACATCAACATCGCCGACGTGCGCGGGCGGATCATTCTGATTCCCGTTCTGAACCCGGCGGCGTTTCTTTCCGGCACGCGCGAAAGTCGTCAGGAAGACGGCGTCAACCTGAATCGAGCTTTTGTCGACGGGGCTGGAAGCACGCCGGCACTGGCCGGAATTACTCATCGGATTGCAGCGTTTGTCCGCACGTATATCTGGCCACGAGTGCACATTGTGCTGGACCTGCATTCCGGAGGCGACGTCGCTCGGTTTTCCATCTGCGCGAATTACCACCCGGTCGACGACCCGGTGTTGGGCGAAAAGATCGAGCAAACCGCACGTTGGTTTGGCACGCCGTCGCTGATGGTCTACCAGAATGTGACTCCGGGCCTGCTGCCCAGCGAAGCCGAGCGACTGGGCAAGATCACAGTGGGGACCGAACTTGGCTGGGGACGATCCGTGAACCCAGAAGGCGTGAAGTATGGTCGTCAGGGCGTCTTAGCGGCGGCCATCAATAGTGACCTGCTGCACGGGACGATCGAACCGATTGCCCATCATCGCGCGGGCACTCAGCAGAAGTTGGAAATGGTCGACCGAGACTGTTTTACCGCCGCTCCGTTTGCTGGCCACTACGAACCGCTGGTGGAATGCGGAACCGCCGTCAAACGCGGTGATACAGTGGGCCTGCTGCACGACTTTGACCGCATTGACCTTGACCCCTGGCCGTGTGTCGCCGCACTGGATGGAGTCGTGCTGGCTCAGGCATGGGTGGCTCCGGTTCCTAAAGGCCAGCACATTGTGGTGGTGGCAAAACTGCTGGAATAGCCTCTGTTATTTTTTCGTGATCAGCCCCAGACGTTGAACCTTGATGTAGAGAACGGCACCTCCTTTCGTTCCGTCGGATGTGTCTGATTTGTGAAACGCATCGTGGAGATGCACAACCTCGCCGTGAATCGAGTGCGGCCTGCGGCATCCTCGAAGTGGAACGAGGCACTTAAATCGATTTGGGTACAATGTCGCTTGTTGCGCTTCCCGTGTATCCGTTGTGGCGATTGGATAGACAAGTCCCGACATGCAAAAATTTCTTCGGAGTTAGGCGACGTTGGAAGGCAAATGCTCGCTGTTTTTCAATTAGGTGCTGCATGTTTGTCGGAATTGAATCGTCGCTCAAACCGAAGGACTCGGGTCCGAGGCACGCGTTGACCGAAGCCTGCCGAATTCACTGAAGCTTCCGTCTTCTTGAATTTCGCTGAAGAGCGTGCCTACAATCGTGCCCTCCTTCCGCCACGATCTCCCCCTGCACTTCATCCTTTCAACAAACGTCACGGAACCCGCCATGCCATCCAGTCTTTTGTCTCGCCGCACGTTTTTTCAGGCATCTACCGCCAGCGCGATGGGCGCTGTGATTGCTCAGCAGTTGTGGATGACCGAACAAGCGGTCGCTCAGGCAGCGAAAGCGACTCCGAAGAAAACACCGCTCAATCGCTTCCCGCGAATGATGCAGGAATACTATGTCGACCGCATGCGAGCTTTCCAGAAGCAGCGCATCGATCGACTTGCCGCGCTGCAAACGAAGGCGGATGCTGAAGAGTACGTGACGTCCTGCCAGGATCGGATCCGCGCGTGTCTTGGTCCTCATCCGGAAAAGACACCACTGAACGCGAAGGTCACGGGCGTCCATAAACGAGACGGCTATCGCATTGAAAATGTGATCTTCGAAAGCCGTCCTGGATTTCCGGTGACGGCAAACCTGTACGTCCCTACCAATGTCGAAGGCCGTCGACCGGCCGTTGTCGGCACCTGCGGCCACACTCATAACGGCAAAGCTGAAAAAGCCTATCAGGGTTTTTCGCAGGGCCTCGCGCGGCAGGGCTATGTTTGTTTGATCTTCGATCCGATCGGCCAGGGCGAACGCCTGCAATACGTTGACGAGCACCTGAAGTCGCACGTTGGAGTTGGCGTGCGAGAACACTTGAAAACCGGCAACCAACAGTTTCTCGTCGACGAATCGTTCAGTATGTGGCGCGCGTGGGACGGAGTGCGGGCTCTGGATTATTTGTTAACTCGCGACGAAGTGGACCCGACGCAAATTGGCGTCACCGGAAATTCGGGCGGCGGCACAGACACAACGCTGATGTGCGGTGTTGAGCAGCGTTGGGGCATGGCGGCGCCGTCGTGTTACGTCGCGTCGTTGGTTCGCAATCTGGAAAATGAACTGCCGACCGACACGGAGCAATGCCCTCCGAAAGCGCTGTCGATGGGGCTGGATCATGAAGACTTTCTCGCGGCGTTGGCGCCGAAGCCGATTATTATTCTGGCCAAGGAGAAGGACTTCTTCGACGTTCGTGGTACCGAAGAAGCCTATGGTCGTTTGAAACGGCTGTATCAACTGCTGGGCGCCGAAGACAACATCAACTTGTTTGTTGGACCAACGTATCACGGCTACACGCAGGAAAATCGGGAGGCGATGTACGGCTGGTTCAATCGTGTCACGGGGACCGACGGGCCGGGAACAGAGCCCGAGTTGACCATTGAAGACGACGCGACACTTCAGTGTACGGAGTCCGGACAGGTCAGCACGATGGGCGCGAAAACCGTTCAGGATTTCACGCGAGAAAAGGCCGCTAAGCTGGCAAAGCAGCGAGGCGACTTGGCTCCCGAAAAGTTGATGCCGGTTCTGACCGACTGGATCGGCGATCGCCTTTCCGATGCGGTCCCGAAGTATCGCATCCTTCGCATCGGCAGCGGTCGCGACTTTCCGGAGAAGTATTTTTTGACGTACGTGGTGGAAACGGAACCTCGCGTGCAGGCTTTTGTTTATCGCCTGTATCCGGAACGGCATTACTCACGGCCGCCCCGAGATTCCAAACAAGCGCTTCTGTACGTGTCGCACGATTCGGCCGATGCGGAACTTCGCGACAATGAAGAGCTTCTTAAACTGATCGCCGACAACCCAGACACACCGGTGTACGCAGTTGATGTGCGTGGCACCGGCGAATCGCGTCCAAACACAGCGGAGACCAATTCTTATGCCTCCGCCTACGGATGCGACTATATGTACGCGATTCAGGGCGTCATGTTCGATGATTCGTATTCCCGACAACGAACGGGCGATCTGTTGTCTGTGCTAAACTGGTTGAAGTCGGTTGGCCACGAACAGGTTCATTTGTTCGCCAACGGTTGGGGCAGTATCTCGGGCACCTTCGCCGCGACTTTGCATCCCACGGTGACGCAGGTCACTCTGCAAAATGCGCTCACGTCGTTTACAGATCTGGCTCAGGCAGAAGACTACGACTGGCCACTGTCGTCGATGGTCCCTGGCATCCTTAACACGTTCGATCTGCCGGACTGCTATCGCTTGTTGAAATCAAAGAAGCTAAAGCAGATCACGCCGGCAGGGCCCATCGGGTTGATGACATAGTTCAGGTTTCGCTGCCACGCCTCGCATGTGCGAGGCGCTTCGCAGCGGCGTAAGTCACCAGCGGTGAATCGCCGTCTGGTCGTCAGTATCTACCGCTCTGTTCGCTGCGACTCGTCGTTTACGCGACGGCCTCGGTCTGTCCGCCAGAGTCACTGCCTTCTGGCATTTCGATTGGGCTGATGCCGAAGGTTTCCACGATAATCGCGAACAGCGAAGGCACGATGTACAGCGTCAGCAAGGTTGCCACGATCAGGCCGTAGACCATCAGCCAGGCCATGCCTTCCCACAGCGGTCCGCCCGACAGAGCCAGCGGAATTAGACCACCGATCGTTGTGGCCGTCGTCAAAAAGATTGGCAGCATGCGTTGTTTGCCGGCGGCTGACAGGCAGGCTCGAAATTGAGTTCGCGTGAGCCCCAGAATCGGTCCCGTAGCGGTGCCCGCAGCCTGCAGTTGTCGGGCTTTTTCGGCGATCAGAATGTCGGCGAATTCGATAAAAATGATCCCCGTGTTCAGCACAATGCCGAACAGCGATAGCAATCCCAGTTGAGGCATGAAGCCAAGCGGATTGTTGGTCAGCCAGAGTCCGAACCATGCCCCAATCATGGCCAGCGGCAGTGTGGCAAGAATGATAAGCGTCTTTGACCAACCGTTGTATTGCAGCACAAGAATTAACACGATCAGCAACAGAGAGATGGCAAAGGACATCAGCATTTCCGCCGACGAATCCTGGCTCTCTTCCAGCGAACCACCGATTTCAATGCGATAGCCGATCGGAAGCGCCGCTATGATCGACTGCATTTCGTCTGACGCCATCACGGCGTTCACGACATCGTTGCCGGACACGCCGTCTTCCACCTCTGCGCTCACGTTGATGGTGCGATTCAGGTCGCGGCGTTCAATTTTTGCAGGCTGCCATTCAGTGATGGTTTTTGCGATGGAATTTAGCGGGAGTTTGCCGTTTTCGCCCTCCACGTATGCGGCGTCAACACCGTTTAGGCTGCGGCGTTGTTGAGGCTCCAGACGGAAGTAGACGGGGATCTGGTGATCACCTTCTCGGAATGTGGATAGCTTAAGTCCGGAAAAATAGGCGGTCAAAATGTCCGCGACGTCGGCATTCGTGACACCGGCCAGATTCGCTTTTTCGTCGTCGATATCGATGCGCAACTGAAACCCGTCGACGCCCCAGGAATCAGCAATGTCCCATGTACCAGCTTGCTGCTTTATCAGAGCTTTTACCTGATCGGCCGTTTTGCGCAACTGTTCGACGTCGGCAAATCCGTCTCCGATCACTCGTAATTCCACAGGGGCGGCCGGCGGTCCTAGGGCTAGCTTTTTCGGAACAATCCGAGCACCGGGAATGGGTGAGATTCCCAGATCGCTGCGACCGTCGTTGGTAGCCTTTCGGATGTCTTCCACAAATTGAGGCGTCAGATTTCCGTCCGTCGTTCGGACCAGGATCTCCGAAACGCTGGTGCTGGGCGCAGGTGGATTGATGCCCAGCGCCCAGCGAGCTCCGCCTTGAGCCGTCATCGACCGCATGGCTCGCAGCCGTTCTACTTTCGTTCCGTCCGGCAACGTGATTGGGCTGAGTTTTTGAATTGCTTCTTCCACGTGGTGGACCACCTGATCGGTTTGTTCGATCGTGGCAGTTTCCGGCAGTAGCACATTCACATAGAACTGGTCTCGCCGATCCTGAGGGAAAAATTCGGTGCTCACCGGCAGCCGCAACACTGCAAATAGCAACGCGACCGCCGCAAGCACTGTGATCCACTTCATCCTCAACGCGACCGTTGCTGTCAGGCCATAGATACGAAGGAAGATGTTGTCGCTGGGACCTGCGGCGCGTTCGTTGTCGCTGGTCTTTTCGGCAACTTCAGGCGCATCTTTTTTCCGCAACTTTTGTGACATCGCCGACGTCAGTTTCGCAGCTTTGTAACCCAGCCATGGCAGCGGAGCGTTGGGGGCATCCGGGTTTTTAGGAGCTCGAATAAACGCAGCTGCCAGCACCACACAAACCGTCATCGCCAGAAACCAGCTTAGCAGCAGTGTTGTCGACAGAGTGACCGGCAGGCTGTAAATGTATTCCGCCCCGCCGCCACTTAGCGCGAACAACATCGGCAGAAAGGCGGCGACAGTGGTCAGCGTTCCGGACAGCATCGGGAACATGAGCGTATTTGCGCCTTCGACGGCGGCGTCTCGCGGAGTCATACCGGCCAGGCAGTTTGTTCGCGTTTGGTCGCATACCTGAACCGCGTTGTCGACCAGCAAGCCCAACGCGATGATGATCGATGCCAGAGAAATTTGTTCTAACTGCACGCCCAGCATCCCGACGATGCCGACGGCACCGAACACAACAATCGGAATGTTGGCCGCCATGACCAGGGACGTTCTTAATCCAACAAACAGAAACACAACGATGACCACGATCACGATGGCTGACACCACGTTACCGATCACGTCGCTGATCTTCATGTTGACGTTGTCTGCCTGGTTCGACACGGGCGTGACGGCCAGGTCGCGAGGCAAAGATTGATCGACGGTGACCATTTGGTCGATTCGAGCCATGCACAAATCGCAAACGTCGATGATGTTCGACCCGGACTGCATGGTCACGCTTAGCATCACCGCCGGGTAAGATCCGTTGGCATCAGAAAACCGGCATACGACCGATCGAGGATCCACGTAGTCACGCGTCACTTTGAGGCCAATGTCTGTCAGCCGAACTTTGTTTAACGAATCACCTGTCTGGACGGCTGCCACAGCAATGGATTCGATTTCATCAACAGCATCGAACTCGCCACCGGGTTTCACGTTGAACTTGCCGTTTTCCGTGTCGATGCTGCCACCTGGTGACACGATGTTTCGAGCGTCCACAAGGTGCTTCAGTGCTTCGCTGGTGAGTCCCACCTGTGACCAGGTGCCAAGATCCGTTTCGATGTAGATGGCTTCATCATTGACGCCGTGCTTTTCAACCTTGGCTACTCCGTCCAGCAACCGGATTTTGTCGCGCACTCGGTCAGCAAATAATTCCAGGTCTCGCGGCGAATAGCGGTGCGCGTCTTCGATGGCGTCATCACCAGCGAGCGGCGTTTGGTGGATACCCAGCAGCAGCACGGCTGTGTCGCCGAATTCATCGTTGACGATGGGATGGATGTTGTCGGTTGGCATTTTGACAAGGTCGACCTTCGCGCGGACTTTGTCCCAGACGTTCTGAATGTCGCCCGGCGGAATACGATCGTCCAGATCCACGTAGATGACGGACAGACCATTGGTCGTGGTCGACCGCAAGTGATCCACTTCTTCGATGCCGTCCAGTGATTCTTCCAGCTTATCGGTGATCAGTTCTTCCACTTTAACAGTGGGAGCTCCCGTCCACTGAGTTGTGACAACGCACGTGCGAATGGTAAATTCGGGATCTTCACGCCGGGGCATCGTCGCAAACGTGAAAGCGCCCCAGCCGACCATAAGCACGACAAACGTCAGCACCACGGGCCGGTATCGCATGGCGAGTGCCGCGAGATTCATTGGGCGGCCTTCCCGTTCATGACAACCTGTACGGGTTCGCCGTCGCGTAGATAATGAGCTCCGCTGGTCACGTAAAGCAGCCCGTCCAGCGATTCGCCCTCCAGCGGCGCCACCTGCCGTAGTGACGAAGTGGCCGTGGGTTGGTCACTGGTTGCCAGCCGTACTTCTGTGCGTTTGACGGTTGCCGCGTCGTCGGTTCCGTCGACAACAAACAGAAACGAACGGTTGCCTTCCCGGACAATGGCGTCCATCGATACGAAGTAGCCCTGTTCCAGGCTGCTGCCGGAAAGATCGACTTTCACCAACTCACCCGGCCGCAATTCCCACTGACTGTCGTCTGCGATTCGTATCGTGTCGCCGTCCCAGTCGCTGGCCTCGCCTGTCGGTACGTTTAGTTTTCCGGCCACGATGTTGACGTCGGGGTCAAACGATTCGTCATCGATCAGGACCTGTTGAAAAATCCAGTTGCCCAGAAAAGGAATTTTCGCAGGGCCGAGTTCCACCGGTAGCTTCGAAACCTTAAGCAGCTTGTCTGCCGGAAGCGGTTGATGAGTTTCTACGTTCTCGACCTTCCACAGCCAGGATTTGCCGTCTTGGGTGTGAATGGCATCTTCCGCGACATACAGGAGCCCCTCTTTGGCACCGGGGATAAATCTGAGGTTCATTCGCCAGGTTTGAGTCGTCGTCGCGATGGCGGGGGCGTCTGGTGCAGACGACGCGGCCGGCGATTTGGCGGACTCTTTCTTGTTCAACACCAGCACGGTCACTGTGTAGGTGCGCGTGGCTGCGTCCGCGACAGAATCGATCAGGTACAAAAAACCGTCGTGCTCTTCAACTGTCCCATCGGCTTTCGACACCATGACGGCCAGACGCTCGCGACTGCGTAGACGACGCGAATCTTCGGCTGAGACTTCCACTTCGACTTTGATTGGATCCATCATTTGAATGGTGGCCACGGGCTGGCCAGCCGAAACAACACTGCCAGGCACAACGGCCACGTGTGCGATTTCACCTCGAAACGAAGAATACAGCGTGCAGTCATCAAGGTTTCGTTGAGCGTCCCGCAACGACTGCTTCGCCTGCAACAGGCTGGACTGCAACGATTGCAGTTCCGCTTCCTTGCTCTTCAGGTCGGCATCCATTTGCTCAACGGTGGCCACGGCACTCTGATACCTGGCGTCATCGCGATCGACGTCACTTTCCGTTCCCGCGCTCTTTTCGAACAACTGTTTGCTGCGATTGAGTTGGGTTAGCGCGAGACTGGCGTCGGCCTGGGCTGCTCGTATTTGTGCGGGCAGACCTTTTTCAAGTTCGATCGTCGCCGCTTTTACCGCTTGTTCAGCCTGAACAATGTTGGCCTTCGCCGTTTCGACCTGCAGTCGGTAGCGTTCGCTTTCCAGTCGAGCGACAGGCGTGCCTTCCACAATCAGATTTCCGTCCGCATCTTCGACACGGCCCTCGATTTCCTGATTCGGTTCCACCACCCATTCAACGCGACCACCGACTTCAAAGCCCAGTTCTTCGGTCTTCCACGATCCCACCGTAGCGGCGGCCAGCATTGCTTGCGGCACCGACTGCTTGACCAGTGCTTTCACCGAAACCGGCCGAGGCCCCGGAACATATGGCTCTGCTTCGCCTTTGCCGTTGCACCCGGCCATGGCCAGAACTGCAATGGCGCTGCCTGCTAGCAGAAGCTGGCGGATGGGCCCTGAAACAACGTATAGATTCACGGCAATGACCTCACTTGAGTGCAGCGGTTGAATGATCAGGCGATGAGTGCCTAACTGGACAGCGCCATGTTGGTGGGAATGGTAACCCGATGTGTAAGCGAGGGATCGAGTTGCGACGAATCCCTCGCTTACGCTTCGGGTTACCCAAAACACGCCCCAATGACCAAAGGTGGCGCTGTCCAGCTAAGTTCCCCCGCCGCGAAACAATGGCCTCATCTCCTGCCTCAATGGTAGCGATTGTTGGTTCGCACTTTTAGCGAGCCGAGAATCGACGTAGCACGACGTAAAAGACTGGTGTCAGAAACAGTCCGAAGGCGGTGACGCCCAGCATTCCGCTAAAGACCGCCGTCCCCAGTACTCGCCGCATTTCGAACCCGGCACCAGTGGCGACCAGCAGCGGAATCACGCCTAAAATGAATGAGAAGGCTGTCATCAAAATGGGCCGCAGTCGCATGCGACAGGCATCAATCGCCGCCTGAAAACGGTCCTTTCCTTTGTCTTCTTCCGCCTTGGCGAATTCGACAATCAGGATGGCGTTCTTGCATGCGAGGCCAATTAATACGATGAATCCAATCTGAGTCAGAATGTTGTTATCCATACCACGGAACCAGATTCCGACCATCGCGAACAACAGGCACAGCGGCACAATCAGAATGATGGCCAATGGCAGCAGCCAGCTTTCGTATTGAGCGGCCAGTGCCAAAAACACAAACAGCACCGCCAGCGGAAACAGATACATGATCGTGTTGCCAGCCTGCTTTTCCTGATAGGCAAGTTCTGTCCATGCGTAGCCGAACCCGGGCGGAAGCGTTTGTGCTGCCAGATTTTCCATCGTCTCCAGCGATTGCCCGGTGCTGAAACCGGGTTGCGTGCTGCCGTTCAGGTCGGCCGCCGGATACAGATTGAATCGCACCAAACGGTCGGGCCCGGCAATGCGTTTAAGTTCCACGACTGCACCCAACGGCACGCTCGCGCCTCGTGCGCTGCGAGTTCGCAAGCGCAGAATGTCACTCGGTTCATCACGAAATTCGGGTTCTGCCTGAGCGGTCACGCGGTACGTTCTGCCCAGCAAGTTGAAGTCGTTGACGTAAGTCGAACCCAGATAAACCTGCAGCGCTTCAAACACGTTGCTCATCGGAATATCCAGCATCTGTGCCTTCGTGCGATCCACGTCCGCGTAGATCTGCGGCACGCTCATGCGGAAGTTCGAAAACACCTGCAGCAGGCCTGGCTGTTGATTCGCCTGGGCCACCATGCTGTCTGCTACTTGGTTCAGAACGGCCGTTCCGGCGCCGCCCTGGTCCTGGACATACATTTTGTATCCGCCGCCACGGCCGATCCCGCGCACGGGTGGCGGCGGAATAATGAAGACCTGAGCTTCATTAATATCGGCCACCGCTTGACGCATGTCGGCGGCGATGACGTCCGCGCCGCGTCCGCGCGCCGCTCGTTCTTTGGCATCTTCTAATGGAAGAAACGACACCGCGGCGTTTGGGCTGATCGTGAACGTCGCTCCTGACAGCCCGACGATTCCGACGGCATGAGCGACGCCGTCAATTTCGCTGCCGATCGCCGCTACTTTTTTTGTGACTTCATCGGTTCGCGCCAGCGATGCTCCATCGGGCAGGCGAATCGCAACAATCAGATAGCCCTGGTCCTGTTGAGGAATGAAGCCGGTCGGCACCATTCCAAAGCTGTACCACGTGCACACCAAAAGTCCGACGTACAAAATCAGAGCAATGGCCGAAAAACGCACCAGCCGAGAAATGACGCTGGCGTAAATGCAACTGGTAATATCGAAGGTACGATTAAACAGTTTCGCCGGAGCAGACAGCAAGCGAGAAAATTGGGTTTCAGTTTGACGGGCCTCTCGCGGTGGCTTCAGCAGCAACGCACACAACGCCGGCGTCAACGTTAAAGAGACGAATGTCGAAATCGCGGTTGAGATCGAAATCGTCAACGCGAACTGTTGATAGAACTTCCCGCTGATGCTGGGGACGAATACGGTCGGGACGAACACGGCGATCAACACCAGCGTTGTCGCTATCAGCGCAGACCCCACTTCGTCCATCGCTTTATGCGTGGCTTCGCGCGGCGCAAGGCCTTCCGCAATCAGCCTCTCAACATTTTCCACAACGACAATAGCGTCGTCCACCACGATTCCAATCGCCAGCACGAGGCCGAACAATGACAGCGTATTCAATGTCACGCCAAGTCCCTGCATACAGGCAAAAGTTCCGATCAGCGAAATCGGAATGGCGACCACGGGAATGATGGTCGGACGCCAGTTGTGCAGAAACATGAACACGGTGAGGACCACGAAGACTGTCGTGATTAACAGCGTGTTGAAAACTTCGTCGATTGAATCTTCCACGAATTTTGTCGGGTTGTAGGCAACTTCGTAGTCGACGCCTTCCGGAAAGTCTTTCCTCATCTCAGCCATCGTCTGCTGGACTTCGGCCGCTGTGTCGACGGCGTTTGTGCCCGGCCGTTGATAGACCAACACAGCAATCGCCGGGTTGCCATCAAGGTAGCTCAATCGCGAATAGTCCTGAGCACCAAGTTCCAGTCGAGCCACGTCGGCCAGCCGCGTCACGCGACCGTCTTCGCCGCGTTTGACAATGATGTCGCCGAATTCATCTGTTTCGCGCAAGCGTCCCTGAGTTGTGACGTTTAGTTGAAACGCGCCCGTCTTGTCTGTTGGGGGCTGTCCGATGACACCCGCTGCGACCTGCACGTTCTGCTGACGAATTGCCTGGACGACGTCGCCCGCCGTGAGGTCCACGTGCGTCATCTTTTCGATGTCCAGCCAGACTCGCATCGCGTATTCGTTACCGCCAGCGATACGAATGTCGCCGACACCGTCCAGCCGCATCAACGCGTCGCGAATTCGCAGGTACGCGAAGTTACTGATGTACAATTCGTCGCGGCTTTCATCCGGCGAATTCAAATGCACGACCATCAGCATGTCGGGAATTTGCTTGGTCGTGGTCACGCCAATCTGCCGTACCTGTTCAGGCAAACGCGATTCGGCGACGGCCACTCGGTTCTGTACCAGAACCTGAGCGTCGTCGAGGTCGGTGCCCAGTTTGAAGGTGACGGTCAGCTGCATGGTTCCGTCGGCACTGGACGACGATTCCATGTACAGCATGTCGTCCACGCCGTTCATTTCCTGCTCAATCGGCGTGGCAACGGTGTCCGCGATCACCTGCGGGGTTGCTCCCGGATAACTCGCACGCACCAGAATTGTGGGTGGCGCAACGTTCGGGTACTGCGAAACAGGCAACGAGAAATACGTGATCCCGCCGACCAGTACGATCAGAAACGAAAGCACTGTGGCAAAGATGGGACGTTCGATAAAGAAGTGAGGGAACTTCATGATGGAAGTGAGCTACGAGTTAGAAAGGTGGGAGACTGAGTCAGGATGCGTTTCGGGGTTACTTGTCGTCCTTTTCACTTTCCTGCTGAACATCGTCACTCTTTTCGATCCACTCGTCCGGTGGCAAGGGCTGGTAGTCGTCGGGAAGACCATCTTCAACGACTTCAATCGTGCCGTCTTTAGTCTTCACTTCCATTTCAGGTCGAGCCTGCAGCAAGCCTTCAATCACCAGTGACTCATCGCCGGTCAGGCCTTTCCGGATCACTCGCAAGCCATCCACAATCGGGCCCGGTGTGATGGCTCGCCGTTCGATTTTCCCGTCCACCACGATGTAAACAAATTGCGACGATTGATCGGTGCCGATTGCGGAATCCGGAATCAGCACGGCTTCGTAGCCAGCGCTGCCGGGAATGCGAATCCGAGCAAACATGCCAGCCAGCAACAGTTGGTCTTCATTCGGAAAAATGCAACGAGCTCGCATGCTGGCGGTGTTTGCATCAAGCCGGTTGTCGACGAAGTCCATGTGGCCCTGGTGAGGGAACCCTGTTTCGTCAACCAGACCCAGGAACACGGGGTTCTTGGCTTCTCGACTACTTTTACGTGCGCCGGATTTGGCGAGGCGTACATACTTCAACACCTGCTGTTCGTTGGCGTCGAAGGTGCAATAGATAGGTTCGACCGATGTAATCGTTGTTAATAGTGTTGATTGGGCTGTGCCGCCGCTGATCAGGTTTCCCTGATTCGCGTATTCACGACTGATGCGCCCGGTGATCGGTGCGTGGATGTTGGTGTAATCGACGTTTAGTTGAGCCGCTTCGACTCCCGCTTCCGCCGATTCGACGGCGGCCGCCGCGGTTGCGATTGCGGCTTCGGCAGAACTGGCGGCCGCTTTGCTGGCAGCCACATCAGCCTGAGCCTGCAGGAATTCTGCTTCTCGCTGATCCAGTTCTTCAGGTGCGATTGCGTTTTGCCCTTCCAGGCTGCGAGCCCGCTTGACTCGAGCTTCCGCCAGTTGCAACTGAGCGGCCGATTGTTGTTGCTGAGCTTTCGCTTCCAGCAGTTTGGCTTTCGTCTGCTGCAGTTGAGATTTGGACTGACTAAGCGCCGCTTCGGCGCTGTTTAATTCGGCAACAAATGGACGAGCATCAATCACAAACAGCAAATCGCCCTTGTTTACGATTTGTCCTTCGTCGAAGTGAATTGACTGCAAATAGCCGCCCACGCGAGCTCGCACTTCCACAAAGTCGACGGGTTCCAACCGACCGGTGTATGCATCCCATTCGACAATTTGCTTGCGTACCGGTTGAGCGACCGTCATGGTCGGCGGCGGCATCTGTGGTGGCGCAGAATCTGTTTTTTCGCAGCCCGGCACTACGGCTAGGCAGCCACACAGAAGCGTGGCAACAAGCGGTCGAACCGCTGTGGACACAGAAACGGTGTCAGTTGACGGGCTGAAATGGTAGAAAAAAGGATTCAAGGCAGGGCTCGTATTTAATTGACGTGACAACTATTTACACGTAGGGTACCTTCCAATCAAGGAACAGGCAAGATGACAGGCAGCAGATTACAGCGGGAGCTAAAAAAGAGAGAGCCGTTCGACTTGCTCGAGCAGGAAGTGAACCTGAACGTGCTGCGAACTTCGGATCTCTTGCACAACCGCTTCGGCCGATTCTTTCGCGAATACGGACTTACGACATCGCAGTACAACGTCCTACGTATCCTGCGTGGCGAAGGGCGTCCATTGCCTTGTCTGGAAATTGGCGAGCGAATGGTGCAAATTGTCCCAGCAATCACTGGGCTGATCGACCGGCTGGAAAAGCAGGATCTGGTTTGCCGCCGACGCTGTGAAGAAGACCGGCGAGTCGTCTACGTAGAAATTACGCCAACAGCAAAGAAGTTGCTTAAGCGCATCGACAAGCCTTTGCTGAAGTTGCACGAACAGCTCAGTGGCGGGTTAACCCGAGCGGAGCTCAAAGAAGTTAACCGCCTGATGGAGAAGATTCGGTCTGGAATTGAAGAGAACGATCCGGAATAGCTCGGCAGACTTCGCTGTGATTAGCGCATCACCGTGTTTGGATCCGTCACGTTTGCTGCAACGCGTCAACGATTGGCACAGTAGCCGCTTGAATCGCCGGAGCGATTCCGGCCGCGATGCCCACCATTAGCGAAACAGCCGTGCCGGACAGCACCAGGCTTAACGAGGGACGAAAGGCGATTGTGGCTCCTTCGGCGCCAATGGCAAAACCACCGATCGCAAGTGCAGCCGTTGCCAGTAGAGTGCCCACGAGGCCACCAATAACACACAGGATTGTGCTTTCCGCCAGCACCAGTCGCATGGTCCGCATCGGTCGCACACCGATGGTCTGCAGCACGGCGTATTCTTTAAGGCGATCCTGAACGCTCATCACGGTGGTCGTCGCCACCAGTGACAACACCAGCCCCACGCAGGCGTAGCCAAGCCAGTGAGCAAAGCCGATCAGGTCGACAAGGTCGGAAAGTGTGCTGGCCTGGAACGCGCCTTTGCGGCGTGTTGTTGTCGTGACGGGACCGGATCGCAGTGCCTCATCGATTTCCGACGCGACAACATCAGGCGCGGCATCAGCGGTCAGCAACACTTCATGTTGAGTGACCAATCCGGCGGCATCCAGGCCACGCGTGTACTGCAGGAACTCAAGGCTTGTGTAAATCAGATTTTCTTCGGAAGGTACCGCGGACGAAAATACTCCCGACACATGAACAGAAATGTCACCGATGGAAAACTGGTCGCCTACTTTCAGGTTGCGCCGTTGAGCGACATTGCGGCCGACGATGGCCGCGTCGCGTCGCGAACTGAATGCAGTCCATGAACCATCAGTCAGTTGGATCGGACGAGTCTTCTGAAGCTGGGCCGGGTTGGCTCCGTTAAAGACAACAATATCCAAACTCGCGCGACAATTGTTTGTCCAGACCTGAATTGGCATCACGTCTTTTACGCCGCTAATTTCCCGGATCTTTTGCGAGTAGTCTTCCGGCAGCCGACTACTGGTGGGGCAGAAGCGGTTTTCCTGGAAGACGATCAGGCTGCGATCGGCATCGGCTCCCGTGGTCAGTCGGTGCAGACCTTCCTGAACCGAACCCACAAAGCAGAACACAAACATAGCCACGGCCGCTCCGGTCACGGTTAGCAGCGTGCGAGTACGGTGGCGCGTAATAGTTTTCAGGATGTAGGCGAGCATGGGATGAGTGTTCAGTGTTGAGTGTTCAGTGTTGAGTGTTCAGTGTTCAGTGTTGAGTGTTGAGTGTTGAGTGTTGAAGGGTCTATTGTTTTTTGTTCAGGCTGCTGCTGAGTCCGCTAAGCATTCTTGCGATCTGGTCGGCCCGCTGGGTCAACGCATTGAAATCCTCTTCGTCAATGCACGACTGGCGGCTGGCAACATGTAGTTGTGATACACATTCCATTAGTGAGCCGTAGGAAATTCGAAGGAAACGGGCAAAATCTGCGTTGGATTGTCGGCCACTGCCTTCGGCAATGTTGGAGGAGATGGAGACGGCCGCCCGGCGTAGCTGATTCGTCAATCCAAACCGTTCATCGGCAGGAAACAGCTTTGTCACTCGGTACGTTTCGTCACCGAACTCAACGGCCTTCACCCACACATCTAACTTCTGAAGACCAAACATCACTTGCATCTCCATGATGAAGCGAGCACCTAAACGCTCAACCCAAAACCTTTCACCTTCAACCCTCCACAAACTTTCCTCGGTCCAGCACCAACTGGCGTGATGCAATCGCCGCTACGTCGCTGTCGTGGGTGACCATCAACAGCGTGATGTTCAATTCCTGATTCAGGCGACGCAGTAGCACCTGAATCTGATCACTGGTTTCGGTGTCCAGGCTTCCTGTCGGTTCGTCGGCCACGACGACTTTCGGATGAACAACGATGGAACGCGCGATTCCGACTCGCTGTTCCTGACCGCCGGACAACTGGCGAGGATAGTGGTCTGCTCGATCACTAAGCCCAACCGCGTCGAGAGCCAGTTCTACTCGCTGTCGGCGTTCTGTTCGCGATAACGGCAGCAGCAGAGTTGGAAGCTCGACGTTTTCGTACGCTGTCAGTACCGGGATTAAATTGTGAGTTTGAAAGATGTAGCCAAGGTTTGCCGCTCGCCAATCCGCGAGTTTGCTGCGCGACAGCCGAGTCACCTCGGTACCCGCCACGGTGATTGTGCCGGAATCCGGACGGTCGATACCACTGACGAGGTTCAGCAGCGTACTTTTTCCAGTTCCGCTGGGACCCATCAATGAAACGAACTCGCCCTCGTCAATTTCCAGACTGATGTCGTCCAACGGAGTGATCGTTTCATCGCCCTTGCGAAAGCTTTTGCTGACGTTGGTTAAAGTGACTAATGCCATGATTTTGATTTCATC
The DNA here is from genome assembly GCF_001983935.1 of Fuerstiella marisgermanici. Classification (GTDB taxonomy): domain Bacteria; phylum Planctomycetota; class Planctomycetia; order Planctomycetales; family Planctomycetaceae; genus Fuerstiella; species Fuerstiella marisgermanici. The sequence continues at coordinate 4,287,678 of NZ_CP017641.1, read as the reverse complement.
CCTTTTCGTTAATTGCCGACGCCGATCGACTGGTCTTCGCCGCTGACAACAACGGGGGCACCGGATTCCAGGCCATCGCGGCCCGACACAATCAGTTTGCTCGTCGCATTCAGGCCGCTGGTGACTTCCACCAATCCTTCGGCCGCCTGACCGCCTGTCGTGATGGTCTGAAAGACGGCCTGATCGTTGGCATCCGCCACCCACACACCGGACGTGCCGTCGACCGATTGCACCAACTGTTCGGGGACAAACAGGCGTTCAGTTTCCGTCGGTTCCTCTGACGTTGTCTCCAGCTTCGGAGCTAAAAAAGTGGCGGTCACCAGCATTTCCGGTCTGATCATTGCCGGCGGTTGAAGAAGTTCGACTTTCACTTCCAACGTGTTCTTTTGGATATTGGCCGAGCTGGTGGATTGCAGAACTCGCCCCAGAATTACGTTTCCGGAAGACGCGGTTTGGATTTCAACCGGAGCGCCCGGAATGACCATCGGGACGTCCTCAAGCCGAACATCGGCTCGCACCTGAAGACGATCTGGGTCGTACATTTGCACCACCGTACTGGAACTTTGCCCGGCAGTGTGTTGCAAGCCCATGACGCGAGTTCCCGGTGACGCAACCAACCGCAAAACTCGCCCCTCCATCGGTGCGCGGACGACAGTTCGATCCAGGTTCAGTTGAGCTCGGCGCAGGTTCAGCTTTGCTTCGTCGCGAAGAGCGGTCGCAGATGCGACCTTCGCCGTTGCTTCGTCCAGCTGACGGCGTTCTTCTACAAGTAATGCGAGTTGCTGACGAACCGCGTCGACTTTCGCCTGAAGAGCTTTCACTTCGCGCTCCAGGTTCGGCCCTCGTTTTTGCAATTCGGCCAGTTCGGCAACTGCCGACGCGTGGTCTTTGATTGCGCGGTCAACAATGACGCCCGCCACCGCGTCACCGGCCGATTGCTTTCCGTCGCGACTTCGCTGCGTGAACGCAACCTCGGCTTTTGCGGCCGTGATTAGAAAGGGGAGTTTTTCGAGTTCGGTTGTCGCTTTGGCAAGCAGACTTTCAGCATCCGCTTTTTGCGCTTCCAGATGGACGGGATTCTTTAGTCGAATTCGGGCCGCCGTTTGTTCGGCTTCGGCACGTTGCAGTTCTCCCTGGCGAATGGCCAGAGTCGTTTCGGCCTGTTCAACGGCGAGTTCCGCATCGATGGAAATCAAACGCGCGATTGGTTCCCCTTTTGTGACCAGCTGACCTTCCACGACCAGCAGTTCTTCGACGACGCCTGGGGCCAGAGCCGCGACGCTGACGGCTGTAGGACGTGGTTCGATCCAGCCCGCAGCTTGAAACAAAGTTGTTCCGGCCTGCTGGACCTCGCCACGCTTCACAATTACGGGCACGACTGTAACGGACTTCTGTGAAAGCAACTGGCGTCCAGCCGCAGCAACCAACAAGGCCACAAACCCCAGCAGAATGCCCAGCGGCAGCACGTACCGCGATACCCAACGACGTCGCCGCGGCGAGGCGTTTGATTTGGCTGGCGATCGATCGAGTGCCAACCTGCTAAGGTCAAGTTGCTGTTGAGTCATGAATTCATCCCAGTGTCGTTGTCCCGCCCCCAAAGCCCCGTCCCGCAAACGCTTGCAGGAAGGGGCTGACGCTGTCGCGGCTTTCTACTCTGGTCCGCGGACAAATATCTTGTTCGCCGCGACTGTCAGGTTCCCTTCATCATCACGTTGAGCCGTACCCTGTACGACGACGGTTGAAAGTTCCTTCACGCCCAGCAGCGTTCGTGCGTCATCTTCGACTGGCTTTCCGGCTTCATCGACGATCTTGACCGTAGCGATGTTGTCCTTCACTTGGTCCTGAGTACAGCAGTAGTCCCACGGAGTCGGACAGCCCTCTTCCGCCGCGCAGTATGGGACTTTTGGGTCGACAATCGTGAAGGCGGCGAGGCCATCGACGAATGGTTCGCGAGATCCACCGATCGTGCCGACCAGCGTTACGGTCTGTTGATCTTCCGCTGCTTCGCGCGCGTCACCGACGGGCATTGCGTCTGTCGGTTCACTGGCGGCGATGTACTGCTTTCCGGTGGGTTCAGCGTTGGCCACCGGCGCCGCGTCGTTGTTGTTGCCGTCTGAACAGCCAACAACAGCTGTCACTGTGATCATCAAAGTCAGCATGCAAAATGTCTTCATTGTATTCTCCTGAAAAAACAGCGGGTCACACCGCTTTTAAACTTACCGCCACCGATTCGCGATGGGCTTTGACCGCTGGTGGCACCGCGCCCAAAACTCCGAGTAACAATCCGACGCCGCAGCCAATTAAGACTGCGACGCTGTCAATTTCTAAAGTGAAAGCTCCCATCGTAAATCGCACCGCCATGCCATTTAGCATCGTGAGTGCGATCAACCCGGACAACAATGACGCTGCCGCCGCGAGCAATACGCCCTCCTGAACAAGACTTAGTAAGATGGCTCGGCGACGATAACCAATCGCCTGTAGAGTCGCGATTTCGCGGATTCGCCCCGCCACCGCGCCGTACATCATGTTCAGGCCGGCGAAAATTCCGGCGCCAGATACCAGCACGACCACAAACCATGCCAGGACTCGCACCGGCTTGTAATGTTGCTGCAGTGTTGCGTAGTAATCTGTCTCGCGAAGTGCTCGCAGTTCCAGATCGGTTCTTTCTTTGCAGAACAAAGACACCTCCGCCAGTGATGCTCCGGGCGCCATCAGCATTGCTACGAGACTCAGGTCCTGCCGTTTAGTTGCGGTCTGAAAGTCCGCAAGATTGCACCAGACCTCTGATTCAAACGCTGCGCCGCCGGCTGAGAATAGACCGCTGATCGTCCATATTGCTCCTTCGAACTCCAGGGTCTTGCCAATTGCCATCGCTTCAGCTGTGGTGCCTAACTTGGCTGCTGCCAGCTTGCCGACCATCACCTCACCTGCGCTCGGCCAATCCCCTTCGACCAATCGGATGCCTCGCCGCACCAGTGGCGCTGTGCGAGTGACGCCGCGCACCAGTCCCAGCCCGCTGACTGCGTCGTGCGTTTTCACACGTGTGCCGAGATACAATTCGGGCGACACGTGCACTACGCCAAAACGCTTCCATGTGTCATCCAGACTCGCCGTTAGCAGCGAAGGTGTTCGTGCGGCGATGGAAGAATTTTCAATGTTCTCTTCTGAATTCACTGAGTAAACCAATACGACATCGTCATCGCCGCTGATTGCCAACGACCGTTCGAGTCCTCGAATAAAACCCACAACGACGAACACGAGCATTATGACCGTCGCCAGGGCAATGAGTGTTAGTGCCGTCCGCATCGGCCTGCGGGCCAAATTGCGAACGCCGTATTCCCAGGGAAGCAGCATGAGTAGAAGGCCCACGTGGTTGAAAAATCAAGCAGCGGTTCGTCAGCAGGAGTTGACCTTGCGCGGTAAGCTTCAGCGATCGAAGCGAACTTCAAAAAGCGCGGGAGCTTGCAAAGCAGTCTGCATGCGTCAAGACGTTGCGGCATTACCGTTCAACGGAAACAGACGCAGCGGCAAGCGTTTGCACGAGGTGCAGATGCGGGGCAGAGGTCCGGTTTCGCGACCTAGATTTGCCAATGCTGAAGTGCAATCAGCGCAGCGCGTCCGCTATGCGGGCTTGATTCGGACGTTGCATCATTGCCGCAACGTCGATAAGTGTCGCGAGCTTCCAGCAGCTCAGTCGCGGTCACCCGGTGGGCAACTGTCGCGATCCAGGATGCCGCAGCCGCAAGTTGCGGTTTCGCATCCAGCGTCGCACCTTCACAGAGACAGCTGCCGCACGAACAATCGTCGCACGGCTGGTCCTGTGAATCCGGTGAAGTGTCCGTCTCTCGTTCCAGAGGGCAGCATTCACACGTGAGCGCCACGGCATCCGCATCACTGGAAACGCCAGCAGCGCATGTTGTGCAGCGCAGCGGACAGGCCAGTAAATTCGAGATGAATAGGATTGTGAGGACGGCTCGGAACATGCTTTTAGTCTAGCCTCGTATTGGCAGCCAGGCAAGATGATGTTCTCTGATTCTACAGCGTTTAACGCTGACCTTTGGCCGCGGAAATCGGTTTTGGTCCTGCGAGGGCCCGTTCCCACCAGCCAGAACCGTCCACAACAAAACGTAGATTGCGCTACCGCTGACGGTCGCTCATAGTTCAGAAGGAAAGCGGTGCCGCAAACCTACTGCGGCCATCGGGCGGCGTTTTTCGAACAAACAAGGAAGTTCATTTCGACTGGCATCGAGTTTGCTTAAAGGACTGGCTCCGCAGCTGCATCATTCCGATCTGCCTGCCAGTTTGAAAGAGGTCTCAATGTCTGACGTTCAATGGAACGTGCGTAACGTCTGGCTGAATCGCCTGTCTTCTGAGTTGAAGCGCAGAACATTCGGTCATGTCAGCAATGTGGCCGTTGAGGCAACAGGCGACGACGCAGTGTTAGTGACTGGTGACGCCCATTCGTATTACGGCGTCCAGTTGACGCTGCTGGCGATCCAGCATTGTCGCGAGGAATACTGTCCGTTTTCGCACACGCACGTTTCACTAAAAGTGGGTGGCCGGTTGCTGAGCATTGGCGTGCCGCCGCACGCTGAATGTCGGCTGCAGGAAGTGTCAACGGAAGTCGACAATCGTCGGCTGCAGTTGACGTTTGCGGGCGCAAGTTGACACATGCGGGCTATGCCGCACGCTTCTTCAGAATAAATTTATCGTCACCTTTACAACTCTTGCTGCGCTAATTTTTGAGTGCCGCAAGTCCAACCAGGAATTGAAAATGTCTACCGATCGACGAATTATTACCGCACTGGATCAACAAAAACTGGCGGCCGTTCTAACAAACGCCCTCACTCAATCCGTTGGGCCGGACGCTCAACTGGAAGCGTTTCGTGCGGAACTGGAGCAGGCGGAAATCGTTTCTCCCGAAAGCGTTCCTCCTGACGTGGTGACAATGAATTCAACGGTGTGCCTGTACGATGCGGACTTCGATGTGACGGACACTTATAACCTTGTGTACCCGGTTGACGCTGACATCTTCGACAACCGGTTGTCAATTCTGAACCCGATGGGGATGGCCGTTCTGGGACGACGTTCCGGCGAAGTCATCCGATGGCAGAACGCCAACGGTGAACACGAAATGAAGCTTAAAGAACTTCAGTACCAGCCCGAACGTGAAGGCGTGCTGAATCTGTAGAGTGCGTGCACGGCCGAATTTAAACGGCCACGTTCGCCAAATTAGACTTGTCGACAGAAGCTCGGTTCCATTCAGGACCGAGCTTTTTCGCTATCCGGCGCCGTCGTCACCGCGAAACATGCAATTCATCGATTGAATTTCTTACATGTTGTCGAGCGGTGTTTCGCGTGAATCAGCTTAGTGCCTGGCGAATCTTCAGCCCAACTTCCGGCTGCACCATTGCGGCAGTGGCGATGGCCACGGAATTGGCTCCGGCTTGTAAAAACTGCTGCACGTGTTCGGCCGTCGAAATTCCGCCGACGCCGATTAGGTCCAGCGTCTGCCCTGCTTCGGTCGCCAGTTTTCGAAACATCGACGTTTGCTGGACGCTTGTTTCGCGAGTCGCGTCGCCGCAGATTCCTCGCGACTGGCCTTCGAACAATAGTTGGCCGTGTGGGCCGGTGACTCTTGCGGCCACGGAGTTTGTCATGGCCAGTCCGTCGATCCACGGGCCGACGTGCTTCAGTAATTTGGCCGCGTCGTCTTCTGTCGCGACTCGACCGATTTTCAGCACCAGCTTTGCGTCGCCAATGGCGGTTCGAATTCGTTGTGCGACAAAGGCTGCCGCTGTGGGTTGCTGAAAAAGTTGCCCGTCGGCGGTCGACACATTCGGACACGAAAAGTTGGCTTCCACGCCGTCTGCTCCGCTTTCCAACGCCCATTTGGCGCATTGAGCGAAGTCGTCAGCCAGTTGATTCAGCGATGCATCCGGATCAGTGATCGTTTCGTTCTGAGTTCCCACGACCGAAACAACAAGCAGCTTTTCTGAAGCAAGTCGACCGCGAGTTTCTTCCACGTCCCTGCGCCACACATCCGGTAGCTGCGACGGCATGCCAAAAGAAACCGCCCAACTGCCGAGCATGTCGCTGGATTGCGGTAAGAGCTCGCCGGGCGCTGTTAGCTGTTTCGTCGCCACGGGGACAAGGTTCGGCAGGTCGTAACATTCACGCGCCGCACTGCGGACGGTCTTGTAGACCAGGACGTCGAATCCCAGGTTCGCATAGTGCAGCACCCAACGGCCGTTTAACAGCGGCCCGGCCGGGATCCCCAGCGGCGATGGAATTGGTTTGCCGCACCACGCCCAGTTGCCTGGCACGGCGTCGTGGGTATCGGTGGCAGTCAGAGCCGGCGCGTTCTCCAGATTCCACTGCCAGGATTCTGAAATGTTGTAGCGAGCAGTCATGGCGTTTACTTCGAATTCCAACGGATGCCGATTCTGGAAAGCAGGTAACGAATCGCAATGACTGGGTGCCTGACCAGAATCTTCACAATCCCCTTCCAGTCGAGTCCTTCGACAGGCTTCCGGATGATCTCTGGCTCGTTCCGCAATGCGTCCCTCATCCAGTTTCGATGGACATCGAACACTGGCGGCGGATAGGTATCGACGGGAAAGAACTTCACGTCCATGCTTTCGTCGCTGATGCTCGGGGCACCGCCGGCGATCGCACATTCGAACGAATGAGTTTCACTGGTGAGGCGACCGGTTGGCGTGTAGACGGCCACCTGCCGGACAACTTCGACTTCAAAGCCGCTTTCTTCGAGAACTTCGCGCACTGCCGACACTTCCGGAGTTTCCCCGTCGTCAATGCCGCCACCCGGCAGCACCCAGACAGGAACGTCACGGCGTTTGACCAGCAGATAATTTTCTTTTGTCGCGTCGAAGACGACTGCGACCACTCCGTCTCTCATGCGTCGCATTTTAGCCGTCTGTCGGCCGATTTGAAGCGGTCGGCGCGGAGCATGCCGTGCTGGCTTGTTGCCGGTAAAATGCCTTTCGCGCATTTCACACGATTTGAGGCGGCGTTTTGTAGTTCACGCCATCTGGTTGAGTGTTGCCACCGACCGGTTAGCCCACGTCAGGGCGTCAGCGTAGGCCGATCGAATCACGTCTGAGGCGACGTCTGACAGGATGACTCCCTCCCATTCGCCGCGTTCGTAACATAGGACGCAATTCAGCACTTCGGCCAGCGTGCCTTTGTTGGACAAAATGGCATCGCTAATGGAATCTGCCAGGGGCACGGCTTGTAGAGCTTCATTCATCGGCTGATCGAGCAACGCGTCCAACATCGAAAACAGCCCGGTGATGAAGTACATGTCCGGCCGTTCGTGGCGGCGTTCGATGGCAAGCTGTTCGCACATGCGAGCTCGCGTAAGTGCTGTGGCGACAAGCTGAATTGGTTTGTTGTTGGACGCGCTGGCCAGCAATGCCAGGCTTGTGAAGGAACGAAGGCGGCGGAATCCGATTAGCGTGATGGCGGCAGAGATGGAATCGATGTGGCGAGTCAGTCCGCTGGACGCTGAATTCACGTATTTTAAGAGCTTGTAGCACAGCGACGGATCCGAGCCGACTGTGTTAACCAAATCGCTGGTGCGTGTCGTTGGGTTGCACAGCTGGTTTACCAGCTGCAGCGCGGCGATGCGGTTTACCGGAATCCGCTTGCCCGTCACGACATTCGGTTTGCTAAGAAAGTAGCCCTGATATAGGTCGAAACCAAGCTCGCGGCAGCGTTCGAATTCTTCGTGTGTTTCGATTTTTTCAGCCAGCAGTTGAGCGTTGCTGTGTCTTAATAGTTCCACGTGTCGCGGCAATTCGGCAGCGTCAATGGCGGGCAGTTCGACCTTAATAATGTTGGCCAGGTCGACCAAAGGCTGCATGTGCGGAGCGTAGACGAAGTCGTCCAATGCGATCGTGTAGCCGCTTTCGGACAGTCCCTGTAACGCTTCCAGAATTTCCGGTTCCGGCTGAATGTCTTCCAGGACTTCAAGGACCACTCGTTCTTTGGGCAGTGTGTACGCGTGGTGATCGAGGATGAATTTACGCGTGACGTTGATGAACGCCGGATGTTCACCCACAACCTGGTCCAGCCCGATGTCGGTGAACGTGTTGAGAATCAATTCGGCAGTGGCCTGGTCGCCATCAGCAAACGAAGCTGCGTTATCGGTGCCGCTGCGATACAGGATTTCGTACGCCGCAACATCCAGATTTGATTTGTAGATCGGCTGACAGCCAATAAACGTGCAGGGCATCCTGATGGCTCCGAAGTGGCAAGCTTAGCGGTGTCTTTCAGTGACACACGCCAGCCACTCGCCTACCCGCGTTGGTTGCGGCAAAGCGATGTACGACTTCTTCCAGGGGTTGCTGTGAACCGCCGAAACGGACGGAGCAATCCGGCCATCCGGATCGCGATTCACCCCTGCACTATCGTAGATAACCCTAGTGACTTGCTTCCCTTGCCACGATTGCGGCCATCACCACCAGGACGCGCCAATAGCCACCGGAACAATCCCTGCAACCTACTCGCTGGCTGCGGATTTTGTAGATGAATCCGATTTTTTTGACGAAGAGCTGCTCGACGTTGACGAATCAGAGGCCTTCGATTCGGACGCTTTCTTCTCTGCGGAAGCACCCTTTTTATAGGAGTCGCTGCGGTAGTCAGTTTGGTAGAAACCCGACCCTTTAAAGATCAGGCCGCCGCCCGCACTGATGATGCGTTTTGCCTTCTGCTTTTTACATTCGGGGCACTTTTTCGTCGGCTTGGCAGTGATCGACTTAAATTCTTCCCACTCGTGTTCGCATGCGTCGCAGCGGTATTCGTATGTTGGCATCGGCTTGTTCCGGAAGATCAATAGGAATGTTAAAAGGCGAGCACCGACTGTTATTCGGCTGGCGGGGCACTCGTAACGATCACTTTGGCCGGACGGATCACGCGATCGTGAATTCGATATCCTGGTTCAACAACCTGCAGTACGGTCATCGGATCGTGATCGGCGGACGGCACCTGGCTGAGGGCTTCGTGCAGATTCGGATCGAAGGCGTCTCCCAGCGGATCGATAAGCTCAGCAGAATGAGCCTTCAAAGCATCTTTGAACTGCTGAGCCACCATTTTGATGCCGTCGATCAGAGTTTGCGTATCGCCCGTCTGTTCGGCCGCATCAATGGCGCGATTCAGATTGTCAACGCCCGGCAGGAAGTCGCGGATGATCGGCAGCGCCTGATACTTGATCGCATCGATCGCTTCTTTTTGTGTGCGGCGACGGAAGTTTTCAAGTTCCGCCTGAGTTCGCAACAGGCGATCCTGCAGGTCGGCGTTCTCACTGCGAAGTTGCTGCGACATATCTTCCGGTTCCGTGGTTGACGTATCGAGCTGTTCCTCAGGCGGAGCTTCCTGCGGTGCGTCTTCAGACACGTCAGCGTCGGTTGGTGTGTTTTCGTTTTCTGGAGTACTCATGATTTTTGAACACGGTTATGGATGAAACCTGGAAAGCAGATCTATGCGGCGAAATCCGAAACCATTTTTCGATCTGTGTAACTGACCGCGAAGACAATGGTAGGGCTGTCCATCGCCTCAAAAGACATTGGACGAAACCTAAATCGAACTGGGTTTAACTGTCATCCTCATCATCATCGCCGGAGAAAAAGTGCTTCACTTTGTCGAAGAAGGATTGCTGGTGAGGCATCACGGCTGCGTCCTCGAGCCCCGCCAGTTCTCGAAGTAACTCTTCCTGCCGACCAGACACACTCTTCGGGACTTCCACCTGAATTTCAACCATCAGATCGCCGACATGGTGACGTCCGTTGGGATCGGGCATGCCCTTGTGTCGCAGGCGTTTGACTTCGCCAGGCTGAGTTCCCGGTTTGATGGTCAATGTATCGCGACCGGTCAGCGTCGGGATTTCGACTTCGGCTCCCAAAGCCGCCTGCGAATACGAAATCGGTAGGCGACACAGCAGGTCCTGGCCGTGTCGTTCGAACAGTGGATGTTCTTTCACCTTGAAGTTGACGTGCAGGTCTCCGCGAGGCCCGCCTTTGATTCCGGCTTCGCCTTCGCCACGGATCGGCATCTGCATGCCGTTGTCAACGCCTGCGGGGATGTTGATCTTCAGCGTCGACTTCTTCATCACTCGACCACTGCCCGAGCAATTCTGGCAGGGATCTTTAATGACTTTGCCTTCGCCACGGCAGGCCGGGCATGTCGTTTGAACGCGGAAAAAGCCCTGTGACTGAATCACCTGGCCGTGCCCGCCACACGTGGAACAATTGGTGGAATCGCTTCCCGCCTTCGCACCGCTGCCATGACAGGTGTCGCATTCTTCGCGACGGCTGATCTCCAGTTCGCGGGAGCAACCTGACGCTGCTTCCGGAAGTTCCAGAACGATGGTCGTTTCCAGCGAAGCGCCGCGTCGAGCACCGCCGCGGCCACGGCGACTGCCGCCTCCTCCGCCGCCACCAAAGCCGAAGCCTTCAAAGATGTCACCAAAGGCGCTGAAGATGTCGTTGACATCCTGAAAGCCGCCTCCGCCACTTCGGCCTGCTGCACCTTGTACACCGGCATGGCCAAACTGATCGTAGCGAGCTCGCTTTTCTTCGTCGCCAAGGACGTCGAACGCTTCGGAAGCTTCCTTGAACTTTGTTATCGCTTCGTCGTCACCCTGATTTCTATCCGGGTGATACTTCAGCGCGAGCTTTCGGTACGCCTTTTTAATCTCGCCCGCCGACGCTGTGCGCGAGACGCTGAGAACTTCGTAGTAGCAAGTCTGAGTTGCCATCGTCACCGGGGGTTCCTCGTTGAATTCTTCGGCGTGAGTGTGTCTTACGACGGGCGGCCCACCTGTCACCTACAGCGACGTTCGCTGACTTGTGGCTGCGGGGCAGTATTTTCGATAGCAGAAAGCCTGGTCCCGCGAGCCAGAAGCATCTCCAATAATTGATGCAATGCTCTAATTAAAACGGGACACCAAAATCTGGTGTCCCGCTATCTGGATTGTCGCTGGCTGTACTGACAACACTGAGTTGTCAAAGTTGCCTGTCAAAAGTTTGTCAGACGACTAGCGTACGGCACCAGCAATTTTCGACTTGGCTCCACCATCAGGATCATCGGTTCGTGTGACCAGAACCTGAGTCGTCAACATCAGGCCGGCAATCGAAGATGCGTGAGACAGTGCACTGCGGACCACCTTGGCAGGATCAAGGATCCCAGCCTTCAGCATGTCTGTGTACTCGCCTGTCGCAGCATTGAAGCCTTCAGCACCTTTAAGCTGGCGGACTTCGTCAGCCACAACAGCACCGTCCATGCCGCAGTTTGATGCGATCTGTCGCAGCGGTGCCTGCAAAGCTCTGGCGACGATCTGTACACCGATGGCTTCGTCGCCGTTGCCTTTGACCTTCTCAACGTCTTCGATGGCTCGAAGCAACGCAACACCACCGCCGGGAAGAATGCCTTCTTCCACAGCCGCTCGTGTCGCATGCAACGCGTCTTCCATTCGCGCCTTGGTCTGCTTCATTTCGGTTTCTGTGGCAGCACCCACAGAAATCACGGCAACGCCGCCCGTCAGCTTCGCCAGACGTTCCTGAAACTTCTCGCGATCGTAGTCGCTGTCAGTCTTCTCGATGTGATCACGAATCTGTTGAACTCGTGCCTTAATCGCTTTGGTCTCGCCAGCACCTTCGATGATCGTGGTGCTGTCTTTGCCAACTTCAACCTTGCGAGCTGAACCGAGTTGAGCGAGCTCAACGGTGTCCAGTTTGATCCCGAGGTCTTCAGAAATCAGCGTACCGCCAGTCAGGACGGCCATATCGCCAAGCATAGCTTTACGACGATCACCGAAGCCAGGTGCCTTCACAGCACAGACTTTCAGGATGCCACGCAGCTTGTTAATGACCAGGGCGGTCAATGCTTCGCTGTCGACGTCTTCTGCGATGATCAGCAATTCCTTGCCGGTTTGAGCCACTTTTTCAAGCAGTGGTACCATCTCACGCAGGTTCGAAATCTTCTTTTCGAACAGCAGGATCAGACAGTCTTCCATGATGCATTTCATGTCTTCGGCACTGGTGACGAAGTACGGAGAAATGTATCCCTTGTCAAACTGCATACCTTCGGCGAAGTCCAACGTGGTGTCGTTGGCTTTGCCTTCTTCGACAGTAATCACGCCGTCACGACCGACTCGTTCCATGGCATCCGCGATCATGTCGCCGATGGCTCGGTCGTTGTTAGCTGAGATCGCACCGACCTGAGCAACCTGCTCCTTCGATTCGACAGGCTTCGCAAGTTTTTCGATGCTGGCCAAAGCCGCTTCGACACCCTTGTCGATTCCTCGTCGAACGACAGTTGGGTTTGCACCAAGAGAAATGCCGCGAAGGCCTTCCTTGAAGATGGCACGTGCCAACACGGTGGCCGTGGTCGTTCCATCGCCCGCCAGATCGCTGGTTTTGCTGGCGACTTCGTTGACCAGCTTGGCACCCATGTTCTCAAACGGATCTTCCAGCTCGACTTCCTTGCTGACCGTCACGCCGTCCTTTGTGACGAGAGGATTGCCGAAGCTCTTGTCGATAATCACATTGCGACCAGTCGGTCCCATTGTGACGGCGACGGCCTTGGCGAGAGTTTCAACGCCATCCTGCAGCTTTAGGCGTGCTGGATCGTCAAACAAAAGTTGCTTAGCCACGTTCAATTTCCTTCGGAGTAGATTTCTGTGTTCGGTTTTCGGTGTTCAGTTGGTTTAAGCAGCGTGTGTTTATCGCTGGCAGTTTCAGTTGTTAGCGATTTGCCGAGAACTGAAAACTGCCAACGGAAAACTTGCGACTAAACAACCTTTGCCAGAATGTCGCTTTCGCGAAGAATCTTGACTTCTTCGCCATCGACTTCGATCTCTGTACCGCCGTACTTGCCGAACAGCACCTTGTCGCCGACTTCGACGCTGATAGACGCTCGTTCGCCACTATCCAGCAGACGACCCGGACCAACGGCAACAACAGTACCACGTTGTGGCTTTTCCTTGGCAGCGTCTGGCAGCACGATGCCGCCGGCTGTGGTTTCTTCTGCGTCGTCAGCTTTGACTACGATTCGGTCGTCGAGAGGATTGATTTTCATCGTTGGAAACTCCGTGCGTATGATTTTGATTATGTTTGAAGATCGCCCAATCGGGCAAAGATGTTTTTAACTATCGCGAGCAACGTGGGGCTGCGTTTTCGGAACCACCAACGGAAACGATTTCCGAAGAGTGGTTCGAAGCCGCTGGCGGTTAAAACCGCTTACATCATGCCCGGCATGCCGCCCATTCCTCCCATGCCCGGCATTCCGCCGCCCATGCCACCCATTCCGCCCATGCCACCCATTCCGTCGTGGTCATGATGGTGATCGTCGCCGCCCGCTTCTTCTTCCACTGGTTCTTCCACGATAATGCAATCGGTGGTGAGAAGCAGAGACGCGACGCTGGTGGCGTTTTGCAGAGACGTGCGAACAACCTTGGCAGGATCGACCACGCCGAAGCTGATCATGTCGCCATATTCGTTGTTCAAGGCGTCGTAGCCGTAAGATGCCTTCTTCTCTTTCTTGACTCGGTTTGCAACGACGGCACCGTCAAGGCCCGCGTTGTCGGCGATCATGCGAAGAGGCATTTCAAGGACATTGCCGATCAATTCGGCACCCAGAGCTTCGTCGCCCTTGAGTTTCAGGTCTTCCAAAGCGGCCGCACAGCGAAGCAGTGCAACGCCGCCGCCAGGCACAATACCTTCTTCGATGGCTGCCCGCGTTGCGGCCAGTGCATCGTCGACGAGGTCTTTGCGTTCTTTCATTTCGGTTTCAGTGGCTGCACCGACTTTGATCTGAGCCACGCCGCCAGCCAGTTTGGCCAGACGTTCCTGAAGCTTTTCGCGATCGTATTCGCTGTCCGTCGTTTCGATTTCGCGACGAATCTGATCGGCTCGACCATTGATGTCCGACTTCTTGCCATCGCCTTCGACGATGATTGTTTTGTCGGCGTCGATGCGAATCGACTTGGCTTTGCCCAAGTCGGACAGCTGTACGTTGTCCAGCTTGATGCCCAGATCTTTGAAGAATGCCTTGCCGCCAGTCAGCACAGCAATGTCTTCCAGCATGGCTTTACGACGATCGCCGTAGCCCGGAGCCTTCACAGCAGCGACTTTGACGATGCCACGCATTTTGTTGACAACCAGAGTTGCCAGTGCTTCGCCGTCGATATCTTCAGCAATGATCAGCAGCGGTGAACCGTCTTTGGAAATCGCTTCCAGCAGCGGTACCAGGTCCTTGGCCGAAGAAATCTTTTCTTCGTGAATAAGGATTCGGCAGTTTTCGAACACGCATTCCTGATCGTCTTCGTTGGTGATGAAGTGAGGAGACAGGTAGCCTCGATCAAATTGCATCCCTTCAACCAGGGTCACTTCAGTGTTTACGTTGCGGCCTTCTTCAACGGTAATCACGCCGTCTTTGCCAACCTTCAGCAACGCATCGGCCAAGATCTGGCCCACTTCCGGATCGTTGTTACCAGCGATCGAAGCAACGCGAGCGATTTGCTCTTTGTCGTTGGCCTTCACAGGCTTAGACATCTTGGCGAGCTGCTCAGTGACAGCATCGACGGCCTTCTGAGCACCGCGAGTCAGAGACATTGCTCCAGCACCGGCCGCGATGTACTTCAGGCCCTGCTTGTAAATGGCTTCTGCCAAAACCGTGGCAGTCGTGGTTCCGTCACCCGCGACATCATTGGTTTTGGATGCGGCTTCTTTGACAAGCTGCACGGCCACGTTTTCATAGGGGTCTTCCAGCTCGATGTCTTCCGCAACGGTCACGCCGTCTTTGGTGACCTTGGGAGCTCCCCAACCTTTGTCGAGTACAGCGTTTCGGCCGCGCGGTCCAAGAGTGCTGGACACGGCACGGGAAAGCTTGGAAACGCCGGACAGCAGCCCTTTACGAGCTTCTTCGTCGAACGTTAGTAACTTAGCCACAGGTTCTCCTCGAAATATTACCGACTTCGGAATTGCGCAATTTCAGTGTCTATCTGGCAGCGATTTGCCTCGACCGCGGGCTTAGATGCGAACGGCGTGCCGAAAGTGTCGGCAGTACATAAGTCGCGTCGCAAAAGTGGTTTAGGGAAATTGCCGCCGCCAGCGAGCTTTTGGCGGGCACCGTTGGCAGTCGATTTGGCAGGTGATGGCAGTGGCAGGCTGAGTCGCCGCCGCTGCACTAGCAGACGTGGGCCGGGACGGTGCTGCAGCTGCTGAAATCAAGGAGCGGTCGCGGAAATCGCGAAGGCAGAAGGCTCCCCACAATCTGGGGCCGAACGCTCGCCAAGAGCATGGTTCACGAGTGGCGGCGTGGGGCCGAACGGCGTGCTGCCCTGCTAAGACAGATCGTGATACGTCTTGTACCAGTCCACGAACCGCTCGATGCCGCTTTCAATTGAAGTATCCGGCCGGAAGCCGACGTCAGCCTGCAGGGCGTCGATGTCTGCGAAGGTTTCCGGCACGTCACCCTGCTGGATGTCCATCATATTCTTCTCGGCGGTGCGGCCCAGGCACTTTTCGAGCGTTTCAATCATGTGCATCAATTCCACCGGCTGGTTGTTGCCGATGTTGTAGATTCGATACGGAGCGGCCGTGGTGGAATCGTCCAGCGGATCTTTGTCCGGATTCGGCGTGGGCACGTTGTCGTTGACTCGAATTACGCCTTCCACGATGTCGTCTACGTACGTGAAGTCGCGTCTCATTTTGCCGTGGTTGAACACATTGATCGGCTTGCCGTTGAGGATCGCTTCTGTGAACAGCCACAACGCCATGTCCGGTCGGCCCCACGGCCCGTAGACGGTGAAGAACCTCAGCCCGGTCGTCGGCAGCCCGAACAGGTGGCTGTAGGTATGAGCCATCAGTTCGTTCGCTTTTTTTGACGCGGCGTACAAACTGACCGGATGGTCGACTCGATCCGACACCCGAAACGGTTTGTTCTTGTTCGCGCCGTAAACTGAGCTGCTGGATGCGTAGGCCAGGTGACCGACGTTGTTATGACGGCAGGCTTCCAGGATGTTCACGAAGCCCACCAGGTTCGAATCCACGTAGGCGTGCGGGTTCTCAAGCGAATAGCGAACTCCTGCCTGAGCGGCCAGGTGAATCACGCTATCGAATTTCTGATCGGCAAACAGCTTCGCCACGCCGTCACGATCTTCCAGCCCCAGCTTTGCGAAGGTAAAGCCATCGCGGCCTTCCAGAGTGGCCATACGGTCATGCTTCAGCTTCAGGCTGTAGTAGTCGTTGATATTATCCAGCCCCACAACTTCATCGCCGCGTTCCAGCAGGCTGGTTGCCGTGTGCATTCCAATAAAGCCAGCGGCTCCGGTGACGAGGATCTTTGCCATGAGTTTCTATTTAGTTGGAAGGTGGTTGATATGGGTTGTTGCTATCGACGATTGATCTGTACGGCAGACTCGATACTGTTGTCTGAGGCGATCTGCCCGTAAACGCAGCAGCAACAAGAAGGCTTAGCGCTGCAAGTTTAAACAGAGTCAGGACCAAGTGTGCGACGCTAATGGCAGCAAGCACAGCATTCGAGGAACTAGGGGTGGTCCATCGAACAAACAGAAATTGATATCCGACTTCCACGAGTGGAGCGGCCGCGAGAATGCCTAGTCCCAGCAACGCGTAGTATCTGGCGGAACTGCTAACTGGTGGCTTCATCCACGTATAGAAGAACAACCCTGGCGTGAAGACCAACTGAACCATGACCGGGGCATAAATAAGCAACAATAGATAGGGATCAGTTGACATGTTTGGCCCTCACCTCGAACAGCAGTCGTTCGAATTAAAAATGAAGTAGGGTGGGCACTGCCCACCAACGGTTAGTTGATGGGCGATGCCCATCCTACTCGCTTCATCACACCTCGCTCCGTTGGTTACCTTGGTCATTCACATTCATGTTCACGTCGGCAAGTAGAGGCGGCATTGTTAACCACGAAAGTCACAAAACACAAGAAAACGTATGCTCCGGAATTTTCGTGCGTTTCGTGACTTTCGTGGTTGTTCCTGAATCTCAATATCTAGCCCTGTTCAATCAGCTTCCGATACCAGTCAATCGTATTCTGCAGCCCGTCCTTCAATGCGACCTGCGGTTCCCAGCCCAGCCATTTTTTCGCTCGAGTGATATCCGGGCAGCGGCGTTGTGGGTCGTCTTTGGGGAGTGGCATGTGAGTCACTTTGGACTTACTGCCCACGGCTGCAATCACGGCTTCGGCCAGTTCCAGCATTGTGTTTTCCACAGGGTTGCCGATGTTGACCGGGCCGGTGTGTTCGTCGTTGTCCATCAATCTCAGCATGCCTTCGATCAGGTCGCTGCAGTAGCAAAACGAACGAGTTTGAGTGCCTTCGCCGTAAACGGTGATGTCTTCGTTACGCAAGGCCTGAGTGATAAAGTTGGAGATCACTCGGCCATCATTCGGGTCCATTCTCGGCCCGTACGTGTTGAAGATGCGGATGATGCGAACTTCCATGCCGTGAGCTTCGTGGTAGTTCATTAGCAGCGATTCGGCAATACGTTTGCCTTCGTCGTAGCAACTGCGAGGTCCAATCGGATTCACGTGCCCCCAATAGTCTTCCGTTTGCGGATGTACCTGAGGGTCGCCGTAGACTTCGGATGTTGATGCGTGCAGCACGCGAGCTCCACAACGTTTGGCCAGCCCCATGACGTTGACCATTCCCACGGTCGAGGTCTTAATCGTCTTGATGGGATTGTACTGGTACGCTTCCGGCGACGCGGGGCAGGCCAGGTTGAAGATGCGATCCACTTCCAGATAAAACGGATGCACGATGTCGTGCCGTACCAGTTCGAAGCGTTCATGGCCCAGCAAGTGGCGAATGTTTTCTTTGTTGCCGGTAAAGAAGTTGTCCAGGCAGATCACGTCGTCGCCGCGTTCGATAAGACGGTCGCAAAGATGACTACCAAGAAATCCGGCACCGCCGGTTACGAGTACTGTGGGCATAGTGAATCGAATCGCAAATAGCTGTGAGGTATTGTGAACACGGCAGTGATCTGCCGTAACTCGCTGCCGAACTGTAACAGGCTGGGTTTGAGGCTGGTAGTACGCGCCCGGAGCGGGTGACGCAACCACGAAGTTAGTGTGTGCCGCTGGACGTGCGATTTCTAAGTTGTTGATGCTATCGATTGTTTGACAGAGTATCTTCACCCTCCCGTTTCACGGGAGGGTGAAAACGCAAGTTGTAAATCCCACGTTCCTTGCAACACAGCCCTCAGGCTGTGCCACCCCGTGAGTTCTCTGGTGAACAAAGTGTTTTGTATTGAGTGGCTTCTTACACCACTCGCATTGATTCTGCCATTCCGATGGCTCGGTCGATGCGTTGCAGGCATTCGTCCTGACCGAGCAGCTCCAGCGTCGGAAACAGGTCTGCTCCCTTGGCTTTGCCAGTCACAGACAGTCGCAAGGCGGGGGCGATCTGGCCGAACTTGATCTGCTGGTCTTCCACAAAGGATTGAACGAGATCGTGCAGTGGCTCTGCCTTGAAGGAATCCTGATCCGCGAACTGCTTTCGTAGAGCGGCCAGTAAGTCCAGCGCGGTGTCCGGCTTGACCACTCGCTTTTGGAATTCTTTCGTGTCGTACTGCAGAGTGTCCGCCGAAACGAAGAATTCGTCCATGCCCAGAATGTCGCCGAACACGCGGAGGCGGTCGGCCGCCAGTGAAACCACTTTCGCGACCATATCCAGCATTTGCTGATCCGGCTCGGCGGGCAGCAGCTCGGCCTTCACCAGCATTGCCACGCAGCCCGCCAGTCGTTCGTCGTCGGCCAGCTTGTGCATCCAGTGACTCTGGTAGCTCATCAGCTTGTCCGGATCCAAACTGGCTGACGCCTTGACGACTCGCTGCAGCGAGAAGTTTTCCTGCACTGTTTCCAGTGACATATTTTCGGTCTCGTCGTCCAGTGACCAGCCTAGTCGCGACAGCCCGTTGAGGACTCCGGCTGGCAGAAAACCGACTTCGCGATAGTAGGCCACCATCACCGGCGACAAAGCCTGGTCACCGGCGTCGATTCCGAGTTTGCTGAGGACTTCGTCGCCCAGTTGAAACAGCTTCTGGAAGGCGGGACTCTTGCGGTACTTGTCGATGTCTCGCTTGCTGAGCTTCTTCTTTCCGCCGGGAGCTGCCACGAATGGAATGTGAGCAAACTGCGGCAGCGTATTGCCCAATGCTTCGTGCAGCAGCA
This sequence comes from Fuerstiella marisgermanici, assembly GCF_001983935.1. Lineage (GTDB taxonomy): Bacteria > Planctomycetota > Planctomycetia > Planctomycetales > Planctomycetaceae > Fuerstiella > Fuerstiella marisgermanici. Next base: position 4,268,450 of record NZ_CP017641.1, on the reverse strand, counting down.
CCTGAATCGGCGTGTTGGAAAGGTGTTCCTCCGCTCGAATTACGTGTGAGATTTGCAGCTGACCGTCGTCGACCGCGGTTGCGAAGTTGTACAGCGGCGAGCCGTCACCGCGAGCGATCACGGGGTCGACCATGAGGCTGCAGTCCCATTCGATATGGCCACGCACGTTGTCGTCGATCGCCACTTTGCGATCGCGAGGCACAAGAAAACGTACGACGTGAGCATCGCCAGCTTCCAGCTTTGCAGCGACTTCGTCATCGGACAGGTTCAGTGATGTGCGGCTGCTGGTGTAGACGACTTTCTGTTTTTCGGCGGCTTCGCGTTGAGCTTTCGTTTCTTCCGGAGGTTCGAAGTCGCGATAGGCGGCTTTGCTTTCCAGCAGCTTTGCCAAAGCAGCGTCATGCAGAGGTCGGCGTTCGGACTGAAAGTACGGCCCGAATTCTCCGCCGACTTCCGGCCCTTCGTCCCAATCCAGGCCCAGCCAGCGGAAGGCATCCAGAATCGGCTGCAAGGCTTCTTCCATATTCCGCTGCTGGTCGGTGTCGTCGATTCTCAGGATGAACTGGCCACCGTTTTTTCTGGCCCATAGCCAGTTAAATAAAGCGGTTCTCATCCCACCGATGTGCATGTAACCGGTCGGGCTGGGAGCGAAGCGGGTGCGTACAGTTGGCATTGGAGTTTGCAGGAAAATGGTTTACCGGGCGGCAAATAAAAGAAGCCCGGCTTTTCGGAGTTGCCGGGCTTCTCACACGAGAGGTTGTCTCAACGCTGAAACGTTAGTTCTTTAACTGGAACGCTTCCATGAACACGCCATTGTCATCCTTCACCGAATAGCCACCGGTGGGGTGGATGTACTTCGAAATCGTTTCGAACGGCGGAAGCGTTGTGAAATCGATCTTCTCGAAGATTTCCTGGCTGCCTGGGAACTGCTCGGCAGCAGTCCCGGACCGAACCATTTCGTACATCGATCGGTACTGTTCGGCTGGACGCGTGAATTGGACGGACAGTGCGTCAGCCGGGAAGTGCTGAGCTACTCGCTGGTACTCTTCAGATTCAGCCAGTGGCTTCATGTCGCTGTCATTTCTTAACACCTGATCCAGCAGTGTGCTGCCGATGCAGATCAGCATTCGACCATCAGAAATGGTCACGCCGATCGCCTGGCCAGCTCCTGGTGCATTGAATTCATACACGGTCGCACCGCGGAATTCGCGAGTTTCCAGGCCGGTTTGTTCAGCGACTTTCGCCAGGACATCACCTGCTGACTGGCTGTCTCGAACGCCCAACGCAATTAGAATTTGATCGCCACCGTAGCCACCACCTTCGGCACTACCAGCCGCTGTGATGAATCGTAGTTCGCCTGTCAGCTGGTCGATGATGTCGTGCTTCAGGTGAATTCCAGGTGGTCGCTCCGCCAACCGGTCAAGCTGATCGGCTGTGGCACCGGCTCCGGAAAACATGTCCACGATGCTTTCGACTGCTTCGTAGGCTTCGCCGATTTTCCACTTCATTGCTGCGTACGCATGAACGTCTTCTTTGACCCAGCTTGGCGGGGCCTGTTCAATCTGATCCAACTGCATGGCTCGCATCAGTCCTGTCGGAGGTTGATCGGCGTAGATCAACGATCGAGACACAGCTTCGAAGTCGCCGCTGCCGGCTTCCGAAACCGCGCCCATGGCTTTTAGCTGAGTCAAGCCCAGGGTCGGCAGAAATCCGAGTGCCATTCCAGCACCCATGCTGGCCTGCTGGCCAAGTGAGCCAGTCTGTACCAGCTTTGTGAACAAACCGATGGGGTCAAAGTAGACCGTTGTCAGTGCAGAACGTTCGGCCGACTGGCAGCGTCCCATGATGTAAGAGTAGGTTTCGTTGCTCTTGAATGATTCGCCCTCACCTTCCCAGTTTGTCAGTGCCGACTGCAGCAGTTCGATGCGGTTACTGATTACCAGTCGTTGGTCTTTGATGAACCAACCGAATTCTTTAGCCAGTGGTGTGGGAGGCTGGCCAGGATACTGGATCCGAAACATGGTCAATTCCGTGCCGTCAAAGCTCTCATCTTCCAATGCAAGTTTCGGAGCCTTGGACAGTTCGCCAGCCGCTTTGTCCAGCAGGTCCTGAACGACTGCTTCGCTGTCGCCGAAGTCCAAAAAGATGACGGCTCCCATTGTGTTGCCAGGGCCGCCGGAAAACGCGAAGGAAACTTCGCCGGTTGGAATCTGAAGAAACTCTTCTACGCTGACGCCAAGGTTTTCCTGGAACTTCGCGAACCCTTCGTCCAGTTCGTTTTCAAACGCGGTCTGCACTTCTGACTTGAATGCATCCAGAGCTGGATCCTGCCAGAGCTTTCCGAGTGACGATTGGGTGACAAACGTCTTGAACTGAGTCACGTTCGGAAACGAAACGTACAGAAACGTGTCTTTGGGAAGAATCTGATCGCTGATGACTTTGGAAGCCACCGCCGTCTGAGCCTGCACGGGCAGACTGGCAACGATCATCGCTGATGCGGCCAGTAATTGAGTCAATTGAGCTCTAAGCATCAAACTTACCTGCTGTTTGAGTAAAGTGATTTTAGGTCACGTTGGATTCACGTGATTGTGGCGGAGTGTTGCCACTTCGGCAATGGCCACAGCCCAGATGTTGGCCGCGTTCCGCCGGATTTGCCCGGCAATCTGCTCACACACCGCGTCGTAATGGAGATATTGCGCCAGCCAGTTATTCGCTGGAGAATGCCGTGTCCTGGCAGAAATATGTCTGCTGGCTGTGAATTCCGAAAATTGATATCCCGCTGACGTACGCGCTGCAACGCAGAAACGGCGGAACTCACGCGGCAAACGGTGCAGGAAAGAGCCAATCAAAATAAGGCCGCGTCAGCTACCGCTGAGACTTTCGCTTCTGCAGATACGCGATTCCCATCGCGACCAGGATAGCTAATGCTACCACCGGGCCAGCGTGCGTTGGCGACGTGACGTAGTGCCAGATTCCGTCCTGCGCGGCAGGATTTCCGTGTCCGGGATGAGCCATCACAGCGGGCATGGAAAGTGCGAGGCACGTGAGAAAGTAAGTCAGTCGTGGCATTGATAGGCCCGCTTTCGGCAGCGGTATAGAGAAGGTCCGTGTTGATGTGATTCTGTCTACGTGCAATGTAGCATCGTGGCTCTAACGGCGAAAGGGCACGGGCCGCTCCGCGGATTTCTCTCACCACAACGATTCGCCTGTGACTGCGTAAGAATCGCCACGAATGGCGACAGATTTAGACGGTGGAAAACTGTTCTGATTCGTGTCGATCCGCATCTATCCGTGATTCATCGTCGGAACTCGGCACCTTGTGCAAATAGTTGGGGCTGTTGGCCGGTGCCCGCTTCGCGTCGTTTCCAAACATCACCGCTGCGCAGTTGGAATACAGCTTGATCCGAGCGATATACGAACTGTTCCGGTCGAAGTCGCCGCCCACAAACGTCACAAACTTACGGCTGAAGTAACCGCCCTGCAGCGACGTGACCATCTTCTGGACCGACGTATTGCGACTCGCGATGTAAAACGTGTCCACCATCCGCTGCACCGATTTTTCGTGCTGTCGCATGTCCTTCTGGTACTGGTCGAACAGTGCAGGTGTGATTGGGGTGTCTCGAGCATGGCCGGCGACGAGGTCCGCCACCATTTCAGCACTCTTCATTGCCAAGTGCACGCCGGATGAATAGCACGGGTCGATAAAGTAGGCGGCGTCGCCAACCGCAACCCAGCCGTCGCCGGCCAGGCTCTCGGAAGAATTGCCCATGTTGCCCGTCACCATCACGTCAGAAATCCGTTTGCGGTCGATCGTCATCCCGTCGTTCAGCAGCGGATTTTCTTCCACCATGCGTTCCAGCAGTTCGGTCGGCGAAAGACCGCTTTTGCGAAACCGGTCGACCGTCAAAACCACGCCCACGGAAAACCGGTTGCCGGGAAGTCTCAGCAGCCAGGTCCAGCCGTCGTAGAACATCTGGCCGATAAACCACCCGGCTTTCACGTCGTCACGCGTCGGCGACGCAGCGTATTGAGCGTAGATGCCCATGCGATGCGGTTCGGTCAGCTTTCGCAATCGCAGTTTTGAAGGAATCAGCGAACGCAGGCCGCTCGCATCAATCACCAGTCGCGCGCGAAGATCGTATTCCTTACCAGATTCCGTGCGGCACCTGACTCCCGCGACACCGTGCGAATTTTTTTTGGGCGCTGCAGAAGCATGCGATTCATCCGCCCGCTCTGCTGTCAGCACGTCCACCACTTCGGTGCCAAAACGCACGTCGGCGCCGCCATCGATGGACCGATCGATCAGGATTTTATCGAAGACTGAGCGTTCCACTAAGTAGGAGTACGGGCAGTCTCGAAACGTGGCGTGGCGATCCGGTTTGGCAAAGTCGCCGGGCACGGCAATGTCGCCGTACAGCCATTTGCCGCCCGGTTTGCGGATGAAAACATCGCGAATCTGTTCATGAACGCCCAGGCGTTCGAAAATTCGCACCGTCGCCGGCAGCAGCGATTCACCGATATGGAATCGCGGAAAGTGGTCTTTTTCGACGACCACACAATCGAATCCCTGCTGAGAAAGCAGCGTAGCGGCCGTACTTCCTGCCGGACCGCCGCCAAGGACAATAACGTCATGTATCATCGAAGTGTCAGGTTACGAGGGATCGGATTTTCAGGCCCGGCAACGAATCCGTCCGTTTGCGAGGCTTGCCCAGTTTAGCCGTGATTCCCATCTGACAAAACCTGAGTTTTCGATTGTTTGAAGGTTTCCCGGCCGCGTTTGGTGGCTTCGCTGGACAAAATCGTCTCGCCTGATTTAACTGGTACACACTCTGTCCCGCCTCAATATCCCTTTTTTTTACGGTCGCCCATCTATGATCCACCCTCGTCGAAAATTCCTCACCAGCCTCGGAGCTATCGCCGCAGCGCCCGCTCTGACAGGTTCGTCCGTACTGCACGCGGCCGACCCGCCCAAACGCAGCGGTGAACCGCTTTTGAAGCTAAGTCTGGCCGCCTACAGCTTCAACAAAATGTTCGCTCGCCGAGGCACGCCCGACCAAATCGCGAAGGCGGAAATGACGCTGGAAAAGTTCATCGACTACGGTGCTGAACAGCAGTTAGGGGCGGTTGAGTTGACGGGATACTACTTCCCGAAAGACATCACCACCGAATACCTGCTAAGCATTCGTCAGCGAACGCATCGGCTGGGTTTGGATATTTCCGGCACGGCCATTGGCAACGATTTCTGCCTGCCAGAGGGCGAAGCACGCGACCAGCAACTTCAGGACTGTCAGGACTGGATCGACTACGCAGCCATCATGGGTGCCCCCGCGATTCGAATTTTTGCGGGCCGAGTCCCCAAGGGCGACAACGAAGAAGCCGCCATTGAACGCTGTGTGGACGGCATCAACCAGAGCCTGAACTATGCCGCAAAGAAGGGCGTCTTTCTGGCTCTTGAAAATCACGGCGGCATCACGGCCACGCCGGCTCAAATGATGAAAATTATTGATGCCGTCAAACCGTCGCCCTGGTTCGGCGTCAATTTCGACAGCGGCAACTTCAGCACAGACGATCCTTATCGAGACCTCGCCATCATCGCGCCGTACGCGGTCAACGCTCAGATCAAAGTGTCGATGAAGTCGCCGGAAGGCAAAAAGTATCCGGCTGACATGCCAAAGATCATTGGCATCCTGAAGAAGGCCGGCTACCGAGGCTACGTGACGCTCGAATTTGAAGAAACAAAACCGCTCGAAGAGATTCCAAAGTATCTGAAGACACTGCGAGAACTTGTGTAACGAAGCCCGGGCCACCCCTCCAGCCAATTGGTTGCGGAGGGGAGCGGCCGCGCCGTTCTGGGCGTGGTCCCCATTCGAAGTCACTGCACTTTGTCGTTTACAGGACAGACTCAAATCTCCAGTCGACACTCCGTTCGGATTCTTCTGCTGATCGCTTGCGCGTCGGCCAGTTCGGCGGCGTTTGCTGCGCCACCGACAGTCGAACAGGTCAACCAGGCGCTAGACATCGCGGAAAAGGCAGCTCGGCATGGAATGACCGATTTGTCTCAATCGGCCGTGCGCCGATCGCTGCAGTTCGGGCCGCCTACGGTATCCAACACCAGAGACGACGGCGCGAAGCTCCGCATGTCCAATGCGCGAGTTGACACGTCGCGAGAATTTCCGCCGACGGCTCTGGAATCAAATCAGCTGCGCATTCCGCGTCTCGTCATGCGGCTGCTGGAGGGCTGGAAGGCGGAAGCGAACTCCGTTCAAATCTACGAAACGCTGCGAAGTATCGTCCTGCCCGAACATCGCAACCAGGAAGCGTTTCTGTACAGCCTGCCGGTCGAATTCGACACGTTGCAGCCTCACCGATTTCCCGTCGTCGATAGTATCGGTCACCGGCTGATAAATTGTGCCAGGCACGCCAATAAGCTCGGCGCACTCCGCCAGCAGCTTGGTTCGCCGCGTGATGGAGATACGATCGAACGAGCGATTCTGACTCTACTGGTGGCCGATGCGCTGGGTGATGACGATTTGCTACGCCGTCAAACTGATTTGCTGGTGAATTCACTGCGAGCTGGTACCGATCGCGCGTCAGTCGAACTGGTTGCGTTGCAGGCTGTCACGATCGGACGCCAGTCCCGGCATCGCGATGCGGTCGCCGATTTGTTGCAGCGAGCCGCCACCGTGATCGCGGCTATGAACCGCAACGAACCCGTCGCGAATTCATCTGCGCGAGCCATCGTGCTGGCGGCCGCGCGGGCTCAGTTTGAAGCCGGTCGGCGCGAAAATGGCGTCAAGCTTTTGGGTGAATATCGCAAGCTGAAAGTGAAGGGGCGCTTCGGGGTCTGGCCATCAGGTATTGAGATCGGGCAGACGCAGATCGTCGGTCACGAATTGTTCGCTCGCGGACTTGATGCGGAAGCCCGAGAGATTCTCGGCCGCGAATCAGCCGAAGAATTCGAACGACGATACCAGACAACGTCGCTGCCTCAAAACGCCGGCGCCAGCGAACCAGAACCCGTGTCGCCAGCGAGTGCCGTCAAAATTCAGCCTGCAGCCGACATCAAGGACCGCGCATCTGTCGCGGGTCAGATCTGGGTTTGTCAGTGGGATTCAGAAACCGAAGAATCGAAGCTGCTGTTCACTCTGCCAACGTTTCAGGCGGCCACGGCAGCGGCGGTTGCTCCGGACGGAAACAGCATCGCCATCGTGGCCGCTCTGCCCGGTCAGGCGGTCACGTCCGACACCGAAATCTACGTCGCGACCATGGACGGCCGGAGTATTCGCTCACTGGGCAAAGGCACGTTGCCATCGTGGTCGCCGGGAGGCGGCCGACTTGCGTACAGCCGTTTTTCGCCCGCTCGAGGCGTTTGGATTATGCGAGCCGACGGAACAAATCGACAACTGATCGACGAATCCGGTTGGGGGGCGGCGTGGTCTCCCGATGGTCGCATGATTGCGTATGCGGATACATCCACTGCGACGGGTGATATTCGCGTGTTCGACCTGGCCGAAGATACATTTCGCAGCCCACTGAATGCGGCGTTGTCGAAACTCGGCCTTTCACACCCGCAACAGTTCGCATGGTCGTCCGATTCTACTCAGTTGGCCTTCACCGCGTCACGTAAGCAGGGCGGTGCAGACGAAGCGGCCACCCTGCTAAGCCTGAAGGCGTACGGCAAAGCTCGCTTAACCACACTGCTGTCGGAAATCAGGCAACCAGCATCGGGCGTCGCATGGCAGCGACATTCGGAAGCAATCGTATTTGCGTCAGCGACGCCTCAAACAAAGTACGAACAGCTGCATATGCTGGTCGCAGAGGGTGAAACTGCGGCGACGGTTCCAGGCCAGTTTCCCGGCCGCCGCAATCTGGGAGCGTCGTGGATGCCGGACGGAAAGACTTTGATCTACATCAGCCGACCGGTGAAGCCGTAGCGTTGCAGGCAATGCATCAATCACACGCCGAAGAGCTCTCGCGCGACCCTGCCGTCTTCAACCGGCCCCTCCCGCAATAAACTGGGGGAGGGGCATCAATAACGAGATGCCGAACCCAAGAGGTGGCCGCCTATACGTTGTCCAGGATTTTTCCGATGTCCGTGAAGATCACGTAGTCGTCGTTTTCTGGTGTTGAGTACAGGCTGTAGCTCAGATTTGACTGGTTGGCACTGGACTGGAAGCCGAGCGTAAGTTGGGTATCAGATGCGATCGAATCCACTCGCACAATCGTGTTACCGAGCGAGATGTAGTCACCGACACTCAATTGCGTTGTGAACTGAGTTCCCGTTCCCACGGCCAGTGAGCTACCCGCTGCGATGGCGATCGTTCCAGCCAGCGGCGAGTCGCTTAGCGGCAGGCTCGCGAATGGTGTCTCACCGAGCGCTCCCTGACCAGACGGAGCTGTGATATCCAGAACCGGCAGCAGGTTGATCGCGTCAACCACATCCATACCGTCTGCGATCACGCGGCCGAAGACCGTGTGTTGAGCGTTGTCCAGAAACGCATTGTCAACGATATTGATGAACCATTCGCTGCTGCCGCCGTTAGGTGTGTTCGCTGGCAAAGCCATCGACAAAGTGCCACGGAGGTTGGAGTTCGCCGTGAGGAATTCGTTTTGAATTGTGTCACTTGAACCGTCATTGTCAGCGTCACGATCGACTTCCGTGATGGACTGCCCCGTCACGTTGTAGCGGCCTGCCTGAACAATGAAGTTGTCGTCAAGCCGTTGAGCCAGAAGGTTATCGAACCGTTCCGTACCGGTGGCTGTATCAGTGGTATAGCTAAGGAAGTTTGCTACCGTAATCGGTGCATCAGCGTCCAGTAGTTCCACGTCGTAGAAATCAGGCGTATTGGCGGCATCCTGATCAAAGTCCTGATTGGTCGTAAACCGCACCACCGTTCCGATGGCTCGATGCACGTTGGTGACGTCGGACATGGTGCTGACACCTTCCGACGCAATCACCGCACGCAACTGGATGGCGTTCAAACCGTAGTGGTCGTCGTCGTGAGTCAGTGGGATATCGATACTGTAGTTGCCGTTGGCGTCAGCCGTAGTGGTGGCTTCGTTGAAGTCAAGTTCGCCATCATTGTCACCTTGCACGGTGGCTCCAGGTGCCGTCACGCCAGTCACCGTGAACGTTTCCTGACGCGTCAGCAAAGCGCCAACGGACTGTTCCGTGGTATTGGATGAAATGTTGGTGGTGAGTGACAGCACTTCATCGTTGATCACGGCGATTGACGTTGTCACGTCGGCGTGGTTCGTTCCGCTGGCTGTCACGGTGACGCCCGCGTTGTCAGCATACAGGTCATTGTCGATAACCGTTAAGGCGACTGACTTCGACGTTTCGCCCGCCGCAAAATCGACAGTTGCGGGGCCGGTGATTAGCGAAGCGTTGGAATACGCCAACGAGATGGATTCGGCGGCGGAGGAGTCCGTCCGCGAAACCGTAATGGCGGCGGCTCCTGCGTTTTCCTGTACCGAAAAGCTGGCTGGCGACAGTTGAATCGAAGCCGCGTCGTCGTTGGTCACGGTGATGTTGATCGTGACCGCCGTAAATCCAGCCGCCGTTCCTGTCACGGTGGCCGTGCCGTTGGCAGGTTGGTCCACGATGTTGTTGTCGATCGTGTCGAACTGCACGTTGACCGAACTGGCACCAGCCGGAATTGTGACCGTGGAATCGCCAGTTAGCCGAGCATCGCCCGAATAGCTGAGTGCCACGCTCAGAGCCGCAGAAGTGTCGGTCGTATTTCGCGAAATCGTCGCTGTGATCGCGTCCGCACCACCGTCTTCGGACACACTGCTGCCGGATGGGAACGTGACGGACAGAGCGGGCGAATCATCGTCCGTGACGACAATCGTGTCAGACCCGTCGACAAAGCCGGTGGCGGTTGCGATCACGCCGACAGAAACGTCGCCGTCGTCGATGTCCTCTTCCACGCCCTCAACATCGATCGTGATCGACGTCTGGCCAGCCGGAATTACCACGTCAATACTGGACAAGCCATCGACCAGTAAACTGGTCGGATCCGTCGACGTCAGGTTGACAGGTAAGGCGGCTGTCGTGTCTGTGTTGCGAGTGATCGTGATAGTCGACTCTTTGTCGACGCCCGTTTCGCCGACGGTTGGAGTTGCAAACTCAACAGTCAGTCGAGGTCCATCGTTATCCTGCACAAGAATCGAATCGGTGCCAGCGGTGAAACCCGGAGCGGCGGCGGTGAGTGTCACGGTGACGTCTGCTTCGGCATCACCATCAGCCACAGTTTGAGCGTCCACAACCACGCTGGCAGAACCGGCCGGAATTGTGGCGGTTGCGGGCACCGAAATCACGCCGCTGACAGAAGTGATCAGAGACACAACCTGGTCTTCAGTAGTGTCGCCGTTACGCGAAATTGTATAGGTGAAGCCGTTGGGGGCTCCGATCGTGGAAATGTTGCCGCTGTCTTCCAGAATGGAACTCTGGCTGGCCACCACTGTTAGAGTGGCTCCGTCGTCGTCTGTGATGACGACGTTAATGGTGGCATCGTCCAGGCCGGTCGCTGACGCCGTTACGATGACGCTGGTCGGTTCGTTAAGGTCGGTGTCGTCCTGAGGGTTCACCAGAACGTTGGCGGTTGTCTGACCGGCCAGAATGGTGACCGTGGACTGTTCCAACTGCAGTTTCGTGTCATCAGACGATGTGAGTGTCACCACCAGATCTTCGGTCGTGTCGCCGCTGCGGGTCACGGTGATCGTGGCCGCTCCATCCCCTGCTCCTTCCGACACCGACGAGTTGTCGATGCTGAGGCTCAGGTCAGACGTAGAGCTCACGGTCCCGCCGAAGGCTTCAACGACCTCAGTGGCTGCCGCGATAGCTCCGGTGGTGTCGTCAGTGACGCGAGCGTCAACGACGGCGGCATTGGCTGTGGAACCTTCGAAGCGGCGTTGCTTTGATCCGTCCTGGAAGACGGCATCGTCGGAGATCTGAATATTGTCCGAGCCTGGGCCGCCGTACGCTCGCGCCTTGTCGCCAAATTCTGACGCACCTTCCACAATCACATTGTCTGAGCCATAGCCGCCTCGAACGCGAGTCTTGTCGGCGATCTCTGACGAGTCGACCATGACGATGTCGTTGCCAGTGTTGCCCACAATTCGCATGTCGTCGCCGATTTGTGAGTTGCGTACGATGATGTCGTCCGAGCCACCGCGTCCAGCAACTCGCGCGTCTCGACTGACGTCCGAATCGTCGATCATCACATCGTCAGCACCGCCTCCGCCCCAAACTGTCAGGTGCCGGCCCACGGTGGACGCGGAAACAATCAACAGGTCGTTGCCCCGGTTGCCGGAAAGGTGCGCGTTGCGGCCAACAGTCGAATCCTGCAGGCTGACAGTGTCGTTCCCGCTGCCTCCGCGGACCCAGAGATTGCGGCCGATGCTGGACGATTCTGTGATGCCAATCAGATCGTTGCCTGAGCCGCCGTTGATGGTCAAGTTACGGTTCACCGTCACGCCGGTCATCGTCAACGCATCGTCGCCGCCACCCAGCGACACAAACAGGCTGCGGCCCAATGACGCACTTCCCGTCCTCAGGACGAAGTCATCCGCGCTGCCGTTGATGGTGGTGCCGTCAGTGCCGCGAGCGATCAGGTTGCCGCCGTCGACGAGGATTTCGACGGAGTTGGCCGCATCGTCACCGCTCACGAAGGCGTTTTGGCCAATAAATTGAGCCGTCACGTTTCCGGCCAGCATCATTCGATCTTCCAGCCGTTCCATGCGGGACGACGAAAGCCGTCGAGCTGCCAAATGCTGCATTCCCTGGCGACGAGCTTTGAAGCGGCGAGCCGAAGTGCGACCGGAAAAGAATTTTCGAATGTTCATGCGACCCAAATCTTTCTGAGACAAAACGCTGGTTTCCAACATCTTCGACGCGACGACAGGCGGAATCTAACCTCCAGTGCCGCTGCGGTAAAATTTACCGGATAGGAGGTCTGGATAGGATAAGGGCAACTGCAATGCCTTGTGTAGTGTTTGAGCGCATTAGCTGATTACAAAGCGGCCCTTTCCTGTTTTTTGCCCGTCGCGCCCCAGTTTTCCCTCGACAAATGGAAAAACGTCGGTCTTTGGGCAAAGTTTATGGGGCGAAGGAAGCCTCGAAAAAGCGGCGGCTGCGAAAGCGGTTCCCGTGAGCCTGCGGCTGTGGGCGGCAGACGAGGCATGGAGGCCGCCATTCTCCCTTTTTTCGGGGCACCTGTCGTTTCCGCTGAATTCCCCCGGCAGGGACCGAACTCAGGCCCCGTTGTCGCGTCAATGCTGCCACGTTATAACCCGCGTTCCATCGACAACGGGGCGGATTTTGCTTCGAAAAGGGGGCCATTTGTTCAGGTCACCTGCCCGCGTGTCAAGACGCTACGGATATCCAAGTTCCATGATTCAGGTCCAGCTTCCCGACGGTAACACAGTAGAACACGACGACAACGCCACAGCTTTGGATGTCGCCAAAGGCATCAGCGAAGGCCTCGCCCGAGCCACCGCGGCCGCAGTCATCGACGGCAATACGGTTGACGCCATGCGACCGCTGAAGGAACTGACCGATCTGCGGCCGGTCCCATTGCAACTTCTCACCACCCGCGACGCGGCGGCGGCGGCCGTCATGCGGCACAGTTGTGCTCACATCATGGCGCGAGCCATCATGCGGCTGTATGAGGGAGTCGGCCTGGCGTTTGGGCCAGTGAAAGGCAACACGTTTTACTACGACTTTGATTTGGCCACGACCATCAGCGAGGACGACTTTCCGAAAATCGAAGCGGAGATGAAAAAGATCGTGAAAGAGGGCGAAGCCTTCGAACGTTTCACGATGAACCGCGACGAATCGATTCAGTTTTGCGAAGACCTGAATCAGGAATTGAAGGTCGAACACATTCGCACCGGGCTGGCCGATCACGATTCGCTCAGCTTTTACCGCCAGGGCGAGTTTGTCGACCTGTGTCGAGGCCCGCATATTCCTCATGCAGGCATGGTCAAGGCGTTCAAGATTCTGAGCGTCGCAGGGTCGCATTGGAAAGGTGACGTCAGCAATCGTGGACTGCAACGAGTCTACGGCACGGCGTTCTTCGACAAGAAGGAACTGAAGGCGTATCTGGAACAGCTGGAAGAAGCCAAGAAACGCGATCATCGAGTTCTCGGCAACCGCCTGCAGTTGTTCACGATCAATCCGGATGTCGGCCAGGGATTGTGTCTATGGCTGCCGAAAGGGGCCACGATCCGAGCGACGCTGGAAGACTTCATCAAGCAGGAGTTGACTCGACGCGGATACGAACCCGTGTATTCGCCGCACATTGGTCGAGTTGAGCTTTACGAAACCAGCGGCCATTTTCCTTACTACCGCGATTCGCAGTTTGCACCGTTGTTTGGGCATTCGGCCGGGCAGCTTGTGGACTACTGGATCCGTTGCCTGGATTCACAGGATGAAGAACTGCAACCGCCGTCGGCTGAGGACGAAGCCAAGTTGCTGGATGCCGCGCTGGTGCTGGGTTTCAGCGTGGAAGACTTCCCGAAAAACGGTTCGGCCGAAGAGAAGCGAGCCGTCCTTCGCAAGTGGGAAAAGCAGCAGGAACGTTATCTGCTGAAGCCCATGAACTGCCCTCACCACGTACAGATGTACAAAGCCATCCCGCGCAGTTATCGCGACCTGCCGGTTAAGTTGGCCGAATTCGGCACGGTCTACCGTCACGAACAATCGGGCGAACTAAACGGGCTGCTGCGCGTTCGCGGTCTGACTCAGGATGACGCTCACCTATTTTGCACGCCCGACCAGGTTGAACAGGAATTCAAGGAGACCTTGGGCCTGGTCAAATATGTGCTGGAAGCGGTCGGTCTGGAAGACTATCGCGTGCAGCTTTCGACTCGCGATCCGAATTCTGACAAGTACGTGGGCAGCGAGGAACTTTGGGACAACGCGGAATCTGTGCTGCGTAAAGTGCTAACCGAAGAAGGCCTGGAGTTCGTCGAATCGCCCGGCGATGCGGCGTTCTACGGACCGAAAACAGACTTCATGGTGAAGGACTGTCTGGGCCGAGAATGGCAACTGGGTACGGTGCAGTTGGACTACAATTTGCCGAACCGTTTCGACCTCGAGTACACAGGCAGCGACAATAAGCCTCATCGCCCCGTCATGATTCACCGAGCCCCCTTCGGTTCAATGGAGCGTTTCGTCGGCGTGTTGATCGAACACTTCGCGGGCGCGTTTCCGCTGTGGCTGGCTCCGGAACAGATTCGCGTGCTGCCGCTGAGCGAAAAGTCTGACGACTATGCTAAAGACGTGGCCGCGCGGCTGCGTCAGAACGGGTTCCGAGTCACCACCGACCTGCAAAGCGCGAAGTTGCAGGCCAAGATTCGGGACGCTCAAATGGACTTAATTCCGTATATGCTGGTTGTCGGACCAAAAGAAGCAGAACAAAATGCCGTGGCTGTGCGCTGTCGGATCGACGGTGATCAAGGCGTGATGTCGTTCGACGATGCCCTGCAGAAACTGACCGAAGAGCGCGACAATCAGACGATTCGCCAGGTTGTGAAGTCAACGTTTTCGGCGGTGGACGACAGCGAGGAAGAAGCCAACGAGTATTGATTCCGGGAGGCACTCATCATGTTGATGGACACGCGCATGACGGCGGAAGAATTCGCGCGTCGTAAAAATGAACTCCCGGACGGCGGTCGTTGGCACGAACTGCACGAAGGCCAGCCTGTCGTGATGGAGGCACCAGACGACAGCCACGGTAATGCGGTCCTTAATCTGTCGCGAGCGTTGGCGGAATGGTTCAAGGCTCGCACGGAGCAGTCAGTCGGCTACGCGTGTCACGAGATTGGCCTGAAAGTGGCCAGCGAACCAGACACTGTGCTGTGTCCGGCCATCAGCTTTTTCGATTCTGGTCAACAGTTCGAAGAAACCGAAAAGATGGTCGCCGATCAACTTCCGAAGCTGGTGATCGACATTGCATCCGCCAACGATCGACGTCAGGAAATGCGGCGACGCACGTTGTTCTACATGGATGCGGGCGTAAAGACGGTGTGGGTGCCCGACCCGATGAAGAAGGAAGTTCAGGTCATCGGACGAGGCAACCACACGCTTTCGTTGGGCGAATGGCAAACGCTGGACGGCGGCGAGTCGTTAGTCGACTTCCGCCTGAAAGTGTCAGACATCTTTGTCCAGCCCGAGTGGTGGACCGGACGGTAAGCGTTCACTTGGCGTTCGCATCGCTCGTCTAAAACTGAAAGTAAATGCCACCACGGTTGATGCCGAATCCTGAGCCTCCTCGGTACCGATTCCGGTAGCTGGGGTACCCATATCGGTACGGCGAATAGTTGCGGCCCGGTCGGTTATAATTGTAGCTACGACCGTAGTTACGGTAGCCACGATTCAGGCTGCGATAGTCGCGCTGCAGGCTGCGGTAGTTTCGATTCAGACCGCGGTAGCGCTGATGCCACGAGCGATTACGATTGCCAGCATCCGCGGGCGCGGCCGCTGCGGCGAATAAAATCGCGATGGATGCGAGAGCTGTTATGGTGAGTTTCGTTTTCATGGTAACTCTTTCTTTCCTTCTGAGGTTGTTCAGCCGCGCTTAGGCGGCTGCAAATCAGTGAGTGTCTTCTGCCTACACGGCAAACCGCATGCCACTGCTGCGGAATTCAGACTTACTCCAACGATTGCGTTGGTGTCACTTCGATTCGATTTCGAATGCTGCGGACGCCAGCGATGCGAGCAGCCAGTCGGCGGGCGCGCTGCTGTTCCGCAATAAACTCGACGCGGCCAGTCAGCTCGACCTTACCATCTTTCACAGAAACTTTGACGCCTTCGGCATTAATCAGCGCGTCGCTGGCAAGTGTCGTTTTCACACCGTGCAGAATTTCTGTGTCACTGCGAGGCTCCTCAGCCACGGTGAGCCGATTTTCAACGGCACGCACTCCGGCCACTTGTCGTGCCAGCCGAGTCGCTCGCAGTTTTTGGTACAAGTTCGGTACTTTCCCACGAAGCACGACGATACCCCACGCGTCGGTCGCAGAGATACCGCCTGCCTCAAGGGCCGGAGCGCGATCAAGTTCCGTTTTAACCTGTTTGCCGAGGCGGGGACGAGTGCCGTTGGCATCGTCGGACTGCGGCTGTTCATCTGTGGAAATTGGAATGGAAGATGTGGCGACGCCGGCAAGCATCAGTTTTTCGTTCACATCTCGAACACCAGGGACGCGCCGAACTCGCGTGATTGCTCGTCGCCGCTGGTTCAGTGTGTTGACTTCGCCGGAAAGCGTGACCACGCCATCTTTAACAATGGACTGAATCGGTAGCAGGGAAAGCTGCACGTCTCGTTGCAGGGCATCCGTGACAGCCTGGCTGATCAGTCTGTCGGCCGGCGCAACTGTTGTGGTGTCCGCATCGTCTGAATCCGCAACAACGATATTATTTCGAACTGTGTGGACGCCCCGCGTCTCTTTCGCCAGCCGTTCCGCTCGGCGTTTTTGAAAGGTCGTGTCGACAGTGCCACTCAGCGTGAGAACGGCACCGTCACTAACGACTTTGATGCTCTTGCTGCGAAGCAGGCTGTCCTCATTCCAGCGCCCGGTCACATCGGCTGCGGGATTAGTTCCTTCTTCTTCCCCGAGACTTACTTGTATGCGGTTAAGTACGCTTTCGACGCCCTGGATGTCACGTGCAAGCCTGTTGGCACGCAGTTTGTGGATAGGGCTGCCGACAGTTCCCGTCAAGGTGACACGGCCATCACTAACGCTAACGATGATGGGTTCGTCTTTCAGTCGGAAGTCATGCTTGAGAGCTTCACAAACCTGTTCCTTAAGCTCGTCGTGCGATGGCGGACCACCCAGTGCGGTCTCGCCCGACGGGATTTGGAGAAAGACGAGGCACGCAGCCACGGTCAGACTAGTTGAAATTTGCATCGTACACCTCGGCTAAAATTCACTTTTATGTGCGGCCGTTGGTGCGTCAAAGTTTCGACGTGTGCCGTGAGCCACTTGGTTCAAACCAGCAGCGATAGCAAATCGCCATCGCTGCCTTCGTTTTGGATCAACAGCTTTGCAGAGCTTTTCCGCAGCATTCGAATTGCGGTTCGTGATCCTTGCACTTGCACGGTGTCTTAACTTCAATCTCCATGCCACATTCACTGCACTTCAATTTGTCGCCAGCTTTAGGTTTCGACATTTGGTTTTCTCCTTCATTCTTTTTCAGGGTTGGGACTTATAGACAACGCATGAACGCCACTAACGCCTGACTTTCTTCGTCGGTCAGCTTCAGGCCGAGTACCACGTTGAAGAAAGCGACGGTGTCGTCCAGCGTCAACAAACGACCGTCGTGTAGATACGGCGGTGAATCCTTGATGCCTCGTAAGGTAAATGTCTTGATTGGCCCGGCTGGGACGTCGTAGTGCCCATGCACCATTTTGGGTTCGTAGAACTGTCCCAGATTGAGATCGTGCATTTTGTCGTCGAGATAAAACGGAGCCGGATGGCATGTCGCGCACATAGCCTTTCCGAAGAATAGTTCCTGCCCTTTCAGTTCCTGTTCTGTCGCCTTTTCTGCAATGAGTTTGCCGTATACGTCCAGCTTGGGCGTTGGAGGGAAGTCGATGATGTTTTGCATCTGGGCCATCATCGAAACCTGATCAGAACGGTTTGGCAGGAAGACACCCTTCTTGGCAGCGGTCACGTGATCGCCGTCGAAGTAGGCCGTGCGTTGTTCGAATTCCGTGAAGTCTTCGACGGACCGAAGTGAACGTTTCGAACCATGGATCTGTTGATTGAACAGGCCACGTAGGCTAACCGTGTCAATCCGAAAGCGGTTTTGCTGCGGCCGTGTGTCTGGGTTCAAATGGAACGTTGCGTTGGTGTGCCCATTCACATGGCAGTCGAGGCAGCTGACTCCCAAAGACGGTTCCGCGACTTTGCGATCATCCGTTTGATTGGACTGTTGTTGCGGGTTTGGCGTCAGAAGCAGCCGCATGCCCTCCATCTGAACCGGAGTCAGCTTGCCCTTTAGCAGGCGGAAGTAGTTCTTTATTGTCAGCACCTCGCCGTTGGTCACATCGCCGAGTTCCGGACGAGTTGTCAAAAACAAGGGCGGCGGAAACTCGGGAGTTAGATGGTCCGGCAGATCAAAGTCGACGTCGAACCGTTTCAGGTCTCGGTACTCTGCCTTCATGATGGCATCGATCTGCACTTTCGGAAACACCATCCCGCCAGTCGGGTGTTTCGCATGAGGCAGCGGACGGAATCCTTCAGGGAACAGGTTCTTTTCGCGGATTTCCTGTGGCGCCATTTGGCTCAGTTCTGCCCACGTGGCACCCTCCGACAGTTTGACTCGAACTCCCTGTTGAACGGCCTTCCGCCCAGCCGACATCTTCACGTCGCCAGGTTGGTCACTAAGATCGTAGCGGCGTTTGAGCAACTCTTGCTGCTGTTGCATCACCGTTGGTTTTTGCTCGGCATCCTTGTCTTTGACAGTTTCAAAACTCTCGTCGCCTACTACGGGCATATAGGTTTTTGGGGCGGGACCGGTACGGTCGCTGTCTTTTTCCTGAGCCAAAGTGGGCACGGATGCCAGGCTGATGGCAACCAAACAAATCGTTGGGGCTGATAGTTTGAGTTTCATAAAGGTCACCTTTGAGGATTTTTGATGTCTAGGACTTCTGACGGATAGCCTTGACCAACTCGGCCTTGTTCATTTTGCTGCGGCCATCGATTTTCAGTTCAGAAGCCATATTTCGGAGCTCGTTCACCGTGCGGTCACTGAGCGGCGTGTTGGGGTTGCCGGTTCCTTGAGTTGTCTTGTTCGGCGTGCGCCCTTCTTTACGGCGCTGTTTGTTGACGGTACGAGCAGCGATCTCAGCGGCCTCATCTTCCGATGATCCACTCTTCAGCTCACTATCCTGAATGTGTTCGTACTGGCGTTTGTCTTTGGCAGACCATTTCGGCATGACGGTTATTCCTCTTACGAAAGGAAACAGCACGTTTCGCTGAAGTTGCGAAGCTGCGTCGCCGGTCGGAATCTGCAACGTTCATGCCGGTCGTCTGTTTTTCTAAACCAGCAAGGCCAGCGACTGGACTTACGGCGTTGGCCTCAGGCTGAGCGTTCTTCGCTTCTGGCTGATCGCATGCCAGCGCGGTCGATTGCCGTTCGAACTGCCGGTTGCTCCAGCATTGGCCGGCGTACGGCACGGGGCTGAACTACTCGAGCAATGTTCCGGCCTTATCGCCGATGCCGAAATACTGCTGGTTTTGAGCTCACTGCTGGAGCCGTTGCGGGAATGAACGAAGCTTGGTTCCTCAAATGAAAAATCGCCAAGCAAAGCATCATCAGGCCACACGGTTCACTGTTCAGTGAAACGTGGACGCCGATTCTGATGCTCAGTACTTGACGATATTTGGGTGGCTCAGTTCGAGCCCTAGTTGGGGTTGCTGGCACGCAACTTCGCATCGCCAGCAATTATGTGTTTGTCAGGCTGGCCGGGAACGTTACTTCCCGGCGAAGGCCTTCCCACACCATTCGCCACGACAAACTATTTGTCATCGCGATCCGGTTTGTCGTCGACATCAACGTCGACTCCATCTTTCCCGACCTTCACATCCACGTCTTTGTCACCGTCGCGGTTACGAAGTCGGTCACGGTTTCGCATTTTGCGTTCGACACCATAGCGCTTGTCGAGATCTGCTGTGAACTTGCGATCTGCGAAGTTTGGCCAGTGGTCTTCGTCGAATCCCGTTTGCCCCTCAAGTTGTTTTTGAGTGACGTTGAGAACCATGACGTGTTCGTCACGGTCATCCGGATCCTGCTGACATTTGAACGCTTCGAAAGGTACGGCGAACATTTTGTTACCGACACCCAGTAGGCCGCCATAGGTCACAGCAGCGTACTTCACTCGGCCTGTGTTGGCGTCCAGCACAATGTCGTTAATTTCGCCGACGCCTTCGCCTTTGGAGTTCTGGATATTCATTCCCAGCAACTGGCTAACCCGAATGGCGGAGCCCGAAGTCTTATCGTCGAGGCTACCTGCCTGCGAGCGATTGTTGCGAGTCTGGTTTTTCACCTTAACGTCGTCATCAGCTGATGACGGACTCAGGACCATCGTCGCGCACATCAACGTGGCCACACCGGCTGTCATCATGGAATACTTTTTCATCGTTCTACTCTTCAATTGAATTGTTAGATTCACTGTCACGCCAGCCATGGCGACGCGCCCTGGCTGCTTGGTGACGTTCTCTGTGTAAAGGTTTGTGATTTCGGTTGAATGGCGTGGATCGGAGCGTTCGTCGGTGCGAAAGCTCGCGTGCCAATTTGGGACTCAAAGCTAGCAGGTGCACGAACTCTCAAATTCCGAGACCTGCTTCTCGGCTTCTTCTTTGGCAATGCCGTAACGCTCCTGGACTTTGCCGACAAGCTCTTCTCGCCTGCCGTCAATGACGTCCAGCTCGTCCTCGGTCAGCTTGCCCCATTTCTGCTGGCACTGCCCTTTGGCTTGTTTCCACTTGCCCTTAATTTGATCCCAGTTCATTGCGTCTCTCCCTAATTTGATGGTTATTGAATCGCCGCCAACGTAGCGACGATGTTTTCAGTCGTTCACTATTTACCTGGCACTGTCGCCAGGAAGTTAATGTGTCGTTCTGCCAGCCGAGTCAGCGTGCGGTTCGCAGCACCTTCTTCTTCCAGCGTTTTTTGAAGAACCTCGGCGGCCTCATGATTACCCAGCTTTTCTGCGTAGGCTCGGGCCGTTCCGTAGCCGGCTATTTCGTAGTGCTCAACGCGTTGAGCTGCTGCTACTAATCCCGCATCCAGCACCTTGGGCAGCGTGTCACTGTTAATCAGTTCGGCGCCCTCTTTGATGATCCCTTCCATTGCGGTGCAGCGGTGCCCACCGGGCTCGAAGTCCATGCCTTCGAAGATGGATTCAAGGCGAGTCACGTGCGTTTGTGTTTCCTTCAGATGATGGGCGAAGGCTTCCTTCAGACCTTTGTCTGTGGCTGCCGCTTCCATCTTTGGAATGGCGTCCAGAAGCTGCGTTTCTGCGCTGTGCAAATCCTTCAGTTCCTGGACGTATAGTTTTTCGAGTGAATCAAGTTTCATTGAGAGCCTCACGTTCTTCGTGGAGTTGTGTTCGGTTGAGCGGCCACCTGTTGTGTCCACCCAGTCAATGTTGCACGGCGCGTACCAGAGCGCCGAAGATTTCGATTCCGCTGATTTATTCGGATGCGCGTGTGAAGCCTGACTCGTCGCGAGCGTTTCGCTGATTTCACAGCCGCCGCGCAGGACGTTGTTCGCTCGTCGGATAGCACCGGCAGCATCGGATTTGTGGTTGTTGCCGAGGAACCACAGCTTGTGACAGCCGCATACGATCAAGTGTCGCGCTGCCGACGTGGTCCGTGCACGCTACCGCACTGCGCCATCTACCCGATCAGCCCATGAAGAATCAGCCAAAGCGCGGTCACTGAACGCTCAGCCTGGACGCCGACAACGCGTGTGGGGGCCAGCAAGCACTACCGAGTTGCGTTTAGAGTCTCGGCACAGCGATTGCATTCTGAAGCCGACATGCTGCGGGCGTTTTGCCCTTGGCTTCCTCCACGGTGAGACTTCGTCATGGCAATTACTCCTTACTGCATCTTTCAACGTGGGCGCAGCCCCGTCGTTGCCGCAGCGGTGCACAACGGCCACGACACTCGCAAGCGAGTCGAACGACATCTGTTGCTAAGCGACGACGCTCGGCTACGCGAAGAAGATCCGATCACCGGCGAATGGTCACAGGTGGCTCGAACGCAGATCGTTGGTTTACGGTCACGATTCGAAGTGGACCTGAATCGGCCGCGAGACAAATCCGTGTACAAGAAGCCGGAGGATGCATGGGGGCTGGAGGTTTGGGACGCTCCGCCGGACGAAGACATGATCGCTGCTTCACTAAAGGAGTACGACGACTTCTACGCGGCGGTGGATGAGTTGCTGACGGAACTGGTCGACGAGTTCGGTAAGGTCGTGGTTTATGACCTGCATTCATACAACCATTTGCGGGACGGCGATGGTCATCCGCCTGCGGATGAGGTTGCCAATCCGGAAGTCAACATTGGCACCGGCACGATGGACCGAGACTTTTGGGCTCCGGTCGTTGATCGATTTGTGAAAGACCTGCGTCGGTATGACTTTCACGGACGGCATCTGGATGTTCGAGAGAACGTGAAATTTCAGGGCGGTTACTTCGGTGAATGGATCCACAATCGGTTTCCCGAGCAGGTTTGCGCGATTGCGATTGAGTTTAAGAAGTTCTTCATGAACGAATGGACGGGCGAAGAAGATCCAGACGAGGTGGACGCCATTTACGGAGCCCTGCGTTCTACGGTGCCCGGCGTCGAAGCGGAATTGAAACGATTGTGAGCATTGATAAGACGACGTCCAACGCTGATTCGTTCGCCGATATTACAGACGCCGTCTGTGATCGATTGGCGAAAAACGAACGCGTGCGTCGAACCCTACCCGGCCACGGACGACTGCGCATTGACCGGCAGCTGCCGTTTTTGTGCATTCACCGTACTCCCGATCATGACGATGCAGGAACTCGGCAACTGGTGACGTCCGAAGCTGCTTATTTATTTGCCTCGGGGAAACGCGAATTCCACGAGGGTTTGCTGAAACTCTGCCAGCAAATCACTGCGACTCTTCAGGAACACTTTGGTACGTTCCTATCGCTTGAGATTTGGGCCGACAGCAATTGCGGTCAACACGAAGTTCAATCGACCGCTCAACCGGCGTTTGAGATATTCACGCCGGACTTCGACAGCATGCCGTCCACGATCGAAGCCTTCACTGCTGCACTGGCTGCTGTCAATATCGACGGTCACGACGCTGTCGTGTCCAGCCAGCACTGTGACGAAGTCGCTCCACCGGGGCTGCAACCGCTCAATCATATCTGTCCGGAGGCCTCGCCCGTTGGCTGCTGCACAATCGGACTGGCCGTGCGACCGATTTATCGAGACCCGCAGTCCGGCGTGACGTTTCCAATGATCCTGCGGGATCTCCGCTGGCAGCTTTCCCGCGCGCTGCGAAAAGCGATTGCTCAATTTGCAGGGTTAGAATCTTCTGCGGACGGCGCCCACTTTGAGTCTCTCGGCCCCACATCACTGGTCAAGGCGGCTCGTCTAATTGATCAACAACTTTGCGAAGTCGCCGAATCATTTGACTTCCTGTTGCAGGTCACGCCGGTGAATTCGGAAGCAGCCTGGGAAGAGTTTCAGGAACATGGCTATCAGCAGGAACCGAACCTGCACTATCGACCGTTGCCGTGGCACACGAGCTTGTTGAAGCGTCGCGTGTTTGACATCGAGATCGAAAGAATCGAAGACGCGACGCTCGGTCATTTGTGCTGGGAAAAACAGGAAGAAATCGACCGCCAGCTGACCGCGCTGCGAGATATCAATACGCCCCACTTTGTGCACAGCAGTTTGCAACTTTACGGCGCTCCGGACGATTCGTTGGTCAAACTGGCGGAGACAATTCTGCAACGATTTCCCGAACCGACGGCTGCCACGGGGGACGAAGGTTGCGTGTCAATAGACACGATTGTTGAACGATCGCGTGAGGAGATTGACCACTATCACCAGCAGATGCACGAGTTCAATGCGAAGGTGGAAGTCTGCGATCAGATTGCATCCGGCATGATGGTATCGGGAGATCGTCTGCTGATTTCTCCGAATGTCAAACTGCAGCCGGACCGCCTCGAAGCGTTGATGCACCACGAAATTGGTACTCATTTGCTGACCTACTTTAACGGCCGCTGCCAGCCGTTTCGGCAGCTGTATTCCGGGCTGGCAGGTTATGACGAGCTGCAGGAAGGGCTGGCCATTATGTCTGAGTATTTGACCGGCGGGTTAACGGCCAACCGCCTACGCAGCGTGGCGGGGCGAGTCATCGCAGTGCGTTCGATGATCTCTGGTGCGTCCTTTACTGAAACATTCTCTCGCCTGCACTACGGCCTGCAGTTTTCGGCGAGGCAGGCGTTCGTCACCACTCTGCGAGTGTTTCGTGGCGGCGGGTTGACCAAAGACTTTATCTACCTGCGCGGCCTGAAGGGCGTGCTGGATTACCTGAGCGGCGGGCACGATATCGAGCCGTTGTATGTGGGCAAGATTGGTCTGCATCACTTGCCGTATATTCAGGAAATGCGTCGCCGAGGCATCCTTGATGCGCCTGGCGTTTTACCTCGGTTCTGGGACGACGATGGCTTGCGCGATCGTCTTGAAGCGTGCCGCGGATTGACTGTTCCGGACCTTGTGGAGAATGAACGATGAAAATTGGATTCGTAGTGAACGATGTGATGACGGAACAAGCCGTCTTCACGACAACTCGCCTGGCCATGACGGCGGTTAACATGGGACACAAGTGTTACGTGCTGGGAGTTGGCGACTTCGTGTATGCCCCGGACGGATCGATCCACGCGCGAGCTCGGTCCGTGTCCGGGGCGAGTTACGATTCGCTCAAAGACTATCTTGAAGAATTGCAGGGGCCGGAAACCGAAACAGAAACCATCACAGTCGATGACCTTGATGTGTTGCTGCTGCGGAATGACCCATCCGACGATGCCGCAGAACGCGCGTGGGCTCAAACCAGCGGGATTCTGTTCGGCCAGCTGGCGGCGGCTCGAGGGACGATCGTTCTGAACGATCCGGAAAATCTGGCGAACGCAATCAACAAGACGTACTTTCAACACTTCCCGGAACAGGTGCGCCCGAAAACCTGTATCAGCCGCGATATCGGCGAAATCAAGGCGTTTATCGAACAGCAGCACGACAAAGTGGTGATCAAGCCTCTGCAGGGATCCGGCGGACAAAGTGTGTTTCTGATCGACGAAGACGAACAGGCAAATCTAAATCAAATGATTGAGGCGGTGACTCGCGACGGTTACTGCATCGCTCAGGAATATCTGCCCGGTGCCAAAGACGGTGATGTGCGATTGTTCGTCATGAACGGTCGAGCGTTGCAGCACGAAGGAAAGTATGCAGCGTTCCGACGAGTCAACAAGACGGGCGACGCTCGCAGCAACATGCATTCGGGCGGCGAAAGTGTCGAAGCGGAAGTGACGGACGAAATGTTGCAGCTTGTGGAAATGGTGCGCCCAAAGCTCATTCGCGACGGGATGTTTCTGGTCGGCCTGGACATCGTGGACGACAAGCTGATGGAGATTAACGTCTTCAGTCCCGGCGGCTTGGGAAGCAGTCAGAAGCACACCGGCGTTGACTTTACGGAAGCCATCATTCGCGACCTGGAACGCAAGGTGAAGTACAAGCAGTACTACGGGGCCGGCATTCGTAATGCAGAGCTGGCGACGTTGTGAAACATCGGGTTGCAGGATACCGTTAGCATCACGATGCTTGACGACCTTCCACGACTGACATTGATTGACGCGGCTGATATCGGCATTTTTGCCCTTGCGGTCTACGCTATTCTCGCGCTCGCCGTGCGGCACGGTTCGAAACGCGGGCTGATCGCAATCCTGCTGCTGGGAGCCGTCTATCTGGCGGCTCAACGGTGGCAGATGCCACTGTCTTTGATCGCGTTTCGGATCGGATTTACGGCGATCATCGTCTCGCTGGTCATCGTCTACCAGGAAGACGTTCGAACGGCGGCCGAACGAGTCGGACGGTGGCTGTTCGGTGACACTCGTCGAGCGGCATCGGCACCGAATTCCGTCAACGACACCCTGGTCCGGGCCGTGTTCCGCATGGCCGATCAAAAAACGGGCGCGCTGATCGTCATTCGTGGCCGCGACGCCTTGGAACGAATGATCGATGGCGGGATCGAAATCGGAGCCGCCGTCAGCGAGCCACTGATTTACAGTCTGTTCGACAGCGCTTCACCCGGCCATGACGGAGCCGTTATTTTGGAAGATGGCCGGATTGCTCGATTCGCCGCACACCTTCCGTTGGCAAAAAGCACCGAGAAATACCACTTTGGCACCAGGCATCATGCGGCGCTGGGGCTGGCCGGCTGCAGCGACGCACTCGTGCTGGTCGTTTCTGAAGAACGCGGCGTGGTGTCGGTCGCGAAGGGAGACACTTTGACGGAGGTCAGTGATTCCGGAACGCTGTCGCGACAGCTGAGGGAATTCGATGACTACTGCCGACAGAACGAGCGTGTCGTCACCGTTCGCAGATTGTTCCGCGAAAGGCTAACATTGAAGTTTGTTGCCGTTGCGATCGCTGTTTCGTGCTGGCTGCTGACAACGCACAATTCGGCGGACGTCTATCGCACGTTTCTTGTTCCGGTGCAGTATCGGAACGTCCCGAAAAATTTTCGTCTTGCGGAAACACTCACGCAGGACGTTCGAGTGACCTTGGTGGGATCAGAGGGCGCCTTCGCGTTACTTCCGCCGGGATCGCTGGATGTCATGATTGATCTCAGCGGTGTGGCGGGCGGCAATCAGATCTTTCCCGTGAATGAAGAATCAGTTAAACGGCCGGACAACCTCCGCGTGTCGGCTATTGAACCTCGCTGGATCCGCGTGGCGGCAGTTCCCGTTGAAACCAAGCCAGCCGCGAATAAACCAGCAACCGCCAAACCGCCGACTAACAAGCCGTAGCCTGCATCTACAGGCTTGTCGGAGCCGTCAACGGGGGAACATCGTCCAGGTAGGTGCGGTGCCAGAGCTCAAGGCACAGCAGGTTCCACAATCGGTAAGCGTGATCAAATTTTGATGACGTGTGTTCTTCCACCAATTGACGCACAGCCGCCGGATTCAGTAAGCCTCGTTCTTCGCACTTCTTTGACAGCAACACGTCGTACAGTAGCGGCTTCAATTCGTTTCGCATCCAGTGGTCAATGGGAACACCGAAGCCCATTTTTTTGCGAGTCTGAATGTCTGGTGGAATGAGATCGCGGAAAGTTTCGGTCAACACCAGCTTTCCCTGTCGCACCGACTGCTTCACGGCCAGAGGCATGCGGGCCGCCAGTTCCACGACCTTGTGGTCAAGCATTGGGCTGCGGCATTCCAGACCAACATGCATGCTGGCGATGTCGACTTTGGTGAGCAGGTCATTCGGCAGGTATGTTTCGACGTCGACTGCTGTCGTGCGCGTTACCAGGTCGCGATTTGGGAACATTTTGTAGGCGTCGAAGAGACACGCTGCCGGATCGTGGTTGGCAGTCAGCGAATGCAATTCAGGGCTGACAAGTTGCTGAAGGCGACTGCGACTGAAAATACTGATCCAGTTCAAATAGCGTTCTTCTTCGTTTTGCCCCATCGTTTCCAACAGGCGTTTTAGTCTGCGGAGAAAGGATTTCTGTCGCACCGATGTCGGCAGGTAAGCGGCCGCCGACGCGGCCAGTTTGCGAATCGCACGTGGCGTGAGATCCATCTTGTGAGCCATCCGAACGGCTCGGTAGCGATCGTATCCGCAAAACAGTTCGTCCCCCGCGTCGCCCGTTAATGCCACTGTGACGTGTTCTCGCGTCATGCGAGACAGGTATATGGTCGGAATGGCCGAGCTGTCGCTGAACGGTTCGTCATAGTGCCAGATCAGTTGCGGCAGAATACTGAGTGCGTCCGGATTCACGACGGCTTCGTGATGATCGGTGCCCAGCATTTCGGACGCCTGCCGCGCGTAGTGACGTTCGTCGTAGGCGGCCACGGGAAAGCCGATCGAAAACGTCTGTACGGGTTGATCAAGTTGCTGCTGCATCAGGCCGGTGATCACTGTCGAATCGATCCCGCCGGATAGAAACGCGCCCAGTGGCACATCGCTGCGCAGCCGCAGTCGGACGGCTTCGGTCATTTCGTGACGCAGCTCTTCTCGCCAGTCGTTGATGGTGTTTTTGCTGGATTGCGGCTGGTCGTACGGCGGCGTCCAGAATCTTTTGATGGTGAATTCGCCGTTCTTCACGACGCCCAAAGATGCTGGTGGCAGACGCTGGAAGCCTTCCAGAATCGAATGAGGTGCGGGCACATATTGCAGCATCAGGTAGCTAAGGACCGACCGTCGGTTCAATTGCCGTGGTATGCCGGGAATCTGCAACAGTGCCTTTAGTTCGCTGG
Organism: Fuerstiella marisgermanici; assembly: GCF_001983935.1. Lineage (GTDB taxonomy): Bacteria > Planctomycetota > Planctomycetia > Planctomycetales > Planctomycetaceae > Fuerstiella > Fuerstiella marisgermanici. Next base: position 4,240,413 of record NZ_CP017641.1, on the reverse strand, counting down.
CAAAGCTAAACCGTCCGTCATCCATGCGATAGAAGAATGGCTTTTGCCCCAGACGATCGCGAGCCACCACCAGTTGCTGTTCGCGACTGTCCCAAATGGCCAGAGCAAACATGCCTCGCAGATGATCCACGAAGTTCAGCCCGTGGCGTTCGTACAGGTGCACGATAACTTCTGTATCGCCTTCGGTACGGAACAGGTGCCCTGCCGCAATCAGATCCTGCCGTAGTTCACGGTAGTTATAAATTTCACCATTGAAGACGATCTGGATCGAGCCGTCATGGTTGCCGAGTGGCTGGGCACTGCCGGCCACATCGATGATCGACAGTCGACGGTGCCCCAGAGCCACGCCGCATTCATGGCTGTCGTTGGGTTCAGCTTGCCAGTGACCTTCCGCGTCGGGGCCCCGATGCTGAATCGCATCCGTCATCCGCTGCAGGACATCGCGGTCAATCCGCTTTGATGGCTCCCACCAGACCGCTCCTGCAATACCGCACACAACCTGCTTTCCCGTTTAAAGAATTCTGCCAGGAACGAGTTGTAGCAGGCCGCCGGGCAATCACCAAAGGCCGCGCCGAAGTTACTTCTTCGGAAATTCTGCCACATACAAATCGTGAGCGGCCTGGCGTTCTTTGTCGGACGGGAATCCAACTGTTTCCATCGCGAAACGGAAAGGCTGTGGGCGGGAATCCACGGCGGGAAAACCGTAGTCCCGCGGGTCCTTGCCTCGCACAACGATAGCGACGGCCAATGCGAGGTCGCCGTTATAGACCGCGTATTTCTGCGCTGTGGCGGCGGGCTTACGACCGCGAAACAGGATTCCACGGTTGTCGAAGAGCGATTCCAGCAAGGCGATGTCTTCTGCTGTCCCCTGTTCGCGAATCAGCATCATCGCCGGCCGACCGTTCTCACCACGCAGAGCCGTTTTCAGGACGTTTCGAGCCAGCGTTAAGCCTTCTGGCATCGGATACTGCCGAGCGAACTCAAGCGGCCCGGTGACGGCGATTCGTTTGCGCAGAATGTAACCGCCTGCCAGACGAAGGTATCGTTTGTCGGCTTCAACGGAGTTGCGGAATGGCTGGTAATCGAGCATCGCGCTGATGGAAGTTGAGGTCGCTCGCGGCAGCCGATTCTTGTCATTGCCGCCGAACAGTAGCAGAGCTGCACAGGAATCGGCGGAGAACTGTTCCAACATCACTGGCGAAGGGCGAGTTGTTCGCAGCAACGCGGCCGAACGAGCTTCCAGCAGGTCTGGCAGTTCACTCGGCGATTTCAAAGCCGCGGAAAATAATTTCGGCTCAGCCTTAAGCAGTCGCACATACAACTGCACGGCCGCTACATCCGCGCCGACCAGCTTACTGAACCGGTCCCATTCCGGCAGCCCGGTGGCGGCTCGTGCTGATGGTGACTTTTCCAGTTCTGCGACGCGGGCTGAGAACGAGTTCCGCTCCAACTCTTTCAGGATCGATCGAATCAGTAGCTTCTGTTCGAGCGACCCATTCTCCAGGGCTTTCCGCAGCGGTGCGATTGCGACATCGCCCGCTTTTCGAAGTGCGACGGCGGCTGCCTGGCGAGCACTAAAATCGGGTGCTCCCAAATCGCCGATTAATTTGGCGAGGTTGGCTTCGTCCGGTTTTTCTGACGTTGATTCCTGAGCGGCCGCGGATGTGCCAGCCGCGATAGCGCATACCATGATCGACAGCAAAATGGCTGGTATTCGTTGCGGCCCGTTTTTGTTCAGCTGCCAGCTCATTGGGGCGGGAATTCAGGTGTCGGAATTGGTCTCTCGCTGACTCAGACGCTTTCACCACATTTATCTATCGTGTTTTAGACCTGATGAAAGGTTCATTCACCGCGGAACCCCCGGTTTTTTCGAGCTTGGCGATCGTATTTGGGGAAAGCGACCGCTGGCGCGGCGATTTCAGCTGCAAAGCCGCAGGCTGGACTGATCAGAGTGACGTCGGACGATCCGGGCTCAAATTCACCCCTAAGGTGCAGGGTTCGTGTCAGCACGGCAGCGTTAGCTGTTCCGGCGACCGCGGGCAAGCAGTGTGCGGGAGCGGCAGTGGTGGATGCTAATTCGCAGCGCCGCCAAAGCGACGGGCAAATCGGCGAGCTCGGTGCTCAGCGTACCAGCTGCGTTTGGCCGGATCGGTCGCAAATCGTCGTTTTCGGCTTCCGTCTGGCATTGTTCCGCTCCCTTTATCTAGTGGTTAAGTTTCCTTCTGCTACCCCCAGCGGATTTCCGGTCGGTTTGTTACGATATGCTGCTGAACTTTTTTGCTGGCGCATCTTTGATGCGGAATATGAATTTCAGCAGCAGCGGTGGAACCTCTACATCGGGATATCGGAGTTGAAGTTATGTCATGGCAAGCCAAGCAGTGCGTCGTCGTCCCCATCGACTTTTCTGAATCGGCTGTTCCGGCGATTCGAGAAGGGTTGAGCATGGCAAAGTCGCCCGATTGCGTGCACGTGGTGCATGTGCTGGCTGACCTCGATTCCGTTTCGCCCGGCGTACTCTTCGGCAATGTCACCGATGACACTCGGAAAACCGCAGCCGAAAAGTACACGCGTGAGTTCCTGAGCAAACATGCCATTGAGGGCGTCAACGTCAGCATTCTTATCGGAGATCCGGGAACTCGCGTTGTCGACTTCGCAAAGAAAAAGAACGCCGATCTGATCATGGTCCCTTCTCATGGCTATCACGGGGTGAAGCACTTGCTGCTGGGCTCAGTCGCGGAACGCATCATTCGCTACGCCAACTGCGCCGTGTATGTGCTGCGACGTCATGATGCGGAATGAGGCGCGAACGCGAATTGCCTGCTCGATAGTCGCCCTTAGTCTCGGGACGTAAATCAATTTATTGCCACATGCACGCCTCACGCAATTTATTGCGGGAGCGCGCGACCGAGCGTAGCCATTTCGCGGGAGGGCGGATCGCAGGTGGGACGAGTATTCTGTTCACAGGCTGTCCGCTCGCAGCCCCCTCCCGGACGTTGCTTGGCTCGTCCGACCTCCCCCTCAGCTTCGCTGGGGAGAGGTGCAAGCTTTAGCCATCGAAGAGCCTTAATTCGTTAATTCACATCCGTCGCTATGCTAAAATGTCAAGCAGATCGCCTGCATTCGCGATGACATGATCCGGATTGTGGCGCAGCAGCGCCTTGGCGGAATTCAGTCCCCACGTCACGCAGGCGATATCGACACCGGCGGCGCGAGCAGCGTCGATGTCGCGAATTTCGTCGCCGACATACAATACCTGCTCGGCAACTAACCCAGCCTGCTTGATTGTGGCTCGAATGGTGGATTCTTTGCCGAAAATCCGCGACGTGCCTTTTAGAAACTGGAAGTGCCTCGCGATCTGATTGGCCGTGAGACACTGCTGAATGTTGTCGGTGCTGTTCGACGAAATCACGCCCTGCTGCAGGCCAAGTTCTGAAATCTTCGGCACCAATTCAGCCACGCCGTCCATCAACGATACGTCCGACGCCTGACTTCGCACCTGTTTCAGAAACGCGGAGAACGCAAACGGCACTCGATGCGCGGGAATGCCATGCGACTTCAGGAATTCACTCATACTCATGTCGCGGACGGCAAAGGGATCTTCTACCGGTTTGAAGCCCTTTTTTGCGGCAAGCTGGTTGTACACATCCAGTGCGACAGACAGGGTGTCGGCCAGCGTGCCGTCGAAATCCCAGAGTACCAGTTTGTATTTCATGAAGATGTCATTGCGACCGGTAGCCGCGGCGGCGATCAGCCTGGCTTCAACATCGGCTGGATGCAGCACCTCAGCAGAGATTTCGTTGACGCCGACTGCCGACTTACTTTGCTTTGACAACCGGATTCGTCAGCGTACCGATGCCTGCGATCGTGATCGATACCGTATCGCCATCTTCCAGAGTGAAATCATCGTCTGGCACGATGCCCGTGCCCGTCATCAGGAATGCGCCGTTGGGAAATTCACTCTCGCGGTACAGCCACGTGGCAAGATCATCCAGCTTGCGATGGAGTTGTCCCAGGTCTGTGGTGCCGGTGAATATCCTGCTGCCCGAACGTTCGATGATGAGTTCAATTTGAGTGCCCTCAAGATCGAGCGGGCCGTCGGCCAGTAGAACACAGGGGCCGAGTCCGGCACACTGACGGTACACCTTAGCCTGAGGCAGATACAGTGGGTTTTCGCCTTCGATATCGCGAGCCGACATGTCGTTGCCGATGGTGTACCCGACGATTTTTCCGTCCGGGTTAATCGCCAGAGTGAATTCCGGTTCCGGCACTGACCAGTTGCTGTCACTGCGGACTCGCACCGACTGTCCCGGCCCGGACACTCGCGACGGCGTGGCTTTTAGAAACAGTTCCGGACGATCGGCGTCGTAGACTTTGTCATAGTGAGAAGCGCCGCTCTCGGATTCTTCCATGCGAGCCACCTGGCTGCGTTTGTAGGTGACGCCCGCTGCCCAAACTTCCTGCTGATCGACCGGAGCGAGGAATTCGACCTTCGATAACGGGATCGGCGGTGTGTCCGGACGGAGCAGAAATCGGGCCAGCCCCGCGGGGTCGTCCGCGTGCAGAATGTCGCTTAGCGAATGGCAGTTGTTGATTTGAGTCAGGTCGAGTGGCTGAACGGATTCCGCATGCACGGCGGCTACGGATTGAGTCCCGTCACTGTTTCGAATTCTTGCAAGCTTCAAGGGTCGGTGCTTTCTGGTTCGAATAATTGCCAGTCAACTGCGGAGGGCCGTCAGGGTGGCTTGGAAGTCCGGCGGTAATGGTGCTTCAAACGTGATCGGTTTTCCACTGACCGGGTGCGAAATTGTTAAACGAAATGCATGTAACGCCTGCCGTCCGATCAGGACCTCACCTTTCCCCGGTGAACCCGATAGATGTCCAGTCGTGAAATGATGCTCGCCGATATACTGTTTGTCGGCGATGATCGGTGTGCCGATGTGTTGAGCATGGACTCGCAGCTGATGAGTTCGTCCTGTGTGCGGATGAAACGCCAGCAGTGCGTGGCCCTTGAAGCGTTCTTTCGTTTCGTAAAAAGTGACGGCTTCTCGCGACCTGCCACCCGGAGCACACACCATCATTTTTTCGCGAACTCGGTTGTGAACGCAGACGTGCGTGCGAATAAAGTCGGCGTCGAGTTCCGGAACTCCTCGCACGATGGCACGGTATTCTTTTTTCACTTCGCGCTGTTCGAACTGGCTGCTGACGCGTTGATGAATCTGATTGTTCTTCGCGATCAGAATCACGCCGGTGGTGTCGCGGTCCAGCCGATGCACGATGCCCGGTCGGTGACGACCGCCGATGTCGCTAAGCTGATCAAAGTGGAACTGCAACGCGGCGGCCAGAGTTCCGGAATACGTGCCTCGCCCCGGATGCACAACCATGCCTGCCGCTTTGTTCACCACGACAATCGCATCGTCTTCGTACAGAATGTCGAGTGGAATGTCTTCCGCCTCGAAGCAGCGTTCACTGTCCGCCGACTGAAGTTCCACGTGTATCCGATCGTTCACGCGAAGTCGCCGTGACGGCTTGACGGTTAAGCCGTTGACCGTGACCTGGCTGGCGTCGATCGCCTTCTGCAGTTGCGCTCGGCTGTGATTGCCGAAGATTCGCGTCAGATAATGGTCCAGCCGCCACCCGTGGGCTCGCGATTCGACCGTCAAATCCACGGGCTCCGCCGCGTCGATGCCGCTGGATCCGTCGCCGTTTCCGGCAGCCGTTTCTAGCGATGCTTCGTCAATGTCGTCGGCGTCAATGCCGGACTCTGATCGCTCGTCAGAGCGATCGTTTCCGGTCATTTGGCGTCGCCTTCCGGCTTAGGTTCTGCTTTCGCTTCGCCTTCAGCCGCAGCTTCAGGTTTGCTGTCCGCTGCTTCTTCGGCCCCTGCTTCTGATTTTTCCTGTGGCTCGGTTTCCGGAGCGGACTCTTCTTTCGCGTCAGCTTTCGGCTCCGCGTCAGGCTTTGACTCAGCTGCGGGGGCGTCAGCGGCTTTCGGTTCCGGCTTCGCTTCTCCCGGCTTTGCCTTTTCGTCAGCGGCAGGCGTCGCAGGCTTGTCCTCTGACTCAGTCTTCGCTGGTGCGGCGTCGCTATCTTCTTTCGAATCTTTGTTAGCGTCTTCTTTGGGCGTATCACCTTCCGGTGTCACGTTGCTGAAGTCTGGCACTGGCAATTCCGGAATCGTCGGCACGGGCGACTGATTCGGCGTTGCGCCGGGATCGACTGGTTTTGGATTCTGCTTACTGAACCACGCATAAAACGTCTTGGCTTCAGGTGATTCCAGGGCTGCGATGCGATCCTCCGCATGTTCTTTGATCAGCGATTCTGGATAATCGTCCAGCACCTTTTGCCAGGCGGCAACGGCGGCTTTGACAGACTTCGCTTCACCGTCGCAAGTCGCTTCGGCAAGACGAGCCAATCCAGCCAGCACGCGTTCGCGTACCTGGTCGTCGATGTCTGTGCGGCTTTCAAGTCGTTCGAAGGCGGCTTTGGCCTGATCGAGTTCTTCCACACCAACTTCGCGATTGGTGAACATGTTGCCAACGCCGTTGTCCAGCAATCGTTCGGCCTGTCGCAACCGAGCCCAGACGGCAATGGTTGAGTCCGGGTGGGCATCGGCCAGATCGCGGTAATCTTCCGGTGTCACGGCGGTGAGTAGATCTCGCGACGCTTCGACGTCCCCGGCGGGAGCCCGCTTCATGTACACGACCACAGCGGCGACTGCCAGAATTGCTGCCACTCCGTAAATCAGCAGCGTGCCGTTTTGTTCAAACCACGGTTTGCTTTTGATGAGGAGCTTTTCCAGCTCAGTTCGGTTGTCGTGGCGGTGTGTTGTGGACGGTTCGATGTCCGACATAATTCGGGGTTCTTGGAGGCTAAGGGCGGTGATTACCAGTTTCAGCGGGAGTATAGGTGGGCAAAGGATTTGCGGTCAAGCTGTGCTGATACGGCGTTTGTGCATTCGCCGAAGGCTTTACGGCAGCATTCCCAGCCGAAACCAGCCGTCTGGCTGCTGCCTATCGGCCGAATTCGCAAACCGCAGCGGGAGCCCGTTTTTCAAAGGGTTGACGACTCGTATAGCCAACCGCTTGGCGTTGGTCGGAATTTGGTCCGTTTTCACGGACGTTTGCCACACACGAGGCGGATCGCCCGGAAGCAGGCCCGTCAGTGTCCAGTCGGTCGGCCATTGCTTCAACACCTGGCCGGATTCGTCCAGGGCCCCGATCACAATCGGCCACTCGTAATAGAACGGAGCCACACCGGTGTTCCTCAGTTCCAGCCGAACGTTCGCAGCTCGCTGTTCCTGTTTGGCCGAAGCCGCCGTGAGCGACGCCGTGGATACGTGAAATTCGTACCCCATTTTTTGCACGGCGGCGGACGCGTTGGCGATTCGTTTTGCCGACTGTTTTTTCTCCATCATGCCCGTATCCATCAGCCAGGTCGCATGAGTTTCTTTGACGGGCCGGTCAAAATCCTGAGCTTGCTTGTGTTTGACTTTGTCGTCGAAGATCTTGCCCCATAACTCGGGACGAATTTCGCCGCCGATGGGTTGAGTCTTCCATTTTTCGACGGCTGCATTGCCGGCCGCCTTCAACGACGGCATGAAGAACCAGTCGTCTTCCTCACGGCCGGTGTCCAGCGTCGCCCACGCGAAGGAATCGTCGTGGTAGCCGAACGGGCGTTCGGCGTTGGACGCGTACAGCCAGTGATCTTTGCCGCTGGGGTATCGCAGCAGCACTCGAGTGGTCTTGAACGCATCTTCGAAGGTGTCCATGACTTCGGCCTGAGTCGCCTTCGACGCGAACAGGTCTTCTCGCGGATATTCATGCCATTCGCCCCAGGTGCCCAGCAGCCCAGCCGTGATGAAACCGATGCGAGGGTCGCAGTCGTACTTCTTTCCCATCGCGTTGATGAAATTTCGCAGCGCCATCCTCATGCGTGGATCATCGTAATCCGGCGTGTGGACTTTTTCGGGCGGATGCGGGGCCGTGTTGGTGTTCAACCAAGTGGTGATCTTCAAACCATCCTTCGCAAGAAATTCAGGGATCCCGTTGTCTCGGCCGGGGTACACCATCCAGACGCGAATCACGGCCTGGTGACCTCGGCTGGCAACGTCGTTGAGCAATTCTTCCAGCGGCTGCCAACGGAATTCGTTCATGCCCGTCATCAGATCACTGAGCGGCACGTAGTTGAATTCCATGCTGTGCGGAAAGTTGTCTCGCTTGTCGCGGCCCGAATAGGGCACGAGCCCCTTCAGTGGATTGTCGACTGCGGCAGGCACGTATTTTAGAGTTGGCTGAGCAACCAAGGCCGACTGCAACGCGATGAAGACGGTCAGAAGGTAAGTAATTCTTCGGGACATAAATCAGGTTTTCGAAACTCAAAGATGGGCGGCCGATCATCGGCGTTGAGAAAACAGCGCTGAAGCTACCCCAGCAGAATACTGCGCTTCCCGCATCTTCACCACCTCCAGCGACCACCGGGAGCACCGCCGGCGCTTCAGCCTTCCTGACGTCACTCGCCCCCCACGCCAACCGCCCGCCGGTGCGTACCGGCAATGACGACTTCCATGTACTGACGCACCTGCTTGGCGAGCCGATCGATTCCCTCCGGCTTTGAAGGACGTGGTAGATTCGGGGCGAAGATGTTTTCGCAGCACAACGGTATCGTCCTGCCGGTGAAGGCAACCGGGTGCAGTAATTTGTAATGATCGATCTCCCCAAACCCCGGCCCGCAGTCCTCATCCTTCGGCCAGTTCCGATGATCCTTCAGACAGAAACTATGGACGACATCGGCGCACGTTTTGATATCCGGAATCGGGTCGACGTTTAGATAATCCATCACGTTGCCCGCGTCGTAGTTCACTTTCACGCCCTCGTCGTTGACTTCTCGAATGATCTGCGCACACGCCCGTCCTGTGCCCGTTGAACCACCGTGTTGCTTTACCACCAGCAGTACGTTGTTGTCACGTGCGATCGGTCCCAGTTGTTGAAATCGTTTGACCCACAGCGCCCTGTTTCCACCTTTGGTGTGGCCGAACGTCAGAACCTGAGAGATTCCTGCGGCCTCAGCCTGCTTGATGCGTTGAGTCAGCACTTCCATCGCATTAGGCGCCTCCGGATAGACGGTGGAAAACATCATCACCGGATTTAGCTCCAGATCGCGGCATCGCTTCGCCAGTTCGGACGCTTTTTGCGGCGACGCGTCCGTCGGCATAACGGGGACTTTTTCGCCGCCATCGGTTTCCCGATGACTTGTCCCCCAAGCCACGTGCCGATAGCCGGCCCCGGCGATGCTTTCTAATGCTCGCTGTAACGGAAAGGCCGCATACGGCAACGTCATGCAGCCAAGCTGAAACTTCGTCGGAGCCACCTCGTCGCGTTCATCGTCCAAAGCAACCGCGGACTTCGCAATCGGCAAGGTCATCGCAGCGGTCGCAACCCGGCAAAAAAGTGTGCGGCGGTTCAGTGGGGTGGTCTGCATTGTCATTCCATCGTCGTGGTTGGGTGTGCGCGGCATGTATTTTGTGGAGAGCAGGACCAAACAAGTGAGAGTCCCCGGCGTGCAGCATCACGTCTGTGGCGGCGAGTTTGGTTGTATGAGTACGCTTAGTCGTTCGGGAGATGTTCAGAGAAACAATAAACCACAGAACGAAAAGCTTTCCCGGAGACTCAATGATCAGGTCGCGATTTCGAGCCCCGTTTGAAGCAGGTTAACTTTTTGGCACCGCCAGGACCAGGACGGTGGTATCGGCCCAGTATGCCTTATTAGAGTCATGCGACGTTAAACATTTTGTGAGTGGCTTTTCTTTTGCGTCAATGGCAGAATGTTTGGAAGAGGAAGGGTTGCGGCGAATTACTCTTGTCAGCTCAAGTCGGCTGATGACAGACTCTTCAAACTGTCTGGCCGTTGTTGTCTCGCGGCCAAAACGTTTCAACTATGGTGAATCATGGCAAACAACGAATCAGCGGAAATCGGTGACGATGCAGGAGTCGGCGAAAACTCTTCAGATCAAAACCTGGCCAGCAGTCAGGCACCGGTCGCAGAGCAAGCGCTGTTGGGTTCAGTGGGCCGCAGCTTAATTCTCGCGGCAGTCTCTGCAGTGGTTGTCTGGGGGGCTCTTAGAGTGATGCTGCCCGTATTCGAGTTGCCGCCTCATTTGCGGGACCTAAGCGGCAATGCTCCTGAGGAGCAACAAAACGAACTGATGGCAGCGTCAGTAGCGACGTCCCACAAAAATGCCGCATTTGCGTTCGCAACACTCGCAGGTCTCTTGGCGTTGGCCTTAGCGATTGCTGAATTGATGTCTCGAAAACAGATTGGCCGCGCCTCCTGGGGCGGGCCGTTAGCCTTTCTGGTCGCCGCCGGAGTGGCAGCTTGTGGCGGCATGTTAGGTGGCTCATTAGCGACATCGACATCACTGCCGGAAGACCCGCTTACTAAGACGATTTTGCTGCAGGTAATTACTCTGGGAGTTGTCGGTCTGGGAGTGGGATTGGGCCTAAGCCTGGCAATTATGCTACCCAAAATTCAGCCGCAGCTGCTGGGCAACTGCGTGGTGGGCGGCGCGCTTGGCGGCGCACTTGGTGGCCTCATCTTCCCGTTGGCGTCCAGCGTCTTATTGCCGAGTGCACGAACAGAAGTGGCGATGCCGGACCCCGGAGCCAGTCGGTTACTCTGGCTGGCCGTTGGCGCGATTATGATTGCTCTCACGACGACTGGCATTGGGAAGGGAAAGAAGGCAGCTTAAGCGATCGCACCGTTGGCAAACGGAATCGATCGGTGCGAAGCGATTCTAACTCCGTCGCTGACTACGTGCCGGTTTGTGTGAGGGGGCACTTGGATGACGCTGAAAACCCTACGAAAACTACTATTGGTGTTTGGACTCATCTTTGGGGTAACGTTTGTTTCCCTGTGGCAACTGGGTGTGTTGCGGGGATCAGCTGCCGCATGGTCTCCAACGGCACTTGATACGCCGATCCTGGTCGAGGTTGTCGGGGAAGACTTTTTTTGGCGATTCCGATTTCCGGGTCCGGACCGTGAGTTCAACACGATAGATGACGCCAGCGTCGAGAAAGAACTACACCTGCCCTCGGGCCGTGACGTCGTCTTTCTGATAACCAGCGCCGACTATGTCTACACGATGACCATTCCCGATCTTGGTCTGAGGCAAATCGCAGTTCCGGAGCTTTCGTTCCCGTTAAACTTTCGGGGTGACGAGGAGCGTTCCTATGTGATTACCACAGACCCTTTGTGCGGGGTCCGGTTGCTGCATGACGACGACATGGGCAAGATCATTGTGCAGTCTGAATCCGCATTCGATTCCTGGTACAGAGGGATCCCATGAGAAGTTCCATCAATGCGGTCATTCAGTTTACGTTGGCTTTGGGGCTCCTTAGTGGATGTTCCGGCTCTTCAGCACCTTCCCGTTTCACGGTGATCTCTCCCGAAAACGATGGTGTGTATCACGTGCGCCCCGGCGAAAGTATCCAGGCCGCGATAGAGTCGGCTGCTGCGAATCCTGATGTAAAGACAGTGCGCGTTCATAGCGGAACTTACCGCCCATCAAGCCATGGGCAGGCCTTGATTTGGTTCAATCGAAAACACGATGGTGTCGTTCTTGAAGCTGACGGCACAGTGATCCTTACTGCGGCAAACGAAGAAATCGCCGACAAGTCTGCTAAAAGCTTTCCCGCCATCGTGAATCACGTTGTTTTCTTTGGCGATGGAGTCACAAGTAAGACCTCCATTTCCGGCTTTAAGATTTCGGGCGCGAATAATTACGTCATGACGACGGAGGGCGATCAGTCCATAGAACCGGACACAACGAACAGCGTGCTACAAAAAGGGTTGTTTTTCTACGCAGACGGTGGCGGAATCAAAATCTTCGGACGCTCGTATCCAACGATTAAAGATACGGAAATATCCGACAATTACGCCAGTCCCTGTGGTGGCGGAATCTCAATTGAGCAGGCTGGCTACAATCACGATCCGGTCAGCATCAGCAACTGTGTCTTTCGTAATAACCGTTGCCAGATCACGGGTTCGGCCGTCGACGTGTTGGTGGGCAGTTCGGCTACGCTCACAAACTGCCTGTTCGTGGGCAATGTTTCCAATACGGGGGTGAACTACATTGGTGGTTCGGAGAATCCGTACAACGAGGAGCATGGGTGCGGCGCGTTAACCGTATTTCCTGACTCCAAAGTCACTGTTGATCGCTGTACGTTTACAGAGAACTGGAACGGTGCTGATGATAAGGGCCCCGGCAATACGTATACGAATTCAATTTTCTGGATGAACACGAAGGCAGGGGGCATCTCCCCTGGCTCCCGATATGAGCTCGATATTCTGGACGGTTCGAATGTGCGAGGCTGTCTCTTCGGGGGAAGTACCAGCGATCTGCGGGGGACAATCGATGCGTCGTTAAACACGCTCGATGCGTCCGATCCCGAATTCGATAGCTTGTACACCCCTCAATCGGCAGACTATTCAGGCAAAGGCTATCGGCCTCAGTCAAAATAACAGCAACGTGAACTCGAACGTTCACTGAATAAGGGCAAGGGCGATGTCTTTGCAGGGTAAGATATGAGAACTCTGATCGCACTCATCCTTCTTGCGCCGCTCGCTGGCTGCAGTTCCAGGTCACCTGATTCAACCGGGGCTTCCGGCGACGACGCAAGTGTTTCCGTGGTTGACAAGCCACCCGTTCTGATGCCGGCTCCCGATTTCGTCTTAACGGACCAGTCCGGCCAGGATTATGGTTCGGATGACATACTCGGCAGGGCCTGCATCGTGAACTTTTTCTTCACGCGGTGTCAGGAGACGTGTCCACTGCAGACCGCGAGGCTGGCGGAGCTTCAGGAGAAATGGGAAAGCAATCCGGCGTGGAATGAGATCCGAATGATAAGCATCACCGTCGATCCAGCGCACGACACCCCGGACGTATTGATGGACTACGCGAAGGCTACAAATGCAGACACGGATCACTGGAAATTCCTGACGGGGCCCGACGACGCGATTAAAGAACTGACCACGCGCGGTTTTAGGCTGCCTGTGGAGGAAGCCGAGAATGCCGACGGCGCTTCGGTCGCTCACAGTCCTCAGTTCGTCCTGGTCGGACCGGAGGGCTACATCCGAGGCTTCTACGATAGTGGTTCCACGGCGGAAATTGATCAGCTGGAAACAGATGTCTTTACCACTTTAGAAGAACGACTGCTGTATCATCAGGATTTGTTGGATCCAGCTTGGGTTGAGGAACGCCGTGATGCTCAATTCGGCACGACTGATAAGTTCAGTGTGTTCCACGATTTTGGGTTCTTTGATCGTCGGCGTGAAAGTGGCATTACATTCCGCAACCGGATCGTGGACGACGCCGGACGCGAACACAAGCCGTGCCACTACGACCATGGGACGGGCGTCGCGATCGCAGATGTGGACGGTGATGGATTGCAGGACTTGTATTTCGTGACACAGGTTGGAGGCAACGAGCTGTGGAAAAATCAAGGCGACGGAACGTTCCAGGAAATGACCAGAGCAGCTGGCGTTGCAGTTGCAGATCGCATTGGTGTGTCTGCGTCGTTTGCGGACATTGACAATGACGGAGATGCTGACCTGTACGTCACAAATGTCCGCAGCCCGAACGTTCTGTTTCAGAACGATGGCACGGGCAAGTTTACAGATATTTCATCAACATCCGGCATCGACTATAGCGGGCACTCTTCGTCCGCCGTGTTTTTCGACTACAACCGCGATGGTCGGCTGGATCTGTTTCTGGTGAATGTTGGCGAGTACACAACTGATCAAACGGCCAATGTTGTGAATGACCGTCATACAGGGGCCGATGAACGTGACTACCCCTACAAGGTTGCCAATCCAGATGCATTCGCAGCCCACTTGAAGCCAGACCGCGCGGAAAGCAGCATCCTGTTCGAAAATCAGGGCGGCAACCGGTTTGTTGATGTTTCCTCAGCGGTCGGCCTTGAGGATTCTTCGTGGTCCGGGGATGCCAGTCCGCTGGACGTCAACGAAGACGGCTGGCCGGATCTGTACGTGCTGAATATGCAGGGCCACGACGAGTACTATGAGAATGACGAAGGTCGCCGTTTCGTAAAGAAAAGTCGCGAAGTTTTTCCAGCAACTCCGTGGGGCGCCATGGGCATCAAGGTTTTCGATTTCGACAACGACGGTCGACTCGATATCTATCTGACCGACATGCACACCGACATGTCAGGGCCGGTCGGCTTCGAAAAGGAAAAGCTAAAGACACCGAAAGAGAAGTTTGCACCGGAAATGATGAATTCCGATGGTAACCATGTGTTTGGCAATGCTTTTTTCCAAAAGCAGAAGGACGGTACTTACCGCGAGATTTCTGATCGCATTAACGCGGAAACCTATTGGCCTTGGGGGCTGAGCGTTGGTGACCTGAATGCCGATGGGTTCGAGGACGTGTTCGTGGCGGGTAGCATGAATTTTCCGTTTCGCTATGCGATCAATTCCGTGCTGCTGAATAACGAAGGCCGTGAGTTTCTGGATGCTGAATACATTCTGGGGATCGAGCCTCGGCGTGCCAACAGAACTGCCATTCCATGGTTCGAACTCGACGTGGCGGGAAAAGACCGCCCACTGTTTGAAGCGTATCGAGGCAGGGGGGCGAAGGTGACTCGGATGACTGCCTGGGGCGCTTTAGGCACGCGTTCGTCCGTGATCTTCGACATGGACAAGGACGGTGATCTTGACATCATCACAAACGATTTCAATTCGGAACCCATGGTACTCGTCAGCAATTTGGCAGAGCAGGAGCACACGTTCCACTATCTTAAAGTTGACCTTACCGGCAACGCCTCAAATCGTGACGGCCTTGGAGCATTGGTGACCGTCCGAACAGAAAAGCAAAGCTGCTTGAAGGTGAATGACGGCAAGTCAGGCTATCTGTCGCAGAGCAGTTGTCCTCTGTACTTTGGGCTTGGTCCATCGGACATCGTCAACCAAATTGAAGTGCAATGGCCGTCCGGGCAGTCGCAAACAGTAGACGGACCAATCGCTGTAGACAGACTGATTGAAATCACGGAACCTGATGCTGAGTAAGCCGCACAAAATTCAATTGGTTTTCCGTCTGCCTTGTTAAAGTAAAAGCCGGTGTGTCGGAATAGTTGAATTCGTTTTCTGCAGTCGTTCTAATAAACCCGTGCGTGCCGGGGCTCTGTTTCCTCAAACATTCCCTTCAACGGTCGATAGTTTTCGTCTCTTAACTCCTTGAGGTGCTGTTTTGATGTCTCGTTTTTCATGGTTAGCTGTGGCGTTCGCATTCTTGACTGTTGTAGGTTGCGGTGGACCAGGATCCATCGATGCCCCTGATGAGGCAGAAGTTAAAGACAAGACCCCTATTGAAGAAGACATGGAAGCAGCGGGGATGGGGGAAATGACGACAGAAGAATACTTGAGTGGCGGCAAGAAACAGTAGACCAGCTGCAACGATAGGGTGTGGTGGCTGTCCACAGGCGCGGACACGCCGCTTCACCTGTGTCGGCGGTCTCATTTTGTGAAACATCGTCCGCATACTGCTAAGGGCGGGCGGATCCCTTCGGTTCCAAGACGTGTTGGAGCGATGAATCAGTTGCCCCCAAGACCACGACGCTCCGCATTGTCGACGCAAACGTTTTACTTTGGGATCGCTTTGCTTCTCCTGCTGTTTCTCGGTGGAATCGCGCATTCTGTATTTCGCACAGGTGAATGGCCGCCGATTCGTTTTGGCTATGTGGATCAGCATCTGCAGCTGCTGGAAAGTCGCCGGCCTGTCGAGATGATCCCCGAACTGCGGACCGCTGCTGCAATAAACTTTGACGATGGTTACGCGCAGCTAAAACTGCTGTCGAATGGATACGCGGTTGGGGACACGGACAGCATTCTCCAGGGGCTTTACGGCCTGCTCAGTCATACTCCCAGCGATTCCGAACTGCATGGTGAACTTGCGATTGTGCTGCTTAATAGCGGTCGGTTCGACGACGCCCTGGTCCACAGCAAAGTTGCCACCAAACTTAATCCGGATTCTGCTCAGTTGCAGATCACGTTGGGGGCCGTCATGCTGGCGATGGGGCGGATGCAGGAAGCTGCGGATGCCTACAGGAAGGCGCTGGCGCTCAAACCGGATTCGGAATCTGCGCAGCGTGCTTTGAACCATCCATTGAAAAATTACTGACAGATTGCCGCGCCAACTCTGAAACGCAGGGCGGTCTGAGGGAAGATCGCGAAATGGCGAGTGGTTCCACATCGCGTTCAGCCGGATTGATCGGACGCTGCTTCGTTCACCCGGTCTTCGACTACCTGTTAATCGGTGGCGGTCTTAGCTTGATCGTTATTCCAGCCGTCTTTCTGTTTGGCGGCCCGCCAGTTATGGCGGATTTCAGCGTTCTGCCATGGTTCATCCTGTTCAGCAACAGTGCTCATTTTGCCGCGTCAACAGTTCGACTCTATACGAAATCCGGCTCGCGGGAAGCACTTCCATTCCTGACGATGGTCTTCCCGCTGGTGACCTTGTGCGTCTTAACGCTGTGTATCTTTGAGGCGGACGTTGTCGGTCGATACATCCAATTGCTCTATCTTTCCTGGTCGCCATATCACTATGCCGCTCAGGCGTACGGTCTCGCCGTGATGTATTGCGTACGCTCTGGTTGCATCCTCAGCACAAATCAAAAAAAGGCGCTGTGGTGGATCGCGCTGCTTCCCTTCTTCAAGGTACTTTTGGTCGCAGTCTCGAAACACCTCGTTTCGTGGCACATGCCGGAATACCTGCTCTGGAGTGACGTCGACTGGCGAACAGGAGTCGATATCGCCGGAAGAATACTTGGCGTCATGGCAATGTTCTTACCTGTTGCGCTGTTTGGAATCGTATGGCGCAGTCACCATCGCAGCATGCCTGTGATCAGCCTCCTGATAATCATGACAAACGGCGTGTGGTTCGTGGTGTTTCCATTGATTGACGGTTTCATCTGGACAACCAT
This sequence comes from Fuerstiella marisgermanici, assembly GCF_001983935.1. Lineage (GTDB taxonomy): Bacteria > Planctomycetota > Planctomycetia > Planctomycetales > Planctomycetaceae > Fuerstiella > Fuerstiella marisgermanici. The sequence goes on along the minus strand of NZ_CP017641.1, from coordinate 4,223,422 downwards.
TTTTCATGGCGTCCAGTACCTTGCGATTGTCATGATTTTTCATGTGCGCGATCGAGTGGCCCTTCCGGAAAACCGCCGCAGTGTGGCGTTTCACGTGCTTTGGTTCTACGGAATGTGCCTCGTGCTTGGATACGCGTTGTTCAACTGCCTCCCCTACGGGTATCAAATGCTGGGATTTGGGGCAGCGGAAAGCGTGTTGCTGGTGATAGCCGCAATTAACATCCATCACTTCATCGTTGATGGCTATATCTGGAAACTGCGTCGTGGCGACATTAACCGTCGCGTCGTCGAGGCAGTTTCAGACGGAAACCGACCTCAGGCTACTCTGTCGTAGTTTTGGAGTTTTTTAGTTTCGTTGGCAATTTTCTTTGAGAAAGTGAAGTTGCCTTGATTTTTTGTGAATGATTTTCGATCATGGGAAGGTGCTGTCGCACAGGGGAGGCTGATTACGCCCCCCATTTTTACTGTTGCGTTTTTTGGGAGGTCCTAAATGAAGCTTTCTTTACGAATTCGGCGAGGCTTTACGCTCATCGAATTATTGGTCGTGATTGCAATTATCGCGATCTTAATCGCACTACTGCTTCCGGCAGTACAACAGGCACGCGAAGCCGCTCGGCGAACGCAATGCAAAAACAATCTCAAGCAACTCGGCGTCGCGCTGCACAATTACCATGATGTGTATTCCATGTTCCCGCAGGGGAAGGTTGTTGACAGGAACATCCGATACCCTGGCTGCCCGGGTTGGATTAATGGGTCAGGCTTCAGCTGGCGTGTGGCGATCCTGCCGATGATCGAACAGGCTCCGCTTTATCAGGCCAATGCAACGGATGATACGAGCATTACCACCTGTGGTTCATTCGGTAATCAACCGGCGAGAGACAGACGACTTATGTTGCTGAGAACAGCCATTGCCGCTTATCTTTGCCCGAGTGATGCCACGCTCTTCGTCGGGGCAGAAAAGCCGACGAACTATCCGGGTATCAGCGGTGGTGGCGACAATGCGGCGAACAGCCATGGCGATCGAGATCCCCAGGACCGTCAGGGAATGTTGACTTTTCGCGGTGCCCGAATTCGGGACGTTGTGGATGGCACAAGTAACACGGCGATGGTTGGTGAAGTGCATCGCGGTGTGTTGTTCAATCGCTACAGCGGTGGTCCCAGCAATATTACCGGCCAAAGATGTAAGTGGTGGGCCGCCGAATCCGGCTTCTGCCATGCCGACACCTACTGGCCGCCAAACGCTGCTGCTCCAAGAAAGGGCAACAACATCGGTCAAACGGCTCCTCAGAATGGCGCGGCCAATGACACCGGTTGCCAGAGCGGTCAGGGGCCGTGCGCGGATCAGGTATCGTGGGTCGATGACCTTGCCCCCAACGAGCCAGGAGCTAGAGGCGTGTCGAGCGCACACACTGGTGGAGCTCAAGTCCTGTTTGGGGACGGTGCTGTACATTTCGTCAATGAAAACATCGACACAGGTGTCTGGCGGGGTGCTGGTACTATGAGTGGTGGAGAAGTCGAAAACATGCAGTTCTAGCAGTCGGATTTCCCGAACGTTAGCAGGCAACCAGAAACCCAGTGTCTAACGACACTGGGTTTCTGCCGTTCAGATCTGACTTCTCTTCGCGATGACGCCCCTGGAGGGCAGCGTGTTCGGCTGCCTTTCGCCCAACATCGTGTTGCAAATTTCTGTTAGATACGGGACTGCCTACCCGCTGGAGTCCTTCTTTCCTGAGCTTCGTTTTGTCGACGCGTGGACAGCTCGGCGATCAGGTTAGTTCTTTGTCCGTTGTTCCACTGGCCGAATTCAGGATGCAGTCCAGGCCCTTTTCACCCTGGAAAGGACGCAGTCGCGGACGGGGCTGAAGAATCTCCTGTTCGATGCTCAAGGTACGGCCCCAGCATCGCCGGAGGGGTTCTCATTTTCGTAGCTCGAATTACGTGTATCCACTTCAGTGTTTGGCGGCTTTGTGCTGAGAAGTTTGGCCGGTACTCGAAATCCACAGCTTCGCCGCAGGCTAAGAACGCCCGAAATAAAAACCAGCTGAGCCGCGTTTTGCCGACAGTAGTCAAGATGCAAGGAAGAATCATGCGTCGACAAATGTCATCGAGCGGAAATGGCGCACCCTGAAACGTAAACCCAAACGTCGCGGCTCACCCCGGTCTTGTTTGACGTTCTAAGTCATCTTTGAGGTTTCCCTGAAAATGCCAGGAGATTCTGATGACACGCCCATCGTTCCAATGGTTGTTTCGACCACGCATACTGCTCGCAGCCATAGCTGTTTGTGTGGCTGTCGCAGTTGGTGTGACTTGGGTACAAAGCCAACAGCTCGATCCAGACGCTCTGACATCTCAGGCGTACGAGCTGATCAAGGAGGGAGACCTGGAATCTGCCCGGCTGGTCCTTGCCAAACTGCAACAGCTTCAACCGGAGAACGCTGAGGTCGTTGAGACGCTTGCTGAAGTATGCATCCTGGAGGGCGATGAAGAAGCGGCTTTGGAATGGCTGCAAAATGTCCCTGTTTCAGCTCCGCAGAGCGCGGTTGATGCCGCGTATCGTGGTGCGCAACTTGCCATGCAATGGAATCGCCCCAGCGATGCACGTGAGTGTCTCAATCACTGTTTGCAACTTCGTCCTGATCACTCAGCAGCTCGAAGATTGCTGATGCATCTGGAATTGATCCTGACGCGGTGGGAAGCAATGTTCGCTCATGTCGCCGAGCTCGACCAGCTTGGACAGGCATCTCCGGCAGACATAGCATTGTACTGTGTTGGAAGGAACTTCTATTGGGAAGACAACTCGCACCTGGAATGGTTGAAGGCCTCGGTGCAAAAATCCCCCGATGATTGTCTGGCACGTACAGCGCTCGCCTACTACCACAGGCTGGAAGGCCAGCTGGCGCGTGCAAACTCGCTGTTGCAAGATTCTGACTTTTCCAGGTCCGGGTTCGAAAGTTGGCGTCTCAATTTGGGGGTGGCCGAGGTCCATCTGGATCGGGGAAATTTTCAGCGTGCACGCACTGAACTGTCGCAGCTGCCGCCAGTGGGTGATGCCAACTTGAGGACGTGGCTGGCACAAGCTCAGATTTTTACGGAGCAAGGAGATACCGCCTCCGCGATTGTTGCCTACAAAAATGCTTCGCTGCTAAGCCCCTTCGACCCAGAGCCGGTGGCTGCGTTATCGCGTCTGCTGACGCATCAGGAAGATCACGGCGAAGCTGCGAAGTGGGCTCACCGTGCACAGCTAAATGGTGAGCTGTGGCAAATCTTAAGCCACGCGAAACCGTTGGAACCTCAAGGCCCGGCTGCAAAAACGGTGATGCAGATGGGGCGGATTCTGAGTAGGCTCGAACAACACAGAGCTGCAGTCATCTGCTTCAAAGCCCTCACCGATCACATCGAATTTGGTGCAGAAGCCAGACGCTTGGTAAAAGACACTCGGCAGAACGCCAATCCCCAACATTGTTTGCTTGTGGCAAGTTCAAAGGATCTCGACCATTCTGTATCCCTCGTTGGAGCCCCCCGGATCGCTGTTGCGCAATCTACTGACACCGGAATAAGGCCAGATGCGGCAGGCCCATCGCAACCTCTGGCTCTTGTTGATATTGCGACCGAAATTGGCCTCGGGTTCACATATTATCAAAGCGGTGGTCAGCAGGATTCTCTGACGGAAACTTTGGGGGGAGGGATCGGGGTTGTTGACTTCGATTTGGACGGTTGGCCGGATCTGTTTTTGACCCAAAGCAACCCACAGCCGGGTGAACCTGGCAGCCCACTTTCCGATCGCTTGTTCAGAAACTTCCGAGGCGGTGCAGCAGTCGACGCCACCGCTGTGGCCGCCGTGAATCACCACGGCTACGGGCACGGCTGTGCTGTCGCAGACATAGATAATGACGGATTTCCCGATCTGTATGTCTGCACCCGTGGTGCGAACGTAATCTATCGAAACAATGGAGATGGAACATTTTGTGACGTGACAAAAGAGGCGGGGCTGACTGGCGTGCAATGGAGTACGAGCGCATCGTTCGCAGATTTTGACCGCGATGGCGACCTCGACCTCTACAACACAAATTACGTTCGAATACCGGACGGCAGGCTGGGGGTGTGCCGAAACGGCAACTATCACGGGCCCTGTCGCGTGATGGATTTTCCGGCAGAGCAGGATGTTTTTCAGCTCAATATGGGCGATGGTTCATTTCAGGATCTAACGGCTGACGCAGGGCTTATGGCAGCCGACGGAAAAGGCCTGGGCGTAATCTCATCCGACGTTGACAATGATGGCTGGGTCGATTTGTTTGTCGGAAACGACACAACAGGAAACTTCCTGTTTCGAAACCTTGGGGAGGATGTGCCCCGAAGGGAAAAGTCGGCATGGCGTGGCTTCAGCGAAACGGCCGTCCTGGTTGGCGTTGCGTTCAATCGCGATGGAAAAGGAGAAGCATGCATGGGAATCGCGTCCGAAGACCTCAACCATGATGGGCTTTTCGATCTCTTCATTTCAAACTACGAAGATGAGACGAATACGTTCTACACTAACCTTGGCGGCCTTGGGTTCGAAGACCGCACCCATCGCGTTGGCCTCGCAGCTGCAAGTCGGCCGATGCTAGGCTGGGGAGTTCAGTTTATCGATCTCGATGCTGACCGAGATCGAGACCTGTTTGTCGCCAATGGACACCTGTATGACGTGCCTATGCGCTCGCAGCTGTTTCTGAATCAATCGGGCGAGTTTGTAGATGCTTCCGACAAGGCTGGCCCGTTCTTTCAAACGAAGAAGTTTGGACGCAGCGTTGCAGTTGTCGATTGGAACTGCGACCTGGCCGCGGATTTGGCAGTGAGTTTCCTCAACAGTCCTTCCGCGCTACTTGCAAACCGCCATCCGGATGCAAATCGCATGGCTGTGCGCCTGATCGGCACGCAATCGCCTCGGCAGGCTCAAGCGGCGCGGCTGTCGATCACGGCAGGCGGCCGCACGACGTGCTTTCAAAACAGTTCCGACGGGGGATTCATGGCCGCAAATGAAAACGATGTAAAGATCGGTCTTGGTCCGCACGAAACTGTCGATACGCTTCAGGTCACATGGCCCTCCGGTGCAATTCAGGTGTGGGACCATCTTGCGGCTGGCAGGAAGTACACGTTGGTGGAAGGTCGCCCGACTCCGTGGATGATGGAATCCGTCGAAGCTGATGATCGTCTTCGTTATCGAACCGGCGAGGCAAACTGAAACCCAGCTCGTGCGTCTCGTTCGGCGGTGTGTTTGCCGGCTATTGTTATTTCTCAGTAGCTGCTGGCATGACGACGTCGAATTTCTGAGTGCCTTCAGTAATTTCGATTGTGCCATCGACCGGAAGATTTTGAAATTCCTGCTTGCTGCCTGATGGCCAGATTATGGTCAGCCTGTCGACGCTTTCAGCCGTCCCGACGCCGATGTTTAGTCGAGCCGGACTCTGCCCCATAAATCCGTTTGCGGCGAACAGATCGCGATAGATTTGTTTGCCTCCGGCTTCGACAATCACTCGTGCTCCGATCGCTGAGCGATTGCTCTCGACACCTTGCAACCGAAAGTCTACACGGTGATTGGCGTCAGGGAACCGATTCAGGAACAAACGCAAGGGGCCTCCTCCGACAGATCCAACAAGAAGATCCGGCGTCAGGTTTCCATCGAAGTCCCCTACCATTACCGACCGGGAATCCGCGTCGATATTCGCGTTGGATGCGAACGAAGCATCCAAAAATTGGTTGCCGTCAACATTCAGGAATAAGCAATTCGTTTCGTAAGCACTCAGGTTGTCTCCATTTCGCAGCATTGCGAACGGGTGCGTCCAGAATTCACCAGCTGATGAATCGATATCACCGAGCGGTTCGATGCTGCACGTGCGGTCAAGTGGCTGTGACACGACAGCCCTCCAAAGGCATGTTCAGCCATCGGGCTTTGTGCGGTTGAAACTTAAGAAACCGGTTGTTGCGTAAATGTCCAGCAATCCATCGCTGTCGAAATCTGCGAATGCGGGTGCATAGGCCCAGCCAACCGCGTTGATACCAAGCTGCTCGCTTAGCTCGTGGTACTGCTGCACATTGCCCGTCGTCGAATAGAGACGATTTCCAGCACAAGAGCCGACAAGCTGCTCATAGACACCATCGGGGTAATCATCCGCAGACACATTCGCGATGATTCGACGCCCCATTTTCGAATACATGTTTGCAATATAGATCTCAGGCGTACCATCTCCATTGATGTCACCCGATGCGACTCCCATGCTGGTAGCAAAGTCGCCAACGTCGGAGGAATCAGTGACGTCGTCGAATGTTCCGTCGCCCCGATTGATCAGCAGTGAATTCCTCGCAAAATCGTTTGCGACGTACAGATCCGGATAGTGATCGTCGTTTGCGTGCAGCCATGTCGCGGCAAAGCTATGGCGTTTTCCACTGGTGGCATTTGCGGATTTGGCCGTTTCCTCAAACTTTCCACCGCCGAGATTGCGCCACAACTGGTTGGCGGCCCCGGTATCGTCATCCCCAACCCATGCAGGTGGTTTTCCGTTATTAACCGCGTCAGCGTCTCTTTCACGTTGGTAAAGGACATACAAATCGAGCAGCCCGTCCGCGTCGTAGTCCGCAACCACGCACCCCATGGGATTGAACGCGAATTTTGCACCGCCGTTTTCAGCCAAAGGTTCGAAGCGACGGCCTTCAACGTTCCTGAAAAATGACTCACCTAAAAGCAGGTCGGGATCGCCATCGTTGTCGAAGTCGAACCAGCTGGCCAGATAGGCACGGTTGTTTGTCGAAATGGAACTCGGCAGGCCCAGCGATTCGGTCACGTCTACATACTGTCCAGGTTCCGGGTCCCATCTCAAGACAAACTGTTGCCCTTCTGCGGTGGCGGCCGCGATGTCCAGGAACCCGTCCCCGTCGAAGTCTTCGACTGCTGCCTGAAAGCGATACTGTCGCACAGCATTCACGCCATTCGTCCAGTTGTCCTCGATTGCAAGCCGATCCAGGCGGACCTGCGACGTGACTTCTTCCATCAAAGTCTGCTGACTCTTACGGAGTGACTCGGAATCGATTCGCCACGATTTGACAATTCGCCCGGCCTTGATCTCATCGTCATCGGCAAAGCGGCACTGCATGCGACCATGTGAGGTATAAGTCGTCGGCTCGCCAGACGCGTCCATACCGCTCAACGTAAGTAGAACGTCCAGGTCCCAGCTATCCGTCGGTCCTTCTTCCTCGACGCGTTTAATCTTCAGCACCCGTAACCGGCCTTTGCCACCGATTGGGACTGGCTCAATACTCTTCATGAGATGCTGTGAAAACCGTTCTGAATCGACGGCGGCAGCCCCATTCACTTCAACACTGTAGGTGGTCTCGACAATTGAAGATTTTTTCGTCGTCGATGGATCGGACTGCCCCGGCACTACTCCCGCAAAGTCTGTGCGAAAGAAACTGGCTAAACTGTCCGTTGAACGGTCCTGAATTCCAGCAACAAGCTTGCGACCGAAGTGGGTTTCGAGCTCGAATGTGACGTGTTCAGAATCCCAGATCGCCTTTTGTTTGTCAATATCCAGACCTGCAAATTGCTCATTGCCTGAACCAGCTAAATTCGCAGCGGTCTCAGCATCCTCGACATCTGCGGCCGGGTTCGGTTGCCACATCCACCAGCCGATGCCGGCGAGGCAAATTAGCAAAACGGCGATTGGCAGGCTTTGGCGTTTCATAGAAGAATCGACTTTGGGCAATGCAGGTACTCAGCGCAGCGCCTGACTGCAAATAAGTCCGAAACGCCACGTTTACTACCAGTGTACGGCGGTCCTTGTACACGGTCAACGCAACTACTTTTTCTGGCGTTGCTCGCACGCTGAAGCTGACATGAATTCATGCCTACTCACTCTGCCCCGGCTGAGCTCCGACGGGGACGCCGTTGACGGGGGGGCGGCCGTTTTTGCCTTTGGGTTGTTGCTGTTGTGAAGGGGACGGGCCGAGGGCTTTGGTTAGCTTTTCCTGGAGCAGGCCGATGTCGACCGACGGATCGATTTTTAATACCTGCACGGACGATGACTGATCGGCCGCTTTGTCCAGCTCCTCAATCAGTGCTCCTACGGTGTCCATTAGCGACGCGGTGGATGACACAACAAGCGTGTCCGATGACGGTTCGATGCCGATCGACAGTAGGCCTTTGAAGCGGATAGGCGAATCGCCGTCATCTTCGTCGCTATCTCCAAAGTACGAATACACTCGCGTTTGAGTTTTCTGCTCGCCGTTCTTTTCGAGCGCCTTGTCGTTGGAACTAAGCAGGTCGCGGAAGACGTCTTTGACGGCCTGAGCGACGGATTCCGCCTTCGCGTTTCGTAGCTTGAAGATTTTGGTGACTCGCACAGATCGCGTGTCGGCAGGTTCGGGCACGTCATAAACTTTGATCAGATCTTCAATCGTTTGAAGCTGACGACGGTCGGCATTGCGGACCAGAATGCTGCTGGTGAAGTTGTCGTAAATGAACTGCGGCTGGCGTCGGCTGCCCAAAGTCGATTTGCTGCTTTTGTTGCTGGTGGAGGGCATGAAGCCGTAGAACGGGCTGTATTGGATTCCGCTGCCGGATTCTTCGTCCGCTTCAAAGTACTCTTCGAGATTGATGGTCACCCATGACGGAGTGGCATATTTCAGGTAGAAGATTTTGTACTTCGGGGCGGGTCGCACCAGCTGCTTCATCAGATCTTCCATCTCGGCCAAGGCTGCGGCGTCGCGACTGCTGACAATTAGGTTTCCATCTGGTGTGACAGAAAACTTCAGCGGCGAACCGTGATCCATGGTGCGGTCGGCGGAGTCGTTATCGCTTCGCGAGCGGTCATTCGCTCGTTCGTCCGGAGCGACTGTTAGCACCGTGACGTTTTGTGGTTTGATCGACTTTTCCTGAGGTGACCAGCTTGGCTGGTTGCCGGGGCGTGCGGACGATTCACCAGCTACGGCATGTCGCGGTGGTGTCGCATCCGTGGCTGACAGCATTTCGAAAAACTCATCGGCCGAAACCCGTTCTGGAGTCACGCGCACCGCTTCGTTGCGCTCAACAGCTGGCTGTGGTTTTTGGGGTTCAGAATCTGATGCGTCATCTTCGTCCGTCGCCGGTTGCTTTTTCGGAATGTCGATCTGCAGTTCGTTGTTCCGTCGCCATAACTGTTTGATGCGTTCCATCACTTCACGTGGGTCGTCTTCGGGGCCCATTTCGAACACACGGATTCCGTTGTCGACTGCATCCGGATCGGGGATCTCGCCCAGCTTCTGCAGCAGCGTAAGAATTTCGCCCATCTCCACCTTGTTGGCATAGACCAAAATACGGTTGTTTTCGATATCGGGTTCGACTTTGAATTCCTTGGGTTCTTCCTTCTGCGGTTCACTGCCAAAGCGGCTGTAGAAACCGCCGTAGCGCGAATTCTGGTTTTCTTTCGGCGGTGGAGCCATCAGTGCCTGAATCGTGCCAGCGACGTATTCGGCATCCAGACGTCGCAGCGGAATGACTTCGACCTGACGGCCCGATTGATCCAGCTTTTCCACTAACGTGCTGATCGTCAGGTGATCGGCCAGGCTCGCAAAAGCGACGATGGATTTCTTATCTTCGTCCACCTTCAAAACGGTGCCGGGGCCCATGTCGCCCAGTTCCTGAAGCAGGTCAACCAGCGTTTGCGGATCGACCGTTTCCATTCGGTAGACTCGCATCTTGTTGATGTTCTGCAGCAGCGAATTCGATGCTTCCACCGGCACATCGATTTGTGAAATCGCTTTTTCGATGATGGCCATTTGGTCGGGAGCCGCCTGGGCCAGAATCATGTTCTCACGTTGGTTCAGTACCAGCCGCGTTTTGACAGGTTCTTTGCCGCCACCACCACCGCCCTTGCTGCCGCTGTTTCCCATGCGTTGCAACTGCTGCTGCATCTGCTGCATCATTGATGTGATCTGACGCGTATCCCCCATTCCGCCGCCTCGGCTACCGCCGCCACCTTCGTTTTCCATACCCAGCAACGTGCGCAGAAGGTCGATCACTTCGTTGGCTCGACGATGTTCTAAACGAAACGTGCGGACCAGTTGTTCCTGTCCGTCGTCCGACTGTTCGGACTGCAAGATGCGGTAGATGTCTTTTAGGCTGGCAGCGGTGTCCATCACTTCGATGCGATTTGTGCGACTAAGTTTGCTGATGCGACCGGCTCTGGACAACATGGGAGCCAGTTCCTCAACCGCTTCGTCCGCGATCAGCCAGTTCAGGTCGAATGACACTTTGCACAAAGTGTGATCCATCTGGTTTTCAAGATTTTCGGGTCTGACCCGAGGCACCAGCGACGACTTGATGTCGCTGGTCTTCAGGACGGACAACAGTTCACCATTCAATACCATGCAATAGCCGCGAGCCAGCAAGTGCCGGTTAATCATGTCTCGAGCTTCTTCAAGCGTATAGCTGCGCGTGGTTGTCAGGTTTAGTGTGTCGCCGGGAAGTTCCTGCCAGTCGAGGGACAGTTCGGAAACATCGGCCAGCCACTGCAGCACGGCTTCCCATGGCTGGCCCTTGAGGCTGAAGGTGACCTTGCCGGAATCTTCCACTTCCACTTCTTTGGCAATGGGGCCGGCAGGTTCTTCGGTCTTCATTGGTCGCTTGACCACTTTGGAATCCGCTTCGCCTTCTTTGCCGTCACCCTTCTTGTCGCCATCTTTTTTGGCATCGTCGGGTTTGCCGGAATCAGGCTTGCCAGTCGGCGGCTTCCCGGGAGTGCCGGGCTTCGCGTTGGCCGCTGAGGGCGTAGCCGTGGCCGGAGTTTCAACGACGACTGGCTTGCCGTCTTCTCCAACCGTCACGGTGCGTACGGTCTGGCCGAGTGCGGGGACGGTCAGCATGACGATTAACACAGGCAGCAAGGTGCCGGAAAGTTTACTACGTCTCGCCATGAGTTTGCCCGCCGCGTGTTGAGTCTGCGTTTGTGCCGTCGTCCAATACCGGATGGATTACCTGAGCGTCGCGATTTCTCTGAATTTCACGTGCTGTTTGCGACGAAATTTGCGATTCGCTGCCGATGGGTTGGCGAATTCCGCTGAGACCCGTCCAGAATGCTACTACACCATACCAGGGTGGTAGTGGAAACGACAGCCCTTAACTTCCAAACGCCGCTCTGAATCTTCGAACATCAGCCTAAAACTAAGCCTCAGCATGAAACCACATCACGTCAGAATCGGATTTGTCGGCACAGGCCGCATGGCAACGGCACTTGCCAGGGGCTTCACTCGAGAACTCGTGCCGACTGCTCAAATTTGTGGCGTCGATCCGTCAGAAGTTTCCAAACAGGCGTTCCGAACTGCAGTGGGGAAGGATGTGGTGGTGTCTGCAGCGGCAGACGAACATCTGAAGAATTCAGACGTCGTGTTTCTGGCCGTAAAACCACAAATGATGCAATCCGTTTTGGAAGAGCTGGGACCTCAGCTCACACCTGACCAACTGATCGTATCCGTCGCTGCCGGGCTGACCATTTCGCGATTGGAATCATGGCTGCCGGCGGGTAGTCGCCTGATTCGAGTCATGCCGAACACGCCGTGCTTGATTGGGAAAGGTGCGTGCGGGGTCAGCCGGGGCACGTTAGCGTCAGATGCGGACGAACAATTGGTGTCGACTCTTCTTAGCAGTGTCGGCGTGGTTGAGATCGTGGCGGAACATTTGCTGGATGCCGTGACTGGTCTTTCGGGCAGCGGACCGGCCTATGTCTTCCAGATCATTGAAGCGCTCAGTGATGGCGGCGTGAAGGTTGGCCTGCCGCGCGATATGGCCATTCGACTTGCCGCGCAGACTTTAGTTGGCGCGGCTGAGATGGTCTTACAGACCGGTGAACATCCCGCCGCATTGAAGGATGCTGTCACCAGTCCTGGTGGAACAACGATCGCCGCCTTGCACGAAATGGAACGCGGCGGAGTCAGAGCGGCTTTGATCAGCGCCGTGGAAGCCTCAACCCAACGCAGCGGCGAGTTAAGTTAGCAACGTCGCGCGGCAGTTTTTGCCGACATCCAGCGCTGCAAAACGACTGGACGTTTGTACCTCTTGTGGCTGCGCATCCGGTACGCGCATCGGCAGATCCTGCTGCCGGACGGCAATATTCTGCGCGGCGACAGTCTCCTTAACGGTTATGAGTCTGCTTCCCGGGCAAAGGTCGGATGAAGGTTCAGAATATCTTCAATCCGGTTCGCTCATCGTCGATGAAAAGATAGGTAAGGTCAGCGACTGCCTGCACAGGATGTGCGCACGCAGTGCAATTCGGCAACACGGTCTGAATCACGAATCAGACACGGCAGCAAGTATGGATATGAAAATGCCGCTCCGTAACCCAGCTGAAACAGCACAATCTCAACCGACGCGGCCAATGCGCCTGTCCATGGCAATGTCATTGGTCTATTCCATGGTGTTTTCGCCGATCCTGTTTTCCGGCTGCGCGGCGTCGAACCGTCAGTGGGAAAAGACGGTGAACAATGATACGACCGAGATCGACTGTATCACTCAGCAGATTGATAATCCGAATCCTCAGGTGTTCCAGGAAGTCAGTATGACTTCTGAGCCTGTGACCGCGTTGAGCGTTGCGGCAGACGAAATCACCTATGTCGATCGAACTTTAGATGACGTGTTGCGTCTGGCGATGCAGCATTCGTCTGTGTTGCGAGACATCGGCGGCATCGTGCTGCGTTCTCCCGACACGGTCAACACCGGCTATTCAACTCAGTTGCAGGAAACCGATCCTCGCTTTGGTATGGAAGCCGCCCTCAGTGCCTTCGACGCTCAACTGTCCGCGTCGTCGACTTTCAACAACAACAACCGCATCTATAACAATAACTTTTTCGCTGGCGGAACCACCGCGTTCACTCAGGACCTGCATGACTATCAGGTCGAACTGTCAAAACGAACGGCCACAGGTTCTTTGCTGGCTGTCCGCAGCACGGCACTCTTCGATGCCAACAACGCTCCGGCGAATACGTTCCGGTCGGCGTGGGACACATGGCTGGAAGGCGAAATTCGTCAGCCGTTGTTGCAGGGTGGTGGAGCAGAATTTAACCGCATCGCCGGTCCTGGTGCCACGCCCGGAATCTACAACGGTGTGTTGATTGCGAAAGCAAACGCCGACATCAACCACACTGAATTCATGGCGTCATTGCGAGACTACGTCAGTAACGTCGAAAACGCCTACTGGGACTTGTACCTGTCCTACCGCGAACTTGATGCTCGCAAAAAGGCGATGGAAAAAGCGCTTGTCGTGTGGAACAAAGCGAAGGCGATGGACACCGCCGGCAACTTTAAGATCGCCGATGAAGCTTTGGCTCGCCAGCAATATTATCAACTGAAAGCCGACGTCGATGACGCACTGTCCGGTCGGCTGCTACAGGGCACGCAAACTCAAAACGGTTCCAGCGGTGGTACTGTGCAGATGACAGGTGGCGTGCTGGCGGCTGAACGTCGGCTGCGTTTGTTGGTTGGAATGCCGGCCGCCGATGGCCAGTTGATGCGTCCTTCTGAAGAACCGACCATGGCGAACATCAGCTTCGACTGGCATTCCTGCATGAATGAGTCGATTCGGCAGCGGCCGGAACTGCAGCGGCAACATCTGAACGTGAAAAAACGTGAGATGGAATTGCTGGCAGCGAAGAACTTTCTCAATCCTCGACTGGACGCTATTGGCCGATACCGCTGGCGAGGTTTTGGCGACCATTTGATCGGCAACGACGGCGGCTCAATCACGGCGCCGAATTCGTCGCTCGGAAATCTGGCGGATGGCGATCAGCAGGAATGGACGGTTGGTGTGGAACTGACCGTGCCCATCGGATACCGCAAAGCTCACGCGGCCGTGCAGAATGCAGAACTTAAACTGGCTCGCGAACGAGCCATTCAGAAAGAACAGCAGCGTGAAGTGGTCAGCAACCTGAGCGGTGCGATCGCCGACGCCGTACGAGCCTTCCAGTCGCTGCAGAATAATTTGAATCAGTACCTCGCAGCCAGAGACTACTTGCAGGCACTGGAAACGCGCGAAGGCAATTCCATCAACGATACCACAGACCGAATTCTGGACGCTCAGCGACGTTTGGTGCAGGCGGAAATTCAGTTCTTCCGAGCTCGATCCGAATACGCCGTGGCCCTGAAGAATGTTCACTACGAAAAAGGTTCGCTGCTGCGGTACAAAGATCTGCGAGTTGCCGGGGCGACGGGATACGACGGAGCGATGCTGCAACAGGACGTCTACATGGAAGGCGAACCTCTGCCAGTCGAAACGCCTGTTGACATGACAAACGATCCAGCGTTCGGTTCACCTTCCACAACGGCTCCGCCCGCCACTGAAGCGGCTCCGGAACCGGTGCCAGCACCGGCACCAGAACTGCCCGACATGGCGAACACGCCGACTCCTGCCACTAAGCCCGTGCAAACGGCTCAGGCCACTCCAGCGGCCGCTTCGCCAGTGAACACACCGGCCCCGGCCGCGACATCGCAGCCTGTAATTCCTGTTGACGAGTTGGCTCCGATGCTGGAAGCCTCGCCTTCGGCTTCACGGATTGAGCAATCTACGAAACCAACTTGGCGTGAATCAACACGTAGCGCGGTGTCGGCAGAAGGTTCAACGTCGCGTCGTTCACGAATCGATGGTACTCGAGTTTCCATGCCCGTAGGTACAGCATCGAATAATGGAGTGGCACCAAAGTCTTCTGCAAAAATGACGTCGGCCACCGATTCCGGTGCATCGACAGACTGGAAGGTCCGTCAGTCGGACAAGCCTGCGTTCAATGCGGCCGAGACACCGACACACGCTGCGACAAAGCCGGGTACAGCCTCGCTAAAGCAGGTGTCCCTGTCCTCAACCGTGACAAAGTCCGACACAGCCGTTGATAATGGTGCGACCACGCCGCTAAGCTCTCACCGCAGCGCGGCACCGACGACACTCATCCGTCCACCGGTTGGCAGCACGTCGCCCATTCGCCAGACGGCCGGCAGCACGACGCCGCTTCGTAAATAAAACGATTCTGGTTCGTTGAAAAGCTGGTCGCTGGGTTTATGTCATCCGATGTTGAGACGTTTTTGCTGCAGTTAGAAACTGCATTTGCCAGCCGGTCAGTGCAGAAGGCTGTGCTTAGCAAGCCCGCGTCGAAGGCGAACGACGCCGTCCGTCGCGTTGACATTCGGCCGGTCAAGATTCGCGAACGGCTTCTTTATCAGTTTACGTCGCGCGAAGGCAATCAGGAACGGCACCGGAATCTGACGGCCGATGAAGCCGTGAATGAAATCCGCGAGTCAGCAGGCATTGCCTTTCGAGACTGCCTGCTGCGAACCGACTCAGCCGAATGGACGGCGCGGTTCAATAAAAAGGGACGCTGCCTCGTCACTGAACGATCCGTGCAAACTGAATCCCCTGTGGCTCCGGCTGAGCACAACAGACAGCGGCAATATTTGATTCCTGAGGATCAGGTCGTGCCGTTCCTGGTGGCAACAGGTGTGATGTCGAAGTCTGGTCGAGTGCACGCGAAGCACTACAGCAAGTTCCGTCAAATCAATCGGTACGTCGAATTCATCCGTGACATCGTGTCGCGTTTGCCAACAGAAGATACCCTTCGAATTGTCGATTTCGGTTCCGGCAAGAGCTACCTGACTTTTGCCGTTCACTACTATCTTACTGCTGGTCTTGGACGCAAGGTCCACATCACAGGTCTCGACCGGCGCGCGGACGTTGTTCAGACGTGTCAGGCAATTGCGTCAGAACTGAAGCTGACAGGAATCGCCTTCGAAGCGACCGACATCGCCGATTTTCAGCCAGCCGAAGACGTCCACCTTGCGATTTCGTTGCACGCCTGCGACACCGCTACTGATGATGCTCTGGCTGCCGCGGTTGCGTGGAATGCCAACGTTATTCTGGCTGTGCCCTGTTGTCATCACGAACTCGCGGCTGCTCTGCCAGCGACAGCCCACCCTGTGATATCCGGTCACGGAATTCTGCACGAACGGTTCTGCGAACTGACAACAGATGCCGTGCGAGCTCACCTGCTGGAATGCGTGGGCTACAATACGACCGTGATGGAGTTCATCGAAATGGAACACACGGGCCGCAATGTTCTGATCCGGGCGATCCGGCGTCCCGCAGACTCAGCCCCCGACGCGCCTCGGCAGAATTGGGAACGATTGCAGACGTTTTCCAAAGAGCTGTCTTTGCCACCGTTGCAGCTTCAACGCAATCTTGCGAAAACCGGCGCGCTACGTTTTGATGAGACGGTCTCCTGATGCCTCGATTGCTATTCACGATCTGCACGTACAACGAAGTCGAAAATATCCGGCTGCTGATCCCCGAACTGCGCGCTGTTTCTTCGGACGCAGATATTCTTGTGATCGATGACAATTCGCCCGACGGAACCGGCGATGTCGTTCGTGAATTCGCCGCTGCGGATTCGAAGGTCAGTCTGCTGCACCGGCCAGAGAAGCAGGGTTTAGGAGCCGCAAAAGTGGAAGCGTTTCGCTATGCCATAGCGGAAGGTTACGACCAACTGCTGAATTTGGATGCCGATTTCAGCCACAGCCCGAATCATATTCCGGCCATCCTGCAGTGTGCTGAAGATGCCGACGTCGTGATCGGGTCTCGCTATGTGAAAGGCGGCGGAGTTGTCGGTTGGAATCTGCGACGCCATCTTATGAGTCGCTGCATCAACCTATATGCACGCGTGCTGCTCGGGCTGAAGACGAAGGACAACAGCGGCAGCTTTCGTTGCTATTCCGTCAGCAAGCTGGCCGAAATCGACTGGGACCGAACGATGGCCAAAGGCTATGCGTTTGAAGAAGAAGTGCTCTACCGCTGCCACCGAGTTGGCTGTCGGTTTGTTGAAACACCGATCACGTTTGCTGATCGCCGTTTTGGTGTGACCAAGATCAACATGAAAGAGGCGGTCGTCGCACTCTGGGTCATCTTCCGACTCGGTGTGCAAAGACTTCGAGGCGTCCCGGTCCGCGCGTAAGCAACGTTTGTGCGACCACGAAAACGCGTGCCTTTGCAAGCAGGCTGTCAATCACGGAAGTCGATTTCGGGGACGGGACGCGTTTCGTCTACAAGCTGCCGATTGTCAGCGGCACAAACACAGGCTGCGCGGCAGGCGATGGCGGTGGATCACCGGAATCCGGGTCGAGGTGTTCAGCGGGCGTGGGGCCGTCGTCGCGGGCGAGCACCGTTTCGAGAAAGAACCGGAGCAGTGCCTGCACCTTCTCGTCTTCGATGTCTTCAACAATCGCTTCGGCTCGTTCCTGAGATCGTTCGACCAGCGTTTCCGCTTTATCGAAGACTCCGCAGCTGTTGAAGATAGCTCGCAGCTTGTCGATTCTTGCCTCTTCCGGCACATCGTCGAACTTGCCCGAAAGCACATCCTGCAAGGTCTGGCGTTGCTGTTCGTCCGCATCTTTCAATGCTAATGCCAGTAGTAACGTCGGGCGCAAAGCCAACGCATCCTGACCGCTGCGGAGTTTGTTATCTTTGTCGCCCTGCCAGTCCTTCAAGTCGTTCAGGATCTGAAAGCCGACGCCCACATGGCGGCAGAAGTTGGCCACTTCGTCGCCGGATGCCAGCGGGTGCTTCGCCATTCGTAACCCCGCGTACAAAGCGGCATCGAATGCGGGGGAGGTTTTCAATGAGTAAATTTGCAGCGCATCCAGCGGGGTGATATCCCAGTTGGGCGACTGCTGAAACGACATCTCCGCGCCCTGACCGTCGCACAGACGGATATGAGCCGTCGACATGCGGTCGGCCACGTCCATCGCGATGTCAGCGTCGATTCCTCGAGCAGAATGGATTAATCGGTAGCCGAGCCCAATCAGGTGGTCACCAATATTGATCGCCTGCCCGGTTCCGTGCTCGCGGTGCAGTGTTTCGCGACCGTATCGAAATTCGTCGTTGTCCTGAATGTCGTCGTGCACCAGTGACGCTTTGTGGAACGCTTCGATGGCCATCGCCACGCGAGCCACGTCGTCAGGAATCTCAGGCGTTGCATCACCTGCCGTCAGAATTGCGTCTCCGGACGCTGCATACCATGACGCCAGCGTGATGAACGGACGGAAACGCTTGCCACCGTTTTGCAACCAGTCGTACGAAATCGATTCTGTGAACGCGACCGGGCTGCTGTTTGCGGAATCGCCGTTCTTCGTGCGAACTCGCGGCAGCAATCGATCAAAGTCGACTTCGAACATCTTTGAGGATGCTCGCATCAGCGGCACGTAACTGGCCGTCGGCTTTTCGGGCAAAGGTTCGTATTTGTCGAGAACGTCCCACACCCATGCTTCGTCCAGCGTGGTGTTCATGCAGTCGCCTGAATGCAGCGGCACCGCGTAAGACGGCACGCCCGCGATCAGGATTTTGTCGATCGCTTTTTCCAACACATTCAGGCAGGCGACGCCCAGAATGCCGTCGATATAGCCCGATACGATGATCTTGAGAACAACCGGCGAACCTTCAGCCACCAACACCTTATAGCCAAGCTGTTCCGCTTTCACTTTGTAGTCGGCAATCGAGCACGCGCCGCAGCGTTCGCAGTCGAGACCGAATTCGGAGTATTCCGCAGGGCAACCTTCGGCATGCTTCAAGCAGTGAGGCAGCAGCAGCATGCGGCGCTCGAACGGGATCGCCAGGAATTGCTGCTTCCAAAAGAAGTTGCCGATCATCACCATGATGAAGCCAAGAAACTTCTCAGGGAGGCCAAGCTGATCCAGAAGCTCGCGGCTGTGTCTTTCGAGTTCGTTTTTGTTGAAGGCGCGCGATCGGTCGAGATTCTTCGCGTATTCTTCCGCGGCCAGTTTCAATTCTTCGCGCTGTTGCAGCGATTCCGGCACGGCCTTTAAGTGGCTGGTGCTGCGGCGTTTTCCCTTCTTGCGCACGGGCTTCGGGTCGTCGTCTAAATCGACCTGTCGTGAGGCGTGAGATTCGCTGCGCGGCGGGACGGATTCGGAAACCGATATAGTTGACACGCGAGACTCCTGCATGGCATTCGTCGTTCGGTGGAAGGATGATTTGAAAATGAGATCGGGCGGGCGTTACAGCATAACCTCGCGGCGGCATCGAAGTGCCGCACGAAGTCGAATTTGCGTCAGAAAGTGATCGACTCGTTCCCGGTCTGTGTTTTCACGTCTGCTGCCAATTTCTACTGTTCTGCGAGCGGCAAGGCGCTGGCAGTCGAATCAGGCGCCTTCCAGCACGTCACCGACCGCTAACGCCTTGCCGTTCGCGAAATACCCAGCCTCCGCGCACCGGCGTAATGCCGCCGTCGCAAATATGACCGGATACAGCTGCTCAAAATACCAGAGTTTGGCGAAATAGAAACCGATTGGCGACGGATCGGCGATGGTTCCGTCTTCAACACGGCCAGCCAGCCAGTTTGCCCCCGCCAGAACGGCCTTTTCCGCGGTCGCCGAACCGACCAGTGCCTCAATGGCGAGAGCCGTCTCTTCCGTCGAACCCGGCAATTCTTTGCGAGCTGACCAGCTGCCGTCATCATTTTGGTTGTCGAGGAGCCAGGCAATCGCTTTTTGAGTGTAATCGTGATTTTGAAGGCCGATTTCCTTCAACGCCAGGGTTACCTTTGCTGTTCCATACAGAGGGTTTTCGTCATTTGTATTGTGCTGGTTGCCAAACCATAGCGGCAGCCACGTGCCGTCGTTGGCCTGCGTCTTTTTGAGGTACTCAACCCCTTTTTGAATGGCCGTCTCGGTTTCGGCCGCCGTTCGGCTGGGAATGTTGGACACCTTCGCCTGCCATTGCACTAAGGCTCGCAGGACGTGTGCCGTCAGGTCGTTGCTGCTGCGGTCAAATGGCAATGTTCCCCACCCTCGACAGAATGTGGGCCAGCCGCCGTCTCGGTTTTGCAGGCCCAACAGCCAGGTTGCCGCGTTCTGCAGCGCAGCGACTTCTTCGGGCGAAAAATCTTCCCCAACTGCGCGCAGATTCAACACTGCAAGCATCGCTCCTGGAGTGTCGTCAGCATCGGGAACGCCGCCCGGAAGGTCCGTCCACGACCAACCGCCGGGTGGAGAATTGGTATAGGGGTGAGTCTTTTTGTATTGCTGCTTCAGCAACCACTCACGCACCGAATCGCGGGCGTCAGCATCCAGCGGCCACGTGTCCGCAGCTGTTTCGTCGGCATGCGGATCGCCAGCGAAAGCATTCACGCTTAGTGTCGTGACCCATGTGGTTAAGTTTGTATCAATCGGCCAGCTGCCGTCATCTCGTACGGAAGCAACAATGAATTCGAGGCACCGTTTTGTGACGATGTGGTCATGGTAGCCGCATCCAAGCAGACTCATGCAAACAAAACTGGTCAGCGGCGTCGCTTCCAGAAATCCACCGTTCGGCGGCTGGATGGATTCCAGAACTTTCAGCGAAGGCTGAGTGGCTCGCCGACGAATCCAGCGTACGATCGGATTCCAGTGACCGCGATGCCTGAAGATCACCTGCCCGATCGCAATCAAGGCGGGCAATGCGTAGCTCACGACGGGCATCCGCACGGCCGCGTAGAACTTTGCTGGCACGCACGATAATTCGAACGGAAGCGGAATCACGTGCTTCCAGTCAACAGTTCCGGCAAGGGCGCAGTGAGTCAGAATCGGAACGGAAAACGTGTGGTCTTTCCCATAGCGTTTCAGCACCGCGTCGACACCGCCCGCATCGTCGATGTATTTCCTCGATGCCGCCTGAAGGCTGGCAAACTCTTGACGGTCGGCCGCATGAAAGACCGCGTCGGCCAGCATCGTGGTCGAAATATTGCTGACACTTAAGACGGTGTCGCCCCACCCGCCGTCGTCGTTTTGGTTGTCGGCCAGCCACTGTAGGCCGCCGTCGATCAGTTGCTGGTACTTCTGGCGGTCGTCTTCGTCGCCGTCCGCCGCTTTTGCAGCCAGCGACAGCGCCATGACGGCCGTTGCTGTGGACAGCGCCGACGTCGAAAGTTCGCCTTCCCACCATCCGCCATCTGTGCGCAGATCCAGCAGCAACTGCGTGAGTTGATTACTGGCATCCACGAGGGACGTGCGTTCTGCGGTGTCGGCTGCGTTTTGCATGGTGCGATCGTGAACTCGTCATTCCTGTGAACTGAAGCCACCGGAATATCTGCCCGGCTGATTCATGTTCCGCACCCTACCAGAATTCTTGCCAAAATTCCGTTGTGAATGAGTCTCGGATTTCAGGTGCCGCCAGACGTCGACTTCTGCTGACGCTGTCAGAGACTTAGCATTTTTAAAGTACTCGCGTGATGGAACTGACGCAAGCAGTTCGAAATGACGGCGTCACGATCAGACAAGGAAGGTGTCGCTGCAAGAATTCAGGCATTGAACACCGACTGAGGTCGCCGTGCCAGCGGATTTGTGACCGGGCTTAGCGGCTACCAGGTGAGCTTATGCGTTTCCATGTGCTGCGGGTGATCGCTGTCGATGCTGCGCAGGCTGAGTTGCATGCCGGTCGCGTTCAGTGCCACGTCGACCCAGCCGAGAGGGCTTTTTTCGTTGAAGGTATAGCCAATCGGCGGAAGATTGATCAGGTGCAGGCCACTGTCGCGCTGCTTGACGCTCCAGCTATGCGTATGGCCGAAGACGTATGCTTTGACGTGGGGTTGAGATTCCAGAAGGTCAAACAGTTCGTTGGAATCCTGCAGCCCGGTGACTCGACCACCATCAGGCACATCAAACTGCGGGTTGTGGTGCCCGACGACGATCGCCGGCTTGTCACTGCGACTTTTTAAAGCTGCCGTCAACCACGAAAGCTGTTCTGCGCCCAGTTCCCCTGTCACGTTGTTAACTTTCTGCAGCGTGTCGGTTAGAAACCAATTGGCATGTTTGGTTTCGATCAACGACACGTGCTTGCCGTCCACGGCTGTCGATTCGTTTTCGTTGTCTGCAAACTGTTTGCGAAAAACGACTCGGTTATCGTGATTCCCCATGGCCATATGCAGCGGGATGCGAGCGGCCGGCAGGGGGGCCAGTAAAGCGGCCAATGTTTGATAGTCTGCGGGCAAACCGACATTGAAGGCGCAGTCGCCGTCAATGAAAGCCTGCACAGGCTTTTTCGGCTGAGCCAGAATGTCGGCGATGACATTCAGCAGGTTGGCGGACATCACTGAGCCGCGGACGACTTTTGTTGCATCGGCGTCAATGTGCGGGTCTGACAGCAGCGCGACGTGTTCGGGCTGGTCCTGCGATTCGTCGCCAGACGCGTTGCCAAATGTCAGCAGGCTGGCGCCAACACCCAACGACGTTTGCAGGAATGTTCGTCGGGGCAAACTGGCGAAATGAACGGGCATGGCAAATTCTGTGACTTCTTATCTGGTAGCGAAACTGCAGCTGATCAATTCTTCCGTGGGAAATTCCCTCTGTCAAACATGGGTCGGCGGTGATCTACTGAGCGCGCATAAAAAACGGTGGCAAGCCGGCCAGGAACCGGACATTGCCACCGTTCTTTTTAGTAACCAATCATTTCCACTCTGGCATCGTTTAGTGGTAGAACCGCGAGGTCGTTAGACCTTTGATCGCGAGTTCCGTTGTGAGCAGACCTCACATGCCTTTGTCGCCAGGGCGGAAATATGGGGCGTTAGCTGAGAAACAAGTTAAACATTGTTGACCGCTCTTTCAGTCTTTCCTGATCCGCACGAACCAGAATTTTCTGCGAGCCGCGGAACAGGTGGACTCACGACTTCCCACCTGTTCTCGCCATCAGCTCAACATTGTCTCAACTGCGTTGCCTTACGACTCTTCGTTACTTAGTTGCAACCGCCACAGACGGGAGCACAGCAAGATGGAGCACAAGCGTTGTTGCCACAGCCAGCTGGAGCACAGCAGGTTGCTTCGCAGCAGCCGTTGCCACAAGCGTTGCCGCAACCAGATGGTGCACAGCAGCTTGCCTGGTGACCAAGGCCACAACCAGCTGGAGCACAGCAGCTAGACTGCTGGCAGCATCGGCTTCGCTTGCACTTACGCAACTTCAGCTTAGGCATTTTGAACTTCGGCAGACGCAATTTTGGCATCTTGAAGCATCGCTTGCCACATCCACCACAGCCACAGCTCTCGCCGCAACCATTTCCGCAGCCGTTTCCACAGCCAGAGTCACAGCAACCATTTCCGCAACCAGCTGGAGCACAGCAGGTAGCTTCGCAGCAGCCATTGCCACATGCGTTTCCGCATCCGGCAGGAGCACAGCAGCTAGACTCGCAGCAAGGTGCTGGAGCACAGCAGGTTGGTTCGCAGCAAGCGTTTCCGCCGCATGCATTTCCGCAACCGGCTGGAGCACAGCAGGATGCAGCTTCGCCGCAGCCGCCACAGCCGCCGCCACCATTGTTAAACATGCCGAACAGTCCGGCGTTGGCGGTGCTTGCAACAGTCATAATGACCAGAGCCGCCGAAAGAGTAATCCCTCTCATTGTTCACTTCTCCTGAAATTGAGCTGAAGGGGGGAGGTTGAGGATTCCTGCTGAGCAAAACTTTGCGTTGGCAGGTTGTGTCCTCAATCCAGAAACTTGGGTAACACTGCGAGTTCTTTTCGAACCGATGGCCTGTTCTCGTGTATCCAATCACGCACAAAGTTTGGCTAGCGGTCGAACGAAGTATGCGTGTACCGGTTGTTCCGATTGCACCGTCGATACACCTTACCGGACCGGCGACCTTCCCGGTTTCGGACTCTTCGAACCGGGTTCGAAGCTGTCGAACCTGCTGGCTTTGCCCGTCGTACGATGGTTTCCAGCAAACTTTCTGCTTATGCTGGGGTATCCTCCCCACCCGGTTCTGGTTCGAGGCGGTTCTCGCCCGAACTTTCAGCCCTTGGCCTCAGAAATACGCAAATTCCTGATGACAGCTCAAGATCTCAGCCGGCACCAGCCCGCCGCCAGCGACAACAACGTAACTGTACCTTTTGTGGTGAAGTTCCAGCATCGCCTGCGATTTACCCGCGATCTGTTCGCCGCAGATTCGGAAACGCTGCTTGAACTTCTGGAAACGTCTGAAGGGCGGGTCCCGCGAGTGCAGTTCTGGATGGACGAACACGTCGCGAATGCGAATCCGGAACTGAAGCATCGCATCCGTTCGTTTTGCCAGCAGCACAGTGAAAAGGTTCGGGTTACGGGAAATATTCAGATTCTGCCGGGTGGGGAAGATGTTAAAAACGACATCCACATCGTCGAACGCATGTTGAAGTGCTTCAATCACGCAGATCTGGATCGCCGCAGTTATGTCGTGGCAATCGGTGGCGGCGCCGTGCTGGACGCCGTCGGGTTTGCGGCCGCAATCGCTCACCGAGGCATCCGGCTGATTCGTATTCCCACCACCACGCTGGCTCAGGGCGATTCCGGCATCGGTGTGAAAAACAGTATCAACCTTTTCCAGAAGAAGAACTGGGTCGGTACGTTTGCCGTGCCATGGGGCGTGATCAACGACCGGAAACTGACAGAAACATTGAGTGACCGCGATTTCCGCTGCGGCTTCTCAGAAGCCGTGAAGGTGTCGCTTTTGAAGGACGCCGACTTCTTTCGCCGCATTCACGAGAGTGCCGCTGATATCTGCGATCGCAACGAACCAGCGTGGAGCGTGATCGCGGAATCGGCCAAATGGCACCTGAAACACATTACCGAAGGTGGCGACCCGTTCGAAATGCTGGAAGCTCGACCACTGGACTACGGGCACTGGTCCGCTCACAAGCTGGAAACCATGACCGACTTTGGGTTGCGTCATGGAGAAGCCGTCGCGATCGGTGTGGCTGTCGATACCGTTTATTCCAGCCTGGCTCACGGTCTACCGGCCGACGATGCCGAACGAGTGCTCGATTGCCTCGATCGACTCGGCCTGTTGATGGATCACCCGGCACTGCACGATACGGAGACGCTGTTTGGCGGTCTGGAAGAATTTCGCCAGCATCTGGGCGGCCGACTGACAATTACGATGCTGAAACAGATCGGCTCACCCATCAACGTGCATTCGATCGACCACACTCTGATGAGAGAAGCGATTTCGCATGTTGCGGATCGAGTGACCAGCACGGCTTAAAACCTGCCCGCAAGCACTGCGGATGGCGCTGGTATGCGGACAGGCGTTCTAAGTTCTCGCCGTGCGGATCAATGCTGTTCGAGCCGATTGCATGCAGGCCAGCGGCAGTTGGTGAGCAGACTCGGAATTTTCCGGCGTGGCCCAAAGCTGCTTCCATTCAACCCACGGTAATTCGGATTCGGCGAATACGACCGATTCACGTGACGCGGGCTGCAGCCCATAACTGGCGGCCAACGATGGCGGCGACGGGCGGATCTGATGTCGTCGGTGAAGGTTGCAGATGATCTCGCGGTCGAACTGGCGATCGGGCCAGATTGCAAGACCCTGGTCGCAAACGTCGTAAGGATGGTGCCCGATCAGTCGCCGCTCCAGTTGCTCGCGGACCAAATCAACGCTCGCCTTCTTATAAAAGCCTCGCAGCGCCGTTTCGAAGCTGTGCAATTGCTCGGGGGTCACGAAATCCAGCCAGCCATGTTCTGCGACCGTGGCGACCAGCCAGCCCGACTGTTCCTGAAATAACAGCTGCAGGGGCGGATGTGGTGAGCCGGCGAGGTCCAGTTCTACCATCAGGCTATTCGACGCCGAATGCACCTGCCGACAGGTGACCTGTGAATCCTTCCAGACGACACAGTAGGACAGAAACTGAATCAAGTCGCGTTCCACGAATCGTCGAAAATCGCGTTCCACGTGTTCCAGCGATTCTCGAAACGCACGCCGTTCGCTGAAGCGGTGAAACGACGGCGGCTTGCGTTCGAGTCGGCGAAGTCGGCCGAACAGTTTGGGCAGCGTGCCTGAATGAAATCCCGGCTTTAGTAGTCGAGCACCCGTTTCTCCGTGAGACCCGATCGCGATCGGCTGCAGATAAGGAACGCGATTGGATGCATACAGCCGCCAGTTTTCTTTCAACTCCCAGACCAGAAATCCAAAAATTCCCGGCAGGAACAGAATGTTGAACCACGTGATCGTTTCTGCCAAAGCGACGCCGACATACGGCGTTAACACCCACAGCATGGCGTCGCGAATGACAAGAATAAATGGCAGGAAAATCTTGTGAGCCACCGTGACCACGGGAAAGTGCTTCACAGGGTGCAGCGTCGGTTCGATTAACAGATTCACATAGATACGGATCAGAAACGCCACAAACGACCAGACGACTCCCAGGCACGCCTTGGCTACGAGGCTGGCCCACGTTTCGCCACTATGAAATCGCAACCATTCATCGACGGCGTAAATGAATCGTTCAACGACGTTCAGAACCCATTTGAAGAAATCCATCACCCATTCGAATAACGCCACCAGAAAACGTGAGCGCAGATCGTGCCACACATTGGCCAGCCATTCTCCCGCCAGTTCTTCGGCATCGCGGCCCAACCGCGAATTGATAGCAAAGCTTAACAACAGCCCGACAATACCGACCATCTGCCACGATTGAGGGCTCAAGTTAATTTGAGGCACAAGGTCGAGCACCGTCGGCAGCGCTCGGCAGCCTAGCCACGCAATCAGAAACGGAGTGGTGATGTAGCGACGTAGCCGAGTCAGCCAGCGACTGCGCCAGACTTTGCGAATGATCGGTAGCCGCGCCAGCTTCATTGGCGTGTCCCAGATCACCGTGCGGATGATTTTCCAGACATAGCGCACAACGTTGCCGCATGTCTGCCGAAATTTCGGTAGATGAATCAACGCCATCAGCAGAAAGCCGATCGCGATGGACAGCGGCACTGTTTGCTCACCCACCCATTCGTACAGAAAATTGGGGGGCTCGTCCGGCTGGCCGACGCTTTCCTGACCAACCGTTTCTTCGTTGACGGCTTCAGAAGTCAATTCCGTTGCCTCACCATCGATCGACGTCAGTAGCGCCGTGACGACGGGTTTTTCCGTAGAAGTTTGTCCGATGTCGGTCGCGTCATCGGTGACGGGCGATGCATCGTCCGTCACGGCTGCTGCAACAGATTCGGTCGGCGCATCTGGGGTGTCGGCCAGCGGCGTCTCGCTTGTCGCGACATCAGTCGGCGAGTCTTCAGTTTCGATCGGGGAGTCGGAATCCGGTAACGTCGATTCGTCGACTGCGGCCTCATGTTCATCCGGAGTGCTGTGGCCAAGTCCCAGCAGATGGTGCACGCCTACCACGATAACCACCGCGCCTCCAAACGGGATGGCCAGAAACAGCGTGGCGAAGCGGCCCACGCGGGTTCCGAAGGCGAGCGAGCTGACGATTTGCAGCCACCGCAGATAGAATTCCCCTCGGCGGTAGACACCGTCGAGGCTCACGTCCAGCCGGTCGTCCGTGCGCAGAAGGTGGTCACCACGAATCAGGTCCCGTGGGTCCGTCAGGTCCGGAAGTTTCAGGTCGTTGCGGCTAATGGCGTCGCGGAGGTAGCCCATTGTGAGGTACCCGCGCAGTGTGATGCAGTCGAGTGATTCTTCGACCACTTTGTCGAAGGCCACCTGCTCAGGCACGCTTTTGGGCGTCAGGCCGACCTCAACAATCGTTTCCTGCAGAGCAGAACGCATGCGCTGCCGCATCTGTTCTTCAGCCAGTTCGGCCGCCGCGTGTAGCAGACGGGAAAGCCGTAGCCGCTCGGCTCCGGAAAGTCGGACATAAACCAACCGCGCTGCAGAACTGGCCAGGTGTTTGGCCATCATGACTTCTCGAAGATTGGTCAAAGGCCGGCGCAATGGCCGTTTGCCTCGAGATACAATCCACTTCACCAGGTCCACTTTGTAGACGGTGCGTTCGTGGTCGAGGCACACCTTCTGCAGGTCGTACAGCAGTTTCTTGTCCGAGTTCCAGAAGCCGTGAGTCGAGTTTTGCAGCAGTTCCCACATCGACTGCCGCCAGTCCTCCAGATCCGTTTCGCGAAAGTTCAACGCGGCCCGCAACCGAAGTGCCAGAGCCGCGATGTCTGCTTCGGCGTTTTGTTGAGCCGTTTGTTTTTCGTCTTCGGTGGATGCCGCTTCGACGGCTCGCATGGCACACACGGCTGCTGCGACCGTGTTACCGCGATCGCCCCATCGCGCGCGTTTGCGCACCAGTCGGTTGTATCGCCCGACGGAAGGTTGCAGTGAAATGCCTTCCGTCCAGCTTTGCCGCTCGCTGGCCACGCGAGCTTCGTCCATCATGTTGCCCGACGTCAGGTCCGGCTGAGTGGCTCCGTAAAGTTGAGTCTCGCGGAACAGCCGGTCGACATCCATGCGTTGCGACAACACCGCCAGAACGCGTTCGACGTTCGTTAATGACGGAAACCAAACGGCCAGCAGGTCGGGCGAGAACCGCGACAGCGTCAGAAAGACGGCTACGAATTCGCAGTAAGCTTCGACATACGATTCCGAATCGATCAGTCGCAATTCTGATCGTAAGACGGCGTGAGCTTCGTCGAATTCGACCTGGCCAACCTGGTCGATGCATTCCTGAATGCGGGCTCGAGTCAGCAAACCGCTGTCAATCTGCTCCGTCAGCGTCAGGTCAATGCAACCATGAAACAACCGCGCCCATTCCAACTGCATCAGATCCTGCAGCGGCTGGTTTTCCAGTTCGTGCTCTTCGGGCTGAGCGACCAGAATGGCCAGGTCCGGAAGCTGGCTGAAGTCGTCCAGTCCCAGTTCGTCGGGATGAGCGTATTGGCGGACGTCTATGTGGCGGACCACTAAGACGTCCGTGTGCGGAACGCGGGTTGATAGTCGAGCGTAGCCGTGGAGTTCGCGAATCACGCGCCGCACAACGCGCGGTTCCACAAGGAATGCCACGTCCTTCGCCTGCCGGATCGCTCGGCGCAGTTCGGGAATTCGAGATGTCACGGTGGCGGTGGACACGAGAGCGGCAGTCGTGGTGAAGGTCGCGCGGCAGGTTAGCTTGGTACTCTAACGAAGACGCCACGCAGCGCGAATCGAGCTACATCAGGCTTCTGCCAGCAGCGTGTCCGCCTGAGCCAGCAGATGCTCCATTTGCTCAACACTGTACAGAATCGACGTGACCGCCTGTTGGAAATTGGTGTGCGTCGAAGCGCTCCATGCATCCTGCTGAAACTGCTCGGCCGCTTTTCGCAGTTTTCCCAGCTTCTTACGGACGAACTTGAAATACACGGCCGGATCGTCCGTTTTCGTCTCAATCGCACGGCTCATGTCGAAGACGGCTCGGACAATGCCCATCAGTTCCGGATAGTCTTCGACTTCATCGCAATGCTTAATAAAAGTGCGCACCATCCAGGCGTGTGCCATCGTTTTCTGGAACAGGTCGACAAGTTGTGGCAGCGTGAATTCAGGCACGATGATTACTCGTTGGCGTCTTCCGTTTGGTATTCAATCAGGCTGCAGATGTCATAGTCGCCAAGGCGGCTGCGTCCGTTCAAAAAGGCTAGCTCAATCACAAACGCCGCTCCGACAACATCGGCCCCCTGCCGATTCGCCAGCTTCATACAGGCTTCGATGGTCCCACCGGTCGCCAGCAAATCGTCGACCAGCAGAACTCGATCACCTTTTTCAATGGCGTCTTCATGAATTTCTAACGCGTCTGAACCGTACTCGAGATCGTAATGCAGCGTCTCTGTCTTATGAGGCAGCTTTCCTGGTTTTCGTACCGGCACGAAGGCTGCGCCCAGTTCCATGGCCAGCGGTGCTCCAAAGACAAAGCCTCGCGCTTCGGCGGCCAGCACTGATGTGATGCCGGCATCGCGATACGGTTCGGCCATTCGCCGCATGACTTCTTTCATCGCATTGGCGGATTTTAGCATCGGCGTGATGTCGCGAAACATAATGCCCGGCTTCGGGAAGTCAGGAATCGACCGAATGTATGTTTTTAAATCCACAATTTCATTCCCTGTGAAGTTGCTGGTGAGCGGCGAGGCAGGTGTCAGTGGCAATTTTACGAGTACCCGAACAGCAGGCTTAGTCCGCAGGAATCATGGCAGATTCCAGTGTGATCGCAAGCTCTGCAAACGCTACGTCGGATGCCGTGCGCGCCGCACGTAGCACTACGGCTAGCGCTGCAGGGCCAGCCGATGGTTGCTTAAGCGCTCAAAGCCTTCATCCGTCACCAGATAGTTGTGCTCATACCGCATTCCACCAACGCCTTCGATATACAAACCCGGTTCCAGCGTGACGACGTCGCCCTTCAGCAGCACGTCGTCGCTTTCCGGAACCAGAATCGGCGGTTCGGGGTGTTCCATGCCCAGACCGTGACCGCAGTGATGAGCGAGCGCAGGATATCCACGTTCCAGAAAAACGTTCGATGCCGCTTCGTAGACAGCCTTGCCCGTCGCATCGGCTTTCAACACCGATTCGGCTGCTGTGATTGCGTCGCGGCACGCTTCGAATTGATTTACCTGGTCCGCCGACGGTGTGCCGACGGCCAAAGTATTCGTGAAGTCACTGCGATAGCCGTGAATGACGACGCTGTAGTCGGCGATAAAGAGGTCGCCATCCTTCAGCACATAGTCCGTCGGCAAGCCCCCCGCTTTGAATTGAACAGCATTGGTCGCTCGGAAATCTCCGTAAACCACGCAGGCACTGCCCGCCGCTTTCTCAGCCGCCTGCTGAATCGCGAGATAAACGTCCAGTTCTGAAACGCCCGGCTTCGCAGCATCAAACGCCGCCGCATGCCCGGCGTCGCAGGCGGCCATACACTTTCGCAGAATGGCCACTTCATCCGGCAGCTTCTGACGCCGCAGTTGGCGAATCACCGTATTCAGCGAAACGTCCTGCTGAGCAAAGTCTGGCTTCGTCACGGCCGCGACCGCCGCCGAAACGCTTTCTGTTTCAATCAGCCCCGTGCCCGTCGTCCACGCGTCGCGACATTCTTCTAATGCCGCCAACAGAGCGTGGTCGCGGTTGGCGACGGATTTCTTGTGGGTGTACCACGGAACAATGACCTCGCGATCAACAATCGGATCGAAAGCTGCCGTGCGTCGAGCAAAGTTGTCCGCCAGCAATGTCGCCTCGCCGGTTCGCTGCAGCAGCAACAGGCACTTTTGATCCGCAGAAAAACTGATGGGGTTGATGCGGAAGTTGGAAAAGTACTGCACGTGTCGAGCGTCACCGATCAGCACCCAGTCGATGCCAGCGGGAAGTTGAGCCCACAGATTCTGTCGCCTCTGTTGGCAGCCGTCTGTCGTCAGCATGAAAATGTTCTCCGGTCTACAAAAATGAAAGTGACGATTCGGGTTCCGCCCTTGTGACTTGCCCAATTTGCGGTGCGAATTGAGTGACATCGCCGACTATAACGAAAGAAGCCCGGCTTTTTCAAAAAGCCGGGCTTCATACCTTTTACTAAGCGCGATCTCACAGATCGCTCGCTGCCTTAAGCGGCTGGCAACGCTTATCGAATTTCGATGGCTGGTTCAACCAAAGCTCCGGCGTCTGCCGTGCCGGACGTTTGCGAAACGGGGTGATGAGTTTCGCCGGTGAGCAGATTGTCGATGCGAGCCTTCTTCTTCAGGTTCTCAAACGCACTGCCGACCAGTTTCTGTTCTTCCTGTTCACGCAATTGAGTCGTCAACGAAGCCTGAACGTCTTTTGGATCGTGTTCGATCGGCTCGGTGCGGCCTTCGTACTTCAGGATGACGTATTGATTCACGTCGACCTGAATGACGCCTGAGATTTCGTTCATTTCTTTCAGCTTGAATGCTGCTTCACGAATTTTCGGGTGAGCTCCTGAATAGCGACGAATCGGTGGGATCGTGCCGCCCAGTGCTCGACTATGAGTTTCAACAGAGAAGTCACGTGCCAGGTCTTCGAATTCGTCAGGGTTCTTGTCCACTCGTTCCCACACTTCGGTGGCTCGACGAATATTGTCCAGCACCATCATGCGTGCCTTCACGCGAGGCCCATAGGTGTCTTCCCATGCCTGTTCCAGCTTTTCGCGAGTGATCTGGATGTCCTGGCCAGCCAGCTTCTTCAGTGCCAGCATCGGCCAGATCACGTCACGGCGATATTGAATGGGGCTAAGGCCTCGTTCCGCCTGCAACATTTTTTCCCACTGGTCCTGAGGCAGGCCGAACTTCTTAGAGATTCTTGCGATTTCCTGATTCACTTCGGCGGCAGAAACAGACACTCCGCCTTCTGCACAGGCCTGCTGAATCAGCGTTCGGTTGATCACGTTTTCCAATACCTCTTTTCCATGACGTTCGACACATTCCTGAGCCAACTCGTCATAGGTGATGGCCTGGCCGTTTACGCGCCCTACTGGCTTTTCAGCACCTTCAACTCGAGCGGTGCCGATTCCCTGCTGACCGACCTGTTCCGCCGCTTTACCGTCTTTGACGCGAGCGACCTGCATGCCGATGGCTCCGGCCAGCACGGCGATCAGAGTTCCGCTGATCAGCGTGGTGAATCGGTTGCCGCGACCTGTCTTTGTTTTCTTGAATGCATCCTGCATAACTGGGGCTCCCGGAGCAGCGATTGTAGCGCCGCAGATGTTTGTTATGACAAACAGCGGAGTTAATCGCGTGAAGGTGAGAAAGTAGAGAGGTTTGTTGGAGAGAGGCTGAATAGCCTGATGTTTTGATGAGATTGCGGACTTGTAAGCTATTTTCCGAATTTGGGTCAAGTTCTGTTTTTCTGAATCGCGATCAGCCTTCATTGCCCGCGCATTTGCAGTGGCCGCGAGACTGGTCTTGTTTGCCGCCACCGATCTGAGCTAACTTCATTCAGTTCACTCTGAGGCGACATTCGAGTGGCTCATTCCGCCTCCTGCCTTGCGTTCTGCCACCTCAAACCTTGAACTTCGGCCCGCCCTGTGAACCAATACGCAAACCCAAATTCCACGTCTATTTGCCTTCTGCTGCATGACGTGTCTGACCGTCCCGACAGCAGCGGGTTCACTCAGCCTACCGCCGCCAAATATAAGCATTCCGTGAGGCAATTCGCTGACTATCTGGATGCTGTGAGTGAAACCGAACTGCTGGTTGTGCCGTCAACTCAGCCATCGCAACGACGCAAACACGATGACCGCCATCCGGTCGCTCCCACCGTTACATTTACATTCGACGATGGCGGCGCGGCGGCTCCGACAGCTGCCAAATTGCTGGAAGGTCGTGGCTGGCGAGGCGTGTTCTTCGTGACGACAGACTTGATCGGCACCAGAGGCTTCATGACCGAGCAGCAGATTGTCGAACTGCATCAGCGCGGCCACATAATCGGTAGCCATTCCTGTAGTCATCCGGATGTCTTCAGGTCACTCAAGCGGCAGGAAATGCGCGATGAATGGCAACGCAGTCGGGACGTTCTGCAGGAGCTTCTGAATTGCGACGTGGATCACGCCAGCGTTCCAGGCGGTGATTGTGACCGGGCAACTCTGGAAGAGGCGAGTGCCGCCGGGTATCGACAAATCTTTACGTCGGAACAACAAACCAAGACGTGGACGTGTGGTGATGCCACATGCTACGGGCGTCTAATGATGGTCGAAACCACCTCACCAGAAACTCTGCAACGGTGGCTGTTTCACCCGACGATCGGAATCCTGCCCGAACGATTTCTACGCTTCACCAAATCCAGCGTGAAGCAGTTGATGGGCCCGATGTACGTGCGATTGATGCACAAGAGAAGACAACTGCACAAAGCCGGTTAAATTCACTCCCAACGCCGTCCATACGCCAATGACACCTCACAACGACAAGCAGGCAAAGCAATCAGGCAGCCGTGTTGTCGCCCTGATCAACCCTGTGCTGCATTGTCGATCGACTTGCGCCGAACTGATTAACAGTGGCGTGAATCTGGTGGGAATTGTTGAGGCCAATTCGAAACCGAGTGGTCTCCCGTTCGCCACCTTCAAACGGTTGCTGAAGAAGCAGGGGATCGGCTCGACGGCGTCGCAAGTGGCAGCTCGGCTGGCCTATCAAGCCATTAACCGGAATGAGGATCAAAGAATCTATCGTGAGTTATTCGACCATGCTGCGATCAATCAGACGCTGCAGCGCTGGGACGGGCCTGTGGTCAGTTGCCGAGACTACGGCGATGCCGAATCCATGGCCGCCATCCGTGACCTGCGCCCCGACATCCTGGTTGTGCATTCTCAGTCGTGGGTGACCAAACGGGTACGAGCGTTAGCGGCCAGCGGTCTGGTGATCGGTGGGCATCCCGGTTTGACGCCGTTCTACCGAGGAAGTCATTCCTCCTTCTGGGCGTTACTTAATCAACAGCCGCAGAAAATTGGGTGGTCGACCTTTCATGTCGACAAAGGCGTCGACAGCGGCGCGGTGATCGTGCAGGGGCGACTCACACCAGAAGCAGACGACAGCTACATGACACTCAACTGGCGCGGGATGAAGCAGATTGCTAAGTCTCAGGCGGCTGCAATCCTGGAATACGATCGCTCACGCACGATCCCCTGCCAGCCCCACGCAGAAATTCCACCGAATTCCGAATTCGGGCTACCCGGCCTGCGGGACTATGTCCGCTACCGAAGAGTCCAGAAGGCGGTCCGATAGGTTTTGAGAATCCGACGGCAGAAAACAGCAGTCTGCTTAACGCCGAATGTCGATTTTCCTGTCCGACATTCCTTTTCTGCAAGCCGCCTCCCGCGATTCCTCCCGTTCTGTCTAACCGATCGACTCGCCCCGAAAAACGTGGCTGATTCTTGCAGAAGTCGTAGTCCGAGGCGTTGACGGCGTGTAGACTTGGGCCAACTCGCCTCCTCTCCACCTTCTGCGAACCGCCAACCATGCTTCGACTTTCTGGAATTGTTCCTCCCGTTGTAACGCCGCTGTTGCAACACGATCAGCTTGACCCGGACGCTGTCGGCCGCATTGTGGAACACCTGATTTCCGGCGGTGTAAACGGCCTGTTCGTGCTGGGTACGACCGGCGAAGGGCCGTCGCTGTCTTATCAAGTGCGGTACCAGATGGTGGAACGCAGTTGCGAAGCGGCGGATGGGCGAGTTCCCGTGCTGGTTGGCGTGACGGATTCATCACTGGCGGAATCAATTCAGCTTGCCAATCACGCTGAATCGGCGGGAGCCGCAGCCATTGTCGCGGCCGCTCCCTATTACTTCCCCACCAATCAGCAAGCCGTGGCCGATTGGTTTCGACAGTTGGCCGACCGTTCGCCTTTGCCGCTGGTGCTGTACAACATGCCGGGTTGTGTGAGGATTTCACTGGCTGTGGAAACCGTCGCGGATCTGTCTAAGCACCCGAACATCATCGGCGTTAAAGACAGCAGCGGAGATCTGAACTACTTTCAGCAACTATGCGATCACTTTGCGGACAACTCAGATTTCGCCGTCTTTATGGGGCCGGAAGAATTGATTCCGGAAGCCGTGGCAGCCGGAGCGGACGGCGGCGTGTGTGGCGGTGGAAATTTGTTGCCTCATGTTTACGTCAACATGTTCAACGCCGCCAAAGCGGGCGACGACGCGGAAGTGATTCGCGTGAAGGCCATTGTCAGCGACGTTTTCTCTGGCATTTATTTCGACCCGGACGGGCAGATGAACTTGATTCCTGCACTAAAGCTGGCGATGTCGCATTGCGGTCTGTGCCGCGCCGAGATTGCTCCTCCGCTGCAGTCACCGACGCCCGACCATGCCCAACAGGTTGGCTCCCAGCTTGCCGGGATTCTGGAATCGTCGGCCTCACCACTGACGCTCGCTCACACTGCCTAAGCAGCAATCACCGTAATTGAAACGGCTGCAGCTGCTCCATTAATACCTGAAATTCAGCGGCTGGCTCGCATTCGACGACCACTGACCGCTGAGTCATCGGGTGTTCGAATTCCAGTCGCACTGCGGCCAGCATGAGTCGATTTAAGCCGAAGCGAGAACGGTAGAACTGGTTCTGCCGATTATCGCCGTGAGACGTATCCCCGATCACAGGATGCGATTCGTAATTGAAGTGACGTCGGATTTGGTGATAGCGGCCGGTCAACGGTTGAACGTCAACAAGGCTGCATCGAGTGGTCGGGTAACGATCGGAACAGAACGGGATTTCGAACGTTTGCAACCGTTGAAATTCAGTGATCGCGTCCTGAGGTTCTCGATATGGATGCCCAGGAGGTTTGTCGCGACCTCGTGCGGCGATCAGTGCCGTATCGATACGACCGGACGTTTCGCAATGGCCGCGAATTAGGGCTCGGTAAACTTTCCTGACGCGGCGTTCGGCAAACAGCGCTCCGACCAAAGCGGCCGTGTCGGGCGACTTCGCCAGCAGCACAATCCCCGAGGTCGCCCGATCGAGTCTGTGAGCCGGATAAACAAAATGGCCGGTGTGCTCGCGCACTCGTTGAACGACAACATCCGTGTCATTGCGATCTGCTTCGCTGCGATGGACGAACATTCCGGCCGGCTTATCCACTGCGATCAGACACTCATCTTCAAATAACACTGGCAGTGAGATTGTCATTCCGTCATCAATTCCAACATCGCGGTAATCGTCGCCAGCATCACATTCATTCCAAAAGTATCGTTGAGGTCTGGCTTCGGCAGAATTTGCCGATTCACCCAAAGGTCGGCTGAAAGGTGTGTCGATACACAGTGACACCCCTACTTGCCGCAGCGATTTTCTTCCCTCCAACTATTCGCAGGGCCCATGCAGAAACCTCTCGCCAGCCGCTCGTCGCGCCAAACCTATCGCATCGATCTGCAGCATCAGGTGCTGGACTTAATGGAACGGGCTGTGGCTCGAATTTCGAGTGGGGCTATTCAGGTCCGCCTGGCGGATGACGAAGTTATTCTGGATGGTCACGTAAATACGTGGCACGAAAAACAGTACGCTCAGGAGAGCATCCGCAGTCTTACCAGCGGGCGTGTGATCCGCAACAGTCTGGTGGTTAGTCGTTAAGAAACTATCGGCACGCGATGGCGAAACGCCGCCTCGCAACAGACTGGACCGGCGTTCAGCGTCAAGCGGCGACTTGGCTTGACAGTGTCGGTGGATGAAGTAATGTGCGAAAGATAACGCGTGTTAATGGAGCCTATGCGGGCCGATTTTGCTTATTGCGCGGATGTAGGCCATGGGCTGTACTCAGCCGTCAAAGCAGCGCGGCGACAGATTTTGTGTTGGTAGTTCGTCGCGCCATTGTCCGTTTCCTGTCATTGATTGAGACGAGTTGAATGTCTGACCAGCGAATTGATATTGAAGAAATCGGCGCTGTCACTGTCGCGCGATTTCTGGACAAGAAGATCCTGGATGAAGCGAACATCGACAGGATCGGCCAGGAATTGTTCGGGCTGGTTGATCAGGATGGTCGCAAACAGATCGTGCTGGACTTTTCGCTCGTCGAATATCTTTCCAGCGCTGCTCTCGGCAAATTGATCACGATGCACAAAAAAGTATCTGCCGCTGGCGGCAAGTGCGTCCTGTGCAACATTCAGAAAGACATCATGGATGTCTTCAAGATCACTCAGCTGCACAAAGTACTGACACTTTGCGGCGACCTCGACGACGCGTTGGCCAAGTTTTGATGTGACTGTCGTGCTCACGGATCGAATGATCCGCTGCACGTTGTTCTGACTTTATCGGCGGGCCGGGGCACTTTGCTGATAGCCATCTTTTCACACACGTCTTTGCACAGCGCGTGGAAACATGCGTCCCGGCAACGGAGATTCAAAGCCACATGGCGGAAGCATCGCAACTGAGCGTTTCGATTCCCAGCGACACCTCTCAGGGGCTGGCGGTGCAGGAACGCATCATTTCTTTGATGGAGCATCATAGCTACTCCATGAAGGATATCTTCGCGATGCGTTTATCGCTGGAAGAAGCCATCACCAACGCGATCCGACACGGAAACGGCGGCGATCTGGAAAAGCAGGTCTCTGTTATCGCCAACGTGTCAGACCAACGGCTGCACGTTGTCGTCCAGGACGAAGGTGAAGGCTTTGACCCTGGCGATGTGCCCGACCCGACCGACGAAGATCATATCGACCAACCGGGCGGTCGTGGACTCATGCTGATGCGAGCCTACCTGGACTTCGTCGAATACTCAGACGGTGGCCGCAGGATCACGATGGAACGCGAACGAAATTCTGAGCTGCCCATCATCGAAGACGATGACGAATAATTCAGCTCGCGCTGTGAACGGGTTTCGCAAAGATCATCCGACCAGCGCTACTCTGCAGAACACTGCTGACAATGCTGTCCACTTCCGCGCCGATTCTTGTGGCTGCTCCTTCGCAAACCACCATCGTGCCGTCGTCCAGATAGCCGACTCCCTGTCCCGGACCTTCACCTTCTTTGATGATCTTAATCCGCAGGCGTTCGCCGGGGATAAATCGAGGCCGCAGGGCGGTGGCGACATCGTTCAGGTTGATCACCGAGATCCCCTGTACGCTGGCCACTTTATTAAGGTTGAAGTCGTTGGTGATGACGCCGCCGCGAAGCTGCTTGGCTAACTCCACAATCTTGTGGTCGACGGCCATGGACCGAAATTCGTTGCGGTTTGTTTCGTGAACTCGCACGTCGGTGTGTGGGCTCTTTTGCATCGTGGCCAGCACTTCCAAACCGCGTCGTCCACGAATTCGTCGGTTCTTGTCATTGCTGTCCGCGATATCCTGAACTTCCGCCAGCACGAAGTCGGGCACGATCAGCTGAGATTCAAGAATTTGGGTTTCTACCACGTCCGCGATGCGACCATCAATTAACGAACTGCTGTCCACGACAAGCGGCCGTCCGCCTTTCAGGTCACGGGCGAATTCGACGTAGGGAATCACAAAGCGAAAATCATCTTTGGTCTGCAGCAGCAGTGACACGCAGATGTAGGGGAAGATCAGCAGCGAGACCATCACAGCCATGTTGGTGTATGGCGGTTTGACGATGGGCGTCAGGGCCTGGTTCATCAGGAATGCCAGCAGCACGCCGACGAGGATTCCAAAATAGATTGCCGAAATGACCTCAATCCGTTTCTTCCTGATCAGCATGTCGAAGATGGTGACGACCTGAGTCAGGAACAACAGAATGAAGAAGGCCCACAGCTTGTTTTCGCTGACAATGGAAGGAAGCGAAGGCGCAGCACCGGGGATGTCTTCAGGATTGATGTAGGCTAAGACTGCGCCGACACAGACCAGCAGGTAAGCGACACGCAGGATGACAAGCAGCATTAGGGCGGCCCGAACAGGCAAAAATGGAATGAAATGGTAAAACTGGGCGGGACCTTCATTGTGACAGATTTTCGAGGGGTGACAACCTGTTTTCTGACACAATTCTCCTGCAACGACTCTGGTTTCTGTACATCGCCATCTTTGGTAAATCCTGTGTTTTCAACACTTTGCGCCAACTCTAAGGGCGATAGTACGCATTGCTGGATGCACACACTGACTGTGATCGGTGATTGTGGAGTAAGTGTGATCTGCTTATTCCGCTCGTGCTCACTGCCAAAACTCTGAGCGTTCGAGAGCTGAGGCGACGGCGTCGCGGCGTGTTCTGTCGTTCACGATGCTTTTTGTTGTGGCCGAAACTTCGCGCGAGTTTCGCTACGATACGTCTACATTCGAAATCTTCGGCTGAAGGCCGATTTCTTAACACTCCAAGACGATTCCCCCACCCGCAATGCCGCTCGATCGCGACTATCAGGAAATCACCATCCTCATCCCCGGCTACTCCATTGAGGATCTGCCGACGGATCTTAACGAGCGCGGTGCGGCGTCCCTGCTGAATGCATTCGCCGTCGCCTGGCACCCGCAATTGCTGGCG
The DNA here is from genome assembly GCF_001983935.1 of Fuerstiella marisgermanici. Classification (GTDB taxonomy): domain Bacteria; phylum Planctomycetota; class Planctomycetia; order Planctomycetales; family Planctomycetaceae; genus Fuerstiella; species Fuerstiella marisgermanici. The sequence goes on along the minus strand of NZ_CP017641.1, from coordinate 4,183,786 downwards.
CGATCCACTGACATTCCTCAGTATCGCCAGGCCGAATCCAACGATCTGCCGACAGGGCAGCAGGTCGTCATTGTTCCCGAATGTTCCGAAGACTGGCTGGGACACGATTGGCAGGACCAACTTTCCGACACGTTAAGCGTGGCGCTCAGTGGTTGCAGCGATCGCTCGGAATGGCTGGCGGCTGTCGATGAAAAGTTCCCCGCGGAAAGCGAAGTTCCAGCGGACCTGTTGGCTGCATTTCTTTCGCTGGGAGTCCACCACCTTGTGGTGTCGCTGCTGAGTCGCCGGATGCACCATTACGTCGACCCCGACACTTACCTTCTGAAATCGGAAGCTCAGTCGGCAGCCGATGCGGCGTTGGTTGGCGACGTCGACAAGGCAAACGACCACTTGCGGCGTTGCTTTGAATGTCTTCAGGAATGCCGCGAACAGTTCTACCCCGTCGACAGTTACCTTGTGGATATGTGCCTGCCGTCTGAACAAACGACGGGCGACGAACTGCAGACGCTGATCTCCGACACAGCACCACTGACTCTAATCTGCAGTGGCCGAGAACTTCAAGCTCATTGCGAAACTTCACCCTCGCTGCAGCAGGTCATCGCTGCCGCCGTACAGGACGGGCGGTTGGCTCTGATGACCGGGCACCAGTACGAACTGCGCACGTCACTTGGTTCGCTGAGTACTCTGTATTCCGATATCAAATCGGCTCTCGACGGACTGCGGCCGATTCTAAAAGACACTGCGCCGCATTGGGCGCGACGACGGTTCGGGTTGACCAGCAGTCTGCCAACCATTCTTTCGCACTTCGATTTTCAGTCGGCGTTGCATGTGGTGCTGGATGATGGGCTTTATCCGGATCGCGAATTTGGACAACTGCAATGGCAGGCTCCGGACGGAGCGACTATTCCGGCCGTGTCACGGATCCCACTGGCCATTGATGGAGCTGCTTCGTTCTTGCGGTTCGCTGATCGTTTAAACGAAAGCATGCAGGAAGACACCTCTGCCGTCATGTTGTTGGCTCGCCTGCCCGAACTGCAGACTCCGTGGTTGAACGACCTTCGCATCGCCGCAGAATTCGCACCGGTGCTGGGGCGGTTCGTCACGATCACCGATTTCATCGACCACACAAACGGCCAGGCGTCGCCAACGAAGTTTGATGAAGGCGAATACCTAAGCCCTTATTTGATTCAGTCCTCCGTATTGAAAACGGAAGCTCCGATTTCATCACCCGCCGCACTACATCAGCAGCGAAGTGTGTTGGAATCCGTGGCCGCTGTAGATGCTCTTCACGCGATTTTGAAGCCTGCACGGGCTCAAGACGCCGGTACGGATCACGTTGAACAGCAGTTGAACAAAGAGGAAGCGACTCGACTTGCATTTGAGGCCGACGGCGATTCAGCTCAGCAGGCCGAACGGCTCACCGCGATTGCGTCGCAATTGAAAGAGCTTGCTGACAAGACTGCGGATCAATTGCAGAACCTGATTCCTCGCGTGGAATCCACCAGCAAGGGAATCTGCCTGATCAATCCGTTACCGTGGAAGCGAACGGCTGTTGTTGAGTGGCCGGGTACGTACCAGTTGCCCGCCGCGTCGCCGTCCATCGAAGAAGCGCGCGAGCAGAATCAGGCGATTCAATTGCAGGTCAATGTGCCGGCGGGCGGTTTTGCATGGCTGACGGAATGTCCGCAAGGAGAGTCACCGGTAACGTTGGCGAAAACAAAGGGCAAGCCGCTGGCCGAAGATCTGGTGCTGCGAAACCAGTTCTTCGAAGTACAGCTAAGTGAAACGACGGGCGGCATCGCATCTGTCACGTTCCACAATCAGCGAGCGAACCGAGTCAGTCAGCAGGTGGCGTTCCGTTACGACAACAGTAAAACGTTTCATGTTGACGGCGAAGAAGTGACCACGTCTTATGCCACGACACAATTGGTTTCTTCCCGAGTCACCCATGCCGGACCGATGATGGCCGCCATAGAAACGACGTCACAAATTACCGACGTTGTGACGGGCGAGGTGAGAGCCACGTTTCGGCAAACCGTTTCGCTGCACCGTAATTCCAGTCGGCTGCAGGTACGGATCGAATTCGATGACGTACCTTCTGAAGCGGTTGGCAACCCCTGGATGACCTACTATGCGGCTCGCTTTGCTTGGGAAGACGAATCAGCGTCCATCACTCGCGGGATGCTCGGCCAGGCTCGAGGCTTCCGAGGGGAACGTTTTGAGTCACCGGATTACGTTGAAGTCACTGATGCCGACAGCCGTTTACTGATTGTGCCTCACGGTCGCCCGTATCATCGCCGCAGTGGCCGCCGCATGCTGGACAGTTTGCTTTTGGTCGAAGGCGAATGCGATCGGAGATTCGAATTCACTTTAGACTTCAATCAGGGCTTCCCCATGCGAGTCGCGTCGGAAGTTTTAAGCCCCATCATCCAGCGCTCGACTGAAAACGCTCGGCCGTCCAATGCCGATTCGGCCTGGATTTTGGGGCTGTCCGCAAAGAACGTGATTGCCGCTCGCATCCGCACCGAATGTGCTGCGGCAACAGCAGGCGAATCGAGCGAATCGGTTCCATCGACGAAGGTGGTTCTGTTGCTGGAAGAAACCGAAGGTCGCGCCACAGCGTGTCGCGTTTTGACGGCTCGACCACCTGCGGCCGCGCGAGTCCGGTCTGGCGCGCGTGAGACCGTTCAGGGCTTAACGGTGACTGACAGCGGCGTCGTCATCGATTTCGCTCGCTTCCAGATCAAAGAAGTGGAACTCACTTTTTGAGTTGATTGCTGGATTCCAGCCCGTCCACTGTGTTCCGCAGACTCGGGACATCCACGTCGCCATCCACGCCAGGGAACTTCTGCTCAACCAGATGCCATTCTTCCGTGAAGCTGGCCGATTCGCCGCGTTTCAGGCGTTCGCGAGGCCCGATTGGTTCCAGTTCGACCATGTCGCTGTCCGGGTACCAGACGGAAATCGTCAGACCGGCCGCTTCGTTGTAGACGCGATTCGGATAGGTGTTGAAACGCTTCACAAATAGCAGGTCGTTGGGGGCCAGGTAGGCCAGTGATCCAGCATAGCTGTCGAAACCCAGCTTCGGTTTGCGCGGCGTGGGATAGATCAGCAGCGCGTTGTTGACCTCGCGAATCTGAGGATCGTCTGGCTGCATATTGATCAGTCGACCTTCTTCGTACATGACGTACTTATTCGGAAAGCGACTGAACGGTCCTGCGGACGGATCGTTCAGGAACACCACGGCGATACCCTTGCCCACAGCAAACGTGCGGCTCCAGTGACACCACTCCGACACGTCTCGCAACTTGTTTACAATCGTTTGAGTGCAAATAAGTCTTGAAGAATCGCGGCTGAGTTCGAAGTCGCGCACCAATTGCACGCCGGTCGATTTGTCGACCTGGCTGGTGAGTCGAGCACTGAGTTCGCCTGTGATTTCGCCTTCCCATTCGCCGCTCCACAGCACAGGGCGAGACGGGACGACCAGTTCCGGGCCGATATCGAAACGGCCGGCCGATGAGATCGATTTGCTGCCCGGCTTCCATTCTTTTTCAGCGGGCGAAAGATACAGCACGTTCTTCCCGTGAAGAGAATATTCCAGCACACGACCACCCGCCTGCGGACACAGGACGACTTGCGTGGAATCGTTCTTCAGTTCGATGGCTTTGGTGTAACCGAAATACTCGATCTCATCAGCGGCTTGCAACACGGAAGCGAAAGTCGCCACCGTGAATACAGCCGCGCAGCAAGCGTACTTCATGTTCGTTCTCGTCTTGCACTGGAACAGGGGTGGCGTCGCTCACAGGCAGCTAGGAACCCCTAACAAAAGCTGCGTGAGCCGCGACGTTTGTGGTTCCGTTGCAGGCAAGAAGTGAGGAGGAGACGACAAATGTCGTCGACGACGAACGACGCCGCCTGAGGCGGAACCACAAGCGTCCCGGAGGGTTGCGACGACAGCAGCCGATCTGCAGCGTCAGCGCTCCTCGACGACATCTGTCGCCTCGTCACTTTTCCTTGCATCTCGACCACTGTCGTCACAACGCGGCCACACAGCTTTTGTTAGGGGTTCTAAGTTTACGCCTCATCATCGCTGTCAGAATCACTTGGCTCAGCGTCAGAATCTGCATCCGCATCAGCGTCGGGGTTGCCGCCGGAGGAATCCGGTGGGACGGCATCGACTGCGTCATCGGCAGCACCAGGCTCATAAGTATTCTTTTCGTATTCATTCTCGCCCGGTGGCTCGGTGCCATGACGCACGGCCATCGGCGGATCGCCCTTGCTGTACACGACGTATACATCAGCCTGTGGTCGTTGAAGTAACGGCCGCAGCAGGCTGAACCAACTGTATCGCACTTCTTCTTCATGGCTGGACTCGCCGACCGGGTTCACAGACGGACTTAGCTTCAGCATGCCTTCAACATCCGCACGGGACAGAGACGCTTGTTCAAACGTGCCTTCAGGAGCAACTTCCTTCAGAGCATTGCCCGTCATGATCTGGCCGGCCCCGGCACGCAGCTCAATCGCCAGCACCACCAACAGCGCTATCAGAATAATTGCTGACACCGCTTTGCGTTGCGGCGACACTCCTTTGCCACTTTCGGATTTACTCAAGTCATCGCTCATAGTCTCGCCCTTGGCTGAATAGAAAAATGTCTGTTGTTGCGTCAGTTCTTCAGAATTACGCTCGGACATTCTATTGTGAAATCTGCGGGAAGAAACTGAACAACCGCTTCTGTTGGCGATTTACAGCTTTGTCGCGCGCGATTCGCGGGCCAGCAGTCGTGACGACGATTCGGCGCGGGACCTCACTTCCGAAAATTCGAAGAACTCTTGAGTTTTCCGGGCGTTTGCCGTGTGTTTCATTTGTTTCAGGTCAGGATCGGGCCACCGATGTCACTCGCTTTGAACAACCGCCGAAATATTCTGATCGTCGAATACCTGCATGCCGATCGGAACGCTTTTCAAAATGCATCAGATTCGATGCGTTCGGAAGGCAGGGCGATGTTGCTGGCCCTGGCTCATGATGCGGCTAAGTTGCCAGACGTTCGTGCGACCGTCGTCGCTTGCGCTGCCGCTGCGAAGCGGCTGACGCTTCCACACGAAGTGCGACTGTTGACTGTGTCAGCCACGTCGCCTCGCGAATTGGCTGAGTCGATCGTTCTGGCTGGCGAGTCACGGGACAGCGTCCTTCCGGTGGCACCCGAAGCTGACGGCATACTGCTGCAACTGGTGAGGGCGATTCGAGACAGCGGCATTCGAGTGCTGACAGTAGACGACGCGACGTTGCAGGCGTGCTCTGACAAGTGGCTTACCTACCAGTTGTTGCTGGAACACAATCTGCCAACGGTTCCGACCGTGCTGTTGAAGGACGGTGCCGAACAGGAATTTGGCCAGCGTGAGGGTTCTGAAATCTGCGTCGTTAAGCCACGTGATGGAGTGGGCTGCGAAGGCGTGCGCCGTGTGACGCTGGCTGAGGCAAACGCATTCTCAACTGAAGCTGGTAATCGCTCGGATTCGATGATCCTGCAACCATGGATTGACGGCGAATCGTTTTCCGTCGCTTTAATCGGCCGAGGCGCGCGGCAGCGTCCGGATGTTCTGCCGTTGGCGACTCAAGCGATTGAGTGGCGCGGTGAGTACGCTCACTACGCAGGCGGAACGATCCTGCCTGAAATTCCCGCCCGCATCACAACAAACGTGGCTAAGCTGTGCGACGCCGTCGTTGATGCGCTGGACTTTCGCTGCGGTTATCTGGGGATTGACTTAATACTGCCACGCGACTCAGGCGAATTCCTCATCACCGAAATCAATCCTCGCATTTGCACTAGCTACGTCGGCTACCGGCGAGCCACGTCGTTAAACCTGTTCAGTCGACTGCTCGACCAACCAGCGGCCTCGCCACTTTCGTGGTGTGAACAGAATGTGGCGTTTGCGTGTCTGGATGAGAACTAATTCGTGTTCACAGAATCCGAATTCAGCAGTAGCGGCATGTCATTAGAACCATCGTCCAACGCCACGTCGGTCAATGGCGATTCACTTTTGATGCGGTGAGCCAACACGGTTTCACCGTACTTGCGTAGCGGTGAAATCAGCGCGTCGTTGATGAACCGTCGCCGTCGTCGGAGATCGTCTGAGGTTAGATTCGCGGCCGTCGACCATTCTTCCATTTGATTGAGTGCTCGATTCGCAACGTGGATGCAGGCATCGACGTCGCGTTGAGTTCTGCGAGCCGAAGGTGGTTCGTACCCGCGTCGGCCTTCCCAGCGGCGGACCAGTTCCTGCAACATCGAATTCACGTGGTCAAAACGCTGCTGGTCGTTGGGCAGCAGTTCCGGGTCGTCCAGAATCTGTTCCATCGCGTTGGCCAACTGTCGCACCGATAGATCGCCGCCTTCCGTAAAGTAGACCGTGTGCAAGCGATGTCGTAACTCCAACGCCGGCGCGGGGTGAGCCGTCAGTTCGTGAACTCGCACTAATTCGTGGTGAGCGAAGTTCGAAAGTAGCGGCTCATACTGATTTGTGAATTCGGCCAGTTGACGAAGCAGCAGCGAATCAACATGCCCGGTCGCGCACTGTTGCAAAACCTTTCCCAGCGACACGAAGTAGTTCTTTCGAAATTCGTCCAGTGGGTGAGCTTTTCGAGTAATCTTGCCGTCGCGGACTTCTTCCAGCGGTGGCCGTGGACTTCGTTGCAGTTCGGTGCGCAATGATTTTCGATACAGCCACGGCTCGTCAGGAAACGATGTCAGAATTTCCAACTGTTGCACGACAGCGCTATAGCGTCGAGCAAACTCGTCATAGTTTTTGCGGCCCGGCATGGCGTCTGCCAGGCGTTGCGAACTGGCGCCGAAGGTCTGCCCGAGTTCGCTGGCTTTGTCGGCCCATCGGCCGGCTTCGATCGGCATCGCAAAGGCGAAGTGAGCGTTCGCGGCAGTAGCGGACGGAAGTTTTTTGGCGTTGTCGAACAGAGCGACAGGGCCCGCCGTGTCGATGGTTGGAAGTGCGGCCACCTGGGACCAGTCCCAGCCGCTGCGAGCCAGTTCGCGGCCGACGTGGCTGCGTGCCAGACGCTGCAAAATGCCATCGTTCAGAATCTCAGCCGGCTCGCTGCCTGGTGGTGTTCGAGTCGCCACGATTGCGATTTCGCCGGGAGCCATGCGGATTAAGACCGCTCGACCAAAGACATCGGTTACCGTCGACGTGATGCGTAAAAGTGGTTCCGAACCGAGGTCGTGCTGAATGATTCGCTGACAGAAGACGCCATTGTCCGCCAGGTGTGATTTCACATGGCGGTAAAAGCTTCCCGTGAATTGTTCCTGCCCCGACAGCGACGTGACGGCAGGCGAATCAGCGACAATCGCGTCCCACGTGCGATCTGTGGATTGGCGAACGGCCGTCACCACCGGCTGATGCGACACGGTTACTCGATCGTCTTCCAGCGGCGATTGTTCCAGAGAACTCCAGACGAATTCTTCCGCTGCAGCAGTCGATGCGCTGTCTTTTCGTACGGCTAAAATCGTGTGCACGGGGAAGTTGCAGCAGGCTCGCAGACCCACACCAAAATCGTCGCCCAGCAGCATGATGCTGCCGGGGTTTTTGTGTAACACCAACGGAATGACAGCGGTCAACGTTTCTGTGACTGGCTGCGGAGTAATCAACGCATTGCCCGTTGCCTGGCTGGCAGGGAAACCATTGCGCCGCATCTGAAGCTGTTCGCCGGATGTTCGCCAGATGGTCACGTGCCCGGCGTTTGTGTGACGTTGCTGCAACAGCCGAGTACTGTGCGACTGCAGAATCATTCCTCGATCGAGTCCCAAACGATAACCCTGAGCTGACCGGGCGTTGAACAGCAGCAGAGCTGAATCGGCCGCATTGAATGGGCCAATCACGGACATCGCGACCGCGATCACGCAAGGCACAATCGCAGCGAAACGGTGCCACCACACGGGGCTCGCAGCAATGACGTTCGGGGTAGTGCGCTGATCGACCGCCGTCGATGCAGCGGTGTCGGCGGCATCAGAAGGCTGGCGTGCGAACAACAGCGGAGCAGACGCGAGGCCGATTCCCGCGACCAGCTCCCACGAAAGACTGATGCCGTTCATCAGCATTCCCACGGCTAAACCGAACAGCAACGCCGGGAGCAGCGACATCGCGGTAACGCCCGCGTAGGATACAAGGCGGCGATGCCATGGAGCGGTGGCGAGGAGCGTAAATGCAGTCAATTGAAGTGCTCGCAACAGCAGCATCAGCCACGGTGATGAGGTCGTCGCGTTCAAATGCAGATTGAAATCGATCAGGCGATCGGCCAGGACCGGACCAGTGGCCGCAAGCACCAGCATACATGGGGCGTACCATGCGTGAGCCACAAGTTTTTGAACCGGGCGAAGTCGAAATGCGGAAAGTGCGGCCAGTGTGAGAAACCCGGCGACGCAGAACAACGCGTGGCTGAGTGGAAACAGCAGCCCAACCGTGCGAGCCACCATGTGCAGCAAAACGCCGCTGCCGATGATGCTCGCGACGTGCATCCACGTTGTCGTGCCGGAAGTTTTTGGCTGCGGTGACGTCAGCGGAATCTCTGCTTGATGAACGTCAGACTGCACCGATCGACGTTCAACAATCTGAGCCACAATGGCTGCAAAGATCGCGACCAACACGGGCACGAACATCGGAATCGTGGTGAATATTTGGATCAACCCTGGCAGGCAGCCAATGGCAAAGCCAGCCAGGCGCCACATGGCGGTGCTTTGCTGAGCATCATCCTGCCGGGCATTCCACATGCCGATCGCCGCTGTGACCAGCATGACGACTGCGGCCGGAAAGGCAAAAGCGAGCCACATCGAGTTCCCAGCGACGGACGTTCCCAGCACAAGAAGTTGATCGAAGACCGTTGGAGCCGACCACGCGGCCAACATCAGTACCATTCCCAGAACAACGGTGCTGACGGAACTGATTGCTGAGTACCTGACAACGGCCGAGCGGCATTTGCCAGCCAGCCAGCAGCCAACCGCAGCGCTCAACGCAAGCATCACGTTTGACGCCTGGGCAACGCCACACACCAGACTCCACGTGGTGACCATTTGCACGCACGCCGCACTGGCCGCCACGCTGCTCAGAAAGACGGTGGTCGGTTTTTGATCGCAATTTTGAACGACTGAGGTCATGGCATCCTTGCCTGTCACTTGTCTGTCAAACAGATTTGAGCGACCGAGTGGCCACGCAGAAATGTACTTCGTGCGTCCGCACACAGAATCGCGCAGAAGGAAGTTCGGCCGAAACAGCCGCTTCCTGAATTCTGGGAATGTACCGCAATCATGGTGAACCGCTCAAGACGGGAAACGCAGCGATTCAGGACGTGGCTCGCACGAAAGCCATACTTTCTCGCAATTCAATCGTCGCCTGCCCACCGACCGCGGCGGATCGAAGGGGCGTCGCGGTCTTTAGAGACGCTGTTTTCGCCTGGGATTTGTCCTGCCGAGGACACTGTGGCACCACCGTCTGAAAGTCGTGCCTTGTGCATTGCCCACCGGCAATGCTGATCGTGGATGTCTTCTGGTGCGGCAATTATTGCCGGTGGAGTGCGGGGCGGATTGGACAATCGCGGACCGCCACGCCCCGGATTCCCGAAAATCGGGCAAATCGTGATAAGCGTCACACAGCGCCGCCGATCTCTGAACGATAAACCTCATCAGAGGAACACTGAACTGTTCCGCCGCCGACCAGCCGTCAGCAGACACATCGCCCGGGCCGTTTGAGATACGAAATTATGAGACCTATTTGCCTTCTTTTTTCCATCCCTGTTCTGTGCGTCGGTTTTGCAGCATCGGCCGAAGCAGCGGGTGTTCGATGGGAATCGGACGTTGAGCGCGGGTTGCAAACTGCAAACCAGCTTGGGAAGCCAGTCTTCATGAAGTTCACCGCCGAATGGTGCGGCTACTGCAAGAAGATGGAAAAAGAAACGTTCACAAAGCCGAATGTGGCAGACGCTGTCAATCAGAACTTTGTGCCTGTTCTGGTGGACGCTGACAAACATGAAGCTTTGGTTGAGCATCTGCAGATCAAGGGCCTTCCCGCGATGCTGATCGTGTCGCCGGAGATGGTGATCCTTGAGAAGATCTCGGGGTACCAGACCGAAGAAAAACTGATGCCGAAAATCACGGTCGGGCTGGCAAAGTTCCGTAGCCGTCAGAACGCGAATTCCGCGGTCGCATCGAAAGCAGCCGCCCCTCAGCCGCCCACACGAGCGGTCAGTGCTGGCAGCAGCGAAGTTGTGGCACCGTCGCCGTTTGCTCAAACAACGGCACCAACTCCACCGCCTCAGAAAACAATTCAACCCGCATTCGGTGGCTTGTGCCTTCCGGCCGTCAACGAAACTCGAAGTCTCGTCAGCGGCACGCCGAAGATCGCGGCCCGATATCGCGGCAAGGTTTTGTACTTCAGCGAACAGAAGTACCTGGATAAGTTCAAACAGGACCCTGCAAAATACTGGCCTCAACGTGACGGAGCCTGCCCGGTGACCGCAGTCGAAGATCAGCAACAGGTTGAGGGACAGCTTCAGTTTGCGGCTATGTTCCGAGACAAACTTTGGGTTACTCGCGATGCGGAATCGATGAAGAAGTTCGTCGATAACCCAGCCCGATATGTAGACGCACTACCAGCACAATAATCCACGGCGTGGACAGAGGCATCTGTCGAAAATACCATCCCACCTCAGAACGTAACTGAAGCAATGGTTCTGCGAGCTGTTCGCACGTGCTTCGGTTTGCGATGGGAAGTGAATTTCGCCGCTGCTGTCTAAGAAAGCGATTCCGTGAGAGTTGGTATTGTTGCGTTTCTGCATGAATCGAACACGTTTCTAAAGCAACCAACGACGGTCGAATCCTTTCGGCAGAATTTGTTGTGCACCGGTGAGGCCGTCCGCGAAGCATTGGCGGAAGCTCACCACGAAGTCGGCGGTTTCTTTGCCGGACTGGCAGATGCCGATATCGAGGCAGTGCCGCTGTTTGCCGCGCGAGCTCTGCCGTCAGGCACGATTGCCGCGAGCGATTTTGACGATCTGGTCAATCAGCTGCTGAAGAGCGTGCGCAAATCGGAGCGGCTGGATGGGATTCTGGTGGCACCGCATGGAGCGACCGTCAGCGAAAATCAGCCGGACGCGGACGGCTACTGGCTGCACCAACTGCGGCAACTTGTTGGCTCCACGCTGCCCATCATTGGAACTCTGGACGCGCATGCAAACTTGTCGCCCCTGATGGTCGATTCCTGCGACGCTTTGGTGGCCTATCGAACCAATCCTCATCTCGATCAACGAGACCGGGGAATCGAAGCGGCACAACTGATGGCGAAAACCGTGCGGCAGGAAATCCGTCCGACGATGGCGGCTGCATTCCCGCCGATGGCAATCAGCATTGAACGTCAATGCACCGACGAGCCTCACCTGACGCCGCTGTACGCCGCTGCGAATCAACAGCTGGAGACCGGCGAAGCTGCTTCGAACAGCATTTTACTCGGTTTTCCGTATTCTGACGTGCCCGAAATGGGGTCGGCGGTGATTGCGGTTACCGACAACGATCCGGCCAAGGCACAACGACTGGCCGATCAGCTCGCCGAAAAAATGTGGTCCATGCGGGCAGACCTGCGAGGCGAATTTACGTCGGTGACTCAGGCGCTTGACGAATGCGAATCGGCGGAGGGCCGAGTGTGCCTTCTGGACATGGGCGATAACGTCGGCGGCGGTTCTTCAGCCGACGGCACTGAGTTGCTGGGCGAAATCCATCGACGCGAAGCCGGGCCTGCATTCGGCTGTCTGTTCGATCCCGAAGCCGTAGCGGCATGCGACGCAGCAAGCGAAGGTGCTCGACTGGACTTAAAGGTTGGCGGCAAAACGGACGACCTTCATGGTGCACCCATCGCTGTTACTGTCACGGTGAAGTCGATGCACGACGGGCGGTTTTCGGAACCTCAACCGCGCCACGGTGGCATCACGGAATTCGATCAGGGTCGTACAGCCATTTGCGAAACGGATGGTGGCCTGACCTTAATGCTGACAAGTCGTCGCATGGTTCCGTTTAGTCTGCAACAAATTGTTAGTTGTGGCTTGGATCCCAAAAGTTTTCGACTGTTGGTCGCGAAAGGCGTCAACGCACCGATTGCAGCGTACCGCGAAGTGTGCGACAGTTTCATTCGAGTTAATACAATCGGGGCAACGTGTGCCGATATGAACCGGCTGACCTATCACCATCGACGGCAGCCCCTGTTTCCTCTGGAACCAAACACGGAATTCAAATGAGTATCTGGCGCTGGGCAGACATGATCGATCCGATTCCCGAAACATCTCGGATCACTTTAGGCGAAGGCGATACGCCCCTGGTGCGATCCAAATCGATTGGCCCGGCAGCAGGTTTGAAAAACCTGTTCTTCAAACTGGAAACCGGCAACGCTTCCGGTTCGTACAAAGATCGATTCGCCTACGCCGCGATCTCTGACATGGTCGCGCGAGGCAAGACGAAGTGTATTGCGACGTCCAGCGGAAACACGGGAGCCGCCTTGGCCGCCTATTGCGCGGCTGCCGGCATTGAATGTCACATCGCCATTGTGGAAGGTGCGCCGCTGGGCAAGCTGAAACAAATGATGGCCTACGGCGCAAATATCGCTCGCATTAAAAACTTCGGCACCGACGCGGCAGCCACTGAGCTGGTCTTTAAAAAGCTTGAGCAACTGGGACAACGGCCGGATTCGGCCATGCAGGTCAGCGGCTTCGTGTACAGCCCGGTCGGCATGTCCGGCGTTCAAACCGTCGCGTTTGAACTGGCGGAACAGGCTCCTCAATTAATCGACCACGTCTTTTGCCCGGCGGGCGGCGGCGGTTTGTGTGTCGCAATGGCTCGCGGATTTGCCCAGTTGGTCGACAAAGGTCAGCTTGAAAAAAGTGCGGCGGTGGAGTGTGTTCAGCCGGAAGGCAACGACACGATTTCCGGCCCGCTGCGCAACGGAGCTGCGAAAGCTCAAGAGGTCGTCTGCACGACAAAGGTCAGCGGCTTGCAGGTGGCCAGCGTCGTTGACGGGCATCTGGCTGTCGAAGGCTGTCGAGCGTCCGGTGGAACAGGTCACCTCGTCAGCGACGAATATGTGTGGGCCGTTCAACGACGGCTGGCACGCGAAGAAGGCATCTTCAGTGAACCGGCCGGAGCGGTCGCACTGTCCGGAGCGTTGCAGGCAGCGAAACGCGGCGAAGTGGCTGCGGATGCAATGATCGTTTGCATGGTGACCGGATCGGGCTTCAAAGACGTTGCAGCCGTGGATCGCATGAACGCCGATGTCGAATGTCCGCTGGTAGAAGCAGACGCAGTCGACGCCTGGTAGCCCCCGCGCCGCCTCGGACAACTACGTCAGAATGTCCTTCACAACGTGAGCCTCTTCCACGCCGGTGAGTCGTTGGTCGAGGCCTCGGAACGGAAAGCTTAGCTTTGTGTTGTCGAGGCCCAGCTGATGCAGGATCGTGGCGTTCAGGTCGCGAATGTGAACGGGGTTGTTGATGATGTTGTAGCTGTATTCGTCCGTTTCGCCGTACGTCATGCCGCCCTTCACGCCACCGCCTGCCAGCCACACGCTGAAGCAGCGCGGGTGGTGGTCGCGACCGTAGTTGTCGCGTTGCAGCTGGCCCTGGCCGTACGTCGTTCGGCCGAACTCGCCCCCAAAGACAATCAGCGTCTCATCCAGCAGGCCTCTTTGCTTAAGGTCTTTAATCAAAGCGGCGGCTGGTTGATCGACGTCGTACGCCTGGCCGCGGATTTTTTTCGGCAGGCCTACATGATGGTCCCAGCCGCGATGGAACAGCTGCACAAACCGAACGTCGCGTTCCACCATGCGGCGTGCCAGAAGGCAGTTGCGGGCGAATGAACCGCTCTTGGTGGCTTCCGGGCCGTACATGTCCAGAATGTGTTCTGGTTCGCCAGACAGGTCTGTTAGTTCCGGCACCGACGCCTGCATGCGGAACGCCATTTCCTGTTGAGCGATCGTGGTCTGGATTTCCGGGTCGCCGGCTTCGGCCAGATGCTGTTGGTTTAACTTTGTGACCAGGTGCAACATCTTCTGCCGACTTTCGCGAGTCACGCCGGCTGGGTTCGACAAAAACAGAACCGGATCGCCCGATGGCTGAAAGGAAACCCCCTGATGCTTAGACGGCAAAAATCCCGAACCCCACAGTCGACTGTACAAAGCCTGCACGTTGCCGGTGCCGCCCGTCCAGAAGGCTGAATTCAACACGACAAAATCGGGCAGGTTCTGGTTCATTCGTCCGAGACCGTAACTCAACCAGGCGCCGAGGCTCGCCTTGCCGGGAATCTGCGAACCTGTGCAGAACAGCGTCTTGGCTGGGTCATGGTTGATGGCATCTGTGTTCAGCGATTTGATGATGCACAGGTCGTCAGCCACACCGCCCAAATGCGGCAGCAGTTCACTCATTCGCATCCCGCTTTGCCCTCGCGGAGCGAAAGTAAACATAGACGGCGCGACAATTTGTTCTTTGCCCTTCGTCATGGCAGTGACGCGTTGACCGTTACTGACGCTGGCGGGAAGAGGCTTGTTGAACTGTCGGTGCAGGTCCGGTTTTTCGTCGAACAAGTCCAGCTGGCTGGGTGCTCCGGCCATAAACAGAAAGATGACTCGCTTCGCTTTCGCCGGGAAATGAGTCCGCGCGTCTGCGGTTCCCGCCTGAACCTGAGCGAGCAGTGACGCGGCGGCTGTGGAACCGAGCCCCATGGCCGAACGCCGAAGAAACCGGCGGCGATTGTCGAGCTGTTGAAATTGTTCGATGGGGTGCATGGTTGTCACTTTCCGTGGTTTGACTCTCGCAAACTACTCGCGTGTTTTCGTCACATCCAGATTCAGTAGTGAATGAACGATCATGGTTAGCGCTGCCAGTTCCGACTTGTTGTTCGGTTCGCTCGCAAGTTTCAACTGATTCGATTCGGCCGCCGCGAACATCTTATTCGCGGCGTCGGCGTTTTCTTCGTACACCATTCGAAACTGCTGCAACGCATCGGTGAGTGTCGCCACGGTCGCGGTGTCCGGCTGTCGTGATGTGATTCTTTCGTATGCCGCGGCCACTCGTTGTTGATCGTCAAGAGCGGACTGCTTTAACAGCGAATCCGCCAGTGTCATTGCCGCCTGGAAATACTGTTGCTCGTTCATCAGAACCAGCGCCTGTAGAGGCGTGTTCGTGCGTTCGCGGCGAGCCGTGCAGGCTTCGCGCGTGGGAGCATCAAAGATCGTCATCTGTGGCGGCGGCAAACCTCGCTTCCAGAATGAGTACACGCTGCGACGGTAGATCTTGTCACCCGTGTCCGGTTCGTAGATGCGAGGGTAGGAAAATGGCATCGCGACAATCTTCCACAAGCCCTCCGGTTGAGGCGGTTTGACGCTCTTGCCGTACAACGAATCATTCAACAGACCGCTGACAGACAGCACCTGATCGCGAATCACTTCGGCGTCGTAGCGAAACCGAGAGCCTCGCGCAAGCAGGCGGTTGTTCGGATCGGCGATGAAGTGTTCGCGTTCGTCCTGAGACGACTGTTGATATGTGCGAGACATCACGATGAACTTCAGCAGCGACCTCACGTCCCAGCCGGATTCGACAAACCGCAGCGTGAGATGGTCCAGCAATTCCGGATGGCTGGGCGGTTCGCCCTGAGCACCAAAGTCTTCTGAGGACGCTACCAGACCGACACCGAACAACTGCTGCCAGAAACGGTTCACGGCGACTCGTGCCGTCAACGGATTTGACTTGGCCACTAACCACTGAGCCAAATCCATTCGCGTTTTTAGCTTATCGCCGGTCGTATTCATGGGCGGCAGAAAACCGGGCGTGTGGCGTTCGACCAGTTCGCCCGGCTGATCATAGTTTCCTCGCACCAAAATATGAGTCGGCCGGACCTCGTCACGCTCCTTCATCACCAGCGTCGCGGGGATGGACAGAATCAGGTCATCCAGTTCCTTTTGCTTTGCGGCAGCGTTCGTTTGCAGGCTCTTCTTTGTCGCTTCGTCGGTGGCTGCCGCCAGTTGCATGTTCAGATCGGCGACTTCTTTTTGCAGTTGTTCGCGACGTTGCTTTTGTTCGTCGGTCGGCAATTCGATGTACGGTTCCTGTAGTCCTCGTTGAAAGTCCAGGCCGCGTCGCCCACCGGTTTCCGGGCCCCCATCGAAGTTGTTGAAGAAGGCGTAGAACTGGTAGAAGTCTCGCTGAGTAATCGGGTCGTACTTGTGGTCGTGGCAGACGGCACATTCCAGCGTCAGCCCCAGAAACGCCGTCCCGACCGATGAGACACGGTCAACAACGTTGCGCATAAAACTTTCTTCCGGCAACGCCGTGCCGCGATCGATGATCAGATGCAGCCTGTTGAAGCCGGACGCAATCTTTTGGTCAGTCGTCGGTTGTTCGTGCAGATCGCCGGCAATTTGATCAATCACAAAATCCCGAAACGGCAGGTTGTCGTTGAATGACCGAATCACCCAGTCTCGATACGGGGTCATTTCGCGATAATGATCATGATGCAGACCGTTGGTGTCAGCGAAGCGAACAACGTCCAGCCAGTAGCGAGCCATGTGTTCGCCAAAGTGCGGCGACTTCAGCAGGCGGTCCACCAGCTTTTCATACGCGTCCGGTGAATTGTCGTTTGCGAACGCTCGCACATCTTCCAAGGTCGGCGGCAGACCGGTCAGGTCCAGCGTGACTCGGCGAATCAGCGTGCGTTTGTCGGCGGGCTTGTTCGGCTGTAGTTTCTGGCGCTGCAACCGCTTTCGCACAAACCGGTCGATCGCGTGGTCATTCCATGCAGCGTCGTTGACGGCGGGTAGGTCATGCTCCTTCGGCGGAAGAAAGGCCCAATGAGTTTCATATTTTGCTCCGTCCGCAATCCATTGCTTCAAAATCGAAATCTGCTTTTTTGAGAGCTTTTTATTCGTGTGTGGCGGCGGCATCACGATCTCGGGATCGGTTTCCGTGATCCGACTCAAAACTTCGTCCAGGTCGATCTCATCGGGAACGTCCAGCCGAGCGTCCGCCTGACGATCTTCCGGGTCCGGGCCATGACAGGCAAAGCAATTGTTCGACAGAATCGGCCGCACGTCCTGGTTGTACGAAATCGCATCGGCTTCGTCAGCATGAATACCGGGCGACACTGCCAAGACCGGCAACACGGCCAGCAGCGCAGGCAGATTGTTTCTGAGGAGTCGTGACATGGCAGGTCTTCGATGGAAGGAGGGTATGTGTTGCTACGGACTGCTACTTGGCGGGGGGCCAATAGGTTAGAGTAAGACCGCTGCCGCGCCAGCGCAGAATATTTTACGCTTGGCGGCGTCCTGATGACGCAAAATTACGAAATCCTAGGCTGAAGTTTCGGCAAATCCGGACGTTTGCAGGTTCCTGCCGCCTTTTGCGATTTCGTCCAACTGCTGCGCCGGATGGACTTCAAGATTTTAAGCAAATGGGACGAAATGCTGGGGCGTCAGGACTCCTGCCAAGGTTCAGGCACCCGTTCAGGGTAGATCCGAAAAGTGCCGCGGCCGCCAACTCGATACATCGCCCAACAGCCCGCTGCGGGATTCATTCGCGGTAAATAGAAGAGGACAAGCTGGCGAGCCGGCAAGTCAATTCCGTCGGCATACCTTGTCAATTCGTGTTCCGTTGGCAGTGAGCCACTTCCCGGATAAACGAACACTTGAATCGCATTTTCATTGCGGAATTTTTGGATGCCGAAAACTTCGAAATCAGTTCCGTATGGCATGAAGTCGGTTCTCGAATGGTTAGGCAAGATCAGTAGTTTTGCCCACACTGCATTCGCATGAGTTCCGCGAGGGAGCCGTATCTCCGCCTCGGCACGTTTCTTTTCAGCTAGTTGTGTGACGAGCCGTTCCAGTGCATCCTTGGTCGGTCTTGGCATTCCGGTGTCGTAGTCAACGGCTATCGAGTACTTTGGTACACCTATGTGGTCTTCCTTGTTCAGAATTTCATGGCGAGGTACGTCCGGTGCAACGTATTCCAACAAAGACGGCGGTTTTTCACGGGGAGTCCTTACGCGCACCCGATCCCTCGAACTCACGCGTGGTGAAGATCTTGCTGCAGTTCTAACTTTCGATCTTGGCGAAACGTCACGCGGGCGTAAGCGAGCGTTAGGCTTCAATTCCGTGTGACGTTCTTCTGACGATTTCGGTACGCTGGAATACGTGTCGAAATTGCTTCCAAAGTTCGATTTGAGGGCAGATATGCGCTGGGCCGTGCTGGAGCTTTGACCACCGCCACCATCAAAGTGATAACCGCCGTTCTTTCTGTCGTAGTGACCGCCGCGGGCATCTGTCCCACCAGAATGTGCCTGAGCA
This sequence comes from Fuerstiella marisgermanici, assembly GCF_001983935.1. Classification (GTDB taxonomy): domain Bacteria; phylum Planctomycetota; class Planctomycetia; order Planctomycetales; family Planctomycetaceae; genus Fuerstiella; species Fuerstiella marisgermanici. The sequence continues at coordinate 4,165,414 of NZ_CP017641.1, read as the reverse complement.
ACTCCAGTTATTAAGATTGTGAAGAGCAGCGCTAAGTACTTCATGGCGTAATTACTGACGAAACCACGATGCCAAGCGATAGTACAACTGCGGCAAGTATGATCGCTATTGGAATGTTGCCCTGCTTCACGAGCTCCCATTCGTCCACGTCGCGAGTTGACCAATCGAACATTTTCAATGTAATGATGATTCCAATCCCCATCGACACCGAACCAACAATGGCCCACCCAAATGTTACAAGGTAAGCGTACATGATGTCTGGCATTGCTGTCCCTTAATTCGACCGAAATACACGGAGGCCTCTGACCTCAGGGCCAGCGCGCACTTTGGGCAATTTAGGCTGGCGCGACAAGTGAGTATTGGTTAGTCTTTTCGTGTCGTAACATCGGACTTCACGAGGAGAGGACAAGAGATGTCGACAGTTGAACTGGCGGTCACCCAGGAGCTGACAGGAAACATTGTTCATTACTTTGATCAATTGAAAGACCCGCGTTCCAACATCAATCGTCTGCATCTGCTTGGTGATGTGATTGTGATCGCCATTTGCGGAGTGCTGGCCAACGCCGACGGCCCCAGTGCGATTGCGGAATGGGCGCGACTGAATGCCGATGGCCTGCAGAAACACCTGGCACTTCCGCATGGCATTCCGAAAAAAGATACGTACCGGCGCGTCCTTTCTCTCCTGAAGCCGAACGACTTTCAAGCGTGCTTCGTGCAATGGATTGAATCGCTGGAAGGACTTTCCGACGAACAGAAAGAAGGCTACAGAAAACAGATTGCGATTGATGGCAAAGCACTCCGTCGATCACATGACAAAAAGAATGGGCTGGGTGCGTTGTTCATCGTGAGTGCGTGGGCTTCTGATCAGGGGATTTCTCTGGGACAGGTGGCGACGGAAGAGAAGTCGAACGAGATCACCGCGATCCCGAAATTACTGAACGAAATCAATATCGATGAGGCGATCATTACGATTGACGCAGCGGGTTGTCAAAAAAACATTGCGCAGCAGATCGTGTCTGGCAATGCAGACTATGTGTTAGCCCTGAAAGGCAACCAACCGAAACTCTATGAGGTCGTGCAGAAGTTTTTTCTCGATCACCTGGAGGATGACTTCGCTCGCTGTCCCGTCAGTCGCTATGAAGAAACAGAGAAGGGACACGGTCGGCAGGAACAGAGAATCTACTATCAGGCGACCGTGCCTGTCGATTTTGACGTGGGCCACAAATGGGCCGGACTCAAGACCATCGGAACGGCGATCCGAATGTACGAGCAGGACGGCATTCATCATTCTGACGTTCGCTACTACATCAGCAGTCTGCGTCGCAAAGGCGAGCTGTTCGCAACAACGGTTCGTGGTCACTGGGCCATAGAAAACACGCTGCACTGGAGTCTCGACATGACCTACCGCGAGGATGAGAGTCGAGTCCGAAACCGAATCTTCGCGAACAATTTGTCATGGCTCAGACGACTCACACTCAGCCTCATCAAGAAACATCCTGGCAAACAAAGCAACGTCATGAAAAGAAGAATGGCCGGATGGAACATTGACTATTTGATGCAAATCCTTACCGGCAAAACAACTTAGTATGCGCTGGCCCTGCCTCTGACCTCCAGTAGATCATCAAATCGCTATAATGGCAAGCAACGTGCGCGATGACTCTAGACCGGTCACGAGTCTTTATTCAATTGGAAGCTCGCGTTAAAGTACGCTTGCGCGTCTAACTCCGCAGTACCGGTTGCTCGTTCAGCTCAGCGAGTGGTTTTTCGCCCGTTGGGCATCATCTGAATCCTCGCTTAAGGAACATATAGGCTTGAGTAAGGTGCCACCTCACATTGTTAGAGCTGTCGCGCGCCGGTGAAGAGGTGTCGTTATGGTGGGCAAGTCTTCAATCAACGAGTGAATCATTTGCGTGGCGAAGGGACAATCCAAAGTCAACGCAAATGGACCACGGCATCAGCCCAGTCCAAAATATAGATCCGGCTGGGTTACACCTTTGGCTGGGGCAGCATGGAATTGACCTGCAAATGCTGCACGCCTTCAATGATTCAATAGGCCAAGCTGCTGTCTCTCAGGCCGAACTCGGTACTTGTGAACTTGTTATTGCCTTTCATACGCATGTGAGCCGCAGACTGCACGGAATGTATGCACGTTTCCGTGCAAACGCCGCGACTTCGCTCCGTCTGGGAATCTCTCGAACAATCAAATTGAGTCGATCCAGGATCGGAATGTTTTTTCCGAAAAGTTAACGGTGTCAGATTCCGAGCTTTCACCGGGCATGGTACTTCGCTGTGGATGTTGAGTCGCTTGGTTGATGAGTTCCAGCTCCGCAAAAAGCCGTTCACGCTTGGTGGTCTTCGTCGATGAAAGCATCTGCGCAGGTGTGGTCTGGTCGAAAGTGTCTTCAGGCTTCGCAGCAGCGATGCGTTTCGAATTTCTGTTAATAGTGGAGGACGGGGTGCCAAGTGCATCGATGTTGGCGCGAATCTGGTCTGCCGTCAGCGAGCTGCCGCCACGCGATAAATCGATTTGCTGGTTCGTGCCAGACAGTTTTACAAGATGGATCAGAAAAGAATCATTGGCGTCGAAGTCTCCATCGCCGTCGACATCCGCCTGGACTTTGAGATTCGCGATGCGGTTTCGAATCTCTACTGGCGAGAGTGAACTACTTCCTTTTGATTGATTGACCTGCTCATCTGTCCCGGCAAGATTTGTGAGGTGAATCAGGAAGGAATCGTTGGCGTCGAAGTCGGTGTCGCCATCGATGTTGCCTCCAGTGTCCAAATCCGTCGTCGTCGCAGTGATGAAGGAATCGTCAAGGTCTTGGAAAAAGACGTCACTTTCAGCGGCTTGCACTGAGACTGTGATCGTGGTCGTTTTGTCACCGTCAATCTCTGAATCGGCAACGCCCGTCACGGTCACTGTTTGGCTTTCATTCCAGTTCGCTGGCGTGAATGTGAGTGTTTCGTGCGACACGATGGCTTCGCTGGTATCTTCAGAGGTGATCTCGAATGTCACGTCAGTAAGCGGTTGAGAAGTCAGTACCACGTCGAAGGTGTCCGATGTTCCGGCTTCGGTCAAAGTTGTTTGAGTCTTCGAAACTGAGTAGCCAGCCGTGTCGTTGTCGGTGATTGTGCCTGTAGCGGTGTCATCTAGCAAAACGGTTCTCAACCCCAGCTCAGTATTCGTACTGAGCATTGCGCTGAAGGTCTGAGTGCCTTCGACAGTGTCATCGTCCGTAATCGCGACGGTGATGGTTTTGTCATCCGTTTCACCTGCCTCGAATCGAACTGTACTGACATCGTTGGCAAAGTCGGCCGAAGTTCCGTCGGCCGCTCCGATTGCTGTTCCGTCTGCATAGCTGACATCGATGTCGACTGGAATGTCGAGCGGATTATCCAGAGAGATCGTAAACGTCGCGTTTCCAGCGTCCTCATCCACCGTGACATCAGAAATGGTAAACGCTGCAGCATTATCCAGAATTGTGCCTTGTCCGGTGTCGGTCAGGACAACTCTGCGTGCACCGACGTCTGTCACAAGATTCAACGCGGCCGTGAAAGTGCGTTCGCCCGTCACCACGTTGTCGTCGGTGATGGCCACCGTGACCTGCACGTCCGTCGTGCTGCCAGCAGGGAACGTGACTCTGTCGGCGTCGTTGTCATAATCAGCGCCAATGCCACCGCTCGCCCCCACGGCGGTGTTGTCGGTGTAGACAACGTCCAGATCGGCGGCCATGTCCAGAGCCTTGTCCAGCGACAACGTAAACGTGGTCGTGCCGTCCGTTTCATGCACGGTCACATCGTTGATGGTGAAGGTGGCAGTGTCGTTGTCAACAATTTCTCCGGTGCCGACATCGCTGAAGTCTGCGACCCGAGTTCCAAGAGGCGAAGTTGTTGAGAGCGAGATTGAAAACGATTCGGTGAGCTCGACCAGGTCGTCATCAACAATCGGCACGAACACAAACTTGCTGTTGGCGTCGCCTGCACCGAAAATCACTGTCTGTGTTGTCGAAACAAAATCGGTGTTGTCGCCGGATGCCGTTCCGCCGCTCGCTGTGGTGCCCGTGAAAGTGACCTGAACAAAAACGGAAGTATCGACAGGGTTGGACGTCGACACATCAAAACGCATGGTCGCCGCGTCTTCGTTAACAGTCACGTCGTTGACGCGAAAAGTTGCCGCGTCGTCATCGGTGATCGTCCCGCTGGCAGCAAGTTGTGAGCCGACCAGGTACAACTGATTGGGATGCTGCAGCAGAGTCAGGTTGACCGTTTCGCTCAGTTCCACGAGGTTGTCTGCCGTCGGCGAAACGGTCACTGTGGCGACTGTCTGGCCTGCGGCGAAGGTGACTGATCCCGAGTTGGCAGAAAACGCTGAAGCGCCCGTCTGAGAATAGTCGGTGCTGAACGCCGCCGATCCGCTGACGGCGAAGTCGACCGTCAACGGCCCGGTTGCGACATCGCGAGTGAATGTGTAGACAAGGTTACCGCTTCCATCTTCCACAACAGACGCAGAAGAAGCGGCCAGCGAAACCGTCGGCGCAGTATAAATCTGAAGCGTGGCGGCTCCTTGAGTGAACACTTCATACGTTCTGGAATTCCACAGCAGGTTCGCCTGTTGCGTCCAGCCTGTCCCGTAATCCACTGTCGCGCCGTTGGATCGGTACACGGTGAGTGTGTTCGAGATGTTGGACAGATTCAGCACTTCCCAATGATTGAGCGTCACGCTGTTTTGCGTGTCGACGATGTCAATCAGCTCAATCCCCGTAATTCGGTTGTCAGCAATATTCGTGAAGTTCAGGAAAACAGGGACGCTGCCGCGACGGATGCGCAGCGTGTCAAACCCGCGACCGCCGCGCACTCGGCGGACACCGCTGAAATCTGCGTTCAGGATGCTTAGGAAATCGTCTCCGTGACCGCCTATCAGGACATCTGGCCCGCCGTCGCTGTATAAGATGTCTGAACCGTGGCCCCCGATCAGAATGTCGGTGACGATAACGCCCCGATCGGCGGTCAAAGTGTCCGGCCCGTTCGTCCCGACCTGCGTTTCAACGCCGCCAGTGAAGTTGCCACCAAACACGATGTAGCTCTCGCCAGCCGTGGGAGCACCGCCCCCAATCGCTCCGATGATAAGGTCGTCGAAGCCGTCACCGTTCACGTCGCCCGCACCACCGACTGCGCCGCCCGACAGATCGCCAGCGGAAGCGCCATCGATTCGAAAGCCATTGGTGCCGTCGATGTCAGACAGTCGGAATTCCGCGCCAAACGCTGCTCCCTTCCCGAATACGACGTAGCTTTCTCCGTTAATTCCGGCGCGGTGAGCCCCGATAATCAAATCGTCGTACCCATCGCCATTCACATCCCCGGCACCACTCACCGATTTGCCGGCCTCGTCGTGCGGATCAATGCCGCTGACGCGGAAGCCATTAGTGCCGTTCAAATCTGCCAGCTTCATCGAAGCCGGGAAGCCGGAATCTGTTCCGAACACCACGTAGGCTTCGCCTTCGTTGGATCCGTCGTTGGTACCGGGTTCAGCTGAGCGAGCTCCGATGATCAGGTCCACAATCCCGTCGCCGTTGACGTCGCCGGCCCCACTGACGGACCCGCCGGACTGATCGTTAATGTCAATACCTTCCAGACGAAAACCATTCGTCCCGTTCAGATCAGCCAGAGGAATGGTGGCCGCAAACCCGTCTGTTCGGCCAAACACGACGTAGCTGTTTCCCTGGTTATCATTGAGAATGTTTGGGTCGTTGTCGCCGTTGGGTGCACCGATAATCAGGTCGTCGACGCCATCGCCATTCACGTCACCGGCCGCACTCACGGATTGCCCGACACGCTCCCCGGCGCGGCGGCGGACGGCGTCAAGGAGAAAGCCGTTGCTGCCATCCAGTGACGTCATGCCAACGACGGCGGAAAACCCGGTCGCCTTTCCGAACACAACGTAGGCATCGCCGACCCCACTGCTGGATTCTGCGAACGGTGCGCCGACCAGCAGATCGTCGTAACCGTCGCCGTTCACGTCCCCCGCTGTGCTCACCGCTTCACCAAAGTGATCGCGGTGAGCGACTCCATCCAACTTGAAACCATTGATGCCGTCCAGGCTGTTCGGGCTGAAGACGGCGGGAAACGCGCCGGCCTTGCCGAACACGACATACGCTTCTCCACTGTAACTATACTTCCGGTCATCGATCACGTCGTCGACACCGTACGCGCCGATGATCAGGTCACTGTATCCATCGCCGTTGACGTCTCCGGCGGAACTCACCGACACGCCGGTGTAATCGCCATCGTCAACCCCGTCGACACGAAAGCCGTTGGCTCCGTCCAGCGTCAGCAGGTCGAACGAGGGATTGAATGGGGCTCCGCTGCCGAACACAACATACGCCGCTCCATCTGATGCATTGCCGCTCGACGACGCTCCGACAATGACATCGTCGTAGCCGTCGCCATTCACGTCCCCCGCGCCGCTCACGGAAACGCCGGACCCATCACCTCGCGGCGTCACCAGCCGCACACCGTTCGATCCGTCCAGCGACGCCAGCGGCAGTGGATTCGTGGCAGACAGAAGTTGCCGCACCTCCAGTTGTTCGCCATGTGTTCGGCCGGACGGCCTTCTCGGTCGTCGCCGCGTGCTCAGCCATCTGAAAAAGAGATTTCTTCGTGACATGGTGGCCCCATTAGGTGTGCTCGGAAAATTATCATCCGGCCTACTGGGCGCAAAGGCGACGGATGCCTGGCGGAAATTCTGAAAAATTCTTCGACACGTTCAGAGGTTGCAGCATGGCCACTGGATTGGAGCGGCCTCTGTCCGCGATCGTTCACACTCAGCGTTGGTATACCGCTACCGCGACGTCGACGCTCGGACTAACACGCAACGCATCTTCCGCTGACCAGCTACGTCTCTGTCGGATTAGCGATTTGAACCAGCCATCTACTCTCGGCCCATTTCTCACTTGGAAATGGCTCCTACTCGTTTTTGCCTGGCGTGGATTGACGTGCACCCGAAGGTGTCGCTATGTTTATTTATTCGAGTGCCATCGGGTTTCGCGTTCGGGGAATTAAGGCGAACCCAACATGGGCAGGTCCCAATACGCAGGCAATTATGCCGAAAATTAATGCATTCGCGAGTGCGCGGTGACCGGTTTGCCGATTCCGGCACTAAGGAAAAATGCTATTTAATGGGTCGGAAAGGCCTTTGGTTTCCTACGGTAATTTTTAGTTTGGGGCGTTGAGCATGTTTGGCATGCGACGTGCCTAGAGTTCTTGTTCACAGAGATAGGTCGGCAGTCTGTTGCCTCGAAACAGCCAGTCTGACACGCGGCTGTGCGGGTTGTTTTCGGTGCCTAACCGTCGACCAACCAACAGTTGCGTTTTCTTCAAATCGTCAAAGGAGAGTTTTTGAATGAGACTTCATTCAAAGCGTGGGTTCACGTTAATCGAGTTACTCGTAGTCATTGCGATCATTGCCATTCTAATCGCCCTTTTGCTTCCTGCGGTTCAGCAGGCTCGTGAAGCGGCGCGACGAACGCAGTGCAAGAACAATCTCAAGCAGCTTGGTCTTGCCATGCACAACTACCACGATGTTAACCTTGTATTCCCGCCGGGCGGGCTACGAGTGTCGGGGTATCGAGTCGGCTGGCCAGGGCGAATTCTTCCGTATTTGGAACAAGCAAACCGCTATCAGGCGATGAATTCTCTTTCGGCGGACGCACTGGTCACATCGATGCCGTGGCGTTTCGAAACGGCACCTCACTTCGGAAGCGATTCTGTTTACACCGATCCGATTCCTTCTTTCTCCTGCCCGTCGTCGCCATTGGGCAACCGGAGTCCCGATATCACCAACACAACTTTGCCGTGGATCGTTAGCCATGGTGCACTGCATTATCGAGGCAACGGTGGTTCTGTGGATGTTGACCTGGTCGCTGGATCATCCGCGACGAGAGACTACAGCACGTCCGGCGTCATTTATCCCACCAGCAAAGTGCGAATCGCCCACATTATAGACGGCACGACAAACACGATGCTGACGACTGAATGTTCTGATTCGCAGGGATGGACGGACGCTCAGAAAAGAGGCTGGGGCGGAATTCAGCCATGGACATGGGGATACTATTACTACGGTGATGGTGTCGGATTCCTGCAGTTGGACAACAAATACGTTCAGTTTCCAATCAACTACGATGGCTCGTTCCTGACGAATGCGACACCATTCCGCAGCACTCACACCGGTGGAGCTCAAACACTGCTGTGCGATGGCAGTGCTCGATTTCTGAGTGAAAATATGGACCTGAATGTCTTCAAATCCATTGCGACCCGGTCCGGCGGTGAAGTGGTTGGCGAGTACTAAGCGATCAACCTCGAGCGAACGACATTGTTGGGTTTCGGCCTGACGCACTCCAGTGCGAAAATCAGGGCTGTCACGACACTGGCCCCCTTAACCAGATATTTGGGGTTACGGGGGCCGATTGCTATTTCGAGACTGTTCCTGGTTGTGTTGCGACAGCCTAAATGTCGCTCAAGTCAAGCAACCCAACTGATTCCTGTTTCATCGGAATCGTTGAACAGAGTACCGGACTCATTCCGCGATTTTACTTATCCATGACATATCAAAGGTGCACGCCTGTTCCCATGAAGTATTCCCCACAGCCCCGACGTCAATCTTCCAGTACAAACTACTTCTCATGGTGCGCATGCCTAGTTTTTCTGTGCGGCATGACGATGGGATGTGGGTCAGATGACGGCCGAGTAGAAACGGCGCCTGTTTCAGGAAAAGTCACGTACAATGGTGACGTAGTGACCACGGGAACCGTCATGTTTACTCCAACTGCTGGAGGCCCATCGGCTACAGGCGAGATCCAGGCCGATGGAACTTTTGAGATGAAAACTTACGACGACGGAGACGGAGCAGCGATCGGCAGCCATAGCGTAACGATTACCGCTCTGGATGAAGGTTCTGGCTTGCCGGAAGAGGCGGCGAGTGAACCGAAGCTTCTGATACCTCGAAAGTTTGGAAACGCGAAGACCTCGGGGTTAACGGCAACAGTCAATTCTGGTGACAACACCGTCGACTTTGCGCTGGCTGAATAGTCGTCCAAAGACCGTTTGCCCTTCGTGGCATCGTTGTCGCACGTCTCACGACTCGAACCGCGGCATGTTCGAGTCCTGCCTTTCAAGCATTGGCTGGGAAATAGCGCACCGACGGATCTGCGGCATCCTGCCGCAGCACGGGGACAGGATGTCACCGATACGGGGGTTCTATTTTTGCACTGCCGCTCAAGTCGCCACCGCATTTGTCACACGAATGAATCACGCAAGCATTCTACGATTCTGGTGACCCAGCGGTCGTTGAGTGCATGCGACACATGCTGGCGTTTTCATGTGTTGAGGCCTTAAGTGTTCGCGCTGTTCTCAGGTTGCTGGAAAGGCAGACAGTCGTTTCAACTTTCCTGCTTCTGCAATTCCTTCCCGCGCAGGCCCCTCGACACGCTCGACTACCGCTGCGATCACCGGTATTTTCCATGTTCAGTTAGCAACCGGTATCGCAGAACAAGATCGAACTATGAAACGTCCTCGCAGTGGTGGTGGGTGGAAAGCCATTGGATACAGCATGAAGCTGGCCAGTCGAGTTGGCTGGTGGAAAATGTGGAAGGCAATGCGCTCTAAGAATGCGTGCAAGACCTGCGCCGTCGGTATGGGCGGGCAGCTTGGCGGCATGGTGAACGAAGGCGGCTACTTTCCGGAGGTCTGCAAGAAGTCGTTTCAGGCCATGGCGTCTGACCTGCAGGGAGCGATCCCATCCTCCTTCTGGCAGCAATACGACGTCAACAAACTGAAGGCGCTGACGTCACGGCAATTGGAACACTGCGGCCGAATTGTCGAGCCCGTTCTCTTGGAAAAAGGGGCCAGCCATTTTCGCCCCGTCGATTGGGACGAAGCTCTGCAGCGTACCGCCGAAGCGATGAAGGCCGCCGGACCGCAGCGCAGTTTTTTCTATGCCAGCGGCAGATCTTCCAACGAAGCCGGGTTTCTGCTGCAGTTGATGTCTCGGCTGTTTGGCACAAATTATGTCAACAATTGCAGCTACTACTGCCATCAGGCCAGCGGCGTCGGACTGGGGTCGAGCATCGGCACGGGAGCGGGGACTGTTCAACTGGAAGATCTGCAGCACACGGATCTGTATATCCTGATTGGTGCGAACCCGTCTTCCAATCATCCTCGACTCATGCGAGCGTTAATGGAGATCCGTCGGCGAGGTGGCAAGGTGATTGTGGTGAACCCCGTAAAGGAACTGGGGCTCGTGAACTTTCGCATTCCCAGCGATGTCCGCAGTCTGCTGTTCGGCTCGGAAATCGCGAGCAGTTACATTCAACCGCATGTCGGGGGCGACATGGCGTTGCTGCTGGGCATCGCGAAGGCGGTCCTCGAAAACAACAACCAGGACACAGCGTTCATTCAACAACACACAGAAGGTTTTGAAGATCTCCGCAGTCTGGCCGAAGCGACCTCGTGGGATGACATTGTTACTCAAAGTGGAGTTACTCTGGAGCAAATCCACGACATCGCTGCTCAATATGCTGCCGCAAAAAATGTGGTGCTCGGTTGGTGCATGGGGATTACTCATCATCTTCACGGCACCAACAACGTGCAGATGATCGCCAATCTTGCGTTGCTGCGGGGCATGGTGGGTCGACGTAAAGCCGGCGTGATGCCGATTCGCGGACATAGTAACGTCCAGGGCCTGGGTTCCGTCGGCGTCACGCCAGCGCTGAAGACGGCCATGCTAAATCGCCTGGAAGAACGACTGGGGATCAAGATTCCGACCAATCCCGGCTACGACACCATGGCCTGCATGGAGGCGGCTCATCGAGGCGAAATGGACTTTTCGCTGTGCCTGGGCGGCAATCTCTACGGCAGCAATCCCGACCTGCACTACGCAGAAGAATGTATGAATCGTCTGAAGACGCTTGTTTACATGTCGACGACGCTCAACACCGGCCATGCCTTTGGCCTCGGCGAAGAAACGCTGATACTGCCCGTGCTGCCGCGAGACGAAGAACAGCAAGCGACCACTCAGGAATCGATGTTCAGCTTTGTTCGCATGAGCGACGGCGGCCCGGCTCGGTTTGAAGGCCCCCGCAGCGAAGTTTCTATTCTGGCTGACCTCGCCAGAAAAACGCTAAGCGACGACTGCGCCGTGGACTTTGAAGAACTGAAGAGTCACGCCGCCATTCGCGCATTGATAGCGGATCTTGTGCCCGGCTATGAAAATATGGCGGGCATCAACGAATCGAAAAGCGAATTTCACGTGCCCGGGCGAGCCGTTACTGACTACAAGTTTCCAACGGACAGTGGCAAGGCTCGATTTCATGCGCCACCGTTGCCGGCGCACGATTACGGTGAGAACGAATTGCGGCTGATCACGGTGCGATCCGAAGGCCAGTTTAACAGCGTGGTTTACGACGAAGAAGATTTGTACCGCGGTCAGGAACGTCGGGACGTGATTCTGATGAACGCCGAAGACGTCCGCCGAATGGGCTTGCAGAATGACCAGCAGGTGCGAGTCAAAAGTGAATCGGGCGAGCTGCGGATGATTCTGGTGCGCGAGTACGACATTCGAGCGGGCAATGTGATGATGTACTATCCCGAAGCGAACGTGCTGGTGCCGCACAAGGTGGACCCGCTGTCAAAGACACCTGGATTCAAAGGCGTGAAGGTCACCGTGAAAGCCGAACAATTAGCGCGAATTGAGCAAGTGGTGACTGCATGATGCACCCGAAGCGCCAAACGGTTCCGCGCATTCACATTGTTGGCCGTAAGAACGCGGGCAAGACAACGCTGGTCTGCGATCTTGTGAAGGAACTTACTCGGATGGGTTACCGGGTGGCGACGATCAAGCACACCCACCACAACCACGAACTGGACACGCCCGGCAAAGATTCGCACCAGCACCGCGAATCCGGTGCAACGGGGGTCGGCATTCTGTCGCCTCAAATCACGGCCGCCTTTGTGCCGGTCCAGCGAAACGACGACGAAGCGAAACGATACGACAGCTTTCAGGTGCTGTTCGCCGATAGCGATTTAATTCTGGTCGAAGGCGACCTGCAGACGACCGCGACCCGAATCGAAGTGTGGCGTGAAACTGTGCCTGAACCACCCTACGCCACAACAGACAAGGGAATCGCGGTCGTGGTGTCTGACAATGATGCACACGTCAGTTGCTTAAGATGGCCGCGAAAGGACATCGGCGTAATTGCGAACAATGTCGCGGATTTGGCGGGGATCGCGGTCGCCCAAACTCGCTCAGGGGCTGGGATGGGTGAATAATAAATCGAAAAGATAACGCACCACTGAATAATTCCGCTGCTGCAGCGAACTGTGCGAAGCAGGTTTGACGCCACTGCATTCGCGTCACTCAGACGTCAAACACACATTCAACGGGCAAGTCTTGAAATGAATCATGCCGTGGAGTTGGTGGGCGCGACCAAACGATTTGGCTCGCAGACCGCCGTCGATAACCTCGATCTGACTGTCCCCCGCGGGTCGATTTACGGATTCATTGGCCCCAATGGATCGGGCAAAACGACGACGCTGAGAATGATCCTGAGAATCTTTCAGCCGGATTCCGGCAGCGTGTCTGTGCTGGGCAAGACAGCCGGGCGAGCGGCCGATCCGCGAGTTGGCTACCTTCCCGAAGAACGGGGCCTTTACAAGCGGATGAAGGTGTTCGACCTGTGTGCGTATTACGCCAAATTGAAAGGCGTGTACGACTGTAAGCCCGCAATCGACGAATGGCTGGAACGGCTGGACGCAACTTCCTGGGCCAACAAACGCATCGACGCGTTGTCCAAAGGGATGGCTCAGAAGGTGTCCTTCATCACCGCCGTCGTAGCCAGGCCTGAGTTACTGATTCTGGACGAACCGTTTAGTGGTCTGGATCCGGTGAACCTGGACGTGCTACGCGACGCGGTGCTCTCGCTTAGGGAAACCGGTACGACGGTCATCTTTTCGACTCACGACATGGACGTGGCCGAACGCATGTGCGATACGATCTTTATGATCTTCAAGGGCCGGAAAGTGTTGAACGGATCCGTCGATGAGATTCGCAAACAGTATGCCACGAATCGGCTAAGTGTTCGGCTGCGGAACATCGACAGCTTGCCCTCGAATCTGCCGGGCGTGACGCGAATCGACAAAGTGAATGATGAAATCCTGCTGTCAGTAAGAGACGAAAGTGTGTCGAGCGATGTGCTGAAGACCCTGGTCGAAGCTGGCTGTGAGATTGATCGGTTCGAACTCGAACAACCGACGCTGCACAACGTTTTTGTGTCGATCGCGAAACCGGATACGAATGGTGAGGCAACATAATGAGAATCCTGCTCACAATCGCCGCTCGCGAATACCGCGCCATGGTGGCGACCAAAGCATTTTTGATCACACTCGCCCTGATGCCGCTTCTGATGGTGGGCGGTATCGCAGCGCCAGCGCTTTTGGGAAAACTAAAAAGCGTTAAGACGCGACAGGTTGTGGTCGTCGATCAATCTGGTGGCCAGGTGTTTGAGATGCTGAATGCCGCAGGCATCGCGCGAAACGCTGAACTCAAAAAACAGGCCGAACGTGAGCAACAGGATTCGTCTGACGAAGAAGATTCGGACGACCGCATTCGATCCAACTTCGAAGACCGATCGATCTATGAACTGACTGCTTTCGAGGGCGAATGGTCCGAACAAGCGAAGTTTGAGCTCTCTGAGAAGATCCGCAATCGGGAGCTGTACGCCTTCATGGTGATTCCCCCCGATGCATTGACCGGAGGCGAAGCGGGAAGCGTTCCTGAAGTCGTACTGTATTCCGAAGACAGCGCATTGTCGGATATGCGCCGCTGGCTGGGGCGCAGCCTGAACGAGCTAATCCGCGTGCGGCGACTTTCTGATGCGGGCATCGATCTTGCCGTTGTGAGCAAGGCATTGGTACCGGTGGCAGTCACGGCGATGGGGCTGTTTCAGAAAGACGAGCTATCTGGCGATGTGATTCCGGCCAAAAAAACAAACGTCCTGACGTCGCTGCTGATCCCGTTCGGCCTGATGATGATGATGTTCGTGATGATCTTCATGTCGGCTCAACCCATGATGGAAAGCGTGCTGGAAGAAAAAACAGATCGGATCGCCGAGGTGCTGCTGGGCTGCGTGAACGCTCAGCAGTTGATGCTGGGCAAACTACTCGGCAACGTCGCCGGGTCGCTCACGATTTTCGCTCTGTACGCCGGTGGAGCGTATTCGCTGATTGTGTGGAAGGGCCTGTCAGATCAGGTGCCGCTCGAAATTCTGCCGATGTTCCTCGTCTACCAGTTGCTGGCCGTGTTACTTTACAGCTCGATCTTCATGGCCATCGGCGCTGCGGTGACGCAGTTCAAGGAAGCTCAAAGTCTGCTGATGCCGGTCTGGATGCTGTTGATGGCTCCCATGTTTCTGATGATGCCAATCCTTCAGGAACCGAACGGAACGGCCGCCGTGGCGGTTTCGTTTTTTCCACCCGGAACACCGCTGGCGATGGTGCTGCGCATCGCGTCTGAGGCCGCCATTCCCACATGGCAGATCATCGGCACGATCTTGCTGATGCTTATTTCGACCATTGTTGTGGTGACGGTGGCAGGGCGCATTTTTCAGGTTGGTCTGCTGTACCAGGGCAAAGCACCAAAGATCACCGAACTGATCGGGTGGGTCGTGAAGAATCCGATGATCGGATCGACCTCAGGTGTGGCGACTCAACATGGTCCGGACCCAAGCCAGTAAAAACGCTGCCAGAATCCGTCCGCGGCGACTCTCAAAAACCGGTGGTGACTTGAAACGCCGATCTGGCCTACAATCGCCAATCGAGTCTATCTTCTGCCTCATTCCCCATTTGAGGCCCGTTCGGATCAACCTTTTCGTTTACGGAGTGGCCAAAATGCGCCCCGTTCAGATGTTCATCGGTTTGTGTCTGTTACCCGCCGCCGCAGCTCCCGTTCTGGCTCAGCCAACGGCCGAGCAAATCTTTAAGATGTACGTGCCCGTTCAGAAGGGAGTCGAATTTGATACGCCGGAAGCGGACAAATTTAAAGACTGCAAGGTGGAAATCGAACGAGGTGAAGGGACTGCCGGGTTTGTCGTGTACGGACCTGCCGGAGAAGTTCTGCGTCGGTTCACAGACACCAACAAGGACACGCAGGCCGATCTTTACCGCTACTATCGCATGGGGCTGGAAGTCTACCGCGATATCGATACCGACTTTAACCAAAAGCCCGACCAGCATCGCTGGATGAACTGGGGCGGGATGCGTTGGGGAATCGACAAGAACGAAGACGGAAAGATCGACCAGTGGCGAATTTTGTCAGCTCAGGAAGCCGCTCAAATCGCCGTGGAAGCCATGATTAACGGCGACGTCCAGGCGCTGGCGTCGGTGTTGCTCACGGCAGAAGACGTGAAGGCGCTGAAAGTGACGCCGGAACTCGAAAAGAAATTGCTCGATGCGGTCTCTGACCCGGGCGCCAAAGTCCGACAGGTTCTATCCGCCAGTAAAACGCTGACATCTCGGTCCAAGTGGGTCCGATTCGATCCGCCCGTGCCCGGCCTGATTCCTCGGGACGACGGGAAATCTGACATCGATCTGACCGTCTACGAAAATGCGATGGCCATCGTCGAAAATGGGACGTCTCATGAATTGGTTTCCATCGGAGAAATGATTCAGGTCGGTAACGTCTGGAAGCTGGCTCAGATTCCCATGCCTCTGGACGCCGAAAACGCTCACGTATCCATCGGTGGCATCATGATGCAGCCGCAAATGTCGGCTGGCGGCTTCGACGCGCCACCTGAAATGGCTAAAGAACTGGAAGCGGTTCTGAACGACCTTCAGAAGCTGGACGAAAGCAGTCCGGAAGACAATGTCACGCCGCAGCTGCTGGCGAAGTACAACCGACAGCGTGCCGACCTGATCGAAAAAGTTATCCGGATCGTGCCCAACGAAAAAGAACGAATCCAGTGGATCAAACAACTGACGGACGGCATCGGCGTGGCCGTGCAAACCGGACAGTATGACGACGGCCTGAAACGACTGACTCAGTTGCAGGACCAGGTGAAGGCCAATAACGAACTGCTGGGCTATGTGTGGTACCGTCGACTGCTAGCCGAATACGCCGTGCGGTTGAAAGAAGACAACGAAAAATCACGCCAGACAACTCAGGACTGGTGGCTGAAGCAACTGGAAGTCTTCGCCGAAAAATGGCCTCAATCAGACGACACAGCCGACGCTATTGTGCAACTGGCCATCAGTCTGGAATTGATGGGGCGAGTCGACGATGCGAAACGCTGGTATGGCGTGCTGGTGAAGGATCACGAACGTACAAACGCTGGTATTCGAGCTGGTGGAGCACTGCGGCGTCTGGATCTTGCTGGCAAGCCGTTGCAGCTGGCTGGTCGATCTCTTGACGGAAATAAAATCGATGCGTCGCAGTATCGCGGCAAAGTGACATTGGTCGTCTTCTGGGCCACATGGGCGCAGCCATACACGGACGACCTGCCCAAACTGGTAGCGGTGCACAAGCAGTACCAGCGAGCTGGGTTTGAAATTCTGGGGGTCAACCTGGACGCAGACGCTCAAGGCATTCCCGCGTATCTGGCACGCAACGGCGGCGGCAACTGGCAGCACATTCGCGACCCCGGCGGCACAGACGGGCAACTGGCTCGCTCATTCGGTATCGTATCGGTGCCAACGATGTTTATCGTCGGCAAAGACGGTCGAGTCGCTGGCGGCGTTGCTGCAGAGAGTCTCGAAACCGCTGTTCAGACGTTGTTAAAAGGCCAGGCACTCGATGCGCCCGCTCGACAGGGCGCAGCCGGACTGGCTCCTGATCGACAGTAGGCCAATGAATATTCCCAGCACGCTTGCTTCGCTAATCGCGTTCGCCGTAACACTGATCGGCAGCGCCGTCGCCGACCCGGCGCACACAGCAGGACGCAAGCCGTTGCTGGTTTATATTCTGGCCGGCCAGTCGAACATGGAAGGCCATGCCGAAGTTCGCGTCATGGACTACATGAGCGAAGATCCGGCCACCGCTCCGTTGCTGGCGGCCATGAAAGACGAAGACAGCCGCCATCGGACGATCGACGACACCTGGATTTCTTTTCTGACGGGTGAAAACGGTCGGATCGACGGCGGCAATCGAGAAGTGTACGGTCAGCTCACCACGGGCTATGGCAGTCAGGGCGGCCGAGATTATTCGAAGCCAGGTCGAAAGATCGGCCCGGAGCTTGCTTTCGGAATCACTCTGCAACAGCATTTGAAGCAGCCGATTCTGATTATCAAAGCAGCATGGGGCGGACAGTCGCTGTACAGCGATTTTCGTTCGCCGAGTTCCGGGCCGTACGAATTCAATGAAGCGAATGCCAAACGGTTCGACACCCAAGAAAAGAAACAGAAGCTGCGCGAGGCGACCGGAAGACGGTACCGTCAGATGGTCGAACATGTTGACGCGGTGCTGAAGGATCTTAAACGCGTCGTGCCCGACTACGACGAAGCAAGCGGATTCCAGCTCGCGGGCTTTGTGTGGTTTCAGGGCTTCAACGACATGGTCGATCGCAGTACCTACCCGAATCGCGATCAGCCGGGCGGGTTCGACCGCTACGCGGAATGGCTGGCCAACCTGATTCGCGATCTCCGAAAAGATCTGGAAGCTCCTGAATTGCCCGTTGTGATCGGGGTGATGGGAGTCAGCGGGCCACTGGAACTCGTTCCAGACCGCTATCGATCGACGCACACCGAATTCCGTCGCGCTATGGCGGCGCCTGCAATACTGCCGGAATTTGAAGGCACGGTCGCCGCCGTCCAAACGGCGCCGTATTGGGACGTAGCTCTCGGTGCCATTGATACGAAGCGCGAACAAATGCGCAGTAAAGCGCATTCGTTAAGGACGAAAAACTCAAACCACGAAAATGCGGACGGAAGCATGACTCCTGAAGACATTCAGCGTTTTATGCGGGAATATGAACGAACACTTTTCACAAAAGAAGAACGGGATCTGGAACAGCGAGCGAAGTCGAACGCTGGCTATCATTACCTCGGTTCCGCTAAAACGTATTCTCAAATTGGTCAGGCCTTTGCGAACGCGATGCTGCAATTATCGAAACCATAACATGTGCACGACAGATAACAGCCGACACTTCCTGCTGCCAATACGGCCACTGCGGCGTCCAAATGCCAAAGCGATTCAGATGGCCGCTTTTGTTCTCACGGCCCTGGCTTTTTCGGCGAGCGCGAGTGCTCAGGCAACGAAATCCGTTGAGGAGACCGTTCGGCCTTACTTCGCGCCGCCTGCGGAGTGGCAGCATGACCTTGGCGATTACCTGTCTCCACTGAAGTTTGCTGATGGCACGATGGCAAAGACGGCAGCCGACTGGCAGCGTCGTCGAGCTGAAATTCTGAAACAGTGGCAGACGCTACTGGGCGAATGGCCGCCGCTGATCACTGAGCCGATGGTCGAAATCCTGAAAACAGAACGGCGCGGGACGATTGTTCAGCATCAGGTGAGATTCTTCTGGACGCCGAACCAAAAGACCACCGGCTATCTGTTGATCCCCGACGGCGAAGGGCGTCGCCCCGCTGTCATCACGGTGTACTACGAACCGGAAACCGCGATTGGTCTCGGAAAAGAAGACCGCGATTTCGCAATTCAGTTGGCAGAACGTGGCTTTGTCACATTGTCGATCGGCACGACAGAAGCCACGGCCGCCAAGACATACGGGCTATACTATCCGACGATCGAAGACGCCACAGTGCAACCGCTTTCGATGCTCGCGTACGCGGCGGCCAATGCCTGGCATGTGCTGGCTAAGCGGCCGGAAGTCGATGCAGAACGAATCGGAATCACAGGACATTCGTTTGGCGGCAAGTGGGCACTGTTCGCGTCGTGTTTGTTCGACAAGTTTGCCTGTGCGGCGTGGTCCGACCCGGGAATCGTGTTCGACGATACTCGCACAAGCATCAACTACTGGGAACCCTGGTATCTGGGCTACCACCCCAGACCATGGCGTGCACGCGGACTGATTACGGAAGAAAACCCAGCTCGGGGCCTGTATCCGAAGCTGCGTGAAGCCGGGCGTGATTTGCACGAACTGCACGCGCTGATGGCGCCTCGTCCGTTTCTGGTTTCCGGCGGTGCCGAAGATCCGCCCAAACGCTGGCAGGCGTTGAACCATTCAATTGCGGTCAACAGCGTGCTGGGGTATCGCAACCGAGTGGCGATGACGAATCGACCGGCGCACTCGCCGAATCCGGAATCCAACGCCGTGATTTACGCGTTCTTCGAACACTTCCTGAAGCCAACGCGGGCACCTGCGAAGGCGGAAGCAGCAAAGTAACAGGCGGCGTTTTGCAGTGAGGGCCACAAGCGATTTTGATCGGCAGTGCTGAAGTCGCGCCAATGCGTCGGTTATTGCTGCCGTGGGTGAATTGCGTCAGGTCGACTACGCTTCGTCGGCGGGTGCTTCAATCCGCATCCGCTCCTTTTTGGTTGGGTGTTCGAATTCCAGCGACTTGGCGTGCAGCAGAATTCGGCCCCCTTTTCGCACTCGGGAACCATACTTTACGTCGCCAATAATCGGCATCCCCGCTTCGGAAAGCTGCACGCGGATTTGGTGGCTGCGGCCGGTGAGCGGTTCGATCTCAAGGCTGGTGCGACTGGGGTCACGGGTGATGACTCGGTAATTGAGAACGCTTTTCTGAGCCTTCGGCGTGTCTTCCGAAACGCAGGCGACGAGGTTTTCCTGTTTGTCCTTCAGTAACCAGTCGACGAGCGTGCCTGAATCATTCGCTGGTGAGCCTTCGACTGAAGCATGGTACAGCTTTTTTATTGCGCCTCGGCGAAACTGATCCGACAATCGTGCTGCCGCTTTGCTGGTGCGGGCGAACAGCAGTACTCCGGAAACGGGACGGTCCAGCCGGTGGACGACGCCTACAAACACGTTTCCCGGCTTGTTGTATTTGACTCGCAGATATTCACGAGCCACATCGACCATCGTTTCGTCGCCGGTGTCGTCGCCCATCGTCAGCACCCCAGCGGGTTTCAATAACGCCAGCAGGTGGTTGTCTTCGTGCAGAATAGTCGGTGGGAAATCTGTCATGTGGTGCTGTTGGTATTTTCCGAACTCGTGCCTTCGGGGCCGCCGTCAGTCGGGACTCCGGTGAGTGTCTTGATCAGCATCGTAGCATAGCAGCCGCGCGGGAGTTCGAACGTCAAGGTGGCTTTCCTGCGGTTCTGATACTGGTCATCGTCGTCGGTCGTGACTTGCAAATCGATAGGAACGATTTTTGTCGCTCGATTACCCCGAGAAAACCAGCGGTCGCGTGGGAAGGAAAGTTTCATCTCCGACAGCGTCATCCCGTACGGCTCAAGGCATGAATCGCACAGTTGCCTTAGTTGCGGCGTGAGTCCCTTGCAGCGAGCGGACGGCAACGGTAGTTCAGAAACGCTGCCTTCAACTGCGGCTTGCATGAAAAATGGAAGGTTGGTGTCGCCTAGGCGGATTGCGCGACATTGGATAAGATGGTATAGATGGCAACCTTCAGTGTCAGTGTGATGTTTCACGCTGCTATGTGTGCTGAAATGTTTGAGCCGCGAAAGGATTCCTGCCATGCCTTTGTCCACCAGTTTTGTCGATCATTTCTCTGATGTTACGGATCCAAGGCGCGGTGAGCCTGTCTATCCGCTTCAAAATATTCTGTTCATTGCAGTCTGTGCTGTGATCAGTGGCGCGGATGATTTTGTCGCGATTGCGAAGTTTGGCAGAACGAAACGAGATTGGTTTGCGAAGTATCTCGATCTGTCCGCAGGGATTCCGTCGCACGATCGTTTCAACGCCATCCTCGCTCTGATTCGTCCTGCAGAATTTGAAAAGTGCTTACTGAATTGGATCACTTCTCTGCAGAAAATCAGTGACGGACAAATCATCGCGATCGATGGTAAGACACTCCGTCGCAGCTATGACAAAGCCAGTGGCAAGTCGGCCATCCACATGGTCAGTGCATGGGCCACAGCCAATCATATCAGTCTCGGGCAAGTCGTCGTCGATGCGAAGAGTAATGAGATTACGGCGATTCCCAAACTGCTGGAATTGATCGAGGTTTCCGGTGCTTTAGTGACGATTGACGCCATGGGTTGCCAAACGGAAATCGCGTCGAAGATTGTCGACGCAGAGGCGGACTATTGTCTTGCCGCGAAAGGCAATCAGCCCACGCTACACGCAGGTCTTGTCGCGTTCTTCGCCGACCATTTGGAAGATGACTTTGCACGCTGTCCGGTGCGACGATTTGAAACGAAAGAAAACACCGGCGGCCGCGAAGATTTGCGACAGTATCTGATCTGTCGTGCGCCGGAGGATCTTCCGGACGCACATCGCTGGAAGAACCTGAAGGCGATCGGGATCGCGATCAACAACACTCTCCGCGACGGCAAAATGTGCATCGGCATCCGCTATTACATTTTAAGCCGTTATGTCTCCGGCCGTCGTTTCGCCGAAGCTGTGCGGAGCCATTGGGGTGTCGAGAACAATTTGCATTGGCAACTGGACGTCACTTTCCAGGAAGATCAATCGAGGATCCGCAAAGGCCACGCAGATATGAACTTCAGCATCCTTCGCCGCACGGCGTTGAGTCTTCTGAAAAACGAATCCACAGCCAAGGTGGGGATCAAAAACAAAAGACTCAATGCTGCCTGGGATGAGACATACCTCGCGAAAGTCCTGTTCGGCAAATGACTTAGCGTGCAATCCCCCTGGGTGTCGCCGATCTGCATGTACACCGCGTCCGATGCCGCGACCATGCTGGCACTCGCCATGCGGTTCCACACGGCACTTTGGAACGCGGAAAGGTAGATGCCGCGCAGGCCTTCATTCAGCAGAGCGAACGCCTTGCGAAAGTTAGTTGGGTGATCAACCAGATAGGTCACAATACTGCGGCGATGCGAACGGTTCAGCTGCTGCTTGCATTCCGGCCACTGGCCCCAAAGATCTCGAAGGATTTGCTTCTGAGTTCTTGCGTCCGCGTCGTCATGGGAATTGTATTCAGCGATGGCCAGCCAAAGAGCTCGTTCGTAGTCTTTCAGGCACCATTTCGCCGCCACAAATTCGAGAGACGGGCCGAGCGACCCAAAGCGTTGTTCGTCGAAGTAGTTGGGAAAGCCGTGAGCCGCCACGTGATCGGTTCGGCTTTGAATTCGCGACACGTCGTCTGAAGCCAGTGATCGCAGCACGATTTCAAACCGATTGCCGCCAATATCCGCCGCGCCGATGGCCGAATCTGTCTGGCCCAGATGCTGAAGGTCGAACAGGTCATGAGCGAACGGAGCTTTGGGGCCGTTACGAATCGTCACAAGCTGCGACGTAACGGCGTGCCGATCCTTCATCCCGGCATGACTAAGTTGCTGAGGCGACAGGTTCCACGACCGCTGTACAATCTGCAGCGCTTCGGGCGTTCCGATTGACCGCTTCTCCATGCGGTACAATGAAAAAGGTCCAGCGGATGGCTGGCGGTGTGAAATTTCCGTGACGACGAAGTCTTCCGGGATGCATTTCAGCTTCATTGCATCACGGTACAAATTCAGCGGGGATGTAGAGTGCGTCTTCTCCAATTTTTACGGACGCCAGCGCTTCTTGTAACTTGAAGGTCGCGCCCATCCGAGCGCTCTCGCGGCGTAGCACGCGGACCTTGATTCCGTTCGAATCGCCTTCGGCCCGCTTGGCAAGTTCGGTCAGTCGTTCGAGTGAAATGGGTTTGAAGACGGCCTTGTCGTCTGATGGCACTTCCAGCAGGTAGCTGTGTTCGTCGATGAGTACTCCCAGCACTTTTCCGGACAACGCTTTCTGTTCGTCAGGTGTCAGGCCACCGGTGCTGTCACTTTCTGCGGGCGGTGCCAGTGGGGTGGTTGCCGGCGTTTCGGTCGACGCCAGAGTTTCCCCGGGCGAAGTATCCGGCGTGCCCGGAGCTTCGGCGTCGCCGTCTCCTGTGCCGGTGCCTCGAAACAGCATCAGCGCCAGAAAGGCAGCGATCACGATCACTCCGCCAGAGGCTGCTCGTGCCGTGTTCTTCATAAAGCCGGGACGTTTGGCTTGCATTGTCTTTATCCTGTTTCAAGCTGCGGCGACGAGTAATCCGAGGTGAGCCGAAGACGCCACTGTTGTTTCAAGGGGCGAGTGTAAACCGGGAGGTTATACTCCCAGGCCGCCGAGAGACCACATCCTCAGCGCTGATTCACCGCTGCGTCATCATCAAACAAGGGGCCCGTGGGGCGAAATCCCATCAGGGAAAAATCAAACCAGCGGGTGTTGCCTGAATCCTGCCGTAACTGCTGAACCAACTCCGGCATCCCGTCGGTCGCGCGCCGTAACTGGCCCGCCTGAGTGTCACCGTAGCTAAGCAGGATGATGACAAGTGGCCTCGGTTCCGTAAACGCCTTACTGGCCTCGAATGCGCGAGAAACAAACTCTTTCTGTGTCGCAAACGACACAACTTGCTGGTGTTCCCCATCAGAAAACGCGGCCTGCCCGTTGTCCTGAAGGTAGAGTTCCCACACAGAAACGTGCTTCTGCATTTCATCGTACTTCAGAATAAACTGCAGCATTTCCGCACCGCGAGTCTGCAACAACTGCTTCATCCGCTGAACGGCCGCCTGCACGTTTTCTGTATCCGCCGCATTTCCGTCGGTGCGAATACGCAGAATCTGTTCCAGCATGGTGCCTGGCAGGTTCAATGCTTCGGCCAGTGCTGAACCGGCCTGCTGGTGCTGCTGCAGAATGCTTTGATAGTGTTCGCTGTACCGCTCGCGGGTTGCTGTGACGTCGCTGTTGGCGGCGGCGAATTTCTGTTCCAGCTCCGATTTCCGCGCTTCGAACTGCTCAACCAGTTCCGTCTTCTGCTTCGCGAGGTCGTCCTCAGCGGATTCCGCTGTTTGCTGGACTTCCATGTACTGAGCGAAAATGACAATCAGCAGCAGGTCCAACAGTGGTGTCAGCTGAAAGGTGATGCGGCGTTTCATCTTCATGACGCCGTCTCCGTCAGCGCCTCGGGATCTTCGCCATCAGCCGGCCCCCCAACTGATGCAGTCATGGCGAGTTCTCGTTTGGCCTTGGCCACCATGTCGCGAACATGAGAACGGCTTTGCGTGAGCCGTTCGAAACGAGTTTCCAGCAGGCTGTTGATGAACATCAGAATGATGGCCGCGGCCAGACCGCAAAACGTGGACCAGATCGCGTCGCCAAATCGAGCCACAATCGCCGCCATTGTCGATGCCGCATTCGTTGCTGCATCAGAACGCTGCAGCGCCGATCCGATCGCCAGAATCGTGCCGAGGACTCCGGCCAGCGGGTACGCTTCGATCATCGTGCGAGCCACATTGCCGGCGGTTTCGAACGAAAGCGAATCGAGGTAGCTGCGGCGTTCGTCCAGAATGTGCATGCGGCGCAGACATTCGGTGCGATCCTTCACGCGAGACGGGTCGTTCACCACATCGTTGATGTCTTCCACAAAGGCGTCGATCTGATTCGTCAGCGGAGCCGATCGTCCCAGCACGCTGCGATGTTTCAGTCCGCGCGTGAAGTCGTCCAGCGATCCTGCAATCACAGAAAGGTCGCGGCGATACCAGATGGAGAGCACGAAGAAACAGAACAAGTGAAACGCGGCCGCTCCTACGATGACTGTGGCCGTGAGTCCGGACAGGTATTTCAGCCACGGTCCGAGTTCCGCGGGATCGATTTGAGCAAGAAACATTTGGTAACCTGGACAGATTGGAACTCCGGCGCATTTGCAGCGCGTAACACACGTGGAGCAGAAGACACTGCGAAAACGTAGTACCCGTTGCCAAAGATCAGTGCAACACCTCGAAAGCGTATGGTTTCTGTTATCTACGCGTCCAGACGTCTCTGAAACGGAGCTTTCTCGAGGGTTTTCGGCCGAATTCGTCCGGAACTCATCGTTTTGGCGGGCGCTTGTCGGAATATCGTCGGTCGATCCACGTCGCTCCTGCGAACATCAGCACGAACGGCGGTGTGTACAATGCCAATTGATAAAGTTGCGGCGTGTCGCCTTTTCGCTGCCCGAAGACGTAGTGATCCACAGCTATTCCGCCACCCAAAAATGCCATTGCAACCGCACCGATAGTCAGCATTGGCATGGCACCAGGCCGCGCAGACATCCGAGTCGCCGAGTTCCCGGCCTTCGGCCAAATGAAACGTATTATTAACCATAAACACAGTAGGTAGATTGCTGGGAAAGTCAGCGGCCATGGGGTGATCGTCGTAAATATCGAGAAGTACCCCAAAATAGCGAACGACACCAATAGTCCGACAACGAAATACACGTCCAACCGGCGCCGCGTTAAGACAACGTAGGCATCGCTGCTATCATCGTCGTCGCTGTGTTGCTTAGTCGTCTGAACCATAGTTGGCTGCCTTTCACTTGGCCTCTATAGTATCGTATTCCGGCGACTCAGCACAGGAGTCGTTTTCCCTTCCAACCAATTCCGCCGCCATCTAACTGCCGCTCTTCATGAAACTGGCCTTCGAACCTGTCTGGCCGTGGCCATTGATTCTGCTGACCTGCGTGGCGCTGCTGGGCGTGGTGGCGATCGGCTATCCTCGGCGAGTTCGGCACCTGCCCAAAACCTGGCAGCGAATTCTGATGGGGCTGCGAGTCGCGCTCGTGCTGCTGATTTCGTTGTGGCTGCTGCGACCGGCGATCGTACTGGAATCCGACGAGAATTCCGATGCTGTGCTGTACGTGGTACTCGATGCCAGTGGCAGCATGAACACTCCGGACGCGCCGGGAGGCATCAGTCGCCGTCAATCGCTGCTGCAGTTGTTCGACGAAGCCAAGCCGTTGCTGGATGAGCTGGGAGAATCCGTCGAAATCCGGATTCGCGAACTGGCCGAAGACCTGACGCCAGTGGAGTCGCCTTCCGCCACGTCAGACGGAGAACTTACAGCCATCGGTGCAAACCTGGAAGAACTGGCGAAAGAAGCGGATCGCGAAAACATCGCCGCCATCCTGTTTTGGGGCGACGGCAAACAGGCGGCGCTGGGCCGCGACAATATCGACCCTATTCAGCCCGCTCGCCTGCTGGGCCGCCAGCATCGTCCGGTCTACACCGTCAGCTACGGCAGTTCTGAAATCGCCGCAACATCACTCGACGTCGCCCTCAGCGAACTGGACATCGCTCGCGACGTGTACGAAGGAAACCGCGTGCCGATCAGGGTCCGCTTCAAAGCCTTCGGCGCGGAAGGTCGTGACGTGCAGTTGAAGGTCTATCAGGAAGACCGCACCGGCCTGCCCAACGGAAAGTCAGGCCCGATGCGTGAAATTC
This sequence comes from Fuerstiella marisgermanici, assembly GCF_001983935.1. Lineage (GTDB taxonomy): Bacteria > Planctomycetota > Planctomycetia > Planctomycetales > Planctomycetaceae > Fuerstiella > Fuerstiella marisgermanici. Next base: position 4,139,040 of record NZ_CP017641.1, on the reverse strand, counting down.
CGCTCAGTGCCGACAACCTCACTTTGAAAACGATCACACCTCGCGACAAGGCGGAAGACACGACCATCGATTTGTATTTCGTGCCGTCTCAGTCGGGCGAAATCAAAATCGCGGTCGAAGCCATCCCGCTGAATGATGAAGTCCGTCGCACCAACAACCGTGTGGAAGCCATCATTCGAGTCCGGTCGGGCGGAATTCGAGTGGCCTATTTCGACCGGCTGCGGCCCGAGTTCAAGTGGCTAAAGCGGATCACGGTGAGTAGTCGCGTTCAGCTTGATGCGAAGTGGGTTCGTGGCGGCGAATTCAGTAACCGCAACGATTTTAACGAAGACTGGTTTGTGCCTGGCAATTACGACGCCTTCATCATCGGCGATGTGCCAGCCAGCGTCTTCGGTGAAGAACGTTTACGCAAACTGTACGCCTGCTGCGAAGCGGGAGCGGGGCTGATGATGATCGGTGGTCAGCAGAGTTTCGGGCCAGGCGGCTACGGCAGCACGCCTCTGGCCGCGTTGATGCCGGTCGCCATGTCGCCTTCGGATCAGCAGCTCACAGACAACATTCCGATGGTCCCAACTGAGGCCGGGGAGCGACATTCCATATTACAGATTGCGCCGCCGGAACAGAATCGCAGTCGCTGGAGTGAACTGCCACCGCTGGAAGGCGCCAATGTGCTGCGGTTGAAGGAAGGAACGGTGGCTCAGACTTTCGCCGAATCCAAATCGAAGATGCCGCTGCTGGTCGGTCAAAGCACTGGTGCTGGACGAGTCCTCGCTTTTGCCGGAGACACCACATGGCAGTGGGCGTTACGTGATGACTGGGCGGTTGAGGCTCATCAGCGGTTCTGGCGGCAGGTGATTTTTTGGCTGACAAAAATGGAAAACGACGGCGAAACACCCGCCTGGATTAACGTCGAACCTCGCGACATGAACCCCGGCGGACTGGCGGAATTGACCTTCGGGCTTCGCGATGAAGACGGGCTGCCGCTGGCAAACGTGAACTATAGTGTGAACGTGCAGCGACCGGATGATGAAAACGAAGTCGTTACGGTGCGAGCCGAAGGAGGACACGGCGCCGGTGAGTATCAGAATACGGCGCTGCCGGGCGACTACTGGGCGACAGTCGCTGCTGAAGGATCGGACGGCCTGCTAAATTACGCCAGCACTCGGTTTTTGGTGAGTCAGCGTGATCCGGAACTCGACAACCCGGCCGCCGACCCGGCGCTCATGCGAGAACTCGCGCACGTGAGCGGTGGCGATTACCTGGACCCGGACGGCATGATTGCTCGCCTGGAAGACTGGGTGGATAACGGCATGCCAAGTCTGAAACTGAAACGGTCTCGACGAGTCACTTTGTGGGACAACTGGTTCAGCCTGCTGCTGTTCGTGTTGCTGCTGACGCTGGAATGGGTGTTCCGGAAGAAGCGTGGCTTGGTTTAGAGCAGTGTGCCTGTTGTCGTGGACGGTTCGTGCTCGTGGGAAACAGCTGTCATCGTCCGAGGCGCCTGTTCCGCGGCCACAATTCAGCGAGATTCGCTTTAGTTGCCAGAAAACAGCAGCCCCTGCGATTCCAAAACCGCGTACGCGATAAACACCGCGTACAGACCGCACATCACGAACGCCTTGAAGCGAGTGATCTGGCGATTGTGCCACATGATGGCCAGATTCGTGACGGTCAACGCGACCAGCAGAATTCTTAAGCCCATCAGGCCAGCCATCGGCTTACCGTCCTGCAGCAAACTGACGGGAGCCCAGCCGGTGAGGTACGAATTCACAAACAGCGGAACGGACAGGCAAATACAGATGTCAAAAATATTTGACCCGAACGCGTTCGAAACAGCGCCTGAATCGTCGCCTCGTCGAGCGGCCGCGATCGCCAGAAATGTGTCCGGCACCGACGAAGCCGCCGCCGCCAGAATCACGGCCACAAAAAACGCGTTGACGTGCAGCACTTCGGCCGTTGCTATCGTCGCTTCAACAAGGAAGTAGCATGCGACTGCGGCCATGATCGTCGTAGAAACGATGATGCCCCACACGGTGGCTTTCGTCAGTGGGATGGAAAAGCAGCCAAAGAACGCACCGGCAGCGCCTTCCGGTGGTTCTGTGTCGTCAACTCGAGCCAGCCCGTTTTCGGCAAAGTCGTCCTGAGCTCGAACAATCATCGCCGGGCCGACCTTTAACCCTTCCGCCTTCAAGGCCTTCATGACAGCGCCCGCGCTTTCGCCGGCGCCATGCTGTTCGAACCGCTTTTTTAACAGGGAACGAACAATGCGGTACTTGCGGGCGTCGCCGCAAAGTTGCAGTACATACATCAGGTACAGCAGCAGAAAGACGCCGCCCATCCACCAGCTCATGGAATCCTGAAACAGGAAAAAGATCAACAAAATCTGACAGCACACAAACCAGATGCCATCGCGCGAAATCACTTCGTCGTCGACATCGATGGTGGGCCGATCTTTGCGAGTGAACGAAATCACCAGCGCGCAGAACGCGGGGATCAAAATCATGTTGTACACGGCACTGCCGGCGCACGTGGCGATGGTCGAACTGAATCCTTCGGCACCGGCTGCGATTCTGGCCGCCTGATTGCTGTCGCCGGATTCCACCGCGTTTAATGCGACGATGACAAAGAAGATGCCACTGAAGAGTTCCGGCATGGAACTGGCGATCGCATCCAGCGTGGCCCCTCGAATAGAACTTGGGATACGGAATGTCTCGCCGATCCATTGAGCCGCATCGGCAAACGGATCGCACACCTGCCAGATGACTACAGAAATTAGCGCCACCTGAGCCATCAGGTACGGCAGCGCGTATGGCGAATTCAGGTTGCTACCGCCGAGTCGCCAAAGGGCGAGAAAGCTAAGCAGGATTGCCAGCGAAATGCCAAGTCCGATCCAATTTGGACCAGCATCGCCACTGTCGGACTGCTCATTAATTTGATTTGCGGACATTGACAGTTAGGTTCCGGCGACTGCCAATTCTGAAAACGCTTCGGAAACGTCCAGCTTGTCTCCGACGACTTTCTGGTGTTTCAGGAACTCTTGAAACAACGCACGCTTTCGTGCCAGCGAGCCATTCTTACTTGACAGATCGGTCATCTCATCCGGATCAGCCTTCAGATCAAACAGCAGCGAAACACCGGTCTTCGGATACAGAATCAGTTTCTCATGGCCCACCGTGATCATGCGTTGAGTGTCCGTGTACGCTCCGTAGATATCGCCCGTCACTTCCGGCTTGCCATCTTTTAACAACGGTAGAAGGCTTTCGAATTCAACATCCTCAGGCACATTGCCAGTGGCCAGGGCAAGGCTGGTGGCCATCACGCTTTGCAGGTAGATGCGTTGCCCAACCTTTCGCCCGGCATCGACACCCGGTCCAGTCACGGCAAAGGGAACTCGCATGCTATGATCGAACATATTCTGCTTGCCCAGCAGACCATGATTTCCGCAAGCCAGTCCGTGATCAGCCGTGAAGAAGATCCACGTATTTTCTGCCTGGCCGGTTTGTTTTAGAGCTTTCAGAATGCGGCCAATCTGGTGGTCCATGTGAGTGATGATCGCATAGTATTCCTGACGATTGACCTGCACCGAATACGGCGTGCGAGGAAACGGGGCCAGCTTTTCGTCACGCACTCTGTTGCTGCCGATGTCATAGGGGTACTCAGCCAAAAATGTCTGTGGCACCTGGATCTTATCGACAGGGTACATGTCGACAAATTGCTTTGGTGACTGTCTGGGGTCGTGTGGCGCATTGAAGGCCAGGTACATGAAGAACGGTCGCTCATCGCTGGCCGCGAGACTCATGTAGTCGACCGCGTCGTCGCCCAGAACTTCGCTCCAATGCCGCCCGCCCTTCCAGAAGCCTTCGAACTTTTTGTCCCAAGGCTTCCAGGCAACGTCGTCGCGCGACTTTGGTCGGTCGTAACCGGCATCGGTTTGATTCGGCATACCGCCGCGCATGTGGCGAGCGACTTCGAATACGTTTTTGGTGTCGGCCTTTACGTGCCACTTGCCGGAGAAGAATGTCTGGTAGCCGGCCGCCGCCATTCGCTGCGCCCACATCCTTTTATTGGGCACCCACTGTTTTTTTATGTCATTTTCGAGATCGTGTGCGTGCCACAGGAACCGGCCGGTGTTTAGCATGGCTCGACTGGCCACGCAGATCGCTCCATTCCACCCGCCCTGATTGTACGTATGAGTGAACGTGGTCCCGTTCTTGATCAGTTGATCAATGTTGGGCGTCTTGATCTCATCGTTGCCGAGCGCATGAATCGTGTGGAACGCCTGATCGTCAGCGAACAGGAACAGGATGTTGGGCTTTTCCGCCGCATGGACAAACGAGGCCGCCAGGCAGGACAGTGTGAAAATCACGATTCGCAAGAGAGTGCTCCCATGAAGAAACAGTGCGGACGGCGGCAGCATAGCAGAGTGGGCCAGTAGGTCGAATCGGAGGCCTGTGAATGCCGTGTTGCCGATTTTGGCTGACGTCTAAACAGATGGTCAATGCACGATTACGAGTTCGCCGCCGCCGACTCGGGCAATATCTTGCATCATGCGGGATTCAGCCCCGCCGCCGATACAGATGGCGTTGACGATGGTTGGCGCCTTCCGATTCAGCCGCACAACTCGTTCCGTCGTATCCGGGATCACGCCGTCCGTTAAAAAGAACACGACGTCGGGCTTTAGCCGCAACGCCTGCTGTAAAGCTCCCTGAGGTTCTGTCCCACCGTCTGGCGAGACGGTGGACGCCCATTGCAGAATTCGTTTTCGGTTGTTGTCCGTGGCGGCCACAAGACGGCGTTCGATGTTCGGCCACATCATCGGGAACGGCTTGTTACTGAAGAACACCACAAAAAACGATTGATGTGGCTCAAGCGCATTGATGGATCGGTCCAGTTCCCACAATACGCGTTGCATACGACCACCGCGCATGCTTCCTGAAGCGTCGACCACATACGCAAAAGAATCCGCCGCCTTTGACGTCGCAAACATGCCCGCCCCATTGCCGGTGCCGGAGCCCGTGCCACGTCCGGAACCGCCGCCGCGTCCTGACTTCAAGCTGACGCTGGTTTCTGCCGCGTTGTGGTTGTCAAAGCGAGTCGGCAGCATGATCTGGTCACTGGCCGCCGAATCGTCATTCGGCGACTGGCCTCCTGCCTCGATGTCAGCCACCAGTTCGAATTCGTCTGCGTCGTCAGTGAGTAGCTGGCCGCTGAATTGGAACGGCGCTTCGACGGGACGGCCGTGAAAGTACAGGAGCCCCAGCAGGAAAAAGATGGCACCATTCAAGAGCAAAGATACGGCACCAGCCAGACTGCGGAGCTTCCAGGTAGATGAATTATCGGCTGCGGGCGAAGCAACCAGTTCGGGGCGGCGTTCGTTTACCTGGTCGTTCGCGAACGCCTGCTGAGGCAGTAAAAACGTTACGCCACATTGAATGCACTCAGCCACCTCGCCACCAGTCGCGGGCGCAGCGGCGATGCCGGCACACTGATGGCATTGTGAAACAAGTGGAGCCGTCGCGGGCATTTTTGAGTCATGGTGACAGAGGAATTCGGACCGATCGGACGCTTCTATTGTGACGCACCATCGCCAGAATTCCACAACCATTATGGATTGGCATGCGTCCTGCCTTGGCCCCAGCCATTTAACACTGGTCCCAGCTGGACAGCGCCATGTTGGTGCGAATGGTAACCCGAAGTGTAAGCGTGGTGGCGAGTTGCGACGAACCCATCGCTTACACTTCGGGTTACCAAAAATCGGCCCAACGCCCAAAGGTGGCGCTGTCCAGCTAGCTATTCAATCACGTCATCCAAAGCGGAAATGCTTACCACCTGCTGCCGCTGGATGAATACGCGTTTGCGGTTGGTCCGGACGCCGTGGCTGCGACTGTCGAGGACGTAGCGTTCGCGAGTTGTCTTGGAATCTCGCAGATCGTGAACATCCACGTCGTGCAGAGTCACGGACTTATCGTTCACGGCACTGAGTGTGCCGATGTAAACGAATAATGCTTCCACATCGACGACGACGATCTGATTGACAAGATCTTCCATTTTGAATTCCATTGCAGCGAACGCGTTCAACTTAGCCTTGGCATCGCACACGTACGAAACCAATAGTCCTGAGTACGTTCGAGTGCGTGAAAGAAATCCTGCAGTTCAACCGGCTTCACAATGTAGCTGTTCGAACCCAGGCCATAACAATCGTGGATGTCCGTTTCGTCAGCCGACGTGGACAGCACGACAACCGGGATCTTTGTCAGATCAGAGTCCCGTCGTAGTTCGTTCAGCACCTGCCGACCATCCTTGCGCGGCATGTTCAGATCCAGAAAAATCAGATCGGGACGCGGGCAGTCGGAATGCGGATCTTCGCGTCGAAGCATGGCAAGCGCTTCTACGCCGTCTTTCGCGTGACTGACTCGGCTTGCGAAACTACTTTCCGACAAACCCTGCATGGCCAGCATCGCGTCCGACGGGCTGTCCTCCACAAGTAGGATTTCGTGGCAGCGATCCTGGGTCATAAATTCATGCGTCTAAGTAGTCTGGTTCAAGGTTGCGACATGATTCTTACGGCGTCCCCGCCGATTCTGACAGTTGCTAAGTGTGTGACTTCGGCAAAATGATCTCAAAAGTGCACCCGTGATCGGGATCCACCTGCTGCGAATGACTTTCCAGCAGGCGAATCTGCCCTCTGTGACGTTCCACAATTCTGCGGCAAATGGCCAGGCCGATTCCGGTCCCCGGATATTCCTCTCGCGTGTGCAACCGTTTGAAGATGATAAACACCTGGTCAGAAAATTCGTTGTCAATTCCGATGCCGTTGTCAGAAACGAACAGCTTCCATTCGGTATTCGATTCTTCTGACCAGATCTTAACAACCGGCGAACGATCTCCGCGATATTTGATCGCATTGCCCACCAGATTTTGGAACAGTCGTACCATTTGAGCACCGTCGGCTTGCACTGTGGGCAGGGCGTCAAACGTTACCTTCGCGTCGGATTCCGTGATCGCAGAATGCAGCAGTGCTGTGACCTGTTCCATCGTGTCCTGAAGGTCGACCGATTCGAAACTGTTGCCCCGCCCGACTCGGGAATATTCAAGCAAATCGCTGATCAGCTGCTGCATCCGCTTGCCGCCATCGACGATCATTTGCAGATACATCTGCCCGGTGTCATCAAGGCTGTCCTGATATTCCCTTTCCAGCAATTGACAGAATCCCACAACGCTGCGAAGCGGTTCCTGAAGGTCGTGCGACGCCACATAGGCGAACTGCTGCAACTCGCGATTGCTGCGTTCCAGTTCTGCTGATCGATTTGTGAGCCGGGCTTCGCTATCCGCCAGTGCTTCCTGAGCCTCGCGCAGCTCCGTGAGGTCGACGTGGACGCCGATAAAGCGTCGCGGCTGGCCGTCATCCTTGCGGAACAATTTGCCTCGCGAGAGTATCCAGCGGTAGCCGCCGTTCGCATGTTGTAATCGGAATGACGATTCGTATTCTTCAATACGCCCGGCAATGTAGTCCTGAGTTCGCTGGACGGCCGCGTCTCGGTCGTCCGGATGCAGACGGATGTTCCAGTCGTTAAGCGAGGTCCATGGACGTTCCGGATCTTCGCCAATCTGCAACATTAATTCGGGCGATACGATGACTTCATTTGTCAGGACATCCCAGTCCCACATGCCAACGTTGCCACCCTGCAGTGCCTGCTGCAGTTGCAGCTTCAAACTATTCAGCTCTTCCTGTTCCTGATGGCGACGGTGGACGTCCTGAATCGATCCTGCCATTCGAACCGGTTTGCCGTTTTCGTCCCACTTCGCCTGGCCTCGGCCTCGGAACCAGCGGTCGTGTCCGTCTACCGTGTGAAGGCGATATTCTTCGTCGTGAGGCCGTCGGTTCTCAAGGTGGTCGTCAAATGACCGCATCACTCGCACCCGATCTTCCGGATGCAATCGGTCGATGAAGCTTTTCAGTTGGTTGGGAAACGCGATGATGTCGTCTCCCTCAAAGCCCAGCAGTTCTCGAAACCGAGCGGCGTACCACACTTCATCTGTTTGCACATTCCAGTCCCACAGGCCGTCGTTGGTTCCTTTTACGGCCAGTTCAAATCGTTCCCGCCATTCCGTCAGACGCGCTTCGGCCTGCTTAAGCTGAGTAATGTCTCGCGACAGGCCGAACGTGCCAATGATGTTGCCGTCGGCATCTCGCAGCGGCAACTTCGTGGACAGCATCCAGTGGTGCTGTCCGTCGGGAAGCAGCTCGTACTCCTCCTTGTTAATGATCGGCTCACCGGTCTGCATAATATGCAGCTCATCGGCACGATATTCGTCGGCCTCTTCTTTGCGATAGAAGTCATGGTCTGACTTGCCGAGGGCATCTTCCGGGGTAGCCAGTTCGAAGATGTCCGCCGTCCGTTGGTTGCAGCGAATGAATCGCGAATCTGCATCTTTGAAATAGATACAGTCCGGCAGGTTGTCGACAAGACTGGACAGCAAGTACTGCTCGCGCGAAAGTTCCTGCTTTGCTCGATTTAGCGACTTCTGAGTTTCCGCCAGGTGTTCCGCGCCGGAGAATTTCTTCAGGACATAGATCACCAACGCCATGATCAAAATCAGGATCATCGCGACAAGGGAGCCGACGATGACTGACGACGACTTCACGGGCAGGTGTCGATGCCAGTAGGCGAGAAAATGGAAGATCCCGCTGCCGCAATAGAGGACGGCCATCACGCGAAGTAGCCGAGTTTTCGCGGTCGGAGTGGCCCAGACGATCAGCACCAGTGAGATCACCGTCACGCAGAAGAACGTAACAAGATCGGCCACACTCTTGAAGGTGCCCGCATCGATCGCCGCAGTAAGAACCGGTTTCGCAAGAACAGTCAGCAAAGGAGCGAAGTCCTGCATCTGGTCGACCATCCCTCTCTCCGCCCATGGATGCTGCCGGTTGAGGCACCGTTCCAGCTCGGAACGTCTTGCATCATCGTGACGAAACGGTGCGTCGAATTCAATTCAGTTTCGACCAGGCTGACGGGTAGCGCTGTCGTGCAACGAATTTCACGGCCAACGCCAACGCGATGAATTTGTACGTCGATAGCATTTTCGAACCGTACGACGCGGATTGGATGTCAGTCGCGGATTGCACTGCGGGTAAGCCGTAGCGTGGTACGGAATCACGTGTGGCCGCGTAGGCGAACAGCAAAACGGCAGCGGACAAGCGGTGTTGGAGTTAAATTCGACCGCTTCGCCCTGGGAGCCAATCCCAGTGATACTGTTGGAGGGTGCGCGGCTGGGATCCACAGTTACTTCGAATACCAAATCTCCCCGTGTCGGGAGCTTCGTTCGAAGTTTGTCGTTTTGATAGGACAACATGTGGCCAGCTTCGTACTTGTTGTAATTGATCAGAATACGGTAATTGGCATCGGCCGTGTCGGTGGATAAGGAGATGGCATATTTTGCTCCGGCGCTGAGGTAGATGTTTTTTGAGCGATAGTCCGCGGCAACCGTAAACCTTGCGTCGGGAACGACTCCTAAATCAGGTATGTCCTCGCTGGGAACAAGAACCGCTGCAATTTCACGTTCTGGCCGATCGGATGAAACCGTCGCCAACGCCACGCGTAAATCCGGCACGTTGGGAGGGTCGCTGTTTCCGACGACTATTGAGATGGAATCAAGAGTTCCGGACTCTTCTGCAGTGAATGTTTGCACATTCACGTTGTCGTAGGTTTTTGACCCGTCTCTTCCCTTTCCCACACCGGTGCTCGATCGATCGCTGTTATCGGGAAGCGGATTTGTTGCCGTGACCGTCTGAGCATTCAGCCTGCAATCCCGATTGGAATGTGGCAACGCCACAAAATGAACGGCGAACAGAAAAACAAGTCGTGAGGACACTGAAGTATTCCCAAATGTTTAGCAGGCGTGTTGATGTTACTCTGCAATTGACCTCGTGAGATCAAGTGAATGCGATAGCAAAACGCTCGGAAAGTTGCGGCTGTTGCAATTATGCTATTCAAAACGCAAGAAGCAAAATCGCCACTCGAGGCGCTATGATAGCCAGCGGCAACGCAAGGGACCACGTTCGGGCGCTCTTTACAATGGCCAATGCGTTGAACGACCCTCAGCTTGCAGGCCGCGCAAATGTGGTCAGTGTGGCGGCGCCCGATTGGGGCGTATTTCGAAGGCAGAAGCGGACCGTACTCGCCACATCTGGGCAATTCGAACTGACCGATGGAACCGCTGTTAGGAAGCTGATGATGGTCCGAATCAATCGCGTGACTGCTTCAACGGCACGACAGGCAATTATGAGGGCGAGAAACGAGGGCGAGAACGTTTGCGGCCGCATTAGCAACGAACAAGCCGAGAATGAACGCGTCGTTGGCGTCTGCGAAAATTTCAATCAAGTGAATTCCCTGGTTTGTCAGCGAACTCGCACCAGACCGTCTCATTTTACATGAGCCCCAAGCGTTTTATCCGACGCATTGTGCTGGGGCTGCGAGGAAAATTGCGGTCGGCCATATGAAACAGATGCTGCGATTTTGAAACAGAATTCCACGTCATCGCCGTGCATTTCTACCACTGCGACGAGTACTGGTGGCTGGCGCGGAGCCGGTGCTGAGTTTGTTCCAGTAGTATTTTCACCACACATCTTCATAGATTCTTCTTACTCATTCGCAAAGATCCGCGTGCATCCGCGGCCAGGATCCACAGGCGGCCGGACTGCCGCCTGTATCACCGTGGCTTGCCTTTGTGTTGGCTGTAACGGATAAACACGTCCGTCCTATTAAGAACCCCTAACAAAACCAGTGTGGCCGCGTTGTGACGACAGTGGTCGAGATGCAAGGAAAAGTGACGAGGCGACAGATGTCGTCGAGGAGCGCTGACGCCGGAAATCGGCTGCTGTCGTCGCAACTCTCCGGGCCGCTTGTGGTTCCGCCTCAGGCGGCGTCGTTCGTCGTCGACGACATTTGTCGCCTCCTCCTCACTTCTTGCCTGAAACGAAACCACAAACGTCGCGGCTCACACCGGTTTTGTTAGGGGTTCTAAACAATCTGCCATGCCAACGTTGCGTGGTTCACCTTTTTGATTGTTGTTGTGCGTTCTCGTGAACTACAATTTGAGAAGTGTTTTCCTGGCAATTCTTTGACCCCTGTTATTAGTCCGCTCTTTTCTGGGGAGAAAACTTTATGCGTCCATTGCAGATGTCGCGTGCGCGAAATCGCGCTTTCACGTTGATCGAGCTCCTGGTTGTGATTGCAATCATCGCGATCTTGATCGCTTTGCTTTTGCCCGCCGTGCAGCAGGCTCGCGAGGCGGCTCGCAGAACGCAGTGCAAAAATAATCTAAAACAGATCGGACTCGCGCTGCACAACTACCATGACGTTTCAAACTCGTTTCCATTTGCGTGGATGCTGGGATCAGATTTCAACGCGTCCGTCTGGGGCATACAGATTCTGCCGCACCTTGAGCAAGGGGCACTCTGGAATAACTGGAACTCGAGCATTCCTCCGTTTAACGAAGCTGCCGCATTCGGGATGGGGCCAGCATCCGCGATTCAGCAAAATCTGGATGTGATCAAAACACCAATTGCCGTTTACCTTTGCCCGTCGACCGCCAGCGAGACGGTGCATGACTACGACCTGACACCGGCCGGATTTCCGATCACGTATACCACGGCACGCACCGATTATATTACGACCAATGGGGTGCGATCCGGTTTTGCCGACATTGCGTATGCCGGCAACGCGGGTGGCCAGCGCGGCGGAGCGCTGTCTTCTGTGGGAGTGGACCCGTCGTCGGGGCAGCCCAGCGGTTCAATCACTCGAATGCGTGACATCACCGACGGCACGTCGAACACAATTGCTATTGGCGAACGTGTCGGCGGAAATGCAATTCTGGACAGTCGCGGCCAGATCAATACGGCGTGGACGGCTGCATTGGGCGGCACAAACGGTGGTGGCTGGGGAGACATTCTTAACGGCGAACACTGGATCGCGGGAGCCCTCTATGACGGCACGCCTTCGCCGTTTGCACCCAGTGGCGGCCCCTGCCCCATCAACTGCTCAAACGCGCGAGGTGCTGGATTGTACAGCTTCCACACCGGCGGTGCTCAGGTGCTGCTGTGTGACGGTTCCGTGCGGTTTTTGAGTGCGAATATCGACGCCGGAAACTTTGCAGCTTTGGTGACAATCGGCAAAGGCGAGATCCTCGGCGAGTTCTAGATGCCTTTGAGCATTGTCTCCGCATCCTGAGCCCGCCACGCTTCCGAGCGACCGGCGGACGTGTCTTCGTCTGGTCGCTCGCCTGCCTTTCGCATGCATGCGTCCTTCGCTAATTCAGAAAAGGTTGATCATGTTGTTCGGTTCACAAGCTGGTTGTCTTACGCCCGCAACTCAGAAACAAGCCTGGCTGGGGCTACTGTTTGTCACGTGCGCAATTTCACTTGGCGGTTGTTCGGGGCCGGAACAACCATTCATGAAACAGACGTCGGCATTGACCGGTCAGGTGTTTGTTGACGGAGTTCCCGTCCCCGCAGCGTCACCATTGAAGGTGGAATGTCACAATCTGGGTGGCATTGATTCGAGTCACCCAACGATTTCCACCGCCCTAACGGGCGAAGACGGGAAGTTTGAAATCTCGACCTACAAGTCAGGCGACGGCGTGCCTGCCGGTGAGTACGCGTTGACGTTTGTTTGGGGGAAAATGAATCTGCTGGCGGCTAACTATGGCGGGCCGGATCAACTGGGCGGCGCGTATTCTGACCCGAAAACGTCGAAGTTCAAAATCACCGTGGTCGATGGTGAACCCAACGACCTCGGCAAGATTGAGCTGGTTTCGAAGAAGAGTTCCAAACAGAAAAAGTAGACTCGCAGCGGAAGCCTTGCCGACGCTTGCGGGAACGTTGCTTCATGGAACGGAACGTGAGGGTGATACCGTTCCATTCTGACGAATGCCGACCGTTCGGCAGCACAGTCAGCAGACTTGCGGCCACGGCCTTCTGAAGCGTTTCCTGTTTTACGGCCGTTCTTAATGCGCCGGAGGTGGGCTGTTTTGGAAGGCTCGGTTTCGGTACAGGAAGTCGATGATGTTGCCTTCGTGCGGCTGCAGCCAGTTTAACGCATACGTCGGAACCGGGCCGACATTCAGGCGGTCAATGTGGCGAGCATCCACCAGTTGCCGAGTCCACGCTTCGTCTTCAGTGATCGCGGTGCCGACCAGGGTGGGGCCGATTTTTTTCAGCATCTGATCCTGAGGACACTGTGTGACTGATACGAATGGAAACATGAATTCCGTGTTCGCCATTTCATCGTCGCAATCGCTGACGTGCAGCACGGTCGGTCGCAGGTAGTCGCAGCGTTCTTTTTGAATCAACCGGTCGCCTTCGCGATACTTCGCCGTGACTTCGGTGACGGCCGGTGATTTGCAACCGTCTTCGATCATGTTGTTCATCGCTTCCGCCGCGCCTTCCATGGTGAAGGCGGCCAGGGCGGCGTCGGGATCGGTGGTGGGCAGTGCCTGGATTGGGCCGAGTTTTTTGGCGATTGCGTCGGCAATTTCTTCTGTGTGCCGCGATGCCCAGATGCCTGAACAGTTGATGCAGCTTCGGCCACCGTTGATCAGAACACTGTTGACCATCAGGTCCAGGTAGTCTTCCCAGCGATCGACCACGTCGTCGCCGAGCAGAATTTTACTGAAGCCTGGTCCGTGCGCCTGGACACGCGAATCGCCGGCATACTTTTCGACTGTCGCCGCGCCGCCGAAAATCATGGCTCGTTCGCATTTTTCCAGCACGGCGTTGCCGACGTCGTGCGGACCTGGATACAAGCAGAAGGCTTCGCGAGGCACACCGGCCGCCGCGAAGGCTTCGTACATGCGGTACGGCGTCCATGGTTCGGACGAACCTGGTTTCAGCACGAGTCCCACCTGCAGCGGAATCGCGGGCAGCCACAGCGTATGCACGCCGGGCGAATTTGACGGCAGCACAAGTCCAATTGTGTCCGTGGTCGACTGATAGCTGACCATCACGCCGCGGCTTTCCATGCCGTAGCCTTTGTGCAGAATTTCCAGAGGCAGCCCGCGCGTCAGAGCATCCAAAGTGGCGCCCATGTTCTTCAGGACGAACGCGATCTTGCCCATGTTGCCTTTCGCCATGTTCAGCGGCAGGCCGGTGGTGGCTGACTGGATTTCGCAGAACTGGTCGGGCGTTTGAGTCCCATTGCCAAGTGGCAGTTCGGCTTCCAGAAACAGATCAGCCGCCTTCGCACACATGGCGATCAGTTCTTCCGGCGTGAAGGCTCGCAAAGCTTCGCGGGCCTTCGCGGACTTGCGCATGTCCATCTTGACCAGGCCTGCATTCGCCTGGTGCATTTGAGCCATCACTTCACCGGTTTCGAAGTGGACGACATCTGCTTTTTCGAGCGATTCGTAAGGTTTTCCCCAGCGGATTACAGGAATGTCGATCATCGGGCGAGCCAGTGTCTTTGCATGGAAACGGACGGATTAGCTTGAACGAAATAACATATTAGAAGTCGGTCGCTGCAATTCAAATGCACGCCATAGTGGTCTCAGAGTTGGGGCGAGACGGCCTGCAGCAGGCGAGAGGTCTGACTTCAGCACGCTGCGCTAGAAAGCGGACGGCGGACGCTTATAATCCGGCAGCCCTCCCCGCTTCTTTATTGGCGGTGTCCACGGTTCCCGACATTCCCACCCCACCGGAGTTCCTCAGGTGAATTTTAGATCCGCAATCAAAAGCGTCGTCTTGTGCTTCGTCTGTTCGTCACTGTTGCCGTTCGCGGTGGCTCAGGAACAGGACGACATCACTGCAACGGATCCGGCCGCCGCGGCAAAGCAGGAAGGCCAGCTGTTAAGGCGAACGCGACAGCTCACGTACGAAGGTCGCCGTGCGGGGGAAGGCTACTTCAGCGCAGACGGGCGGCAAATGGTGTTTCAGAGCGAACGGTACGATGGAAACCCCTTCTTTCAGATTTACCTTTTGAACAGAGACACCGGCGATACCGAATTGATCTCGCCCGGCCACGGCAAGACGACGTGTGCGTGGATTCATCCAGACGGCGAGAAGGTTCTGTACGCGTCGACTCAGGACGACCCTGACGCAAAACAGGAGCAGGCAGACGAGATCGCTCGGCGGGAATCGGGCAAAGAACGCCGCTATTCGTGGGACTACGACGCCTTCTACGATATCTACGAATACGATCTGAAAACCAAAGAATATAAGAACCTGACTGATGCAAAAGGCTACGACGCTGAAGGTTCTTGGTCGCCGGACGGCAAGCTGATTGCCTTTGCGTCCAATCGGTCGGCTTACCAAGAAAAGCTGACGGACAAACAACAAAAAATGTTTGAGCAGGATCCGGCGTGGGCCAGCGAAATCTATCTGATGAACTCAGACGGCAGCAACGTGCGTCGCCTGACGAAGACGCCCGGCTACGATGGCGGTCCATTCTTTTCGCCTGATGGCAAACACATCTGCTGGCGTCGGTTTTCCGAAAACGGAGCCACGGCTGAAATCATGACGATGGACGTCACTGGCGAGAACCAAAAGCAGCTGACTCATCTGGAAACCATGTCGTGGGCGCCGTACTACCATCCGTCCGGCGACTATTTGATCTTTACGACCAACAAACACGGCTTCGCGAATTTCGAACTGTACATCGTGGATCGCGAAGGGCAGAAAGAGCCGGTGCGAGTCACCTACACGGCTGGCTTCGACGGTTTGCCCGTCTTCACGCCGGATGGCACTCAGCTGTCGTGGACGACGAATCGCACAACGAACAATCAGTCGCAGATCTTTATTGCGGAATGGGATCACAAACAAGCGCTGAAGTTGCTCGGGCTGGAATCGAAGTCAGAAACTGAACAGCCTCAAATGGCGTCAAAGTCGGCGGCTGGTCGAGCTCCCGGCGCGCGGCAGGACTTCGCGCCGGCGGACGCCGTTCGACATGTGGAATACCTCTGCCGTCCACAATTGCAGGGACGTTTGACTGGTACGAAAGGCGAAAAACTGGCGACGAATTATGTCGCACTGTATCTGGAGACGTTAGGGCTGGAACCGGCCGGGGACGACGGATCGTGGTTTCAGGAATTCGAATTCACGTCCGGTGTGTCGGCAGGCGACAACAATAAGCTGCAGGCGGGTGAGACGTCTTACGAACTTCACAAAGACTGGCGACCGCTCGTGTTTTCGAAGACGGGCGACTTCGAAGCGGCCGACGTTGTGTTCGCGGGCTACGGTATTCAGGCACCGGCGGGCGACGGCTTTGAAGAATACGATTCGTTTGTTCATTTGGACGTCAAAGATAAGTGGGTCGTTTGCTTCCGTTTCATGCCGGAAGACATCAATGCGGAACGCCGACAGTATCTGAACAGCTTTAGCAGTCTTCGCTTCAAGGCGATGAAGGCTCGCGACATGGGAGCTCGCGGATTGATCGTGATGAGCGGTCCGACATCCGGTGTGAAAAACCAACTGGTGCCGATGCAGTTTGATGGTTCGCTGGCCGGAACTAGTCTGGCTGTGCTAAGTGTTTCAGACGAAGTCGCAACGGCGTGGTTCAAAGACGCGGGTAAAGACCTGGCAGCTATTCAGAAGAAAATGGACAATGGCGAACCGGCGATGGGATTCCCATTGAAGTCTCTGAAGCTGTCCGCGAGTATCGACATTCAGCAGGAGAAGAAGACCGGTCGCAATGTGCTGGGCCGACTTCAGGTGCAGGACGTTCCGGCTCACGAGATTGTCGTCGTGGGTGCTCACATCGATCACCTCGGTGCCGGGCCAAATACCAATTCGCTCGCTCGAGGCGACGAAGCGTCGAATATTCACTTTGGAGCGGACGACAACGCGTCGGGCGTTGCTGCGATGCTGCAAATGGCCGAAGCGATGGCGTCTGCCAAAGACGCGGGCAAGCTGGAAGGCACCCGCGATGTTATCTTCGCCGCATGGTCGGGCGAAGAACTCGGGCTGCTGGGTTCCAGTCACTATGTCAAAGAACTGGAAACCATGTTCTCTCAACACGCGGCTGCGTTGACGCCCGAAGAAAAGCAGGCTGACAAAGCGGACGCTCCAGCCGACGAGTCCACTGAAGAAACGGACAAAGAGAAAACGGATGCTGAGTCCGGGCCGAATACGGGCGGTCTTCATTTGTACATTGCAGCGTGCCTGAACATGGACATGGTGGGACGCATGCAGGAAAAGTTGGTGCTGCAGGGGATTGGATCGTCAGGCGACTGGCAACAAATTGTGGAGAAAGCCAACGTGCCTTTGGGGCTGCCGGTCACTCTGCAAAATGACAGCTACATCCCGACCGACGCCAGCGTGTTCTTCCTTCACGGTGTACCAATCCTTTCGGCGTTCACCGGCAGCCACGGCGAATATCACACGCCTCGAGATACGCCAGAGAAATTAAACTACGAAGGTATCTCAAAGATTGCCCGGTTCATGAACCTTGTCTGTCGCGACCTGATCAACCGCCGCAAGTCGCCTAATTATGTCATGCAGACGAAGCCGGAAGACGGGCAGCGTCGCGCGAATCTGCGAGCGTACCTGGGCACGATTCCGGACTATGCAGAATCTGACGTTACGGGCGTCATGCTTTCGGGAGTTGCCAAGGGCGGGCCGGCCGATAAAGCGGGCGTCAAGGGTGGCGATGCGATCATCAAACTGGCTGGAAAGGCGATCGAGAATATCTACGACTACACGTATGCGATCGAAGCTTTAAAGATCGGGCAGGAGGTCGAGATCGTCGTGAAACGCGATGGTAAAGACGTCACAATGAAGGTGACGCCGGGTTCTCGGGATTAGAGCAGTCCGCCTCTTGTTGTGGACGGTTCAGGTTCGTGGGGCACAGCCTTCATCGTCTGAAACGCTTGTTCCGCGGCCACAAGTCAGCGAAATTCGCTGGATGAAATCCAGTTTCGCTGCGCCGACAATCCCTATGGGTGACTGGTCGACGATAGGGGCGCATGAGCGCGAAGCACTTTTGACTGGCGAACGCGCCATAGAAAGTGCTGGAGCGACGGTGGTCTATGAGGTATCCTGCTGAATACCTACCAGTCCGCGGTTGGCGTGGCGTTTGCCTGCCTCCGCTCCTTCCTGGACGCCTTCCCGCCGTACCGAAAAAAGCAAAATGCTCACCATTTTCCGACAGATGCGCCTGCCTGTTGTGACCACCACACAGCGCTGCACAATCGTCATTGCCGTTATCCTGCTGTGCGCTTCCGTCGCCCCACGATGTCAGGCTTTCGCCGCGCAGGCGGAAGCGGAGGCGGTCGACTACGGTCGACTGGCCGATCCTGCCACAGCGGCCACGTTGGGATTGTCGGCCGAACAGAAGGCGGCGATTGCTGAGATCATTTCCAAACGCGACGCGGCTCTGGCGACTGCGGATGAAGCCGCCAAAGCTGGCGTGATGGCCAAAGCCATGACGGAACTGGCCGCCGTACTGACCGAGCCGCAGCGTTCCGCATTCGTGAAAGACGCAGCGCCTGAGCCGCGACTGAAGTTCAACTTTCGTTTTCAGAAGTGGACGGCTGTTCTGGACTGGGTCGCGGACGAAGCCGGATTGTCTTTGGTGATGGACGCACCGCCGCCCGGAACATTTAACTATTCCGACACCAAGGAATACACGCCGACGGAAGCGGTCGACCTGCTAAACGGGTGGTTGATGACCAAGGGGTACACGCTGGTTCGCCGCGAACGCATGTTGATGTGCCTGAACCTGAAGGAGGGGCTGCCGGACAACGCGATTCCGCGAGTCACCGTGGACGAGCTGGATGCTCGTGGTCGGTTCGAATTTGTCAGTGTGCTGATTCCGATGCAGGGGCGACCTGCAGAAACGGTGCTGGCGGAAATCAAGCCGTTGCTGGGCACGTATGGAAAAGCGGAAGTGTTGACGGCCACTCAACAGTTGTTAGTAGTGGATTCCGCCGCCAGCGTTCGCACGATTCAAAATGTTGTGCAGCAGGTTCCGATCCCCGCAGTTCCCGCAACGCCGACGGGCCCGCCACCGAAACCTCAACTGGTCGTGTACCCCATCAAGCATGCCAACCCGGAACAGGCGGGTGAAGTTCTGAAGACCATCATCGAAGGAACTCTGGTCGTCGATGCCGCTGCCAGCCAGATTTCCGTCAACGCGATTCCGGATGAACAGGCCAAAGCGAAAATTATCATTCAGCAACTGGAATCCAACCAGGGACCGGACAAGCAGCCGGTGCTGAAGATGTATTCTGCGCGGCCGTCCGATTCGGTCGAAGTACTGGCAACGCTGAAGCTGATCGCACCCGACGCTCAGTTTCGTTACGACGAAGCCAGCCGCAAACTGGTGGCATGGGCCAATCAGGCCGACCAGCTGCACATCGCGAAGTCGCTGGAAGAAATGATGGCTCAACAGCCCAACGACGGACGCACGCAACTGGAGGTCTATCCGCTAAAAGACATTGCTCCAGCGACCGCTCAAAGTCTGGTCACCGCGTTACTGCCGGATGCACGTATTACTCTGGACACGCGTACCAGCAGTCTGATCGCGATCGGAACGCTGACCGATCATCAGGCGATTCGCGAATTGCTGCTGCAACTGGAACCCCAGGCAGCCGGTGTTCACCCAGGAGAGCTAAAATCGTATCCGCTGAATCCGAAAGTCAACGCCGACACAGCGATTGCGTTGCTGGCTGGTCTAACGCCTTCAGCGACGGTGACATCAGACACGGCCAACCGTCGGTTATTGATCACGGCCACTCCGAAAGATCACGAAGCGATCGCCGCGGCTTTGGCCCAGGTGTCTCAGGACGGGGGCGGCGAGCTACCAGATCTTCAGTTTTACACGCTCAAAAAGGCCTCAGGAACCAACGCAGCGGCCGTGCTGACGGCCATGCTGCCGACTGCGACGGTGACGTTTGAAGCCGCAGCCGATCGGCTTTCCGTCGTCGGCAGCAAAGCTGATCACGCCGTTGTCGTATCTACTCTGGCCAAACTGGAAGCAACTGCGCCGGCGGACGAAAAGCGGTGTCTGAAGATTTACGATGTCACCGCGAAACAGCGAACAAGATTCACCGCCGTGCTGGCCAGCCTGACAACGGAACTGCCTGGCCTGCAGGTCTTGACGGACGCTCAACCGGGAGAAATGACAGTCTGGGCCACTCCTTCGCAACATGAGATCGTGGCTGAGGTGCTGACACAACTGCAACGCGACGTGCCGCCGGAAGAGCAACCTCGGCTGGTGGTCTACCCGATCACTAAAATCGACGTCGCGAGCGTGTCTACGGTGTTGGCGGAACTGTTTCCCGATGTGAAAATCACGACGGACGCGGTGGCGTCGCGGCTATTGATCCATGCCAAACCAGAGGTTCATGAAACGATCCGCTCCGCCATTCAGCAACTCGACAGTGACGTCGACGGCGAAACGGAAATCAAGTTAATGGTGTACCCCGTTAACGGCGTTGATGCGGTGAGTGCGCTGCAGTTGCTGAACACGGAAGTCCCGCGAGCGACCGTGATTCATGACACGACGGGGCAGACATTCATCGTGCGAGCTCGTCTGGAACAGCAGCAGCAGGTGGCCGCGTTGCTGGATTCTTTGCAGTCTGCTTCGACGCCATTGCAAAAGCGTACGGCCGTCACTTATCCGACCTCGCACAGTAAGAGTGCGACTGAACAGCAATTCTTCGAAAACGCTTTTCCCAACGCGACCTTTGTGCTGGACCCGATCGCTCAAACGATGACGGCACTGGCGACGGCCGAAGATCAGGCCGCCATTCGCGAGACCGTCGAAGCCATGTCTAAGCAAGGTGCCGATGCGGCGGAATTTAAAGAGTATCGTGTTTCGTCTAAAAACATGATCGGCGTCTTGCGCGTGATGAGAGAAGCCACGCCGAATGCACAGGCCGTCTTCGCTGGCGACAAACTGCTGACATGGGCAATGCCTCACGAACACGCCATTATCGAACGTATCGCAAAAGGTTTGCAGAAGCCTGAAGTGGACCGCCGCGTCGAAACGTTTGACGTGACCGATGTGGAACTCTCCAACGCGATGGCCGTTCTTAGTCAATTGGTGCCTGACGTTTCGTTCATTACGGCACAGGATGGCAAGTCTGTAGTGGCTTTGGTGGATGGTGAGACTAAAACGAAGATTCAAACCACGCTGACGCAACTGGCCGAATCGCCCGCCGCCACAGCAAAACGCACTCTGAAATTTTACGACATCGAATCTGCTGGCGGCCCTCAGGCTCAAACGGTGGTGGCCACCGCTGTACCGACGGTTGTGTTCACGGTGACTCAGGATTCCAAGCGACTGCTGGCTTTGGTGACAGACGACGAACATCAAAGGGTCGAAGCCACTCTGCAACAACTGACGACTGAAAAACCATTTGCCCCCGACACCACGTTGAAACTGTACTCAATCAAAGACGCAGGCCCGTCTGCAACGACCGTGCTGGCTCAGTCGGTCCCGACAGCGGCCATCAGCAGCGGCGCGATGCCGGACCAGATTGCGGTGGTCGCGACAGAAAAAGACCACGAGAGAGTCGAACAACTTCTGCAGAAATTGCAGACTGCGGGCAAGGCGACTCCCGAAAAAGCTTTGGTTGTGTACGACATCCGCGGCACCGATCCGACAGCCGTGCAAACAGTGCTGCAACCGTTGATCGATGCAGATGTGAATATCACAGTCGATGCGACGGGGCGCAAGTTGTATGTGCGAGCGTTTCCGGAACAGCAGCAGAAAGTCAAAGCTACCATCGAACAGATCACGTCCAGCCTGAAACCGAACAGTGAACTCGAAACGAAAACGTACCTGGTCGGCCGGTCGAACGCAGACGAAGCTCAGGAAGTGTTGCTGGCACTCTACCCGGACGTCACCATCGTCACGGATTCCGAACGCAAGCTGATTGTTGCCACGGCGACACCTGAACAGCACGCGATGATTGAGAACATTACGAAGCAAATTGCGGCGGGCGGAACTGTTGGAAATGCTCCTTATGCTGTTGTGTACAGCGTCGAAAACGTTTCGGCCGCGCAGGCGGAGTCAGTGCTGACCAGCCTGTTCACTCGCACCGATGCGGTTCGAGTATCAGTGAACGAACGGACTGGCCGATTGGTTGCGGTCGCTCGCGAAGATCAGCACGCGTTAATCGCCGACATCATGAAGAAATTCGACGGAGAGCCCGGTGAAGAAATCAAACGCGATTTAGCCGTTTACCGAGTACAGCCGCTGGACGGTTTTACGGTCAAGTTGGCTCTGGAGCCACTCGTTTCAGAAGACGTGCTGATATCGGCTGAACGTCGAAGTTCAGAGATTCTGGTGAGTGCTCCGCCGGAAGAGCAGGAGAAAATCGCTGCACTGATTCAGGAGATCACAGCGTCACGCATCACTGCCGGCATGGAAACGAAAACGTTTCGCATGAACCGAGGCGATGCGACTGCGGCTCAGACAGCACTGGTAACTTTGTTTCCGGATGCGACGCTGGTGACCGACCGACTGGGGCAGGTGTTAGTGGCTACTGCCACGCCCGAACAGCACAAGACGATCGAATCCGTTGTGCAGCAGATGTCCGTGTCGCAGGTTGGTGGAAAAGGTGTCGAAACAAGAACCTATTCAATGAACGTTGGCGACGCGTATGTTGCTCAAACGGCTCTGCAATCGATGTTCCCCGACGCCACGCTGGTGAGTGATCGGCGTTACAAAATTCTGGTGGCCACCGCGACGCCCGAACAGCATCAAACCATTGAAACTGTCGTGAAGCAGATGACGCAGTCTCAGATCGGTGGCGAAGGTGTCGAAACCAAAACCTATCGTATGAACATCGGTGATGCGGACGCCGCTCAAACCGCGCTGCGTTCTTTGTTTCCCGAAGCCACGCTGGTGACAGACCGGCGAGACAGAGTGCTGGTGGCCACGGCAACCGCCGAGCAGCACAAAACCATCGATGTCGTTGTAAAGCAGATGAACGGGGAAGATCAGTCGGCCGACCGGCCCGCTCCAAAGACGTATCGCCTTAATCAGGCGGACGGCGAAACCGTGGTCGAAGTGCTGGAAAATCTATTCGAAAGAACGGACGAAGTTCGCCTGTCGCTGGACGAAGTCAACCAGGCGGTCGTCGCGATTGCTCGCCCTGATCAGCATATTCTGATCGAACAAACTCTGGCCGACCTTGACCCCAAAGATGGCGCCGCCGCGTATACGTTGCAGGTTTATCCGATCGAAGACCTGGATGAGGAACAAGTGCGGCAGGTTGTGGAGGACATGCTGGTCGAACGTTATCCCGGTTCGAAAGTTCATCACGAAGCGGCCACCGGCAATCTGCTCGTCACCACAAATCAGGCGGGCCACACGCTGACGAAAGATGCGATCGCTCGCTTCGGCCGCCCGGAACCTCGCGAGGCAGACGTGTTTCAGTTGACCTACCTGGAACCGTTTACTGCTCAGATGGCGATCGAGAACCTGATCAGTAGCCGGTACCCCAACGAGATCAATCAACCGATTGTTTATGCGGACGATGACACGCAGCAGCTTTGGGTGCAGGCGTCGAAGACTCAACTGGTGGAAATGAGGACGCTGTTGATGAAGATGGGTGAAGTGGGACTCGGCGCGCCTGGCATCGAAAAGTCCAATCCGAATCTGCGAATCATCCCCGTGGGCGACAATGTGGATGACACCATCAAAAGGATTCAGGATCTGTGGCCGAAGATACGTCGCAATCCCATCAAGGTGATGCGTCCCAAAGCCACGTCGATGAATCGCGCTCTTCCGTCTCAGGACTTCCAGTACGCTGAAGCTCGCAGTTCAAGACACGTGCTGACCGCGCTGCGCGATGAACCTTCAAAGCAGACCGAAACCGAAGCCTCTGTGCCAAAGACGGAAGGCTCACCAGAAGCCGAACCTTCACAGAAAACGCTTTCGGAATCGTCGCCGAAAGAAGCGCCTACAGAGCCACCGGCCGTTGTGATTGTTCCCGGAGACGGGCGGCTCACGATCGCTTCCGACGATGCGGAAGCTTTGGACCAGTTGGAATCGTTGCTGCGAGCGATCCATTCTCGTCCGGGCGCCGGAGGTCGCAATCAGGATTTCGGTGTGTATCAACTGACGAATGCCGGAGCCGTGGACGTGTCGACAACGCTGCAGCAGGTCTTTGACGACAGCAATGGGCTGTTCAGTTTTGGCAACGTAGTGATGGTTCCTGATGAGCGGTTGAATGCGTTGATTGTGTATGCCAGTCGAGCGGATCGTGCGCGCATTGAACAGCTACTGGAGATTTTGGATTCCGAAAAGTACGAAGACACGCGGCGATCGTTTCAGACGGAGGTCGTCCCGTTGCAGTACGCCAGTGCTGCTCGAGTTGAAGACGTGATTCAGGGCGTCTATTCGGCTGAGCAACGGTCGGGCGGGCCTCGCAGTAACATTGCCATCCCCAAAGGCGTGCCGACCAACGTGGCGTCCGTGCTGCGTCAGATCAATGCGGCCGCGTCCTCACCGTTGTTGACCGTCGAAGTGCAGGCTGACACGAACTCGCTGGTGATCAAGGCTCCACAGGAATTGCTGGACGAAGTGAAAGCACTTGTTCAGCGGCTCGACGAAGCGTCTCGAACAACTCGAGCCCGAGGCATCACGCTGTTGCCTCTGAAGAAGGCCAATTCGTCTCGCGTTATGCGGATTTTGAACGATGTGTTGCGACAGTGATGGAATCTTCTGCCTGATTTCCCCAATTCGCCGCCGGAAATGCGTTTCCGTGGTGAAAACCTTGTAATTTCGGCGTTCGGCACCTAAAAATAGATTCCCGTACCCGTTGGTGCCACGGACTGGCACCCGCCTCCCGCCCCAATACCCGCCCGTTCCTCCCTCCCGATTGTCCTGCTCACGCAGGAGCTAATTCCATGAGTACTGCACTTCGTGTGGCCGCTGAGGATCGTGCGCGCCGCCTCTCACAAGCTGATCTCAAGCGAATTCGCAATGTGTTTTCCGACGGCGGAAAGCTTAGCGAACTGGCTCTGGAGTTTGGGTTTACCAACGAACTGGATCTGTTGCGCGGCATAGGCGATGCCATGCGGCTG
Organism: Fuerstiella marisgermanici; assembly: GCF_001983935.1. Classification (GTDB taxonomy): domain Bacteria; phylum Planctomycetota; class Planctomycetia; order Planctomycetales; family Planctomycetaceae; genus Fuerstiella; species Fuerstiella marisgermanici. The sequence goes on along the minus strand of NZ_CP017641.1, from coordinate 4,114,007 downwards.
CCGGTGATCGATCTGGCCAGCGAAGCGCCGGATGCGTCATTGCTGTCTGGGTTTCCCGTGCGACTCGTTCACCGTCACGGCGTTTTCCCCGTGGACAAAAATGACACGACGATCAAGATCGTGGTGTCTGATCCGTTCGACGTTCACGGCATCGACGCGGTTTCTGCGGCGACCGGGCTGTTTGTCGAATCGGTGCTCGCACTGCCGCACGAAGTCGCCACGTTGATTAAGACGCATCTGGGTGTCGGAGCAGAAACGCTGGACGGGCTGATGGCTCAGGCCAAAGACGACGACGACGGCCTTGAAGTGATCGGCGATCTTGAATTCGATGAATCCGAAGCGTCCGCGATGGCTCAGGAAGCCTCCGTGGTGCGCCTTGTGAACGACATTCTGGTCGAAGCCGTGAATGCGCGGGCGAGCGACATTCATATGGAGGTTCAGGTCACCGGCCTGAAAATCCGTTATCGCGTCGACGGAGTTCTGCAGACTCAAGCGGTCCCGACGGAACTAAATCGATTCCAGGCGGCCATCATCAGCCGCCTGAAAATCATGGCTCACCTGAACATCGCGGAAAAGCGAGTTCCCCAGGACGGTCGTATTAAAATTCGCGTGTCCGGTCGTGAAGTGGACATTCGCGTTTCCATCATTCCGATGCTGCATGGCGAAAGCGTCGTCATGCGAGTGCTGGACAAAGATGCGATGTCGTTTTCGCTGGCTGGCATCGGCATGGAAGAAGACGTTAACGAACAGTTTCAGCGTTTGATCCGGCTGCCTCACGGAATCGTGCTGGTCACGGGGCCAACGGGCTCTGGCAAGACAACGACGCTGTACAGTTCGCTGGCAGAAATCAAAAGCGAACGCAACAAGATCATTACGACAGAAGACCCGATCGAATATCAGCTGGAAGGCATCAACCAAATTCAGGTGAACCACAAGGTTGGCCTGACGTTTGCCGCCAGTTTACGCAGCATCCTGCGACACGACCCGGACGTTGTGCTGATCGGGGAAATTCGTGACTTCGAAACGGCTGAAAACGCAGTCCAGGCATCACTGACCGGTCATATGGTGTTTAGCACTCTTCACACCAACGATGCAGCGGGTGCGTTCATGAGACTGATCGACATGGGCGTCGAGCCGTTTCTGGTCGCCAGCACGGTCGAAGCCATTGTGGCTCAACGACTGGTTCGTACGCTTTGCAAAGAATGTCGCGAAGAGTACACGCCGACGTACGATGAAGTACCCGGCGATTTCCCCTTCGATGAAGTGGCCTACGGCGCCACAATCTATCGACCGACGGGTTGCCGGTCGTGTCGAGGTACCGGTTTTTCGGGTCGGCTGGGAATCTATGAACTGCTGAAGACTAACGACGAAATTCGCAAACTTGCGCATGACCGAGTCGGTTCAGACGTGATTGGCAAAGCCGCGATGGCCAATGGGATGAAGACCTTGCGACAGGACGGTTGGCGCAAAGTGTTTGGTGGTCTGACCAGCATCGACGAAGTTCTGCGAGTTACCAAGGCTGACTAATGCAGGAATTCGCTTACACCGCCAGGTCGATGACAGGGCAGGACGTTCGCGGCCTGATCACTGCCGACTCGCGCGGCGAAGTTATGGCGATGCTTTCGGAAAAAGCGTTGTGTCCGATTGATGTGCATCCGGCGAAGTCTCAATCGTTTTCGCTGAACTTCAATCGGCCCATCAAAACCGAACTGCTGGCCAACACGCTGACTCAACTTTCCGACCTGCTGGCGAACGGAGTTCCTTTGCTGCAGTCGCTGGAAGTGCTGATGCAGCAGTCGCCCAGCGAACGCATGCAGACTGTGCTGTCAGACATCCGCACACGCATTTCTGAAGGCGCTCAACTGCACGAAGCCATGGGCCACCATGAAGACGTATTTAACGAATTGACCATCAGTATTGTGCGCGCCGGAACGGAAGGCGCGTTTTTGGAAGAATCGCTGCAGCAGACGGCCGAGTTTCTGGAACGTACGGAAGAACTGCGATCCAAAGTGCGTGGGGCGATGGCCTATCCAGCATTCCTTGCGACAGCGGGGTCCATCGTGACCCTTGTTTTGATCGTGTTCTTCGTCCCGAAGTTTTCGGACCTGTTCGCTCAACTGGAACGGCAGGGAACACTGCCAACGGCTACTGTCATTTTGCTTTGGTTGAGCGACTTTTTGGGACGCTTCGGAATTTTGGTCGCGATGGCGATGGCCGGAGCGATCTACGGGTTGCGTAAGTGGGCTGCCTCTCGATCGGGACGGCAGAAGATTGACGGCGTCAAAACGAAGCTGCCGGTCTTCGGACCAATCTTCCTGAACGGAGCCACCTCACGCTTTTGTCGAATTTTGGGCACGCTGTTGCGAAACGGAGTTCCCATGTTGAAGGCGTTGGAAATCAGCAGCGATTCGGCCGGCAATGTCGTTCTGGGGACAGCGATTCGTCAATCGGCGGAAAACATTTCTTCCGGCGAAAGTCTGTCGGCTCCCTTGTCCAAATGCGGCCTGATCCCGCCAAACGTGATGGCCATGATCGGAATTGCGGAAGAAGCGAACAACCTCGAAAACGTTTTGAACAACATCGCCGACGGCATCGACAAAAAGGTGGCTCGGCAACTGGACACTATGGTCCGCCTCATCGAACCAGCCTTGCTGATGGTGATGGGCAGCGCAGTGCTGTTTGTCATCGTCGCGCTGTTGCTGCCTGTGTTCGAAATGAGTACCTCAATGAGTTAATGACACACTGAATAATCAACAACCTAACGGAGGAGATTTTCCATGAAGAAACAACACACAACTCAACGATTCCGCCGCACGATTCGGCGTGGTTTTACACTGACCGAACTGCTGATCGTGATGGCGATTCTGGTACTGCTGGTCTCCCTTGTGGGGCCTCGCCTGCTGGGCAGCAAGGAGAAAGCCGACATCAATTCCGTGAAGACGCAGATCGGAATGTTCCAGGCTTCGCTGGAACGCTACGCGATTGACATGAATCGATTCCCTTCCAGCGAACAGGGCCTGGCCGCCCTGATTGCGGCTCCTGCAGCAGACGCGTCCGGTGAGGGTGGTGGCGGCGAAGACGGCGGTGAGGCATTGGAACTGGAAGGCGATGATGCGAGCGGCGACGGCGGTTCGACGCCATGGGATGGCCCTTACATCAAAACCGAAACGCTCCCCAAAGATCCGTGGGGCAACAGCTACCGGTATGAGTTTCCTCCAACGCATAACAAAATGAATGTCCCGGACATCTGGTCGCTTGGCCCGGATGCTCAGGAAAACACGGACGACGACATCGTAAGCTGGACGGGCGATGGTACGGCCGGCGAAGGCGGTGATATGGCCGGAGACGATTTGGAATAGGTAAGTACCATGAACCAGTCAGTCCGATCTAACTTTCGACCGTGCAGCTCACCGCATCGCGGTGGGTTTACGTTGATCGAAATGATGATCGTACTGGCGGTGATGGCCGCAATGGCCGCGCTCACTCTGCCCGCCATGCGAGCTCCGCTGGACAAGAGCCGCTTGCGCGCCGCGGGGCGACAACTTCAGGCGGGCCTGGCTAAGTCACGAGCGACGGCGATTCGCGAAGGTGTGGCCGTCGAATTCGTCTACGAATCCGGCGGCCGGCGGTGGAAGATTCAGCGAACAAACGCCTCGCCCTTCGCATCCGCTAACGATTTGGACTCCGGCCCTGCCGCCGATTCGAGCATAGCCGATTCCGACGCAGCGTCGTTCGTGAGTAAGGTTGTTCGGGAAGGTTTGCTGCCGGATGGCGTGCGATTTCTTTCGGCCGCCGAAAGTGCGCTGCAGGTTGCTGAGGAGACATCCGTCGCACAGGACGTCGATGTTAATGTGGAGCTGGATTCTTCGGTAACGGCGTGGTCGGAGCCGATTCCGTTTCGCCCCAACGGGCGCAGCACGGATGCGTCGTTGACGGTGATCGGCAGCCGAGACTTCGCTGTTACGGTCAGTCTTCGAGGCTTGACGTCGGCGGTTAGCTATTCAGCTCCGTTTCGCCTGCCAGCCAGCGTGATGGCCGCAGCGATCGATGACGGCTCAGTGCCATTGGCGAGGTCACTGTGATGCGACGTGCAACGTTACATCAGCGGCGGCGAGGCTTCAGTTTGATTGAAGTCATCGTGGCGACCGCCATCTTAATGGGCAGCGTCATCGTCCTGGCTCGGCTTGCAGGAATGGGCCGCACGACTGGCCAGAAAGCACAGCGCTACGACGAGGCTCAGCGCGTGTGCGAACAAACGCTCAACGAAATTGTGCTGGGCCTGAGACCTCTGGAACCCGTGCAGCAGGCGCAGCTACAACCGGCGGCCGCGTTCGCGGATGAAACCGACTTGAACGCTGAAGCAAGCTCCGCAGCGGCGTTGTTTTCTGTGCAACGCAGCGAACAGCAATGGACGTATTCTGTGCTGACTCAACCTGTTGACGAAGTTCCCGGGTTAACACTCTTGTCGGTGGTGGTGAAATCTGTCGTACCGGAAGGCAGTATTGCACGGCCCACGACGTTTCGGTTGAATCGCTGGGTCAGGATTTCACCGTCTGAAGAATCAGCTTCGGACATGGAATCGGGGCTACTCGGAGACATCCGATGACCGGCCAATCAAACATCCGCATCGGTCGACGTCGCGGCTACACACTGATCGAAATGATCATTTCGATGGTGCTGGTATCGGCGCTGATGTCGTCAGTGTGGGGCGTTATGTCGCTGTACAACAGCCTGCTGACGGCGGGGCGAGATCAGACGACGCAGCAACAGTTAGTGCGTTCTGTTTTTCAACTGATCGACGAAGACCTGAGCGGAGTTATTGCGCCGTCAGAGCCTGTGGTGGCTGCGGCCATTGATGACCTTTCAGAGACGCTGGAATTCAGTCTTCCGGATTTTGCAGATTCATTTGACGACGAACCCCCTTCCGGGGCCCCGCCCGTACAGCTTTCGTTGATTGGAACCTCCACCGCGATGCGGTTAAGCGTGCGACGCTTTGTGGTACCCGTTCGTGAACCACCATCCGACATGGACCTGCTGAATGAATTGGGTGGTGGTTCGCTGTCCAGCGATTCGCCGGTGCCCGACGACGAAACCGTTGACGTGCCTGAATTTCAGACCATTGTCTATCAACTTCAGGCACCAGGCGGGGCGGACAGTCTGAATTCGCTAAGCAGCGGCTTGTATCGGCTGCAGGCGAACACGGCTGAGTTCCAATCGCTGATCGCTCAACAATCGACAGCTGAGCAGAACATGGCGACCGATGATGTGGGCGTCGGGCGAGCGACCTTGGAAGCTCTGCTGTTTCCGGCGGCTGATTCCCTTGCTGATGATGCCGAAGACACAGAATCGGAAATGCCCGCTGTTAGCTTCGAACGAATTCCGGAAGTTGTGGACTGTCAGTTCGAATACTTCAACGGGCAGACCTGGCAGGGCTATTGGTCGGCGAATGAAGAGTCCCGTCTGCCAGTCGCTGTGCGAGTATCCCTGGATGTGGTTTCCGGCACCGATGTTCAGCAGATGGACCTTCTGAACCCGCCCGGTCCCGACGCTGACCCGTTCGCTGCGCGAACCGGCGATGGTTCAGTCGCTGATGCTTCGACGCTGTCGGAAGCTGGTGCGGACGAGTCCGCAACGGTCATCCGTGCGACGCGATTCGAACGCACCATTTTGCTTGATGCTGTCCACAGTCCGGTCAGCGCATTGGCGGGTGGCATGGAGGGATCGTTTCGATGAAACGATTTTTCAGAAGCTCGCGGCAGGCTGATCGACACGGCGTCGTTTTGATTGTCGTGCTGGTTTTGGTCGTCATGATCGCATTGGCAGGCTTTGGCTTTCTGGCCGAAATGACGACCGAATACGAAGCGGCACGAATCAACGGCGACCTGCTGCAGGGGCAACAGATGCTGTTTAGTGCGGAAAGCTATCTGCTGACAATCTGCGAACAACGGGCGAAGTTTCCTGCTCAGGTTCCAAGGCTGCAAAACGCGCCGCACCTGTTTCAGGCGAAGACGCTTACGTTTACAGACCTGCCGACTGCGAATGCGGACGGCCTGAGTGAAGCGTCAGAAAACCGTTCGACCGACTTCGATATAATGTGGCGGTTCGCCGTGGTGGCAGACATGCCTGACGTAGATCTGGCTGCCGCGGCAGATTCGGGATTGGAACAGCTGAGCAGTGAGTTCGACGAAACCAACCTGCAGAATTCGCCAATCCAGTTTGGTCTTCAAAACGAATCGTCGCGTCTGCACCTGGCGACTGTGTTGCAGTGGGATTTCGAAGAACCGGGCAGGGGCCGCCGCGCACTGTTGCAGATTCCCGGCATGACAGACGAAGCGGCCGACGGCATTCTGGACTGGATCGATGCTGACGATGACGTTCGCGAATTCGGCGCAGAATCCGAATACTATCTGAGGCTGGACCGTCCGTATCGTGTTCGTAACTCTGTCCCCGAAAGCTTGGAGGAACTTCTTTTCGTCAAGGGTGTATCACGAACCGCGTTTTACGGAAGTGGTCGTTCGGAAGTTCAAACGGGAGACGCTTCAACAGATCAAACTGAAGCCGACGGCTGGCATCAGCATCTGACGGTGGTATCTGCCGAACGCAACAGCGACTCAAGCGGAGAAATGCGGCTGCGATTGAACGGCGACACAGCGGCGGTGACGGCAAGCGACCTGCAGGAACTGGAATCACGGTTGCAGGCTTTTCTTCCCGAAGACGTTGCTCGTTATGTGGTGTTGGCCCGTCTGTTTGGGATTTCTTTTTCCACTTCGCCCGGTGTCCCACCGCTGACCATCAGTACGAATTCGCCGGAATTGCGAAGCCACGCCTCTGCGTCGCCGTCGCTACCAATCACTAATCTGAGCGACCTTGTCGATTCTTCCGTACAGTTGCCGCCATCCGTTGGAGGGCAGCTGGTGAACAGTCCACTGCGATCGGACGAACCTTCGTCACTGGCGACGTTTGCATTGCTGGAGGATCGACTGACGACGGAATCGACAGATGTCGTCACCGGCCGAATCAATATCAACCATGCATCGGAGGCCGTTCTGCGAGCACTCATCGACGACCCGGCCGCCGCGTCGCAACTGGTTCGACAACGAGAAAGTATTGACCAGGCTGAACGGCAGTCAACATTGTGGCTGCTGACTCGCCAAATCGTCGATCTCCCGACGTACCGGCGTATCTATCGGCACCTGACAACGGGCGGCAATGTCCATACAGGCGAAATCATCGTTTATCGTCCGGTCGGAGGCCCCGTGCTGCGGCGAAAAGTCACGATCGATGCTGCCAACGAATCTCCTCGAAGACTAGACTGGCTTGATCGATCTGAATTAGGTCTTTCTTTATCGATTGGTCGTTTAGAAACCGCCGTCGCGGAATTCTGATATTTTTCATGAGCAAACTACTCGCTGTCAGCTGGAACCCGTTCTCACTGCGATTCGTCTACGGCGAATCAGGCAAGAATGGCGTCCTGCGCGTCATTCAGTCAGGAGAGCGCCCGACCGCGCTGCCTTCTGCGTCGGATGATTCTACGGATGCCAGCACGGCAGAAGATGCCGCGCCCGCAGCGGCATCTGCGGAAACAGATCCGGTCGCATGTCTTGTCGCTTTGGTGAAGGAACTCAAAGCATCGAAGGCTCGGCTGCTGCTGTGTGTGAATCGAGCAATGGTCGATTCGGCGACGTTTGCTGTTCCGCCGGCGAGTGACGCTGAACTTCCGGCGATCGTCCGCAACATGGCGTTAAGACAGTTGCCGGGAATGACGGAAGACAGTGTAATTGACTTCATCGCTTTTCCGGAAACCGACGAAGGTCGTCGCACCGTAAACGCTATGGCACTGGCCGAAGCAGATCAGCAACTGGTTCAGCGGCTTGCAACCGAATCCGGATGTGCTCAAGCCAGCGTAGTTGTGGTCACTCACTCACTGTCGCTGTTTGCTCCTCCACCAGACGAAGACGATTCGTCGGCGACGCTGCTCATCAGTAAAGGGCATCAGTCGGCTCACATGTTGGTCACGCACCGCCAGCTTCCCGTCATGTCGCGAAGTCTGCGGCTGGCTCCGGCAATGAAGGGCGATGAGGAAGCCGAGTATATTGCCGTCGAAGTTTCTCGAACACTGCTCACGGCCGAATCGGTCGACGGACCGGACATCGAAATCGGTCACGTGGTCGTGATTGGTTCCGAACTGGAATCGTCCGCCCTGGTCGCGGCTCTTACGGATCAACTGGGCATTGGGGTTGATCGAAAGTCGATGCGTTCGCTGGTCGAAGGCGAGGCCGGTGATGCTTCGTTAAGCGCTTACGCTCCTTTGGTGGCGACTCTAAAGCTAACGGCGATGGGGCAGCCCCCGCCAGTCGACTTCCTGCATCCCAAACGTCCGCCCAAAGCCACTCAAAAACGTAATCGCATTTTGGCCACTGTGGCTGCAGCAGCCGTCTTGATCGGCGTCGGCTGGTACTACGTTCATATGCAGTTTGCTGACGCGACGGCAGAAAATGTTGTGTTGAAGGCACGGCTGCGTGAACTGGATGAACTTGTGAAAGAAACGCGTTCCAAACGCAACCTGGCCAAAGTACTGGCGGCCTGGGAAAAGAGTCGCCTGAACTGGCTGGACGAACTTCGCGACATCACCATTCGCACGCCTTCCAGTCCGGAACTGGTTCTGCAGCAGTTCTCCGGTGCAGCGTCTGGCTCTGGCTACACGGTTTCGTTTCGAGGAATCAGCCAGAGTCCCGATGTGATTCGCAAAATGGAAGAACAACTCCGCGATTCCTGGCACGCACCCAAAACGCCAGGCATTCGAGAGATCAAAGACGGCAAGAAGAGTCTCTGGAGTTTTCAAACCACGATGCCGTTGAAAAGTCGCAGCAAAGACAAGTACACCAGCCATCGCACGGCCGAACCCAGCGAAGTGGCGGCTGCTGCGTCCGTTAAGGCAGCCAGCAAGACGACTTCGAAAGCTTTAACAAAAGGTCCCGCCCCGAAGACTGCTAAGGCGCCGACCGGCAGCAGCAAGAGTATCAAGGCCACAGCTTCGGGAGGTCAGCGATGAAGCTGGAGCGACAACAAATTCTGCTTGGGTTGCTGATTCTAATGGGCGTCGCTCGCGCGGGCGACTACGTGCTGTCGTCCATGATTCAGGGCCCGCTGCGGCAGTTGAATGGCGAGAACAACGAACTGCGTGAGAACATCAAAAAGCGCGAAGCCTTGTTGGCCGAGAGCCGTGAAGCCGGTCAGAAGATTGTGGCGTGGCAAAAGATGTCGCTGCCATCCGATACGGAAACGGCTCGATCGCTGTACCGAAACTGGCTGCTGGAAACAGTTCGGTCCGCAAAGTTAAGAAGTGCGACGGTGGATTCCGGTTCGCCCGCCAATCGTCGCGGCTTGTATCGGTCCATGCCTTTCAACGTGCAGGCGCGAGGAACTTTGCCGCAAATTACGACCGCTCTTTTTCAGATCGAAAATTCGGCTCAACTGCATCGCATTGTCAATCTGCGGCTTAGTCCCGTTTCGACGTCAGGCCAGTTCGATTGGTCAATGAGCGTCGAAGCGTTGGTGGTGCCGGGCGCCAAAAGAAAGTCGCTTCCCAAAGGCACGTCAGGCAACCTGGCGTCTGATCAGTTGCGAGACTACGGTGTGATTGCACGCGACAACATCTTTGGGATCGGCATTAACAATCAGGATCCTATGAAGCTGACGATCCTAAGTGCGGTGACGTACCGCAACGGCATTCCAACGGCGTGGATTACAGAGCAGATCAATGATCGAGTTCACAAGTTGGCCGCCGGAGCCGACTTCGATACCACAGCCTTGAGCGGTCAGATCGTCGATGTGAATGAGGAGAGCGTCGTGATTCAATCGGGCGAAGACCGGCTCACGCTGAACATTGGTCAGAGCTTTGCTGAAGCCACGCGGCAATCAGGCACATAGGCGCTGTTCCGCAAGCTGGGCTCCGCAGATCGTGCGGCATTGGGCTTCAGCGCCGGCCGGCCTCAACCTCTCCCAGCGCAGCGTTGGGGGAGAGGGGGCAACGAGGCCACGATCTGGCCACGTCGCCTCCACGAAGACGACGCTCGAACAATGCCGCCTGAGAACTTCGAAGGCGCTCAAGAGCGTGGGCGGCAGTGTGCCGACGCCGATGCTCCCGCAGATTCCGCAGGAATCAGTTCGCCAGCCCACATCCCTATCTGCTGCGCCAGGAATCTCAACAGCAGCATCTGCCGCTGACGGCAAGGACCGCAGCAATGAAACCGGTCTCCAGTGATCGGTCATGCCATTCGCCGTTGTCGGGCAGGCAGCCGCGAACTACGTTGTCGCATTGGACTCCGGGAAATCGACAGTGGTCGGTCTCCTGAAACGGTCATGTTCCAGGGAGCGGCGGAATGAAACAATGGTGGCACAGTATGGCCACGGCTATCGCCACAGTGATGGTCATTGGCGCGACCTGCAGCAATGCAGGCGGGCAGTGGGAAGAACAATCTTTCCGCATCTATTCGGTGAAGCACGTTGCGCCCGTTGAAGTGCGCCGTATGCTGAGCGAATTGCTCGGCGACCAGGCGGCCGGTGTTCGCGTGATTGCCGACGCAGAACAGAAACAAGTGGTCGTCAGCGGTGGACCCACCGTCCAGCAGTTGGCGAGTCAGTTAATCAAAGAAGTCGACAAACCGTCGGCCGTTCAGACCGCCGCCCCGTCCGTCCTTCCCCGCGCCGCATTCGAAGCGGCTGTTTTGAAAAGCTATTCCGTTTCCGCGCAGGCATTGCCGCAACGGCTGCCGCAGATTCGCGAGATCGCCGGACCAGACGCAAAGATCACCTCAGATCAGCAACGGGGCTTGGTCTTCGTCGTGGCGACTCCGGCCAGGCATCAGGCGCTCGAAAAGCTGTTAACTTCACAAAGCCAAACACAAAACGCTACACCATCGCAACGCCTGGGACAGTGGCCGTCGAGTACCCGTGCTGTGCCTGTTGAGGTGGCTGATCCGTCGGTGCTTTTCCCTCAGTCAACTGTCACGGCTGTTTCGTCGACCACGGAATCCAAATCAATCCGACTGCAGCAAATCACAGCTCAACAATGTCAACAGGCGCTGAAGCGACTGTTGGGCACTCAACTGCAGGATCTAAACAGCAATCGCTTTCGGTACACAACCAATGAAACGTCAACCGCCATGCTGTCGTTCGACACCGACACGCATGTTTGTCAGTTGCAGGGCGATCGCACTCTGGTCCGCCAGTTCGCGGCGTTGATCCAGCGTTTCGAAGATTCTCAAAGCCGAACGACGGGACAATCGTTCCGTTTTGTGCCGCTAAAAAATGTGTCACCGGATGTTTTGAACAAAGCCATTAACCTGTGGAAGCAGACATCCGGTTCCGGCGAAGTAATGGAGAACGCTCAGAGTTCAACGGCTGACTTGTGGGCCAACCTGCGAGTTCGACCGGCCGGGTTTGTTCAGCAAGTGGATGACGATGCCAACAAAGCTGGCCCAGCCAACGCACTCGGAACAGCGCCTCCGCCTGACAATTCAGACGCTGGTTTGCGGCGTCCATCGAGTGATGTCACGGTGCAACCGTTGCCGGATCTGGATGTGTTGATCCTGCGAGGACGCGATCCCGACGTCGAAGAACTGGTGCGCATCATTCAGGAAATTGAAAAGCTGAGTGACGAAACCGCGCCGGAAATCGAAGTCTACTTTCTGCAGCATGTTCAGGACGGTGCGCTGAATGACGTCATCGAAGACGTCATGGACGAACTCACTGGTCCGTTGCAGGGACGCATTTCAATCACGCCACTCGTGAAGCCGAATGCGTTGCTGCTCATCGGCTGGGGAGAAGCCGTCAATGCGGCCAAACAGCTGATCCGCAAGCTGGACAAGCCGGTTTCGCCGGGCACACAAATGAAAGTCTTTCCGCTTCGCTTTGCCCCGGTGGCTGAAGTAACACAGATCATCACGGAATTTCTGAACGGTCGCGGCGGCATGGGGCCGGACGTGAACGTGTCATCGAATCCGCGGACCAACAGCCTGATCGTGAACGCATCGCCTCGCGATATGGAAGAGGTGGCTCAGCTAATTCAGAGACTGGATGTGGGATCGGCCGCTTCGGTCAATCAGGCCAAGATGGTGCGTCTAAAGAATTCTCTTGCGACCGACGTAGCTTCAACGATTACATCGGCCATCACTGCGGCGCGAGGCGGTACGACTGGACGACGTTCGGCAGCCCTGGAAATGTTGCTTGTCCAGCCGGATGGCCAGCGAGTAGTTACGTCGGGACTGCTGGACAGCGTAACGCTGACACCAGACGTTCGAACCAACAGTATCTTTATCACGGGGCCGGAAGAAAGTTTGCCGCTGATTGAGCGTCTGATCGAACAGCTGGACGAATCACCAGCCGCCTCAGCTCAGATTAAGGTCTTCGAAGTTCACAATGGCGACGCCAGCGAGATGGTCCTGCTTCTGCGTTCGCTGTTTCCGGTAGCCACAACGTCGACGGTACCTCAGTTGGCCACAGCCGACGGCGAATCATCGCTGGTTCCCGTTCGTTTCTCCGTCGACGTTCGTACCAACACGATTGTTGCCACGGGGACAAGCGGTGACCTGCAAATTATTGAAGCGCTACTGCTGAGATTGGATCAGACGGAATCTCAGGATCGAGTCAATCGCGTCTATCGCCTGAAGAACTCGCCTGCCACTGATGTCGCTCGAGCAGTCAACGACTTTCTACGCAGCGAACGCATTGTTAGTCAGGCGGCTCCTGGACGATTAAATCCATTTCAGCAGATCGAACAGGAAGTCGTGGTCGTGCCGGAACCCGTACGCAACTCCCTGATCATCAGCGCTACGCCTCGCTACTTCGAACAGATTCTGGAGCTTGTCGAAGACCTCGACGAGCAGCCGCCTCAGGTAATGATTCAAGTCATTCTGGCTGAGGTCGACCTGGACAACTTTCATGAATTCGGCGTGGAGCTTGGACTGCAGGACAGTCTGTTGTTTGATCGCAGCTTGCTGGGTGAACTCCTGACGACAACCGTCACCGCAGCAGAATCAACGGCGGCTGGAGTTGTCACAACGACCAGTCAGAATATTGTCGGAGCTACCAATTCGCCAGGCTTCGACTTCAACAACAATCCTTTGGGCAACAGCGGCAGCACTCAATCCCGCGCCACATCCGGGACCGTGGCCGGTCAGGCGTTGTCGCACTTTAGTTTGGGCCGAGTGAACAGTGATTTGGAATATGGCGGACTGGTCCTTTCTGCCAGCAGCGAAAACGTTAGCGTGCTGCTGCGAGCATTGGACCAAAGCGGCAGCATGGAAGTTCTCAGCCGTCCGCAAATCATGACACTGGACAACCAGCAGGCATTTATTCAGGTCGGGGAACGCGTGCCCCGAATCGTGAACAGCCAATTGACTCAACTGGGACAAATTAACAGCCTCGAACTGGAAGACGTTGGGCTTTTGCTAGGCGTCACACCTCGCATCAGTCCCGAAGGCCATGTTGTTATGGAGATCGATGCGGAGAAATCTGAAGTCGGTCCGGAACGAGACGGTATTCCAATTTCTGTTTCCAACGACGGTTCCGTCATCCGATCTCCTCGCGTCGAAGTCACGACGGCTCAAACCACCGTGAGTGCGGCCAGCGGACAGACGATCGTGATTGGCGGGCTAATTACAAACAGCAACCAGACGTTAAGCCGCAGGGTACCTTGGCTGGGCGACCTGCCATTGCTGGGCAACCTGTTTCGGTACGACGGGCACACGAATCGCCGCACGGAACTGCTGATCATTCTGACGCCGCATGTGATCGCTGGACGAAGTGAAGCCGAATACCTGAAGCAGGTCGAAATGTCGCGTATGTCATGGGTCTCATCAGACGTGTTTGAATGGCTGGATGCCGGACCAGACACTGTCGGCTCGATGAATGACGACGGAGTGCCGGTGATCTTTCCCGATGGAGCACCAGTCATTGAACTGGCTCCGATTCCGAATACCACACCAACGCAGCAGCAATACCTTCATCAAAAAGACGGGATGGATGTCCCGCCAACGCCCTCCGAAAACCCGGGCCTTCCCATTCCTGAATTGCAGTCGCGTTCGTCATCGCAGTCCGTGCAGCAAGTTGCTTTTGCCGAACAGCAGAAGTCCGACGTGACCTCACCTGATAACGAACCACAAACCGCGATAAACGCTTTGGCAAATGGTCAGGTCGATTCCACAACGTCCGTTCGTAACGCGGATATGAAGGTCGAAAAAACAGTCTCCGTCAGCAGGACAGGTAGCGCCATCAAGGCACCCGAAAAGCCAGAAAAGAAGTCGAGGTTCGGTTGGTTATGGAAGGCGAAATGATGAATTCATTAGCATCTCAACCGGCGGCAACCATCCTCCTTAGTTCAACGCGCAGGCTGCTGTTTATCGCCTTGTGCGTCGTATCCGGGGGCTGTGCCTCAATGATGCCTTCGTCGCGCAACTGGCTGGAAAAGGAACCGGAATTCGTTTCGCCCAACAAAGTCATTCCGGTGTGGTCTGATACCGTGTTGCATCAGGCGGGAAAGGCCGGAACGCGCGGCTGCGGCGGGCGAATCATGTTCTATTCCGGCGACGGCAAACGGGCCGTTCGAGTGGACGGATCGCTGGTGGTCTATGCATGGGATGATTCGAAACCACAAAAGGATCGTCAGCCGGATCGCAAGTTTGTTTTCCCGAAAGAAGATTTCCAGAAGCACTACAGCGGATCCACGATCGGAGATTCTTATAGCTTCTGGCTGCCGTGGGATGCGGCAGGAGGCGAGCGGAAAGAACTCACACTGGTGGCTCGTTTTGTAAGCCGCGACGGAGCCGAAGTAACGTCGTCAGCTGCCAAAGTCATCCTGCCAGGAGCCGTACCGCTGCCGGACAAGGATGTCGTCAACCGAGAAGATACTTCGTCACCGGATGAACCGAAGCAGCCCCCGTCCGGTATTCAGCAAGTGGCGTTCGAGCAAACAAAGGACTCGTCAACTTCCAATCACGCGCTACAGAACCAGCATTCGTCGTATCCTGCGACCGGTATGACCACGTCTGAGATTCCACTGACCGACGGATTTCTGCGACGAAACATGAATGGCACTCAACCCGCAGCGTTCTCAGCCGGTGACCTGTTCGCAGATCCAGCAACGGATCAACGGTCGACAGCCGAACGCACCGACACTGATTCGTCTTCGTCTGCGGTCGCCCCGACACAGACATCAAGCGGCGCCGGTCACGACATCTCCGGTGCACCTACTACTGTGCAACCTGGAGGTCGTTCTTTACGTTTTCGAGACCGGGTTCGAAATTCGCGAGAAGCTCAGCGATCCGTCGGTCGTGCTCTGTCGGAACGGTACCAGACAGGATCACGGACCGCTCCGTGGGAGCAGGATTGATCTTCAGACCGTGCCGGCGAACTAACTGTCGCAGCGCCAACGACATCCGCGGCAATTCTGCAGCAGAACCCCTCGGCGGATTGGCCGCGTTCGAATTCGAAAGCGCCGGATCCTGTGTTGTTGAGTCCGGGACAGTTGGCCCCGGATCGACTCTGGTCGGCACCTCAAAATCAATCTTCACGCGTGGAGCGTACAGCCCCGTGCGTGGGATGGTCAGCGGACGATTCACTCGTATCGTCGGCTGTTCGCGAAGCCCTGTGACAGCCGACGTGACGTTTCCATCGTTGATTGCCTGCGTGTTCCCGACAAAGGCAGCGGCCGCTTCTTTGTCTGTTCCGACAAAATCACTTGCCGTCCGCGAACCTCGAACAAACCGCCGGTCCTGTGTGACCGTCCCCGCTGCATTGGGGGCCGTCCTGCTGGCTCCGCGAGTGTTGCGTCCAACATCGCGTGGGCCAAACAGCTGAGCTTCAACAGACACCGTGCTGAACAGAAGCAGGCACGTTATAACTAAAGATCGCATACGCATTCAGAGTTCTCCAGTGCTCGGCTGCGGGACAAGAGCAGTTGCTCTTGAGACGAGCTCGCGGTTGTTCCGCAGCGCCACCTGCATTCTACCACACTCACAAAGCATGGCCCAACATTCCTCCAGCTCGTAGCGGTTCACGTTCGCAGTGTTGAGTCATGCTGGTCAAAGCCGTCAGCAAGGTGCGAGCTTACCTGAGCGGCACATCCAAACCCCGCCCCAAAACCAAGCAAGACAACAACAGGTCCTCGTTCCGGCACGATAGCAGATGCACAGCTGTCAGAAAGTGAACGACTCCCTCCGCGTGAACCACGCAAGATCTGGACGGCAGGCCATGATGGCGGGCATTCGCCCGTTCAAACACCGCACGCAGCCACTTGTGCCAGACCGTGGCTGAAAAGTCATCTCGCGAGAAATTCTCCCAATTTGCCCGCATTCACGGGCAGCGTAGAAGCCGAACCTTCCCATTTCCGCACGTCCCAACGTTTCCCGCAAAATTTCTTCGCCCATTGGCCGTTCCAGTGTGGAAAAAATGCAAATTCCTGGTATGGTTCCGCAGGCTTCCGGGCGAATCGCCAGGCCGCCGAAATCAAATTTTTCTCAACGGTTCCGGCCGGTCAAATGAACCATAGCCGCTGGCAACACTGAGAACTCAAACACGCATCCGTAGCTCAACTGGATAGAGCACCGGTCTTCGGAACCGGGGGTTGGAGGTTCGAATCCTCCCGGGTGTACTTTGCTACGAAACGACTTACGTCAAATCGTGGCTCAATCAGATTTGCTTCGGTACAGAATTTGATACAGAATATCGCTTAGGCCAAACGAAAAAGGCCCCGATCAGCTGCAACTGATCGAGGCCTGAGCAAACCTTCGGCTCGCTCTCTTGTGTTTACCCACTTAGAGCTGGAGGAGTTTTCAAATGGCACGCCAACCAAAACCCTGGTACTGGACGGCACGAAAAGCTTGGTTCGTCACCATCGACGGCAAGCGACACACCCTTGGTCGCGAGAAGAAGGCGGCGCATCTGCGGTTCCATGAGCTGATGCGGAAGCCGATCAAACGGACGGTCCCATGCGAATCCGTTGTCGCAATTGCTGACCGATTCCTCGAATGGGTTCATAAGCATCGGTCGCCGCACACTTACGAATGGTACCGTCACCGGTTGGAACGGTTCGCAAGAAAGCACCCCAGCCTCCTGATCCGTGACTTGCGGCCGTTTCACGTGCAGGAATGGGTGGACGATTACCCTGAGCTGAAACAGACAACCAAACGCAACTACATGCGGACAGTCAAACGCTGCATGAAGTGGGCTCTGCAGCAGGGGTATGTGTCCGAGAATCCGGTTGAGCACTTGGAAGTACCGGGTGCCGAACGCAATGAGACCTTGATCACGCTTCACGACTTCGAGGCTCTGCTCAGCCATTGTCCTGATGAGAACTTCAAGGATCTTGTGATCACGACCTGGGAGACAGGTTGCCGCCCACAAGAGTCGTTGCGAGTCGAAGCACGTCACGTTGATCTTGCGAACAGCCGCTGGCTCTTTCCTCAACAGGAATCCAAGGGCAAGAAAGCTCCACGGATTGTCTACTTGAGCGAAGTGGCTCTTGAGATTACGAAGCGCAGGATGGCTGAGTATCCAACTGGACCGCTGTTTCGTAATTCTCGCGGAAATGCATGGACGAAAGACTCGGCCAACTGTGCGGTGGACCGCGTGCGTACTCGGATGGGAAAAGGCGAGATGCAGCGACGCGGTATTACGATCACCGCCGACCAGATTGCGACGTTCATCCCCAAGCTGAAACAATCGCGTGTTGTCAAGGGTGTGGAGCTTCCAAAGTCGCACTCCCAGCTGAGGAGTGAAGCGAAACGAAAACTGAATGCGGAATGCATTGTCGACTTGGTGCCGAGATACTCGCTCTACAAGTTGCGGCACGCATGGGCGACGCGAGCGCTTCAATCGGGATTGGATGGATTGACTGTTGCGGTGCTTATGGGCCACTCTGACCCCAGCACACTCGCACGGGTCTACCAGCATCTGTCTCATGATCCGACTCATCTGCTGAACCAGGCACGTAAAGCGGCGGGCTAGAGCTTGATATGCTTGAGGCGAGGCTGCGGAACTTGCGGAGCAGGTTCCGCGGCCGCCTTGGATTCAGCCTGTTTGAGAAATGTCGCAATGTTCTCGAGTGAAATTCGAATAACGCCACGTCCAGTGCCAATTCGATGACAGTTCAGATGCTTTTTGCTGATTAGTGCATAGACGGTGGCACACGACACCTTGAGGTGATCAGCTGCCTCTTGGACGGTTAGGAACATGGTCAACCTGCAACGACGGAATTCGTCTGGACCTCAATGGCCATGGCGACTGCGGCCAGTCCAGTTCTGATGGCGCCTACAGATATGACGCTGCCGCCCGCCACAACGGAAACGGGGCCACTAAAGCCATGATTGATACCCGAGCGCTGTCCCACACCATCAAATTCTGAGGATCAGGCTGGATGAATTGGCCTGGCAGAGTAACCGTGAAGGGCGAACCTTCGTCGGTTGGTCTCACGAATGGCACTTAGAAATGGTGCAAGTGCTTGGCGCAAAATGACATAGGCACAGAGACCGATCTGGCGTAGATGTGAGGTGTCACCCCATCCATCATCGGCAAGGAGGTCGCAAGATGCGTTATTCGAAACACGGTTGGTTTCGGGAGCAGTTTGGCGTGCTGAGACGGCAGTTTCTTCAGGAAGGTGAGCTACCGTTTACGAGTGTTTTGTCCGAGGAGACGATTTCGCCGGCGCTTCAGGAAATCGATGCGTGCTGGAAGGACAGAATCTTCAGCCCGTTGGTCACTCTGTGGGTATTTCTTGGGCAAGTACTCAGTATTGATCATTCCTGTCGAGGAGCTGTCGCGCGACTCGTCACCCACCGTGTTTCGCAAGGACGGCCTCCGTGCTCTGCGAAAACTGGCGCGTACTGCCAGGCTCGAAAACGTCTCCCCGAAAGATTCTTTGCCACAATCACGGCCATGGTCGGTCGAGCCCTGGATTCTCAGGTTGAGAAGAAGTGGCTTTGGAAAGACAGATGTGTCTACATGTTCGATGGAACGACGGTAAATATGCCGGACACTGTCGAGAACCAGGAAGCATATCCACAGACATACAATCAGAAGCCGGGTCTCGGCTTTCCCATCGCTCGAGTCGGAGCCATTGTTTCCCTTTCGTGCGGCGCCATCCTGAACCTGGGCTTCCGCAAATATGCAGGCAAAGGACAGGGAGAAGTCAGTCTCTTGCGGGAATTATGGGACGTCCTTCGGCCCAGGGATGTTCTTCTGGCCGACAGTTTGATGTGCAATTGGACCTCAATTGCGATGCTCACGGAACGCCGATTTGAATTGGTAAGTCGCTTAAACAAGGCCAATCGGAAGGCAGATTTCCGCAGGGGAGAACGGCTCGGGAAAGATGACCATATCGTTCGTTGGCAGAAACCCAACTCGATTCGAGCCCTCGACCGAAAAGCGTACAACGCGCTCCCGGCCAGCGTGACCGTTCGAGAGGTGCGCGTCCGCGTTCAGCAGCCGGGATTCAGGACCCAAGTCTTTGTCGTCGTCACAACACTCCTCGATCCGAAGCAGGTGACCCCGAAAGACCTTGCTGATCTGTACAGAGCTCGGTGGCACAACGAACTCGATCTGCGTTCCATCAAATGCTCGTTGCAAATGGACGTGCTGCGTTGCAAGACACCAGATCTGGTGCGAAAGGAAATCTGGACACACGTCCTCGCATACAACCTGATTCGCACGGTCATGGCACAATCAGCGAGCAGACACGGAATCGAGCCCCGAACAATCAGTTTCAAAGGAACGCTCCAGATGTTGGAGGCCTTTCAGCCGCTGATCGCGTATCACGGACACCGCGGAGCTGATTATCGCATCGCGCTGTATCACGGATTGCTCGATTCCATTGCTCAACACCGAGTAGGTAATCGACCGAATCGATTTGAGCCGCGCAAGCGAAAACACTGGCCCAAGAAACTTGATCGAATGACAAAGCCACGTCACGTGCTGAAACAGGAGATGCTCAAAGGAGTTAGCAATATCTAAGTGCCATTCGTGTTTCACACCGACGCAGGTTAGTAACTTGACCGTTCGCGACTCATGTCGGTTCGTCATTGGTCACGAAATAAATCCTTGCAAGTTAGCCCATAGAAAACAAAACACATCACGCGGCAACTTTGTCGGCCGTTTTTATTGCGCGGACCGGCAAGGGATCCTGACGGTTTGGCGAACAACCAAGTTGTAGAAAGCTGACGCTTGTACAAATGGGCCGTAGTGGTGATGATTTCAAGACACCCTCCCCCTGCCGGAGAACTGCCCGTGGCGACCAGTGATCTTGTTTTCAACTTCTCCAGTCCTGAACAGGTGACTGTCTCTTACGACGGCACGGGTTCGGGCCGGTTTGAATTTGTGAATCCGGTCACGGAGAAGGACCGCCAGGATATTCGCTGGTACGTGGAAACGTACGGAGCCCATTCTCTGGCCGAGCCGGATGACAACGAGGCTCGGCGAATCGAAGCTCGACTGCCGGAAATCGGTAGGGAACTGTTCAAGGCGGTTTTCAACGTCAACGCCAACGAATTCCCGGAAGGCTCACCAGCCCTCAAGCGATACAACGCGTTCCAACAGGGTGAGTCAGGCGATCGAGTGATCACGATCGAATCGGAAGACGCTTCGATACTGTCGATTCCGTGGGAATTGATTCATGATTCAAAGCAGTTCCTGTTCACCAAAAAGCCCCACATCAGCATCCGACGTAAAATCAGCGGAGCGACGGAGGGTGAGACACCGTTCAAAGTCGAACCCAAACAGCAGTTGCATTTGCTGTTCGTCGTCAGCCGTCCCACGGACGCCGGGTTTATTGATCCACGAGCCGATCCTAAAGCGGTCCTGGATGCCGTGGAAGAATTCGCTCCGGGGCGAGTCACCTTTGAATTCCTTCGACCTGCCACTTTGAATACGCTCATCGCCAGACTGGATGACGACACGAAGCCGGTCATCGACATTCTGCACTTCGACGGGCACGGTGTTTTCAAACAGGTGTCCGAAGAGGATGTTGAGAAGCAACCTGGGATGTTCGGCAGGTCCGTGCAGAGTGCGATCCTGCGTGAACGAGCGACTCGTGATGACGGCCAGCCTGGCAAGCCGGTCGGAATTGGCTTTCTGGTCTTCGAAAAAGACGATGGGAAAAAGCAGTTGATCTCGGCAGACGACCTGGGCGAGAAGCTGCACAAGTCCCGCGTCGCCTTGGTCGTCCTGTCCGCCTGCCAGACAGCATCGCTGGACGAAGAGGGCGACCCAATGGCGAGTGTCGCTGGACGACTGACATCCACCGGCACGCCGGCCATCCTGGCGATGACACATTCCGTGCTGGTGACCACCACCAAAACTCTGTTCGGCAAGTTCTACGAAAGTCTGGCTCGTGAACGCAGCATTGGCCGGTCACTGGATGATGCGCGAGTTTTCCTCGCGGATAACCCGGAGAAGTTTGAAGTTCGGCGAGGCGACAAACGCGAAATGCTGACCCTGAACGACTGGTTTGTGCCGACGTTGTTTCGCAGTGGTCCTTCGTCGGCCATGCTGACGGAGTCAGACGGGCCACCGACCGAACGACCCGTTGCTCGTCACAATCTTCGCAAGAGCGGCCAGACAGGATTCTTTGGTCGCCGTCGTGAGCTATGGGACATCGAATGCTGGTTTGCGGACAAAGCACGACGAATTTCGATCACGGGTTTTGGAGGCCAGGGAAAGACTGAACTGGCCCTGGAAGCCGGACGCTGGTTATTGCGGACGGGCATGTTTCACCAGGCCGTGTTTATCGACTTTGCCAGCGTTCAGTCGGCGGACCCGGTGTCAGTGGCCGTCAGCACGATTTCGGCCACGGTCGAAGAAACTCTGATCGATGCCGACGCCGTCACGCAGACGTTGCAGGACACTCCCACGCTGGTGATCCTGGACAATCTGGAAACGTTGGCTGAAGAACCTCTGCAGGATCTGCTGACGGCGGCATCGGCATGGTCGCAGGCTGGTCAGTCGCGAGTTCTGCTGACCAGTCGACGACCGGAAACCGGACATCCTGATTTTGCTGTCCAGGGCACGCATGACCATCAACGAATCGTGCTGAAAGGACTGGGCGCAGCCAATGCCCCCGATGATGCTCTGGACTGGTTTGCCGAACTCGATCGTCTGCCGAGTACACAGCAGCGGCAGGTGCCCCCACCCAAACGCGATGACCTGATTCGGTTGTTTGATCGAGTGCGGTTTCATCCGCTGTCGATCTGCGTGCTGGTCCAGCAGTTGAAGTCACGCACGGCCGGTCAACTCGAAACACGGCTGGAGCAACTGTTATCGGAAGACTCCACCAGTCTGGTGGCGGAGGAGGGAACTCCGGACAGCCTGGTGGCCTCATTGCAGTTGTCTTTAGAACGGCTCAGCGATGAAGAACGCCACGCCGTACGTCGCCTCGGCGTGTTTCAGGGCGGAGCGATGGAAGACGACCTGCTGGCCATCACGGAACTGGGCGAAAGCAATCGCCAGCGTGAACAGCTTCAATCGCTGTTGTCAGCGCTGGAAGGCGGTGATCCTAGCGTGCTGCTGAAGATGATGGGCAAGGATCTGCCGGACGACGCCGAAGTCCCGCCCGAGTTGTTGCAGCAGTTGACGAACGACCCGGAGTGGCAGCAACACATTCAGCAGCTTCGCGACCAATTGGCCGCGTTGCCGGAATCGGCGGCGGACAACATCTGGCCAGGTCTGCGGCAAAATCTGGAAGCCGCGGCCCTGATCGAAGCCGAATCGATTCTTGGTGTCGGTCCGCCGTTTCTGCGTTTTCATCCCACACTGGCACCCATGCTGTGGGGCAGCCTGTCGGCCGAGGAACGGGAATCCCTGGCCGTCGCCCACCGCCAGCGCTATTATGCTCTGGCCAACTATCTGTACAAACAGGACAGCAAGAATCCTCATCAGGCCCGAGCCATCGTACGCCGCGAATTGCCCAACCTGCTGCACGCGGTTCATGGTGCTCTGGACGCCAGCGATGCCGACGCGGTCGATTTTGTGGACAGCGTCAACGGGTTCCTCAACAACTTCGGCATGACCCGCGAAGCAGCATTGCTGACTCAGCGAGCCGAACAGGCGGGCGGCGAACGCGGTTCGGAGTCGTGGTTTCTGGCTCAATCGAATCGTGGCGAACAACTACTGTCTTCTGGCCAGGTCGGTGATGCGGCACAGATCTTTACCGACATCCTGGAGTCACTGGGAGAGAACCCCAGCTACAACCGTGCAACGACACTCGCTCGTCTCGGCGGCTGTTACAAACATGGCGGACGTCCAGATCTGGCGGAAGCCACCCACCGGAAGGGTATCGCAGTCACCGAGCAACTGGAGGAGACCGATCAGGTGAAACGGCACCGCGGAGTGCTCCACACGGAGCTCGCCGATGTGTTGGCGGACCAAGGTAAATACGGCGAGGCGCGCGAACATTATGAACTGGGACTCAAACCCGCGAAAGAACTGAATGATCTGCGACAACAAACCGTCACGCTCGGACAACTCGGCATGCTGGCCATGCTGGAAGGTGATCTCGCCGACGCCGTGAAGCGATACCGTGAGGCCCTCGAATTATTCCAGCGACTGGGCGAACCGGCGATGGAAGCTGTCGCTCAGCATCAGCTTGGCATGGCGTTTCAGGAATCGAAACAGTGGGAGCAGGCCGAGCACCATTACCGCGAGTCGGCTCGCTTGAAAGAGGCTCAGGGAATGTTTGGAGGCCAGAACGGCGTCGAAACTACATGGAACCAGTTAGCGGTGGTCGCCGAGTCATCCGGAAAACCCGAGGCCGCGGAAATCTGGTATCGCAAGGCGATCGACGGCGGGCGGAAAACCGGCGACACGGCCAGCGTTGCAAAAATGCTCAACAACTTGGCCGTTCTCCTGCAAAGCCAGCCGGGACGTCTCGACGAGGCCCGCGAACTGGCTGAGGAAGCTCTGGCGATCAAGCAGACTCTCGATCCCGGTGCGGCAGCGATTTGGAAGATATACGAAATCCTCGCCCAAATCGCCGATCAGCAGAACCGGCCGGACGAAGCCGTCGAATACCGCCGCCAGGCCCGCGAAGCCAAACGCAACTTCGCCGGTAACGCTCATGAGATGAAACGCCACCTTCCAGTCATCGTCGGCGTCTTGCGGGCGATCGAACAACCGGAGACGGGCGACGATTTCCGTGCCGCCATTGCCAAGATGGAAGAGCACGGCTGGGGCAATCTCGTCGGAGCAATCAACGAAATCCTGGCCGGGGAACGCAACGCCGGCGCGCTGTGTGCAGCGTTGGATTTCGAAGATTCAATGATCATCGAAACCATCCTCGCCGCGATTGACGATCCAACCACACTCAGCGACCTCCTTCCGAAAGACAACGAGACAAATGACGGCGGCGAGTCAGAGTAGGCTCTGTCCCACGATTCGTGAGCGGCAAGGCGCTAGCCGCCGGTGAGACCCTACAACCCGCGGCTAGCGCCTTGCGGCTCACAAGTCTGCTGCCGAAATTCCCATTGCGGGACGGAGCGTAGGGCCGGTTCCTACCGGCCAATAACCCAACACCAAAACAACGGCCGGTGGGAACCGGCCCTACAAAGGCTGACAACAAGATCTCACGCATGAAACCGTTTCACCTGCAAATCCGATTGGACCTCGAAGCCGCGTCGGTTGCCTGCCAATGGTTCGGTTCGTCCGGAATTCACGCCGAGGGCAACACGCAATTCGCTCTGCAGGAAAACGCAGATGCCTTGCTTATCCCTGATCCGTGCCTCATCGACCTGCAACCGTTGCTGGCCGAAATCGCGGACGAAACGATTTCTTCCGCTGAACAATTGGCCGATTCCGACGAATTCCTGCTGCTCCGTGATCTGCTGGCGGCGGACGACTTCACCGACCTGACAGAGCAACTGTTTAGGTTCCTGTATCCGCTGTCGCAGGATCGCAGCAGATTCGAAGCCGTGCAGAAGTCAACGGACGATCGAGTCTGGGTCGATCCCGACAATCGGCTGGTCCGAGTCTGGTTTGCCACGGACCGCAAACCGGTTGAAGCCGACGATGTCCTGCAGCGTTTCAGTTCCAACCAGTCGTCGGACCAAATCACGTACGGCGTCTGCAATGTGTTCATCCCACAAAGCCACAAACCCGGTTCCACGGGAACCGCATGGTGGCGACGCTGGATTCGGCTGCAACCGGACGATTCACTGCAACTGCAGGGCCTGCATGCTCTGCCAAACGACGTCTTCCGGGCCGGCATTGCAAACAGACTGGAAACCTGGTGGAACTCGGGTGAGCGGAATGTGTTTGTCTACATCCACGGATTCAACGTCAGCTTCGAAGAAGCGGCCATCGGTGCCGCTCAGATTGGCTACGACCTGAAAGTCCCTGGCGAAATGGCGTTCTACAGTTGGCCTTCGCAGGGAAAAACGTCTGCCAGCGGGTACACGGCCGATGAAGCCACCATCACGGCCAGTGTGAAACACATCGCACAATTCCTGCACGAACTGTCCGAACACTCAGGTGCCGAACGCATTCACATTTTCGTACACAGCATGGGCAACCGAGGGTTCCTGAGTGCCTTGGAACGCCTGGTGGCTCAGGCTCGACCGCAATTGAGTCTCGGCCAGGTCTTCTTCTGTGCTCCGGACGAAGACGTCCGCACGTTCAAGGACAAAGCCACCACGTTTCCTCACGAATCCGAAAACCGCACGCTGCTGGTTTCACCTCAGGACACCGCTGTCCTCCTGTCGAAGGAACTCCGAGGTGGCCTGGACCGAATCGGCTATGTGCCGCCGGTGACAGTGATCGACGGAATCGACACCATCGAAGTCGGTGGCTTCGATATTTTTCAACTGGGCCACGGTTATTTCGCTCAGGCAGAACCAGTCATCCACGACATGAGAGAAGCCATCACAACCGGTCGTCCGGCCGCCAAGCGACCGATTCCTCGCCCCTTTAACGATCACTTTGTGATCGATGTGAGCGACGAACCGAAGACGTAGAAGGCCAACACTTGATACTTGAGTCATTGTTGGTGTCGCCACTTGACGAGA
This sequence comes from Fuerstiella marisgermanici, assembly GCF_001983935.1. GTDB lineage: Bacteria > Planctomycetota > Planctomycetia > Planctomycetales > Planctomycetaceae > Fuerstiella > Fuerstiella marisgermanici. The sequence goes on along the minus strand of NZ_CP017641.1, from coordinate 4,087,962 downwards.
ACAGAGTTGTGTGACTCGAGCGTTTTAAGCCCTGGGCGAAGGCCGTCTCACCCTCACGCAGTTTGACGACATCATCACGAACGATGTAGGAAGCCATGCTATTGAGCGTCGAAAGTCCGTTGCGGGAGCCCTTGCATTTTTACGCACCATGGGCCGCGTTGTGCCACCGCGATGGTCTGGTGTTGCAATCCCTACGGCGTCGAGGAACATGTGGAAACGGGTTATACGAAGGCCGCCACCGAAACTGCGTCGGCTTCATCGTCCGACGCTGCGAACTGCTTTTGGACAGCGCGCGTCGGTCACGACCGAGGGGATTCTGGCTTTCTTAGATAAGGGCTCGTCACACAGGAATTGCGACTTTCTGCAATCGGAGGCCAGGCTGCCGTGCCGTTCAAGTCTGACCTGGGAATTCAGACTCAAGCAGACGCCGCACGACATCTGCTATTGCAACGTCGTTGCGGCAGCACTCCAGCTTCACACGGGAGTGAAGCGAAACTGGAACATCCACGGTTAGCCGTTTCGTCTTCTCCGGCTTTGGTGACAGCCCAAGAGCTTTGAATGCTTCAGTAGCTCGCGGGTTCTCTTTGCTAGGCGGTGTGCCACGGAATGAGACATCCTTGCTCATCGAACAACTCCATGATTTCGCTGATTAATTTGGTGATTTCTTTGGCCGCTCGCTGGCGCGGAACCGCTTCGAGAACCGATTGTCCTCGCGATGCAGTCTCGGCGAATGCGACACGCTGGCAGATCTCGGTTTCAAGCACCGGAAGTGGGTAATCAATTAAGGCGTCGCCGATCGCGTTGCCCAGAGCCGTCTTGGTGATCTTTCGATTGACGACAAAGACAGCTTCGATCTCGGGGCGGATCGCTTTTGATTGTTCGATCAGGCTAATGATCTCGTCGGCGGCCCAGATGTCGTACGGCGATGGCTGAACCGGGATGATGACGAGATCACTTGCCTGAATGGCAGCCGCAGAAACTTTGTTGACGCGGGGGGGCCCATCGATGATGACACAATCATAGTCACGGGCCAGTGCCGGCAACTCCTTGTGGATAAAGTTTGCGGGAAGGCCGACGACGGGAAACGAAGCATTTTCTCCATCCTCAAGATTTGCCGCTCGTGCTGACGCCCATTCGATTGCTGAGCCTTGAGGATCAGCGTCGATGAGCAGCGTGCGTTTGCCACGCCTCGCGATGCCGTCAGCAACGTTGACCGCCAGAGTCGTCTTGCCGACTCCACCTTTTTGGTTCAGGAACGCGATTCGCATAGTCAGACCTCCAATCACGGCCGCACAGAACTACGATCTTGCGGCGCTCAGTTGTTGCAGGTATCACCATTTGCGGCTTCGGTCAAACACTGATTTACGGATCGTCGCATTGTCGTAATTGCGATTGATCTGCATTGCGGTGATGTGGCTGGTGGAGTCATTGAATCGTGGCGGTGTTGGCCATTCCAACCCTGCCGATTTACGACGATGCTGATTTGCGGCCCGTCGCACAGCCGCAAGATCGCAGGACGACATTTCAGGCACTACAGATTTACGGCGTTCCTTGAATACGACGATACGGATTTGATGAAATCCGTTTGAAGCTCCTTCAAGGAAACGCCTGCCCTAACTTCGTGTGTTTCCCCGGGAAAGTTGCTCAACTGACTTTCCCGGGGAAACTCCTTTGCTGATCCAGACCCAACTATGAATTTGGTCTGCAGCTACTTCACATTTGCTGTTTTCTGCTCCGGAGTCATGGCCTACTTGCCCTGAATTCGCAGAGCTGGATGTGTCACATTTCAGGGCGATTAGTCACCGAAACATCGCCCAAGAGATCGGATAAGAGCTGCACGACTCGCTGCTGCTTCGGACGATCAAGTTGCCGGAATGCGTGAAGGACTTGCCATTCGCCAGCACAATCCAGAAGTGGTGCGTCGTGGATAAAGAATTCAACCGGCATGTTCAGAACATCGGCTACCTCACTAAGCTCGACTGCGGTAATCATGTCCTCATCGGACTCAAAAGCATGCAGCTGGTCGAATCGAATTCCGGTTCGCGAAGCGAGCTCTTCAATTGACAGATCGCGTTGTACGCGGACGAGTTTTAGACGTCGTCCAATCTTCAGATTCACGTTTCGGTTAGGTGGCTGGGTCATGGTGTCCTCTCGCTGATTGACAGAGACGGAGGACCGATCACCGGAGTGGTGCCGGGAGGTTAAGAAAGCCCAAAAGACGGCCTGCGGTGTATTTCCGCGAGCGGTATTATATTTCACCACCCTCCCGGCGAAGCGGGAGAGGCTTTCAATCCACGGCGCTCAAAGTTAGCCGTGTCTCCTGGGAGTTCTTACACTCCGTCATGCAGCAATCGGTAGCCCAATTTGCGGATGATGTAAACCGATTTTCGCACGCCACATTGATGAGGTCGGGCTCAACTAACATCCGGGGCCAATGGTCTCAACGGAGACATAGCATCAATGGGCAGATTGTCTGTTGTCGATTGGCTCAGCGGAGAGACTTGGTTAGTCAGAGAGAAATATTTCGATCCTGGCGACTCCCACAAATCGCCATTGTTCGCCACGACGTTCCAGTCTGGCGTTCAGTTCGGATTCCAGTTCTGCTGATTTGAAGACGCAGAGCGATTCCAAACGGTTGATGAGTTCCGATGTCGGGATATCAGCGAAAAGGGGATTGAGCGGTGTCAACTGGTGTTTCATAACGATTCTCATTGAGGTTGGCAGCTGGCCACGGATCGCCGCGACCAGCTGCCTGTTGCACTAGGCGAGTGCCTCAACTGGCATCTCAGAATCAGAATCCACGAACGCTGAGCTTGCCGTAGGAAGGTCCTGATTCAGAAACTGCCAAGTTGCCTGCAGGGCCTCGATCATGAACGGGATGTCCTCGTGTTCGAGGTAAATATTCATCCGATGCCATTCTTCATTCTTGCGGTAGCTGCGCTGTAGGTTGACGCTGCGGAAGGTTCTGTCGTCTTTGGTTCGTTCGAAGACAGCCGAAGCGATTCCGCGGCGAAGTTGTTTCTTGAAGACCGGTTGTTGTTTTGTGTCAGACATGTTGTCGTTCCTTTGATTTGTGTTTCCGGCTGAGAACCGCCTCAGCCGATGGCAAGTGACCAACATCCGGCTCAATCCGTAAGTGCAAGCGAAAGGCGGAAGGCTTCCTTCAGGAAAGCCGCCTTGGCAGCTTGGTGAGCGCAGCGAGCGACCACTGACGGATGCCGGATGTCAGCGTGCCATCAATCGTCTGAGCGGTGTTTGGGACGGAACTACATTTTTCAACGAACGTTTCATCATCGAACCAAACCACTGGATTCATGAAACAAGAATAACCACATGCAGACTCGTTATCTCCACGCGGTTACTTTGGACCGGCCACCAAGGTTCCAGCATTTCCATTGGTGGCCGCGTTGCCCGTCGAGTTGGCAATAGCGGTTAGACAGATCGTCAAGGAATGCCGGAATCGACGTCGTGACGCCCGAATCGATGTCTCGTGGTGGGTTAGTAGCCTGATCACTGACAAGACGCCTCAGCGGCGAAGAAAACCGGCTTCACAGCTGAGGACGTCCGAGACAGTTGCCAAACAAGATCACATCAGCAGTTCCTGATCCTGCCGCATCCGACAAATGGGGCAGGTGCCCAGATGACTGGTTGCGGTCAGATCTTCATCGCCGACAATCTCGGTCCAGCCTTCATCGATGGCTTGTTTAACGCTGCTGATATCTTGTCCGGCGTCACAGTCATAGCAGGTGATGGATTGAAACCTGGTTCGGATGGCGTTGGGAGCACATGCCGGCTTCAGCAACGCTGCAAGCACGTGATCGACCCGTTCCAATTCATAGCCATCCGGATAGAATCCACGGTTGGTCAACCAGTTGTGAAGAATGACAGCATAGGTTCGAGCCTCCGGGTAGTCGTGCGTTTCGATGAGTTCCAAAATGATTTGGTAGCAGCTTGTTGGGTCCATGATATTGATCCAGCGAGTGAGTAGGGGCAGATCGAGAAAAAGATGCCGCCGACTCAGTCGGCGGCTCAAATTTGTCACGCAACCGCTAGGCTGCGGGCGTCGGTTGCAATCCGTGGAGATAGTCCACGGCTTTGGAAGCCATCGAAGCGGCTGAGAAGATCGCCCGTTTGTCATTCTTCAGCACTTTCAGCCAGCTTTGCAGGTAGCCTGCATGGTCTTCGCGAATCTCCGGCGTGATGCCGAGATCAGCACACAAGAAAGCGGCCCCCAATTCGGCAACCAGTTCTTCCATGGCGTAACCTTCATCGCCCCAGCGTTTTCGGCCAAGGTCACGGTTTAAGCGGCTCTCGTGTCGCGTCCAATGCGTGAGCTCATGTACCAGTGTTGCCGCATGGCTTTCCGCATCGCGAAAGGTTTCAATCTGCGGCATTCCGATCACATCGTCAGAGATCCGGTAATAGGCTTGGTGGCCCCCGTCCTGTATCACGGCCTTCGTCGATGCCACAAACTCAGAGGCCGCTTCGTGCGGCTGCAGGTCGTGGTTGAGCGGCAAATCGGTTTCATAGAAACGATCTGGCAGGCCCTCACACTGTGAAGCATTGAACACGCAGTAGGCCTTCAGAAAAGGAATGTCCTTCTCGACGTTTTCGCCCCCGTCAGCTTCTTCCGTTTTCTTGAACGTCGATGCAAATACGACGCGTGTCGACTTCTCGCCCTTCCTGACGTTGCCCCCAAGCTGCTGAGCCTGCTTGAATGTCACCCACAGCGGACAATCAAAACCGTTTTCCAAGGAGGCACCCCACAGCATCAGAATGTTGATGCCGTTGTAGCGGTCCCCGTTGTGACGCAATGGTCTGGACACCGGCCCGGCAGCATGGCCGGAACTCCACGGTTGCATCCATGGACGCACGCCCTGTTCCAACTGCCCAACAATCGTGTTGGTCACGCTCGCGTAAACGTCAGCACGTGGCTTTGACGAATTGCGGCCTTTGGTGCTGTGCTTGCTGCGATTTCGTTTGGTAGTGGTGGTATTCGAAGTGGTCATGTCGTGTACTCCCGGAAGATGACTGAAAGGAAATCAAAAGAGCCCCCGTTGGCTCTGTTTTGGGCCAATGGGGCTTGAAAGCCCTCAAAACCGGGGGAGTTGCAGTCAAGGCCGACAAAGAGGGAGGGCACCGGGCTGCACAAGCGGAGCGCGGAAGCTTGGGAGGCAGCCGTTTTGTCGCGTGGCCCCGAGCCTTGACGGCAACGGGGGCAGAGCCCCCTCAATCCAACAAAGCAGCCGCAGGCACTGCTACATAGTGTTTAACGGCGCCAGTGGGCGGCAGGGGAAGTCCGCGACAGCGACCGCAGCGAAGCGGAGCCCGAAAGCACACGGTCGGTGTAACCGAGGTGCCCGAGCAATCAGACGAGACCTGGTTCCGAAATGTGCCCGTCACCCAAGCTGCTGAGGGTGTTAAAGATAAGTTAGATAAGTGTTACGCTGTGGATAGCCTGGTCTAACATGCTGATTGTCAACGGGATTCTGAACAGCCCTGTGTGTGAAATGTCGAAACAGCGTGTGTGAAATGTCGAAAGCCCGTGTGTGAAATGTCGAAACAACGGGGCGTGTGTGAAGTGTCGAAAGTGCTTGACAACGTGTGTGAAATGTCGAATGACTGACACATGACTCAAGCTGTCACGACAAGGTCTCCACTGCTGCCGGATCGCTACCCCGATCCTGACTTCTTCGTGTGCGATCTGTTCAACGCCGCTCCCAAGGGTGACATGGCGTCGATGCAACACCCCATCTTCTCGCTATCAACAAAGCCCGATCGACACGTCCGCCGATACGACCACGGCGATCTCTTCGTCGAAGTGAAGCCCTCATCCGATGGTCTGGCGACCGTTCATGATCGCGATGTGCTGATCTACTGCATCAGCCAGGTGATGGCAGCCCTCAACAAAGGGCAACAGGTCAGTCAGGTGATTCGTTTTCAGGCTCACGATCTCCTGAAGTCAACGAACCGCATGACGAACGGTCGAGGATACGAAGGGCTCAAGTCTGCGTTGGAGCGACTGGCCGGCACTCGCATCAGCACCAACATCACCACAGGCGGCAAAGAAGTGTTTAACAACTTCGGACTCATCGAACGATTCGAGATCGTCCGCGAAAAACGCGACGGCCGGATGCAGGACGTCGAGGTCAAGCTGTCCGACTGGGTCTTCAGTGCTCTCGAGCACAACGAGGTCCTGACCCTACATCGGGACTACTTTCGATTGAGGAAGCCTATTGAACGCCGACTGTACGAGCTCGCCCGCAAGCACTGCGGAAGACAGTCTGAATGGCGTGTCTCTCTGCCTCTGCTGCAAAAGAAATGCGGGGCAGTTTCTTCTCTGCGTGAGTTCCGACGGTTGGTTACAAACATCGTGAGGGAAGACAAACTGCATTCACACATACCGGACTACGCCGTTTCATTGTCCGAGGATGACATGGTGATCTTCGCAAATCGGGGCACCACGCCTACGGTCCCAACAGGTGCTTCGTTCAATTCGCAAATCAGCGAAGACGGCTACGAGGCTGCACGTGCTGCAGCACCCGGATGGGACATCTACCATCTCGAACAAGAATGGCGCGCGTGGATCACAGACCCACCGCACAGCGCCGACGCTGCTTTTGCTGGGTTCAGTGCAATGTGGTTCGAGAAACGCGGGTACCCAGGTTGAGCTAAGAGAATCGAGGGTCCCGGTTCCGTCGTTTTGATTGCTGAGCCGACCGCACACTCCCGTTGCCTACAGCTAGGCAACATCAAGCGTGTGTCGGCCGACACGCAATAGGCAGGCATGCTGTGTAAGATGCCCGTCCCGTCAAAACTCGAACTAGTCTCCGCCACCGAGCGCAGCAAGGATCAGGACGATTCCGATCGGAGCTCCCACCCCGGTAAAGCAAAGAACGATTCCAAACCAGAGAAGAATTACTGTGCCCATGGTGAACCTCGCGTTTCAAATTTAGTTGATACGGACAAAACGAGTGCCACCTATGTGACGCTGCAGTGCCCAGAGCGGGCAGGCTTCTCTTCGGACAATAAGAACGGATCGCTCGCCGGTAGTGTACACCCATGCATCTTCAGCTATCTGATTATGGACTAGGTCGCTTTACGGCTGACCGAACTGATTGGTACTCTGGGCGACCTAGTCAAACACCCTTCCTCAATCGAGGTCGATCAGAACGGGCCTAAATATGAAGAAATCTCGTCGCAGCGCGCGTCACAGAGCACTACCAGTTGCAGCTTTCGAAGTGCTTGAAGAAAGGGTCTTGCTGGCTGGTGAAACTGAGTTGAAATCGAACGACGTTGTTCGAGTGAACGACCATGATTCAAGTTGGCAAGGCTCTCACCATAACGCTAATCAAGCCATCGGTGGCTTCATCAATGGCGGCTTCGTTTCCGTTTGGCAAAGCTACAAGCAGGACCGCTCAGGCTGGGGAATCTACGGTCAACGATTTGACGAAAACTCCGGCCCCGTTGGAGCCGAGTTTCAGGTTGCACAAACCACGAAGTACAGCCAGCTAGCGCCGACCTTAGATGTCGCCGATGATGGAAGTTTTGCCATTGCGTGGCAAAGCAATCATCAGGATGGATCAAGTGCGGGGATTTACGTTCGTCGCTACTCAGCGGCCGGGCAGGCTGTTACTGGCGAGATACAAGTCAACGAAACCACACGTGGAAACCAGTCAAATCCGGATGTTGCAATCCTGACGGATGGCAATTTTGCAGTTGTTTGGAATGGCCGCGGAAGTGGTGATCGATGGGGCTCATTTGTCAGAGTCTTTGAAGCGGACGGCCACCCAACAGGCGGTGAACAACTACTCAACGCTTCAACAAACGGGATTCAAGGTGATCCCGCAATTGCCGCATCACCAGATGGAGGGTTCTGGACGACTTGGGCCGGAAGTGGAGCCGACGATCCCGCAGGCATATACGCGAGTCGGTTCGACGCCGATGGAATTGCGGTAGCCGAACCGTCTCTGATCAACTCGCATACAAAGCGAAGGCAGACACGTCCTACAATTGACGTGAGAACCGATGGCACAGTTCTAATCGGCTGGCAGAGTTGGCGGCAGGATGGAAGCTCGTGGGGAACCTATGGAAGGCTGCTAGATGCTGACGGTGGTTCTTCTGGTAGCGTATTCAGGCTCAACGAGCTTACAAAAGGCATCCAGCATCGACCTGATGTCGCGTTTCTCAGCGATGACAGCTTCGTCGCGACATGGACAGGCCGGGGAGCTGGCGATCGGTATGGAGTTTTCGTTCGTCAGTTTGACCTGAGTGGAAACGCGATCTCAGAAACGGCGCGTCTCAGCGACGAAAGACGCGGTTGGCAGGCTCGCTCTGCTGTCGCTGCAACAACTCTTGGGTTTGTCTCAATGTGGAGTGGACGTGGCCCGGGCGATAGGCGGGGGGTGTTTGCACGTCAGTTTGAAACCAACAGTCCCACGGCACTTGATTTGTCCCCGATTGAAGATCGACAGATTCAGGAAGGGCAGGAACTATCGATTACGCCAGTGTTGGGAGCGACTTCCGGTGAAGCGACATCATTCGAATTTGTTGGCGGCGTGCCAACGGGGGCTACCATCGACTCCGCCAGCGGTCTCATTGTGTGGACACCGACCGAAGAACAGGGGCCAGCTGAATTCGAGTTCACTATTCGTGCGACGGGGCCAGACGGCATCGACAACGAGTCATTCAAGGTGTCAGTTGCCGAGGAAAATGTGGCGCCAGTGCTCGCGGGGATTAGTGACAAAGCCGTCAACGAGGGAGAGGAACTATTCTTCGTGGTGTCTGCTTCCGACATTGATATTCCAGCCAACACTTTGAGCTACCGTCTGGCCGACAACTCTCCAGACGGGGCATCGATTGACCCTCTGAGCGGGGCGTTCTTGTGGACGCCAAACGAGATTCAGGGACCCGGCAACTACGAAATCGGGGTTATTGCGAACGACGGAACCGCTGACTCTGATTTAGAAACCTTCACTGTCATTGTTGGTGAGTCGAATGAGGCGCCAGTGCTCGCGGGGATTAGCGACAAATCAGTCATCAAGGGAGAAGAACTATCGTTCCTCGCAATTGCCTCCGACATTGATGTTCCGACCAACACGCTGAACTACCGCCTAACAGACAACGCTCCAGACGGGGCATCGATTGACCCTGTGACCGGGGAGTTCCTGTGGACGCCAAGCGAGATTCAGGGTTCCGGCAATTACGAAGTCGGGATTATTGCTAACGACGGAACTATTGATTCCGATTCAGAAACCTTCACTGTTATTGTTGGCGAGTCGAATGTCGCACCCGTGCTCGCGGGGATTAGTGACAAATCAGTCATCGAGGGAGAAGAACTATCCTTCGTGGCGACTGCCTCCGACATTGATATTCCAGCCAATACGCTGAACTACCGTCTGACAAATAACCCACCAGTCGGGGCGTCGATCGACCCTGTGAGCGGGGAGTTCTCGTGGACTCCAAGCGAGAGTCAAGGGCCCGGCAACTACGAAATCGGGGTTATTGCCAACGACGGAGCCGCAGACTCCGATTCGGAAACCTTCACTGTCATTGTTGGTGAGTCGAATGAGGCGCCGGTCCTCGCGGGAATTAGTGACGAATCAGTCATCGAGGGGGAAGAACTATCCTTCCGCGCAATCGCCTCCGACGTTGATGTTCCAGCCAATTCGCTGAGCTATCGTCTGGCTGACAACTCTCCAGCCGGGGCGACGATTGACTCCGCGAGCGGTCTCTTTTCATGGGTTCCCACGGAAGAGCAAGGACCGGGGGATTACGTCATCACGATTATCGTCGAGGACGGAGCCGGGGGGACAGATTCGGAAACCATGTCAGTCACCGTCGAAGAAGTGAACAGTGCTCCGATTCTTGGGTCGATCGGTGATCAAGCTGTTCTGGAAAACGAGGAGCTAACCTTTACGGTCTCAGCTATGGAAAGTGATATCCCCGAAAACACTTTGGTCTATAGCCTTGGTACTGACACCCCGGCTGGAGCGATGATTGATCCGACAACCGGTGTGTTCTCGTGGACTCCCACAGAAGCTCAGGGGCCAGGAAGCTACTCGATCACGATCGCCGTTGAAGACGGCATCGGCGGGGCCGATTCGGAAACAATCTCCGTGAACGTAGGCGAAGAAAACTCCCCGCCGTTGCTGGCATCCATAGGCGACAGGTCGATTGAGGTGTCACAACGTTTAGCTTTCACAGCTAGCGCGACGGACGGCGACAGCCCCGACAATTCGTTGACATTCAGTCTCGATAGCGGTGCCCCGGATGGAGCCGAAATTGATGCAGTGACGGGCGAGTTCTCTTGGGTCCCTGCTTCGGGATTGGCAGGGACGATTCAACCCGTCACAGTGCGAGTAACCGACAATGGATCGCCTACCCATGACGACTTCGAAACGTTCAATATTACTGTGACCGGTGATTGTTCATTCAACGATGAGTTAACGGGCTGGACAGTAACGGAGAGTGGAGGCGGAACAGATACGACTGGCGGCGTTGAGTCCAACGAAGACTGTGCAGCGGTCATCACAGAAGGTGATTCGTTCGTCGTCACCCTGGAACGCGAGTTTGTGGTTCCTGCGGACTTCAACACACTTAGCTTTACCTATGAGAATCTGAATTTCGACACGACGGATACCGCGTTCGTCAACGATGCGTTCGAAGTCGCGTTGGTTGATTCAGATGGTAACTCCTTAGTGAGCCCCTTCACCAGCGGGCGGGATGCATTTTTAAATGTGACTGAAGATGCAGGAGTGGTCATTGGAGCCGATGTTTCGGTGACCGGAACAACGGTGACCGTCGATGTTTCCGATGTGCTTGCTGGCGAAATAGCAACGCTCATTTTTCGGTTGGCGAACAATGATTCAGATGCCCTGACCACTGTGACAGTTATTAACGTTGAGGGGATCGGAGAGCCGTTGAATTCTGAACAGAATTCAACCGGTGGTACTTTTACAGCAGCAACTCGGACAAGAGTTACTGCCCAGAGTGCAGGCGGTGAGTTGCCCGGCATGGGTGATCGCCAAATCCTGTCAGCTCAGACTACAGTAAACGCGGGAGGTGGCTCAACAACAGGCTCGAAAGTAGTCCTGGCAGCAGCAGTCGGCGGTAGCCGGTTCATCGCAGGAGACGAAGTTCTGATCACGGGCTCAGCTGTATTGTCATCCACGGATGGAAACACCCTCGGTACAATTGAAACGGTGTTTGTAAATGGGAATCCTGTCGAAGTGCTAGACGAAGTCGGTAGATTCTTCAGTCGAGCCCCAATTTCAATCGGCGATAACCGAATCCGTGTCGAAGCTCATGATTCGACCGGAGGCATCGCGGCTGTAGACCTAATGCTGGTGGGAACTATCGTCGACAGTGAACCTGACTTTAGTAGATTCAGCGACATCACGGGGAGTTTTTCCGGCCTTTATGGTCGGACTTCATTCAGTGAAGATTCTGACACTCTGCATGTTGAACTCGCGACGCGTAACGACGGAGCGTTTGAGGCCAATGTGCCGCTGCTTGTCGGAGTCCAGCGTCTCAGTGATCCCGCAGTCGGGGTCATGAATGCAGATGGCGTTCTTCCAGACGGAACTCCTTATTGGGATTTTACTGACAACGTGACCGACGGACGGCTTGGTCCGGGTGAGTTGAGCACGTCGCCCACGATCTCATTTCACAACCCACGACGCACTCAATTCGACTACGATTTGGTGTTCTTTGGCAAGTTGAATGCAGCTCCGCTTATCTCAACGGTTCCTGAGATCGAAGCCCACTCTGGCAGGGAATACCTTTACAACGTCGACGCAACCGACACCGATGGCGACCTTCTAAATTACTCGCTCACAGCGTCACCGGTTGGGATGCTTATTGATCCAGCAAGCGGCGAAATCTCGTGGACACCATCCCCCACCAGCTTTGGTCGCCACGACGTGTCGGTCGAAGTTGACGATGGCCTGGGCGGAGTCGCGACCCAAACTTTTACCGTGGCCGTGTCTGAGCCACCTGCCAATCGGCCGCCGGTGATCGAGACCACACCACTAACAAGGACGAATGTCGTTGAACCGCAGGTCGCTCAATCTCAGCCTCTGGATCTCAATCTCTGGGACGAATACCAATACGATTTCGGAGGCAGCGTTGATGTTTGGTCAATTGAAGACAACGGGACGACTGTTCGTCAGTTGAGGAATTCTGATCCAACTATGTTGTTGAGCGATGCTCAATTTGATGGTCACAAAATTGAAGGCAGTTTTCGAACGAATGGCAATAGCTTCCGTGACGTGGGCAACTTCAAGGGTTTCGTGTTCGGTTATCAAGATCCTGAGCATTATTACCTTTTTGACTGGAAGCGACGTAATTCGTCGTCAGACGTTGGAATCGCTGAACCCGGGATGAGTATCAAACGGATTGATGCGGATTCACCGCTTGATGAAGCAGATTTATGGCCCACTGCGGGGAATGGTGATCGTGTCAATACATTGTTCCACAACTCGATTCCATGGAGAGTGGAAACCGATTATGGGTTCTCGATAACGATTGACTCTGGGAAGTACTCGATCGTCATCACGGAAGGCGAGTCCGTGCTTGAGACCATTGAATTCGAGGACACCAATGGGTACGCCGAGGGTAGGTTCGGCTTCTACAATTACCGCCAAGGAAACACTGTGTTTTCGGACTTCTCGCAGTCCTCGGTAGCCAACGGATACCTGTATGATGTGAAGGCGGTTGATGCCGATGGAGATGCGCTAACGTTTTCACTGTCGGATTCACCACCAAGCACGACGATTGATCCAATAACCGGACGAATCAGGTGGCGACCAACTAGCGAAGATATTGGCAACCACCAGATTACTGTCAGTGTCAGCGACGGTAATGGGGGAGTCGCTGTGCAGACGTTTGTCTTGTGCGTGCATCCGATCCAATCGAATCACGCTCCAAGGATTGTTTCGACTCCGATTACTCGATTTGCTGCGGGGGTCGGTAGTAGTAACCCGTCTTTGGGGGATACGTCGCCTGAGAGAATCACACTCGTCGAAGGAACAAGCGACTTCGCTGGAAATGTATCACTTACTTTGCCCGAAAACGGAGCAGGCGATGGGTTCGGACCTCTTGACATCGTTTTCGTTGTTGATGAATCGGGGTCAATGGCCCCGGAACAGCAATGGTTGGGTGAAACGATAACAGAACTCGCCGAATCATTGGAGAAAACGGGCCTGCGAAATAATCGCTATGGTCTGGTTGGATTTACGGGTGCTGCGAGAACTTATCAGGTTGGGGACGATGAATGGATGTCTGCTACCGAGCTTTCCCAAGCGATAGGTTTCCTGCGCACCGACCTCGGGGGGAGCGAAGACGGATATCTGGCGATAAATCATACGTTAGACACATTCGCGTTTCGACCTAGCGCCACTCGCGCCATCATACTCGTGACTGACGAAGATCGAGCGACGGTCGACGAGAGCATTTCCTTTGCAAGCATTAGCAACCGCCTTGATGATGAAGACGTGTTCCTAGGACTTCTTGCCAATGCTGCATTTGAGGACGCAGATGGTATTCGCGCTGCTGCCGTCGAAGACGACGGGACAGCTCATGTTTCTGATAATCAGGTGACTGCCCGCGTTTCGACAGGAGGCACCTACACAGGGTCCGCTTTTACGTTCGGTGCCAGCACCTCGGACATCTTTGAAGACTATGTTGAATTGGCTTGGGGAGTTGGTGGTGTCGTATGGGACTTGAATCTAATCGGGGGGACTTCGGAACAGGTCTTTACTGACGTTTTCGTAGACTTAGTTCCTGATCAGCTTGTACGCAAATTGGCGATCGATTTGGTCGCCAGTCTGGACGGGATAAATTTCGTAAATAGAAGTGGCATCATCGCGGATATTGGCCCTGGCGAAACAGCATCTTTCGATGTCGAGTTTGACAAAGAGTTTACAGGGCATTTTGACCTGGCATTCGTGAACGCAAACTCGAACCAACTGCTTGGCTCTATTCCTGTCGTCGTGGGCCGAAAAAATCAATATCAGCTGCAAGCTGTTGATCCAGACAACGACCCACTGACATTTGAGTTGATTTCCGGGCCAGCCGGGATGTCGGTAGATTCTTCGACAGGACTCCTGGGTTGGATTGCCCCCGCTGGGACAGTGCGGGAGCAAGTGGTCGTTCAAGTCTCCGATGGACGAGGCGGAGTTGACCAGCAGACTTTTTGGGTTGAAGAAGACGCCGTTGGTAATGGAGAAATTCAGGGGACGGTATTCAACGACACAAATGGCAACGGCCAACTTGATCAGGAGCCTCGTTTGGCGGACGCAATCGTGTATCTCGATGAGAACAGGAACGGTTTCTTCGATCGCGGGGAACGATTCACAACTACGGACGTCGATGGAAATTACTCATTCGATGAGCTTAGCAACGGTGAATTCGACGTCCGTGCTCAGCGAATGACTGGCTGGCAGGTTTCGCCAAACTCAGTCTCATCTCATACGGTTACCATCGATGGAGGAAACCGATTATCCAGCGTGAACTTTGGCCTGCTGACAGTGGCATCCATTGGGAATAGTCCGCAATTCACTTCAACAGCGCCGGTTATAGCAACCACTGGTCACTTATATCGTTACGAGGCGACTGCGTCCGATGCAGACAGTGTCAGTCTCACTTTCTCCCTGGAGTCCGCACCGGAAGGAATGACAGTACACCCAGAGTTAGGGACTGTCGTGTGGCTGCCGTCAATAGATCAGGTTGGCACGACCAGCTTTGTTCTTTCAGTGTCTGACGAGACTGGTGGCCGAGATACTCAGGCTTTCAATGTCACAGTTTCGCTACCGAACGGGGCACCCCTTATCACGTCGGAACCCGTTACCGATGTCTTCGCGGGGCAACAGTACGTCTACCCACTCGCGGCCCTCGACCCGGAAAATCAGCCGGTTGAGTTTCAGCTGCTAAGCGGCCCCGATGGAATGTCGATCTCATCGACGAACGTTCTCGGATTAGGTGGAGAATTTATCAGCACGCAATATTCACTTGAATGGACGATACCTCAATCAGCATCTGGCACGGACCCGACAATCGAGCTTATGGCTTTCGATGCCGAAGGTGGCGAGTCCCAGCAAACCTTCCACCTATCCGTCGCGGAATCGCGGCCGAACATTCACCCCGAAATCGTATCCAACCCAGGTGAAATCGCGAGATTTGGCCTCGAGTGGCGGTATCAGGTGGCGGCAATTGATAGTAACGGAGATGAACTGAGCTACGAGCTGACAGAATCCCCCCAAGGCATGTTGATCGATGACCACGGGCTAATCAGCTGGGTCCCGATTGACGACGACCCGGGTCCTTATCCAGTCAGCGTGAGTGTAATCGACGGCCCCGGCTTACAACGGTCACAGGAATTCTCGGTTGAAGTAGTTTCCTCAACCTTCAATTCAGCACCGGCAATTACATCGAATCCTCGACTGAGTACGGTTGAGGGCGAGATCTACGCTTATGATGCAAGTGCATTCGATGCCCAGTTCGACCCGCTGCTTTGGAGGCTGGAGGCTGCCCCAAGAGGAATGGCGATAGATGCAGTATCCGGCATGATTCGCTGGCAGCCCGACGGTCAACAATTCGGGACTCACTTCGTCACGGTTAGCGTGATCGATGCGTTTCAGGCACGAGCTGTACAGCGATTTGAAGTTGAAGTTGGCTGCCACAATCTTGCTCCGGCCATTATTTCCATACCACCAACGGCAGCGACGACTGGATTGCAGTATGTGTATCCAATACGTGCCATCGATTTGGAGGGCGACGACCTCGCTTGGCAGCTGACAGAGTTTCCAAATGGGATGTTGATTGATGAATCGACTGGAGTGATTCAGTGGAGTCCGGATACCGTTGGCACCCATGACATTCTTATCGAAGTTTCTGATGGCAGGAATACAGCGACACAAGCGTACTCTGTCGTGGTAGCGGATGGCGACGACTTTGTCGATCCGAACGACCCGACAAGAGGAACGAAGTCGAACCGGGCACCGGTTATCACCTCGACGCCCGGTTTCGGAGCGGATGTAGGTACGCTCTACCAGTATCAAGTTATCGCGATCGACCCTGAAGGCAATGCCCTCACGTATTCTCTGGGCGAAAATGCACCTGCCGGAATGCAGATCAGCCCAACCGGCGTGGTCACGTGGACGCCTGCCGCTCCGGACCTTGGCCAGCCAACTATTGCCGTCATTGCGACGGACGATGAAGGAGCGACCGCGACGCAAGCCTTCACGTTGGATGTTGCGATCAACGAGTCACCCACGATTACATCTGAACCAAAGCTCCAGCTCACCCGTGGCGGTTTCTATCGATATTCAGTACGAGCAACAGACCCGGATGGTGACCCGCTGACATACAGCCTGGATGATGCTCCAGAGGGCATGACCATCGATCAGTACGGTCGTATCATCTGGCAATCAACTACGTCCGACGCAGTAACCGAAAGCGTCTTCGTAAGCGTATCGGATGATCACGGCCAAACTGCAACCCAGGCATGGGAAATCCAGTTACTGGCAGACGACATCGCACCATCTGTGGCGATCGAAATTATCACCGATAATGGCACGTACCTTGGGGAAGCCCGAGTTAACCAGGGGGCGATCTACCATATTCGGGTCGCAGCGTCGGACAATGTCGCAATTGCAAGCATGACGCTATTCGTTGACGACGAACCAGTGGCTTTGGACGCAACGGGCAGAGCGTCGTTCATGGCCGAAAATCTGGGTCGTGCGGAATTGACGGCTGAAGCTGTGGATTCAGCCGGTCTACGAAGCCAATCGACCGGCACTGTCTTCATCGTCGATCCTGCCGTTCCCAACCAACCAATTCCAACGGATCCAACGCTCCCTCCGAATCCGGGGTTTGCCCCGGATGATAACGGGGAGCCAATCGTCAATATCTCCAGCCCAACACCGGGCACGCCCGTCTCGGGCTTGGTCCCGATCATCGGCACCGTGGACGACCCAGAGGATAATCTCTGGTACTACCGAGCCTACTATGGTCAAGAAGATCTCGTCTCTCTAACAGATATCGATCTCAGCGATCCTGACTGGACGATATTCGAAGAGCGAACAACTGAAGTCATCGATGGCGAGCTTGCCGTCTTCGATCCTTCAGTTGTCCCGAACGACGCTTACACAATCGCAGTTGCTGGATTTGACGTCAACGGGCTCGGCTATGTGCACACGACGCAGGTCTACGTGGAAGGCAACGTCCAGCTCGGAAACTTCCGCCTGGATTTCACCGACCTGAGTATTCCGCTGGCGGGGATTCCGATTGAGGTGACGCGGGTCTACGACACCGCGAATGCAGATTTCGAAGGTGACTTTGGGTTTGGCTGGCAACTGGGCGTACAGGATGCCCGGATTCTTGAAGCCACAGCCATTGGTGAAGGCGGTGCCCTGAATTATGGCCAGGATAAGTTCCATCCCGATGTGACGAAGGTCTACCTGACGAATCCCGATGGAAACCGGGTCGGCTTCACTTACAGAGAAGAATTAATCTCGGCGAGTTTCTTCGGGGCCATATGGCGGCCGTACTTCGATCCCGACCCCGGTGTGTACGACACACTGGCGATTGACGAGACTCAAGTGGCACGTGGCGGACTCGTTGGTGCATTGTCACAGGGAATCAACCCCGAATTTTACACGCTGACGACCAAGGAGGGGTTGGAGTATCGCTATAGCGACACGGAAGGATTGCAGACGATCACCGACCTGAACGGCAACGTGGTCACGTTTTCGGAAGATGGTATTGCACATTCGTCCGGCGAGTCGATCCAGTTCATTCGTGATAATAGAGGACGCATCGAACAAGTCATCGATCCGGCAGGTCAGACGATCGAGTACGGTTTTGATCTTGCCGGCGACCTTGTCTCCGTCACCAACCAGGCCGACTTAACCACCAGATACACCTACCGTAGCGATACGCCGCACTTTCTGGATGAAGCATTCGATTCGCTTGATGTACGAACGCTCAAGGCACAATACGAACCCGATCCGAAAACAGGCATTCTCGTCTTCAAGGGGGTTCTCGACGCGTTCGGAAATCGAGTGGATAACCGCGATTTTGACCTCGAACGACGAACCGGGGTTATTCGTGACGGCAACGGCAACGAAACCAACCTGACGTTCAATGATCGCGGGAACGTACTGACGGAAACGGACCCGCTGGGCTCTGTTCGTGAATATCGTTACGAAGACTCACGCAACCCGGATCTGGAAACGAAGATCATTGACAAAGACGGCCACGTCACAGATCTCGTGTACGACGGTCGCGGCAACCTGCTAAGAAACATCGAACTTGGGCCACTGGATGATCCATTTGATCAGCCCATCGTAACCATCTACACGTACGACGAAGGCAATCGCGTTCGAACCATTACCGACGCGAGAAACCACACGACAACCTTCCGCTACTTCGCAAACGGCAACCTCAGAGAAATCGTCAACGCCGCTGATGACTCTGCGTTTTTCACGTACCACGACGACGGCAACGTCGCGACCTTCACAGATTTCAAAGGTCACGTAACGCGATTTGACGAGTATCTGTCAGGGCAGCCAGGCTTGGTCACCTACGAAGACGGAGTGACAGAACGACGAGAGTACAATCAGTACGGTCAGGTGACCTTAGAACAGTTCATTGAACCTGACGGGCGAGTCTCTCAACAGCGAAAACTCCGCTATGACGAGCTCGGCCGACTGGTCGAAGAGGTTCTCGGCGAAGAAGGCAATGCTGTCGAATCAACGACTCGCAGACTATTCTACGACGGTGATGTGCTCGACTGGGAAATCGTCGTACATCCCAGCTCCATTGCGAATGACGGAACACTGATTGAGAGTCCTGAAACGCCAATCGGTGAGCGACAAAGCAGCATCACCGACTACGTCTACGATGCAAAACAGCAACTCATTCAGCAGATTGACGCAGAAGGCGGAGTTATCGACTTCAGATACGATGCCCACGGAAACCGCATCGCCCTGCGGGACCCGGTCGGCAACCTCACCACCTGGCTTTACGATGGGCTTCATCAACCAGTCGAAGAGCGTGATCCGCTGTATTGGGACGATGTCCGCCAAAGCGACGAGTTCTTTAGCAACATGACGGATGATGATTTCCTGAACCTTGTTGCTCCGCTTGATCCGTCAGAAGTCACAGACCCGCTCTACGACGAACCAAGTGGAGCGAACGCCGAGGAAAACCGGGGCGCCGAACACGTCATCGTCTCAGTCTTCGATACTGTCGGAAACCTCGACAAGAAGATCGACCGCAATGGTCGCGTGATCGAATACGTCTACGACTTCATGCAGAACCTGACGGAAGAGCGTTGGTACAGCAAAGAAGGCGACTTGGTCCGCACGTTGGCCTTCACATTCGATCCGGTTGGCAACATGCTGACAGCGAACGATCCAGACAGCTCACTGACTTTCACCTACGATGAACTCAATCGTCAGCGAACCGCCGATAATGCTGGCACGCCAAGCGTCCCGCGAGTACTGCTGACTTACGGGTACGATGAGAACGGTAATGTAACTTCGGTCGTTGATAGTGATGGAGTGAGCGTTGTGTCGCGGTACAACTCACGAAACCTGCTTGAGCACAGGGCTTGGTTTGATTCGACGGCCGACTTAGAGGCGGACGTCGAATCGCTTTCGTTTGAATTTAGCCACGACGCTGCCGAAAGAGTCACGCGAACTCTTCGCTACGCCGCGACCGCAATCGTCGGAACAGTCACAAGAGAATACGACTTGGTCGGCAGGTCGGAGCTCATTCGCTTTAACAGGACAAGTGGTAGCGTACTGTCCGAATACGAATTTGGCTACGACGAACTTGGACGAATGGGATTTGATTCGCGTGCGGGAGTTTCATCTACGTACACCTTCGATCTAACTGGACAACTCACGTCGGCCACTCGCTCAGACGACAATGATGAATTCTTCACGTACGACGCCAACGGGAACCGAACTCTTGACGGTTACGAAACGGGAGTTGGGAACAGGCTCGTGACCGACGGCAACTCTGTCTTCGAGTATGACGGTGAAGGAAATCGAATTACTCGCACCGTAATTGATACGAACCATGTCACTCGGTACGAATATGACCATCGCAAGCGTCTAGTCCGAATTACCGGACACGAGATCGGAGACGATGAAGTTGAGGTCGGAGAATACATCTACGATACCCTTGGTCGGCGGATCGTTGTAACGACAGTCGAAGGCGCCACGGTGAGCGTATATGAGCGAACGCACGTTTGGGTCGACTTCGATAGCCAGATCGCAGCGCCCACCCGTTTCGTTCACGGCGATCAAGTGGATTCGCTACTAGCTCTGTCGACGGGCGGTGACGTGACATTTTTTGCCAACGGGGACCACCTCGGCAGCGTTGTTGGCTACGTGGACCTAAATGGTGAATTGCAGAGTTCCGTTTCGTATCAATCGTTCGGTGGAATAACTACTGGCAACTTGTACGGTAGAATTGGCTTCACAGGACAACCGACTGACTCGTTTGCCAATCTAATTCACTACCGGAGTCGATTTCTCGATCGATCCACGGGCACATTCATTAGTGAAGATAGCCGCAGATTCGTGGACGGCGCGAACTTGTTCATGTATGCGTTGAACAATCCGAATCAGTTTCGAGATCCGTTCGGTACAGTCGCCGCCGCTCAGTACGCGTCGCTAGCGTTCGGCGTAGGTACGAGTGCGGCGTTTGATGGTCCGTCGGGTAACATCGTTGGAGGGATCGCCGCAGGTTTTGGAGGAACACTTCTATTCTCGCTCGATTTTGCACTCGAACGTGCCGCCAACGATCCCGCCAGCATTGGGCCGAATTTTGCGCAAAGGGCGATACTCTACGGTGCCAAGGCCACGCTGGAAAAAATTGGTGCCATCAGTAATCAGGTTCCGTCAGCGATTGGTTCGATCGCCATTCGAGTTGGTGTGCGATTCGCGCTCAAGATTTTCTTCGGGCGATAAAGCGTGACGTCCAGACAATAGTATGATATCACCAGGGTATGTCGCTAGCCCTTGACTCCACGATGTTGATCCCCGGCAAGGTTGCCGTACTGGTTGTGATCGTGTTAGTCCTGTTCGTCTTGGCGCTAATCGAGAAGCGTTAGCCGCTTGTTTTTGGCGATCGACACTGAAGCTGACTTCCATAACAGATCACGCGGCAGCTTTGCTGCCGACAATCGATTGCATCGAAATTGTCTATTCAGGAAGTACGGTTGGTGATCTAGAGGCGAATGCGCTCAATCTCATCAAGACTGACCGCGTCATTCGTTCGGTCGTAGAGTTTTGTCGTGCGTGCACTTTCGTGGCAGGCGATCTGCATCGCATGCTCCAGCGTGCCTCCATTTTGCAGGTAGTTGGTGATTCCAGTGGCTCGCCAACTGTGACAACATGTACTGTCGGGCAGTCCTGCAAACTTCGCTCGCTTTTTGATCATTCGTAAAACATCAGTCCGGTGCAGCCTCCTTTCCGTGAGCGTCTTGTTCGGCCCAATCGTCCGGAACAGGGGCGTAGATTTATCCAGTGGACAGGCGGCGGTCAGATACGCATCAACGTATTCTTCAGCAGTATGATGAACCGGGACTTCGTGGTACTTGCCACCTTTCTCATGCAGCCTAAACCACATCCGCCGACCTTGTTGAAAGTAGTCCTCGCAATTCATTCCCAGTGTCGCACTGACACGGGCAAAGCTGTAGACCATGACACCAATGATGGCGCGATCTCGGAGTCCCGTGATCGTCTGCACGTTGATGGACTCGATGAGTTGCTTCGCCTCCGCGCCGCTCAGCACTGGCGTCTTTCCCTTTTTCACAACGTGCTTTGGTCCACGCACTGACGCTGCCGGATTAAATGGCAGAACTTGACCAATGACGAGAAAGTCCATCAAGGATCGAATGGCGGCCAGTCTGAGTTTTACGGTTGGTGGACTCAGGCGTTGCCCGATTTGTTCGATGTAGGTCGCCACGACGAGCGGAGCAATGTCGGTGAGCGTCAATTGGTGTTGATCACACCAGTTGAGAAAGTCTGTGGCTGCATGCAGGTAGACTTCCCGCGTCCCGCGATTTCGGATTGATGCAGCAAAGAACTCGATAAAGCGTCGGCTGGCGTGTTCCCCGCTGGACTGAATAATCTGGGGAACGGAACATGTCGCCGGAAGCGATTTGTAGTGGACGGGCAGAGTCACGCGGCCTCCGCATGGCGGAACAGCCGAATGTCAAGGTCGATATCATACTTGATCCACTCACGGTCCCCGGTGAGCACGGGAAGTTGGTAACGGTCGGCCAGAGCCAAACACGCTCTGTCGGCAAAGCCAACGCTGCCGCCGCGAGTGATTGAATAGAGACTCGCGAGTCGTTCGGCCTGTTCTCGGTCAAAGCCGACTTCGGTCAGTTCCATGCGTGCCAGTGCACTCGAAATTTCTGAACGTCCTGCTCCCTCGGCCTCAGCGATGTAGAACACCTCTGCCACGTTGACAGAGGAAATGAGTGCCGTCCGCAAATGCGGTATCACATTTTCGGCACCAGCTTCTCGCCGCAAAACGGCGATGACCGCAGAACTATCCATCACCATGCTCACGAGCAGCCTCCCGACGACGTTCGGCAATCAGTTCGTCGCTCCAGACTTTGTCAGGTGGGGAGAGGCTGGTGAAATAGTCCTGAATCTCTGCAATGCTTTGATGATAGGTCCGTAGCTCCAAACCGTTTTCACCCCGTGTCCAGATTAGTTGTGAACCCGGTTCAATTTCCAGTTCGCGTCTCAGTTCGACGGGAATTAGAATGCGGCCACTCCCGTCGAGTGCCTGATGCCAGACTAATGATGTTTCGTCTTCTTGTTCATGCATTGACTCCTCCGTGGTTAAAATGCATCTCACTCAACAAGTGACACAGAATTGACGGCCTGTCAACCAGATTCGTCGTTGCCTCCGACCTAAGGATCTGACAGACAGCTTCTTTGCTGTCAGGACGCCGGTCAGATGACGAAAGTGTGTATCAAAATGTCCTTTTTGATGCATTGCGTTCATTGAGGACGAATGGAGAAGTTAACCTGCGTTAATCAACGAATCGGTGTTTCAGAAGTCGGTTCAAGAATTTGCAAACTGGTAACGACTGGTTCGTCATCATCGGCGAGTCGTCCTGTCGCATCGTCAGCCTCTGCGATGAAGATGACGCGTTGCATTGCCAGCTTCTGATACGCCTCGGCAAGTTTTCGGCCCTGAATGACAACCTTGTGATTGGTGAAGTCGAGCGTTATCCCTTTCGATGGATCGAATTGAATTCGGTAGAGGTGGTTATAGGCGATGGCCTGATGGTCGCCGGTTCGCATGATGAAGTTGATCATTGGCTCGCCGCCCCAGGCTTTGCGAGAAATCCCGATGGCTCGGTACGGATCATCTTCGTTGTAATAGTCCGCCTCCGGGTTGGAGATCTCCGACGCGATTCCGGCTCGCTCAAGTATACTGTTGGATTCGTGTCGGGCCATATTTACCTCGCTTGTTGTGGTTGAAGTTGTCGCTGTCCGGCCCACTGGCTGAAGCGGCGAATCTGGTCACTGGCAAACCGAGCGGCACGCAGTCGGATTTGAGATAGTTCGTGCAGGAGTCGGGACCGTGGGGCTTCGGTTGATGGCAGCTGGTTTGGTCGCAGGTCGCTCGCGTTCTTCGCCGGACGAACGTGTGCAACGGCGGACTTCAATGCAGACTTGTCGTCTGTGTAGATCGTCAGTTGCTCTTTGCCTCGGCTGGCAGACACGTATGCCTGTTCAGGCGACGAAGCTGGGAAAGACAAGCTGCTTTGGGCGACGAATACGCGCTGGAACGTCTTGCCTTGTGAACCATACGAGGTCACCGCCACACCATGGTCGATGTGGCCCCACTCAGGCGGGATCGTGCGCCCATTGCTGAGCTTGAGATACCCGTTCTTGGTGAACCCTTTGAGCTTCACGAGAGAACCATTCGTCAGTCGCTTCGCTGAGCTGTCTTTATCAGGGCGACGATTCTTAGTGATGCGAATCAGATCGCCGACGGCGAAGCCCTGTTCTTGCTTTCGGTAGACATCGAACGATTTCGGAGAACCAACAGGGACTTCGGTTTCTCCATGCGGACCGGCAAAGACTTTACCGTCATGAATCTGGGTTACCGTTAGTCTGTCACCGGCATTGAATCCCCCCTTGCCTTTGGTCACGAACTCCACGACGTCGCCCGGCTCGTAGTTAAATGCATCCGAACGTTGGGCAGCTGTCAGACGTCGAGACTTGAGCGTGGTGATTGTCCTCTCGTCCTTGCTCACAAGACCACGATTTTTCAGCTCGCTACGAATGGCGCTGGTGACCACCTCCCGCTCCGCATGCGTTGGGGCAACTACAAGGCTGGTCTTGCCCGCCGCGATGGAGTCAGCGTAATCGCTGGCAAGGCTCTCGTTTCTCGTTTGAGCATCTTTGATCTCATGAATGAATCCGAGGTCATCAAGCTTGTCGATGCCCTGCTTGACGTCGCCACGACTCAAGGCAGACACCGCATCTCGATATTCCGGGTTTTCTTGTCGACGGATCTTCTTGACTTCAAGCGGTTTGATTCCCGCCTGGGTTTCCAATAAGTGAAACGGTAAGCCGCGTGCGACGGGCTGGTGTTGGCGCCCATCTCCGCTCAGGACGACTCGAGCATCGATTCGCTCAGCAACGGCCGCTAACTTTGCAAGATCACTGGTGCCGACAAGAGCCCCTTCATCGACCCAAACAACTCCGCCATTCGCCCTCTTCTGTGCACGTTCATCGACGAGGAACGATGCCAGCGTATTCCCGTCAAAGCCTTCTTCTTCACGGAGCACACCATGGGCCGCTTCTGCTGTCGGTGCAAGCACGGCGACATGCAGACCTGAACCTTCCATTGCTTCGATGGCTTCTTTCATGAGCGTAGTCTTGCCCGCACCGGCGACGCCCCGAAGAATCTGAACTCGGTCAGTGGAACTCAGGAGCCCTTGGACGGCATTCTTCTGTTCTTCACTGAGCCAATCTCTTTCAATCGTGTGCGTGGCGGCCAATGGCAGGACGGCTCCACGTCCCTTGCGGGCGAAGTCCAGCAGGGACTGCTCTTCGGCCAGCACTTCACGCGTACTGATCTCGGCCGTTTCTTCATCGCCTTCGCGGATCCAATCTCGTGATGCGACTTCGGCCTGGATGTTATCAACTGTTGTCCTGCCAATTCCCTGCAGGATTGCGTTTCTAAGAAGCTGACGCTCTCGGACGACGGACTCCCTTTCGAAACTATGGTCAGTGGCAAAGTCCACAGCCTCGGATGCGGAAAGCCGTATCGCCGCATCGTCGTAATCACGACGGGCGATTCGGTCGAATTGGTTCTGCTCGACTTCCGTCAATCGACCTCGCCAAACGGATGGCAGGTCCTCCACGGCAACGGTGTTGGTTGTCTTCAGATCCCGTGTTTGGGCTCCTAAAAGTCCCTTTGTGTCGGCATTCGTGATGCCCTGCTCGGCAGCGAGCTTCTCAATCTGGGCAGTGCGTCTGCTAAACTTCTCAATCGTCTCCCGCGAGATGCCAGCGATTTCGAAATCGCGGTTGCTCCGCTCGGTTCGATAGCCAAGAGCTTCCATATTCTCAGCGAGGCGTGACTGGAAGATGGCTTCGTAGTATCCGGAGTCGCGAACGACCGTTGAAAGATCGACCGCAGTCCAGCGATCGCCCGTGTTGGTTGCATTGATGACAAAGCCGTGCACGTGTAGCGAAGGGTCCGGGTAGCCATCAACGGGCCGCGATGTTGTGTGCAGCCAGCTTGCGCCGACAATGTTTCGAGTCTTGTTCAGCGTCATCCTGCCACGCGCGTGATTGACGCGAGTCTGCGCGTCTTGCTCGAGATCGCCAAGCGTAGCGTGAGCCGCTTTCTGAACAGCTTGAAGGATCTCATCGTCCTGAGTGTAGGCCCACAGAAGCGAAACAGATTTGGAAGCCGACAAAGTTATGTCGGTACCAACCCGACGGTTGGCATGGTTGCGTTGCGTCAGCCGTGTATCTTCAAACGGCATAAGGTTGTCGACAAGCCGATCGAAGTGTTCTTTCTGTACGTCACCTGCGAGCCCCAGCATGCGAGCGCCGTTGCCGAACCACTGACCTTTCAGTTGGCTCGGTCCGGTGTCGTAATAGTCGCTGAAGTTGTAGTAGTTCTTCGCCCCACGACTGCTTCTCGAATGAGTAACCCGCATAGGCATATTTTAGCGCATTTGTGTTACCGTTTGATGACAGTGTGAAACTCGCTGCTACCGCTGTGATTGGCGTGCTCGAATAGCAGCAATCTGCCGCCTGATGATTTGCCGGTCCTGCTCAAGTCGATGACTTTGCTGAAGATGCTCAAGCTCGCGTTCAAGTTGTTGAAAGCAGAGCAATGGAAGGCCGAGTGATAACACGAAAAATGCGTGCATTGTCCAAAGTAGCTGTGACTCGAACTTTATGGCTGTGATCTGGCCACAGAAGAACCAATAGTCAACGAGGATTAATCCAGGCCACGGAAAGACCAGTGAGAACCAGACGTGACCAGCTGTTGGCGAAAAGAACAAAGACAGCACTCCAGCGTGGAACCGCCGTCGTTGACCTTGGACGTCGGGGAACTTGCCCAAAATTCGTTGCTGCTGCCACATGGTGCAACACAGCATGACAACGGTACTACCAAGGCAGATCAGTACCACGTATCGATCACTGAGAACGTATTTACCCACGTTGGTACCTTCCGAGACTATGAAGAATTGCAGCGGTCGAGCGATCGTTGACGAAGATTGCTACAGCGATGGCTGCGATATTCAGCCAGGCATGGCTGCAGCGCGGGAATCAAGAGAGTCTTCGAATGGCTTCAACTTCAATGACTCGCGGGCCAGGGATCGTGTGGAAAACGCTTTCCATAGGTGGTATCGGGGCGCGCGCGCCGATCGAGTCCTGAGCTGTTCGCGGCCGGCCCATGATCGCAGCTGCAATCTCAGCACCCGCGTCCTGCAAAGCCGGTTGGGAACCAATGAGGGCACAATCCGCTTTCAGCGAGTTATCAATCTCGTTGCTGAATCCAACAACCAGGTTGGCGGCAACTTCCTCAAGTGTGTTTCTGAGGCTCATACGTACATCTCCTGTTCGGGGTGATTGAGTTCGGGCGTTTGTTCTATCTCATGCATTGTCTGTTCGAGCATGCTCTCGACGGGCTCAATCGTTGGTGCTTCCGCACTGACTTCTGATTGAGCGACGGGAGCCTCGACATTGACTGCTTGTGCTGGTTCTGCGGGACCGTGTGATGTCACAGTGACTTCCTCCTCTTGTTGAACGTGTGGTGCAACGATTTCCTGATCTTTCGGCGAAGCACTCCTCGCGTAAATCGGGGCTGGCTGGCCGTGCAAAACCATATTCGCCACTTCATTGACGCCGTGACCGAACCACTGCTGCAAACTTGGATCGTTGGCGAGCGTCTTTATGGCGTTCCCAACAAAACGCGTGACCGGGTTGTTTGTCACGGGATTGTTGATCATGGGATTGTTGGCAAGTCGATGAACGGCGTCTCGGAACCGACTCATACGTAGTGCCTCCCTCGGACATCTTTCTGCCAATATGCCGCACGTCGACGCGTCGCACGAATCCGCAGTCGTATCCACAGCTCACGAGCCAACAGGAAGCCTTGACAAAACACAGTCCAGCCGAGAATGACTGAGTACCAATTCGCCAGGGTTGAGCAAGCCAATACTCGGAAGAACGTGATCATCCCGACGCCGACAACTACATCCGAAGCGACCCCAGCAATATCGTCTCGCATCCAATGTCGAAAGAAGATGGCCCGTCCCTGATAAAGTCGAGCAGGACGCGATCGCTTCCGAGAGAACCAAATACGAATGGCGACATCTACAAGCCACCACAGGTACTGGAAGGTGAGGAACGCTTCGAATGAGATCACGTCGACCCGTCCGTACTTCTGAACGTGACCAGAAAGATAGAATCCTTGTATGGCAGCACCGGCGATCCATGCGAGGTTCAGCCATAACCCGGACGAGCCGGGAATACGGCTGAAGACCTGCAGCGTTCGGCACACCGTTAGACCAGCGATCAGAAACCCGCCGATTCCGTTGCGGAAGCTTTTGATCTCCTCTTTGACGAATTCTTCGGACTGCTTGTTCGGCGGTTGTCGATCCGTACTCATGCTTTGCGTCGCCTTTGTTTGAAGGAAGCCTTGGTGAATGGACTATTGTCTGGCCCGAACGTTCTGCCGCCTTGCGTGAGAAAGGCGTCGACGATGAACTTGTTTTCCGGACCACCTCGCCTGAGATCCAGGAAGGCGGCGGGAGAGCAACGCGGGGCGAGTTGCTGCCCAACACTGAACAGCAATCGGTCGTTGCCGAGCAACATATTCAACAGGTCGAGTTCTTCTTCCTGCTTGTTCTCACTCACGCTCACAAAATCTTCGCGATGCTGCCCCCAGCTCTCGCTGAAGAATCGGTTGGTTTCCGTACATTGATTTGCGAGCGTCAATTGCGTATTGAAATTTCCAAGTAGGCCCAGAGCGCGTTGCTCACCGGGACCATCACCGCCCATCGCAACTCGCAATAGTGGCACTGACTGAGTCGCAGCAAGGCAGGCGATGCCATGTGACCGGGCCACAGACAATGCCATGCAATCAAACTCAGGTGAAGCACAGAGCATCTGATATTCGTCTTTGACGAACGCCGTAATCTGTTCCCGGTTGGGACGCCGCAGTGCGGCTTCCATCGTCAACATCGAAAGGAGGTTCTGTAGTAATAACGCTGCGTCGCCCCAGACGAGAACCGGAAAATCGATTACGACGCAATATCCGTCGAGCGGCATTTCAGGATTGAACGAAGATGTCGGCGAGCAGAGTGTTTCGTAAAACGGAGAACGAAGCAGCGGAGCAAGCACGTTGGCTACCGAAGTCGTCATCGCCCCGCGCGCCTTTTCGCCGATCGTGGGAACACGCTGCAGAAAAAATGCGACGGCCTGCTTGTATGCTTGTCGGTCACCGGGAGTTTGGATCCCTGCTTCTGCCCGTTGCAACAGTTGGAAGAAAGGCGATTCTCGAAAGGTTTCTGCCTGAATCTGAGACAATGAGGCCGGGCACGTCATTGCAATGTCGTAGATGTTTTCCAGTGTCACGTTTTCTTTGTAGGCAAGTGATCCGAGAGTCGCGGCAAATTCTATAGCGCCGTTGAAAAGGCCTTTCCAAAATGCTGCCGAATCACCACCGCCGTCGGTGCGTGACACCATCTCGGACAAACGCTCAATCAAACGCATGAGCGTTGCTGGGCTACCGCCTTTGCGACCGAGTTCGTATGCCGCCACGTTGAACGTGAATTTGCCAGGAACGAGCCGAATCAGCCGGTCTCGCTGGTGAGACTCAGAGATGATCCGAACAGCGGCATCCGCTTCGTCTGACTTAACCCCAAACCACATGCATGAGACGCCCATGTCGAGAACGTCGTGCATGATGAGTTCCAGCAACGAACTCTTACCGCTGCCGGACCCACCCGTGAGCCAGATATGGGATGTAAGCGACTGAGGCGTTTCCAGGCCCAGTTTTGTCAGCGTCGGTAGGTGCTGCCGTTTCCAATTCCAAAACCGATTGAACATCACTGCCCCTTCAGGACTTCGGGTAGCAGGTGAAATCCGATTTCGCGCTTCTCCTGTAGCGCGATCTTGCTGCGCAACGTTGCCAGCGCCTGACAGAGTCCGGCATATCCGAGTTCCGCTGGCAACGTCGCTTTCACAACGACGTCATCGACTGTGACGTTAATCCGAAGTTTCTTAGGCTTTGACGTTGAACTTTGCGTCGCTGCCAGTTTGATTTGTTCTCGGCTCTTCTTCCCTGCGACATAGTCCTCCAGCCACTCAAGCTGCTGCTGTTCGTTCTTCGCTAGCCTCGCGACCTCATACGAAATGGCACTACCGATCTTGTGCTTTCGGACCAATTCAAGTGCCGCCGGACTGAGCGAATTCACAATCTTTTGAATCTTGCTGAGGGTGCCCGGCGAAACACCAGCGAGCTTCGCGGCCTCAGGTAGGGTGCATTTTTCGTATTCAGCCAGAGCTTGAATCCGACAAAGCATCGCTTCTGCGGACTCAGCCTTCCTGACGTGATTCTCATGAAGTGACTGGACTAGCAATTGGTTTTCCGTCATGCCCTCAGGCAGGATGACAGCGTCAATAACCTTGATCCCTAACCGAGAAACGGCGGCAAACCTATGATTGCCGGTAACGACCACAAAGTGCTCGCCGTCTGGCGAAACACCTATCGGTTGCAACAGACCATTGCGTTTGATGCTGTCGCACAAGACTGCGACATGGGCTTCGTCAAGCGGACGAGCCGTTCGCATACGGCGTACGCGTTGAATTTCAATTTGTTGAACGACAAAACGGCCAAGGTTTGGCTTCGGCATCGTAGACCTCTGAGTTCTTAAGCAAAAAAGCCAGCCACAATTGGCTGGCTTAGATGGAGTCCTTGAAAAAATTAGCGCCGGTGGCGCGTGTTGCCGCCAAGGAATGCCGCAAGAGCAACCTTGGCGACAGTCCCTGCCACCTGTCCCTTGATCGCTCCCGAACGCGCCTTTTTCTGCGCTTCGAGTTCCATTTCGATCATTCTTTGTTTGTGCCTATACTCGTTGCGCTGACGGCGACGGTCAGCCTTTTCTTCGTCAGTCATGTTGGATTCCTGTTCCACCCAACCCCAGATGACGAGTGCGACGAAAGCCCAGAATAGAACTCCCAAAATAAACATGCGGTGTCTCCTTATCGTATTGATTAAAGGTGTGTCGGACCGATCTGGCCGACCAGTTAGTTGACGCTCTGGCCCGTGGGAGGGAAAGCGTCTGAGTATCAATTGCTTCGAGTGACTCTGCCGATTTCGACCGCAAGTCGAGCAAGCGATTCCTTGTGACGATTTGTGATAGTTGTCGTCGAGAGTCCGGTGAGCTCAGTAATGGCCGCTCTTGTAAGACCTTCGGAGTAGATTCGATGCAACAGGTCGCGGTCGGCATTCGACAATCGGCGGATGGCGACTTTGAGGCGGCTATGGGAATTCTTGTCGAGGTCGTCAGTCTCTTGAGCGATTGCGAGCTCTGAAAGCTGCTGTCCGTCGAAGCCCGTTTCGGCAACATATTGCCGATTGCGCCAACGCAGGTAGCTAATGGCTTCGTTGTCAACAACCTTGCCTATGAATCCGCCAAGTCTGGCCCGGTCACAATGGTGAATTTGACCGTCATCAATCGCCTTCAATGTCGCAGTAAATGCCGCCTGCACGACATCAGAGGCAGTGTTGTGGTCGTCGATTCTGCGCAACGCACGGTGTACCAGCCTGTGCCAGTTTTCATTGAATATTTCGATCAGGAGATCTTTGATTTTCTCAGGTGTTGGTCGGTTTTCGCAGTGCATCAGGCATTCTCCAAGAGTGGTCAGAGTTGAGTATTAACTACCTGATGTGTTGAGATAAGCAGTGAAAAAGCAGTTCGCACTGCCTCTGCACCGTGCTTGCACCGTGCCGGCATTGGCTTTGCGCCATTGCACAGGGCTTGCACAAAACCTGCACCTCAGACTTTTCTCCATTGAGACAGACGCACTTGGAAAATTCCGTTGCGCAAACCCTGAAATGCAGTTAGACCTTGGTTCCATGTCGGAAAAGAAACACATCACATCTGCGTCAATCAGACAGATCGCACACCAGCTTTCCATGGAACTGGGTGGCTTTCAGGAAACTGGCCTGTCAGAGAATGAGGACACGTTGTCACAGCGCCATCGAACGCTCATCGCCGACAGTTTTGGTCTTCTGAATGGACTAAGTGATGGGACCGTCACAAAAGGTCAGCCTCGGGTCCGAGACAACTTGCTACAGGTCATTTCTGAGCTTCCAGAGGGTGAAGCTGCAAAAGAAATTTGCCTTACACTGAGAACAGTTGTCTCGCGGGCAGCAAGCTGCGGCTTGACAGCAGAAAGTCAGCAAGTCAACAATTTACGCATGCGTGATGTCGGACGATAATTTCGTGGAGGGCTTGTTTTGGCCACGTATGCGTTCAACGAAGAAGCGAAAAAGCAGTTTAAAGCTGCGGGGAAGACGCAGCGGGACTTCTTCGACTCGTTTCTCGCCGAGACGCCCTTGAAAGATCACAGTTCGCCTTGGCAGGCAGCAGGGAAACAATCACGAGGCGTGAGCCGCCCGGCAATTGTCGAGTTTATTGATGAAATCAACCGGCTAGAAATTCCGTTTCTGGGAGAGGACGGGCATGTTCACTTGGACTTTGCCAAGCATGTCGTGGAGGCCAAGAAAAAGCCGAAGATCATAAGAGAGGCCGGCTCGTCAACTGAATTCATGAAAACGCCCCCGGAGACCACGGATCTGCCGGATGCCGCCATCGATAAGCTGGAACAAGAGCAGCCGCCTCTTGGTATTGGTGAAGACGAGAACACTGATCCTGGAGCAAGCTGCTCGGCCTCATCATTGGCTACGGAAGGGGCAGGCTGGGCAGACGACTCGCAAGGTGACGATCATGGAGTGTTTCTGAATATTTCCGCGCCGTGGGCTCCCGGACGTTCCTGGAAGCTAGCGCTACTGATGACTCCATTTATTGGAGTCGCATTCTTTTTCATACAAGGACAGAGCGGGTCCAACGAAAGAGATGGACAAGTGGCTGGCATTCCACCGAACCCAACGTTTCGTCAACAAGCGGCAAGCAGTGTACCTGCAGTGCTCGGCGGCTCAGTTATCGATGCGGTCACCAACAAGCCAATTGTTGGTGTGAAACTGACGCTGTTGGATATTGACACCGAAAGTGGTGGAACACCGGTGTGCAGGACTGACCCGCACGGTCGGTTTCGATTTGAAGGGTTGTCGACGACCCAGCACCGACAAGTAGAGTTGATAGCCCTGAAGTCCGGATATGAACCCAGCCGCAACCACGTATGGCTGGGGACCCACCACTTCCCCGTGACATTTGTCAAAGAGTCGCATGAGGAGGAAGCGACTTCGGGTGGAGGCGCCAAATGAACAGAACGATCTGCGTGGCCGTGCTTAGCTTAATGGCAATCCCTCAGACGCACGCCCAAACAAGCCAGCCTCGATATCTGCGTGGCATGCTCGTGATCGTTGGTGAGTCCAAGGAGAGCAAACAACCGGTCAGGAACACGAAGGTGTTTGTTCGTAATGTCGGTAGCGCCATCACGACTGATACCGGCGAGTTTAGGATTCAGCTGCCGACAGCCTTTCGAAGCGGAAGGCTCGTAACCCTCGCGATCGAGAAACCTGGTTTTGTCATACACTATCCACTTTCTGGCGAATTCCGTTTGCCGGATGACGAGCTCGACGAGATTGAAATTCGAATTCTCCCGGAGGGTTCGAAGCTGCTCTGGACAGATCAACGTATTGAGAGATTTATCGAACAAACGGCCGAAGAAGCTTCTGGTGAATTGCGCCCCGCATCGGTAGCTCGAGGGGACCTCGCGAAATACGTCCTCGCCTTCGGACTGGAATACGGATTCACCGAGGAAGAGGTGCATACTGCTCTTCAGGAATGGGCCGAAAAAGCAAAAGAGAATGCAACAGACTTTAGGCAGGTTGGGCTGGCAGCATTTGCGGAGGGCAGATTGGACGTCGCCGCACCGTCGCTCAGGAAGGCAGGTATGGACACCATCAATGATGGGCTCAAAGATATTGAAGATGATTCGATCGCCAATGGTGTGGGCGAGGAGAAGGTCGCCGACGGAATCGACGATGTTGTGCTTGGCGGTGATGCCTACTTCATGGGTAATCAGTACAACGATGCCATCGAGACATATTATCTCGCACTCAAATATGTCGACCAAAAGACGGACAGAGCTCGATGGAGACGAATCAAGTTCCGCATTGGCAACGCCGCAAGCAATCTCGGCGAACGAGTAGACGCTGAAGAGTCTGTCAAAATACTACACCAAGCAATTGAATCGTATCGAGAAGCCTCTGAACAAACGGAGCGGTTGGCAAACGCGACGCATTGGGCGGACATTAACCACAATCTTGGCCTGGCGCTCACATCCCTTGCAAATCGAACGGGCGGTGAGGAAGCCAGAGACTTGTACGCTGAGGCAAGGAAAGTGCTGCTTGAGGCCCTTAAGATCAACACTCAGGAACGACTACCGACCCGTTGGGCGAATAGCCAGATCGCTTTAGGCAATGTCCTGCAGGAGCTTGGGAAACGAGCTGATGGCAGTCAAGTGTCGCAGTTGTTAACAGAAGCCGTGGAAGCCTATGAAAATGCTTTGCAGGTACAGTCAAGAGTTGAGCACGCTGAATCTTGGGCGAACACCCAGAGCAATCTGGGAAATGCCCTTTCGCTAAAAGGCCAACTGACCGGAGGGCAGGAAGGTCTTGACCTGCTGTTTGAGGCTGAACACGCAATTCAGGAAGCACTCAGTGTCCGGACTGATGCGACGCAATGGGCGAGGGCGAAACTCAACCTTGCGATTGTTAAGGCAGCTATGGGAAGGATGATCTCCGGGAAATATAGCAAACGACTGCTACTCGGGTCGCTCGTGGCATGCCAGGATGCGACACGATCATTCACGCTTGCGGAGTACCCTCAGCAATGGGCCAGGGCCAGCGCGCACTTTGGGCAATTTAGGCTGGCGCGACAAGTGAGTATTGGTTAGTCTTTTCGTGTCGTAACATCGGACTTCACGAGGAGAGGACAAGAGATGTCGACAGTTGAACTGGCGGTCACCCAGGAGCTGACAGGAAACATTGTTCATTACTTTGATCAATTGAAAGACCCGCGTTCCAACATCAATCGTCTGCATCTGCTTGGTGATGTGATTGTGATCGCCATTTGCGGAGTGCTGGCCAACGCCGACGGCCCCAGTGCGATTGCGGAATGGGCGCGACTGAATGCCGATGGCCTGCAGAAACACCTGGCACTTCCGCATGGCATTCCGAAAAAAGATACGTACCGGCGCGTCCTTTCTCTCCTGAAGCCGAACGACTTTCAAGCGTGCTTCGTGCAATGGATTGAATCGCTGGAAGGACTTTCCGACGAACAGAAAGAAGGCTACAGAAAACAGATTGCGATTGATGGCAAAGCACTCCGTCGATCACATGACAAAAAGAATGGGCTGGGTGCGTTGTTCATCGTGAGTGCGTGGGCTTCTGATCAGGGGATTTCTCTGGGACAGGTGGCGACGGAAGAGAAGTCGAACGAGATCACCGCGATCCCGAAATTACTGAACGAAATCAATATCGATGAGGCGATCATTACGATTGACGCAGCGGGTTGTCAAAAAAACATTGCGCAGCAGATCGTGTCTGGCAATGCAGACTATGTGTTAGCCCTGAAAGGCAACCAACCGAAACTCTATGAGGTCGTGCAGAAGTTTTTTCTCGATCACCTGGAGGATGACTTCGCTCGCTGTCCCGTCAGTCGCTATGAAGAAACAGAGAAGGGACACGGTCGGCAGGAACAGAGAATCTACTATCAGGCGACCGTGCCTGTCGATTTTGACGTGGGCCACAAATGGGCCGGACTCAAGACCATCGGAACGGCGATCCGAATGTACGAGCAGGACGGCATTCATCATTCTGACGTTCGCTACTACATCAGCAGTCTGCGTCGCAAAGGCGAGCTGTTCGCAACAACGGTTCGTGGTCACTGGGCCATAGAAAACACGCTGCACTGGAGTCTCGACATGACCTACCGCGAGGATGAGAGTCGAGTCCGAAACCGAATCTTCGCGAACAATTTGTCATGGCTCAGACGACTCACACTCAGCCTCATCAAGAAACATCCTGGCAAACAAAGCAACGTCATGAAAAGAAGAATGGCCGGATGGAACATTGACTATTTGATGCAAATCCTTACCGGCAAAACAACTTAGTATGCGCTGGCCCTGGCAATGGGCAAAGGCGCAAAGTGATATTGGAATGATCCTGAAGGATCTGGCTGATCGTTCAGAGGGACGAGTTTCACACGAACTGTTGAGAGATGCCTCAGCTGCTCTCAAATCAGCTCTAAAGATCCAAACGAAGGATACACTGCCGCATCAATGGGCCACGACTAGTTCTAACCTCTGCAATGTTCTTGTACGTCTCGGTCAGCATGGCTTCGAATCCGAAGAAGTGTTCGATGACGCCTTCAAGATTTACGACGATATTCTGACCATCTGGACTCGAAAATCGTCGCCGCAAGATTGGGCCAAGACCAAGTCAAACATTGGAATCGCCTACACAGCGTTAGCTATCGCACATCCAACGCGGAGCGATGAAGCCATCAGGTCGGCAATCGCCGCACATGAAGCTGCCCTTGAAGTATTTAGGCAGGAGTCATTTCCAGCGTTCCACGGAGAGGTCCGAAAGCGATTGGAGAGAGCTCGAGCATTCGATTCGGGAGAAAAGAACCAGTGACAGAATTGGCTAAGTGCTGTTTTGTCTTAGTGTGTCCAAGAGGGGCTTGTAGACGGCGGTTAGAAAGGTTGGCTTTCCCGTCTCCGACGCCGGTAAGAGGCGCGCAGCGACGTGGTTAACTGTCGTCGATTGCAATTTGCTCGTTTTGTTTTGCGGGTCTGTCTGTGGCTTCAATTCTTGAGTAGCAGGTCGTTGCTGCAAAATAATGATTGCTCTGATCTGTCGTGCCCATAAGCCACGATGGATCAGGAAGCCTGTCCAGCTTCCAAAGAATGGAGTGCTGAGTGTCGATGAAGCCGGAATGCTCGACACGCATTCGATGGGCCGACTGTTGCATCACGCCAGGAATGCCGCCTGCACGATTGTTGTTTAGCGACACTTGTTTTTTTCCTGCCTCACAGGCGGCTCGTAGATTCGGCGTGCTTGTCAGTCATCGTTATTCGACTTGAACCAAGTGCCAAGCCGCCATCATACGGATCGGGGGCCCGAGGGTGCATGTCGGGGGTTGCACCCGCTTTCCCTGTTCTTTTTGTGGCTGACACCGACGATACACCCATCCACTGGCCAGCCCCGGACTGTTCCTTGACATGGACGGTTGCAGTCACCAGCATCCTCCAGTGCGAATTTGATCGAGAAAGGAATTTCAAAAGTGTCTTCTGCGTCTCCCGCTCCGATCTTTGAACTTACATCTTCACGTCAGTTTCCGGACTGGCTGGCGGAACAGAAGCTAAGTCTCGCGTTTACCACCTATCAGGCGGGAAAGCTGTTTTTGCTGGGCCTGCAGCCCGATGGCAGGCTGTCTGTGTTTGAACGCACGTTCAACCGCTGTCTGGGACTGCATGCGACGGATCAGACGTTGTGGCTGTCGTCGCTGTACCAGTTGTGGCGGTTCGAAAATGTGCTGGAGCCCGGTCAGACTGCGGAAAGCTTCGATCGCCTGTATGTTCCTCAGGTGGGATACGTGACGGGCGATCTGGATATTCACGATGTGGCGGTTGAAGACAGCGGGCGAGTCGTCTTTGTGAACACGCTGTTCGGCTGTTTGGCGACGATCAGTGACACTCATAGTTTCGTGCCGCTGTGGAAGCCTCCGTTTATTGATCGACTGGCGGCTGAAGATCGTTGTCATCTGAACGGGTTGGCTCTGGAAAACGGTAAAGCCAAGTACGTGACGGCGGTCAGCCAATCCAATGTGGCCGATGGTTGGCGAGACCGGCGTCATGACGGAGGCTGCGTGATTGATGTGCAGACCAACGCTGTCGTCGCGACCGGCCTGTCCATGCCGCATTCTCCGCGAGTCTATCGCGATAAGTTGTGGGTGTTAAATTCCGGCACCGGGCACTTTGGGTTCATTGACCGGGACAAAGGCTGCTTTGAATCGGTCGCGTTTTGTCCGGGCTATCAAAGAGGCCTGTGGTTCCACGGCGACTACGCCATCATCGGCCTTTCGAAGCAGCGCGAAAACCGGACCTTCTCCGGATTGGATCTGGATCAGAACCTTGGGAAGGCACAAGTCGATCCTCGGTGCGGGCTGCATGTGATTGATCTGCGAACCGGAGATGCAATTCATTGGGTACGCATCGAAGGCGTGGTGTCAGAACTGTACGACGTGATCATATTGCCGGGCATTCGACGACCTCAGGCGCTCGGATTCCGCACCGACGAAATCCGCCGCGTCTTGCGAGTCGGTGAGGAAAGCTCGTTGTGAACGAAGGTGCGGGGGCAGGAGACGCGCGCACACCAAGTTCGATAAAATTCAGGGAATCGGCACCGGCACGATGGGGGTATCCACCGTGGCCCGTGTAACCTTTTGAGAGAATTCGCTGTGACCGATGAATCGTTCGCTGCCGGTTGGTTTTTCGTGTTGGGGAATGCAGTCGATGTCGATTAAGTCGCGGTTATCGTCTTTATGCACCGTTTTTGATGATCGAACCGTTAGTCGCCGACGCCGAGTGGGGTGTCAATTGTCGGCTCGGGATGTCAGTCGCTCATCGGCGGAAAGTCTTGAGCAACGCTGTTTGCTCACGACCATCGATCTGGCCGCTCTGGTCTCAGGTGACGGCACCATCATTCACGGTGCCGACGCAGAAGATCGTAGCGGGTTTAGCGTGAGCAGCGCCGGTGACGTGAACAGGGACGGTTTCGACGACCTCATCATTGGAGCTTACTGGGCCTACGCCGCGAACAACGCGAAAGAACGGGCCGGTGAGAGTTATGTAATTTTCGGCGGAAAAACATTTCCGGCCACCATTGACCTCGCCAATCTCGGAAATACGGGAATCGTCATTCACGGAGCCGACGAATTTGGTTACAGCGGTTATAGCGTGAGCGCAGGTGGTGACGTGAATGGTGACGGTTTCGACGACCTCATCATCGGAGCAAGTGGCCCCTATTCATATACCAACGGCAAGTATG
Source organism: Fuerstiella marisgermanici (assembly GCF_001983935.1). GTDB lineage: Bacteria > Planctomycetota > Planctomycetia > Planctomycetales > Planctomycetaceae > Fuerstiella > Fuerstiella marisgermanici. The sequence goes on along the minus strand of NZ_CP017641.1, from coordinate 4,049,127 downwards.
GTGCTGGAAACAGCTACGTAGTCTTCGGCGGGGACACTCTTCCGACCACCATTGACCTCGATAATTTCGGGAATGCTGGACTCGTTATTCAAGGAGCCGACGAATTAGACGCAAGCGGTATTAGCGTGAGCAGCGCCGGTGATGTGAACGGTGATGGTTTTGACGACCTGCTCATCGGAGCGAATTTTGCCTATGGCGCGAACAACGCGAAAAATGACGCCGGTGAAAGTTACGTGATTTTCGGTGGAGACACTCTTCCGGCTACAATTCAGCTCGCCAATCTCGGAAACGCGGGACTCATCATATACGGAGCCGACGCAGAAGATGAAAGCGGTTATAGCGTAAGCGATGCTGGAGACGTGAATGGTGACGGCTTTGACGACTTCATTATTGGAGCCAGCGAAGCCGACGCAGCGAACAACGCGAAGACCACAGCAGGGGAAAGCTATGTGATTTTCGGCGGCGAAACACTTCCGGCCACCATTGACCTGGGAAATCTTGGGAATGCGGGACTCGTTATTCACGGAGCCGACGCTGGAGACGCAAGCGGTATCAGTGTGAGCGGTGCTGGTGATGTAAATGGCGACGGTTTCGACGACCTGATTATCGGAGCCGTGGCCGACGCAGCGAACAACGCGAAGACCGCAGCAGGGGAAAGCTATGTGATTTTCGGCAGTGCATCGCTGCCAGCCATGATGGACCTCGCGAACCTCGGCAATGCGGGTCTCATCATTCACGGTGCCGACACCAATGACTACAGCGGTGTTAGCGTGAGCAGTGGTGGGGACTTGAATGGTGACGGTTTCGATGACCTCATCATCGGAGCATCTGGTGCCGACGCAGCGAACAACGCGAAGAACGCAGCAGGGGAAAGCTATGTGATTTTCGGCGGGGCATCGCTGTCGACGACGATCGATCTGGGCAACCTCGGTTCCGACGGGATCACAATCTTCGGCACCGACGCAGAAGATTCCGCAGGGAGTCCGGCAAGCAGCGCCGGTGATGTGAACGGTGACGGTTTCGACGACCTCATTATCGGGGCATACCGAGCGGATGCTGGCGGGACCGACACCCGCGAAGGGGAGAGCTACGTGGTGTTCGGGGGGAACTTCACGGGTGGAGCCGAGACGCAGGTCGGCGACGGAACCGCAAACACGCTGATGGCAAATCAGGGGGCCGTCGCGATCGACATCCTGATCGGCGGCGGCGGTGACGACGTGTTGATCAGTGATGGTGGTGCCGACGTGCTGCGCGGCGGCGAAGGCGACGACACGCTGGCCATCCCGGATGCCGATTTCAGCAGCACACGCCGAATCATCGGCGGCAACGGCAGGGACACACTGCGTCTGGACGGCAGCGGCATCACACTCGATCTGACTACGGTCGCCGACAACCGCATCGTCGACATCGAGGAAATCGACATCTCCGGCAGCGGCGACAACACGCTGACCCTGGACGTGCAGGAAGTCCTCAACATCAGCAGCACATCCAACACGCTGACCTTGCTTCGCGATGGCGATGACACAGTCGACATCGGAGCAGGCTGGACACAGGCGGCAGACGATGTCATCGGTGGACAAACGTTTGAGGTGTTCACTCAGGGTGCAGCGACTCTGAATGTTCAGAGAACACCGACGATCACGGTGGCCGTTGCTCCGGCCGCAGTTGCGGAAGACGGCGTCGGAAACCTGGGCTATGCCTTCACACGCGACATCACGACTGGAGCCATCACGGCTGGTTTTAGTGTCAGCGGAGCCGCCGCGTTTGCCACAGACTACACGCAGACTGGTGCCGCAACATTCACAGGCGCAGCAGGCACCGTGACGTTTGCCGATGGTTCCGCCACGGCCACCGTTACGATCGACCCAATTGCCGATTCTGTCGCGGAACTCGACGAAACTGCTATTTTGACGCTGACGGCTGGGGCCGATTATCTGGTCGGCACGTCGAACGCAGCCACGGGAACCATCACCAACGACGAAACGGCGACATTCACAATCAACGACGTCACCGTCAACGAGGGGGATGGCACATTGGACTTCACGCTGTCGTTGTCGAACGCGCTTGATGTCGCTGTGGATGTGGATGTCAGCTTTGTCAACGTTAGCACAGCCGCCGGTGACTTCAATCACGACACGCAGACCATCAGCTTCGCCGCCGGTGATAACGCTGACAAGACTATTTCGGTCCCGATTACTGAAGACAGTGCTCCCGAGGCGTCGGAGTCGTTTACGGCCTCACTGGTAATCAGCTCCGGCACGCCGGTCGGTGCCCGGGCCGTCGATGTCAGCGACACCGGCATGGGCACGATCACCGACAACGATGATGCCAGTCCGCTCGGCGACGTGGACGGCGACACAGATTTCGACGCCAGCGATTCGTTTCTGATTCATCTAGCCAAACTCTCCGGCACGGATACTCAGATCGACCAGTCGAAAGGCAGCAGTCCGCTGTCCGCCAGCGAGATTCGTGCCGCCATTGATGCGATGCAAACAGTCGGTGACGTGGACGGTGATGGAGACTTCGACGCCAGCGATTCGTTTCTGATTCACCTAGTCAAACTCTCCGGCACAAACGCTCAGATTGACCAGTCCAAGGGCAGCAGCGCGCTAACGGCGGCTCAGATTCGGATTAATGTCGGCAATCTCGGTGGTCCCGCGTCGGGATCGGGGGCTCGAACCGCAGGCCGCGTTGTCAGTTCTGACTGCTACGGCAGCCCGGTGGGTCTTGCCGACAAAGAAGACGATGACAGCATGTTCGGCTTCTCACCGCAAACAAAAGTGCGACCGCCTGAAACCGTTGGCGAACCGGACAACACTGAGATTTCGTCAGCGATTTGGGACAATTTTCGCTCATGGATTGACGCCATCTGAGACAGGCATGAATTGGCATCGATGTATCGTGTGACATGAAGAACTGGGGCGGCACGATTGCGCACTGCACTATTCTCCACTGTTAGTGTTGCGGGCTCCGGCCGGGGCATGCCCGGCGGAAGCCTCTGAGTGAGGTGGATGGATGCCGGAACCGCAGACGTGCGGGGGCAGGAGACCCGCGCACAGCGTCTTCGAAACCACCTTTTGAGAACAGGGGCTCCGCCGCAATCTACTCGGATTTTATCGCCCGAGCGCATTTTGTCTGCCCCGAACGATTCATGGGAGTCGTCGAGTTGATGGCAATTTGGCAGTATTTTGCCAGCGCCCGAGTCATGGCGGAACTCACTGAGATCGAACCGTTCTCGGTCACCAAGCCAAACGCCGTCGTCGTGTTTCCGTCGCCTCCAACAGCTTCACACTGATCATCTCCAAAGGGACGTCGACGTGCCTTGGGAATCCCTCCAATGGTCTGTTCGCAAGTGATTCTCCGGTCCCCGTTCCCAACGCTGTTATGGAACCAGCAGCCGCCAATCCGACCGACATCACTATTTGGCAGGAATTCCGGAGTTGGATTGATGCCATCTGACCCTTGAGCGTCCGAGATCAGTTCGAGAGGATTGCGGCGTTGCCATTGAGAGCCGGTTGACTAGTGGGGCTAACGTTCGACTCCACACCGCTGACAATCACTGCCATCTAGCAGTGACCGTCTCGGCTTCTGAGAGCGTTGATCATCCGTAACGGAACACTTGGTAAAAGTGCAATGCGATATGCATTTATCTACGTCACCCGTTCTGTTGCGGAGCAACGCATTAGTCCTCCGTTAACATTCCTTGATGCGGTAACTTAAGTGATACAGAATGAGGTACAGAATTCCTTGCGAACCGTTGCAAAATACGTAAAACTCTGGAAGTTGGGTGAGTCGAATGTCAGGCGATGTCTACGCCTAAGTAGTTTTATATCAAAGAGTTATCAAGCAAGTTAAAGGCAGGTTATCGAACGTCGCCCCGGTCTTCGGAACCGGGGGTTGGAGGTTCGAATCCTCCCGGGTGTACTTTGCTACCAAAGGACTTACGACGATTCGGCAACTTCGATTATCGGCTATGTCCGAGAAGTTGTCCGAGAAGTCGGGCTGAATTATGATTTGGGACGCCGGTGGCAGCCGGTCCGAATCGTGAAGCGAACTTTTCATCGCCTCTGTTGTTTCCGTTTTCTGGATTCGATTGGAGGGTTCGCAATGGCACATTTTCCTAAGCCTTTCTTCAAGAAGGCCCGCGGCGTCTGGTACGTCGAGATTAACCGCAAACAGGTGAATCTTGGCCCGGACAAGGACGCAGCTTTTCGGCAGTATCATCAGTTGATGGGTAAGCCGCATGAGCAGCACGTTTCCCCAGAATCGCTCATCGTGATTATTGATGCGTTTCTGGAATGGACGCAAAAAAATCGAGCCCCGGATACTTACGAATGGTACCGACATCGGTTGCAACGGTTCGTTCTGAAGTATCCGGAGATGCGAGTCTCTGCTCTCAGGCCATATCATGTTGAGCAATGGGTCGATGGCTACGATGTGGCACAGACGACCCGTCGGAACTACTTCCGCAGCATTAAGCGATGTCTGAGTTGGGCACGCCGCCAGGGACGCATCGACAGTGATCCGCTTGAGGCGCTCGACGTGCCGGGGGCTGAACGAAAGGATGTCTACATTCCGGCTGATGAGTTCGAACAACTGCTCAAGTTTGTGCCGGATGTCCGGTTTCGCGATCTGCTCGTGACGACTTACCAAACCGGTTGTCGACCACAGGAGTCGCTGCGAGTGGTCGCAGAGTGGGTCGACGTCAAACATGGTCGCTGGGTGTTCCCCTCGAAGAAGTCCAAAGGGAAAAAGTCGCCACGCATCATCTATTTGAACGACGATGCAATGTCGATCAGCCGTCGTTTGGTTGACGAGTACCCAATTGGCGAGTTATTCCGGAATCGGTCCGGCCGAGCGTGGAAGACCGAAGCGGTGAATTGCTGCTTTGATCGAATTCAGACTCGGATGGGTAAGGCGATTCTGAAGGAGAAAGGCAAAGAACCGAGCGAGAAGGAAATCGCTAAGTTCATTGACACGCTTGCTCCAACGAAACGCGAGAAGGGAGTCGTCCGCCACAAACGGCCTGCCGAACTGCGTCAGGAAGCGAAGGAGAAACTATTCAAGCGAATGGCCAACAAGGTCGCTCCGAGGTATTCGCTGTATGCCCTCCGCCACTCGTGGGCAACTAACGCCCTGAAACGGGGCGTCGATCCGTTGACGGTCGCATTGCTGATGGGACATAAGGATCCATCAATGCTGGCGCGTGTTTACCAGCACTTGTCTCACAGCCCGAAGCACATGCGGGACCAAGCTCGCCGCGCAACAAGAAGGTGACCAAGTCGTGGCCGGCACGAATCCCTGCTCAGCTCTAACTGTGCAGGGATTGTCTAAATTCTATCGACGCGGTAACCGGGCACGTGAGCATTGGGAAATCACGAGCTTGTAAATGTTATTCGGTCGGGCTTGCGTTACGAAATGCCGTGGCGGTTGTGCGCTCCAGCGTGCAGCCCAAGAGTGAATAAGCTCCAATGATAAGTGCCGTCGGGCGTGGCAAGACTGAACGCAGCAAGAAAACGAGTGGGCGCCCATGATGCGCCCACCTTGGTCACGAAGCGGGAACGCACCACGCAGTCGCAGTCATCATTCCGATGACAGATTCTGTTGCTCACCACAACTGACTTGAATCGTGTGGAGACTGCGCCGGGGCAGGCGATGCTGCACAGCAAGAATCACCGTCTTCCGCACCACGCGTTTCAGAACGAGTTAATCCGTTGGTTCGAGTCCTATTCGGGGAGCTTCCAGTTCGAACCAGAAAACCCTCGGTCACAACTTGTCTAGTGGCCGAGGGTTTCGTCGTTGTCGTACAACGACGGCCGATTGGGCAGACTTGAGAACGCGATTCGCTGTGGGTTACACGGATGATTGTGCATGTTCTTTCGTGTTGCCACAGAGGTACTTACGAACAAAGGGCGTGGTTTGAGTCCTTAACGGTCCTAGAGACTGGACCCGAACCACAACGATACGACGAAGTCATCATTGCAAATCGCTCCCAGTTTGTTTTGCTCGTTGCATACTTAAGCCGAGCCAATCATATCCTGGGCCGACGACTACCACGAACACCAGTAGCGCTGGCGTTCGTAGCTGGCCAGGTCTCCGGTTTAGGTCATGTTTGTCGAGGTATGCTCAATGCGGTCACCTAGGTGTCAGCATGAAAATGGCCAGGATCAGGACGATCGCGGCAAGGGTCAGCAGACTGAGGGCCAGTCGTTTTCTGTTTCTGCTTGTTGTCTCGCCGTGGTCCGACCTATTTGCGTTTGCCGATCGAATCGACAGCCCGGCGAAGAAGATGACCGCCAGGTAGAACATCATAGGTACGGTTACGACCAGTAGGCCGATGCCAAAGAGACTGCCGTCCTGATAAGTGTCGGTTTGGAATCCTTTAAACATCATGGGCAGCATTAGGATGATCGGTAAACCGGCCGCCAGCCGAGCCGCCCAATGTCTGACGATTAAAATCGAGCCGATCTGAAGCGGCAGATATGCAATGATCAGTAGCCCCATCGTCTTCATCATCTGCCCCCACAGATGGGCTTCGTATTGGGCAGGATCCATCAGGCGTTGTCCTTTGGTTCTTGGGTTCGTGCAATCGGCAGGTGCAGGCTGTGCCACACGACTGAGAAGAGAATTCCCACGGGGCCGCTGGCCCAGAGTGCGATGACTGCCACGCGATCACCGACGGTATGCCACAAAATTCTGCACACGAACACACCAGCCCAGGTGAACACCAGCCCCGTCAGCAGGGCGATTCCGGAAACGCGAAGCACGACTCGGCCGGTGTCGCGCGACTCACTGGAGATCAGCAGCATGCCACCGACGAGCGCCGCCAGGCCGCACAGGGCGATGACGAGAATCGACATGTAGATGGGGATCAGGCCCAGGCCCATTGTGACGCTCTCTCAATCGTACTGATTCGTCGAACTCTGCCTATGCGCGAGTTTGAAATGCACCGGCTCTTTTCTTTGATTTCGTTAGAAACCGATCACGTGATGGCCAACGATCAACCACATCACCACACACCCGAACAGGCCAACAATGATGCCAATCAGGCTCCTCGCGACGATCCCTATGATTGCCTTTGATGTGATATCCGGTCGGCGGATGAGGACGAGGCTTCCGAGTCCCGTGATAACGGCCAGACCGGTGCCAGCCCAGATTAGCCAGAGTGCGGTGCGAGGCAGAAACCCAGTCAGCACTCCGTGGCGTGTATGAGCGAACCGGAACGTTTCGTCGATCACAGAAAAACAGAGAAAGGCGCACACGCATCCAATAATCAGGCCGAATGAAATCCATGAGGCCTTTACTGCGAGCGATCGTTCTGTCTTATCTGGGGCGTTCACGTGCTTGTGTCCGTTTCCTGATTGTTGGACGACGATTCGTCGATCAACTGTCGTTTGAGTCGTTTGCGACTGGACCTTGTTGCAAAGAAAGCAACGAATGCTGCTAATGAAAGACTGGTCAGCGCGATCTGCCACACCCGCACCCACGGACTTTCCGGCCAGGCCGCGAGTGCGAAAAAGAGGGCGAGTAACAAAACCGTGGGGCCAAAGACAAATGTCGCTCGCAGCAGCATCAGTAGAACTGGCGGCTTATCGCTCATGAGCATGGACCTTCGTTGCGTATTGCCGCCATTGCTTCACCGATTCGTTAAGAGGAACCATGCTTCGAAGCCGATCATGCCAAGGCCGATTGAACCGGTTGCGATTGCGAGCCAGTTCTTGTGTTTGAATCCCGTGCCGATGCCGACCAGACCACAAACAAATCCGAACAGTGGAAGAAGACCGATGGCGACAGCCTCGAACAGTCTGTTGTTCAGGATACCGTCTGGGCCCATGTTGAAGAGCAACCAGACACTGGCCCACGCGAGACACGCCGCGATAAATGAGGCAGTGCCATAAATCGCGGGCGACAGACCCGAGCGATTTGTTTTTGACGTCTCGATCACCCGTGTTATTCCTTGATTCGCTTGAAGACGATCGCGATGTGTTTCGAGCCTCTGTTGGATTTGAAGTCGGCTGGGCGTCTTGCACCATCTGTCGCATAGGTAATCTTCAGCGTCTCGCCGTCGAACTCGTAGATGCCGGACATCGTTTGTTTCTTAGCCCCGTTCGACGCTGGCGGGAAAATGAGATCGATGGTTTTCTCCTGCCCGCTGGAACCCAGATTGAAAGTGCCTTTGGGTGTCTTTCCTGCATTTCCACTGGCGAGTAGAAGGAACTCGTTTCCTTTGAACGCAAACCGAATTGCGGAGTCTTCTGGTGCGATCGGTGCTTCGCCAGCCCCTTGACCGTTTTGCACGTACTGAGTTGCACCCCACGTACCTTGAATCCTGCTTTGGTCGGTGGACTTTGATCTGTTGGCGTCGGGTTTTGGCTTCTTGTCGGCCGTTGATCGCCGCGTCACGATGGAATCCATGTCGAAGTAGACCTTGCCGTCGGCGTCGGTGACTTTTAAATCCACGACCTCTTGATTCCGATTGGGAAAGCGGATCGAGAAGTGCATTGTTTTGCCGTCATCCAACTTAGATACCCACGAAATCGTCTGTGACTTTTCGTTCCAACTTCCCGTTGCTGTATTGCGGTGGCCCTCGGAATTGAACCACCAACTTCGATAAGCTTTGCTTTGTGGATCGAAACTGCGGAGATTGATGCCTTCCGTGCCGTCGGAGTGGATCGACGTATCCATCATAAGCCGCCCATTCAAAATCCATTTGCGCGTTATCTTGGCTGTGACACGACCACCTTCTGTTGTCCAAACGGCGGGTTTATGGATCTCGACTACATCCCAGGTCCCGATCATCCGCTCAAGAACCTTCAACTCTGCGGGGCGATCACCCGCTGGATCGTTCTTCAGCCAGGCGGCGACGACTGCCGCCTCGCTATTGGCTGGCTGGCGTTCCTTCTTGCCGATGTGGTGCAACATCAACTCGCCGTGTTCGTTCTTGATCCAATAATCGAGAACATTGGTATCAGCGTCGGTAAGGCGGTTCTGCCCTGCGCTGGTCCATCCGGGCTGCAAGTCGGTCGCTCGACCCGCCAATTTGTTGACCGACGCGTCCCAGGTGTGTCGCCACTCGGCGCCCAACAGCCCCTTGGAATCGAATCCAAAAACTGGATAGACGTTTTGCTTTGGATCGTAGGTCGTAATCCACAACGCTTTCTTTTTCTGCGTCTGATTGACAGTTCTGCTCACAAAGAGCCGCTTTTTCAAAGCCCACACGGCGCTTTCCTGCTCGGCGATCTCGCCACCCTCGGGAGCCCATATCGCGGGCTTTGCCGTTGCACTGATTTTCCAAACTCCGACGAACCGGCCAAGCACATCGCGGCTGTCCTCCTCATCCGCATTTGTCGGAACACTGCCGACGACAAACGACGCGCAAACGAGAACTATGGAAAGTCTTGAGATCATGTTTGGTTTCCTTGTGAATGAGGGACTCTGAATTCAGTGCTCACTATCGGTTGTTCTTGCCGTGTTGCTCGTCAAAGTCGGCGGGCAATTCGCCACGGTCGTAGGCAACAAGTTCCAGATCGTCGAACCACGCCGTGCCGTTTCCTTCGATATGACAGGTCGGCACCATCAGCGTTGCTTCTGGATAGTCGTCAGCCCTGTCGGTCTTTTCGAAGAACTGCCAGCCCGACTTCTTTGACGACACACCGACGCGGTCATCCACGCCGAGCCATCCAGTCTTGTTGAAGTAGTTGATTTTGATGACCGCCCACGTGGCGGCGTCGCCCTCCACTTTCACACGGCCTTTGAGTGCGTACCGCTTCGTGCGATCCATCGGCCTACTCGTGCAGAACACGACTCCGCGCGTGCCCTTGCCGGAAATCTGCAGGCAGTGATTGCCGGTCACTCCGCCTTCCACGACTTCGCACTTAAAATCAGGACCGTCGTCGAGCCACGCAGACCAGGTCTTCGGCAGCGAGCCGGTCGGAGTGTCTTCCAGTGACGGATCCGCAATCAGGTTCCGTCCGACGGGGAGTCCACCGAGTGGCACAGACGGCGGATTCGTCAGGATACCCGTTTGCCGACCTGACGCGCCGCTCCGGACGCCTTGCAAGCGATTTCGCTCGGTCGCGTTGGCAATCGGTTGGACGGTGATTGTCAGGATCTTGCGACCGAACCGCGTTACCGAGACGCGTTTGGCGTCCAGCGTTACCTGGGCGTTCCCTTTTGGTGCGATCCGATACTCGCCAGACGGCAGCCAGTACACAGTCGTGCCTGTGCTCGGTTCAAGCACCCGCACCTCGCCGTCGTTTTGGGTGACGGTTACTTGGACACCATCAACAGTTGAGTGGATTTCCAGCCGTCCACGGTCAGTGACAATAAAAATGACCGCGCACAGAGCGAGCGAGAGCAAGCCAGCAGCAATCGCAAGGGGCTTCTTCGTTTTGGCATGATTCGCGTTCGACATAGTGGCCAACTGAGAATCCGCAAACGGGTCGAGTGCCTTCGCTACTTCGGCCGGCGTTTGAAAACGATCGTCCGGATTCCTGGCCATCATCCGCGTGACGATATCGGCGAGCTCCGCCGGAACGTCGTCTCGCAATTCCTGGAGCGCGGGCGGCTGTTGACGCTCATGTGCCTTGAGTTTATTGACAACCGAGTCGGCACTGAAAGGAGGCTTACCCGTTAACAGGTAACAAAGCGTGCAGCCGAGACTGTAAATATCCGCGCGAATGTCGGCCGAATGAGCATCACGGACCTGCTCCGGCGCAATGTAGTCGGGAGTTCCCATCACACTGCCCACCGCCGTCAGGTGCATCGAAACAGACCCTAATCGCGGAGTATCGCCGTCAGGTTCCGCTACCAGCAGAACGGACTCAGCAGCGAAGCCAGCCAATCCAAAGTCCAAAACGCTTACCTGACCACTTTCGCTCAGCATCAGGTTGTGTGGCTTGATGTCTCGGTGGACCATGCCCATTTCATGAGCATGCTGCAACCCGTTGGCCGCCTGCCGAATGCAGTCGCAGGCTCGGGCGATTGGAAGCGGACCTTGTTTCTGGACAACGCTAGACAAATCCGTTCCGTCTACAAACTCCATGACCAGAAAGTGAACGTCTCCAGCCTTTTCGGCATCATAGGACGTCACAATGTTCGGATGGGTCAGGCTGGCGGCCGCTCGAACTTCACGACGGAATCGCTCGACTGCCTGGGTGTTCTTAACGAGGTCCTGGTTAATGAGTTTAAGAGCAACCAGGCGATCCATGAGTCGGTGCCGGGCTTTGTAGACATCTCCCATTCCCCCCTTGCCAATCAGCTCGATGATGCGGTATCGCGGATGATCTTTAAGCTGAGCCGGTAAATCGGCCGGAACACGTGGAATTCCCGACTCCACCAGCATCGTCGCGGCGGAGATCGATTCGTCCGTCGCAACACTGTCCACTGGTTCCGTCAATTCAGAACTCACGGAGTCTTTCGCGCACTTCGTACCTTGCTTCGGTTCCGGTGAGTTGCGAACCAATTCCACGAACGTATCGTCTTTGAGATCGAGCAGCGTCTCGCAACAGGCTTTGCACTCTCCAAGATGCGTCTCGATCCGGGTCGCTTCGTCTGATTCAAGCTTGCCCAGCCCGAATGCGACCAGCTCATTCTTTTCCGGATGAAGTAGCGGATTATCAGTCACTGGATCTCTCCTCGCGATTTCGTCGTCTGGAGATAGAGAGCACGAGATCGCGGTTTCTTACACCTGCGACAGAAAAAGTCGCAACATCTATAAGAATAGCGATTTGAGTAGCGACAAATGCGGCCAGGCGGCTCGATTCGCGCAAATCGGCGGCACCAGGTGGCAGGCAATTTTTTCGGCGGGACCGCCTACCCGATTGAATCGACGAGGCCTTCTGCTTCTCGTCGCAACGTGCTGAGAACGCGACTCCTGGCGACATAAACCGAGCTGATCGGCATGTTCAGTTCGGCCGCAACAGCATCCGCTCGCTGGCCATCGAACATCTGCCGACGAAACGCTTCCCACGTCTTATCTTGAAACCTTGAACGGACAGCTTCCATCAATTGGGAGAGGACATGCTGATCATGGTCAGCATTCCAAATTCGACTGACTTCGCTCTTGTCGTCTTCAAGCTGATGCAGCTGATCGAGCAGACTGCTCGTACCTCTTGCCTGCGGCTCGTATTTCCGTGACCGCCAGAGATTCCGCAGCCGATTGACCAGGATCTTACGAAGCCAATTGCGAAACGCACCGGTTTGCTGATTGTGGTCGAACTGCGGAAGCTCCTGCATAAGGACCGCAAGCACTTCTTGTATCAGGTCGTCAGCGTCAGCTGGCTGGACGTCGTACTGCCTTAGCCAGCGCTGCATCAAAGGTGCGTACAACTCTGCCAGCCGATCCCACGAGTCGGAATCCGCAGGGTCAGTCGCGCGCCCTAAGAGACTAATTGACGTTGCTTCATTCATGGCAGTTGGATCTTGAGTGTGACGTTCGATTATCCACTCCACAGTCTGTCGCGCCAAACGGCGACCGAGATACAACGCTCGTCTCGACAAATCTGTCGATCTGGACGCGCTAAACTGGCTCTCAATCGGGATCTACGCTGACTGGTCTACATCAAGTAGCGCTCTGGACTCGCACACCAGATTCACCCAGCCTTCGGCTCCTCCAACCGTCGCAGTACTTGCGTCACTCGAGCCCGACTGACTCCCAAATGGCGGGCCAGTTCAGCCCTCGTTTTGACTTCGCCATGGTCGAGCAACGACTGGTAATATCGAGCCAAACGCATGCGATCCCGCTTAGGCTTTGCCGACTCCAATTTTGCCCCAATTTGGTCCGAAATTGAGTTCCACTTGAACATTTCGATCGTAGGTAATCGACGTAACCTCTTGGTACGAAAGGTACCTAGCTCTACGAAACCCCGGTTCGGATTGAGACCGCCTCGGGGAGCTTCCAAAAACCGGATCACAATCCGAACCGTCATACCTCGTTCGCAAACTGTTTCGTGGCTGAGGGTTTTGTCGTTGTCACTCAAGCAACGAGGAATCTGGTTCGGGTCTCAACTCAACTCTGGATGTGATCGCTCATCCAAACCGCAACGGATTCCACCCAATAATTACTTGGACGCTTCGATCAATGAAGACCTACTTGCCACCTGACGATCCCAGAACGCAACACACAGTACATCCGTAAATTCCAATCGGTGCTCAAGACAGAGGCAACGGCGGACGGAGCTCGCGCGAGGTCCCTCTGGAAAATCTCCCAATCAAAACCGTCATAGGCGGTGGTACAGAATACTAAAGCTATCCACTCGCACGACGATGTGACGGAATACCCGTCCGCGTGTCGTCGCCTCTTTTTTCTTCACGTTGCGATACTTGACCGGACGCTTCGTTGCAACCTGCCAGAACTGTTGAGGTAACAATCAACAGTTGGCCCAATCGAAAAAGCAATCTGCGCAGGATGTAATTGCATTCATTCCTCGGGATGAATGACCTGAAGAAACGACCAAAAACGTCGGCTTCGACCCGAAAATCAGCTACATTGGACGTTTACGTATTGTCCGGAACGCTTGATGCCAGTCGCTCCAGGCAGACCATGTTTCGTTGTCGCTCTGCTGGCGAACTCTGATCATGTAGGACGTATCTTCTTTCAGCGAATCTATTTCAGGACCTCGGCTTATGAATCCTCCATTTTCCGAGCTGACTGTCACCTGGTCGGTCATATCGAGCGAGTCAGATCGCCAGACGACTTTCTCCAACGAGTCCTTGATTGCGATTTCTACCTGCCATGACTGCTGCTGGCCGGGGCCTTGATAGGGTGTTTTTAGGATCGTTGGATTGAGTGGACAGCGAACAGGGCCAATTGGCTCTGTGGAAACAACGAAGTTGTCCAGCCAGCGAGACTGATTCACAGGAGATCCTTGATTCCAATAGGCTTCAAGAAAGACCGCATTGATGCCTCGGTCCTCAAAAGTTCCTCGCCAATCGAGATTGAGCCGCTCTGCCTCCAGTTGGCCATCGATCCAGAGTTGGTTCACGCCGTCTTTTTGACCGGGAGTATTCAGCTTGGCCCTCGCTTCGACGCAGACCCACCAGCCAACACCATCACTGCCATGAAGTTTGAATTCTGATGCCGGATTGTTTCCCAGCCATTTCAGGTTTGGGAAATCGTTGTAACGAGTCGTGACCACCTTGCCGTTCTTTACGCCACTGGCTGGGTCCAACGTCAACGCTTCACCACTGCTCCAGACGTGGGCAATCATGGCTTGCCGCCATCCCGGCGGAACCAGACTTGTTGCTCGCGATAACTTGGCTGGACCTCCACCTTTCCAGTCGGTTGGATGCTTCACATAAATTCGCCAGTAGATATCGTCGAATGATTCTCCAGCGCGCACGAGATGACCGCGATGGGTGGGAGAATCCCCAAAGAAAATCTTCCTTCCGCCAATCCCCCGTCCTCCGCGAGGATAAGCAATCTCAAGCGACTTGCCGGTGTTTCCAAAGCGGGTGCTTTCCGACAGTTTGCCACTCTTCTCAGGGTATTGCTCCTGTCGCCCGGAGAGATCGAAATTGTCATACCAGATGACGGCCGGGTCGTTTTGCTGTGGCTGTTCGACCGACATCACAACACTGTCGATTCGCGGAACGTGCGGACGTTGGCCAAAAACGCTAGCGGAGAAGCATACGAAATTTGTGACGATGATGGCGGCGTAGATCTTCTTCATGGCTTGAATGACATTTCCATACTATGCGAACAGACCCGGGATCGTCGATCCATTCCGGACCAGTGTAATCGGCCGTCCCACGTTGGCATGGTATTCGGTTTTGGGATCGATCCCGATGTTTTGAAAGAACGAGGCAGCCAAGTCATCCGGGGTAAATCCCCGGCCGACGGGGCCTGCTGCCTTGTCGTCGGTTTCGCCAATGACCTGTCCGGTGCGGACACTACCGCCAGCCATCAGAGAACACATTGCCCGTGACCAATGATCGCGACCAGCGTTCTTATTGACCTTGGGAGTTCGGCCGAATTCCCCGGTCACAAGAATAGCGGTCGAGTCGAGCCGTCCCTGTTCGCCGAACCGATCGAGCATCGCCGTTAGCGACTGGTCGAGGTTGGGCAGCAAATCGCGCCCCAACTGATTGAAATTGTCCTGGTGCGTATCCCAGCCTTCCAAAAGGACGGTGACGAAGCGAACTCCCGCTTCGATCAAGCGAGTCGTAAGAAGCATGCTTTGTCCAAATTCATGACGCCCGAATCGATCCACTTCACGATCCGATTCGAGCGAAAGATCAAAAGCGGACCGGGCGTTAGGCGAGCTGATAATCTGATAGGCCTGCTGGGAAAAGCGATCGAGGCTACGGACCGAATCATCGAGACCTTCAAATTCTGCAAAAGCGGTGTCGATGTCATCGACCAGCTTGCGTCGTTTGCGATATCGATCCAACGACATCGTTCCATCAAGTGTGATTCCTCGGACACGGAATGGCTGACCGTAACGAGGCTTTTCCCCGGTGGAGAGCGGACCGTACTCGGCGCCAAGGTATCCCGGTCCTTCGACCGGTCGTTCAATGGAAACAAATGAAGGGAGATCGGCTGCGGCGGGAAATTCTTTGCTGGCGACGGATCCATACATCGGGTAATCGACAACCGGGGTTGGCAGATTTCCCGTCATCAGATATCGCGTCCCTAATCCGTGATCCGCAAGGCTATGTGAAATTCCCCGAATGACCGCATACCGATCCGCACGGCGAGCGAGTTGGGGCAAATGCTCACAGATCTCGACACCGGGGACCGATGTTCGAATCGGTTGAAATTGTCCTCGATATTCGACCGGTGCGTTGGGCTTCATGTCGAATGTGTCTTGATGCGACGGGCCGCCGCCCAAAAACACCAGAACCGCTGAACGGCCTTCATCGATCTGATCCTGAGCACTGGCGAATCTTAAATAGTCACCGAGTGTCAAGCTCGCCCCCAGCGAACCCACCTGTAAGAATCGGCGGCGTGAAACAGACATTGTGAACTCCCGTTCGTTCTCTTGAATGCTACTTAATGAGCAGAAACTCTTTGGTATTGATTAGCGCCCACAACAAATCCTGCATTCCACCGCTCACGGATTCCGCTTCGCCCAGATGCGACAGGCTTCGCTCGATCTCAATCTTGTTGGGCAAGCGGCAAAGTGCTCGTAACCACGCTTCTTCAACCAGCTCGCGCATTGGGATGGCCTCATTGGCGGATTCAGCTGCTGTGATTTCGGCTAACCAACCACTGCTTTCGATTCGCTGTTCGATGATCGGATCGTTTTGCAGGAAGACCGCTTGTAGCAATGTGGGGTGATTGTTCCGTTCGCAATCGCAATTCACCGCTCGCTCGGGTTTCCCAAAGATCTGCATCGCATAGGTCCCTGCCAGCCGCATGGAGAGATGTCCGGAGGCCCGCCGAGTGAGATCGGTGCGTACTTCCTCTTCCTGATCACTGGCGGCAACAATCTGTTTGACGCTGTCGTAAACCACTTCCGCCGGCATTCGTCTTGGAATTGCGCGGCTAAAGTTTTTTCGGTCATTGTGATTATTGTGACTCGGCTTACAGCTTCGTTGGTACGTCTCGCTGGATACGATTTCCCGGTGCAGCCATTTCATGTCATACTGGTTCTCGACAAATCGCTTTGTCAGAGAGTCGAGTAATTTAGGATGCGAAGGCGGGTTAGCTGGATTTAAATCGTCAGGCGGATCGACGATTCCCTGGTGGAAATAAGATGACCAGACGCGGTTGACGAAAGCCTTTGCAAACCAGGGATTCTCTGGATCACTCATCCAGGCCATGATCGGCTGGCGGGGATCGTCTTGTCCTCCGAGTGAGACCGAACCGCTTCGCAACAAATTGACTTGTTCGGTTCGGCCACGATCTTTGATATAGAGTTCCCGCCAAGGATACACCGTGCCGTTTTCAAGCCTTCTGACGGCATCGTTGCGAACCGGGGAACCATCGTCACTGCGGACATTCATTCCGACGCGTTTCGCAAGGTCCCGGTACTGCGCGAGATCGTCAGGTTTGACACCGAACTTGACCGTCTCAAAAAAGCGACTGAAGTCGCGGTAATCTTTCTGCGTCCATTGAGCAAATGGATGCTTGTGGCATTGGGCACATTGGAGACGGACGCCTAGAAAATTGTGAGCAAAGGCTTCGGCTGCCCGCTGCGGTTCCTCCATGCTCCGGCGAGTCCAGTAGTGTGGCATTGTCTGCCGGTCTGCAAAATCCGTTTCGTAATCTTTCTGAAAATAGGATGAAGTTTCCCTCGTGTAATCCGCAAACGATTGTCCGGAACTCCGGCCTTGAGCCAGCACGATCCTTCGCACAATTTCGTCGTAGGGGACGTTCTCTTTTAAGCGAGCGACGATCCACATGTACCATTGGACTGAAAGTTCCTGGCCAAGTTCTGCCTGCTGCCGTGGATTACAACCGGTGTAATCGCACAGTTTGTTCGTCCACCAAGCGGCATAGGCGGGACGATCGAGCAGCTCGTTGATCTTGAGAGTTCTCTTGTCCTTGCGTGGATCGCTGAGAAACTCTCGAACTTCTTGGGGAGGCGGAAGCGTGCCCGTCAGATCGATGCTTACCCGACGAAGGAATTCGGCATCGCTACACTGCGGCGACGGCATGATGTGGAGCTTATTGAGCTTCGCAGCGACAAACCGATCGATGGACGCGATAGTCTCCTCGATTTCGATGGGCTCGTATTCCCTGGATGACGTGGGACGAATCACCGGCACCGAACCGATACCGTTATCGTAAAACGCGATGATGTGCGTATCGCCCGAACCGGTGCAGCTCACCACTCCATCTTGATCGACCATCGCGACAGAGTCATCATTCGCGCGAAATCGGCATAGCGGAGTGACGTCTTCCCGATCACCATTCGTCCATATCGCGATGACTTGGAGTTGAGCGGATTCGCTTCCGTTTCGAAACAGGATTTCGTTTGGAAACAATTCCAGCCGGTCCAGCTCCTGAGGCTGCTTCAGCTTCTCTGCACCCGTTTCGATCCAGCGATGAAGCAACTGATACTCCCACGAGCCGCGGGCAAATCGTTCGCCTCCTTCGTGGTCGATCTCGATCGTGGGCTTCTTGAGAATGAGACTATTCGAAGGGTTCCGACGATCGATCCGCTGACCTTCCGCGGCGGTTGCTCTCCCGAGCAGACCCTGGTGGTCCATTTTGAAGTCGTAACCGAACAGCGACAGGCGAAAGTCTCCGCGTCCTTGAAACGACCCATGACAGTTGCGGCCATTGCATCCCAGTCGTCCCAATAGCGGTACAACGTGCCGCTGAAAGTCTGGAATTTCTGATGTCCCCTCCGTCTCGTAGCGCTGGTTGGCGGGCGGCAGCGTTTCGGCTCCCCAGAGCCATGTCCCACAGAGTGCGAACAGGCACAGAGCAAAAAACGGGCGGCACCGGCCGACGAATCGAGATGCGATAGCGGATCGATGCATGTACATTTCCCGTGGAGCGTTCTAAGCAAGGAGAAAACAAAACTCTTGACGAAGTTATTCGTCGAGCTTACGGACACCCTCAATGACGCTTAATTGGTCGCCGAGTCGTTGCGGATGCTCAACACCGACTTGGATTTTGTCGCCAACCGAGATGCTGTGATAGGCGTCCTTCTTGTTCCAAAATCCGCTCAACATAACCTGCTTGCCGACGACGCTCTCGGCATTTCGTGACCGATCTTTGTCGAATGCCTTCACAACGTCTGTTACTTCAGCTGTCAGTTCCCAAAGTTGCTCGTCCTTCCTGACGACTTTCGCTTGCAAGACTCCACTGAACCCGCGGAAATCGTCGGGGAGTTCGGGATAATCCCCTTTCTCGACAGGAGCAACTTTTCGAAGCACTTCGCCCACTCTCAGGCTATCTCCGCCATCGTGCAATGCTCCAAACTGAACGGTCTCGCCAATCCGAGTCACCACCAAAGCGTCCAGCAGCTGAGGAGGAACTCCTGCTGCATCGACGTTTTTTCCGACGAGTGATTTTGGTGCCCGCGATTGATTGTTCTTCCAGACACGGGGAACAGCGTCAACTGTGATGGTGAATGTTCCACGCTCGACATCCTTCTTCACCAGGCGGCCCACAAGCATGCCTCGAAAGCCTTGGACGGGATTCTTTTGGTTCGTGCTGATGGGAGCGTCGCGACGCATTTCCTTCATTTCCACCTGATCGTCTGGTCGCACGAACTCCGCCACGGTCAAGTGGTCGCTTTGACGACCAATATGTTGCATCCCAACTTGGATTTGGTTTCCCACTTTCAGTTTGTGGTAAGCCTCTTTGCGATTCCAGAATCCCGCCAACATCATTTGCTTGCCGACGATACTCTCCGGTTGTTTGGCACTGCTCTCTTTCCAAACGTCCGCGACCTTTTGAACTTCAATAATCAATTCGAAAGTTTCTGGATCCTTCTTCTTAATCTTGGCAACCACTGCTCCTCGGAAGCCGCGAAACGCTTCAGGTAATTCGGGATAATCTTC
This sequence comes from Fuerstiella marisgermanici, assembly GCF_001983935.1. Classification (GTDB taxonomy): domain Bacteria; phylum Planctomycetota; class Planctomycetia; order Planctomycetales; family Planctomycetaceae; genus Fuerstiella; species Fuerstiella marisgermanici. The sequence goes on along the minus strand of NZ_CP017641.1, from coordinate 4,029,663 downwards.
CGCTTTGTAAGCAGCAACTTTTCGCAGAAGTTCACCTGGGAACACCAGCTCATCACCATCGTGCTTGCACTCGAACTCAACGGTTTCCCCTTTACGTGTGGTCACCAGCACGTCCAGGAATTTCCCGAAGACTCCCTCGATCTCGATTGATTTCCCCACGATCGACTTCGGATTCTCTGCTTTGCTGTTTCGCCAGACGCGTGGAACAGCGTCGACGACGACGACGAAGGAACCTTTCTCGACGTCCTTCGCAGCGAGACGACCGACGAGCATGCCATTGAATCGCTCGATTCCTGCTGGCAATTCATCGGGGGTTGCCTTGAGTTCTTTCGTCTGCTCAGCGGGTCTTGAATCCTGAGGTTCATCGGCAACCAACGGTGCGGACACACCAATGAGAACGGCCAAAGTCGAAAGCTGTGATTTCATCTTGTTTCCCTGTACTAAAGAAGTTTGATTGTCCGAAGAACCAATTTGTCTCTCGGCGACGGCTTGAGGGATGAGGGCCGCGACCGTCATGGCAAGCATGGCCAGGCCGGTCAGCACTTTGAGCTTGGTCGCCGCACTGACTTCCATGCTGAAGGTGTTTTGGATAAGGAGCCTTTCAACCCGTTGCCCCAACGTCGAACGGAAAGCCGCCATTCCGGCAACAAGTCCTGATCGTGTTAAGAGCAACATTTGCCGATCAAGCATTTGATCTCCCATCCGGACCAAACACTTGATGAGCCCCTCCTGCCCACCCAGAACGCGCGCAGCCGACTCATCCGCCGCAAAGTCCATTGCGATTTGAAGCTGACGACTAACGACTCGGTTCAGCGGCTGGAACGGAAAGAGACATCTGACAATCTGACTGAACAGATTCCATTCGGCATCGCGATGTGCAACGTGGGCCAGCTCGTGCGCCAACAACGCTTCCCACTCCGAATCAAGATCGAGGCGATTCAAATCTCCGTCTCTGTGTGCTTGCACCACAATGAAAGGACGCCAAAAGCCCGCAGTCAGGGCTCCGGTCACTTCCACAGCTTCCAGCAAATCCACCTTGCGCCGCACTCGCATCTTATGAGCCAGTTGGTCTAGGCCGCGTTGTAGATCGGCTGCGTTAATGGGTGTGGAACTCAGTCGGAGGATGTGCAAGCGTTTTATGTGAATGCAGAGTCTAGTCAGTCCGGCCAGCACGGTCGCAGCCCAAAGACCAGTGATCCATCGTGAAAGAATCTCCCAGGTCAAAAGAGAATTAACTTGGGATGCTCTTTCGACTTCGACGTTCGGGTGTCTTCCCTCTTCGATGTCGGGGCTGGCCAGTGATCGTTCCGTTTCGCGGCCGACATCGCTTGAGGAGACCGCCAGCGCGACTGTCGGATCGATCACTGATGAGTGAGAAGCTTCAGCAAAGGGCGTCTCATCTTCACCAGTCGCAGATGGAAGGTGTGACTCGCTCAATGAATATTGATATCCCAGATGCAGAGATGGTATAAGAGTGACGACGGTCGTTGTAAAAAGCGGCAGCAGGAGTGCCAATTTCCAGGCCAGAACTTTCAGCGTCGGCGCATGAAATTGCCGGATTCTGCTGACAAGCAATACCATACCACCGATGATCACCGTCGAATGAACGAGATATGTCAACAGAAAGCTGCAGAACGCCATCACGAACCAAGGCGAAATGCTCATGGGTTCCTCCTCGTTCGTTTGGCATGCTCGATGACAAGCTCTTTGATCCGCTCCAACTCGTCCTTGTCGATTTGGTCACTGGCCAAAAGATGGTTGACCAGTTCTGCTGGACTTCCCCCGAATACTCGATCAACCAGTTCACCAACAAGCGATTGGCCCGCTCCGTCTTTTGAAACCACAGGTCGATAGCAATATTGACGATCTTTCGTTCGATGAGCGATCAGACCTTTGCGTTCCATACGCGACAACACTGTCGCCACCGTCGAGTATGCAAGCGGTGGGTCTGTGTCTAAGAACTGTTGCACTTCTGCCACGGTCGCTTCACCGTGTTCCCAAAGCACACGCATAACTGACAATTGCCGTCCACCAAGTTTCACGATGACGCCTCCTCCGCTCCCGTCTTGAACAACTACAAGTGTAAAACTACAGTGTGTAGAACCTCGCGTCAAGCGACTGATGATCAGATTTATGAGAACAAACTGGAGACCCGCGGTGCGACAAATTTCTCTCCGAAGGTGTTGGGGCGAAGTTGCTCCGAAATGGAGTTCCATTTGAATAATTCAACGTGTGCAATTCGCCGTAACCTTCTGGTACGAAAGGCACCTAGCCCGACTAATCCACGGTTCGGTTTGAGACCGCCTCGGGGAGCTTTTCTAAACAAACCAATTGCCCTCGGTCACAAGTCCTTTTGTGGCCGAGGGTTTTGTCGTTTGACTGCGAGACTCTCGGGACCTTCATCGGCGGTTCGGATGTATGGCAAAGTCCATGTTTTGTGAGCGTGTTTGTATCCCCATGCCATCAAACGGTTTCGGAGTGGAATCATGGTTAGAGTCCTGACCGGTTCTAACCGGACACTCGAACCACGAAGTCCACGGTAGGTATCAATCCGACTTCGGTGGAGGCGACCGGAGCACTTCCGCATACAAGAGTTAGCCGGTCGAGTCCGTTTTGCCATTGGAACGCACGCGAACCACCACGGCTGCGCGGTGGATACATTGAGAGTCACCCTCTCGCATCATAGACCGGGATTGCCTGTTGCTGGTGGAGCACGATCAACCTCAGCTGGTTCGCCGAGGAGTTTTGTCAGGATTGGTCGCAACGCTTGTGCCCAGACTTCGTAGCCGGCCTTTTCCAAGTGAATACCGTCCGACGACACGTCTGGCAGTAACTTGCCGCTGGCACCAGCCGGGTCGTCGTTGATGTTGATCCAGTGGATTCGTTTGTCGGCCTGGCTGATCACTTTCAGCTTCTTGTTGATCGCGTCAATTGTTGGAGCCAACGCGGCGTTCTGGTCTCGTGGAAACATGGCGGTTAGCACCACTGGCACATCGGGAAATCGAGAACGAAATTCGGCGATGATGACTTCGATGCCTTCAACAACGTCGGTCACGTGAGACTGTTTGGCCGCGCCGATCCAGGGAAGGTTGTTGGCTCCGGCTTGCAGACAAACGACTTTCGGCGAAACGCCTTCGAGTTCGCCGTTTTGCATTCGCCACAGTATGTGATGCGTGTTGTCGCCGCCCCAGGCGAAGTTGGCCGCGTTCCAGCCATGAAATGACTTTTTCCAGTGAGCCAACAGTTCTGGATAGTCCGTCGCGCCCCAGCGGCGAGTGATCGAATCGCCCTGGAAGTAGACGTCGATTTGGCCAAGCTTCGTTTTCGCAACAAGCTGCTTGTGGACCTTTTTGGAGTTCGCATCGGTGCGTTGAAGCGGCGTGTGACGTACGGCGGCCTTTTGGTCGGATGATTTCTTCAGCATTTCGTAAACCGCATCGAACGCCGCTTTGGGCTTTCGTTGGCGATCAAACAGCAGCGGATGATTGACTCGCTCCCACGGGAAATAATTCAGCCAACTATGGCCATCGTGCAGGTTCCAGAATGAGACTCGCGCGATGATGTCGCGGTACTCGTGAAACAGCTTGAACAATTCGACGTACTGTTTGACCATCTGCTGTTCGATTTCCGGTGGCATTCCATCTTTGTACGGATCAAACGTTTTCAGTTCGTCGCGATACTTGTTTCCGTCCGCCCACCAGCGTCCTCGTTTGACCACATCGATGTCGAGTTCGGAAACCACGACCTGAATGCCGAGTTTGCGAAGTTCATCGAAGGTCGCGCGGAGTTCCGGCAGCGAGTTGTCGCCCAGTTCAAAATGCCCCTGCATGCCGTACGCGTCGATGGGGGCTCCGGCGGCTTTCAATTTCGTCAGCAGTTCAATCAGCTTCTTTCGCTTGCCGGGTTTGTGTCCGTTGTAGTCGTTGTAAATCAGCAGAGCGTCGGGATCGTGTGCGCGGGCCGTCTTGAACGCGGTGACGATGAAGTCCATCCCGGTCGTTTGCGAGTACACCGAATCGCGCAGCAGATCATCGTTGCTATCGCCAATCGCTTCGTTGACGACATCCCAGTGAGTGGCCACGTCGGCGTAACGACTGACGACGGTCTTGACGTGCGTTTGAATTCGCTGCAACAGCTTCTCTCGCGACACCGGATTTTCACCCTCATTCATCATCCACTCGTCGGTTCGGTCATCCTTGGCCCAAACAAGGCAATGGCCGACCAATTCCATGTTGTGTTCTCGGGCGAAGTCGGCGAACGCATCACTCGGCTCAAACTTCCATTCATTTTCCTGCGGATGAATGCCCTCCGGCTTCATGCAGTTTTCGGGAGTCAGAATTTCAAAGTGCCTGCGAATCAGTGCGGCGTCTTCATCGTTCTGAACAACCCGATGTCCGACGCCGACACCGATCTTGAACCGCTTGTCGACGGCATTCTTCAAGCTTGGTTCAGCTTTGGCCGCGTCGAGGGCGTCTGCTCCGAACGGGTAGGTTGTGATTCCGATGCGATCGAGGAAGGCTCCGTTTTCGCGGTACTTGATGGTCAGCGTGTGCTTGCCGGGTGTTGGTTTGAAGGTGGCCAGCTTGACCCATTGCCATCCTTGGGTTCCGAGGCCGTTGGCCATGACGAAACCTTCGTCGTCGATCTGGATCCAGAATGAATCGTCGTCCGCCGAGGGGCAGTTCACGCGAGCGTGGATGTAGTACTTCGCGTCTTTGGTAGTTGTGAATGGAATTGTGACGGCTGCGTTGTCGCCTGCGGGAACGGCTGGCGGGCTTTCAATACTGGGCTTGACCGTAATGTACTTTCCGGCGGAAGCGTCTTCGGCGGATTTGATTTCCCAGTCGGAACCGGACTTCATCGCTTCGGCCTCGAAAGTGAAGGTCTCGATGTTCTCGCCGTCCAACGTTGGGAACGTCGACTTGCCTTTCGTCCAACCGTCGTACCAGAATTCGTGTTCGACCAAATCGAACGGGTGTTTGGTGACGTCTGTCTTCACGTCCGACTTGCCCAGCAGAAATTTGTCGACGAACGCTTCGACTTCCGGTCGCTGGCTGGCAGGAAGCTGGCAATGCGGATGTCCGGCAACGATCGAGAAACCAAAGCGATCGCCGATGCCGAACGTCTTCCAGACTTCATGAGCGGCTCGGCAGGAAACGTATCCCGATTCATCCGCCAGCCATTCGTATTCCGGGTTCCCGAGAACTAGCAGAGCTCGCGGAGCAACCATCGCCATCAGTTCGTGATGGTCGTACGGCAGCTTGTCGACGGCGGCAGAGAATTCAAACATGTCTTCCCGAAACCACGCTCGACTGGTCTTGCCGAGCGTTTCCACGTTGCCAAGCGTTTCAGAAACTCGCCACGCCGCGGCACCTCCGCCGCCCGATTCCTGGGCAATGGTCAGGGTGATCCGCTCATCGAAGGCCCCGGCAAACAGAGCCATTTTTCCGGCGAACGAACAGCCTGTGACGGCCAGTCGTTTGCGGTCGATCGGCAGGTCTTTTTCGACCAGTTCCAGACCGTCGATGATACGGCTGATCCCCCACGGCCAGGCCGCGTAGGCTCCGATGTGTGTGAGTTCCGGATAGAGCCGGTTGATCGGTTCGTTGCCGCGCTTCTGCTGGTGAGCCATCACCTGTTTGAAGTCGAACGAGATCGTCGCGACGTCGCGACTGGTGAAGATGTCGGCCGGCAAACTTCCGGTTCCGCCACCAAAGCCGATTCCGATAACAGCGGGGAATGGACCGTCGCCCTTCGGCATACTCACTCGCGCGGTAAGCGTCAGGGTCTCGCCATTTTCAGTCGCCTTGACGGTGAGTGTTCCGTCTTTGAGGGTCGCGGCGATGTCTTTCGGACGCGGTGGTTTTTCCCCAACCCCGTATCTTTCAATCTCAGCTTTGATCTCTGAGCGACGACGAGCCCAGTCTGCGAACTTTGTGGAACGCCCGCTGCCGTCCGGCCACGCAAACGGATCAGGCAGAGGTCGCACGACCGGCAATTGCTCGAAAGCCGACAGCACCGGTTGAGGAAACTTCTCTCCGGTGTTTTCCAAGTCGTAGACCAGCGGGACATCCTGAGCGGATACAGCTGCGAAAGACAGCAGCACGAATGAGACAAACGAGATTGCAAGTTTTGTCATGGTGAAACCTTGGTGACGTGCAATTCAAGCTTATGCGCCTGCGCCCAACTTGCTGAAAACAGCACGCCCCATGTTGTGGGCTCGCTCAGTTCATGGAGGCACTGAGGGGCGTGGTGTGATTGCAATCAGTCGCGCGATGGTTCATTAACAATCGCACCGTAGGCGGGTTTGGGATTGTTGTTGGCGTCGAAAATCAGGGGGTGTTGTCCGAAGCGCCATGTGCGGCGGTCGTTGAGGCCCCAGAAAGTGACTCGTTCGATCACGTCTTTGTGCTTGTTGAAGATCGCGAAGAGCTTCTTATACGCTTTGGCTTGAGCGTTTAGGTCTTCGACCGAAGGAGGTTTCCTGTTGCCAAAACGTCTTCGCCCAAAGCCGCGGCCGAATTGTCCGCCAGAAGCTCCACTAATCGTGACGTCAAGCTCTGTGATGCTGACCTTCAGCCCCAACGAAGCGTAATCCGAAATCGCCTTGTCGATGTCGTCGTAAGGGACGCTTCCGGTCCGCCAGTGACCCTGAATTCCAACCGCGTGAACCGGCGCTCCGTCTTTGAGCAGGCGTTTCAGCAGGACCATCGAACTGTCGTGCTTCTGACCAGATTCGATGTTGTAGTCGTTGTAATAAAGAACGGCGTTGGGGTCTGCTTCGTGCAGCGAACTTGAACGCGAACGTCAGAAACTCTGGCCCGAGCGTTTGCACCCATTTGGAATTCCGCAAGTTCTCCGTTTGGCCCGTTTCCTGATTGCCGCCATCGTTGATTGCTTCGTTGACAACATCCCAGCTTTGGATTTTCCCTTTGTAGCGGCCAACCAACGTGTCGATGTGAGCCTTCATTCGCTTCGTCACAACTTCGCGTTCTCCATCGCGAAAGAACCAGTCACGTGTCTGAGCGTGCCACACGAGCGTATGTCCGTGAACACTCATCTTGTTGTTCGTCGCCCATTGGACCAACGCGTCGGACTGCTCAAATCGCCACTTGCCTTCTTCCGGATGAATCCGTTCAGGCTTCATGCAGTTCTCGGGTGTCACGGCGTTGAAATGCTCGGCTGCGACCTTGAGTTCGTGACTCGAGTACCGCGCCGGAAAATCGCCTGCAGTCCCGATGCGGAAAGAATCCTTGAAGGCATCCTTGATAATGCGTTCGATTTGAACTTCGACCACCGGAGCAGTCGAAGCAGGTTCGTGCTTGGGAACTTTCCGGGTCGCGACCGATTCCTGACTTCCGAAGTCGCCGATTTTGCGTACGAGCGTGATCCCTTTGTCGCTCAGCGTGCCGGTGTATTCGATGCGAAGCTCACGCTCGCCGAATTTTCGCAGCTCCACAAAAGTTAGCGTGTCGCCGTCCAGTTTTGCTTCCTTGAACGCGACATCACGCTTTCGGTCAGCAGTCTCCACGGCCGCCCTGGCTGTCACCTTGCCGCTATTGTTCTGGAAATCGAAATGGTAGATCTGAAGTCCGGCAGGCGTGTCAAACAGTGCATGCCACTTGCCGTCAAACTCCTGAGCAGACGCTGGCATTACGAACGTCAACAGTCCTATCAGGCCGAAGATGGACAGCGTTCCGGTATTTCTCATGAGAAACTTCCTGGATGGATGGCGTCTGGATCACTCAGCACTATCTTCAGATGCAAATAGCAGTGGCGCGATCTCAT